>NZ_JAAVUX010000001.1 GCF_018449655.1 Pseudomonas sp. dw_358
TCTGCTCCTACGCCGGTTGTGTTGAGCCATGAAGTCTCCCACAGGGCGATCTTCAGACCGAGATCGCAAGCCAACCCTGTGGGAGCAAAGCTTGCTCGCGATGAGGCCTGCCGTCGCGCCTGACAACATCCCGGATTCACACTGAACGTTTCCCCCCACCCCCACCTCAAAACCGACAAGCCCACCTGAGCGGTCCCACCCATGGATCTTGTCGTCGCCCGGCCCGAAGGCCTGTATTGCACTGCCGGGGATTTCTATATCGACCCATGGCGCCCCGTGGAACGCTCGGTCATCACCCACGCCCATGGCGATCACGCGCGCACCGGCAACCAGCACTACCTGGCAGCCAGGCCTGGCGAAGGTATCCTGCGCTCCCGACTGGGCCAGGACATCAACCTGCAGACCCTGGCCTACGGCGAGCGCCTGGTACATCACGGTGTCACCTTAAGTTTCCACCCCGCCGGCCACGTGCTCGGTTCGGCCCAGGTGCGCCTGGAATACCAGGGCGAGGTCTGGGTCGCGTCGGGGGACTACAAGGTCGAGCCCGACGGCACCTGTGAGCCGTTCGAGCCCGTGCGCTGCCACACCTTCATTACCGAATCGACCTTCGGCCTGCCGATCTATCGCTGGCAGCCCCAGGCGCAGATCTTCGCCGAGATCAACCAGTGGTGGCGAGCCAACGCTGCCGCTGGCAAGGCCAGCGTGTTGTTTGCCTATTCGTTCGGCAAGGCCCAGCGCATCCTCCACGGCATCGATGCCAGCATCGGCCCGATTCTGGTGCATGGCGCGGTCGAGCCGCTGAACCGGGTCTACCGCGAAGCCGGCATCTACATTCCCGAGACCCACTATGCGGGGGACTTCAAGAAGACCGATCCGGCCTTGCGCCAGGCGTTGGTCCTCGCCCCGCCCGCCGCCGGCGGCAGCACCTGGATGCGTCGTTTTGGCGAGTACAGTGACGCCTTCGCCAGCGGCTGGATGCGTTTGCGGGGTAGCCGCCGACGCCGTGGCGTGGACCGGGGTTTCATTCTCTCCGACCATGCCGACTGGCCCGGCCTGTTGTGGGCCATCGAGCAAACCGGCGCCGAGCGCGTGATGGTCACCCATGGCTCCGTAGCCATTCTGGTGCGCTATCTGCGCGAATTGGGTCTGGATGCCGCCGGCTTCATCACCGAGTACGGCGATGAGGAAGAAGCCGTCAGCGAGGAGACGGTGACATCATGAAAGCCTTCGCCGAACTCTACAGTCGCCTCGACGCCACCACTTCCAGCAACGCCAAGCTGGCCGCCCTGCAAGACTATTTCGTCCATGCTGCCCCAGCCGATGCCGCCTGGGCCGTCTATTTTCTGGCCGGCGGCCGCCCTCGGCAACTGGTGCCGTCGCGCCTGCTGCGCGAACTGGCGGTACGGCTGTCCGGCCTGCCCGAATGGCTGTTCGAAGAGAGCTATCAGGCGGTGGGCGACATGGCCGAAACATTCTCCCTGCTGCTGCCCGAGAACCCCCACAGCTCTGACGCCGGGCTGGCGTTCTGGCTGGAGGAACTACTGTTGCCGTTGCGCGGCCTGTCGCCGGAGGCGCTGGGCGAACGTCTGCCGCCGCTCTGGGCGCAGCTGGATCAACAAAGCCTGATGGTCTGCCTGAAGCTCATTACTGGCAGCTTTCGCGTCGGCGTGTCGAAACTGCTGGTCACCCGCGCCTTGGCGCAGATGGCCGATCTGGACAGCAAGCGCGTGGCCCAACGCATGGTCGGCTATACCGACCTGTCCCATCAGCCCACGGCCGAGCGGTATCTCAAATTGATCGCCCCGGAGTCGGCCGACGAACACGCCCAGCGCGGCGGCCAGCCGTATCAATTCTTCCTCGCCCATTCGCTGCAACAGCCGGCCGATCAATTCGACGTTCTGTTGGGCGCGGTCGAAGACTGGCAGGTGGAGTGGAAGTGGGACGGCATCCGCGCGCAATTGGTCAAACGCGAGGGACGTCTGTGGATCTGGTCCCGGGGTGAGGAGCTGGTCAGCGAACGCTTCCCGGAGCTGCACTCACTGGTCGAGTCCTTGCCGGACGGCACCGTGATCGATGGCGAGATCGTCGTCTGGAAAGCGTCTGACGAGGCCGCGGCGCCCTCTGTGCAGCCTTTCGCCCTGCTCCAGCAGCGTATCGGCCGCAAGACCCTGGGCAAGAAAATCCTTGAGGACGTGCCGGTGGCGGTGCTCGTCTATGACTTGCTCGAATGGCAGGGCCACGATTGGCGCAGTCGCTCACAACAGGAACGGCGCCAGCAGCTTGAACAGGTGCTCCTTCAGGCCGCCGCCCCCTGCCTGCAACTGTCGCCCGTATTGACCGGCGAAACCTGGGCCGACCTCGCCACCCAACGCGAGGCATCCCGCCGCCTCGGCGTCGAGGGCATGATGCTCAAGGCCCGCGACTCCCTGTACGGCGTGGGCCGCACCAAGGACATGGGCGTGTGGTGGAAATGGAAAGTCGACCCGTTCAGCGTCGATGCCGTGCTCATCTACGCCCAGGCCGGGCACGGCCGCCGTGCCAGCCTGTACAGTGACTACACGTTCGCCGTCTGGGACAACCCGCCCGGCAGCCCGCAGCGCACCTTGGTACCGTTCGCCAAGGCCTATTCAGGTCTCACTGACGAAGAAATGCGCAAGGTCGATGCCATCGTCCGCAAGACCACCGTCGAGAAGTTCGGCCCGGTGCGCAGTGTCACTCCCACCTTGGTTTTCGAACTGGGCTTCGAGGGCATTGCCCTGTCAAAACGTCATAAAAGCGGCATTGCCGTACGTTTTCCGCGCATGTTGCGCTGGCGACTGGACAAATCCGTCGACGAAGCCGACAGTCTCGCCACCCTGCAGGATCTGCTGGCCTGACGCACCATAACGGAGCACTGTTTCACGGGTGACCGTTTTCGTGCGCAGGGGCCAGCCCGTCTGCATGCGCCCAAGCCATTTAAACGATCGTTTGTGGACTATGGTGCGAAAATTGCTGTCAAAATAGCGTCTGGCATTTGCCGGTAACGAGCGTCGCGTGCCCTGCACGCATCTAATGGTTTTAAGGACTGCACAATGAAAAAAGCATTGCTGACCCTTTCTGCGCTGGCCCTGGCTTTCTCCGCCGCAGGCGCCATGGCGAAGGACTACAAGGAACTGCGTTTTGGGGTCGATCCATCCTACGCTCCCTTCGAATCGAAAGCCGCTGACGGTAGCCTGCAAGGCTTTGATATCGACCTGGGCAACGCCATCTGCGCCGAGCTGAAGGTCAAGTGCAAATGGGTCGAAAGCGATTTCGACGGCATGATTCCCGGCCTCAAGGCCAACAAGTTCGACGGCGTGATTTCGTCGATGACCGTGACCGAAGCCCGTGAGAAAGTCATCGACTTCTCCAGCGAACTGTTCTCCGGCCCGACTGCGCTGGTGTTCAAGAAAGGTGCAGGCATCACTACCGACGTCGCCAGCCTGAAAGGCAAGACCGTCGGCTACGAACAAGGCACCATTCAAGAGGCCTACGCCAAGGCCGTGCTCGACAAGGCCGGGGTCAAGACCCAGGCGTACGCCAACCAGGACCAGGTTTACGCCGACCTGGTCTCCGGTCGTCTCGACGCTTCCGTGCAAGACATGCTCCAGGCCGACCTGGGCTTCCTGAAGTCGCCACAAGGCGCTGACTATGAAGTCAGCAAGCCGATCGACGATCCACTGTTGCCGGCCAAGACCGCCGTGGGTATCTCCAAAGGTAACAAAGACCTGAAAGCCCTGCTCGACAAGGGTATCAAAGCGTTACACGCCGACGGTACCTACGACACGATCCAGAAGAAGCACTTCGGTGACCTGAACCTGTACAGCGGCAAGTAAGAGCGCGTAACGACGCCCACGGCTCGCGAGAGCGTGGGCGTTTTTTTGACCGGCAAAGGCCTGATTCATGTTCGATGACCTTTTGCAGCACCTGGGGCTTGCCGCATTCAGCTTGAAGGGTTTCGGCCCGCTGCTGTTGCAAGGCACCTGGATGACCATCAAATTATCCTTCCTGTCGCTGCTGGTGAGCGTTGTGCTCGGCCTGCTGGGCGCCAGTGCCAAATTATCCAGCGTCGCACTGCTGCGCATGCCGGCTCAGGTGTACACCACCCTGATTCGCGGCGTGCCGGACCTGGTGCTGATGCTGCTGATTTTCTATAGCCTGCAGACCGGGCTGAACAGCTTCACCGACGCGGTGGGCTGGGACTACATCGAGATCGACCCGTTCGCCGCGGGCGTGATCACTTTAGGCTTCATCTACGGTGCCTATTTCACCGAGACCTTCCGCGGCGCCATCCTCGCCGTGTCCAAGGGTCAGCTGGAAGCAGCCACGGCCTATGGCCTGAGCCGGACCCAGCGGTTTCGCTACGTGATCTTCCCGCAAATGATGCGCTACGCCCTGCCGGGCCTGGGCAATAACTGGATGGTGATCCTCAAGGCCACGGCGCTGGTGTCGATCATCGGCCTGGCAGACCTGGTCAAGGCGTCCCAGGATGCCGGCAAGAGTACCTATCAGCTGTTCTACTTTCTGGTCCTGGCGGCCGTCATTTATCTGTTGATCACCAGCGCCTCGAACATCGTGCTGCGCATGCTTGAACGACGCTACAGTGCTGGCACCCGGGAGGCCGTACGATGATTGAAATCCTGCAGGACTACTGGCGCCCGTTCCTTTACTCCGACGGCCAGAACATCACCGGGCTGGCCATGACCCTGTGGCTGCTGAGCGCGGCCCTGCTGTTCGGGTTCGTCGTGTCCATCCCGCTGTCCATTGCCCGGGTGTCGCCACGGCCTTATGTGCGCTGGCCGGTGCAGTTCTACACCTACCTGTTTCGCGGAACACCACTCTACATCCAGTTGCTGATCTGCTACACCGGCATCTACAGCATTGCTGCGGTGCGCGAGCAGCCTGTGCTCAATGCGTTCTTTCGCGACGCCATGAACTGCACCATCCTCGCTTTCGCCCTGAACACCTGTGCCTACACCACGGAGATCTTCGCCGGCGCCATCCGCAGCATGAACCACGGTGAAGTCGAGGCCGCCAAGGCGTACGGCCTGCGCGGCTGGAAGCTCTATGCCTACGTGATCATGCCTTCGGCCTTGCGCCGTTCGCTGCCGTTCTACAGCAACGAAGTGATCCTGATGCTGCACTCCACCACCGTGGCCTTCACCGCTACCATCCCGGACATCCTCAAGGTCGCCCGCGACGCCAACTCGGCCACCTTCCTGACGTTCCAATCCTACGGCATCGCCGCCGTCATCTACCTGTGCATCACCTTCACCGTGGTCGGCCTGTTCCGGTTGGCCGAACGCCGCTGGCTGGCGTTCCTGGGTCCGGCGCACTGAGGCTGTCATGGAACAACGTATTCATTCTCTGATCGCACCCGTGCCGGGCACTGCGCGACAAATCCACAGTTTTCACTACGGTCCCCAGGACAGCGGCGCCAAGGTCTACATTCAGGCGTCGCTGCATGCCGATGAGTTACCGGGCATGCTGGTGGCGCACCACCTGCGCCAACGCCTGGCCGAGCTGGAAACCGCCGGCAAGCTCAACAGTGAAATCGTCGTGGTGCCAATGGCCAACCCGATCGGCCTGGAACAGGTGCTGATGGACACCCCGCTGGGGCGCTACGAGCTGGAGAGCGGGCAGAACTTCAACCGCCTGTTCGTCGACGTCAGCGCCGAAGTGGCGGCTGAGGTCGAGCCATTGCTCGGGGACGATGCCCAGACCAACGTCGAGATCATCCGCTGCAGCCTGCGCGATGCGCTGGCCCGGCAGTTGCCGACCACGCAACTGCAATCCCAGCGCCTGACCCTGCAACGGCTGGCCTGCGATGCCGACATGGTGCTGGACCTGCATTGCGACTTCGAAGCCGTGGAACACCTGTACACCACACCCGAGGCCTGGCCGCTGGTGGAACCGCTGTCGCGTTACCTGGGCAGCCAGGCCAGCCTGCTGGCCACTGATTCGGGCGGGCAATCATTCGATGAGTGTTTCTCCCTGGTCTGGTGGCAGCTGCAACAGCGCCTGGGCGAGCGCTTCGACATACCGCTGGGGTGCTTTTCGGTGACTTTGGAGCTGCGCGGTCAGGGCGATGTCAGCCATGCCTTGGCCACGCGAGATTCGTTGGCGATCCTCAATTACCTGGTGCATTTCGGCGCCATCGAGGGCGAGCTGCACCCGCTGCCCGAATTGCTCTACCCCGCGACAGAGCTGGCGGCCGTGGAAACCGTGGGCACGCCGGTGGGCGGATTGCTGGTGTACTGCGCGCTGCCGGGGGAATACCTGGAGGCCGGGCAACTGATCGCCGACATCATCGACCCGCTGACCGATGCGGTCACGCCGGTCTACAACCAATTCGCGGGCCTGCTGTATGCCCGTTCGCTGCGACGCATGGCGACAGCCGGCATGGTCATCGCCCATGTTGCCGGCACCGAGGCCCATCGCAGCGGCTACCTTCTTTCGCCTTGAGGACCTTCGCCCCATGTACAAACTGACCATCGACGGCCTGCACAAGAGCTATGGCGACAACCAGGTACTCAAAGGTGTCTCGCTCAAGGCCAGGACCGGCGACGTGATCAGCCTGATCGGCGCCAGCGGTTCGGGCAAGAGTACCTTCCTGCGCTGCATCAACTTTCTCGAGCAGCCCAACGACGGCGCCATGAGCCTGGACGGCAAGCAGATCCGCATGGTCCAGGACTCGGGCGGCATGCGCGTGGCCGATGCCGATGAGTTGCAGCGCATCCGCACCCGCCTCGCCATGGTGTTCCAGCACTTCAACCTGTGGAGCCACATGACCGTGCTGGAAAATATCACCATGGCACCGCGCCGGGTGCTTGGGGTCAGCAAGCTGGAAGCCGAAGAGCGCGCCCGTCGCTACCTGGACAAAGTGGGGCTGCCAGCCCGTGTGGCCGATCAATACCCGGCGTTTCTGTCGGGCGGCCAGCAGCAGCGCGTGGCCATTGCCCGGGCCCTGGCCATGGAGCCGGAAGTCATGCTGTTCGACGAACCCACTTCGGCGCTGGACCCGGAATTGGTGGGCGAGGTGCTCAAGGTGATCCAGGGCCTGGCCGAAGAAGGCCGGACCATGATCATGGTGACTCACGAGATGAGCTTTGCCCGGCAGGTGAGCAGCCAGGTGGTGTTTTTGCATAAAGGCCTGGTGGAAGAAGAAGGCGCTCCGGCGGATGTGCTGGGTAACTGCAAGAGCGAGCGGTTGCGGCAGTTCTTGAGCGGGAACTTGAAGTAAGCCTGTTGGAACGTGTCGCCTGCATCGCGGGCGACGTGGTGCAAAGATTGAATTACTCCTTCCCGGTCAAGGTCTCTGGAAGACCATCCCCGGGAAATCGTCCTCGCGCATGCCCTCCCCGCCCTCCTTCGCCCAGCAATGGTTCGCCGCCCGCGACTGGAAGCCGTTCGCCTTTCAAAAAGAAGTCTGGGCTGCCGTCAAAAAAGGCGAGTCGGGGATGCTGCATGCCAGCACCGGTGCCGGCAAGACCTATGCCTTGTGGTTTGCCGCCCTGCAGCAATTGGCCAGGCCAGGCCCTGTCAGCACGGGTAAACGCAAAGCGCCCAAACCGCCGATCACCGTGCTGTGGATCACGCCCATGCGTGCCCTGGCCGCCGACACCGCTCGCGCCTTGCAAGCGCCGCTGGACGAACTGCAGATCGACTGGAGCCTGGGTATGCGCACGGGTGACACCGGCAGCAGCGAACGCGCTCGCCAGTCCCGGCGCCTGCCCACCACGCTTGTCACCACCCCGGAAAGCCTGACCCTGCTGTTGGCCCGCGAAAATGCCGCCGACGAATTGGCCACCTTGCGCATGGTGGTGGTGGACGAGTGGCATGAATTGATCGGCAACAAGCGAGGCGTCCAGTTGCAGCTGGCGCTGGCCCGCTTGCGCCGCTGGAGCCCCGAACTGATGGTCTGGGGCATCTCCGCCACTCTTGGCAATCAGGCGCACGCGCAGGACGTGCTACTGGGAGCCGGCCAAGGGGTCACGGTGCAGGGCGCAGAAGCGAAGACCATCGAAGTCGACACCCTCTTGCCGGCCGCCATCGAGCGCTTTCCGTGGGCCGGGCACATGGGCTTGCGCATGCTCGAAGCCGTGGTCGAGCAGATCGACAGCAGCGCCAGTTGCCTGGTCTTCACCAACACCCGCTCCCAGGCAGAAATCTGGTATCAGGCGATTCTCGACGCCCGTCACGACTGGGCCGGCATCATTGCCTTGCACCACAGTTCGCTGTCACGCGAGGTGCGCGACTGGGTGGAGCTCGCACTCAAGCAGGGTCAATTGAAGGCCGTGGTCTGCACGTCGAGCCTGGACCTTGGAGTGGATTTTCTGCCGGTGGAGCGCGTGTTGCAGATCGGCTCGGCCAAGGGCATCGCCCGCCTGATGCAGCGCGCCGGTCGCTCGGGGCATGCACCGGGGCGGGCCTCGCGGATCACCCTGGTACCGACCCACAGCCTGGAATTGGTGGAGGCCGCTGCGGCTCATGATGCAGTGGCACAACGGCGTATCGAACCCCGCGAGTCGCCCTGCAAACCCCTCGATGTGCTGGTGCAGCACTTGGTCAGCATGGCCTTGGGCGGCGGTTTCGTTCCTGCTCGGCTGTTATCGGAAGTGCGCAGCGCCTGGGCCTATCGCGATTTGACGGACGAGGAATGGCAATGGGCCCTGGCCTTCGTCCGACATGGCGGCGAATCCCTGACGGCATACCCGGACTATCGCCGCGTAGAGCCCGACGAGCAGGGCCTGTGGCGCGTGCCGGACGCCAGGTTGGCGCGACGCCACCGCATGAGCATCGGCACCATCGTCAGCGACGCCAGCATCCAGCTGAAATTCTGGAGCAAGGGGGGCGGCGGTCGGACGTTGGGCAGCGTGGAAGAAAACTTCATCGCTCGCCTGCGCCCGGGCGACGGCTTCCTGTTTGCCGGGCGTCAGCTGGAGTTGGTGCGGGTGGAAAACATGACCGCCTACGTCAAACGCAGCACCGGCAAGAAAGCCGCCATACCACGCTGGAACGGCGGGCGTATGCCCCTTTCCAGCGAACTGGCCGATGCCTTGGTGGAAAAACTGGGCGCCGCCGCCCGAGGTGAATTCGAGAGCCCCGCCATGCAGGCGGTCAAGCCGCTGCTGCAGATTCAGCAACAGTGGTCGGCGCTGCCGACCGAGCAAACCTTGCTGGCCGAGACCCTGAAGTCGAGGGAGGGCTGGCACCTGTTTCTCTATCCCTTCGCCGGCCGCCAAGTGCATTTGGGCCTGGCCAGCCTGCTCGCGTCACGGATGAGCCAGCAGCAGCCACTGACCTTCTCCATCGCCGTGAATGACTATGGTTTCGAGCTGCTCAGTGCCACGGCCGTCGATTGGGCCGTGGCACTTTCACACTCGCTGCTGAGCCCGGAGAATTTGCTGGCCGATGTCCTCGCCTCGCTCAACGCCGGAGAACTCGCCCTGCGCCGCTTTCGCGAAATTGCGCGAATTTCGGGGCTGGTGTTCGGCGGCTACCCTGGTTCGCAGAAAAGTACGCGGCAGGTGCAGGCCTCCAGCGGCCTGTTCTTCAACGTGTTCAGACAATATGACGCCGGCAACCTGTTGCTGTCCCAGGCTCAAGAGGAAGTATTGCGCCAGGAGCTGGACGTGGACAGGTTGCAGTTGACGCTGCAACGCCTCAATGAGCGCACCCTGGACCTGCACGCACTCAAACGACCCTCGCCCTTGGCGTTCCCGCTGCTGGTGGAACGCTTTCGTGAAAGCCTGACCTCGGAAAAACTGGCCGATCGCATTGCCCGCATGGTCGGCGAGCTGGAACGGGCTGCGGGTCCGGAGCAGGAACCTTGAATCCTTATCACGTGGCGTACCTGCAAGGGGTCGAATTGTGGTTGCTGGCGGACAAAGCCATTTATTGGCCTCAGCACAAAGCCCTGCTGATTGCCGATGCGCACTTCGGCAAGGCCGCCGCCTACCGCAAGCTGGGGCAACCGGTGCCCCATGGCACCACAGCCACCAACCTGATGGTACTCGATCGCTTGCTCAGCGCTTACGACGCGGGCTGGCTGATCTTTCTGGGCGACTTTCTGCATGCGCCCGGCTCACATTCGCCCACCACCCTGGCCGCATTGAGCGAGTGGCGCCAGCGTTATCCGCAGCTGCGCATCACCCTGATTCGGGGCAACCATGACCGCCGCGCCGGTGATCCGCCCGCCGAGCTGGAATTCGAGGTAGTGGGTGAACCCTTGCTGCTGGGGCCGTTGGCCTTGCAGCACGAACCCCGGCCGCACCCGCAAGCCCACGTACTGGCCGGCCACGTGCATCCGGTCTATCACTTGCAGGGACGGGGTCGGCAGCGTTTGCGCCTGCCGTGCTTTCACTTTGGCGCACAGGTCACGCTGTTGCCGGCGTTCGGTGCGTTCACCGGTGGTTATCAAGTCCAGGCAGAGGTCGGCGAAAAGATCTACGTCGTCGGCGATCAGCGCGTGTGGCCGGTCAGGACCCCCTAGAGCAGCCTGTCAGGCCACCGGGGCGGGTGGCGGCTGATCCGGAATTGTCGGCTCACCGGGTTCGGTGGGTTGCTCGTTGGGGCTGTCTGGCCCGGGCTGGCCCGGGATGCCGCCAACCATGTTCGGATGCGGCAGCGCCATCAGCGCCCAAGCCAGCAGGCCGATCTGATTGTGCTCGAACTGAGCGGCTTTCGACGTGGTGAAAGACGGGTTGTATTTCATGAGTCACTCCAGAGCTTGGTCCGACCCACCTGACGCGGATCGAAACCGTTCACTTGAGTAGAGCACGAAAGCTCGGCGAAATTCCCGTCAGCTGCATGACATGTCCTTTAGGTACGTGGCAGGGTGACGCCGCGCTGGCCCTGGTACTTGCCGCCACGGTCCTTGTAGGACACCTCGCACTCTTCGTCGGATTCCAGGAACAGCATCTGGGCCACACCTTCATTGGCGTAGATCTTGGCCGGCAGGGTGGTGGTATTGGAGAACTCCAGGGTCACGTGGCCTTCCCATTCCGGCTCCAGCGGCGTGACATTGACGATGATGCCGCAGCGCGCGTAGGTACTCTTGCCCAGGCAGATGGTCAGCACGTTACGCGGAATGCGGAAGTATTCGACGGTGCGGGCCAGGGCGAAGGAGTTCGGCGGGATGATGCAGACGTCGCTTTTGATGTCGACAAAGCTTTTCTCGTCGAAATTCTTGGGGTCGACGGTAGCCGAGTTGATGTTGGTGAACACCTTGAATTCATCGGCGCAACGCACGTCGTAGCCGTAGCTGGACACGCCGAAGGAGATGACGCGGTCGGCGCCTTCACCGCGCACCTGGCGCTCGATGAAAGGTTCGATCATGCCGTGCTCTTGCGCCATGCGGCGAATCCACTTGTCCGATTTGATGCTCATGGCGGTGTCCTGAATAACGAGGTGATTGAATCTGCCCGGCATCTTACCGGCCTGCGCCCTGCTCTTCAAAGCCTGGGCGCAATTTGCCGCCTGCCGGGCAGTTGGCAGCCCCGGAGGGCGCCTATGGTCGAGAATTGCAAAGAAGCGTGAAAAGACCCATTGGCACCTCTATAAAAAAGGTTTAAGGTGGCGTCACTGTGTTGCTTGTGTCACTGAGAATCTCTACCCGATGTCCAACATCTACACGAATTTTCCTGCTCTTTGCACTCAGTCTCGGCCAGGGCGTTTCCTGAACCGCAGTTAACTTTGTCCAAGGAGATACACCATGTCCAATCGCCAAACCGGTACCGTCAAGTGGTTCAACGATGAAAAAGGCTTCGGCTTCATCACCCCACAATCCGGTGACGACCTGTTCGTTCACTTCAAAGCCATTCAAGCTGACGGCTTCAAAAGCCTGAAAGAAGGCCAACAGGTCTCTTTCGTCGCTACCCGCGGCCAGAAAGGCATGCAAGCTGAAGAAGTTCAAGTCGTTTGATTTGAGCTGAACAGCTTCTGAAAAAGCCCGCCCTTACCCGGCGGGTTTTTTTGTGCCTGAGGAAAGCAAGCCCCCCCTGCAGGACCGACAGGGCTCGCGTACGAGGCCGGTCGGTCCTGCAGGGGGTGCGCGTTAATCGTCGCTGACAGTGATACTCGGCATCGCCACCGCAGCCGCTTCCTGCAACACAATACGCGCGCCAACGTGCCGGGCCAATTCCTGGTAGACCATGGCAATCTGGCTGTCCGGTTCGGCAATGACCGTCGGCCTGCCACTGTCGGCCTGTTCGCGAATCAGCATGGACAGCGGCAGCGAGGCCAGCAGCTCCACATCATATTGCGCCGCCAGCTTCTGCCCACCGCCCTCACCAAACAGATGCTCGGCGTGGCCGCAGTTCGAGCAGATGTGCACGGCCATGTTCTCCACCACACCCAGCACCGGAATGTTGACCTTGCGAAACATTTCCACGCCTTTACGCGCATCCAGCAGGGCGAGGTCCTGAGGCGTGGTGACGATCACCGCCCCCGCCACCGGCACTTTCTGCGCCAGGGTCAGTTGGATGTCGCCGGTGCCTGGGGGCATGTCGATCACCAGGTAGTCCAGGTCGTTCCAGGCGGTCTGGGTGATCAGTTGCAGCAAGGCACCGGACACCATCGGCCCGCGCCACACCATCGGCGTGTTGTCATCGGTGAGGAAGGCCATGGACATGACTTCGACGCCATGGGCCTCGATCGGCAAGAACCACTTCTGATCCTTGACCTTGGGCCGAGTGCCCTCGGCGATCCCGAACATCACGCCCTGGCTGGGGCCATAGATATCGGCATCGAGAATACCCACACGGGCGCCCTCCCGGGCCAGGGCCAAGGCCAGGTTGGCGGCGGTAGTGGACTTGCCCACGCCGCCCTTGCCCGAGGCCACGGCCACCACGTTCTTGACGTTGGCCATGCCGGGGATCTGCGCCTGCGCCTTGTGCGCAGCGATGACGCAGGTGACCTCGACCTTGGCGCTGTCCACGCCCTCCAGACCCTCGATGGCCAGTTGCAGCATTTGCGCCCAGCCGTTCTTGAACAGCCCGGCGGCATAGCCCAGCTCAAGGGCCACGGTCACCTGTGCGCCGTCGACCGCAATGCTGCGGACACAGCCGGCGCTGACCGGATCCTGGTTCAGGTAGGGGTCGGTATATTGGCGAAGCACGGCTTCCACCGCTGCGCGATTGACGGCGCTCATGGCTACTCCCTGATAAAGACTGAGCAAAACAGGCGGCTATAGTAAGGGCCGCAGGCGACGGTTGCACGCAACGTCGCCCAGAGTGCAATAAAAGCCCACGAGCGGCAGTGAATGAACACCGGTGATGAAAAATCGGCCCCGGCCCTTTATAGTGATCGGTCTTCGTTTGACTTCAAGTAGCCGAGCCCATGTCCGAGCCACGCCAGATTCTCGTTACCAGCGCCCTGCCCTATGCCAATGGATCAATCCACCTTGGCCACATGGTCGAATACATCCAGACCGACATGTGGGTGCGCTTCCAGAAGCATCGTGGCAACCAGTGCATCTACGTCTGCGCCGATGATGCCCATGGCTCGGCCATCATGCTGCGTGCGGAAAAGGAAGGCATCACCCCGGAACAGCTGATCGCCAAGGTCCAGGCTGAACACAGTGGCGACTTTGCCGACTTCCTGGTGGAGTTCGACAACTTCCACTCCACTCACGCCGAAGAGAACCGCGAGCTGTCCAGCGCCATCTACCTGAAGCTGCGCGATGCCGGGCATATCGCCACGCGCTCGATCACCCAGTATTTCGACCCGGACAAGCAGATGTTCCTGGCCGATCGCTTCATCAAGGGCACCTGCCCCAAATGCGGCACCGTCGACCAGTATGGCGACAACTGCGAGCACTGCGGCGCGACCTACGCCCCCACCGACCTCAAAGACCCGAAATCAGCCATTTCCGGCGCCACGCCGGTGCTCAAGGACTCCCAGCACTTTTTCTTCAAGCTGCCGGACTTCCAGCAGATGCTTGAAACCTGGACCCGCAGCGGCACGCTGCAGGAACCGGTCGCCAACAAGCTGTCCGAGTGGCTGGACAGCGGTCTGCAGGAATGGGACATCTCCCGTGACGCGCCGTACTTCGGCTTCGAGATCCCCGGCGAACCCGGCAAGTATTTCTACGTGTGGCTGGATGCGCCCATCGGCTACATGGCCAGCTTCAAGAACCTCTGCGCGCGGCGTCCGGAACTGGATTTCGATGCGTTCTGGCGCAAGGACTCCACTGCCGAGCTGTACCACTTCATCGGCAAGGACATCGTCAACTTCCACGCGCTGTTCTGGCCGGCGATGCTCGAAGGCGCAGGCTACCGCACGCCCACAGGCATCAACGTGCATGGCTACCTGACAGTCAACGGGCAGAAGATGTCCAAATCCCGTGGCACCTTCATCAAGGCCCGCACCTACCTTGATCATCTGTCACCGGAATACCTGCGCTACTACTACGCCGCCAAGCTGGGGCGCGGGGTGGACGATCTCGACCTGAACCTCGACGACTTCATCCAGAAGGTCAACTCCGACCTGGTGGGCAAGGTGGTGAACATTGCCAGCCGTTGCGCCGGTTTTATCCACAAGGGCAATGACGGCGTGCTGGTGGCCGGCGATGCCGCCCCGGAGCTGACCGAAGCCTTCCTGGCCGCCGAGCCGAGCATCGCAGAGGCCTATGAAAACCGTGATTTCGCCCGCGCCATGCGCGAGATCATGGCCCTGGCCGACCGCGCCAACGCCTGGATCGCCGACAAGGCGCCGTGGTCACTGGCCAAGCAGGACGGCCAGCAGGATGCCGTCCAGGCCGTATGTGCGGCAGGTATCAACCTGTTCCGTCAGTTGGTGATTTTCCTCAAGCCAGTGTTGCCGTTGCTGGCGGCAGATGCCGAGGCATTTCTCAATGTGCCGCCGCTGCGCTGGGCTGATCACCTGACCCAACTGGGCAACCATCAGCTCAACGCCTTCAAGCCGCTGATGACGCGGATCGATCCGGTGAAAGTGCAAGCCATCACCGACGCCTCCCGCGAAGACCTCGCCGCCAGCCAGGCGGCACCGGTCGCTGTCGGCAATGGCGAGTTGGCCAAGGACCCGCTGTCGGCCGAAATCGACTTCGATGCGTTCGCTGCCGTGGACCTGCGGGTTGCGCTGATCGTCAAGGCCGAACCTGTCGAGGGTGCCGACAAGCTCCTGCGTTTGACCCTGGACATCGGCGACGAGCAACGCAACGTCTTTTCCGGCATCAAGAGCGCCTACCCGGAACCGGCAGCGCTCGAAGGACGGCTGACAATGATGATTGCCAACCTCAAGCCTCGGAAGATGCGCTTTGGCATATCCGAGGGCATGGTGATGGCTGCCGGCCCTGGCGGCGAGGAAATCTACTTGCTCAGCCCGGACAGCGGCGCCCGGCCTGGCCAGCGTATCAAGTGACCCACAACCCACCTGGCCGTGCCTTTCGCACGGCCAGGTCGCCTGTATCGACATGAACCTCATCCAGCGTATCGACGCCCTGCTGCCCCAGACCCAATGCGGCAAATGCGGTCACCCCGGTTGCCGCCCCTATGCCACAGCGCTGGCCCGCGGTGCGGAACCCATCAACAGATGTCCACCCGGCGGCGATGAGACCATCGAGGCTTTGGCGCGCCTGCTGCAAACGCCGGTGATTGCCCTGGACCCCGAGCGAGGCAGCGCGCCCGCAGTCGTTGCCTACATCCGCGAAGCGGAATGCATCGGCTGCACCAAATGTATCCAGGCCTGCCCGGTGGACGCCATCGTCGGCGCGGCACGGCTGATGCACACCGTCCTCACCGACGAATGCACCGGCTGCGATCTGTGTGTGGCCCCCTGCCCGGTGGATTGCATCGACCTGCTGCCACTGCCCTCGGCCAACGTGATCCCGTTGGTGGGCGGCTTGGCCCATGATCCGCAAACCAAGGCCCGCCGCAAGGTCAAACGCGACCACGCTCGTCAACGCTTCGAGCAGCGCAACGAGCGCTTGCGCCGTGAGGAGCAGTTGCGGCAGGCCCAGCGGGCGGCCCGGGCAGCACCCGCGGTTGTCGAGAGGGTGACGGCCACGGCACCGGTACCGGCCGTGACGGTCGCGCCCGACCGCGCCCTGAAACAGGCGAAGATCGCCGTCGCCATGAGTCGTGCTCAATTCAACAAGTCGATCCGGGCCTTCGGCTCCCCCCCCACCGCCGAGCAGCACGCGCTACTCAGCCAATTGCATCGCGAAGTCGAGACAGCCGAAGCGCTGCTGCTCGGCTTGACGCCACCGGCCCTGGAGCCCCCGACGCCATGAACGCTGCCAAACGCCTGGAAATGTTCCGCCGCTGGCACGAGGACAACCCGGAACCAAAGACCGAGCTGGCCTACACATCGCCCTTTGAATTGCTGATTGCCGTGATTCTGTCGGCCCAGTCCACCGATGTCGGGGTCAACAAGGCGACCGCCCGCCTCTTCCCTGTGGCCAGTACCGCAGCGGCCATGCATGCCCTGGGCGTGAACGGCCTGTCCGAGTACATCAAGACGATCGGCCTGTACAACAGCAAAGCCAAGAACGTGATCGAGACGTGCCGTCTGCTGGTCGAACACTATGACGGCGAGGTTCCACAAACCCGAGAAGCCCTCGAAGGCCTGCCCGGCGTAGGCCGCAAGACTGCCAACGTGGTGCTCAATACCGCGTTCCGGCAGTTGACCATGGCGGTGGATACCCATATTTTTCGAGTCAGCAACCGAACCGGACTGGCGCCAGGAAAAAACGTCGTCGAGGTGGAAAAAGCCCTGATGAAGTTCGTGCCACGCCCTTACCTGCTTGATTCTCACCACTGGCTGATCCTGCACGGCCGCTACGTATGCCAGGCCCGCAAGCCACGCTGCGGCAGCTGTCGCGTCGAAGACCTGTGCGATTACAAACACAAGACTTCGGATGATTGACCCCCTGCGATTGAGAAACTATTGCACTTTATATCGTCGCGATTGAAAAAAACTTTTTTACCCGCATCGGGAATGTCGCTATAAGGTCGGCCAATGGCACTGCACGCCTGGAGTTGAACGATGAGCGACGATAGAGACGAAGTGGAAGTGGACGAAGATTTTGTCGCAGCGGATAACGACGAAGCCGAGGCCCCCGTGGAGGTGGCCAAAACCAATCTGAGCAAACGCCGGACTATCGACAACCTGCTGGAAGAACGCCGTCTGCAGCGGGATCTGGCCGATTATGACTTCGACCTCTGACACCTAGATCGGCTGATACAGTCTCAGAGCTCGTTGCGCTGGGCGAGCTCGATCAGGTCAACCAGGGAACGCGCGTTGAGTTTGACCAATAGCCTGGTTTTGTAGGTGCTGACCGTCTTGTTGCTGAGAAACATGCTGTCAGCGATTTCCTTGTTGGTTTTGCCCCTGGCGAGCTGGCGCAGCACCATCATCTCGCGACCGGACAGGCGCCCGACCAGCTCCGTCTCGCTGGCGTTGCCCAAGCTGGAACGAACCGAGTGCAAGGCCTGGTTGGGAAAATAGCTGTATCCGGACAACACGGCCTTGATGGCGCCCAGCAGCTCGCTGCATTCCTGTTCCTTGCACACGTAGCCAGCGGCACCGGCCTGCATGCAGCGCATGGAAAAATGACCGGGCGCATGGTCGGTCAGCACCAGCACCTTGACCAGCAGCCCGGCGCTGCCCAACCGGCGGATCACCTCGAGTCCGTTGAGCTTGCGCACACCGATTTCAAGAATCATCAGGTCAGGCTCGAGCTCACGAACCAGTTGCAGGGCATCGGCGCCATTGTCAGTCTCCGCCACCACGTCATAGCCGTGGCGCTCCATCAGCAAACGTACCGCCAGACGGACGACAGGATGATCATCCACGATCAGTACTTTATTCATGGCACATTCACATACTCGCAATTCTGATTCTCGGGGTGCCTAGAGGGCATGCCCCCTGTCAACGCCCACGCTGATAGCGCGCACAGTAAAGTAGGTAACTCCCTGGAAGAGGCTCTGGAAAAGACTAACTTATCAAGCAACAATAACACCTGCTTGCGCACACCTCGCGGCGAAGAAGCATTACATAAGCGCAACAGGGGATCAATGAGGGTTTTTCCTACAAGGCCTGTCAGTGTGTTGCAAAACTTTAGAACTTCAGGATTTTATTGGCGACATGTAAAACAAAAGAAACATCCTACCGGGGGGCGATAAACTTTCTTACAACCTCAATTGAAAAAATAACCCGACATTAAAAATAATTATTGCTGGGCATTTTTACAACGGCTTGGTTTATCGTGTGACCCTATCGCCGTCCTTTACTGAGGGAGCTGCCCCATGGACCGAAACCTGGTGAACATTACCAGCCCGCTAACGATTATCGCGCTGTTCGCAGCGATCATCGAGGCCTCGGCGCTGGCGTCGCTGCCTTTTCTCAATGATGACAGCCAGGATATCTACACCTGGTTCCTGGTAGGCTTCCCACCTTTCCTGACTCTGTTATTTTTTGTAACGCTAAACTTCAACAGCAAGGCATTCTATCCCTCTCCTGAAACGCCCAGTTCATCCGCAGCCCCCTGCCACCCGCGTGCCGACACACCGGCAGCGAACAACGCAGTGGTGATCCTGTTAGGCGATCAATATTTTTGTAACCTGACGCGCCAAAGCCTGGCCGCCCCATTAAAAAAACTGGATCACCTGCACCATCTGAAGACTCGAGTCATTGCCTGGAATAGAGAAACAGCTGGTGAAGCCTTGATATCCGCACTGACAAAAAACCAGATTGAACAACACTGAAAACAATTGAAATAATAAACCCGAAAAAAAACCCGGCGAGCCGGGTTTTTTATTGCCTTGGAGCCTGCAATCAGAACAGCTTGCGGCCCTTGTTGGCGGCGATGCGCATGCGCAGGGCGTTCAACTTGATGAACCCGGCCGCATCCGCCTGGTTGTATGCACCGCCATCTTCTTCAAAGGTAGCAATGTTGGCGTCGAACAGGGATTCATCCGACTTGCGACCGGTCACGATCACATTGCCCTTGTACAATTTCAGGCGCACTACACCGTTTACGTGAGCCTGGGAAGCATCGATCATCTGTTGCAGCATCAGGCGCTCAGGGCTCCACCAGTAGCCGGTGTAGATCAGGCTGGCGTACTTGGGCATCAGCTCATCCTTGAGGTGCGCAACTTCGCGGTCAAGGGTGATGGATTCGATGGCGCGGTGAGCGCGCAGCATGATGGTGCCGCCCGGGGTTTCGTAACAGCCGCGGGACTTCATGCCCACGTACCGATTCTCGACGATGTCGAGGCGGCCGATACCGTTCTCGCCGCCGATACGGTTGAGCGTGGCCAGCACAGTGGCCGGGCTCATGGTGACGCCGTCGATGGCCGTGATATCGCCGTTGCTGTAGGTCAGCTCGAGATAAGTTGGAACATTCGGGGCGTTTTCCGGGGAAACCGTCCAACGCCACATGTCCTCTTCATGCTCGGTCCAGGTGTCTTCAAGTACACCGCCCTCGTAAGAGATGTGCAGCAGGTTGGCATCCATCGAGTAAGGCGATTTCTTCTTGCCATGGCGCTCGATCGGGATCGCGTGCTTTTCGGCATAGTCCATGAGCTTTTCGCGGGACAGCAGGTCCCACTCGCGCCAGGGGGCGATGACCTTGACGCCAGGCTTGAGCGCATAGGCCCCCAGCTCGAAACGCACCTGGTCGTTGCCCTTGCCGGTGGCGCCATGGGAAATGGCATCGGCGCCGGTTTCGTTGGCGATTTCGATCAGGCGCTTGGCGATCAACGGACGTGCGATGGAGGTACCCAGCAGGTACTCGCCTTCGTAGACGGTGTTGGCGCGGAACATCGGGAAGACGAAATCGCGCACGAATTCTTCGCGCAGGTCGTCAATGTAGATTTCCTTCACGCCCATGGCTTGCGCCTTGGCACGGGCAGGCTCGACTTCCTCGCCCTGCCCCAGGTCGGCGGTGAAGGTCACCACTTCACAGTTGTATGTATCCTGCAGCCACTTGAGGATCACCGAAGTGTCCAGGCCGCCGGAATACGCCAGAACGACCTTGTTTACGTCCGCCATGCCATCACTCCACGGGGTTGTACGGAAAGCGGTCGATTCTACCGGTCTCCCCCGTGGATTTACAGTGTCGCGACAGCAGATGACGACAAAGCGACGTGAAGGACGGCTGCCCGTCTTCACCCGGCCAAGATTACCCGGCCGGCTTGGCGGGGGTACTGGCGGGAGTGCCAGGCGGGGCGGCGGGTTTGGCCGCTGCCGTCCCTGCCGGGGCCGCGGGTACGGCCGGCGTCAGTGCAGGCGCAGCCGCCGGGGCCGGAGCTGACGGGGCCGGTTTATCCACTGGGGCGCCCCGCTCCAGTTGCACATTGACCCGGCGGTTCTTCGCCCGGTTGGCGGCGCTGGTGTTCGGCACCAGGGGGAACTGCTCGCCATGGAAGCGCACAGTGATCTGCTCTTCGGCAACGCCATGGGCTTTGAGATAGTCGACCACCGACAGCGCACGGCGCCGTGACAGGTCGCGGTTGGTCAGACGGTTACCACTGTTGTCGGAGTGTCCGTCCAGTTCGATACGATTGACCGAAGGATCAGCCTTCATATACGCCAGAATGCTGTCCAGCTGGCGTTTGCCCGCCGCGTCAAGGTCAATACCGCCACCCGGGAAGCCGACCTGAGTCATGCGCACCTGATCGAAACTGACCGACAGCAGCTTGGTCCCGCAGGCTTCATAGTCACTGAAGGCCTTGGCGAACTTGATCGGCATCATTCGCACCTGCACCGGCCCACCGTTGCTGCCGACGCCGCGCACGACCACGCTGCGGCCTTCCAGCAAACCACTGAGCAAGCCGCTGGCCTGACTTTGCGAGCTGGTAAAAATCACTTCACCACTGCTCAGATGCACCGAACCCAGACTGACATCGCCACGTCCGGGCTGCCAAGGCGCCGCCGCAGCGAACAGGCTGGCCGTGCCCGCACCCAGCATGTTGCTGGTGGAAGTCATGCGAAAGACCGCTTTCTCGCCCGCCTTGCGCACGAATTCACCCGCGCCGAAATCGGCGATGGGCTGAGTCAGGCGGCATTCGAACTGATCGCCGCCCACCGACCATTCAACTTTCTCCAGACGGGTCTGGAAGTTCAGGGCCATGGCCGGGAGGCTGGCAAACAAACTGAGCAAGGCAAGGTATCGCTGGCGCACGGGAGGCTCCAAAGGTCTTTACAACGTACCTCTGGGGTATCGGACGGGCTTTGCAAAACTTGATAGCGAGTGCTGCTGACCCCGTTTTCCGGTAGCATTCCCCGCAGTTCGAACCGCCTGGAATCCCCAATGTCCGACCGCCTGACCCTCCTGCGCCCTGATGACTGGCACATCCACCTTCGCGACGGTGCCGTACTGCCCCATACCGTCGCCGATGTGGCCCGCACCTTTGCCCGCGCCATTGTCATGCCCAACCTGGTGCCCCCCGTGCGCAACGCCCAGGAAGCGGGCGCCTACCGGGAGCGCATTCTTGCCGCACGCCCGGCCGGCAGCCGCTTCGAGCCGCTGATGACGCTGTACCTCACCGACCGTACGCAGCCGGAGGACATCCGCGCAGCCAAGGCCAGCGGCTTTGTCCATGCGGCCAAGATGTACCCG
This sequence comes from Pseudomonas sp. dw_358, assembly GCF_018449655.1. GTDB lineage: Bacteria > Pseudomonadota > Gammaproteobacteria > Pseudomonadales > Pseudomonadaceae > Aquipseudomonas. Next base: position 21,608 of record NZ_JAAVUX010000001.1, read on the forward strand.
GCTGGCGCCACCACCCACTCCGACTCGGGCGTCACCAGCCTGGACAACATCACGGCGGCCATTGAAACCATGGCCGAGGTCGGCATGCCATTGCTGATCCATGGCGAAGTGACCCGTGGCGAGGTCGATGTGTTCGACCGCGAAAAGCTGTTCATCGACGAACACATGACCCGACTGGTCGAGCGCTTCCCGGGCTTGAAGATCGTCTTTGAACATATTACCACCTCGGATGCAGCACAGTTCGTGGCCCAGGCGCCCACCAACGTGGCGGCGACCATTACCGCCCAGCACCTGCTGTACAACCGCAACCACATGCTGGTGGGCGGGATTCGGCCGCATTTCTATTGCCTGCCGATCCTCAAGCGCAACACCCACCAGGTGGCCTTGCTGGATGCCGCCACCAGCGGCAGCGGCAAGTTTTTCCTCGGCACCGATTCGGCGCCCCACGCCCAGCATGCCAAGGAAGCCGCTTGCGGGTGCGCGGGCTGCTACACCGCCTTTGCCGCCATCGAGCTGTATGCCGAAGCCTTCGAACAACGCAACGCACTGGACAAGCTGGAAGGCTTTGCCAGCGTCTTCGGTCCGGCCTTCTATGGTCTGCCGGGCAACCGCGACACCATCACCCTGGTTCGTGAAGAATGGACCGCCCCGACCAGCCTGCCTTTCGGCGAGCAGTCAGTCATTCCGCTGCGCGCCGGTGAAAAACTGCGCTGGCGTCTGCTGGAGAAAAACGCGTGAGTGAGGACCTTTACGACGACGACCAGGATGCCCCGAGCACCGGTAACAGCGGCTCGCGCCACCCCATGGCGGCGCGCTTTCGTGGTTACCTGCCCGTGGTGATCGACGTCGAAACCGGCGGCTTCAACAGCGCCACCGACGCCCTGCTGGAAATCGCGGCCGTGACCATCGGCATGGATGAGCAAGGCTTCGTGTTCCCCGAACACACGCATTTCTTCCGCGTCGAGCCCTTCGAGGGTGCCAATATCGAGGCGGCTGCCCTGGAATTTACCGGCATCAAGCTCGATCACCCGCTGCGCATGGCCGTCAGCGAGGAAGCCGCGCTCACCGATATTTTCCGTGGCGTGCGCAAGGCCCTCAAGGCCAATGGCTGCAAACGCGCAATCCTGGTCGGGCACAACAGCAGCTTCGACCTGGGCTTCCTCAACGCTGCCGTGGCGCGTACGGACATGAAACGCAACCCGTTTCATCCGTTCTCCAGCTTCGACACCGCCTCGTTGGCCGGCCTCGCCTACGGCCAGACGGTACTGGCCAAGGCCTGCCAGGCCGCCGGGATCGACTTTGACGGACGCGAAGCCCACTCAGCGCGGTATGACACGGAAAAAACCGCAGAACTGTTCTGCGGCATCGTCAACCGCTGGAAACAGATGGGTGGCTGGGAAGACTTCGACGAATGATGGATGACCGTTCATCGCGGTTCATCAAGCGAGCCGCGAAGACTTTTGACAAGCATTCTCATTAACATTAAGATCCATCGCATCAGGTCCTCAACGCGATGGTCTTAATTTATGTACGTCTGCCTCTGCCAAGGTGTCACCGACGGTCAAATCCGCGATGCGATTTACGAAGGCTGCTGCAGCTACAAGGAAGTTCGGGAAACGCTCAACGTGGCGTCCAATTGCGGTAAATGCGCGTGCCTGGCCAAGCAGGTGGTTCGCGAGACATTGACTGAATTACAAACCACTCAGGCCGCGCTGCCCTACCCCGCAGAATTCACCGTCGCGTGACGCGAAAAAGTTGTTTGACCGAATTTCATTAAACCGGACCCAGTGTCCGGTTTTTTTATCTCTGGAAACAATGAGTTAGCGCGGTAACGCGGAACTCAGTCATTCTTATTCAGATTAATTTTCGTAGCGTATTCAACTACTTAGGTTTGACACTAATCCCGGCCAGGGCCAAACTCCGCCTACTTTGCATTTACCGTATCCAGGCAGGCAGCCCACATGAAAGGCGACATCAGCGTCATCCAGCATCTCAACAGGATCCTCGGGAACGAGCTGATCGCCATCAACCAATACTTCTTGCACGCACGCATGTATGAAGACTGGGGGCTGAACAAGCTCGGCAAGCACGAGTATCACGAATCCATCGACGAGATGAAGCACGCCGACAAGCTGATCAAGCGCATCCTGTTTCTGGAAGGACTGCCTAACCTCCAGGAGCTGGGCAAGATCCTGATCGGCGAACACACTCGCGAGATGCTCGAGTGCGACCTGAAGATCGAGCAGAAAGCCCTGGTGGACCTCAAGGCCGCCATCGCGCATTGCGAAACTGTGGGCGACTTCGGCAGCCGCGAGCTGCTGGAAGACATCCTCGAATCCGAGGAAGAGCACATCGACTGGCTGGAAACTCAACTGAGCCTGATCGACAAGGTCGGGATCGAGAACTACCTGCAGTCGCAGATGGGCGTCGAAGACTGACGGGCCTGTTCCCACAAGACGCACACAAAAAAGCCGCAAACCGATCCACTCGGTTCGCGGCTTTTTCGTTTCCGGCTCGAACGGGTGTCAGGCGCCCGCTTTCTCGCCGGCAGCCTTCTCGACAGCCGCCTTGACGGTGGTCTGCAGTTCACCGGCTGTAAACAACTCGGTGATGATGTCGCTGCCACCAATCAACTCGCCGCCGACCCACAGCTGCGGGAAGGTTGGCCAGTTGGCGTATTTCGGCAGGTTGGCGCGGATTTCCGGGTTTTGCAGAATGTCCACGTAGGCAAACTTTTCGCCGCAGGCCATCAGCGACTGCACAGCTTTGGCAGAGAAGCCACACTGCGGCGCGTTCGGCGAGCCTTTCATGTAAAGCAGAACGGTATTGTTGGCGATCTGCTCTTTAATCGTTTCGATGATATCCATGGGCACCTCGGCTGAACTATCCGACATTGTCGGCACGGTGAGATATTGTAACGGAATCCCGAGCGCAGTGCTCAACCTCTCCTGCAGGCTTCCCGTCAATACCCCTGTCCGACCGGCCCTCTCAGGACACAGGCGCGCTCTGGGGCGGCGGCTGCAACTGAATTTCCAGCACCGTCTCGATCTCTTCCTGGGCAAAGTGCTCGCCCGTCAGCTCGCCGATCAGACGCCAGTGCTCGTCCAGACCGCCACTGATGGTCGCCATACGATCGATCATCCGCCGCCCGGCTGCCCGGGTGACCTCATCTTCGCTGCGCAACAGCTCGAACGACATCGATGTGATCGAGGCTGTCAGGTGCGTGAGGGTGCGGGCAGTGGCGCCCAGCAACTCCATCAGGCACTGTTCTTTAGATTCCATTCCTGCTACTCCCTGTGCTTCACAGGACACATATATACCCCAGCCGCCCGCCACATGACAGGTCGCACGTCGGCCGACCAGTGGGCCCGTGCCAGACGGTTCAGGCGTTGAACGGACGCGTTGCCAAGGCGCTCGACGTCAGTGTACAAATATATCGACCGAATGCGGTAAAAGCTGAGCAGCCGGCGCTGTATATTTCCGTTCATACGCGGCCCCTGATGGCTGATTTACGACGAGATACGGTTAATAATCAGCCCCCTATTGGTAACACGCGACATTTAATTATAGGATGGCGCCTTCCCTAATTCGTCGCCCCGTGCGGCTTTCGCCGCAGGTCTCACTCCTTTTCCCGTCATTTCGTCAGGAGCGGTTGTTGTTGAGTCTCTGCGGTCTGTTGCAAAAGGTAGTCAATGATGAGCGCAAGGCACTTTCTCTCCCTGATGGATTATTCGCCGGAACAGCTGTCGAGCCTGCTCCGCCGAGGCATCGAGCTGAAGGCCTTGCGCGACCGAGGCGTGCTGTTCGAGCCCCTCAAGGGCCGGGTGCTGGGGATGATCTTCGAAAAGTCCTCGACTCGCACCCGCCTGTCCTTCGAGGCGGGCATGATCCAGCTCGGCGGCCAGGCCATTTTCCTCTCGACCCGCGACACTCAGCTGGGCCGCGGTGAACCGGTGGCCGACTCCGCGCGAGTCATGTCGGGCATGCTCGATGCGGTCATGATCCGCACCTACGCCCACAGCACCCTCACCGAGTTTGCAGCCCACTCGCGGGTACCAGTGATCAACGGCCTGTCCGATGACCTGCACCCCTGCCAACTGCTGGCCGACATGCAGACCTTTCTCGAACACCGTGGCGCCATCAAGGGCAAAACCGTGGCCTGGATCGGCGATGGCAACAACATGTGCAACAGCTACCTGGAAGCGGCCGTGCAGTTCGACTTCAACCTGCGCATTGCCTGCCCGGAAGGCTTTGAACCCAACCCCGCGTTCCTCGCCCTGGCCGGTAATCGCGCGACGGTCATGCGCGACCCTCGGGAAGCCGTAAAAGGCGCACACCTGGTCAGCACCGACGTCTGGACTTCCATGGGCCAGGAAGAGGAAACCGCGCGGCGCCTGGCGTTGTTCGCGCCCTTCCAGGTCACTCGCGAACTGCTCGACCTGTCAGCGCCGGACGTATTGTTCATGCACTGTCTGCCCGCCCACCGTGGCGAGGAAATCAGCCTTGATGTGCTGGATGATCCGCGCGCCGTGGCCTGGGACCAGGCAGAAAACCGCCTGCACGCGCAAAAAGCACTGCTGGAATTCCTCGTGGCCCCTGCCTACCAGCCCGCCTGAACCCCGGTGTACCGATGCCTGATCAAGGCCGACCGATGTCGGCGAACTGCGCCTGGGTGTGCTCGGCGAGCACAGCGGGCGCCAGCTCGACCTCCAGCCCGCGCCGCCCGGCACTGACAAAGACACTGGCCAATGGCCTGGCCGACTGATCGATAAAAGTCCGCAGGCGCTTCTTCTGGCCCAGCGGGCTGATCCCTCCCAGCAGATACCCCGTGGCCCGCTGCGCCGCGGCCGGGTCGGCCATCTCGCACTTCTTCACCCCTGCTGCCTGCGCCAGCGCCTTGAGGTCCAGGGTGCCTGCCACCGGCACCACCGCCACCAGCAATTCGGCCTTTTCACTGGAGGCCAGCAGCGTCTTGAACACCTGCAACGGTTCCAGCCCCAGCTTCTCGGCGGCCTCCAGGCCATAGGAAGCCGCTTTCGGATCATGTTCGTAACTATGGATTCGATGTTCGGCGCGAACTTTTTTCAACAGGTCAAGGGCGGGTGTCATGCAGGGCTCCAGGCCAGGCTCGGGGGATCGCAGCAACAACCCATTCTAGGACAAAGCGTAATAACTACCGAGGCCTGCCAGCACAAATCGCGATTTTGCGGACGTTTGCACCGCCAATGGTCAGATTATGGTTTACAGTTCACTTTCGACCTTTGACAGCATCGTTTCTTGAGTATATTTTTTCGTTTGCGAATATTCGGCTTTTTTGGTAAATCAGGCAACAGCTTCACCCGCACAGCAGCATTGTCGCTGTGCGGCAAAAAACGAACGCATCCAGTGCGTCTTAAAAACAAGAACAAACGGGAAGAGCTTCATGACCACACAAACACAACAACCAACGCTGTACGGACAATGCATCGCGGAGTTTTTCGGGACATTCCTGTTTCTGTTTTTTGGTACAGGGTGTGTAGCAGCGCTCAAGGTCGGGGGTGCCTCCTTCGGCCAGTGGGAAATCAGCGTGATCTGGGGCCTGGGCGTCAGCTTGGCTGTCTACCTTACCGCCGGGGTCTCCGGTGCCCATTTGAGCCCCGCCGTCAGCATCGCCTTGAGCATTTTTGGCACCTTCGAAAAACGTAAACTGCCGTTCTACATCATTGCGCAGATGGCCGGCGCCTTCTGCGGCGCAGCGCTGGTCTACACCCTGTACAGCAGCCTGTTTTTCGATTACGAACAAACTCATCACATGATCCGCGGTAGCCAGGCAAGCCTGGAATTGGCCGGCGTGTTTTCTACCTACCCCAATGCATTGCTGTCCACCGGCCAGGCGTTCATGGTGGAACTGGTGATCACCGCCGTGCTGATGGGCACCATCATGGCCCTGACCGACGATAACAACGGTCTGCCCCGTGGCGCCCTCGCGCCGCTGCTGATCGGCTTGCTGGTCGCGGTGATCGGCGCCTCGATGGGCCCGTTGACCGGCTTTGCCATGAACCCTGCCCGCGACCTCGGCCCAAAATTCATGACATTCCTTGCCGGCTGGGGCGACATCGCCTTCACCGGCGGTCGTGATATTCCCTATTTCATCGTCCCGATCGTCGCGCCAATCCTCGGTGCATGCCTGGGTGCCGCCCTCTACCGCGGCATGATCGCGCGGCACCTGCCGGCACCTGTGGTCACCCCTGCTGTCCCTGTTGCACCCGATTCTGAAACCGGCCGGGAAAAGGCCCAGGCCTGAGCCTGAAGCAGATACCCGATCGACATCTCATTCTTACAGTGCAAGGTCCCCGTCATGACCGATATTCAAAACAAGAACTACATCATCGCCCTCGACCAGGGCACCACCAGCTCTCGGGCGATCATTTTCGACAAAGACGCCAACGTAGTCTGTGTGTCGCAGCGCGAATTCACTCAGCACTACCCGCAGCCGGGCTGGGTCGAACACGACCCGATGGAAATCTTTGCGACTCAGAGCGCAACCATGGTCGAAGTCCTCGCCCAGGCCGGCCTGAGTCACGCACAAGTGGCGGCTATCGGTATCACCAACCAGCGTGAAACCACCGTGGTGTGGGACAAGGAAACCGGCCGCCCCATCTACAACGCCGTAGTCTGGCAGTGCCGCCGCAGCACCGAGATCTGCCAGCAACTCAAGCGCGATGGGATGGAGGAGTACATCAAGGCAACCACCGGCCTGGTCATTGACCCCTACTTCTCCGGGACCAAGCTCAAGTGGATTCTCGACCACGTCGAAGGCAGCCGTGAGCGCGCCCGCCGTGGCGAGCTGATGTTCGGCACCGTCGACACCTGGCTGATCTGGAAATTTACTGGCGGCAAGGTCCACGTCACCGACTACACCAATGCCTCGCGCACCATGCTCTTCAACATCCACACCCTGGAGTGGGACGCGAAGATGCTGGAGACCCTGGACATTCCTCGGGAGATGCTGCCCGAAGTGAAGTCCTCGTCCGAAATCTATGGTCATACCAAGAGCGGCATCGCCATTGCCGGCATCGCCGGTGACCAGCAAGCGGCGCTGTTTGGCCAGATGTGCGTGGAACCCGGCCAGGCCAAGAATACCTATGGCACCGGTTGCTTCCTGCTGATGAACACGGGTGACAAGGCGGTCAATTCGAAGCACGGCATGCTCACCACCATTGCCTGTGGCCCGCGCGGAGAAGTGGCCTACGCCCTGGAAGGCGCGGTGTTCAACGGGGGCTCGACCATTCAGTGGTTGCGTGATGAACTCAAGCTGGTCAACGACGCGTTCGACACCGAATACTTCGCCAGCAAGGTCAAGAACAGCAATGGCGTCTACCTGGTACCCGCCTTTACGGGGCTGGGCGCGCCCTATTGGGACCCCTATGCCCGGGGTGCCTTGTTCGGCCTGACCCGCGGGGTCAAGGTGGACCACATCATCCGCGCGGCCCTGGAGTCCATTGCCTACCAGACCCGCGATGTACTCGATGCCATGCAGAATGATTCCGGCGAACGCCTCAGCTCGCTGCGAGTGGACGGCGGCGCGGTGGCCAACAACTTCCTCATGCAGTTCCAGGCCGACATCCTCGGCACTCAGGTCGAGCGTCCGAAAATGCGCGAAACCACTGCACTGGGTGCGGCCTACCTGGCCGGTCTGGCCTGCGGCTTCTGGAAGAGCCTGGATGAACTGCGCGGCAAGGCCGTGATCGAAGCCCAGTTCGAACCGCAACTGGACGAAGCCGGCAAGGAGAAACTCTACGCCGGCTGGAAGAAGGCCGTGGAGCGCACCCGTGACTGGGAACCCCATGAAACCCAGGATTGATCGATTGATCTGAACCCGCCGCGCGCGCCTGCAGAGGTCACCCTGTGGACGCGCGCGTCGCTCGCGAAAGCGTTACTCGCCCCGCCGCCGATCCAGCGCAATCACCCCCAGCGACAAGCCGACAAACCCCGCCAGAATCACCAGACTGTTGATCAACACCCGCTCGAAGCCCAGCTTTGAGACATCAATGAACGGGTATTGGTACACGCCTATTACATGTCCGCGCAGCATCGCGTACCCAAAATACACCAGCGGATAAAGCGCCCAAAGCCACGCATGACGCCAACGCAGCGCGCTGCTGGGCACGGACAGCCACCACCAGACCACGAACGCGATTGGCATCACGTCGTGCAACAATTCGTTGACCAGCCACTGAAAGCCTTGAGGGTTCCAGACGTTGCGCAACAGCAGGGTGTAGGACACGCCAACCACGACAATACTGACGGCAACCCCACTGATAACGGAGGGTTGGCGAAAATATCGACTTAGCCGGCTATCGCTTCGCTGCAGAGCACTCGTCAGTACCATGGCAACCAAGGTATTGGTGGTGACCGTAAAATAGCTGAAGAAATTGATCAGCCCGCCGAGCAGGCTGGCATCGTTGTTCCAGCGGCCAAGCAGCGCCAATGCCATCTGTCCTGCCAGGGCAAACCAGGCAATGCTGGCGAGGATCAAGGTGAGGTGGTGGTTCGGTTGCCGGATGCGGCCTTGCATGCAGAGGTTCCTTGAGTCGGTGGCTTCCCGGCCGGCTCAGCGCTTGGTGCGCTGCAGCTTGATATAAAGCCGCTCGACTTTTTCGCGCGCCCACGGTGTCTTGCGCAGAAAGGTCAGGCTGGACTTGATGCTCGGGTCGCTGTTGAAGCAACGGATATCGATTCGCTGGGCCAGACCTTCCCAGGTGTAATGCGACACCAGGGCGTTGAGGATCTGTTCAAGCGTCACGCCGTGCAACGGGTTGTTGGAGGTTTCAGTCACGGCTGCGTTCTCGTGGTGGCGGGAAAAAGTGTGGGCACCTTAGCCGACCGTGGCGGCGACGAAAAGAGCGGGTTGAATGACAACAGAAGGGTTGCCCGCCTGTATGTAGGAAATTTCATCAATTATTGAAATTGATTGCAAAGCACCCGTGGCATGCTGGGACCGTATACAACTGGCCACTATTGCACCCTGCGCAATAGTGCATGTCGATTTGTTGCCTTTCCAAGCTCAAGCACGCCGTATATCCTCCCGCCGAACTTAGCTGAACCCATTCAGTTTTTCCTGCCGCTCAAGACAGCGCTGTCTCGATCCCCGTAGTCATTACTTTGAAACCGGGCGAAGAACTAATGTGTTGCGAAAGTCTTCTTATACCAATCGAGCATGGACTGTTTCCAGTCCCATGCTCTAGCACTCAACTACAACGGAGAAACTCCATATGAGCACTGACGGTGCTTCGAGCAGATCGCGCCTGCTACCGAGCCTGCTCGGGGTGGTGCTGCTACTGCTGGGCCTGGCCCTGCTTGGGCTGGGCATCAAACTGGCGAGCCTCGGCGGTTCCCTTTATTACGTGATCGGCGGCCTGGCCGTTGCGATCACCGGCATCCTGCTGCTGCTGGGCCGTTCTTCGGCGCTGGGCCTGTACGCCATCTTCCTGTTTGCCAGTACCGTCTGGTCGCTGTGGGAAATCGGCCTGGACTGGTGGCAGTTGGTGCCCCGTCTTTCGTTGTGGTTCGTCTTCGGCGTGTTGCTGTTGCTGCCATGGTTCCGTCGCCCATTGGTCGACCGTGAGCCCGCCGGCAAGGCCACGGCCTTGCTGACCGTGGCTGTGGTCCTGGCCGGTGCTTGCGCCGTCGGTTCGCAGTTCACCCACCCAGGCGAGATCGACGGTCAACTGGACCGCGACAGCGCCGGCACCGCCAGCGCCGCGCCCGCCCAGCCTGAGGGCGACTGGCAGAGCTACGGTCGCACCGAGTTCGGCGAACGTTATTCGCCGCTGACCCAGATCAACCCGGCCACGATCGGCAAGCTCAAAGAAGCCTGGCGTATCGAGACTGGCGACGTGAAAACCGCCAAAGATCCGGTGGAGATCACCAACCAGGACACCCCGCTGAAGGTCAACGGCATGCTGTATGCCTGCACCTCCCACAGCCAGGTACTGGCCCTGGACCCGGACACCGGCAAGGAAATCTGGCGTTATAACCCGCACATCACGGGCCCTGACGACAACGACTTCACCGGCTGGGCGCACATGACCTGCCGTGGTGTGTCGTACTACGATGAAGCCAATTTCAGCCGTACCGACGTGCCGAGCACCCCGGCCACGCTGTCGGACGCTGGCAAGGCCGTGGCCGCTGCATGCCCACGCCGCATCTTCCTGCCCACCGCTGACGCCCGCCTGATCGCGCTGAATGCCGACACCGGCAAGGTCTGCGAAGACTTCGGCGACAAAGGTGTGGTCAACCTGCGCACCAGCGAAGGTCCGTTCACCCCGGGTGGCTACTACTCCACCTCGCCGGCAGCCATCACCCGTAACCTGGTGATCATCGGCGGCCACGTGACCGACAACGAATCCACCAGCGAACCGTCTGGCGTGATCCGTGCATTCGATGTCCACGACGGCCACCTGGTCTGGAACTGGGACGCCGGCAACCCCGACGAAACCACTCCATTGCCAGCCGGCAAGCTGTACACCCGCAACTCGCCGAACATGTGGTCCCTGGCCAGCGTCGACGAGAAACTGGGCATGGTCTACCTGCCAATCGGCAACCAGATGCCTGATCAGTGGGGCGCCGACCGTACTCCCGGTTCCGAGAAGTTCAGCGCCGGCACCGTGGCCTTGGACATCGACACCGGTAAAGTCCGCTGGAACTACCAGTTCACTCACCACGACCTGTGGGATATGGACGTACCGGCCCAGCCGACGTTGATCGATATGAAGACCGCTGACGGCATCAAGCCAGCGCTGATTCAACCGACCAAGCAAGGCAGCCTCTACGTACTGGACCGTCGCACTGGCGCGCCGATCATCCCGATCGACGAAGTCAAGGTGCCGGGTGGTGCTGTTGAAGGCGACCACAGCGCGCCGACCCAGGCCCGTTCGCGCCTGAACATGCTGCCGCCGGAACTGAACGAAAAAGCCATGTGGGGTGTGACTCCGGTCGACGAACTGCTGTGCCGTATCCAGTTCAAGTCGCTGCGTTATGAAGGCCAGTACACCCCTCCGTCGACCCAGGGCAGCATCATCTACCCGGGTAACGTAGGTGTGTTCAACTGGGGCGCCGTGTCCGTCGACCCGGTTCGTCAAATCCTGTTCAGCAGCCCGAACTACATGGCCTTTGTCTCCAAGCTGGTGCCACAGGCCCAAGTGGCTGCGGGCAGCAAGCGTGAAAGCGAAACCAGCGGTGTGCAACCAAACAAAGGCGCTCCGTATGCCGTGATCATGCACCCTCTGATGTCGCCATTCGGCGTACCTTGCCAGGCGCCAGCCTGGGGTTATGTGTCGGCGGTCGATTTGACCACGGGCAAGATCCTGTACAAGCACAAGAACGGCACCAGCCGCGACAGCTCGCCCATTCCGATCGGTGTGAACCTCGGCGTGCCGAGCATGGGTGGTTCCATGGTAACGGCGGGCGGCGTTGGCTTCCTCAGCGGTACCCTCGACCAGTACGTGCGTGCCTACGACGTCAAGAACGGCAAGATCCTCTGGTCCAGCCGTCTGCCAGCAGGCGGCCAGGCGACCCCGATGACCTACACCGGCAAGGATGGCCAGCAGTACCTGCTGGTCACCGCTGGCGGCCACGGCTCGTTGGGTACCAAGATGGGCGACTACATCATTGCCTACAAGCTCGACAAATGATGAGTTGAAATGAGGAACGGCGCCTTCGGGCGCCGTTTTTTTTGGTGCCCAGGATGGCCGCTACCGGCCATATTGGACATCTCGACAAACACAGGCATGATGGGCATTTGCTCCTGGCAGCCCGAAGGAATTTCAATGAACCTGCCTCCCCGCCAGCAACAGATTCTCGAACTGGTCCGCGAACGCGGGTACGTCAGTATCGAGGAGATGGCCACGCTGTTCGTCGTCACCCCGCAGACCATTCGCCGCGACATCAACCAGTTGGCCGAAGCCAACCTGCTGCGTCGCTACCACGGCGGGGCAGCCTATGACTCGAGCATCGAGAACACCGCCTACGCGATGCGCGCCGACCAGATGCGCGATGAAAAGCAACGCATTGCCGAAGCAGTGGCGGCGCAGATCCCCGACCACGCTTCGCTCTTCATTAATATAGGCACCACCACCGAATCCATTGCCCGTGCCCTGCTCAACCATAATCACCTGAAGATCATCACCAACAACCTGCATGTGGCGTCGATCCTCAGCGGCAAGGATGACTTCGATGTACAACTGGCCGGCGGCACCGTGCGCCGTGACGGTGGCGTGGTCGGCCAGGCCAGTATCGACTTCATCACCCAGTTCAAGGTCGACTTCGCCCTGGTGGGTATCAGCGGCATCGATGAAGACGGCAGCCTGCTGGATTTCGACTACCAGGAAGTGCGGGTATCCCAGGCGATCATTGCCAATGCCCGGCAGGTGATCCTCGCAGCTGACTCCAGCAAATTCGGCCGTAATGCCATGGTCCGCCTGGGCCCCATCACCCTGATCGACTGCCTGGTGACCGATCAGGCCCCAGTGGCAGCGCTGGGCCAGTTGCTGGTGCAGCACAAGATCCGCCTGGAAGTGGTCTAGCAGGACAGCGCCCATAGAGCGACCTCGGCCTGGAGCAAGCCCCTGCAGAACCGAGCTTGCTCGGGAACAGACACCGTGCCGCATTTATCCCGAGCAAGCTCGCTCTCGCAGAGTAAGCTTAGTCATGACGCCCACCTGGGGGTCGCGGGTCGCGTCCCAGGCGCCGCTGGTTACCCGCTATGCGCGCTTTCATGTTCGCTAATGTTCACATTTCGTCGGCTGATGAGTATTTTCAATCGTCCGAGGCTGGTCGTGCGCGCTTTCATGCGCTACTATTTTCGCAAGTGAACATTCATGTTCGTAATCGATTATAAGATCAGGAGGGCAACATGCCCCATTCCACCGGTTCCACCCCACCACTCGCCGAGGTCTATGACGTTGCCGTAATTGGCGGTGGTATCAATGGCGTGGGCATTGCGGCGGACGCGGCCGGGCGCGGTCTGTCGGTGTTCCTTTGCGAAAAGGATGACCTGGCCAGCCACACCTCCTCCAACAGTAGCAAGCTGATCCACGGCGGCCTGCGGTACCTCGAACACAAAGAGTTTCGCCTGGTGCGTGAAGCGCTGGCCGAGCGCGAAGTGCTCCTCGCCAAGGCACCTCACATCGTCAAGCCCATGCGCTTCATCCTTCCTCACCGGCCACATCTGCGCCCGGCGTGGATGATTCGCGCGGGTCTCTTCCTCTATGACCATCTGGGCAAGCGCGAAAAGCTGCCAGGCTCGCGCAGCCTCAAGTTCGGTCCGCAAAGCCCGCTGAAAAACGAGATCACCCGTGGTTTCGAATACTCCGACTGCTGGGTGGACGACGCCCGCCTCGTCGTGCTCAACGCCATGTCAGCCCGCGAGCACGGTGCGCACATCCACACCCTGACTCGCTGCGTCAACGCTCAGCGGGTCAAAGGCCAGTGGCAGGTGCAGCTGGAGCGCGCCGACGGCACGCTGTTTTCGATCCAGGCCAAGGCGTTGGTCAATGCGGCCGGGCCGTGGGTGGCCAAATTCATTCGTGACGACCTCAAGCTGGATTCGCCCTACGGCATCCGCTTGATCCAGGGCAGCCATCTGATCGTGCCCAAGCTTTACGAGGGCCCGCAAGCGCACATTCTGCAGAATGAAGACCAGCGTATCGTGTTCACCATTCCGTATCTGGATCGCTTCACCATTCTCGGCACCACCGATCGCGAATACAAAGGCGACCCGAACAAGGTGGAAATTACCGAAGGGGAAACCGACTACATCCTCAAGGTGGTCAACGCTCACTTCAAGAAACAGCTGGGCCGTGAAGACGTGGTGCGCACCTATTCGGGTGTGCGCCCGCTGTGCAACGACGAGTCGGACAACCCGTCGGCCATTACCCGTGACTACACGCTGTCGCTATCGGCCGGCCAGGGCGAGGCGCCTATTTTGTCGGTGTTCGGCGGCAAGCTCACCACCTACCGCAAGCTCGCCGAATCGGCCATGGCCCAACTCGCGCCGTTCTTCCCGAACATGAAAGGCAGCTGGACCGCCACGGCCACCCTGCCCGGCGGCGAAGAGATGACCACGCCGCGCTCGCTCAGTGAGAAATTGCGCAGCCGCAACAGCTGGTTGCCTGCCGAGGTGGCGGATCGTTGGTCCATCACTTACGGCAACCGCAGCTGGAAATTGCTGGAAGGCGTGAGCGGCCTTGAAGGCCTGGGCGAGATGATCGGCGCCGGTCTTTATGCCCGTGAGGTTGACTACCTGTGGGATCAGGAGTGGGCGCGCACGGCGACAGACATCCTCTGGCGTCGGACCAAGCTGGGGCTGTTCAGCACCGAGGCCGAGCAGTTGCGCCTTGAGCAGTACTTGCAGACCAAGGCCCGCGACCGCAGCAAGACTGAAGCGGCCTGACCGCTGCGCATAGCCGACAGCCCCCGACCGCGAAAGCGTTCGGGGGCTGCTTGGTTGCGGGCGGTCGGTTTTCCGAACGCATGGACCTCTTCGATTCGGAAAACCGAATACGCACGAGCAACGCGCCCTCGAACCGACCAGTAATTAGTCAATAAAATCAGACGGTTACCTGCATCATCAGGGGTTGGCACGGGTCATGCTGTCTCTGCTGACAGCAACGTGCAAGAGCCACTCGGGCTCGATAAAAAAAACAATGACGAGGTTTCATGATGCGCTTTCTTTCCTCCCTGTTGACCGTGGCCGTCACCAGCGCCCTGTTCGCCACACCGGCACTGGCCACCGAACTCACCGGCACCCTGAAAAAGATCAAGGACTCCGGGGTTATCACCCTGGGCCATCGCGATGCCTCGATTCCGTTCTCCTACATGGCCGATGCCAGCGGCATACCGGTGGGCTACTCCCACGACCTGCAACTGCAGATTGTCGAAGCCCTGAAAAAGGACCTGGACCTGCCCGACCTCAGGGTCAAATACAACCTGGTCACCTCCCAGACCCGTATCCCGCTGGTGCAGAACGGTACCGTCGACCTCGAGTGCGGCTCCACCACTAACAACGCCGAGCGTCAGCAGCAAGTGGACTTCTCGGTGGGCATCTTCGAGATCGGCACCCGGCTGCTGGCGAAAAAGGATTCCCCCTACAAGGACTTTGCCGACCTCAAAGGCAAGAACGTCGTGACGACCGCCGGCACCACCTCCGAACGCCTGCTCAAGTCCATGAATGCCGACCAGAAGATGGGCATGAACGTCATCTCGGCCAAGGACCACGGCGAGTCATTCCAGATGCTGGAGAGCGGTCGCGCGGTTGCCTTCATGATGGACGACGCCCTGTTGGCCGGGGAAATGGCCAAGGCCAAGAAGCCTGGCGACTGGGCGGTGACCGGCACGCCGCAGTCTTATGAAATCTACGGCTGCATGGTGCGCAAGGGGGATGCTCCGTTCAAGCAGGCGGTGGACGAGGCCATCAAGGCCACCTTTGCCTCCGGCCAGATCAACACGATCTACGGCAAATGGTTCCAGCAACCTATCCCGCCCAAGGGCCTGAACCTGCAGTTCCCCATGAGCAGCGAATTCAAGGCCCTGATCGCCACCCCGAGCGATCAGCCGGCCGCCGACAAGAAGTCCTGATCACCGTCCCTTCCACCCGGCGCCTGATGGCCGCCGGGTGGCTTCCCGTGTCTGTGAACCTCTGTTCGGAGCAAGCCCCGATGAATTACAACTGGGACTGGAGCGTCTTCTTCAAGTCCACCGGCGTCGGCAACGAAATCTACCTGGACTGGTACCTCAGTGGCCTGGGCTGGACCGTGGCCATTGCCCTCGTCGCCTGGATCATTGCCCTGCTGCTGGGCTCGTTGCTGGGTGTCATGCGCACCCTGCCCAACCGCTGGCTGTCGGCGATTGCCAGCGTCTATGTGGAAATCTTTCGCAACGTACCGCTGCTGGTGCAACTGTTCATCTGGTACTTCCTGGTGCCCGACCTGCTGCCGGACAACCTCCAGGAGTGGTACAAGCAGGACCTCAACCCCACCACCTCGGCCTTCCTCAGCGTGGTGGTGTGCCTGGGCCTGTTTACCGCCGCGCGGGTCTGCGAGCAAGTGCGCACGGGCATCGAGGCCCTGCCCCGTGGGCAGGAGTCGGCCGCCCGGGCCATGGGCTTCGGCCTCTGGCAAACCTATGGCCACGTCCTGTTGCCACAGGCCTTTCGTGTCGTCATCCCGCCGCTGACCTCGGAGTTTCTCAACGTCTTCAAGAACTCCTCGGTGGCCTCGCTGATCGGCCTGATGGAGCTGCTGGCCCAGACTAAACAGACCGCCGAATTCTCCGCCAACCTGTTCGAAGCCTTCACCCTGGCCACGCTGATCTACTTCACCTTGAACATGAGCCTGATGCTGTTGATGCGCATCGTCGAGAAAAAAGTCGCCGTGCCCGGACTGATGTCCGCGGGGGGTAAATGATGGACTTCAGCTCCATTGTCCCGGCGCTGCCCGCGCTGTGGAACGGCATGAAACTCACCTTGCAGCTCATGGTGCTCGGGGTGCTCGGCGGCCTGGCACTGGGCACCATGCTGGCGCTGATGCGCCTGTCCTCCCGCCGATGGATGGCGCGCCTGGCCGGGGCCTACGTCAATTACTTCCGTTCCATTCCGTTGCTGCTGGTGATCACCTGGTTCTACCTGGCGGTGCCGTTCGTGCTGCGCTGGGCCACCGGCCAGGACACCCCGGTAGGTGCATTCACCTCCTGCCTGGTGGCCTTCATGATGTTCGAGGCCGCGTACTTCTGCGAAATCGTGCGCGCCGGGGTGCAATCCATCCCCCGCGGGCAGATGGGTGCGTCCCAGGCGCTGGGCATGAGCTACGCCCAAAGCATGCGCCTGATCATCCTGCCCCAGGCGTTTCGCAAGATGACCCCGCTGCTGCTGCAGCAAAGCATCATCCTGTTCCAGGACACCTCGCTGGTGTACACCGTCGGCCTGGTCGACTTCCTCAACTCCGCCCGCGCCAACGGCGACATCATTGGCCAGGCCAACGAGTTTCTGGTGTTTGCCGGGGTGGTCTACTTCGTCATCAGCTTCTCCGCCACCCGGCTGGTCAAGCACCTGCAAACAAGGTTTGCCCTATGATCTCCATCAAAAACATCAGCAAATGGTATGGCGACTTCCAGGTGTTGACTGAATGCAGCACCCACGTGCGCAAAGGCGAGGTGGTAGTGGTCTGCGGACCGTCCGGCTCGGGCAAGTCGACCCTGATCAAGTGCGTCAATGCGCTGGAACCGTTCCAGAAAGGCGACATCGTGGTGGACGGCACCGCCCTCGCCGATCCCAAGACCCACCTGCCCAGATTACGCTCGCGGGTCGGCATGGTGTTTCAGCACTTCGAGCTGTTTCCCCACCTGACCATCACCGAGAACCTGACCATCGCGCAGATCAAGGTGCTGGGGCGGGGCAAGGCCGAAGCCACCGAAAAAGGCTTGAAGCTGCTTGACCGCGTTGGCCTCGCCGCCCATGCCCACAAGCATCCGGGCCAACTGTCCGGCGGCCAGCAGCAACGGGTGGCGATTGCCCGCGCGCTGGCCATGGACCCGGTGGTGATGCTGTTCGACGAACCGACCTCGGCGCTGGACCCGGAAATGGTCAACGAGGTGCTGGACGTCATGGTGCAACTGGCGCACGAGGGCATGACCATGATGTGCGTCACCCATGAGATGGGTTTTGCGCGCAAGGTCGCCGACCGGGTGATCTTCATGGACCAGGGACGCATTGTCGAAGATTGCGCCAAGGAAGACTTCTTCGGTGACGTGACCGCGCGCTCCGAGCGTGCCCAGCAGTTTCTGGCCCGCATCCTCCAGCACTGACAGCCGTCCCGCGTACCCGCCCGTTGGGCGCGGTACGCTGGCTCGACCAAGGCCTGTGTGATGAAATGCCTGCCCGATCGCCACCCCATGCAGTCACCGGCCCTCTACGTGAAACCCCGCCTGATTCGCCAGCTTTCGCTGCCACCGCTGATCCTCCTGTTGATGCTGGGCCTGGGCTATGTCGGCTTTGTCCTCAGCGAGCGCAGTGGCCTGCACACCCTGGCCGAGACTGGGGAACGCCAGCTCGAACTGCATGCCCGTGCGGTGGAAAGCGAACTCAACCGCTTCACCTATCTGCCCAGCCTGCTGGAGCTGGAAAGCTCGGTGGCCGCGTTGCTGCATCACCCTGACAACGACCATCGCCAGGCCGTCAACGATTACCTCGACGGTCTCAACCGCCGCAGCCGCAGCCGCGCCATTTACCTGCTGGACACCGAGGGCCGCGTTCTGGCCACCAGCAACTGGCGCGACAAGGACAGCTACCTGGGCGAGGACCTGTCTTTCCGTGCCTATTTCCAGGCCGCCGTGCGCGGGCTGCCCGGACGCTTCTACGGCATCGGCAGCACCACCGGCGAGCCAGGCTACTATCTGGCCCACGGCCTGGAAGAGCACGGCCGGGTCATTGGTGTGGCAGTGATCAAGGTGCGTCTGGAGGCTCTGGAAGAGCGCTGGCAAAAGGCCCGTCTGGAGGCCTACGTCAGCGACGAGAACGGTATCATCATCCTGTCCAGTGACCCGGCGCGGCGCCTCAAATCGACCCAGCCCCTGAGCGCAGAGACCAAGGAGCGCCTGGCCCGCAGCCTGCAATATCACTGGGCGCCCCTCAGCGAGCTGCCATCGGAGGCGCGCAGCCCGGTGGCCGAAGGCGTCGAGACGCTGACGCTGCCGGGAGGCCCTGGGACTCCCGCCGTGAGCTATCTGTCCCAGAGCCGCCCTCTGCTGGAAACCCCTTGGCACTTGACCTTGCTCACGCCCTTGGCCGACCTGCGCCGCGAATCGATCATCGAGGGTGTGCTGGCGACTGTGGCTTTCGCCTTGCTGGCCATCGGGCTGATCGCCTGGAACGAACGCCGCAAGGTCCTTTCCACACGCCTGGCTGCCCGCGAGGCCTTGGAGCTGGCCAACAATCAGCTCGAGCGCAGGATCGGCGAGCGCACCGCCGACCTGCGGGCCAGCAACGAACGCCTGCGTGGAGAGATCCGCGAGCGCCGCCAGGCCGAAGACACCTTGCACCGGACCCAGGACGAACTGGTTCAGGCGGGCAAGCTGGCAGCCATCGGACAGATGTCCACCAGCGTGGCGCACGAGCTTAACCAGCCGCTCGCCGCCTTGCGCACCTTGTCCGGCAACACGGTGCGCTTTCTGGAGCGGGGCGCGCTGGAAACCGCCAGCACCAACCTGCAGGCCATGAACGAACTGATTGACCGCATGGGGCGTATCACCGCCAGCCTGCGCGCGTTTGCCCGGCGCGGCGAGGACCGGGGACAGGCTTCCTTGACCAGTGCCATCGAGGCCACCCTGCAGGTACTGGGGCCGCGACTGGAGACCAAAGTGAAATTGCAACGTGACTGCCCCGACCTGTGCCTGCCCATGGACCCGACACGTCTGGAACAGATCCTCATCAACCTGCTGGGCAATGCCCTGGATGCCGTCCAGAACCAGGCCCGGCCGCTGATCGTGATCGGCGCTCGGCAAGACAGCCAGGTTAGCCAGGTGTGGGTCGAGGACAACGGCCATGGCGTCGAGCCCCAGGCGCGCCAGCATTTGTTCGAACCTTTTTTCACCACCAAACCCGGCAATCAGGGGCTGGGGCTGGGCCTGACACTGTCTGCCAGCCTCGCGGCAGCGGCGGGTGGCCGACTGACTGTCGACCATCCCGAGGGCGGCGGTACCGTGTTTGTCCTTAACCTGCCACCTGCGACCCGCGAGACGCCATGAACAACACTGCATTGACCGTTCTGATCGTCGAAGACGACCCCCATGTTCTGCTGGGTTGCCAACAGGCATTGGCGCTGGAGGATATCGCCAGCGAGGGGGTGGCGAGCGCCGAACAGGCATTGCAGCGCGTGGGCGTCGACTTTGCCGGCATCATCGTCAGCGACATCCGCCTGCCCGGCATGGACGGCTTGCAACTGCTGGCCCGGCTCAAGACCCTCGACCCGGTGTTGCCGGTGGTGCTGATCACCGGGCACGGTGACATCTCCATGGCAGTCGGCGCCATGCGCAGCGGCGCCTATGATTTCATGGAAAAACCCTTCGCCCCGGAGCGCTTGGTCGAGGTGGTGCGCAGGGCCCTGGCGCAGCGAGCCCTGGCCCTTGAGGTCAGCGCCCTGCGCCAGCAACTGGCGGGGCGCCAGTCCCTCGAACAACGCATCATCGGCCGCTCCCAAGCGGTGCAGGACTTGCGCGAGTTGATCGCCAACGTCGCCGACACCTCGGCCAACGTGCTGATCGAAGGCGAAACCGGGACCGGCAAGGAGCTGGTTGCCCGCTGCCTGCATGACTTCAGCCGGCGCCAGCCCAATCCCTTCGTGGCGCTCAACTGCGGCGGCCTGCCGGAGAGCCTGTTCGAAAGCGAAATCTTCGGCCATGAGGCCAACGCTTTTACCGGCGCAGGCAAGCGCCGTGTCGGCAAGATCGAGCACGCTCACCGTGGCACCCTGTTCCTCGATGAAGTGGAGAGCATGCCGCAGAACCTGCAGATCAAACTGCTGCGGGTGCTTCAGGAGCGCACCCTGGAACGGCTGGGCTCCAACCAGTCCATCGAAGTGGATTGCCGGGTGATTGCGGCGACCAAGGCCGACCTGGAACAGTCCAGCCACGACGGCCAGTTTCGCAGCGACCTGTATTACCGCCTGAACGTGGTGACCTTGGAGCTGCCGCCCTTGCGCGAGCGGCGTGAGGACATCGTGCAGTTGTTCCAACACTTCCTGCAGCTGGCGGCCCTGCGTTTCGATCGCGAAACGCCCATGTTGGATAGCCAGACCTTGTCGCGTCTGATGAGCCACGACTGGCCCGGCAACGTGCGCGAACTGCGCAACGTCGCCGAGCGCCATGCCTTGGGTTTGCCGGCATTCAAGCACAGCGGCACAGCGACGGCCCAAAGCCTGGGTTTCGCCGAAGCGGTGGAGGCCTTCGAGCGCAACCTGCTGAACGAGGCACTGCAACGCAACGACGGCAACCTGAGTCGCGCCTGCCTGGAGCTGGGCATGGCCAAGACCACGCTGTTCGACAAGGTGAAGAAATTCGGGCTGGCCTGATGTCGATATCGACAACCCACACAACATGAGACAAACTCACGCCATTGAAACTCTTCACAAGATATTTTCACCTTGGTTGCCCTAGGCCAAGGCTGCGGGAGCACTCACTTGCTGGAAATTCGCCACCTCAAAACCCTCAACGCCTTGCGCGAGGCCGATAGCCTGGTGGAGGCTGCCGAGCGGCTGCACCTGACCCAATCGGCGCTGTCCCACCAGTTCAAGGAACTGGAAGAGCGACTGGGCATGCCGTTGTTCATCCGCAAGACTAAACCCATTCGATTCACCAGTGCCGGCCTGCGCCTGCTGCAGTTGGCCGACGCCACCTTGCCGCTGCTGCGAGGTGCCGAGCGCGACATCACGCGTCTGGCAGGCGGCACTGCGGGTCGGCTGCACATGGCCATCGAGTGCCACAGCTGCTTTCAGTGGCTGATGCCGACCATCGACCTGTTCCGCGACGCCTGGCCGGAAGTGGAGCTGGACCTGGCCTCGGGCTTCTCCTTCGCCCCCTTGCCGGCCTTGGCCCGCGGCGACCTGGACCTAGTGGTGACGTCCGACCCACTGGAGCTGGCGGGGATCACCTACGTGCCCCTGTTCACCTACGAAGCGATGCTGGCGGTCGCCAATCAGCATGCCTTGGCCAACAAGCCGTTCATCGTGCCCGAGGACCTGCTTGGCGAAACCCTGATCACCTATCCGGTGGAGCGGGATCGGCTGGACATCTTCACCCGCTTTCTGGAGCCGGCCGATATCGAGCCCGCGCAGGTGCGTACCTCGGAGCTGACGGTGATGATGATGCAGTTGGTGGCAAGCGGCCGCGGCGTCTGCGGCATGCCGCATTGGGCACTGCACGAGTACAGCGCCCGGGGTTACGTGAAGGGCAAGCGCCTGGGGGAGAAAGGCCTGTTTGCGACGCTCTACGCGGGCGTGCGGACGGACATGCTGGATGCGCCCTACATGCGTGATTTTCTGCTGACGGCCAAGGACACGTCGTTTTCGACCCTGGATGGGGTGAGCGCGGTGCGCTGAACAACCTTGGCACCGCGTAACGACCATCACGGGCAAGCCCTGCTCCTACAGGGCGCGGGGCGGGACGAAGCGCAGGTACGCGACCTGGGAGTCCCACGCAGGGCGAACTTCAGAGGAGCGTCAGGCGATTATCTGCCGCGCCTCAATCGCGCAAATCGGACTCATGAATCGGCTGATCACGGTGGGTCGCGCGCTGGTACTGCGCCGGCCAGGTCGCCAGACGGCCGCCCAGGTCGTCATCCGCATGCAGCGGCCAGTACGGGTCGCGCAACAGTTCGCGGGCCAGCAGGATGATATCCGCCTGACCCGTGCGCAGGATGTGCTCGGCCTGAGCCGGATCGGTGATCATCCCTACGGTGCCGGCGGCGATACCCGACTCTTTTCGCACGCGCTCGGCAAAGCGCGTCTGATAGCCAGGCCCGGTGGGAATCTCGGCATGGGCAGCGGTACCGCCCGACGAGACGTCGATCAGGTCGATACCCAACGCTTTCAAGCGGCGGGCCAACTCGACGGTTTCATCCGGGTTCCAGCCGTCTTCGACCCAATCGGTGGCCGATACCCGCACGAACACCGGCAGTTCTTCCGGCCAAACGGTCCGGATGGCCTCGCTGACTTGCAGCGTCAGGCGAATGCGGTTCTCGAACGAGCCACCGTATTGATCGCGGCGCTGGTTGCTGATGGGCGACAGGAACTGATGCAGCAGGTACCCGTGGGCCGCGTGGACTTCGGCCACCTTGAAGTTGGCGGTCAGGGCACGCCGTGCGGCCTCGACAAAGGCCAGGATGACTTCCTGGATCTGCGCTTCGCTCAGTTCGGCAGGCACAGTGTAATGAGGGTCGAACGCAATTTTCGAGGGGCCGACCGGCACCCAACCCCCTTCGCTGACGGGGATCGCACCGCTCTTGCCCAACCACGGCCGCCAGGCACTGCCCTTGCGGCCGGCGTGGGCCAGTTGAATGGCCGGCACGGCGCCCTGGGCGGTGATGAAGCGGGTAATGCGCTGCAGCGGTTCGATCTGCTCATCGCTCCACAGCCCCAGGTCTTGCGGAGTGATACGGCCTTCGGCGGTGACCGCGACGGCCTCGGTGAACACCAGCCCCGCTCCCCCAACCGCGCGGCTGCCCAGATGCACCAGGTGCCAGTCGTTGGCCAGCCCGTTTTCGGCTGAGTACTGGCACATGGGCGAGACGGCAATACGGTTGCGCACGGTCAGCTGGCGCAGGGTGTAAGGTTCAAGCAACAGACTCATGGGGCACCTCTTGGGGCGTGTACGACAGTGAATACAGCCTAGTCGACAGCGCGCCTCCGAGCGGTGTTCCCGCTAACGCGCCTCGATGTGGGCAATGAGCAACTGCACGGTCTCTTGACCGCGAAATTCATTGAGATCCAGTTTGTAGGCCAGCTCCACCCACCGCACACCGGGGTCGGGCCAGACCTCGCGGTCTACGCCAAAGGCGATGCCGTCGAGCTTGATGGAACCACACTCGCTCTTGAGCACCACCTTGAGGTGGCGCTCGCCCACCACCCGCTGTTCCACCAGCTGGAACACGCCATGGAACAGGGGCTCGGGAAAGTGCTGGCCCCATGGCCCGGCGTGGCGCAAGGCGCGGGCCAGTTCAAGGTGGAATTCCTCAATGGCCAGACTACCATCAGAGAGCAATCGCCCCGTGAGGTCTTCTTCACGCAGCTGGCGACGCACTTCCTCATCGAAGGCCGCGGCAAACGCCGGAAAGTTGGCCTCGGGCAGCGACAGCCCCGCCGCCATGGCGTGACCGCCGAACTTGCTGATCAATTGTGGGTGCCGGGCCGCCACTGCATCCAGGGCATCGCGAATATGAAAGCCGGGAACCGAACGGGCCGAGCCCTTGAGCATCCCCTCCCCGGCGTCGGCGAAGGCGATGGTGGGCCGGTGATAGCGCTCCTTGAGCCGCGACGCGAGAATCCCGATTACCCCTTGATGCCAATCGGCATCGAACAGGCACAAACCGAAGGGCATCGCCTCCAGCGACAAGTCTTTCAACTGCGCCAGGGCTTCGCGCTGCATGCCTTGCTCGATGGACTTGCGGTCCTGGTTCAGGCCGTCGAGCTGCTCGGCCATGTCCCGTGCCATTGCCGCATCGGTGCACAACAGGCATTCGATGCCCAGGCTCATGTCGTCCAGACGCCCGGCGGCGTTCAGCCGCGGACCGACGATGAAACCCAGGTCGGTGGATGTCACCCGCGCGGCCTCACGGCGGGCGACTTCAAGGATCGCGCGTATACCCGGGCGGGCCCGGCCCGCCCGGATCCGCTCCAGGCCCTGATGGACAAGGATGCGGTTATTGGCATCCAGTGGCACCACGTCTGCCACGCTGCCCAGGGCAACGAGGTCCAGCAGCTCACCAATGTTGGGCTGCGGCGTCTGGGCATAACGGCCCATCTCCCGCAGGCGCGCACGCAGGGCCATCAGCACGTAGAAGATCACGCCGACCCCGGCCAGGGCCTTGCTCGGAAAAGCACAGCCTGGCTGGTTGGGGTTGACGATCGCGTCGGCAGCAGGCAGCTCGTGACCCGGCAGGTGGTGGTCGGTGACCAACACCTTGAGCCCGGCTGCCTTGGCTGCGGCGACGCCTTCGACGCTGGAAATGCCATTGTCCACCGTCATCAACAGCTGCGGCTCGCGCTGCAAGGCCACCGCGACGATTTCCGGCGTCAGGCCGTAGCCGTATTCAAACCGGTTGGGCACCAGGTAATCCACATGGGCCGCGCCCAGCAGCCGCAAGCCCAGCACACCGACGGTGCTGGCCGTGGCGCCGTCGGCATCGAAGTCACCGACAATGAGGATACGTTGACGCTGATCAATGGCCTGTACCAGCAGATCCACCGCCTGCTCGATCCCCTTGAGCTGCCGAAACGGGATCAACCGCGCCAGGCTTTTGTCCAGTTCAACGACACTGGCCACACCACGGGCGGCATACAGCCGCGTCAGCAAAGGTGGCATGTCGCCGAGAAACGGCAGGATATCGGGCAATGGACGCGGTTCGATACGCATGGGGCGAGGTCAGACTCCTGGAGGGAAAAGGCTCAAGCGGCGAGGACGGCGATGCTCAACCGCGTTCGCCCAGCAACCACTCGAGCTGGACTTCGTGCTGGCCACGGTCATCGGTGACGAAGATCGTTCCTTCACTGACCATCACGTCCCACTTGATCACCCGCGGCATGTCCTTGGCCAGGGTCTCGAGGACCTCTTGGGGCACGGCGGCGATGTTGACGTTCTTGAGGTTCTTGACGGCGTCCACCACCTTGGTCTGCCAGACCCGCAAGCTGCCATAGGCCAGCAGGCTGGTGCGCTCGGTGCGACGCGAACACCAGGTCAGGCGATCGGCATCGGGCTGGCCGACCTCGATCCAGTGCAGCACCCGGTCATCCAGGCTTTTTTCCCACAGGGCCGGTTCGTCGACGTCGGAGAGGCCGCGACCGAACGACAGATGCTCGTTGTACCAGAAGGCATAGGCCAGCAGACGCACGGTCATGCGCTCTTCGGTTTCCGAGGGGTGGCGGGCGATCGTCTGCTTGACGCTTTCGTATACCCCACGGTCCAGATCGGTCAGGTTCAATTCGAATTTATAGGTAGTGGACGGCTGGGCCATGGACGGGCTTCTTGAAACGAGGAAAGTCGCACAGTCTACCCGATGCACGAGCGAGCCAATAGCAGACAAAAAGAAACCCCGAGCGGTGGGGAGTCCGCTCGGGGTTAACCAGGCCCCTGCGGGCCCGCACGGCTGGCGACGAACACCGGAGCACAATGTTCACGCGCAGCCATTACAGATTAAGAACTCCTCCCTCGGCAATGGTTCCCTGTTATCACAGGGCGGCGGTAAACGTCGGGCTCTGACTGACGCTCCGCATCGCGGCAATCATGCAGGGTTCAAGACGGCCTTCGGCGACGCGCAGATCCCGATGCAGGCCATCGGCAACGTCGATCAGGGCGCGCGTGTCGCTGAATTGACTCTGGTGGAAAGCACGCTGCAGCACCTGGCTGCCAGCGGCGTTGCATAACGTCACCAGGCATTTGCCATCGGCGGCGGCCGCGCTCACGTGGACGTCATATGGGGTCAGTGCTTGACTGAGCAACAGGTTGAGGCTTTCCATCATGATCACCACTCTGCGAATTCAAAGGTGCATGACAATGACCCTTGATGATTGCCAAAAGTTCTGACGCCTGAGGAACGCCTAGGTGCCTCAGCGCCTTTTATGCCTGAGTTTGCCGAAAAGGACTACACCACGTCATGGCGTTTGCAATGGATGGATCGGGCTCGATAACGGAAAATTGCTGCCCGCCCGCTATCGCCGAGCACGAACTTGACTGCTGACTGCCCCGCCGTACGTATCCTCCTGGCTGATGACCACCCCATCTTTCGTATGGGCCTGCGCAGCCTGATCGAACAGGATCCCGAGTTGCTGATCGCCGGTGAGGTCGGCGGCCCCCTGGAGCTCACTGAATGGCTGCACAGCCATCCCTGCGACCTGCTGGTGACCGACTTCATGATGCCCGTGGCCAATCAGGCGGACGGGCTGCGCCTATTGGAATACGTGCAACGCTACTGGCCAAGGCTGCCGATTCTGGTGGTGACCTCGTTGCTCAACCCGGGCCTTTTCCGTGCCATGCTCAATACGGGCGTGAGAGGCTTGATCGGCAAGGGCAGTCTGGTGGAAGAGCTGCCCATGGCCGTCAATCAATTGCGGCGCAACAAGTTGTTCATTGCCCGATCCGTGACCCACGTCTTGATGGCATCGGGCGAGAACCGCATCAACCGGCTCTTTGAACAGGAGCCCCTGTCGCCCCGTGAGCTGGAAGTCACTCGACTATTTGCCGCAGGCCTGTCTGTCGGACAGATAGCGGCCGCCATCAATCGTAGCAAACAGACGGTCAGCGCTCAGAAAGTCACGGCCATGCGCAAGCTTGGCGTCCCCAGCGATGCCGCACTGTTCATCTATCTCCAGGAGCACCACGAGACTTGAGCGCCGAACGCCACGCCTGGCTGTCCTCCAGCTCCCGGACCTCGGCCAGTGGCAGCGCCTCGCGTGGCAGGCAGGCGGTGTCCACATAGGCTTGCAATAGACAGTGCAGCACGCTGGCCGAAGCCGGTTTTTGCAGCGCCGCCAGCACATGCAACCCTTGTTGCCGGGCGCATTGAGCCGCCTGATCCAGCCGCGGCCGCGCGGTGCTGCTGAGAACGATCAAGGCATGGGCGAGCTTTTGCCCTGCCAGGTGGTTGATCAGGTCGACGCCGTCGCCCTGGTCCAGCTGCAGGTCACAGATGGCGATGTCCACTGGCCCGCGACTGGCCAGCGAGGCCTCGGCCGCTTCCAGGCTCTCTGCGGTCAACACGTCAAAAACGCCGCTGGCATTGAGCATCTGGTGGATAGCCATCAATTGAAACGGACTGTCTTCGAGCACCAGCACTTTCAATGAGCGCATGGGCGGTTCCTCCGGAAAAGGGGGGGGCACAGCCGGACGCCATGCGTGGCGCACACTGTAGATAAACCACCTAGGGCGCGGGAATAGGAAATTTCCGAAAGAACTGAAGGGCGTTTCCTACATGGTGCCTGGCCAATTCCAGCAGCAACTGCTCGATGGCCAATCGCATTCGGGGGACCTGATCCATCCCGGGCTGGGCACAGGCTCTGGCCAGCGGCATGGCGTCGACCAGGCTGGCAATCCCCTTGAGTCGGTGACAGCTGCCGCTCAAGGCCGTCTGGTCCTCCTCGGCCAGCGACTGCAAACAGCGCCACTCTCGACGCAGGTCCGCCACCAGTTCCTCCTCCAGTCGCCGCAGCAAGCGGGCATCGCCACGGCTAAACTGCCGCAGCCGGTTGCGGTCCAGACTCGGCTCCGTGATGGCCTCTAATACCTGAGGAGCCAGCGGCTTGCGCAGCAGACGGTTCATGCCTGCCTGCGCAGCCAGCGCTTCGTCTGCGGGGGTCCAGCAGGCCGAGCAGCCCAGGACCGTCATCGGCGCTCGCTGCTGGCGTGCCTCCAACTGCCTCAGCAGGGCGCTCAACGCATAGCCGTCCATCAATGGCATACGACAATCGGTGATCAACAGCTCGAATGAAGCGTCCGCCCAGGCCCGCAATGCCGCAGCTCCACTGCCGACGGCCACGGTTTCACCGCCCAGGCAGTCAAGACGACGGGCCAGCACGGAGCGCTGGATAGCGACCTCATCGACGATCAGTATGCGCAACGGGCGTTGACGGCGATTGCCATGGTCACTGTTCATCTGGCCATTGCGCCATCCCCGCCCTCGGATCAAGAGCGCACAAGTGTGTCACGCAGGCCAAAAAAAGCCCGTCGGATGACGGGCTGGTATTCTGTAGGAAAATGACGATCAGAGCGCAGCGCCACGATTACCGTGCTGTGCGACGAAAGCCTGCATGGCGCTCAGGTCGTTGGGCAATACCGTGCATTTCTCTTCCCGCTCGAACAGGTCGGTCAGGTGTGGCGGCAGGTCCAGCGCTTTGCCTACCCCGGCCTTGATGACCGCGTCAGGGAACTTGACCGGGTGCGCGGTCCCCAGAATCACCATGGGAATGTCCAGGCTGCGGCGGCATTCACGGGCTGCACGTACGCCGATGGCGGTATGAGGGTCGAGCACTTCACCAGTCTGCTCGAACACTTGGGCGATGGTCGCACACGTCTGCTCGTCGTCGACGGCCAGCGAGTCGAACAGCTTGCGCGCTTCGGTCCAGCGCTCCTGTTCGACGCTGAAACGGCCCCCGCGCTTGAAGTCGGCCATAAGCCCGGCGATCGCTGCGCCATTGCGACCGTGCAGGTCGAACAACAGGCGCTCGAAATTCGACGAGACCATGATGTCCATGGAGGGCGACAGGGTGGCGTGCAGGGTTTCCTTCACGTACTGGTTGCCGCTCATGAAGCGATGCAGGATATCGTTGCGGTTGGTGGCGACAATCAGCTGATTGATCGGCAGGCCCATGTTGCGCGCCAGGTAACCGGCGAAGATGTCGCCGAAGTTGCCGGTGGGCACCGAGAAAGACACCGAACGGGCCGGGCCACCCAGCTGCAGCGAAGCGTGAAAATAGTAGACGATCTGGGCCATGATCCGCGCCCAGTTGATCGAGTTGACCGCCACCAGTGGCGTGCCCTTGAGGAACGACTGGTCTGCAAAGCTGTTCTTGACCATTTCCTGGCAGTCGTCGAAGTTGCCTTCGATGGCCAGGTTATGCACGTTGGCACCGGTCACGGTGGTCATCTGCCGGCGTTGCACTTCGGAGACGCGCTTATGTGGATGAAGGATGAAAATGTCGACGTTGTCGCAGTGCTTGCAGCCTTCGATGGCGGCCGAACCGGTGTCGCCGCTGGTGGCACCGATGATGACCACCCGCTGCTTGCGCTTGGCCAGCACGTAGTCGAGCAGGCGGCCGAGCAATTGCAGAGCGAAATCCTTGAACGCCAGGGTCGGGCCATGAAACAGCTCCAGCACCCACTCGTTGCCGTCGAGCTGGCGCAACGGGGCGATCGAGGCGTGGGCGAATACACCGTAGGTCTCTTCGAGGATCTTCTTGAAGTCGGCGTCCGGGATGCTGCCGGTGACGAAGGGACGCATGACCCGAAAGGCCAGCTCGTGATAGGGCAGACCGGCCCAGGAAGCAATCTCTTCCTGGGTGAAACGTGGCAGGTTTTCCGGCACGTAAAGGCCGCCATCGCTGGCCAGGCCGGCCAGCAGGACTTCTTCGAAGTCGAGGGCCGGTGCCTGGCCGCGAGTACTGATATAACGCATTGCTAACTCCTCAGGCTCAGGCCGATCAGTTCAGTTGTTCGACGCGGATACGCACGACGCTGCCTGCCACGCCCTCGAGCGCTTCGAGGGCAGTGATTGCATCGTTCATGCGCTTTTCCACCACGCGGTGCGTCAGGAGAATCAGCGGCACCAGTCCGTCCTGCTCCTCCACTTCCTTCTGCATGATCGACTCGATATTGATGCCGCGCTCGGACAGGATGCTGGCCACCTGGGCCAGGACGCCCGGGTGGTCTTTGGCCTGGATGCGCAGGTAGTAGGCGCTTTCACACTGCTCGATCGGCAGAATCGGATGAGCCGACAGCGAGTCCGGCTGGAACGCCAAGTGTGGGACACGGTTTTCCGGGTCGGAGGTCATCGCCCGCACCACGTCCACCAGATCGGCCACCACGGACGAGGCGGTGGGTTCCATGCCGGCGCCGGCGCCGTAGAACAGGGTGGAACCGGCAGCATCGCCGTTGACCATCACCGCGTTCATGACGCCGTTGACGTTGGCGATCAGGCGGTCGGCCGGGATCAGCGTCGGGTGTACCCGCAGCTCGATGCCGTGGGCCGTGCTGCGTGCCACCCCCAGGTGCTTGATACGATAGCCCAGCGCTTCGGCATAGTTGACGTCGGCAGTGGTCAGTTTGGTGATGCCTTCGGTATAAGCCTTGTCGAACTGCAACGGAATGCCAAAGGCGATCGACGCCAGAATGGTCAGTTTGTGCGCGGCGTCGATACCCTCGACGTCGAAGGTCGGGTCGGCTTCGGCATAACCGAGCGCCTGGGCTTCGGCAAGGACGTCTTCGAAGGTTCGGCCTTTCTCGCGCATCTCGGTGAGGATGAAGTTGCCGGTGCCGTTGATGATCCCGGCCACCCAGTTGATGCGGTTGGCGGACAGGCCCTCACGGATGGCCTTGATCACCGGAATGCCACCGGCGACGGCCGCTTCGAACGCCACGATCACGCCCTTTTCCCGCGCCTTGGCGAAGATCTCGTTGCCGTGCACGGCGATCAGTGCCTTGTTGGCGGTGACCACGTGCTTGCCATTCTCGATCGCCTTGAGCACCAGCTCGCGCGCGACGGTGTAGCCACCCATCAACTCGATGACGATCTCGATCTCGGGGTTGCTGGCCACGGCGAAAACATCGTGGGTAATGCTGATACCGGTCGTTGCAAACTGAGGCTTTGGCGTGCGCACCGCAATCTGTGCCACTTCGATTCCGCGCCCGGCACGGCGGGCAATCTCCTCGGCGTTGCGCTGCAGAACGTTAAAGGTGCCACCACCGACGGTACCCAACCCACAGATGCCTACTTTGACCGGTTTCACACTGAACTCCCCATGAAACGGCCGACGCGAAGTCGGCCGTGAAAAAAGCCGCAAATGAGCTTGCGGCTTCGTTTTGACGGCAGGCACCTGGCCCGCCAGACAATCTTACCGAAATTACTGAGCGGCGAGCGCCAGTTTTGCAATTTGTGGCGCAGGCTGGTAACCCGGAATCATCTGGCCATCCTGCAGAACGATGGCCGGAGTGCCGCTGACGCCGATTGACTGGCCCAGTTCGAACTGGCTGTTGACCGGGTTGTCGCACTTGGCGGCGGCAACATCCTTGCCGGACATCATGCTTTCGAAAGTCTTGCGGCGGTCCTTGGAACACCACACTGCCTGGAGTTCCTTGTCACCCGGCGAGTCCAGGCCCTGACGCGGGAACGCCAGGTAGCGCACCTCGATACCCATGCGGTTCAGCTCGGCCACTTCGCCGTGCAACTTCTGGCAGTACGGGCAGGTGGTGTCGGTGAACACAGTGATGTGCGACTTGGTTTCGCCCACCGCAGGGAAGATCACCATCTGGGCGGCCGGCACGCCGTTGATGGTCTGGGCCACGGACTGGCGCTCGACCTTTTCGGTCAGGTTGACCGGTTTGCCGTCCTTGATCTGGAACAGGTAGCCCTGCATCACGAACTGGCCATCGGGGCTGGCGTACAGCACACGACCGCCCTTGAGCTTGACCTCGTAGAGGCCGTTGAGCTCGCTGCTGGCGATGCTTTCCACCGGCACGTCGAGCTGGAGGGTGGCAAGGGTCTTGCGAATGGCCTGCTCGGCGGCATCATCGGCCATGGCAAAAGTGCTGGCCAACGCTAAGGCGGCAGCGACGAGGATTCGGGTCACACGCATGGGAACTCCTGGGGGCGACGTGGTAAAAACACGGAAAGAAATCGGGCAAGCCTAACACATCAGCCCTGCTCATCCGACCTTTGGGCTCAGGGAAGCGTTACACCAGTTGTCCACTTTCATCCGCGCGGATGATGACGCTCGTGCAGCTCCTGGAGCCGGGCGCGCGCCACGTGAGTGTAGATCTGCGTGGTGGAAAGATCACTGTGGCCCAGCAGCATCTGCACCACGCGCAGATCGGCGCCATGGTTGAGCAGGTGCGTGGCAAAGGCATGACGCAAGGTATGGGGCGATAACGAACTGTGGACGCCGGCCACCTGGGCTTGATGCTTGATCCGGTGCCAGAACGTCTGCCGGGTCATCTGCTCTCCTCGCTGGCTGGGGAACAGCACATCGCTGGGCCGGCCATTCAACAGCGTGTCGCGGCCATCGCGGACAAATCGTTCGACCCAGACGATGGCCTCTTGCCCCATCGGCACCAGGCGTTCCTTGCTGCCCTTGCCCATCACCCGCAGCACGCCCTGGCGCAGGTTGACCTGGTCCAGCGTCAGGCTGACCAGCTCGGTGACCCGCAGACCGCAGGCGTACAGCACTTCAAGCATCGCACGGTCGCGCTGACCGATAGGCTCGCCGAGGTCGGGCGCGTCCAGCAAGGCTTCGACATCGGCCTCGGACAGCGATTTGGGCAGCGGCCTGCCCAATTGCGGCATGTCCACCTGTAGGGTCGGGTCGACACCGATGAGCTTTTCCCTGAGCAGATAGCGATAGAAACCACGTGCACCGGACAGGAAACGCGCCGTCGAACGGGGCTTGTAGGCTTGATCGACGCGCCAGGCCAAGTGATCGAGGATGGCCTCTCGGCCAATACTGGGCAGATCCCCGCCCCGCTCGCCCAGCCAGCCGTTGAACAACTCCAGGTCACTGCGGTAGGACTCGCGACTGTTGTCGGCCAGGCCTTTTTCCAGCCAGAGGGCGTCAAGGAACTGGTCGATGAGGGGGTGAGGGCTGGCGGGCATTGGAGGGCTCCCCTGTCAGTGGCGTTGCAAAGCGGCAGCTCGCTCGGGAAGCAGGCGCCGCGGTGTCTGTTCTCGAGAAAGCTCGGTCCTGCGGGGTTGTCACACACCGCAGAATCACGACGTCTGTCCAACCTGAATGGCAGGCACAAAAAAGCAGCCCGAAGGCTGCTTTTTATCACGCATGGCGACCCCGTGATCGCCGGTCAAACTAGCCTCAGGCCAGTTTTTCCTTGATACGTGCTGCTTTACCGGACAGGTCACGCAGGTAGTACAGCTTGGCTTTACGCACGTCACCACGACGTTTCACGGCCAGGCTGTCGATTTGCGGGCTGTAGGTCTGGAAGGTACGCTCGACGCCAACACCGTTGGAGATCTTGCGAACAGTGAAAGCACTGTTGATACCACGGTTGCGCTTGGCGATGACAACGCCTTCGAACGCCTGCAGACGGCTACGATCGCCTTCCTTCACTTTCACCTGAACGACAATGGTGTCGCCCGGGGCAAAGGTCGGGATCTCTTTGGTCATCTGCTCGGCTTCGAGTTGCAGAATGATTTTGTTGGTCATGCTGTGCTCCTAAGGTAAATCGTCTGATCTACCATCGATACGTTAACTATCGTCCCGCTGCCCGAGGTAGTCGGCCAGCAGCTTTTTCTCTTCTCCAGAAAGCGAGCGGCCTTCCAGAAGATCGGCGCGTCGTTCGTAGGTCCGCCCAAGGGACTGCTGCAAACGCCATCGCCGGATGTGTGCGTGATTGCCACTTAGCAACACGTCGGGAACACGCTGATCCGCATATACCTCCGGTCGGGTGTAATGCGGGCAATCCAGCAGCCCATCCGTGAAGGAATCTTCCTCCGCGGAGTCCGCATGCCCTAGCGCTCCGGGCAGCAGTCGTGTAACCGCATCGATCAGGACCATTGCCGGCAGCTCGCCGCCAGACAGTACATAGTCACCTATCGACCACTCTTCATCGACATGAGCCTGAATGAACCGCTCGTCGACGCCTTCATAGCGCCCGGCGATCAGAATCAGAGACTCCTGCTTCGCCAGTTGCTGCACCGCCTGCTGAGTCAGCTTGCGGCCTTGTGGCGACAGGTAGATTACCTTCGCCGCATCCCCTGCTGCCTGCCTGGCCTGAACCAGAGCATCCTCCAGGGGCTTGATCTTCATGACCATGCCGGGACCACCACCAAAAGGCCGGTCGTCCACCGTATGGTGTCGATCGCTGGTGTAGTCTCGCGGGTTCCAGCAGGTCAGTTGCAACAACCCCTGTTTCACCGCGCGGCTGGTAATGCCGTACTCGCTGATGGCCGAAAACATCTCGGGGAACAAGGTGATCACGTCTACGCGAAGGCTCGCCATCGCTTAGAAGTCCGCGTCCCAATCCACCCTCATTTCGCCGGCACCCAGGTCGACTTTCAACACGCACTGCCCGGTATAGGGCAACAGGCGTTCACGGTCATCCAGACTGCCCACGCAGGGCTTTACCACCATTACATCGTTGGCGCCGGTCTCCAACAGGTGATCGACTACACCGAGCAACTGCTCGCTCTGGTCGATGACTTTCAGACCTTGAAGCTGGTACCAGTAGTACTCGTCTTCGGTCAGGTCGGGCAAAAGGCTTCGCGAGATGCAGATTTCGCAACCGGCGAGAAGACGGGCTTCATCGCGATCATCGAGGCCTTTGAGCTTGGCAACCAGGTCCTTTTGAGTGGATCGGCCGCTGACCAGCTCGACCTGCTTGACTACTACACCGTCACGCTTGAGCGTCCAGGCCTTGTAGCTCAACAGGTTTTCAATCGGATCGGCAAAGGAATAGACCTTCACCTCGCCGCGAACGCCGTGTACCGAGAAAATCTTGCCCATGACGATCAAGTCATCGGCGGAGTCTGGCGTCGCGTTCATATTGCTCAGGCCGCGGCCTTGGCAGCTTCCTTCAACAACTGAGCAACACGCTCAGAAGGTTGTGCACCCACGCTCAACCAGTGGTTGACGCGTTCGTGGTTCACGGACAGACGGATTTCCTGACCACGAGCAACAGGGTTGAAGAAACCAACCTGCTCTTTGTGCGAGCCGTCACGCGGGTTACGCGAATCGGTCACGGTCAGTTGGTAAAATGGGCGCTTTTTGGAGCCGCCACGGGCAAGACGGATGGTTAGCATTGAACATCGTTCCTGTAGTCGGTGCTGCAAATCATAATGCACAGCGGGCACACGGGTGCCCGAAAGGCCGCATATTCTCAGGGAATACACGGACATTTGCAAAGTGTTTTTACTCGCACAGGGGAATGGCCGGATGGCCGGAGAGTCCACGCAGGGCCAGGTGGGCCCGACCCCACGTAAAACAAGGGTTTACAGTTTGGGCATGCCACCGCCGCCGGGCATCATGCTGCCCATGCCGCGCATCATCTTGGCCATGCCGCCCTTGGTGGAAAACTTCTTCATCATCTTCTGCATCTGCTTGTGCTGCTTGATCAAGCGACCGATGTCCTGCACCTGAGTGCCCGAACCCATGGAGATGCGGCGCTTGCGCGAGCCACTGATCAGGTCTGGATCGCGGCGTTCGGCCGGGGTCATGGAGTTGATGATGGCCTCCATCTGCTTGAACTGCTTTTCGGCGGCGTTCTGGGCATTGCCCATCTGCGCGAGATTGACGCCGCCCATGTTCGGCAGCTTGTCCATCAGACCGCCCAGGCCGCCCATGTTTTTCATCTGCAGCAGCTGGTCGCGGAAATCCTCGAGGTCGAAGCCCTTGCCCTTCTTCAGCTTCTTGGCCAGTTTGTCGGCCTTTTCCTTGTCCATCGTCTGCTCGGCCTGTTCGATCAGGCTGAGGACGTCACCCATGCCGAGGATGCGCGAGGCGATCCGCTCGGGGTGGAAGGGCTCGAGCGCTTCGCTCTTCTCGCCCATGCCGATGAACTTGATCGGCTTGCCGGTGATAGCGCGTACCGAAAGTGCCGCGCCGCCACGGGCATCGCCGTCGACCTTGGTCAGGATCACGCCGGTCAGCGGCAGCGCCTCGCCAAAGGCCTTGGCGGTGTTGGCGGCATCCTGGCCGGTCATGGCGTCGACCACAAACAGGGTCTCGGCCGGCTTGACCGCCGCGTGCAGCGCCTGGATCTCGCCCATCATCTCGGCGTCGATGTGCAGACGGCCGGCGGTGTCGAGGATGACCACGTCGATGAACTTCAGCTTGGCTTCGCGAATCGCCGCTTCGGCGATGGCCACCGGCTTCTGGCTGATGTCGGAGGGGAAGAACACCACGCCGATGTCGTTGGCCAGGGTTTCCAGCTGCTTGATGGCCGCCGGGCGATAGACGTCCGCCGACACCACCATCACGGTCTTCTTCTTGCGCTCTTTAAGGAAGCGCGCCAGCTTGCCGGCGGTGGTGGTCTTGCCCGCGCCCTGCAGGCCGGCCATCAGGATGACGGCTGGCGGGGTGACGTTGAGCACCAGTTCT
Source organism: Pseudomonas sp. dw_358 (assembly GCF_018449655.1). GTDB lineage: Bacteria > Pseudomonadota > Gammaproteobacteria > Pseudomonadales > Pseudomonadaceae > Aquipseudomonas. Next base: position 58,162 of record NZ_JAAVUX010000001.1, read on the forward strand.
TCGTTGGCGACCCCCATCACTTCTTCCAGCTCGGCCTGGACGATCTTCACGAATGCCTGGCCCGGCGTCAGGCTGCGCGAGACCTCGGTGCCCACGGCGCGATCACGGACCTTGTTGACGAAGTCCTTGACCACCGGCAATGCCACGTCGGCTTCGAGCAGGGCCATGCGCACTTCGCGCAAGGTGTCTTTGATGTTGTCTTCAGTCAGCTTGGCCTTGCCAGTGACATGGCGCAGCGTCTGGGAAAGACGGTCTGTCAGGTTTTCAAACATGCGCGATCCTTTCAGGCTCGTCAGAGCCGAATGCATTTCATAGAGAGCCTGGAGCGGCCCGGCCCACGCGGATCGGCGAGCCTGCGGCAAGGGCAGGTCGCCGATTATAGCGAAGCCTGTGCCGCAACACACCCCGCGACGTGCACAGTCTTTCAGGGAGCAGCCTTTATATGCCAAACTCGGCGCCTTCAGACCTCGCGTCACAGGACTTATGCTCGCTTTGTCACCCAGTCTGCTTCCCAGCCTCGCCGCCGCTGTCCTCTACGCCGCTGCGACCCTCTACCAGGCCACCCGCGTCAAGCAGGGCAACCGTGCCGACAAACGCCTGCTGTATGTGCTCGGCACGCTCGCCGTCATTGCCCATGGCAGCGCGCTGTACTTCCAGCTGGTCAACCCGCTGGGGCTGACCCTGGACTTCATCAGCGCCGCCAGCCTGATTGCCGCCGCCGTGATCGTGGTCACCTTGATCGCCTGCACGCAGATACCGGTGGAAAACCTGCTGCTGCTTTTATTCCCGCTGGCCCTGGTCACGGTGCTGGTGGCACAGTTCGTCCCCGCCGGCACCAGCCCGCTGGTGGATGAAGAGCCGGGGATCCTGTCGCACATCCTGCTGTCGATCCTGGCCTATGGCATGTTCACCATCGCCGTGGTGCAGTCCTTGCTCCTGCTGTTGCAGAACTATCAGCTCAAGCACAAGCACCCCATGGGCTTGATCAAGAACTTCCCGCCTCTGCAAACCATGGAAAGCCTGCTGTTCGGCTTCCTCTGGGCTGGCTGGGTGCTGCTGTCGATGTCGCTGATCTCCGGCTGGCTGTTCGTCGAAAACCTGTTCACCCAACACCTGGTGCACAAGACCCTGCTGGCCTGCCTGGCCTGGATTGTCTTCAGCGTGCTGTTGTGGGGTCGCAACCGGTTGGGCTGGCGCGGGCACAAGGCGATCCGCTGGACACTGGCTGGTTTCTGCCTGCTGATGCTGGCCTACTTCGGCAGCAAGCTGGTCCGCGAATACATCCTGCACATCTGAGAAGCGCGAATCATGGAGACTCTGCCCCTCGGTTCCCTGCTGGGTGCGCTTTTGCTGGCAATCCTGTGGACCGCCCTGTTCAGCGTGGTCCGCCACGCGCATCTGATCCAGGCCGAAAAGCCGCCCGGCAAAGGCAAGGGTCAGCGTCCGACAACCCACTTTCCAGTGCAAGGGGTGATGCTGTGCCAGACGGTCGGCCAGGTCCTGGCCGTAGTGTTTGCCGTCGACATGGGCGCCTGGCTGTGGGGCAGCCTCGGTAGCTGGATCGGGGCGATCATTGCTGCGGTCCTGTTGCTGATCTTGACCGAATACCTGACACACCGGGCTGCCAGTCGCCAGCCTCAGGCTTTCGTCAGCCTGGCCAACGCGATCCTGCCGCTGACCCTGAAGCTGGTCTGGCCACTGGCCTGGCTGCTGGACGGCGTCGCGCGATTGATGCTCAAACCCTTCGAGCCCAGGCCTCAGGCCGTCAACGAGCACGCCGATGACCCCGCGCCGCGCAACGTGCTCGAAGAGCTGGCCTACGATGCGCGGGCCAACAAGCCGCAGTTGCTCAAGGGGATCCATGCCCTGGACAGCATCACGGTCAACGACATTCTGGTGCCGCGCAACGAAGTGGACGGCATCGACCTGGAAGATTCCATCGAGCAGATCATCGAGCAGTTGATCATCAGCCGCCACACCCGCCTGCCGGTGTTTCACAACGACATCAATCAGGTCGAACGAGTCCTCAATACCCGGCAGATCAGCCACCTGCTGCCCCGTGGCGAGCTGACCAAGCAAGCCCTGCTGGATGCATGCTACGACGCCTACTTCGTGCCGGAAAGCACGCCCCTGCAAGTGCAGCTGCTGAATTTCCACAAGCAACAGCGCCGGCTCGGCGTCGTCGTGGATGAATATGGCGAAGTGTTGGGACTGGTGACGCTGGAGGACATTCTCGAAGAGATCGTCGGCGAGTTCGAAGACGAGCAGACCGCTTCCAACCCGCACATCCATCCACAGCCGGACGGCCGCTTTGTAGTCGAAGGCGCAGCATCCATTCGCGACCTCAATCGCAGCCTGAACTGGCATCTGCCCAGCGACGGCCCCAAGACCCTGAACGGCCTGGTCACCGAAGCGCTGGAAAGCATTCCCGATTGCGCGGTGTGCCTGAAGATCGGCCGTTACCGCCTGGAAATTCTCGAGACCGAGGATAACCGCGCCAGCCGCGTACTGATCTGGTATGTGAAGCCGCCGCCGCAGGCCTTGTAATCCTTGCCGCTGGTTTGCAGCCTCCCTAGAATCACCCGACCATAACAATCGGCCCCAACCCAAGGCGGCCTACAAGGATCGGCCATGACCCGCCACACCCTGGACGCCAACGCCACACAGGCGCCGCCAGCCAATTCCACTGCCCGCGTCGCCGTTGCCAGCTTCATCGGCACAGCCATCGAGTTCTACGACTTTTATGTCTACGCCACCGCCGCTGCGCTGGTGATCGGCCCGGTCTTCTTCCCGCAGACCTCAGGTACCGCCCAGATGCTCTCGGCCTTTCTGACCTTTGGCATCGCCTTTCTGGCCAGGCCCCTGGGCTCGGCCTTCTTCGGCCATTTCGGCGACCGCATCGGACGCAAATCGACGCTGGTGGCCTCGCTGCTGTTGATGGGCATCTGCACCACCCTGATCGGCCTGTTGCCCGGCTATGACAGCATTGGCGGATGGGCGCCCGCCCTGCTTTGCCTGTTGCGCTTTGGCCAAGGGCTGGGACTGGGCGGCGAATGGGGCGGCGCGGCACTGCTGGCCACCGAAAACGCTCCCAGGGGCAAGCGTGCCTGGTTCGGCATGTTTCCTCAATTGGGCCCATCCATAGGGTTTCTGGTGGCCAACGGCTTGTTTCTTGGCCTGGCCCTCGGCCTGGATGACGCCCAGTTTCGCAGCTGGGGCTGGCGTCTGCCCTTTGTGCTCAGCGCCGTGCTGGTGATCATCGGCCTTTACGTGCGCTTGAAGCTGGAAGAGACACCGATCTTCGCCCAGGCCATCGCCCGCCACGAACGGGTCAAGATGCCCATCGTCGAGCTCTTTGCCCAGTACTGGCAGCCGATGCTGCTGGGCGCCGCGTCCATGGTGGTGTGCTACGCGCTGTTCTATATCTCCACGGTGTTCTCCCTGAGCTACGGCGTCAGTACCCTGGGCTACAGCCGGGAAACCTTCCTCGGTCTGTTGTGCTTTGCCGTGCTATTCATGGCGGCCGCCACTCCGCTGTCGGCGTGGGCCAGCGACCGTTACGGGCGCAAGCCGGTGCTGATCCTGGGCGCCGTGGCCGCGATCGTTTCGGGCTTTACCATGCAACCGCTGCTGACCCAGGGCTCGACCGCCGGCGTAGCCTTGTTTCTGTGCCTGGAGCTGTTCCTCATGGGCTTCACCTTTGCCCCCATGGGCGCCCTGCTGCCAGAGCTGTTCCCGACCCGCGTGCGCTACACCGGCGCGTCGGCCGCTTACAACCTGGGAGGCATCGTCGGCGCATCGGCAGCGCCGTTTTTTGCCCAGAAGCTGGTGGCCCTGGGCGGCCTGAGCTGGGTCGGTGGCTATGTCTCGGCCGCCGCGCTTCTGAGCCTGCTGGCAGTGCTGTGCCTGAAGGAAACGAGGCATGAGGATTTAAATCGCATATCCTGATGTCACAGGTCAGTGATTGACGCACTGACCACAGCGGGCCCCGGAGATCGAGGCCCATAAACATGTGACGGACACCCCATGCCGCTTCGCAACATGCTGGTCTCCCAGCGTTACCTGATTTTCATCGTGGTCACCCTGCTGGGTGGCGGTTTTCTGACCACTTCCCTGCTGAGCTACTACGTCTCCCGAGACTCCATCCGCAACACCATCGCCAACACCGAGCTGCCGCTGACCTCCGACACGGTCTATTCGGAAGTGCTCAAGGACATCCTGCGGCCGATCCTGATTTCCTCGATGATGTCCCGCGACACCTTCCTGCGGGATTGGGCCATCGCCAGCCAGAAAGATCCGCAGCCGCTGACCCGCTACCTCAGGGAGGTGGTGACCTCGTACGGCGCCTACACGGCGTTCTTCGTTTCCGAATCCAGCAAGACGTACTACACCGCCAACGGCGTGCTCAAGATCATTCACCCGGATGACCCCCGCGATGGCTGGTACTACCGGGTCAAGGAGTCGACCACGCCCTACGAGTTCGAACTCGACAGCGACCAGGCCCACCATGACGACCTGGCGTTCTTTATCAACTACAAAGTGTACGACTACCAGAATCAGTTCATCGGCGTGGCCGGTGTCGGCCTGCGCGCCAACGCCGTGGTCAAATTGATGGACACCTATCAGCAGCGCTACGACAGCCAGGTCTACTTTGTCGATGCCCAGGGGCGCCTGACCCTGACCGGCACCGACGGCGGCCCGGACGGCGCCCATGCGGGCAGGTCGTTGGCGGAACTGAGCAGTACCCGCCCGCTGCTGTCTCGACTCCCTACCCCCCACGGCGGCAGCTATGAATACTCCAGCGAGGGCCAGGGCCATTTGCTCAACGTGCGCTTTATCCCTGAGCTCAACTGGTACCTGTACACCGACAAGCGCGAAGACATCGCCCTGAACGAGGTGCGCTCCTCGCTGTACCTGAATCTGCTCATCTGCCTGGTGGTGATGCTGGCGGTCATGGCCCTGCTGTATCGAGTGGTCCGGCGCTATCAGATACACATCGAGAAGATGGCTACCCTCGACACCCTGACTGCCCTCCCCAACCGCCGGGGCTTCGACCTGCTGGTGGTACAGGCCATGCGCGAAGCCCAGCGCGAGCGCGAGCCGCTGGCATTGCTGCTGTTCGATCTGGACCACTTCAAGCGGCTCAACGACACCTTCGGGCACCTGGCCGGCGACTGTGTCTTGCGCGGCTTTGCCCACGTGCTGCGCAGTTGCCTGCGCAAAGCCGATATCGTCTGCCGTTGGGGCGGCGAAGAATTCATTGTGCTGTTGCGCACCGACAGCGAGCACGCCCAACAGATCGCCGAGAAAATCCGCCTGCGCACCGAACAGCAGGCTTTCGCTTTCGAAGGCCAGAGCCTGCATGCCACCAGCAGTGTCGGGATGACGATGGTGGGCGAAGGCGATACCCTGCAAAGCCTCATCGCCCGCGCCGATCAGGCGCTGTACCGCGCCAAGGAAAGCGGACGCAATCGCCTTTGCCTGGAGCCAGGTCCCACGCCCCCATGAACCATTGCGCCCCATCACTGTGCCCTGCCTGCGGGGCCCGCAACGACTGCGCCCTGGCCGATCCGGCCAGCGCCGACCGCGCTTGCTGGTGCTACAGCGTCAGCATCGACCCGCAGGTGCTCCGGGCCTTGCCCGAAGCCCTGCGCAACAAGGCCTGCCTGTGCCCACGCTGCGCGCAAGTGCTGGATCAATTGCCGACGCAAAACCGGTAACATGGCCGCCCCCTTCCTGACTCGACCTGCCCTGCCATGCGCCTGGACCGTTTCCTCGGCAACCTGCCCCGCTTCAACCGCAAGCAAGTGCGGCTGCTGCTCATTGCCCGACGGATCAAAGTCGACGGACAGGTCACCAGCGACCCCTTGCACGAAGTCCGGGAATTCAGCCGTGTCGAACTGGATGACGAGTTGCTGCAGGCCGGTCGCGCGCCGCGCTACTTCATGTTGCACAAGCCCATGGGCTGCGTCAGCGCCACAGTGGACCTGCAACACCCCACGGTCCTCGACCTGCTCGACGAGCCGGACAAGCATGACCTGCACATTGCCGGCCGACTGGACTTCAACACCTCGGGGCTGATGCTTATCACCAACGACGGCCAGTGGTCGCGGCGCCTGACCCAGCCCATCACCAAACTGCCGAAGGTCTACCATGTGCACACCGAGCAGCCGATCAGCCCGGAATATGCCGAAACCTTCGCACGGGGTCTGTATTTCGCCTTCGAAGACCTCACCACCCAACCGGCGCACCTGGAGATTCTCGACAGGTGCAGCGCAAGGCTGAGCATCGTCGAGGGGCGTTACCATCAGGTGAAACGGATGTTCGGGCACTTTCAGAACAAGGTGCTCACCCTGCACCGCGAAAGCATGGGCCCGCTGGTCCTGGATCCGGCTCTGGCACCCGGCCAGTACCGACACCTGACAGCTGAAGAGATTCAGCAGATTTGAGGTGTGAACCCCTGCCACGACCGCTCGGCCGAAACCGTCGAATGATTGCACGACGTCGCTTGCGAGGCAGCCCATCGGCTGCTTGAATCAGAACGTCGGTCTTCATGTGACCGGTGAGTCAGCTATGCCGCTGGATTGTACTCTTTGCCCGTGATCGGTGCCTCGAAGCGCTGGAGCTGGCGAACTGCCCGCCTATAACAAAACCCGTCGAACAGATCGTTCGGATCGACAAGGGCCCCTTTCAGGCAATTGCCTACCTGTCACACACAACGTGCAGCGTCGACTGCGCGAACACTCGTTTTTTGCCAGGAGTCTAACGACATGAGGCCAGAAATCGCTGTGCTGGATATACAGGGTCAGTATCGGGTCTACACGGAGTTGTATCGCGCAGAGGCCGCTGAAAAAACCATCATCCTGGTCAATGGATCACTGGCAACCACGGCATCCTTTGCCCAAACCGTGCGCAGCCTGCACCCCGAATTCAATGTCGTGCTGTACGACCAGCCCTACTCCGGGAAATCCAAGGCACACAATCACAACCAGCGCTCGGTGACCAAGGAAGAGGAAGGCCTGATTCTGCTGGAGCTGATCGACCACTTCAACGCCGAACAGATCATGTCCTTCTCCTGGGGTGGCGCCTGCGCCATGCTCGCCCTCGCCCACCGCCCCAAGCGCATCGAAAAGGCCGTGATCAGCTCCTTCTCTCCGGTGCTCAACGCGCCCATGCGCGACTACCTGGAGCGTGGGGCTGAATACCTGGGCGCCTTCGAGCGGTTCAAGATTGGCCACTTGGTCAACGACACCATCGGTAAACACCTGCCGTCGCTGTTCAAGCGCTTCAATTACAAGCACGTGAGCAGCCTGGAACATCATGAATACATGCAGATGCACTTTCACATCAGCGAAGTGCTGGCCAACGAATTGGGCGATGCCCTGACAGGCGCGGGCAAGGTCAACGTGCCGGTGCTGTTTATCAATGGCGAATGGGACGAGTACACCACTCACCAGGAAGCCCGGATCTTCGCCAACCACGTGGAAAAGGCCCAGTTTGCCTGCATCCAGAACACCGGGCACTTTCTCGACATGGAACACAAGGTCGCCTGTCAGGATACGCGCAACGCCATGATCGACTTCCTGCAACCCCACGCCGGCGACCGGCGACTGCGCTACCGGCCTGCGCAAAATCACCCTGCATTGGCGTTCTGAGGCCTTGGCCCGTGGCCGCAGGGCAACGGGCCGGTGAATGGCGCGGTGGAAATAGCGCTTCATTTCGGCTTCGACTTCTGGTACAAAGTCACCCGCGAAATGCGGGTATAGTTTAGTGGCAAAACGAAAGCTTCCCAAGCTTTAGTTGAGGGTTCGATTCCCTCTACCCGCTCCAGATTTTTGCGCGCCGTTCGGCATTCTGCTTCACCCTGATCCATCAAGTTTATCCTGCCAGGCTCCTTGTTGCTTTGCTTGGCCGCCGTGCTGTGGGCGATTAGAAGGTTCAAGGCAACCTCTCCAGGGCCGAGCGTGCTCGGGAGCCGCCACTCACATGAATACTCCTCGCGTTCAATCCAAAAATTATGAGTTTGTCTCATCACCCCCTCCCTGTCGACAATGCGCCCACTTACGCATTGGAGACATCTCGCCATGGCAACGCCCCACTCCCTCGGCTTTCCCCGCATCGGTGCCGACCGTGAACTGAAAAAAGCCCTCGAAGCCCATTGGAAAGGCGACATCGACCAGGCTGCCCTGGAAACCGTGGGCCGAGCGTTGCGGGCGCAGCATTGGGCGATGCAGCGCGACGCCGGGATCGAACTGCTGCCCGTGGGGGATTTTGCCTGGTATGACCAGATGCTCGCCCAGTCCCTGACGTTGGGCGTGGTGCCAGATCGGTTTGCCAGCACTCAGGATGCGCGCGGCCTGCCGACGCTGGACAGCCTGTTCGCCATGGCCCGAGGTGCCAGCGCCGGTTGCTGCGGTGAGCACGGCGGCGGGCAGCATGCCCTGGAGCTGACTAAATGGTTCGACACCAACTACCACTATCTGGTCCCCGAGTTCACAGCCGACCAGCGTTTCATGCTGAGCTGGGAACAACTGTTCGAGGAGGTCGACGAGGCATTGGCCCTTGGCCACAAGGTCAAGCCGGTCGTGATCGGCCCGCTGACCTACCTGTGGCTGGGCAAGGCCAAGGGCGGTGATTTTGACAAGCTGGACCTGCTGGAGCGCTTGTTGCCGGTGTACGGGGAAATTCTCGGGCGGCTGGCGCGCCAAGGCGTGGAATGGGTGCAGATCGATGAGCCGATCCTCTGCCTGGACCTGCCACAGGACTGGAAAAATGCCTTCGAACGGGCGTATCACATCCTGCAGTACTCGCCACTGAAGAAGCTGGTGGCCACCTATTTCGGCGCTCTGGAAGACAACCTGGGTCTGGCCGTCGGTCTGCCGGTGGACGGTTTGCACATCGATCTGGTGCGCGCACCCGAGCAGTTGGCGACGGTGCTGGATCGCCTGCCCAGCTATAAAGTGCTGTCGGTGGGCGTGGTCAACGGGCGCAATGTCTGGCGCTGTGATCTGGAGCAGGCGCTGGCGTACCTGCAAGAAGCGCAGCAGCGTTTTGGCCACAATCTGTGGGTCAGCAGCTCCTGCTCGTTGCTGCACAGCCCGGTGGACCTGGCCCGTGAGGATCAGTTGGATGATGAACTGAAAAGCTGGCTGGCTTTCGCTGTGCAGAAATGCGCGGAGGTTCGCGTGATCGCGCAGGCACTCACCCAGCCACAGGATTCCCGCGTTCAAGCCGCGCTGCTTGACAGTCGCTCGGTTCAGGCCAGCCGCCAGCAGTCGACACGCATTCACAAAATCGCGGTGCAAGCGCGTCTGGCCGCCGTATCGCCTGCCGACAGCCAGCGCCAATCGGCCTTTACCCAACGCATCGAAGTGCAGCGCGCGCGGTTGGCGTTGCCGGCCTTTCCGACCACTACCATCGGCTCATTCCCGCAGACAGCGACGATTCGTCTGGCCCGCCAGGCCTTCAAGCAAGGCAAGCTGTCCCTGAGTGATTACACCGATGCCATGCACCACGAGATTCGCCAGGCTATCAAGGTCCAGGAAAATCTCGGACTGGACGTATTGGTCCACGGCGAAGCCGAACGTAACGACATGGTCGAATATTTTGCCGAGCAATTGGACGGCTATGCCTTCACCCGCTTCGGCTGGGTGCAGAGCTACGGTTCGCGCTGCGTCAAACCGGCGATTATCTATGGCGACCTGAGCCGACCCCAGGCGATGACCGTGGAGTGGATTCGCTACGCGCAGACCCAGACCGAGAAGGTCATGAAAGGCATGCTCACCGGCCCGGTGACATTACTGATGTGGTCGTTCGCCCGGGAGGACGTCTCCCGCGAGACCCAGGCTCGGCAGTTGGCGCTGGCGATTCGTGACGAGGTTCTGGACCTGGAAGCGGCCGGTATCCAGATCGTTCAAATCGACGAGGCGGCTTTCCGTGAAGGGTTACCCTTGCGCCGGGCGCAGTGGCAGGCCTATCTGGACTGGGCAGTGGAAGCCTTTCGCCTGTGCGCTGCCGGTGTCCGGGACGAAACCCAGATCCACACCCACATGTGCTATAGCGAGTTCAACGACGTGATCGACGCCATCGCCGCGATGGACGCCGACGTCATCACCATCGAGACCTCGCGCTCGGGCATGCAGCTGCTCGAAGCGTTCAAGGCGTTCGATTACCCCAACGACATCGGCCCGGGCGTCTACGATATACATTCACCTCGCGTGCCGGGCAGTGCCGAGATGGCCGACCTGCTGCGCAAGGCGGCCCGACACGTGCCGGCCGAGCGTTTGTGGGTCAACCCGGACTGCGGGCTGAAGACCCGAGGCTGGGCCGAAACGCAAGCGGCGTTGGTGAACATGGTGGCTGCGGCGCGGCAGTTGCGCGCCGAGCTGGCATAAGGTGCAAGGCCGAGGACGAACGCGTACACTGCGGTCGCTCCAAAAAATTGTAGCGAAGGAAGAAGTCGGTCAAAAACCGCCGCGGTCGCGCCACTGTAGTCGGCTTCATGCCGTAAGCCAGACCTTCCTTCGTCAAATCAACCGTTGTCGGGACGCGTAATCCCTGAGGTCATCATGGCTTATACCGCTTCTTCTCAAACCGATGTCGCCATCCCTGCCATCCCGCTGGGCGAAGTCTTGCCTTGGGCGATCTTCGGCGGTCTGCTGCTGATGCTGGCGCTGTATTTCGTGGGTGCCGAACAAGGCGCCACCGCGATGTTCAAGGGCATGTATGTCCACGAATTCGTGCACGACGGCCGCCACCTGCTGGGCTTCCCCTGCCACTGATCCCCTGAGGTTCTGACATGACTGGTCGTTTACTCGTCAGGGGCATGCTCGTCGGTCTGATCGCGGGCATCCTGGCATTCGGCTTCGCCAAAGTGTTTGGCGAGCCCCAGGTGGACCGTGCGATTGCCTTCGAGGAAGGCATGGCCCACATGCACGGTGATGCCGAAGAGCCGGAACTGGTGAGCCGCGAGGTGCAAAGCACTTTCGGCCTGTTCACCGGTGTGATGGTGTACAGCACCGCGCTGGGCGGGCTCTTCGCGCTGGTGTTCGCCTATTCGCTGGGGCGTATCGGCAAGATCGGCCCACGCGGGCTGGCGGCATTGCTGGCACTGGCCGCGTTCGTCACGGTGTTTCTGGTGCCCGGTCTGGTCTATCCGCCGAACCCGCCGTCGGTGGGTGACCCGAATACCATTGGCCAACGCACCAAGTTGTTCTTTCTGATGATTCTGGTGTCAGTGGTGGCCGCTGTAATCGCGGTCAATGCGGGACGCAAGCTCATCGCGCGCTCCGGGCTGTGGAACGGTGCGATTGGCGGCGTGGCGATTTACCTGGCCATTGTCATCGTGGCCGCGGCGCTGTTTCCCACCATCAACGAAGTGCCGGACAACTTCTCGGCGGTCACGCTGTGGAAATTCCGGACCGCATCGCTGGGCATCCAGATTGCCCTGTGGGGCAGCCTGGGCTTGATCTTTGGCCCGGTGGCCGAGCGGGCTTTATTCCCGGCAGGGCGGTTGGTCCGCGTCTGAGAAACACCCCGGTGAGGCCGTGCAACGCGGCCTCATTGCCTGCTCCCCGAACTCGACCAACGCCCTTCAGCCAACCCCATCCCAGTCGATACAGCAGGAACAATAACCTGCATCTGCCCCCGGCAGCCGCGCGCCTCTCTCATTATCGACGAGCCCCGCCATGAACCCGATGAGCCTTTTCAGCAAGCAGCACGGATCGAGCAAAGGCGCCCTCAGCCTGGTGTGCACGTCGGGAGAACTGGCGGCCAAGCTGGAAGACGTGCGCCTGGTCCCGGTGTTGATCACGGGTTTTGTCTCCCCCCACGTCGACATCGATCAGGTCGCCCAACGTTTGCGTCAACGCTTCGCCGGCGCAGTGATCAGCCTGTGCACCACGTCTGGCGAGCTGTGCAACAGCCCCGGCCAGCTGTATTGCCCCACCGGCAGCCGCTGGGACCGCGTGGTGCTGCAACTGTTCGACCGCAGCGTGGTGGCCTCGGCGGAAGTGGTCATGGTGCCGCTGGAGTGCGAGGACATCCGTGCCGGTGGCAAACGCCTGCCCATGCGCGACCGGATCGGCAAGCTGGTGGGCAATATCAAGCGGGTGCAGGTCAAGACCGCCATCGACCACCGCGATACCCTCGCCTACGTGGTGTTCGACGGCCTCTCGGCATCAGAGTCGTTCTTCATGGAAGCCCTTTACGAGTCGGGCCGTTTTCCGTGCCTGTTCGTCGGCGGCTCGGCCGGTGGCAAGGATGACTTCAAGCAGACCCTGATCCATGACGGCCAACGCAGCTACCAGAACCATGCCCAGATCGTGTTCATCAAGACGCCGCCCGATGTGCGCTTCGGGGTGTTCAAAAGCCAGAATTTCGAACCCTCCAGCCTGAGTTTCAGCGTGCTGACCGCCTCGGTGGAGGACCGCACCATTCACCAGGTGATCGACAGCGCCGGCAACATCAAGACCATGGTCCGTGCGCTCTGCGACGCCTTCAAATGCGGCCCCGAGCAGTTGGACAAACAACTGGCCGACTACTCATTCGCCATCCGCGTGGGTGACGAGCTGTTTGTGCGCTCCATCGCCCGCATCGACCACGGCCAGCAGATCGTGCAGTTGTTCTGCGACGTCGCGCCCGGAGAAGAATTGGTCATGGTCAAGCGCACTTCGATCAAGGAATCGACCCGCGCCGATTTTCAGCGTTTTCTGCAGGGCAAGAGTGGTCAGCCGGTGGCCGCCATCCTCAACGACTGCATCCTGCGCCGCCTGAACAACGGCGGTGACTTGAGCGCCATGGCGGGGATCTTCGGCGATGTGCCACTGGCCGGCTTCTCCACTTTCGGCGAAATTTTGGGCCTGAACCTCAACCAGACGCTCACCGCGATCTTCTTTTTCCACGTTCCTCAAGGCACGGCCTTCCGTGACGAATATGTCGATAATTTCATCGCCCATTATGGCGAATTCAAGGCGTTCTTCCTGCGCCGGCAGATCAAGAAGCTGTCCGGTCTCAACCATGTGGTGGTCAAGCAGATCATGGCCTTTAAAGGCAATGACTTCACCAGCGCCCTGGACATGACCGGGCTGGATGACAATATCCGGCCGGTGTTCAACGGCCTGACCGACCTGGGCCAGGTGCTCAGCCACGCCAGCCAGCAGCAGGAAGCCATTGCCGAACAGCTGAAGCACTACTCTGGCGAGCTGCACCTGTCCATGGATGATCTGGCCGGTACCATCGACAAGCAAAACAGCGTGGCCGCTCAGGCCGGCAGTACGGTGGACAGCTTGTCGACTCAGGCAGAAGAGGCGGTGGGCGGCGCCCGCGAGCTGGCGCAATCGAGTCTGCGCATTCAATCCATCGTCCAGGTGATCCAGCAGATTGCCGGTCAGACTAACCTGCTGGCCCTCAACGCCGCCATCGAGGCAGCGCGTGCCGGGGAAATGGGCCGTGGCTTCGCCGTAGTGGCCGATGAAGTGCGCAAGCTGGCGGAAATCACCCGCAAGAATGCGGCTGAAATCGGCGTCGACATTGACCTGCTGTCCGGCGAGATCCAGCGGGTGGCCCAACAGATCGACGATCAATCCAGTGCCGTCAGTTCGCTGCGCGCCTTGCTCATTGCCCTGGAGGACTCCAGCCGCATGACGGAAGGCACCGCGCAAAGGACCAAAGGCATCGCCGACACCCTGACTGGCCTGACTCACAGCACCGGCAGCTGACCCTCGGCCAACGACGCAATCAGGCGGCGTACTTCCGCGTGCTGCCGTCTGGCTGACGGCACGGTGAAGACGTTATCGGAGAAGTGGTTCAAGGCGGACATCACCCCCCGAACCCTGGCACGCCTCAGCGCAGGCGCGCCGGGATCATCTTTATCGGCGCGCCAACTCGTGCTTGATGCAGCCGTCGTAGTACGCCTTCTTCACTGCCAGCGGGCGCAGGCGGCTCTTGCTGTGATAGGTCTGGTCGGTGATGCCCAGCGCCATCTTGTGCATCCACGGCTGGGCATAGTGTCGCACCTGCACGCGGTGGCGCGCGGTCCATAACGTGACGCCGGAGAGCTTGGACTGCTGCGCATTGCGCGCCGTCTCGGCGCCCCATTGGCACATCTGCAAGTCCTTGGGCCGCAGGTCTCGCGCTTGCACCGGGCTGACGGCAACCAATGCCAGGGCCGCCAGGGTCAATGTCCACACGCGCATGGCCTCAGGACTCCTGACGGTCATGGTCCCCGCGGCGGCGGCTGGACATTTCACGCAGGACAATGGGAATGATGCGATACAAGTCGACAATGTAGCGCTTGGCCAAACGCTGGGGCTCGCTAAGAATGCGGTGCGCCCACTCCAGGGAAAGCTTCTGCACCCACTCGGGGGCACGCTTGACCTTGCCGGCGACGAAGTTCAACGACGCGCCCGCGCACAACCCGACACCCACCGCACCACCACGCTGGAGCACCTTGAGTGCCAGTTCTTCCTGACGTGGCGCGCCCACCGAGAAAATGATCAGGCGAGCCGGGTTGGCTACAACAAAGTCCACCGCCTTTTCCACCTCGGCCGGCTGCTTGATGAAGCCCATGGGAGGGTTGTAATGGTTGAAGCGCACGGCCGGGTACTTGGCGTGCAGGCTTTCCATCACGTCGTCTTCACAACCGATGACGGTAATGGACCAGGCGTTCTGCTGGGCCACGTCGAGCATCGCCACAGTCAGGGTGCTGCCGGGGATCACTTCGGAAATATTGGCGCCCAGGCGGTTCATCCAGGGCAATAGAATACGGCTGTCACAGATGCGATAGGCCGCCTGATCATAGGCCGCGATCAAACCTTGATGACGATCGTGCTCCAACATCACCACATGGTTGACGTTGGCCGTCACCACATAGCCATAGGGGCCAGCGCTGAGCACGTCGAGTTCCTTGATGAACTCGTTGAGCGTGCCAGTGTACAAATCGATACCGAAAACTTTCATGGGCCAGTCCTTGAATCGCATCATCGAGTTGCCGTCCGTCGACTCAGGACTTCCGGCGCGCCGTCACGAACTCGCCCGCAGGCGATCAGTGTGAAACCGGGCGGGTCGCAGGGACGCCAGCTCGCGGTTTCGTGCTTGTGTGTCGCTGTGGCTAGGTTGCCCGGAGCCGGGCCTAATTAAGCAAGTCTGCGCCGCCTCTACTGACCACGAATCGGCCATTTGGTTGCCGACCGTGCCTGAACGCTTCCATTGCCAAGGTGTCAGTAATGCGCCGGGCGTCCATCGCCCTGTGGTGCGCCACTTCGAGGGTGCGCTTATATCATTTAGCCATTACGGCAGGAAGTCATTCCAGACGATTCTACTCCAGCTCGGCTCAGAGTAGACCGAATGTGTGACAACAAAAGCCCGAGCCAGAGCGGTTTCATGATCAGGCCCGGGTTTGACGCTTATACCCGAAAACGCATGACCACCTGATTCAGCCCCACCGCCAATTGCGACAACTCGGAACTGGCCACCGAGGTCTGTTGAGCCCCGGCTGCCGTCTGGGTCGACAAATCGCGAATACTGGTGAGATTACGGTCTACCTCGCGCGCCACCTGGGCCTGCTGCTCGGTGGCGGTGGCAATGTTGGTGTTGCGCTCATTGATCAGCAAGATGGCCGCGGTGATCTGCGCCAGCGCCTCGCCGGCGGCCTCGGCCACCTCAAGGCTGGTCCGGGCACGATCACTGCTGGTGCTCATGGCGTTGACAGCCTTGGAGGCGCCGCCCTGGATCGAGCTGATCATTTTTTCAATCTCGGCGGTGGACTGCTGGGTCCGATGGGCCAGCGCCCGCACTTCGTCGGCGACCACGGCAAAGCCACGGCCCGCCTCGCCCGCACGCGCAGCCTCGATGGCCGCGTTGAGGGCCAGCAGGTTGGTTTGGTCGGCGATGCCGCGAATCACTTCCAGCACGCCGCTGATGCTCTGCACCTGCACGGCCAGCCCGTCGATTTCGCTGGCGGTGGCGCCCACTGCGCTGTGCAACTGGCCGATCACCTGAACGGTTTCCTCGACGCGCTGACGACCATGCTCGGCCGACGCGCTGGAGTCACGGGCGGCACTGGAAGCCATGGAGGCGTTGCGCGCCACCTCTTCCACCGCCGCGCTCATCTGGTTAATGGCGGTAGCGGCCTGGTTGATTTCGTCGTTCTGGCGCTGGATGCCGCGCAGGGCCTCCTCGGTGACCGCGCTCATTTCCTCGGAGGTGGAGGCCAACTGGTTCGATGAGTCACCCAGCTCGCCCAGGGTGCGACGCAGGTTCTGCTGCATGACCGCCAATGCGGCCAGCAGGCGAGCCGGCTCGTCACGACCGGCGGCTTCGATGTGCTGGCTGAAATCGTTGCGGGCAATCTGCTCGGCCACGGCCAGCGCTTTGGCAATCGGAGCCGTCAGACTGCGGGTGAACAGGCTGGCCAGCAACAGGGTGGCCACCAGCGCCACCAGCACCGAGCCGATAATGACGTTGCGCGATGACACATAGGCCTGGTTGGCGGCCATCTCCGAGTTGCTCACCTTCAGGTCAGCAAGTTGCCCCATCTCGTTGAAATCGCCGCTGAGCTTTTCGGCAGCCTGAGTCATTTCGCCGCTGGCGGAGGTCAGGCTGCTGATCACGTCATCGCGTTTGTTTTGAGCGGCGTCAATGAAACGCGCGTGCACGGCCAGATAAGCTTCGACATCGCGCTCGATGCTGGCGAACAATTGCTGCCCTTTAGGGGTGATGATCAAGGGCTTGAGCTGCTCGACATCCGATTGCAGGCCACTGCGCGCCTGGCTGATGCGTTGCTGGGCCATGGCCGCGGTAGGGGCATCCTGAGCGGTGCGCAGACTGCCGTTGTACAGGCGGATGCTCAGCAGATCGCTTTTGACCTGGGCGATGATGCGGATCGTCGGCATGACGTTGTTTTGCAGAAGCTCGCGAGACGCCTTGAGATCGGCGGACTGCATCAGCGAAAACAGTCCCAGGGAGGCCACCAGTACAGCGAAGAAACCGAAACAGAGTAGAGAGCGTGAGGCAATGTTCAGGGAGCGGAGGTTCATGAGTGGCCTTTGGACATCAACGGTGATGCCTTCGCTATCGGCCTTAAACGTTTCAGCTTGAGCCGAAATGCTACTTGGCCGCTGAGCGGTATGCCGCCATGAGCCCTGAGCCAGAGCCCTCGATCAATGAAATCGATGCGGGGTCGAGAGAATCAGAACGACCGCACCGGTGCGCGGTCCCTAGCTTTACAAGATGATTCAACCTGCAGGAGCTGCCCTATGCACGACAAACATTCATTGCCGGCGATGCTCGACAAACTCTATGAAAACCAGCTGGCGCTGGCCGCCGCGATCGAAGAGCTGGCCCTGTGGATCGAGGTCCGCGCCGACGACGCCGACGTCGCGGGCAATGTGCGCAGTGCACTGGATACCCTGGACCGCAATGCCGACTTCATCAACGAGACCATCGGCCAGTTGCGCACCGAGTTGGTGTTGCAGCATCAGGCCGAGAGGGTGGGCGCCCCCGACGCTCCGTTGCTGCCTTAATAGCCCTGCCAGCCCAATATCTGCTCGACACTGCTCTGTGCCGGCCGGCCGTAGAACTTCAATAGTTCGGCGGTGCGGTTGGTGAAGATCCCGTCAACGCCCGCGTCCATCAGCTTCTGAAAATCCTCTGGCTCGTCGGCGGCATAGACGTGCACCAGCAGGCCCTTGTCGTGGGTCAGCTGATTCATCCACGGCTGGGCAAGGTCCATATAGCTCTGCTCACCGCCGTGGATGAGTGCGGCGCCAGGCCCCGTGCCCACGGCGCCCCCCGCCTTGGCGATGTCCAGCCAGCGCTCGAATTCGGCGCGATCCCTCGGTTGCTGGCTGGCGTAGTACGCCGCCTTGTCCCTGGCCCCGGACTCGGCGAAGGTCACGCTGGACTGCGGCTCGATACTGCCCTCCCCGACCCACAACAAGAGCACCTTCGGCACCTGAGGCATCTCCTTGTTCAGCAGGACCAGGCTGTCCTTGTCGAAGGTCTGAAGCACAACCTTGTGCGTGCCTTGCAACCATCCACGGGCTTTGAGCACGTGCTTGAGGTCGCGCTCGATGCCGGGAAACTGTTTAGGCACCTTGGTCTCGATATATAGCCCGGGCCGGTGGGCCGGATTGCCCTCGGCGATGTCGATCACCTGATCGAGGGTCAAGATGTGCAGCTTGTCGAACGCCGGCCGCGCCCGGTCTGGATGCGCCACGTTGAACCAACTGCCGGCGTCGAGGGTTTTGAGCTCCGCCAGGGTGAAATCGCTGACCGGCTTGTCCTTGCGTTCCGGAAACTTGCGGGCCACGTCCGTGGTGCGCTCCAGGGTATCGTCATGCAACACGATCAAGACCCCGTCGCGGGTGCGCTGCAGGTCCATTTCCAGGTAGTCGGCACCCAGCTCGCGGGCCAGCAGGTAGGAGGCTCGTGTGGACTCGGGTGCGTCGAAAGATGCACCGCGATGGGCGATCACCGCCGGCCTTGGAATGCCCGCACGCTCAGCGAGGGTGGCCGGATCTTCCGCCCGCGAAACGTCAAGACCGCTGGCCAGCAGCAAGGCGCCGACCCCCAGGTGTTTGCTCCAGTGTGCCGACATGCGTACTTCCTTTGAATGGGCCGTGGACAAGGTTCGCCAGCAGCATAGTCGGCGCGCCGCATGACAGCGATGTGTCCCATGCTAAAGTCGCCGCCTGAATCATTGCCGGATAGCTGAAACTCACTATGGATCTTGATCGACTGGATGCCAGCCTCGCCCCTTGGCGCACTCTGCAGGGCACCGAGCGCTGCACCGGACTGCTGATGGGCAACGGCGCCAGCCGGGCTGTATGGCGCAATTTCGCCTACGACTCGCTGTTCGAACGCGCGCAGAAAGTGCGCAACAAACCACTGGGGCAAACAGACCTGGCGCTGTTCCGCTCGCTGACCACCCAGAGCTTCGAGCAAGTTCTGGCCAGCCTCAACAGCACGGTGCGGGTCAATGCGGCGCTGGCGATCGGCTCGACATCGCCTCTTAATCGCTATTACGCCATCAAGGAAGCCCTGATCCACGCCATTCGCAGCGTGCATATCCCCTTCCAGCGCGTACCGGATGCCACCCTGACCGCCATCAACACCGAGCTGCGGCGCTACTCAACGGTGTACAGCAGCAACTACGATCTGTTGTGTCACTGGGCAGTGATGCAGGCGCCCGAGGGTTTTGCCGATGTGTTCCATGAGGACAACGGCTTCGATCAGCGCCACCCGCCCCAGGCGGCACATCGGGTGCTCTACCTGCATGGTGGCCTGCACTTGCTGAAGAATGTCGATGGCAGCAGCCGCCAACGGCTGGCCAGCGGCAGCGCGCTGCTGGACGGGTTTGCGATCAATACACCGGGTGACGTCCCGCTGTTCGTCAGCGAAGGACCCAGTGAAGACAAGCTGCGCAGCATTCGCCACAACGATTATTTGAGCTGGTGCCACGGCGAACTGGCCCGGCATGTCGGCGGCCTGTGCCTGTTCGGGCACAAGCTCAATGCGGAGGATGCGCACATCATCGATGCGCTGCGCCAGGCGCGGCCCGAATATCTGGCCATCGGTATTTTCCCGCTCAGCGATGCCTGGGTGATCAGCCAGAAGCGCCATTACGCGACGCTGTTCGAGGGGCTGGGCGTAGAGATCGCGTTTTTCGACGCCACCAGTCATCCGTTGGGGCTGCCGGAATTGAATGTGCCAGTGCCGGCGGTGGCAGGCAAGAAACGCAGGTAGGACCGAGCTTGCTCGGGAAATCAACATTGCGAAACATCTGACGCAACGCGGGGCGGGCTCCCGAGCCAGCTCGGCCCTACAGGGAACCCGCCAGTCTTCAGCCCAACAGCCCATCCCCGCGCAACAACACTTCCAGGCAATGCTCCTGAATCCCGTAGAAGGCCTTCAATTCCTCGATCCGTCCCAGCAACACCGCCGGATCTTCAGGCTGAGCGCGCTTGACCGCCAGAATCATCTTGTTCTTGTTGGTGTGCTCCAACGAAATAAACTCGAACACCTTGGTCTCATAGCCACAGGCCTCCAGGTACAACGCGCGCAGGCTGTCAGTGACCATCTCTGCCTGCTGCCCCAGGTGCAAACCATATTGCAGCATCGGCTTGAGCAAGGCCGGGCTCTGGATCTGCAGGCGGATCTGCTTGTGGCAGCACGGCGAGCACATGATGATCGCCGCGCCCGTCCGGATACCCGTGTGGATGGCGTAGTCGGTCGCAATATCGCAGGCATGCAGGGCGATCATCACGTCGATGGCGCTGGGCACCACCGTGCGCACGTCGCCGTGTTCGAAAACCAGCCCCGGGTTCTCCAGGCGCGCGGCTGCGCTGTTGCACAGGCTGACCATGTCGGCCCGCAACTCGACGCCGGTGACCTGGGCCTGGCGTTGCAAGGTGTTGCTCAAATAGTCATGGATGGCGAAGGTCAGATAGCCCTTGCCCGAGCCGAAATCCGCCACGCGCACCGGCTGCTCGTCGGCGAGTCCGGCACTGGCGAAGGCATGGGAAAACACCTCGATGAACTTGTTGATCTGCCTCCACTTGCGCGACATGGCCGGGATCAGTTGCTGCTGGGCATCGGTCACGCCCAAGTCACGCAGAAACGGCCGGGACAGCTCCAGGTAGCGCTTTTTCTCGCGGTCATGGGCACCCGCCGTTGGCGCCTCGAGGGCCTGTTGCAGTGCGTTGCGGTGCAGCACCGGCTTGCCCTTCTTGCTGAATTCCAGTTGCAGCTCGTCGGTCAGGGTCAGCAGGTGCGCGTTGCGAAAGCTCTCGGGCAACAGCGTGGCGATCAGCCCCTGGGCCTCTTCCAGCCCCAGGTTCTTGGTGATGTCACGGGTCTTGTAGCGATAGACGAAGGACAGGCAAGCCTGCTCCTTGACCGTCACCCGCTTGATGATCAGACGTTGCAGCTCGGCTTCACTGCCGGCATAGCGCGCCAGCACCAGCTTGAGAAAGGCGTTTTGCTGCAGGCTGGTGTCGAGCAGGGCAAGAAAATCGGCAAGCGGATCACGCACCAGGCGAGCTGAAACTGACATCGACCAAACACCTCTGAAAGCGGGCGAGACCCGCAAACCCGGCAGTTTAAAGCAAAGCCTCGGGGAATTTGCCCAATTTCGACCAACGCCGCGCAGGCTGGCGGTTGCAGTCACTTCATGGGATAGGCTAAAAGAGGCCCTGTAATTTTTCTGACAGCACCCGCTCATCCCACTTCGGCTGGCCGTTTTCCCCAACGCTGTGGCCAGCCTAGAGAAAACCATAAATGAAAAGACTTTCCGCGCTCGCCGTTCTGGTCAGCCTGGCCGCCCTTCCGGCCTTTGCTCAAACCCCGCCGTCGCCGCTCAAAAGCAAAGAAGTATTCATCCGCGATTTGATGCAGCGCATGACCCTGCAAGAGAAGATCGGCCAACTGCGCCTGATCAGTATCGGTCCGGAAATGACCAAGCCGCAAATTCGTCAGGAGATCGCCGCCGGCAACATCGGCGGCACCTTCAACTCGGTCAGCCGCGACGAAAACCGGCCGATGCAGGACGCTGCCCTGCGCAGCCGCCTGAAGATTCCGATGTTTTTCGCCTACGACGTGATCCACGGCCACCGCACCATATTCCCCATCAGCCTGGGCCTGGCGGCCAGCTGGGACATGGACGCCATTGGCCTGAGCGCGAAAGTTGCCGCCCAGGAAGCCGCCGCCGACAGCATCGACATGACCTTCGGCCCCATGGTCGACATTTCCCGTGACGCCCGCTGGGGCCGTACCAGCGAAGGCTTCGGCGAGGACACCTACCTGGTGTCGCGCATCGCCAAGGTCATGGTGGATGGCTTCCAGGGCAATGACCCGGCCGCACCCGACCACGTCATGGCCGCCGTCAAGCACTTCGCCCTCTACGGCGCGGTCGAGGCCGGCCGCGACTACAACGCCGTGGACATGAGCCCGGTGCGCATGTACCAGGATTACCTGCCGCCCTACCGCGCCGCCCTGGATGCCGGCGCCGGGGGCGTGATGGTGGCGTTGAACTCGATCAACGGCCAGCCGGCCACGTCCAATAAATGGTTGATGCAGGATCTGTTGCGCAAGGACTGGGGCTTCAAGGGCGTGACTATCAGCGACCACGGCGCCATTCTCGAACTGGTCAAACACGGTGTGGCCGCCGACGGCCACGAAGCGGCGAAGCTGGCGATCAAGGCTGGCATCGACATGAGCATGAACGACAAGGTCTATGGCGAGCAGCTGCCCAAGCTGCTGGCCTCCGGTGAAATCCAGCAGCGCGACATCGACAACGCGGTGCGTGACGTGCTCGGCGCCAAATACGACATGGGCCTGTTTGCCGACCCGTACCGGCGCATCGGCAAGGCTGTGGATGATCCGGCCGATATCAATGCCGAAAGCCGTCTGCACCGCGAGGCTGCCCGCGACGTCGCACGCAAGACCCTGGTCCTGCTGAAGAACGACAACCACACCCTGCCGCTGAAGAAACAAGGCAGCATCGCCCTGATCGGCCCGCTGGCCAACGCCCCCATCGACATGATGGGCAGCTGGTCGGCTGCCGGCATCCCGGAACAGTCGGTGACCGTGCTGCAGGGCCTGCGCGATGCCGTGGGTGACAAGGCGAAGATCCTCTACGCCAAAGGCGCCAACGTCAGCGATGACCCACGGGTACTGGCGTTCCTCAACCACATCATACTCGACCGCAAGGAAGTGGAGATTGATCCGCGTCCGGCCGCCGACATGATCGCTGAAGCCGTGAAGGTCGCGCAGAGCGCCGATGTGATTGTCGCCGCCGTGGGCGAGTCGCGGGGCATGTCCCATGAGTCGGCCAGCCGTTCGACCCTGGACATCCCGGCCCCGCAGCGCGCGTTGCTTGATGCCTTGAAAGCCACTGGCAAGCCATTGGTGCTGGTGCTGATGAACGGCCGTCCGCTGGCCCTGGAGCCTCAGCTGCAGCAATCTGACGCGCTGCTGGAAACCTGGTTCGCCGGCACCGAGGGCGGTCATGCCATCGCCGATGTTCTGTTCGGTGACTACAATCCGTCCGGCAAGCTGCCGATGACCTTTCCACGTTCGGTGGGCCAGGTGCCGGTGTATTACAACTACCTGAGCATCGGCCGCCCGTTCGTTCCGGGCGAGCAGCCCAACTACCGCTCGCAGTACTTCGACCAAGAGCCGGGGCCGCAACTGCCGTTCGGTTACGGGCTAAGCTACACCGACTTCAAATTGTCGGACATCACCCTCTCCAGCCCCACCATGAAGCGCGGCGGCACGCTGGAGGCCAGCGTGACCCTGAGCAACACCGGCGAGCGTGACGGTGCCACCGTGGTGCAGTTGTACCTGCGTGACGTGGCCGCATCCCTGGCCCAGCCCGTCAAGCAACTGAAGAACTTCCAGAAAGTCATGCTCAAGGCCGGTGAGTCCCGCACCTTGCACTTCACCCTCAGCGAAGATGACTTGAAGTTCTACAACAGCCAGCTCAAATATGCCGACGAGCCGGGGCAGTTCCTGGTGCAGATCGGCCTGGATTCGGCCGACGTCAAGCAACAGAGCTTTGTCCTTCAGTAACCCGGCCTGACCGACGAAGGCCGCTGAACGGCCTTCCGTCGGATCACCCTCAAGCTTGCCCCTGTGCCGTCGATGACGCTATCGAGCTTTCGATAACAACAATCTCGCCCCGCACAGGTGCTCCTTATGTTCAGAACCATCCAGGCCCGCTATACGCTATTCCTGCTTCTTTTCATGCTGGTGTTGCTGGCGCTGACCGTGGTCGGCATCAGCCAACTGGTCGCGCCCAAGTTAAGCGCCACTGAAGAGCAGGTCGCACTCAACCGCGTGGGCGAAGTGGCGGACCAGATCAAGGGCGAACTCAATAAAGTACAGGCCCAGCAACGCAGTATTACCCAGACCATTCCTCTGCTCGACAGCGATGCCATCGACGTGGTGTTGCCAGGCCTGGTGGACCAGTACGGCGAATTGAAAGTGTTCGGCGGCGGTATCTGGCCACTGCCCAACCAGCGCGCACCTGGACGCAACAAGTACAGCACCTTCTGGCACCGCGACGCCTCCGGCAAGCTGGCGGTGAACACCTTTTGGAACAGCGACGCCGCGCCCAACTATTACGACCAGAGCTGGTACAAGGGCGGCCTTGCCACTCCGGCCGGCCAATGCGCCTGGGCCGCCGCCTACAAGGACGACGCCAGCGCCGAACCGCGTACCAACTGCGCCATGAGCATTCTCAAGAATGGCGCGCCTTACGGCGTCTCGACCATCGACGTGACCCTGGGTTTCTTCAATGACCTGGTAGCCCGCAAGGAGAAAGACCTGAGCGCTGAAATGCTCATCGTCGAGGGCGACGGCAAGATCATCAGCAACACCACTCACATCAACAGCCCGATCGTGCTGAAGAACATCTCCGAGCTCGCCGGCAGCGTGCCGTTCGCCGCCCAGTTGCAGGCCGCCATGGCCCGCCGCGACCAGGGCCCGCAGCGCGCGGAGTTCGATAACGCGGGCACCACCAGCGTGTTCTTCCTGCGCAGCATCGAAGGCACGCCGTGGTACCTGGCCACCGCACTGCCCAAGTCGCTGCTGACCGCGCAGCGCGACGACGTGCTCAAGACCCTGGGCTGGTTGCAGATTCCGCTGGTGATCCTGCTGGTGCTGTTGCAAGTCTTCGCCATCAGCAAGCTGACTCAGCGCCTGCGCACACTCAAGCTGAATATCGATGCGCTGTCGGCCGGGGATGCCGACTTGACCAAACGCATTATCATTCGCGCCGAGGATGAAGTGGGCGCGATCGGTCATTCGGTGAACAAGTTCATCGGCTACCTGCAGAATCTGATCGGCGAGGTCAACGATGCCACCGGCGCCATGGCTTCAAGCCTGGACGCGCTGCAACGCACCTCCCAGCAGACCAGCGAGATTCTGGTGCGCCACGCCTCGGAAACCGACCAGACCGTGACAGCCATCAACGAAATGAGCTCGACGGCGGAAAACGTCGCGCAGAATGCTGCCGAAACCGCCGAATTCACCCAACGCGCCAACGAGCACGCCGACCGCTCGCGGATCATCGTCAGTGAAGCGTCCAACAGCGTGGTCGCCCTGGTGGACGAAGTGGCCAGCGCCACGGCCAAGGTCGAAGGCATGCAGCAGGATGCCCAGCGCATCACCGAAACCCTGGGCGTGATCGGTGCCATTGCCGGGCAGACCAACCTGCTGGCCCTGAACGCAGCCATCGAGGCGGCGCGGGCGGGCGAACAAGGGCGAGGCTTTGCCGTTGTCGCCGATGAGGTACGCGCCCTCGCCGCCCGCACTCAGGCAAGCACCAGCGAGATCAACGAGGTCCTCGGCCGCCTGACCCGCGGGGTGATCACCTCGGTGACCGCCATGGAACAGACCCAGGCCAGCTGCCAGTCGGCAGCCGACGCCACTGCACGGGTCAACTCCGGGCTGGACGAGATGGCCAGCTCGGTGGGGCAGATCAATAACCTCAGCACCCAGATTGCCACCGCCGCCGAGCAGCAAAGCGCCGTGACCGAAGAAATCAACCGCAGCATGGTGCAGATCCGTCACATGGTCGACGAGCTGTTGCGCAGTGGTGAAGCCAGTGACAGCAATACCCGGGATCTGTTGGCGGCCAATGGGCGGGTGAGCAGCTTGATGAAGCGGTTTCGCGTGCGGTAACGGCTCGACCAATAGCTGCAGGACCGAGCCTGCTCGGGAATTCAACGAGGCGGTGTATCCCGTACATCGCAGGGTGGTGTTCCCGAGCAAGCTCGATCCTGCACAAGACCCCGGACGACGCAGTCCGGCAGGATAGCGCTACACTGGCCCTTTCCATGACCAGGACCTGCCTCCATGCCGGACGAAATCCATTTCTACGAACCCTCCAAGGGCCACGGCCTGGCCCACGACCCGTTCAATGCGATCGTCGGGCCGCGGCCCATTGGCTGGATTTCGTCCCAGGACGTTCAGGGCCGGCTCAACCTGGCGCCTTACAGTTTTTTTAATGGTTTCAACTACATTCCGCCGATCATCGGTTTCTCCAGCGTGGGCCGCAAAGACAGCCTGAACAACATCGAGAAGACCGGCGAGTTCGGCTGGAACCTGGCCACCCGGCCCCTGGCCGAAGCGATGAATCAGAGCTGCGCGGCCGTCAGCCCCGACGTCGACGAGTTTGTCCTCAGTGGGCTGACGCCGGTAGCCTCGCGCATCATCGCAGTGCCGCGCGTCCAGGAAAGCCCGGTGTCATTTGAATGCAAGGTCACCCAGATCATCCAGCTCAAGCGCGCCGATCAGCAACCGGTACCCAGCTGGCTGGTGCTAGGTGAAGTGGTGGCCGTGCACATCGCCAGCTGGTTGCTCAAGGAGGGCGTCTACGACACCGCCGCCGCCGAGCCGATTCTGCGCGGGGGCGGCCCGGCGGATTACTTCCAGCTGGGCGAAGAGGCCAAGTTCAAGATGTTCCGCCCCAAATAGGCCCCGTCTTTCAGGCCCAGATCAGTTCGCCGTCGCTGTCGACATTGCGCAACGCTTGCAGCCGGTCGCTGGCGGCCTGATCAGCCTCGTGAGCCTTGCCGAAGTGTTGCCCATCGAGAATCTTGTGGAAGCGCGGCGCGCCGCCGTCCACCAGCGCCTTGACGGCGATGGCGGCACTGTAGCCGCCGTCACCGGGGACCACCGCCGATACGGCTTCAAATTGTTCGAAAACCTTGCGTGCCATAAACAGTATCAACCCGGCCAGTTCAATGAAGGACCCCTATTCTAACCGGCCCGCTGCTGCTGCAACATGGCCTGGCTGGCGTTGACGTTTTCGAAGGTGTGCAGATCCAGGCTGCTGACCAGCAAATCCTGCACCACGTCGCTGAAGATCTGCATGGCCGGCGAAGCGAAGTAATCGCTCATGGCTTCCTGGCTGCTCCAAAACCCGGTGATCAGCCACAGGCTATCGTCACAGTGGCTATGTTGCAGGGCAAAATGCAGGCAGCCAGGGGCGTGTCTTGAAGGTTCGAGCAGGCAGACCAGGCGCTCGCCCAGCGCGGCCGAATAGCCGGGACGAGCCCGGACAAAGGCTGAATGACTGACCATCATGTGTTGAGTCATGTTCTGCACTCCTGAAGCGGGTGCCGAAGAAAGCCTGGTTCCCCGCGAACCAGGCAGGCTCTCCGACAGGTACAGAGATTAACCGGCGGCTGCCGGGTTCGTTAGCCGATTCCTGTCGAACGCTTGCCTGATTCTGCAAGCGCGGGCTCGCTGCGGCTAACGATGGGGGACGAAGACCCGTGTTTTTGTGCAAGTCTGCTGACAATAATTGCCCTGAAACAGCGACCGCTCGTACCGCCCGGCAGAATCAGGCAAGCCGGGAGCAGTATCCGACTACCCTGCTGGCTTGCATGATCGTACGATTGGCTCATCCCGCACGGAGCTTGACCATGACCCAGCTCGACCCCTTGCCCGCCTCTCGTTTATCGACCTCGCTGGACTTGCAGCGGGTCGAGCTGGCCGATCTGATTCGCCGCCACGTCACGCTGGAAGGCTGCCTGAAGACTGCTATCGACCCCTTGCATCTGGTGCGTTACGACCACTGCACTCAGTCCTTCCCGGCACTGGCCCAACCAGCCCTGTGTATCCTCGCCCACGGCAGCAAGCAAGTGCAGCTGGGCGATGAGCGCTATATCTATGACCCTTTGAATTTCATGGTGGTCTCGGTGGCGATGCCCATCAGCGGGCGCATTCTGGAAGCCAGCCCGGACGACCCCAGCCTGTCGGTGCGACTGGACATCGATCCGGCCGAAATCAATGCGCTGATCGCCGAAGCCGGGCCCTTGGGCGTGCCGGCGCGGCCGACGGGGCGCGGGCTGTACGTCGAGGCCATGGACGGGCCGCTGCTGGACGCGGTGTTACGGCTGGTGCGGCTGCTGGACACCCCCAAGGACATCGCCATGCTGGCGCCCTTGGTGCGTCGGGAAATTCTTTATCGCCTGCTGCGTGGGCAGCAGGGTCATCGGCTGTATGAAATCGCTGTGGGCAATAGCCAGACCCATCGGGTCAGCCGGGCGATCCAGTGGCTCAACAGCCACTTTCACGAACCGCTGCGCATCGATGAGCTGGCCCGTGAGGTCAACCTCAGCGTGTCCACCCTGCATCACCGATTCAAGGCCGTGACGTCCATGAGCCCGTTGCAGTATCAAAAGCAATTGCGCCTGCAGGAAGCCCGGCGTCTGATGCTCAACCAAGGGCTGGAAGCCTCGGCGGCAGGCTATCAGGTGGGCTACGAAAGCCCGTCACAGTTCAGCCGCGAGTACAGCCGTCTGTTCGGCGCCCCGCCGTTGCGCGATCTGGCTCGGTTGCGCCAGACGGTCTAGCCGGCCTCGCGAAAAGCGCTGGGCGAGACGCCGGCCAGGCGCCGGAAAAACCTGGAGAAGTAGGCCGGATCGCCAAACCCCAGGGTCTCGGCCAACTGCGCCACCGTCATGTTGGTGTAGATCAGACAGCGCTTGGCTTCGAGCAACTGGCGCTGATGAATGATCTGCAACGCCGACTGGCCCGCCAGCTCGCGGCAGATGCTGTTCAGGTGAGCGACCGAAATACCGATGCCATGAGCCATGACCTCGACGCTGCCATGGCTGCGAAAATCGCGCTCCACGCGCTGCATGAATTGGCTTAGATACGCCTGGCTGCGCCCGGGTATCTGACCGGCCGCCCGTCCCTTGAGCACCTGCCGTCCGACCCATACCAAGGCGGCGCCAACCAAGGCATGCAACAACACATCCCGCGCTGGCTGGTCGCTCTGGTACTCCAGCTGAATCGCCGAAAAAAGCCGGTTCAGGTAGGCGCGGTCAGCGCTCACCGGGTAGCTGGCTGGCCGCGCGAAGACCGCCATGGCCGGGCCCATCTGTGCCTGCAACTGACTGACCAGCGGCGCGGCCAGTGTCAGCACATAGCCGTCGATGTCTTCGGAAAAATGGAAGCCATGCACACACAACGGCGGCACCACCTGCACCGCCGAGCGGGTGATCAGTTGACGCTGGCCTTCGATGTCTATTTGAGCCTGACCGCGGTGCACATACAGCAACTGATACAGGTCGGCGTGCCGATGCGGCTGAATCTCCCAATGGTGCAGGCGGCTGCGCTTGGGAATGGTCTCGCAATGCAGCAGGTCGGGCGTCGGCCAGGCCAGCCCTTCGCCGTATAACTTGAACACTGGAATGCGGGACGCGACGGGCTGGGTCAAAGTGGTTCTCCGCGGACAGGGCCTGTTCGCTAATCGCACAAATAAGCGAAAAGTACCGGCTAATACGTTGAAACGGCCTTCAATTCAGGGCTCTTGAAGCGAAAAATGCAAGGCATACCAACTATAAAACCCGTGAGACAATAATAATGAAGACGCAAGTCGCAATCATCGGTGCCGGCCCGTCCGGGCTACTGCTCGGCCAATTGCTGCACAAAGCCGGGATATCCAACGTCATTCTCGAACGCCAAACCCCTGACTACGTGCTCAGCCGCATCCGCGCGGGCGTGTTGGAACAGGGCATGGTCGACTTGTTGCGCAAGGCGGGCGTCAACCAGCGCATGGACCGTGAAGGGCTGGTGCACACCGGCTTTGAGCTGGCCGTGCAGGGCCGTCGTGTGCACATCGACCTGCAGGGCCTGACCGGCGGCAAGACGGTGATGATCTACGGCCAGACCGAAGTCACCCGCGACCTCATGGAGGCCCGCGAGGCCTGCGGCGCCTTTACCGTGTATGGCGCGAGCAACGTGCAGCCCCACGATATGAAGACCGACAGCCCCTGGCTCAGCTACGAGCAAGACGGCGAAACCCTGCGCCTGGACTGCGACTACATTGCCGGTTGCGATGGTTTTCATGGCGTGGCGCGTCAGGCCATTCCGGCCGAGTCGCTGAAAACCTTCGAACGGGTGTACCCCTTCGGCTGGCTGGGAATTCTCGCCGATACCCCTCCGGTCAATGAAGAGCTGGTATACGCCACCCACGAACGGGGCTTTGCGCTGTGCAGCATGCGCTCGGCCACGCGCACCCGGTACTACGTGCAGGTGGATGCCGAGGAAAAGGTCGAGGACTGGTCCGACCAGCGCTTCTGGGACGAACTCAAATCGCGCCTGCCCGCCGACCTTGGCGCGCGCATGGTCACCGGCCCCAGCATCGAGAAAAGCATCGCCCCGCTGCGCAGCTTCGTGGTGGAACCGATGCAGTACGGCCGGATGTTTCTGGTGGGCGATGCCGCGCACATCGTGCCGCCCACCGGCGCCAAGGGCCTCAACCTGGCGGCCAGCGATGTCAGCACCTTGTTCGACATTCTGCAGAAGGTCTATGCCGACGGCCGTACCGACCTGCTGGAAAAATACTCGAGCATCTGCCTGCGCCGAGTGTGGAAAGCCGAACGCTTCTCCTGGTGGATGACGTCGATGTTGCACCGCTTCCCGGAGGCCGATGACTTCACCCGGCGCATCCAGCAGACAGAGTTGGATTACTTCATCGAGTCAGCAGCAGGCCGGCAGACCATTGCCGAGAACTATGTCGGCCTGCCGTATGAAATTGTCCAGTAGGCAGCTAAATAGCTAGCTAATGAAGTAAACTGCGCGTCATTCGATCTGCGACCTAATGTCGCTGCCCCATGACACGTCAGGCCTGCCCGTGACCCACCTCAATCAACCTGCCCCGGCCATCCGCAGCGTGCTGGTCGCGCTGATGCTGGCGATCTTCCTTGGCGCGCTGGACCAGACCATTGTGGCTGTCTCCTTGCCGGCCATCTCGGCACAGTTCAACGATGTCGAGCTGCTGGCCTGGGTGATTTCCGGGTACATGGTGGCGATGACCGTGGCGACCCCGGTCTACGGCAAACTCGGCGACCTGTATGGCCGGCGCCGCATGATCCTGTTCGGCACCAGCCTGTTCACCCTGGCCTCGCTGTTCTGCGGCATGGCCCAGAGCATGGAGCAACTGGTGCTGGCGCGGATTCTTCAAGGGATCGGCGCCGGCGGCATGGTCTCGGTCAGCCAGGCGATCATCGGCGACATCGTGCCGCCCCGCGAGCGCGGGCGCTACCAGGGTTATTTCAGCGGCATGTATGCCTTGGCGAGTGTGCTCGGCCCGGTGCTGGGCGGCGTCATGACAGAGTATGTGTCGTGGCGCTGGGTGTTCTGGATCAACTTGCCGCTGGGCCTGTTCTCCTGTGCCTACATCCAGATCAAGCTGGCCGGCCTGCCGATCCCCAAGCGCACGCCGGTCATCGACTACCTCGGCACGCTCCTGATGATCCTCGGGCTGGGCAGCCTGCTGCTGAGCATCACGCAGCTGGGCCAGGGCCATCACCTGGTCGACCCGCAGGTCTGCGGCCTGTTCGCCTTGGCGGTGCTGGCGCTGATGGTGTTTGTCTGGCACGAGCGGCGCTTTCGCGAACCCTTGCTGCCGATGAAACTCTTCACCGTTCCGGCGGCGGTGCTCAGTTGGCTCGCGGTGTTCTTCACCGCCTTTCAGAGCATCGGTCTGAGCGTGATCATGCCGCTACGGTTTCAAACCGTGACGGGCGCTGGAGCGGATTCGGCGGCCTTGCACCTGTTGCCGTTGGCCATCGGCATGCCGATCGGCGCGTTCTATGGCGGACGCCGCACGTCGCAGACCGGCCGCTACAAGCCGATCATCCTGGCGGGTGCTGCAATCCTGCCGTTTGCCATTGTCGCTGCGGCCTACAGCCCGCCCGACAACGCCTGGGCCAGCGGGGTATTCATGCTGATGATCGGCTGCGCCTGCGGGTTGCAGTTTCCGACCTCGCTGGTGGGCGCGCAGAACGCGGTACAACCCCGGGACATCGGCGTGGCCACCAGCACCCTGGCGCTGTTCCGATCACTGGGCGGCGCGGTGGGCGTCGCCTGCCTGTCGGCGCTGTTGCTGGCGATGCTGCAGGGCTTGAACCTGCCGTCCAATCACACCGGCGGCAACGCCCTGCTGTCGAGCCTGAACACCAGCGCCGGTGCGGCACAGGCGCCATTGCGCATCGAGTTGAGTTTGATCTTTCGCCACCTGTTGTTGGCCAGCGCGGTGATTTCGCTGGCAGGGTTGGCAGTGGCCATCGCGTTGCCTGACAAGTTGCTGCGCGGTCGGGAATAGCCAGCATCGGCCGAGTTCGCCAGGTCCGGAGACTGCGACAGATCAGCGCACCTAAATGAATAGTTAGTCGGCTAACTATTAAATTGTCATGAGGCTGTAGATAATACTGGGTAGAACGTCATGATCCGACAGCCTGTGATTGACGGCCAGAGAAACTAACTGTTACAGCAATCAGTTGCGCAGTGCAGGACTCAGGCGCAGCATATCGAGCCCTGCATCGACGCAGCGCTCGGCCTCATGGAAGAGGTCATGGGTTTCAGGGATCAGCAGCCACTGGCCAATGACCCCATCGATATAAGCATGCAGAGCAATGGCTGCGCGGTACGGGTCAAGGTCGTGCGGAAGCTGCTGGCGATTCATCGCATTGCTCAACGACAATTCTATGCGCATATTGCACTCCACGGCCGCCGAATGGCGTTGCCGGCGCAGGTCGCACATTTCATTGGTGAACTCGCACTTATGAAACAAAATTTCATTGATCCGCCGTATCTTCGGGTCTGTTGCAATCTGCTGAAACAAATGCACCAGCAGTATGCGAAGACAGCCCAGCGGATCGAGTTCGTCCTCGCTCTCGCTGGCCCGGGCCAAGGCGTCCAGGGGTTCGTTCAGACGATCAAGCATGGCCTGAAACAGATCGGCCTTGTTGCTGAAGTGCCAATAGATTGCACCCCGGGTCACCCCGGCCAGCGTCGCGATATCGGCAAGCGTCGTACGCGCCACGCCACGCTCGTGGAACGCATTTTCAGCGGCCTCGAGTATCTGGCTGCGCGTTTCCAGAGCTTCCTCTTTGGTACGACGGACCATGGCAGTCAACACCTCAATCAATTCACGAATACAGCGGTAGAACGGAGCGGCGATTCTTTGACCTGTCTCCGGGCTCAAGCCTCGACGGTGAAGGCCGCAGGCAAACGATAACGGGTGTTTACAAACAGCCGTGAATGTAAGTATATTCGTTAGTAAGCTACTTATCTAGTCGAATCAATTTTCCCGTCTTTCCACTATTCTTGAGCGTCCCCCGCTCCTGACCCGAGGATCTTCATGCAATTCAAGCCAGCTGTTACCGCTCTGGTATCCGCCGTCGCCCTGGCAACCTTGCTCAGTGGCTGTAAGAAGGAAGAAGCTGCGGCTCCGGCCGCGCCACCTCCTCAGGTCGGCGTCGTGACCCTCCATCCACAGTCGTACACCTTGACCACAGAGCTGCCGGGGCGCACCACTGCCTTCCGCGTGGCCGAAGTGCGACCACAGGTCAACGGCATCATTCTCAAGCGTCTGTTCACCGAAGGTGGTGACGTCAAGGAAGGCCAGCAGCTCTACCAGATCGACCCGGCGGTCTACGAGGCCACCGAGGCCAACGCCAAAGCCAATCTGGAAGCCGCCAAATCGCTGACCGACCGCTACAAGCAGTTGATCGCCGAACAGGCCGTCAGCCGCCAGGAATACGACACGGCGCGCTTCACTCAACTGCAGAACGAAGCGACCCTGCGCAACGCGCAGATCAACGTGCGCTACACCAAGGTGATGGCGCCGATCTCGGGCCGTATCAGCCGCTCCGCCGTGACCGAAGGTGCCCTGGTCAGCGATGGCCAGAGCACTGCCTTGGCAACCATAACCCAGCTTGATCCGATCTACGTCGACGTGACTCAATCGTCCGTGGAGCTGCTCAAGCTGCGCAATGAACTGGCCAGCGGTCAATTGCAGAAAGCTGGCGCCAACGCCGCCAAGATCAAGCTGACCCTGGAAGACGGCAGCGAGTACGCACAGGAAGGCACCCTGGAATTCCAGGAAGTCTCGGTCGACCAGACCACCGGTTCCGTGACCCTGCGGGCCCGCTTCGCCAACCCGGATCACCAACTGCTGCCGGGTATGTTCGTGCACGCCAAGCTGGAAACCGGCGTCGCCGCCAAAGCGATCCTCGTGCCTCAGCAAGGCGTCACCCATGACATCAAGGGCGAACCGACGGCGCTGGTCGTGAACAAGGACAACAAGGTCGAGCTGCGTGAACTCAAGGCCACGCAAACCGCCGGTAACGACTGGCTGGTGGACTCGGGCCTGGGCGACGGCGACCGCGTGATCACTGAAGGCCTGCAGTTCGTCAAACCGGGCGTTCAGGTCAACCCGTCCGAGGCGACCAACGTCCAGAAAGCGAACGCTACGCCCGCCGCAGGCACCACGAGCGGCCAAGGGAAGTAAACCATGTCGAAATTTTTTATCGACCGTCCCATTTTCGCTTGGGTGATCGCGCTGGTGATCATGCTGGTGGGGGCGCTCTCGATCCTCAATCTACCGATCAACCAGTACCCGGCGATCGCACCGCCGGCCATCGCCATCCAGGTGACCTACCCAGGTGCGTCGGCTCAGACGGTCCAGGACACCGTGGTCCAAGTCATCGAGCAGCAGCTCAACGGCATCGACAACCTGCGTTACGTCGCTTCGGAGAGTGATTCCGACGGCACCATGGTGATCACCGCCACGTTCAACCAGGGCACCAACCCGGACATCGCCCAGGTCCAGGTGCAGAACAAGCTCAACCTGGCCACCCCACTGCTGCCGCAAGAAGTGCAGCAACAGGGTATCCGCGTGACCAAGGCGGTAAAAAACTTCCTGCTGGTCATCGGCCTGGTCTCGGAGAACGGCAACTTCACCAAGGACGACCTTTCCAACTACATCGTGTCGAACATCCAGGACCCGATCTCGCGCACCAACGGTGTGGGTGACTTCCAGGTATTCGGTTCGCAGTACGCGATGCGCATCTGGCTCGACCCGGCCAAGCTGAACAACTATCAGCTGAACCCGGGCGATGTGACCGATGCGATTTCGGCACAGAACGTCCAGGTGTCGTCCGGCCAGGTGGGTGGTTTGCCAGCCGTCAAAGGCCAGCAACTCAACGCCACCATCATCGGCAAGACCCGTCTGCAGACCGCCGAGCAATTCAAGAACATCCTGCTCAAGGTCAACGCCGACGGTTCGCAAGTGCGCATTCGCGACGTCGCCGACGTGGCGCTGGGCGGCCAGACCTACGCGGTCGACGCGCAGTTCAACGGCAAGCCGGCTTCCGGTATGGCGATCAAGCTGGCCCCGGGCGCCAACGCCCTGGATACCGCCAAGGCGATCCGCGCCACCGTCGCCACCCTGGAACCCTTCTTTCCGCCTGGCATGAAGGTCGTGTATCCGTACGACACCACGCCAACGGTCAAGGAATCCATCCATGGTGTGGTTGAAACCCTGATCGAAGCGATCATCCTGGTGTTCCTGGTGATGTACCTGTTCCTGCAGAACCTGCGGGCCACCATCATCACCACCATGACTGTTCCCGTCGTACTGCTGGGTACCTTCGGCATCCTCGCGGCCGCCGGCTTCACCATCAACACCTTGACCATGTTCGGCATGATCCTGGCCATCGGTCTATTGGTGGACGACGCCATCGTCGTGGTGGAGAACGTCGAGCGGGTGATGGCCGAAGAGCACATGTCACCCAAGGAGGCCACACGCAAGTCGATGGGGCAGATCCAGGGGGCACTCGTCGGTATCGCCATGGTGCTCTCGGCAGTACTGCTGCCGATGGCCTTCTTCAGCGGTTCCACCGGTGTGATCTACAAGCAGTTCTCGATCACCATCGTGTCGGCCATGGCCCTCTCGGTGTTCGTGGCCCTGGTGTTCACCCCGGCGCTCTGTGCCACCCTGATCAAGCCGATCAAGGAAGGCGAGCACGGCCAACCGAAGAAAGGTTTCTTCGGCTGGTTCAACCGTCGCTTCGACAGCGGTGTGAACCACTACGCGAGCGGCGTGCAGAAGATCGTGACGCACCGTATACCTGCGTTCCTGGTCTACATCTGCATCGTTGCCGGCATGGTCTGGATGTTTACCAAGATCCCTACCGCGTTCCTGCCCGATGAAGACCAGGGCGTGATCTTTGCCCAGGTGCAGACCCCGCCCGGCTCCACCGCCGAGCGTACGCAGCAGCAACTGGATAAGATGCGCGAGTACTTCCTGGACAACGACAACGGCGAAGGCAAGGCCGTGGGTTCGGTGTTCAGCGTCAACGGCTTCAACTTCGCCGGTCGTGGCCAGAGCTCGGGCCTGGCGTTCGTCCTGCTCAAGCCATGGGGCGATCGTGACGCCTCGACCATGAGCGTATTCAGCGTGGCCAAGCGGGCGCAGCAGAAATTCGCCAGCTTCCGCGACTCCATGATGTTTGCCGTGGTTCCGCCTTCGGTACTGGAACTGGGTAACGCCACCGGTTTCGACTTCTTCCTGCAGGATCAGGGTGGCGTCGGCCACGAGAAACTGATGGAAGCGCGCAACCAGTTCCTTGGCATGGCGGCACAAAGCAAGATCCTCGCGGGCGTGCGGCCCAACGGGCTCAGCGATGAGCCGCAGTACCAACTGGTGATCGACGACGAACGTACCCGTGCCCTGGGTCTGTCCATCGCCGACATCAACACCACCGTTTCCACGGCGCTGGGCAGTAGCTACGTCAACGACTTCATCGACCGCGGTCGGGTCAAGAAGGTCTTCGTGCAAGGCATCGCCAGCGCCCGCATGACCCCGGAAGACTTGAACAAGTGGTATGTGCGCAACTCCTCGGGAACCATGGTGCCGTTCTCCGCCTTTGCCAGCGGCAAATGGATCTACGGCTCGCCCAAGCTTGAGCGTTACAACGGTGTCGCCGCAGTGGAAATCCTCGGTACCCCGGCACCGGGCTACAGCACCGGTCAAGCCATGGACGAAGTCGAAGCTCTGGCCAAGAAGTTGCCGGCAGGTATCGGTTATTCGTTCACCGGCCTGTCCTACGAGGAGCGCCTGTCAGGCTCCCAGACGCCAGCGCTGTACTCGATCTCGATCCTGATGGTGTTCCTGTGCCTGGCGGCACTGTATGAAAGCTGGTCGATCCCGATCGCGGTTATCCTCGTGGTGCCGCTGGGTGTGATCGGTGCACTGGCGGCCACCATGTTGCGCGGTCTGTCCAACGACGTGTTCTTCCAGGTGGGCTTGTTGGTGACGGTAGGTCTGGCGGCGAAAAACGCCATTCTGATCGTCGAGTTCGCCAAAGAACTGCATGAACAGGGCAAAGGCATCGTCGAAGCGGCGGTGGAAGCCTGCCGCATGCGTCTGCGTCCGATCGTGATGACCTCCATGGCCTTCATCCTCGGCGTGATCCCGCTGGCCATCTCCACCGGCGCCGGCTCGGGCAGCCAGCACGCCATCGGTACCGGCGTGATCGGCGGCATGTTGACGGCGACCACCCTGGCGATCTTCTGGGTCCCGATGTTCTTCGTGGCCGTGACGTCATGGTTCGGCGGCAAGAAGAAAGACGATTCAGATCACGCTCACACTACACACGATGAGGCTGGCCAATGAGCAAGTCACTGTTGACCCTTGCGGTCTCTGCCATCGTGCTCGGCGGCTGCTCGCTGATTCCCGACTACAAGCAGCCCGTCGCGCCCGTGGCGGCGCAGTACCCGCAAGGCCCGGCGTACTCGCCGGCCCAGGCGGCCAATGTGGCCGCCGCCGAACAAGGCTGGCGCCAGTTCTTCCACGACCCGGCACTGCAACAGCTGGTGCAGGAATCGCTGCAGAACAACCGCGACCTGCGTGTCGCCGCCCTGAATGTCGAGGCCTATCAGGCGCAGTTCCGCATTCAACGTGCAGACCTGTTTCCGACAATCAACCTGCAAGCCTCGGGTGATCGTCAGCGCGTTCCAGCCGACCTGTCGCAGACAGGAAAAGAAGGCATCAGCAGCCAGTACACCGCCAATGCTGGCCTGGCCTCGTACGAAATCGACCTGTTCGGCCGCATTCGCAGCCTCAGCCAGCAGGCCCTGGAAGTGTACTTCTCCAGTGAAGAAGCGCGCCGCTCCACCCAGATCAGCCTGGTGGCCAGCGTGGCCAATGCCTACCTGACCTGGCAGGCCGATCAGGCACTGCTGAAGCTGACCCAGGACACCCTCAAGACCTACGAGGACAGCTTGCGGTTGACCTCGCGCAGCACCGACGTCGGTGTGTCCACGGCGCTGGACCTGGCCCAGGCCCGTACCCAGGTTGAAACCGCGAAGATCAGCCTGGCGAAGTACACCCGTCAGGTCGCTCAAGACGTCAACAGCCTGGTGTTGCTGGTCGGGGCGCCATTGCCGGCGAACCTCGGACAGCCACAGTCGCTGGACGGCGACCTGTTGGCCGAAGTACCGGCTGGCCTGCCTTCGGATCTGTTGACTCGGCGCCCGGATATTCTCGAAGCCGAGCACAACCTGAAAGCGACCAACGCCAGTATCGGTGCGGCACGCGCAGCCTTTTTCCCGCGCATCGAACTGACCGCCAGTGGCGGCGTGGGCAGCTCGCAACTGGGAGATCTGTTCCGCAGCGGTCAAGGTACCTGGGAGTTCTCGCCGAGTATCACCTTGCCGATCTTCACCGCTGGCAGCCTGAAAGCCAGCCTGGATTACTCGAAAATCCAGAAAGACATCAACGTTGCGAACTACGAGAAAGCCATCCAGACCGCCTTCCAGGAAGTCTCCGATGGCCTGACCGCTCGCAAGACCTATGTCGACCAGCTGCAAGCACAGCGTGACAACGTTCAGGCCAACCAGGATTACTACCGCCTGGCTGAACGGCGTTACCGCATCGGGATCGACAGCAACCTGACCTTCCTCGATGCACAGCGCTCACTGTTTGCTGCTCAGCAATCGGCTATCACTGACCGCCTGGCTCAGCTGACCGCCGAGGTCAATCTGTACAAGGCACTGGGGGGCGGCTGGTATGAGCGCACCGGCGACGCGAAAAATGCCGGCCCGACCGGAACGCCAAAAGGCTGATTCCTGAGCCCTGCAAAAAAAAACTCACCTTCGGGTGAGTTTTTTTTTGTCCTGCCGATAACCCTTCCGTAGCTGCTGAAAAATAAACATTCCTTCACGTTTTGGTTTGGAAACGTAACAAACTGTGTTTAGATGAAACTAACGGACTGGTTAGTGTTCGCTTATCGCCCACTTCAAGGTGCGACGAATTGAATCACCGGTGGCAAGCAAGCAAGATCGCCCCACACGACCAGCCGTGAGCATTGAAGCCAGCTAGCGTTCGTATTCCAACCAAAACCAATAAAAACAGGTTCGCGCCATGTCCACACAAGCACCTCGTCTGTTGCCATCCCTGATCGCCCTCGCTATCGCCAGCAGTGCCTTGCCCGCTTTCGCCGACGGCGCCAGCAGCGGCGGGTTTCTGGAAGACGCGAAAGTCAATCTCAACCTGCGTAACTTTTACTTTAACCGCAACTACGAGCGTTACGGCGGCACGGCAACCACCCAGCGCAACACTCGCGGCCAAGCGGCCGAATGGACCCAGGCGTTCATTCTGGATGCGAAATCAGGCTTTACCCAAGGCACCATCGGCTTCGGCGTCGACGTGCTGGGCCTGTTTGCACAGAAACTCGACGGCGGTGGCGGCACCTACGGCACCCAACTGTTGCCTGTGCACGACGGCAACCAACCCGCTGACAACTTCGGTCGCCTGGCGGTCGCCGGCAAGGCCAAGATCTCCAAGACCGAACTGAAGATCGGTGAATGGGCACCGGTGCTGCCGATTCTGCGAATCGACGATGGTCGTTCTTTGCCGCAAACCATGAAGGGTGCGCAGATCACCTCCAAGGACATCGACAACACCACGCTGTACCTCGGCCAGTTCCAGGCCAACAGCCAGCGTAACGATGCCAGCATGGAGCACATGTCGCTGAACAACGCCGACAAAGTGGTACACGGCAGCCCGACCGTCTACGGCAAGAACTTCAACTTTGCCGGTGTCGAGTACACCTTCAACGACAAGCACACCCTCCTCGGCGCCTGGTATGACCAGTTGACCGACGTCTACCACCAGCAGTACTACCAGGTCCTGCACTCGCAGCCTCTGCCTTGGGGCCTGACTGCTGGCGCCAACCTGGGCTATTTCGTGGGTAACGGCGACGGTGAAGACCGTGCTGGCGACCAGGACAACCGCACCATGTCCGGTCTGTTCTCCCTGAAGTACGGCTTCAACACCTTCTTCGTCGGCCTGCAGAAAGTCATGGGCGACGCCAACTGGCAGCGCATCAGCGGCACCAGCGGCGGCACCCTGGCGAACGACAGCTACGGCTGGAGTTATGAACTCAAGGGCGAGAAGTCCTGGCAGCTTCGCCACGACTACGATTTCGCCGGCTGGGGCATTCCGGGCCTGACCCTGATGAACCGCTTCATCGAAGGTACCAACGTCCATCTGGGCACCGAGACCGACGGCGAAGACCGTGGTCGCGAGACCGAAGTGGCCTATGTGTTCCAGAGCGGCACGTTCAAGAACCTCAGCGTGCGGTGGCGCAACTCCACCCTGCGTCGCAACTATGGCGACGCTACGCCGGTCAACAGCAGCTTCAACGAAAACCGTTTCATCGTTCAGTACCCGATCTCGATTCTGTAATCGTTCGGTACCGTTCAACTCTCGAATTTTTAGCCCGCGCAAGCGGGCTTTTTTTTGCAGCCGATTTGCACTGAATCTTTGCAGGACCGGGCTGGCTCGGGAGGCTTCCCGAGCCAGCCCGGTCCTGCAGAAGTGACAGCTACTCCCGCGACTCGACGCCCAACTCATCCCACACCGATTCAGCCAGGTGGAAGGTGGCATTGGCCGCCGGGATCCCGCAATAGATCGCGCTCTGCATCAGCACTTCCTTGATCTCTTCACGGGTCACGCCGTTGTTGGCGGCCGCGCGCAGGTGCAGCTTGAGCTCCTCGGCGCGGTTCATGCCGATCAGCATGGCAATGGTGATCAGGCTGCGGGTGTGCCGTGGCAGGCCCGGGCGGGTCCAGATGTCGCCCCAGGCGTGACGGGTGATCATCTCCTGAAACTCGGAGTTGAACTCCGTCAGGTTCGTCAAACTGCGGTCAACGTGGGCTTCGCCCAGTACGGCACGGCGTACTTTCATGCCTTCGTTATAGCGTTCTTTTTCGTCCACAACGTATTCCTCGGGGATGGGCTCAATGATTGGCCGTCAGGAAATCGATCACGCGCTGGCTGAACGGCGCGCCGATTTCGACGTTGGACAGGTGCGCCGCGTGGAACTGCGCATACTCGGCACCGTTGACATGTTCCTCAATGAAGTGCCCGCCGGCCGGCGGCGTTACGGCGTCTTCAGTGCCAGCTATGACCAACGTCGGGGCTTTGATCATGCCCAGATGCTCACGGAAGTCGGCATCGCGTACCGCGCCGCAGTTGGCGGCATAGCCTTCGGGCGAGGTCGCGGCCAGCATGTCGGTGATGCGCTTGGCCTGATCAGGATGCGCCGTGGCGAAGCCGGGGGTGAACCAACGTGCAATGGAGGCATCACGCAGCGCGACCATGGCCGCAGCGCCGTCACGCAGAACGGTTTCGATGCGCGGGTTCCACACGTCCGGGCCGGCGATCTTCGCGGCGGTGTTGCACACCACCAGCTTGTGCAGGCGCTGGCCAGCATGGATACCCAGCCACTGACCGATCAGGCCGCCCATGGACAAGCCGCAGAAGTGCACACGGTCCAGCTGCAAGGCGTCCAGCAAGGCCAGCACGTCCCGCCCCAGTTGCTCGATGCTGTAGGGCCCCGGTGTCACCAAAGACTGACCATGGCCACGGGTGTCGTAGCGCAACACCTGGAAGTGCTGAGTGAAGGCCTCGATCTGCGTGTCCCACATGCGCAGGTCGGTGCCCAGCGAGTTGGACAGCACCAGGACCGGTTTGCCAGCGGCGCCATCAATTTGATAGTTCAGTTCGCCCTCGGCGAGTTGTACACGAGCCACGGCAGTCTCCTTAGACGCTCAGACGGGAATGTTCGGCCAGCGCGCGCTCAACCCAGACTTTCGCCTGGCCAAGGTAATTCGCCGGATCCAGCAGCCGGTCCAGCTCATCGCTGGAGAGTTCGGCGGTGACTTTGGGCTCGTCACCGAGCACCGCGCGCAAGTGCCGCTTTTCAGCCACCGCGCGTTTGCAGCATTGTTCGAGCAAGTGGTGCGCAGCGTCGCGGCCCAGGCGCTGGGACAGGACAATGCTCACCGCTTCGGCCAGCACCAGCCCTTGGGTCAGGTCGAGGTTGCGCAGCATGCGCTCGCTGTCCACTTCCATGCCCCGGGCAATCAGCAGGGCCTGTTGCAGCGCTCCCGACACCAGGCAGCAGATCTCGGGCAAGGTTTCCCATTCGGCATGCCACAGGCCCAGGCTGCGTTCATGCTCCTGAGGCATGGCCGAGAACAAGGTCGACAACAGGCCCGGCACACGGGTCGCGGCACCGATCAACACGGCAGCGCCCACTGGGTTGCGTTTGTGCGGCATGGTGGACGAACCGCCCTTGCCCGGCGCCGAAGGTTCAAAGACCTCCCCGGCTTCGGTCTGCATCAACAGGCTGATGTCACGGCCAATCTTGCCCAGCGTACCCGCCACCAGGCCCAGCACCGCGCCGAACTCCACCAGTCGATCACGATGGGTGTGCCAGGGTTGCTCGGGCAACTCCAGCTCAAGTTCTTCGGCCAAGGCTTCGGCCACGGCCAAGGCATTGTCACCGAGCGCTGCCAAGGTGCCGGACGCCCCGCCGAACTGCAGCACCAGCAGGCGGGGTTTGAGTTCCTGCAACCGCTGACGGCTACGGTTCAACGCCGCCAGCCAGCCGGCGATCTTCATGCCCAAGGTCACGGGCGTTGCGTGTTGCAGCCAGGTGCGTCCAGCCAGTGGGGTCAGCGCATGGTTTTGCGCCTGTTCGGCCAAAGAGTTGGTCAGGGCGAGCAAATCACCCTCGATCAGGTCCAGGGCATCGCGCAATTGCAGCACCAGTCCGGTGTCCATGACATCCTGACTGGTAGCGCCCAGATGCACATGGCGCTCGGCCCCGGCATCGCTGGCGGCGATCTGTTTGCCGAGCATCTTCACCAGCGGAATGGCCGAGTTGCCGGCGCTGGCGATGGCCTCGCCGAGCAGTTCGAAATCGTACTGCCAGGCGTCACAGGCCGCTTCGATAGGCCCTACCGCTTCTTTGGGGATGACCCCGACACGGGACTCGGCGCGCGCCAGCCCCGCTTCGAAATCGAGCATGCCTTGCACGCGGCCGCGGTCGGAAAAAATCTCGCGCATGTCACGCGAGGTGAAATAGGCATCGAACAACTGGTTGTCCGGGCGTTCGCTCATGGTCACTCCTCAAGGGCCCGCACCCCGGAGGGCGCAGGCCGGGTCAATCAATGATCGTGATGCAGGTAGGTCGGCTGTTTGGGCAAACGCAGGCTGAACAGGAAGGCGACCGCCATCATCACGGTGACGTACCAGTAAAACGTGTTTTCGTTGCCGCCGCTTTTCAGGGACAAGGCCACCACTTCGGCGGTGCCGCCGAAGAGGGCATTGGCCACGGCGTACGCCAGGCCCACCCCCAGTGCGCGCACTTGCGGGGGGAACATCTCGGCTTTGACCAGACCACTGATGGAGGTGTAGAAACTGACAATAGCCAAGGCCAGGGTGATCAGCAAAAACGCCAGGAACGGGCTGGTGTTACTTTTGAGCAGCATCAAAATCGGAAAGGTGCACAGCGTGCCCAACGCCCCGAACCACAGCATCGAGTTACGCCGACCGATGCGATCGGCCAACATCCCGAACA
Source organism: Pseudomonas sp. dw_358 (assembly GCF_018449655.1). Lineage (GTDB taxonomy): Bacteria > Pseudomonadota > Gammaproteobacteria > Pseudomonadales > Pseudomonadaceae > Aquipseudomonas. The sequence goes on from NZ_JAAVUX010000001.1 coordinate 101,907, forward strand.
ACGGTTGCATGCACATGTACAGAAACAGCGCACCGGTCATGATCAGGCTGGCGGTCTTGGCGTGCATTCCAGCCGTATTCACCAGGTACTTCTGCATGTACGTCGTGAAGGTGTAGAAGATCAACGAGCCGCCGGCGGTATAGCCCAGCACGGTGAGGAAAGCCGGGGTGTTGTGCTTGAAGAGGCTGACGATACTGCCCGCGTCTTTATCGGCACGTTGTTCGGCGGTGGTGGTTTCTTTCAGCGTGCGGCGCAGCAGCAGCGAAATCAACGCGGCGATGGCACCGACCACGAACGGAATGCGCCAGCCCCAGGCCTTGAGTTCCGGCTCATCGAGAAACTGCTGGAGGATGACCACGGTGAGCACGGCCAGCAACTGACCGCCGATCAGCGTCACATACTGAAAAGAGGCAAAGAAGCCACGCTGTCCGCGCAAAGCCACTTCACTCATATAGGTAGCAGTGGTGCCGTATTCACCGCCCACCGACAAACCTTGAAATAACCGAGCCAACAACAAAATGATCGGCGCCCACACACCGATGGTTGCGTAGGTCGGCAGAAAAGCGATCACCAGCGAGCCGAAACACATCATCAGCACGGAGATCAGCATGGAATTCTTGCGCCCGTGCTTGTCGGCCACTCGACCGAACAACCAGCCGCCAATGGGCCGCATCAGGAAGCCTGCGGCAAAGACCCCGGCGGTGTTCACCAGTTGAACCGTCGGATTGTCGGAAGGAAAGAACGCCGGGGCGAAGTAGATGGCGCAGAAGGCATAGACATAAAAGTCGAACCACTCGACCAGGTTCCCGGATGAAGCACCGACAATGGCAAAGATGCGCTTGCGCCGCTCTTCACCGGTGTAATGAGTTGTTGTCATTCTTTAATTCTCGTTAGGGTCGGACAGATGTGCCGCGAATCAGACATAACCTGTAACAACCCTGTACTGCAAGCTTTGCGCCCTCGTGTGAACCGTTCGCGGGCTTGGCGCGCTCCTGCATGTCGCGCGGTGGGAGCGTCCGAAGCCCGCAATCACGATTTCGGCGTCAAACCCGCTCCACCGCCAACGCCAGACCTTGACCAACCCCTACACACATGGTTGCCAGGCCCTTCTTGCCACCGGTCTTTTCCAAGTGGTGCACAGCGGTCAGTACCAGACGCGCGCCGCTCATGCCCAGTGGGTGACCCAGCGCAATGGCGCCACCGTTCGGGTTGACCTGTGGCGCATCGTCGGCCACGCCCAGCTCACGCAAGACAGCCAGGCCTTGGCTGGCAAAGGCTTCGTTGAGTTCGATCACGTCGAAGTCGCTGACCGCCAAGCCCAGGCGCTCCACCAGCTTGCGCACCGCCGGTACCGGCCCGATGCCCATCACCCGGGGGGCCACGCCACCGCTGGCCATCCCGAGGATGCGCGCGCGCGGCTTGAGGCCGTACTTCTTGACCGCCTCGGCCGACGCCAGGATCAGGGCGGCGGCACCGTCGTTGACGCCCGACGCGTTACCCGCCGTTACCGTCTTGTCCGGGCCATTGACCGGCTTGAGCTTGGTCAATGCTTCCAGGGTGGTGTCGGCACGGGGGTGCTCGTCATGTTCGACGACGGCTTCGCCTTTCTTGTGGGCCACACGCACCGGGACGATTTCCTCGGCGAAATAGCCGGCAGCCTGGGCGGCGGCCGTGCGTTGCTGGCTGCGCAGGGCAAACGCGTCCTGATCGGCACGGGAGACCTTGTAGTCGTCGGCCACGTTGTCGCCAGTTACTGGCATGGAATCGACGCCGTACTGCGCCTTCATCAGCGGGTTGATGAAGCGCCAGCCGATGGTGGTATCTTCCAGTTTCATGTTGCGCGAGTAGGCGGCATCGGCCTTGCCCATGACGAAGGGCGCGCGGGACATCGACTCGACGCCTCCGGCAATGGCCAATTCCATCTCGCCGCTGGCAATGGCGCGGAAGGCCGTGCCCACTGCGTCCATGCCCGAAGCGCAGAGGCGGTTGAGGGTCACGCCCGGAATGGTTTCCGGCAGCCCGGCCAAGAGCGCGGCCATGCGCGCCACGTTGCGGTTATCTTCCCCGGCCTGGTTGGCGCAGCCAAAGAACACTTCATCCACGTCGTTCCAGTTCACCGACGGGTTACGCTCGATCAACGCCTTGATGGGTACCGCTGCCAGGTCATCGGCACGGACAGTGGACAGGCCCCCGCCAAAACGGCCGATGGGGGTACGAATCGCGTCACAGATAAAGACTTCACGCATCATGCTTCTCCAGATGTTCGGCCGTGGACAGCCACGGCCGGCTCGGTAGCGGTCGGCACTGCAGCGCGGGCCTCGAGACGCGAGGCGGTGGCTGCCGAAAGTGGCGACAGGTTAAGCGTAGCTTTTGGTTGCGACAATCCGATAATCGACTATATGTTCGGTAATCGAACCAGACCTTAAAAAGCCACCAGCGGTTGCCCGCGGTGGCTTGAAGGGTCAGGTGGCGTCGGCGTGACTCACGAAACCCTTGATCAACACGGCGAGTGTGGCCAGGCCAGCCGGAATCACCAAGGCGGTCAGCACCTGTTCGAAATTCCAGCCCAGACCCAAGAGTGTAGCGCCCATCCAAGCCCCGAGAATCGCACCGAAACGGCCGATGCCGAGCATCCACGAGACACCGGTGGCGCGGCCCTGCGTTGGGTAAAAGCGCGCCGCCAGTGAGGGCATCGCCGACTGCGCACCGTTGACACACATGCCGGCTACGAGCACCAGAGTGGCCAGCACGGCGGTGTGGCCCAGGCTCTGGCCCACGGCGTAGGCAAACACGCCGGCCAGCAGGTAGAAAGTGCCGATGACCTTGTGCGGGTTGAAGTTGTCCATCGCCCAGCCCACGCCGATAGCACTCAGGACCCCGCCAAACTGGAACAGCGCACCGATGAAAGCCGCTTGCTCCATGGTCGCGCCGCTTTCGCGCATCAAGGTCGGCAGCCAGCTGGTGAGCAGGTAGACAATCACCAGACCCATGAAATAGGTCAGCCACAACAGCAGCGTCCCGGTGCGATTGGTCGCCGAGAAGATCACCGCGAGGACGTTGCCGGCCTTGACGGTCTTCTGCTCAGGAACACTGAACCCCCCGGCCTGAGCGACCACCGCCGGAGCGATGGGCGACAACGCCTTGCGCACCCGGTCCACGCCACGGCTGCGCACCACCAAGTACCGGGCCGATTCTGGCAGCCACAGCAGCAGAACCACACCCAGCACCAGCGGCAACAACCCGCCCAGCAACAGCAGGGCATGCCAGCCATAGGCCGGGATCAACTTGGCAGAAATGAAGCCGCCACCGGCCATGCCCAGGTTGAAGCCACAGAACATGCTGGTCACCAGCAACGACTTCTTGCGTTCAGGGGTGTATTCGGAGAGCAGCGTGGTGGCATTGGGCATGCCGGCACCCAGGCCCAGACCGGTCAAAAAGCGCAGAATCAGCAATTCATTGACGTTGCTGCTGTAGGCCGAAGCCAGGCTGAACACTCCGAATACCCACACGGCGCTGACCAGCACCCCTTTGCGACCAAAGCGGTCCGCCAGGGGCCCGGAGCCCAAAGCACCGAAGACCATGCCGATCAGGGCCGCACTCATGACCGGGCCGAGGCTGGCGCGGTCGATACCCCAATCCTGGGACAGCGCCGGCGCGATAAAGCCCATGGCAGCCGTGTCCAGACCATCGAGCAAGACGATCAAAAAGCACAGGATCACCACCCGCCACTGGTAGGACGACAGCGGCTGAGAGTTGATGAAGGACTGCACATCCAAGGTATTGCCCACGGCAATGTCGGGACGGTTCATGAGAGGGAGGCACTCGCTTTGTTCTTTTTATGAGTGCTCGGACAGGGCCCGAGCGGTGCGAGGACAGTAATAATGGGGCAGGCAGAGCGTCAATTCGATAAACGCATCTGTGGGCGTTTATCGAACAGGTTCAGGAGAACAGTTGTGTACTCAGGTCGCGGCTGGCGATGAGCATGATCGGCAGAATCCGTTGTTCCAGATCCGTACTGGTGACCCGACCGGCGTGGGTGCTGACGTTGAGCGCCGCCAACACTTGCCCCGAAGCATCGTAGACCGGCACCGCAATGGAACGCAGCCCCTGCTCCAGTTCCTGGTCGACGATGCACCAGCCCTGCTCGCGGACCTTGTGCAGGCACGTCAACAAGGCCGCTTTACTGACAAGGGTGCGGCTGGTCCTGGGCTGCAGATCGACGCGCTCCAGGTATTCGTCCAGGGAGGCGTCGTCCAGTGCTGCCAGCAGGATCCGGCCCATTGACGTGCAGTAGGCAGGCAGGCGGCCGCCGACGGAAAGATCCACCGAAATCAGCCGCTGGGTGGTGGCCGAGCGGGCGATATAGAGGATGTCATCATCTTCCAGCGTGGCCATGTTGCACGCTTCGTGAAGCTGTTCGCTCATGCGGTCCAGATAGGGCTGCGACGAGACCGCCAGTGGCGTGGACGACAGGTAGGCGTGCCCCAGGGTGAGCACTTTGGGCAACAGCGAGTAGGTGCGCCCATCGGTGGTGGCGTATCCCAACTTGATCAACGTATGCAGGCAGCGACGAACGGCGGCCCTCGGGATCTCCGTACGGTGGCTGATCTGGGCAATGGTCAAATGCCGCTTGCGCTCCTGAAACGCCTGGATCACCGCCAGCCCGCGGGCCAGCGAGGTCATGAAGTCGGGATCGCCGGTCAATGCCTGAATGCGTTTGGCCGGTGAGGCTACGATAGGCGGAGCCAGCGAAGTGAATGAATTGCGCAGTTGGTCGTTCATCCTGATCCTTTTCTGTTCTTCCCGGGCTATCGGCCTGGGTACATCTCGGCTTGAGTCGGGGCGATTATCGAACGACTGGCCGATAATCGCAATTGACCGCTGCGCTCGTTGCTTATACATTTTCTCCCGCCACCATGTGGCTTCTTGGGGTTCTGGTCAGGTACCCACCAACGAAGCCTCCGGCACGGCCTTTGCTGTATGGCGGGGCCGTTTTGATTTTCGGCGCCGAGTTTTTCCAGCCATCTGGCAACCATGAAACTTGTGCCCTGGATCACACTCTTATTGGTGATCGGCGAATCAAGGCTGAATAAGAGCTGAATGCTCGACGTTTACCTGACGTCATCCGCAGAAATCAACTGCAGTGGACATTGCAAAATGGAACGTTTGCTATAGTCAATTTCAGTTCACTTCAAGTTTGTCTTGAAGCAAACTAGGGGTCATGCGGGCCGATGCGCTCGGATACCCGCCCGGCCCGGCGCAGAAGATATCCGCCCTCGCCGAGCAATGGACAGTTTGTTTTGCCCCCGCCACGCCGTGCCGGGGATTCAGGTCGATGCTGCCACGACCCGTGACCGATGCTGCAGCCGCCGGTTGATCTCGAGATTGTTTTCGCGTCAGAACGCCGTTCTGCCCCGTGATTTAGAGAACCTGACGAAGTCATCGGACAATAGTTGATCAAGGTATTTAATGTGACTAAAGATGAATTGCGTGCGGAACTTGAACGTCAAGAACAACGCTTCAAGGATGTGTATGGCGGTGAAGTGACGACCTATGCCGCTCAACCCGAGCCAGAGCGCAAAGCCTGGCGCAAGCGAGCCACGGTTCAGGACCAGGCGTTCAAGCAGGAACTCGAACGTATGGAGAAGGAACTCGAGGCTCAGTAGCGCTTTTCGACGGCCTGACGCGGGACTTTCATACGGTTGTTTGAAATATTTCTGCCCCGCGAAACGCCTTCGCAGCCCCTGATCGAACCCGGCCCTGCTGCTCAAACTCCATGATAGACAGGGCGTGGCGCTGATCGAATCTGTCATGCCGCTGTTGCAAAAATGTAACGTACGACCGCCCAGGGCATCGTTACCCCGGGTTTTCTGGCATAATCGCGCCCCCTTATGACCGGGTCAGAAAACCTTCATGATCGATTTATTCAGCGGGCTGGATGCATGGGTGATTATCAGCCTGTGCCTGGCCTTGGCGTTTGTACTCGCCTTCGAGTTCATCAATGGCTTTCATGACACTGCCAACGCGGTGGCCACAGTCATTTACACCAAAGCCATGCCGCCGCACCTGGCTGTGTTCTTTTCCGGCGTGTTCAACTTTCTCGGTGTGCTGCTGGGAGGGGTCGGCGTGGCTTATGCGATCGTGCACCTTCTGCCGGTCGAGCTGCTGATCAACGTCAACACGGGCCACGGCCTGGCCATGGTCTTTTCGTTGCTGGCAGCTGCCATTACCTGGAACCTGGGGACCTGGTATTTCGGCATTCCGGCCTCCAGCTCCCACACGCTGATCGGTTCGATACTGGGTGTGGGCATGGCCAATGCCCTGCTCAACGGTATCCCGATGAAGGATGGCGTGAACTGGCAGAAGGCGATCGATATCGGTTCGTCACTGGTCTTTTCTCCCGTGGTCGGGTTTCTGGCAGCGGCAGCACTGCTACTGGCCTTGAAGCGCTGGCGCCCGCTGTCAAAAATGCACAAGACCCCGGATCAGCGGCGCAAGCTGGACGACAAGAAGCACCCGCCCTTCTGGAACCGCCTGGTACTGGTCATCTCGGCCATGGCCGTCAGCTTCGTACACGGCTCCAACGATGGCCAGAAGGGCATCGGCCTGATCATGCTGGTGCTGATCGGCATCGTGCCCAGCCAGTTCGTTCTGGACCTGGACAGTACCACCTATCAGATCGAGCGTACCCGCGACGCCACCCTGCACCTGAGCCAGTTCTACCAGCGCAACAACGCGACGCTGGGCGAATTCCTGGCCCTGGGCAAATCCCTGCCGGGCGACCTGCCGGCCCAGTCCAGCTGCAACCCGAAGCAGACTGAGCCGACCATCGCTGCCTTGCTGCGCACCCTCGACGGCGTTTCCGACTACCACTCGGTGACCCCGGAAAAACGCATCGAAGTGCGCCGCTACCTGCTGTGCCTGGATGACACCGCACGCAAGGTCGGCAAACTGCCACAGATGGATGCGAGGGAAAAAGCCGATCTGGAGAAGCTGCGCAAGGACCTGACCACCACCACTGAATATGCGCCGTTCTGGGTGATTCTCGCGGTGGCCCTGGCCCTGGGCCTGGGCACCATGGTCGGCTGGAAGCGTGTGGTACTGACCATTGGCGAGAAAATCGGCAAGCAGGGCATGACCTACGCCCAAGGCATGTCGGCGCAGATCGTCACGGCCGGTTCCATTGCCATGGCCAACGTCTTTGCCTTGCCGGTGTCGACCACGCACATCCTGTCCTCCGGCGTCGCCGGCACCATGGTTGCCAACAAGAGCGGTCTGCAGGGCGGCACCGTGCGTAACATCATGCTGGCCTGGGTACTGACCTTGCCGGTCTCGATGGGCCTGGCGGCGGGGTTGTTCTGGCTGGCGAGCAAAGTGCTGGCATAACTGCAGAGCATGACCCTCCCTGCAGGACACGGCGGTGACGCGCAGGTTTATCGCCTGCGCTTGCCCGTCAACGAGCCCAACAATCCCCGCACCAACTCCCGGCCCAACTGATTGGCGGCCTGGCGCAGCCCGGACTTCAAGGCCTGCCCCGCCGCACCGCTGAAAAAATCTCCGGCCTTGTCGGCAAAGCTTTCCTCGGAGGCCTCCCTGGGCTGTTCCGGCAGGTCGGCCTTGCGCTGGGTGAGCATTTCGTACGCCGACTCGCGATCGATGGCCTGGTCATAGCGTCCCGCCAAGGGCGACTGGGCAATCAGTGCGCTGCGTTCACCAGCGGTCAACGGTCCGATTCGCGACTGTGGAGGTGCCACCGCGACGCGCTGCACCATCGCGGGCGTGCCGTTGCTGTGCAGCGTCCCCACCAGCGCTTCCCCCGTGCCCAACTCGATCAGCACCGACAATGTATCGAACTGCGGGTTGGGCCGAAAGCCATCGGCCACGGCCTTGAGCGAGCGCTGCTCCTTGGCGGTGAAAGCCCGCAGGCCATGCTGGATCCGCAGCCCCAGTTGCGCCAGTACCGCATCAGGCAAGTCACTGGGGGACTGGGTCACAAAATACACGCCAACCCCTTTGGAGCGGATCAACCGGACCACCTGTTCCAGGCGGTCCTGCAACGCTTTCGGTGTGCCGGTAAACAACAGGTGCGCCTCATCGAAGAACAGCGCCAGCAGAGGCTTGTCGGCATCGCCGCGCTCGGGCAACTGCTCGAACAACTCAGCCAGCAGCCACAACAGGAAGGTCGCATAGACCTTGGGCGCTTCATGGACCAGACGGCTGGCATCCAGCAGATGGATCACCCCACGGCCATCGGCAGCCGGTTGCAGCAGGTCCTGCAACTGTAACGCCGGCTCGCCGAACAAAGCCTCGGCACCCTGCTGCTCAAGCCCTGCCAGTCGTCGTTGCAGGGCCTGGGTGGAACCGGTGGTCAGCAAAGCGCTGTCTTCGCCCAATATCGCCGGGTTTTCCTTGAGGTGGTTGAGCAGTGCCTTGAGGTCCTTGAGATCGAGCAACAGCAGGCCTTCACGATCAGCCACCTTGAAGGCGGCATAGAGCGCGGCCTGCTGGCTGTCGGTCAATTCCAGCAAGCTGCCCAGCAATAACGGGCCCATCTCGCTGAGGGTCGTGCGCAGCGGGTGCCCGGACTGCCCGTGCACGTCCCACAGGCGTATGGGGCAAGCCTGAGGTCGATGATCGAGCCACGGGATGCTGGCAATTCTTTCGGCGATAGCCCCCGTGGGCTCTCCCGCCGCGCCCAGACCACACAGATCACCCTTGATGTCCGCCGCGAACACCGCCACGCCCGCCTCACTGAATGCTTCGGCCAGACGCTGCAAGGTCACGGTCTTGCCGGTGCCCGTGGCGCCGGCGATCAAACCGTGCCGGTTGCCAAGGCGCAACTCCTGACCCAGGGGTTGTCCGTCAGTGCTCGCCCCGACAATCAGGCGCGATGGTTGCTGTTTGATATCAGACATTTATCTCTCCAGCACTTGAGATTTTTCCCTGCCCGCCGATAGCACTGGTCAGAAAACCCAGAACAACAAGAAAACCGATCGAACGACCTCCCAGGGAAGAAAGGACTTTTCAGCTCGTTTTCGCAATTGCCTTAAACCTCCGGACCTCGCACATGAACAAAACCCTGCGCTTCAGTCACAAGATTCTCATCGCCGCTGCCTTGATTGTGGCCGTGGCTTTCGCACTGTTCACCAGCTACAACGATTACCTCCAGCGTAATGCCATCCGCCAGGATCTGGAGAACTATCTGCATGAAATGGGCACCACCACCGCCAACAATATCAGCAGTTGGTTCGATGGCCGGATACTGTTGGTGCAAAACCTGGCGCAGAACATCGGCTTGAACCCGGAGCCGTCCAATGTCGCCCAATTGCTGGAACAGAAAGCGCTGACATCCAGCTTCCTTTATACCTACCTGGGCACTGCCGAAGGCGGGTTCACCATGCGCCCCAGCGAGCAGATGCCGGCCGGCTACGATGCCCGCACGCGCCCATGGTATCAGGCAGCCAGAGCGACCTCGGGGCCCGCGCTGACCGAACCCTATGTGGACGCAGCGTCCGGCAAGTTGATTATCACCGTGGTATCGGCTGCCGACAAAGCGGGCCAGGCCCTGGGTGTGGTGGGGGGCGACTTGTCGCTGGAGCGCGTGGTGCAGATCATCAACTCCCTGGACTTCGGTGGCATGGGCTATGCGTTCCTGGTCAGCGCCGACGGCAAGGTGCTGGTGCATCCTGATGGCAAACTGGTGATGAAGACCCTTGCTGACCTTTACCCCCACGATACGCCTCGCCTGGACAGCAGCCTCAGTGAAGTGGAAACGGACGGCAAGACCCGACTGGTGACTTTCGCCCAGATCAAGGGCCTGCCCTCGGTGAACTGGTACGTCGGCATCTCGGTAGATAAGGACAAAGCCTATGCGATGCTCAGCGAATTCCGGAAGTCGGCAATCATCGCTACCGTTGTCGCGGTGATCTTCATCATTGCGCTGCTGGGCATGTTGATCCGTGTGCTGATCCAACCCCTGCAGACCATGACCCGAGCCATGGAAAACATCGCCGAAGGAGAAGGCGACCTGACGCGCCGGCTGACCATTCACAGCCAGGACGAGTTCGGCGTACTGGGCACCGCATTCAACCGCTTCGTCGAGCGGATCCATGGGTCGATCCGAGAGGTAGCCTCGGCCACCGAGCGGGTCAACGAAGTGGCCTTGCGGGTGGTGAGCGCCTCCAATTCGTCGATGATCAACTCCGACGAACAGGCCAACCGCACCAACAGTGTCGCAGCCGCCATCAACGAATTGGGCGCGGCCGCCCAGGAAATTGCCCACAATGCGGCGCTGGCCTCGCAACAGGCCAGCGACGCACGACAGCTGGCCGAGGAGGGCCAGCAGGTGGTGGATCAGAGCATCCAGGCCATGAATCGCCTGTCGGACCTGATCAGCACGTCCAGCGGGCATATCGAGACACTGAACAGCAAAACGGTGAACATCGGCCAGATCCTCGAGGTGATCACCAGCATTTCCCAGCAAACCAACCTGCTGGCACTCAACGCCGCCATCGAAGCGGCCCGTGCCGGTGAAGCCGGTCGCGGCTTTGCGGTGGTGGCGGACGAAGTGCGCAACCTCGCCCACCGCACTCAGGAATCGGCCCAACAGGTGCAGGGCATGATCGAAGAATTGCAGGTCGGCGCGCGCGCCTCGGTGAGCACCATGGGTGAAAGCCAACGGCACAGTCAGGACAGCATGGGCATTGCCAATCAGGCCGGCGAACGCTTGAGCAGCGTGACCCAGCGCATTGGCGAGATCGACGGCATGAACCAGTCGGTGGCCACCGCCACCGAGGAACAGACCGCCGTGGTCGATGCCATCAACATGGACATCAGCGAGATCAATACACTGAACCAGGAAGGCATGGAAAACCTGCAGTCAACCCTGCGGGCCTGTGCCGACCTGGAGCAGCAAGCGACCCGGCTGAAGCAGTTGGTGGGGAGTTTCCGGATCTGATGCTTCCCCCTCTGTGGCAGAGGACTCATCCTGCGGATGCAACTCTTGCCACAGCTCGGCGGCACCGGGGAACTCGGTGCCGTCTTCTTCATCCATGGCCTCAGGGTCATAGCGACTGAGGCAACCCTCCCCCAGAGTGGGCGGCGGCCTGGAAGTCGCCTTGTCCAGCGGATCGCTCATCGCTCGCCCTCCTCGGCCGTCAGAACACCACAGTCTTGTTACCGTGCACCAGAACGCGGTCTTCCAAGTGATAGCGCAAGCCACGGGCCAGTACCATCTTCTCGACGTCACGGCCGAAACGCACCATATCTTCGATGCTGTCTCTGTGGGTCACACGCACCACGTCCTGTTCGATGATAGGCCCGGCATCCAACTCTTCGGTGACGTAGTGACAGGTGGCACCAATAAGCTTTACGCCGCGCATGGAAGCCTGATGGTAGGGCTTGGCGCCGACAAAAGAGGGCAGGAAGCTGTGGTGAATGTTGATGACCTTCTGCGCATAGGCCTGGCACAGTTGCGGCGGCAAGATCTGCATGTAGCGCGCGAGCACCACCACGTCGGCCTGATGCTCGGCGACCAGGCGCGACACTTCGGAAAACGCCGGTTGCTTGTCGGCGGGGTCCACGGGCACGTGATAAAAAGGGATGCCATGCCACTCGACCATGCTGCGCAGGTCATTGTGGTTGGAAATCACGCACGGGATGTCACAGTCCAGCTCATCGCTGTGCCAACGGTGCAGCAGGTCGGCCAGGCAGTGGGACTCGCGGCTGGCCATCAATACCACGCGCTTTTTCAGGTCGGTGTCGGTGATGCGCCAGACCATGGCGAACTCGTCGGCGATCGGCGCAAAGGCCTCGCGCAAGGCCTCGATGCCAAACGGTAGCGAGTCGGCGCGTATTTCATGGCGCATGAAGAACCAGCCGCTCTGATCATCGGAGTGATGACTGGCCTCGGTGATCCAGCCGTTATGAGATGCCAGGAAATGGCTGACCTTGGCAACGATGCCAACGCGGTCCGGGCAGGCAATCACCAGCCGAAAAGTGCGCATGAGGGAAAACTCCAATACTTCATAAAGGCGGCTATTCTAGCGAGTGTCGCTGCACTCTGCACGGCGCTGTGCAGCCCCGCGGGCCAGGGCAACGAGCCCATTGAACAGCGCGGCGACCGCCACCGGCATATATCCAGCGAAACACATTCACGGCGGCCACATTGAAATAAAAAATATAACTTAATTTTACGACATGGTTTTTTTAATGTTTACTTGAACAACGGGTATGCCTATTATTGGCCCCACTGTTCCCGACGCTTTACAACCAAGGTAGTCCCCATGTCTCTGATCAACGAATATCGCGCTACAGAAGAAGCCATCAAAGAACTGCAGGCGCGTCTGAAAAACCTGTCACAAGACGACAAACTGCAAACCGAACTGGAATTTGAAGGCAAGCTGCGGACCTTGATGGGCGAATACCAGAAGTCGCTGCGTGACATCATTTCGCTGCTCGACCCGGAAGCCAAAAGCAGCAAGCTGCCACGTGGCGGTGCTGTCAAAGTCCCGGGCACCAAGCGCGCGCGCAAAGTGAAACAGTACAAAAACCCGCACAATGGCGAAATCATCGAAACCAAAGGCGGCAACCACAAGACCCTGAAAGAATGGAAAGCCAAGTGGGGCGGCGACGTGGTTGAAAGCTGGGCCACCCTGCTGGGCTGATTGGCCGCCGGTGACCGTTGCTTGTTTGTTCAAGAACGGATACATAAAAACGCCCACACTCTGGGCGTTTTTTATTTCAGAAAGTTTCAGGGACAAGTCACTTTCAACCGCAACGACAGCGCCTGGACATAAGCATCCCATTCAGACAGCACCGCCAACTGCTGCGAGTTCGCAATCTGCCGTGCCTGAGCCAGCGCCTCGGTGAAACCCCCGACCGTATTGGGCGCGCCCTGGGCCGGATCACTCAGGCGCCTTTGGCAAAACAGCGCCCAGCGCTCTTTTTCGGACACCGTCAGGGTGTCAGGGAAGTTACGCGCACGGTAGCGAAACAATAATTCCGGCAAACGCGCATCATCGAACATCCAGCGCGACCCGGCCAAGTCCGCCGGTTCCGCCAGCCTGACCTGTTCGCAGAGGCGCCGATCACGGTCACCCATAAAACCGTCGTATAACTGTTGTTCCGGGTCCATGACCTCGGCAAAAACATCATGACCATACACGGTCGCCAACGTGTCCCGCCATTCACTACTGCGTTCGCGCAGTTGCTCGGCGCGCGCCAGACACAGTGCCAAGTCAATACCGAGCCGCTGTTGATCGGTTTCACGCAATACCTTGAGCGGCGCCACCACCGGACAGCGATTCACGTGAATCAACTTCAACGGCACCGGCAACTGCCCGGCCATCAATGTATCCCGACGCTGGTATAACCCGTCGCGCAGCACCTCGGCATCGTCGAGCCACAAGCGTGACGGATCAACATGCAGATCGCAGACAATCAGTGCATTGCGATTGCGCGGATGCCAGGCCAATGGCAAGACCACGCTCAAATAATGACGTGCGGCGGAAAAGCGCCCGGAAACATGCACCATGGGTTGTAGCAGGCGCACCTGCTCCAAGACAGTCTGCTTGGCGCGCAATTGATAGAGCCAGTCATATAGGCGGGGTTGTTTTTCCTTGATCAATCGCGCCAGGCCAATAGTGGCGCGTACATCCGAGAGTGCATCGTGAGCCTGGCCATGGTCGATGCCATTGGCGGCAGTCAACAATTCCAGACGCAGGCTGACCTTGCCATCGACCTCGGGCCACTGGATGCCTTCGGGGCGCAACGCGTAGGCCGCCCGCGCCACATCGATCAGGTCCCAACGGCTGTTGCCCCCTTGCCATTCCCGGGCATACGGGTCGAAAAAGTTGCGATAGAAACTGTAGCGAGTGACTTCATCGTCGAAGCGCAGGGTGTTGTAGCCCGCACCGCAGGTGCCGGGGGCGCTTAACTGGGCGTGCACGCGGGTCATGAAATCGGCCTCGCTCAAGCCTTTTTCAGCCAGCGTACCGGGGGTGATTCCGGTGATCATGCACGCCATGGGGTGAGGCAGGATATCGTCACTGGGCTGGCAATAGAGATTGACCGGGGCACCGATCTCGTTGAGGTCGGCGTCGGTGCGAATCCCCGCCACCTGCAGCGCCCGGTCGTTACGCGGGTTGATGCCGGTGGTTTCGTAGTCGTACCAGAAAATGCTCGAAGTCACGGGCGGGTCCTGTTTGAAGTTGAGCAAAGTCTAGGGTGTGCGGGTATCGAGAGCCAGCAGCAGTTGCGCCATCGCCTGCGGCTGGCTAGCATCACCCTTTGCCGTTATCGATCGGGCGCGTCACTGATGCCATTTGCTACAGCCTACGCACGGAATGCAGCGCTGCCTGATCCTGTGGACACCCGCCTGATTCTGGAGACGCCGGAAGGCATCGAACTGGTGCTGCGCCCGGCCGGCGTGGTGACCCGTGCGCTGGCCTTCGCCATCGATCTGGTGTTGCGCGGGATTTTGCTGGCCGGGTTGATGCTGGCGCTTGGCAAGATGGGCTACGTCGGCTTCGGTCTCGGTGCCTTGTTGGTGTTCGTGATCAACTGGTGGTACATGGTGCTTTTCGAGGTGCTGCATCAGGGTCGCAGCCCGGGCAAGCAGCTCATGGGCCTGTGCGTCGTTCACGACGACGCCACGCCGATCGGCTGGACGGCCTCGCTGATCCGCAACCTGTTACGCGCACTGGACGCGCTCCCGCTGGCCTATGGCGTGGGAGCCTTCTGCAGCCTGCACCATCGACACTTCAAGCGCCTGGGCGATCTCGCCGCCGGCACCCTGGTGATCCACCGTGACTCGCTCCCCACGCCGGTCGAGATGCCGCCCGTAACGCCCCGCTCCGCCCCCTGGGCTCTGCAGGTGACCGAACAGCAGGCGATCATCGCCCTCGCCGAGCGTCATCGCCAGCTCCCGACCCATCGAAGCCGCGAGCTGGCAGCACTCCTCGCAGCCCCCTTGCACGTGCCCGCCGACGAGGCACTGACCGCCCTTCACGGGATCGCCCGACACCTGCGGGATGCCCCATGAAGCAGAGCCAGTTCGAGCAGCTGCATCGGCCTCGATGGCAGCAGTTCGAGCACTTGCTCGAACGCCTGGAAAGCCGTCGCGCCAGCGCCGAGGAAAGCGAAGACTTCTGTCGTCGGTATCGGCATCTGTGCAGCCAGTTGGCGCTGGCCGGCGAACGCGGCTACAGCCACCACTTGATCGACACATTGCAACACCTGGCCATGCGCGGTCATCAGCAACTGTATCGCCATCACAGCCGGGTACTGGCCAGCGTGTTGGCGTTCGTCCTGGTGCAATTCCCGGGGCAGGTGCGTGAGCAATGGCGCTGGGTGGCGGGTGCAGCTCTGGTGTTTGTGCTCAGTCTGATGCTGACGTTGGGTCTGGTCTATCACTTCCCCGACCTGATCTACGCCATCATCAGCCCCCGGGAAGTGCTGGAAATGGAAGCCATGTATGACCCCGGCGCAACCCGTTTCGGTCCGGCGGCGCAGCGTTTGAGCAGCACCGGCCTGATGATGTTTGGCTACTACGTGATGCATAACATCGGCATCGCCTTCCAGATCTTCGCCGGCGGCCTGCTGCTGGGCCTGGGCAGCCTCTATCTGCTGGTGTCCAACGGGCTGTCGATTGGCGCGGTGGCGGGTCACCTTGGCCAGATCGGCTTCAATCAGACCTTCTGGCCCTTCGTCATCGGCCATGGCGCGTTCGAACTGACCGGGCTGGTGCTGGCCGGGGCCGCCGGGCTGCGGCTGGGTGGCGCGCTGCTGGCACCGGGCCCGCTGGCACGCAGCGAAGCCTTGCGCCACAGCGCCAGAAAGGCCATGCAACTGGTGTACGGCGCAGTAGTGCTGCTATTGATAGCCGCCTTTATCGAAGCCTACTGGTCCTCCATCACCACCCTGCCCGCCAGCGTGAAATACGCCGTGGGCGCCGGGCTGTGGTTGTTGGTGCTCAGCTACCTGAGCCTTGCGGGCAGGCGTCGCCATGCGCCTGAGTGAAGCCGAGGCGGTGCTGCGCCCACGCTCGCCCTGGGAAGCCATGGACCTGGGCTTGTTGCTGGCCGCACGCCACCGGCGCTTGCTCATGCTGAGCTGGGCCTGCGTAACCTTGCCTGTCCTGGCACTGGCCAGTTGGCTGCTGTGGGATCACCCCACCGCCGTGCTGTTATTGCTCTGGTGGCTCAAGCCGGCGTTCGAGCGCGTGCCGCTGGACATTCTCGCCCAGGCCTGGACCGGCGCACCGCCGACTCTGGCCCAGGCCTTGCGTCGCTTTCCCGGCCTGCTCAGGTCCCAGCTGTGGCCCGCCTTGATCTGGCGTCGATTGAGCCTGAGCCGCAGCTTCTACCTGCCCATCAGCCAGCTGGAAGGCCTCGACGGCCCGGCCCGGCAACGCCGCATGATCCTGCTGCGCAAGGACAACCGCGGCGCGGCGCGCTGGCTGACCCTGGTGTGGGCGAATCTGGAGTGCGTGTTCGCCCTGGGCCTGATGGCCCTGGTGCTGATGTTTGAACCCCATCTGTTCGATCAGAGTTGGCACCTTGGCACCTCGCTGACCAGCACCGCAAGCCTCAAGGCCGCCTGGCCGGCCCACTTGACCAACCTGAGCTACGCCCTGGTGCTGACGATCAGCGAGCCTATGTACGTTGCCTGTGGATTTGGCCTGTATGTGAACCGTCGTACGCAGCTCGAAGCCTGGGACATCGAGCAGGTCCTGCGGCGCCTGGCGCAGCGCCTGGGCACCGTGGTCGGCGCGCTGTTGCTGGCAGTCGCGCTGAGCCTGCCCGGCGAGCGCGCCTGGGCCGTTGCCGCCCCGGACAGCCCGCGCCTGCTCAATCAGAAAGTCACCAGCGACGCGGCCCGGCAAAGCGTCAGGGAGCTGTTGTTGCAGCCCCCCTTTCGCAACGTGGAAACCGAGGAGCACTGGCGCTGGGTCAGGGGGACCCAGCCGCAGACAGCCCCGACAGCTATACCCAGCATCCCGTCGGGGCGCTTCGAAGGCATGGCCAGAGTCATCGAGTGGCTGCTCTGGATGGTGGTAATGGGCGGCGCACTGGGCCTCGCCTGGCGCTATCGCGGCACCCTCGCTGCCCTGATCGGCCGCCCACCGGCTCGCACGACCGACATCGCACCATTGCCCATGGTGGCGGGCGTGGTGTTGCACGCGGACAGCCTGCCCCGCAACCTCGCGGACACCGCCGAACAGCTCTGGGGCGAGCATCCGCGAGAGGCCCTGAGCCTGCTCTATCGCGGCCTGCTCAGCCGCCTGATCAGCGACCATCGACTCGCCCTCGGCGCGGCGGACACAGAGACCCAGGTCCTGGCCCGTGTCAACACCCTCGGCCAGCGTTCACTGAGCCAGTTCAGCGAACAGCTCACCGGCCACTGGCTGAATCTCGCCTATGGCCACCGGCTGCCCCCCGCCGAGGCACGCGAGCAATTGTGCCAAGGCTGGCGGGCGCTGTTCGAAAAACCCTTCGCACCACAGCCGGACGGAACCGCCACATGACCCGACGTGCCAAGTGGCTGCTGGCCGGGGTGCTCGTGCTGCTGGCGCTGGCCGTATGGAGCGGTCGGTTCGGCCGGCTGGAGTCGTATCGACTGGACGTCGACAGAGGTCCCGCCGACGAGGTCAAGGCCGATGATTACCTTGCTGCCGCGGCCTTTCTTCGCCGGCAAGGGGTGACGGTGCAGCAGGCTCGCCGCCTCGATGTGCTCGACCGGCTCGATCCGCGCGGTGCCAGCTTGCTGTTGTTCGGCAACCGTGCGCGCATGTCACCGGACCAGGCCGACCGCGTGCTGCGTTGGGTGCACGCCGGCGGGCGTCTGCTGTTCGTGGCTCAGGCCTTGTGGGATCAGGACAAGGCCATGAGCGGCGACCTGCTGCTCGATAGGCTGCAACTGCACCAACTGTTGACGCGCTCGCTGCCACGCCTGTCCCCCGGTGACCGCATCCAGTACCCGCAGCTGACCCGCTTGTATCTGGAAAACGAAAAGGCCCCGGCCTACTTCAATTTCAACCCGGAATGGCATCTGGAGGACCCGGTCAACAAGGTCCATGCCTGGGCCAACAACGCCACCGCCACGCACCTGATGCAATTGGACTGGGGCGATGGCCTGATCACCGTGGTGACCGATGCGGACCTCTGGCGCAATGCTCATATCGCCCAATACGACAATGCCTGGCTGCTCTGGTACCTGACCCAGGCCACTCAGGTCACGCTGGTCAGCCAGGCCGATCACGACAGCCTCGGCACCTTGCTCTGGCGCTATTTCCCCCAAGCGCTGACCGCCCTGCTTGCCCTGCTGGTGCTTGGGGGCTGGCACCTTGCCGTGCGGGAAGGGCCTCTGACCCCGTCCAGCCCCCTGGCTCGCCGACAATTACGCGAGCACCTCAATGCCAGCGCCGATTTCCTTCTGCGCAAGGCCGGCCAAGGCAGCCTGCTGCGCGCCTTGCAGTGGGACATCCTGCGCTGTGCCCGACGCCGCCATCCCGGTTTCGAGCGCCTGCCGGTCGCCGAACAATGGCAGATCCTCGCCCGCCTGACTCACCAGCCCACCGCCGCTATCGGTAACGCCCTGCGTCCGCGCCCCAAGGGCCGGCAGTCGGCAGCTGACTTCAGCCGGCAGGTGGCTCACCTGCAAACTATCAGGAATGCGTTATGAGCGACTCGATCGAACCCACCGACATCCCGCCCGCTCCAGAGCCAATGGACACTGCCGATGTCTCTCCTGCCCCAGCCTCACCGCCTGAAAGCAGCCCCGGAACGGGCGCTGAAGTCAGCCCCGAAGAACATCAAACCCAGCAACGCCACCGCGCCAGTCAGTTGGCCCAGGCGCTGCGCCATGAACTGCGCAAGGTCATCATCGGCCAGCACGGTGCGATCGACGATGTGCTGACCGCCCTGATTGCCGGCGGCCACGTACTCATCGAAGGCGTGCCGGGGCTGGGCAAGACTCTGCTGGTACGGGCCTTGGCCAAGTGCTTCGGTGGCGACTTCGCACGCATCCAGTTCACCCCGGACCTGATGCCCAGCGACGTCACCGGCCAGGCGGTCTACGATCTGCAGACCGAGCAGTTCAAACTGCGCAAGGGCCCGCTGTTCACCCACCTGTTGCTGGCGGACGAGATCAACCGCGCACCGGCCAAGACCCAGGCGGCCTTGCTGGAAGCCATGCAGGAGCGCCAGGTCACCCTCGAAGGCCGCGCCCTGCCGATTGCCCAGCCGTTCATGGTGCTCGCTACCCAGAACCCGCTGGAACAGGAAGGCACCTATCCGCTGCCCGAGGCCGAGCTTGATCGCTTCATGCTCAAGTTGCGCATGGACTACCCGGCGGCTGACGAGGAGCTGAACATGGTCCGCGAAGTGACGCGTTCTTCCCGCGCGGAAATGCTCGAGGTGCACCCGCCGCGCACCCTGCTCAACGCCCGGGATGTCAATGTGCTGCAACGCATCGCCAGCGAACTGCCCTGCGACGAGCAGGTGCTCGATTATGCCGTGCGCCTGGCCCGGGCGACTCGGGACTGGCCAGGGGTGGCCATCGGCGCCGGGCCGCGGGCCTCGATTGCGCTGGTACGTGGTGCGCGGGCGCGGGCATTGCTGCGCGGCGGTGAGTTCGTGATCCCGGACGACGTCAAACACTGCGCGCTGGCCGTGCTGCGCCATCGGGTGCGGCTGGCGCCGGAACTGGACATCGAGGGGCTCTCGGTGGACCAGGTGCTGGGGCAGTTGCTGGACCAGGTGGCGGCGCCGCGCCTGTGAAGCCATCACGCCTGTTGCTGGGTTGGGTTGCCGGGTTGCTGGCCTTGAGCGTGCTGCTGGGTGCGCTGCGGGCCTTGGACACCGACGTGCCCGACAGCGTCAATGCCATCACCTGGGGCATTGTGTTTGCCAGCTTCATTGTCGCGGCCATCGATGCCCTGCATCTGTTGCTGCGCGCGCCCATGGTGCGTCTGCACAGGCGCCTGCCCGCCAGCCTGGCTCAAGGCCGTTGGAGCGAAGTCAGCCTGACCCTGGAGCACGAGCTGGCCTGGCCGGTCCGCTTGAGCCTGTACGATCACCTGCCCCCCGGCATGCAGTCGCGCCAGCTGCCACCCACCGTCGAGCTCGCGCCTGGCCAGTCGAATGTCGTGGCCTACGGGGTACGAGCGCTGCAACGGGGGCAATGGCTATTTTCCCGCTGTGAACTGCAACTGCCCAGCCGCATGGGCCTATGGCGCCTGCGCCGATTCATCGACAGCGCCGATGCCGTGCGCGTCTATCCGGACTACCGTCATCTGCCCGATGGGCGTCTGCTGGCGGCGGATCAGTGGCTGGGTCACTTGGGCATCAGCCAGCGTCCGCGCCGCGGCCAAGGCCTGGAGTTTCACCAGCTGCGCGAGTTTCGCGAAGGCGACAGCCTGCGCCAGATCGACTGGAAAGCCACCGCCCGCCAAGGCACGCCTATCGCCCGGGAATATCAGGACGAACGCGACCAGCAGATTATCTTGATGCTCGATTGCGGCCGCCGCATGCGCAGCCAGGACGGTGAGCTGGCGCACTTCGACCACGCCCTTGGCGCCTGCCTGCTGCTCAGCCAGGTGGCCCTGCGCCAGGGCGATGCCGTGGGCCTGATGGCCTTCGCCGGCGATCAGCCACTGTATCTGGCACCGCGCAAGGGCCAGGCGCAGATGAACGTGCTGCTCAACAGTCTCTATGACGTGCACAGCAGCCAGCGTCCCAGCGACTTCAGCGCCGCCAGCGACCTCCTGCTCGCCCGTCAGCAGCGTCGGGCGCTGGTGATCTGGGTGACCAACCTGCGGGACGAGGATGATGAGCAATGGGTGAGCACGCTGCAACGCATCGGCCGGCGTCATCGCGTGCTGGTGGCCAGCCTGCGCGAAGAACTGCTCGACAGCCTGCGCCTGGCGCCAGTGCACAGCCATGAGGAGGCCCTGAGCTACTGCGCGGCGGTGGATTATCTCAATGCCCGAGATGACTTGCATGAACGCCTGAGCGCCCACGGCATGGCAGTGCTGGATGCACGGCCCAGTCAGTTGGGGGCTCGGTTGATCACACGGTACCTGGCGTGGAAAAAGGCGGGAACGTTGTAAAAGAGGGCATTTCAAAGGAATCGCGTCGCGGTATGGACTGCAACGCGACCCCTGACAACTCAAGGCATCAAGCCGAAGCCCCGGCCTGACTGAAGGTGAAGTAACTGCGCAACGCCCCCACCAACTCTGCGTACAGCTCGCAGGACTGGGTCAGCGCAAAGCCGGAATCGTAATACCCCGGCGTTTCATCTTCCCTGGACCACATGCAATTGGCCGTCAGATTCAATAACTGCGGACCGCCACTGGCCGTAGGGATTTTGAGTTGCAGCGTGAAATCCACACCGACCAGCATGGGCAGCTGGCTGATCAGCATCAGGCCGTTTTCCGACACGTTGCCCAGGTAGCCGATCGGCTGCCCGTTATAACCATTGAACACCTGAAGGTAATACGGTAGCTGCTGACGTTCGATACGGCGCTCGATATACATAGGATGTACCGCAATCAAATGACCATGGAGCATGGTCGCACTAAAGCACGAGGGCTCAAAGGCCGCTATGGACTCAAAGAGCCATCATCCAGAGCTTAGCCGGTTACGCACAAACTTCCAGACGCCGGCGGTGAAACCTTACCGTGTTTTTTTCACCGTTTGGCGGGAAAGGTCTGGGCCGGCTGCGCCTCGTGGATATGGCCGCCCTGTTGCAATGTATCGAGCCGAGCCCGTGCCCGATAAGCGTATTCGGTGTCCGGGTACTGCATCAGCATGAACTGATAAGTCTGGGCGGCGTCCACGTACAACTGCTCGCGTTCCAGGCACTGGCCGCGCAGCAGGCTCACTTGCGGCATGACGTATTGCCGAGTGCGACTCTCGCGTTCGACCTGGGAAAGGCGCAGCATCACAGTGGCGCAGTCGCCCTTGTCGTAGGCGCGATAGGCGTCGTCGAGGTGGCTGTTCATGGCCCAGCGAGTGCAGCCCGAAAGGCCGGTCAGCAGCAGGGCCGAAAGCATGAAGATTCGCATGAAGTTCTCCTGTAATGCCGGGGTATCGGCCCGCTCGGCGAAATCTTCAATGCCATGACAGCGTCATGCCCGTTCTGCACAATCGCCGAACAAAGTCGGCCTCAGGTAGTGCAGAGGAACAATGACTACAGCCCGTTTGAGGAGTAGCCTTCTGCTGCGCTTCAATACAAGGAGTCAGTGAATGACCGTTCGCCGTACTAAAATCGTAGCTACCCTGGGCCCTGCGAGCAATTCGCCGGAAGTGATCGAACAGCTGATCCTCGCCGGGCTGGATGTGGCCCGCCTGAACTTCAGCCACGGCACGCCGGACGAGCACAAGGCTCGCGCCCGCCTCATTCGTGAAATCGCTGCGCGCAATGGCCGCCATGTGGCGCTGTTGGGCGACCTGCAAGGTCCGAAGATCCGCATCGCCAAGTTCGCCAACAAGCGGATCGAATTGAAAGTCGGCGATCGGTTCACGTTCTCGATCAACCACCCGCTGACCGAAGGCAACCAGGAAATCGTCGGTATCGACTACCCGGACCTGGTCAAGGACTGCGGCGTCGGCGATGAGCTGCTGCTGGACGACGGTCGCGTGGTGATGCGCGTCGAAACCGCCACCGCTGACGCGCTGCACTGCTCGGTATTGATCGGCGGCCCGCTGTCCGACCACAAGGGCATCAACCGCCGTGGCGGCGGCCTGACGGCGCCTGCCTTGACCGAAAAGGACAAGCAGGACATCAAGCTCGCGGCGGAAATGGACCTGGATTACCTGGCCGTTTCCTTCCCCCGCGATGCTGCCGACATGGAGTATGCCCGTCAGTTGCGTGACGAGTCCGGCGGTACCGCCTGGCTGGTGGCCAAGATCGAACGCGCCGAAGCCGTGGCCGACGACGAAACCCTCGACAACCTGATCCGCGCCAGTGACGCGGTCATGGTGGCCCGTGGCGACCTGGGTGTGGAAATCGGCGATGCCGAGCTGATCGGTATCCAGAAGAAGATCATCCAGCACGCCCGCCGCAACAACAAGGCGGTGATCGTGGCGACCCAGATGATGGAGTCGATGATCCAGAATCCGATGCCGACCCGCGCCGAAGTATCCGACGTGGCCAACGCCGTGCTCGACTCCACCGACGCGGTGATGCTCTCGGCCGAAAGCGCTGCGGGTGCCTACCCGATCGAAGCGGTGCAGGCCATGGCGCGCATCTGCCTGGGCGCTGAAAAGCACCCGTCCGGCAAGAAGTCCAGCCACCGCCTTCACACTCAGTTCGAACGTTGCGACGAAAGCATCGCCCTGGCGGCCATGTACACGGCCAACCACTTCCCGGGCGTCAAGGCAGTCATCGCGCTGACCGAAAGCGGCTACACGCCTTTGATCATGTCGCGCCTGCGCTCGTCGGTGCCGATCTACTGCTTCTCGCCACACCGCGACACTCGCGCCCGTTCGGCGATGTTCCGCGGCGTCTACCCGGTGGCCTTCGA
The DNA here is from genome assembly GCF_018449655.1 of Pseudomonas sp. dw_358. Lineage (GTDB taxonomy): Bacteria > Pseudomonadota > Gammaproteobacteria > Pseudomonadales > Pseudomonadaceae > Aquipseudomonas. The sequence continues at coordinate 125,437 of NZ_JAAVUX010000001.1, forward strand.
TCCGGCAGCCCTGCCGCCGAGCGAAGTCAGCCAGGCTGCCGTGGACGAGTTGCTGAAGATGGGCGTGGTCGAGCCAGGTGACTGGGTAATCCTGACCAAGGGCGACAGCTACAACCGCATCGGCGGCACCAACGGCATGAAGATTCTGCATGTCGGTGATCCGATCTTGTGAGGTTGAGGGCGCCGCTTGACCGATGGTCAGCGGCGCCTGTTTCACGCTGGGCCCCGCCCCACAAACACATCCGCCAACAACTGCCCCCGTGGCAGCCCCGCCAGAAACAATCGCCGCGAAAAACTCTCGACACTGGACGGCGAACCGCACACCAGGGCCATGGTCTGCCGCGACTGTAATCGCAACGCCCCCAGCGCAGCAGGCAACTCGGCCGGCGTCAACAATTCCACTTGCAACTGCGGCCATGCCTCGGCCAGCGCTTCAAGTTCCTCCCGCAAATAATGCCCATCGCTGTCCCGCGCCAGGTGCAGCAAGCGAATCGCGCCCTGATGTTCTGCTTCCAGGGCTTCGCGCAGCACCCCCCATAGTGGCGCCAGGCCAGTGCCGGCAGCCAGCAGCCAGAGGGGGCGGGCCTGCCAGTCCGGAGCGTAGTGCAGGGCGCCACCGCTCAACTCGCCCAGGCGGATATCGACACCGGGGGTCAGGTGGCGGGCAACATCGGCAAATGCACCCGGTTGGCTGCAATCGATATGAAACTCCAGCCACGGATCGGCCCCTGGCAAGCTCGCCAGCGAGTAAGGCCGGGCGACGCCTGTGTCGGTCCACAGCACCAGGTGCTGGCCAGGGCGGTAACGCAGTGGTCGTGAGGGTTGCAGGCGCAGGCGCAGTACCCCGCAACCGAGCCAGTCGGCCGCCACCACGCGGCTGGGCACGCCGTCGCGCTGACGGTCGAACACCGCGACCTCAAGGTCACCGACCACCCGGCACTGGCAGGCCAGGCGCCAGCCCTCGGCGCGGCGTTCAGCTTGCAGGGCGGCGGGGTTGATGTCGTCTGGCTCACCGGCCAGGCAATGCACCAGGCAGGCATGGCAGCTGCCTGCCCGGCAACTGTAGGGCACCACGACACCGGCCTCGTTGAGTGCATCGAGCAACGAGGCACCGGGCGCGACCGTCCAGTGCCGTTCGCCGACACGGATCTCAGGCATCGATCGGCTCCCAGGCCGCAGCACAGCGGTTGCGACCGCTGCGCTTGGCTCGGTACAAGGCCTGGTCGGCACGGTGCAGCGCGTCGTCCAGGTCGTCCCCCGGCAGCAGCAGGGTCATCCCGACGGACAGGCTCAGGCCGTCGAGTTCAAGCCCCTCCGGCCGCGCATCGGCAAACGCCAGGCGCAAGCGCTCGCAGCACAGGGTCAGGTCCTCGGCATGGCTGTCGAGCAAGAGCAGGACGAACTCTTCACCGCCGTAGCGGGCCAGGACATCGCCGTCCCGCAGGCTGGCCGTGGCCACCGTAGCGAAGGTCTGCAGCACCTGATCGCCAGCCGCGTGGCCATGTACGTCGTTGATGCGTTTGAAATGGTCGAGGTCGATCAAGGCCAGGCCGTGCTGGGTGCCTTTGGCCAGAGCCGACAACTCGCGGGACGCCAGCCGCAGAAAGTGCCGACGGTTGAAAAGGCTGGTCAACTCGTCGGTGGCCACCAGGTCTTCGAGCTGGCGCATCATCCCGCGCAGGGTGTCCTGATGCGCCTGCAAGGCATAGCGGCGCTGACGCATGCGATGGCGCGAAGCCTGTACATAGCTGGCGTAGAAACTCAGCCAGGCCAGCACGGCAAACAAGGCACAGCCCTGAATGAACGCCAGCCGGGGATCGCGCATCTGTCCATGGGAGGCTTCCCAGAGGTTGAGCACCACGAAGCTGGCGAACACCAGCGCGGCGCAGCGCAGAAATTTTCGGCGGTCCAGGTGAAACAGGCCAAACAGCATGATCACTACATAGAGGACCATGAAGGCGCCGCGGGCGGTGTCCAGGCAGGCAATCAGCCAGGTCTGCCCGGCCAGCCCCAGCCACACTTGAAATTCGGTCAGGCTGGCATCGGCGAAACGCTTGTTCAGCCCGGTCAGGAACACCACCAGCAGGGCGATCTGACTCAGCACCACCAGTACACTGCCGGCCACGGCGACACCTGAAGACTCGCTGAAAAAACCGCCGACCACAGCCGCCCAAAACAGCAGCAAAACCAGGGCGTAAGTGGCCGCAGCGAAGAGAAAACGCTTGAGCAGCAGTTTTTGTAGGGCGTGTTCAGTCACTCGTTGACTCACCGTGTTGAATGGAAATCCTTTCCCTGGCTGGCACCGGAGAGAATATGGCCAGATGCCACTTTAGTGTTCAGCGTCTAAAATAACTATCCAATTTCGCCCCCGTGTACAAGTTTCCTACGGATGGTAGCAATTTGCTACTCACCGGTTATCGCCCGACCTTTGAGCATCGGCGACTGTACGCGGCAATCAGTCGCGGTATACTTCGTCGCCTTTTTTGCAACCGCCAGACTGCCGCACATGCGGGGCTTTCCGATATGGCACGGCCCGACCAAGCCGTCATTCAATCGAATGTTCCCATCTTCAGAGGAGCGCACCCATGACCGTGATCAAGCAGGATGATCTGATTCAGAGCGTCGCTGACGCCTTGCAGTTCATCTCCTATTACCACCCCGTCGATTTCATCCAGGCGATGCACGAAGCCTACCTGCGCGAAGAATCGCCAGCGGCCCGTGACTCGATTGCGCAGATTCTGATCAACTCGCGCATGTGCGCCACCGGCCACCGTCCGATCTGCCAGGACACCGGCATCGTCACCGTGTTTGTGCGCGTGGGCATGGACGTGCGCTGGGACGGCGCCACCCTGAGCCTGGACGACATGATCAACGAAGGCGTGCGCCGCGCCTACAACCTGCCGGAAAACGTGTTGCGCGCCTCGATCCTCGCCGACCCGGCCGGTGCCCGCAAGAACACCAAGGACAACACCCCGGCGGTGATCCACTACTCCATCGTCCCGGGCAATACCGTGGAAGTGGACGTGGCCGCCAAGGGTGGTGGCTCGGAAAACAAATCGAAGATGGCCATGCTCAACCCTTCCGACTCCATTGTCGACTGGGTCCTGAAGACCGTCCCGACCATGGGCGCAGGCTGGTGCCCACCGGGGATGCTGGGCATCGGCATCGGCGGCACCGCCGAAAAAGCGGCAGTCATGGCCAAGGAAGTGTTGATGGACTCCATCGACATCCATGAGCTGAAAAAGCGCGGCCCGAGCAACCGTATCGAAGAGATGCGTCTGGAGCTTTTCGAGAGGGTCAACCAGCTGGGTATCGGCGCTCAGGGCCTGGGCGGCCTGACTACCGTGCTCGACGTGAAGATCATGGACTACCCGACCCACGCCGCGTCCCTGCCGGTGTGCATGATCCCCAATTGCGCGGCCACCCGTCACGCTCACTTCGTGCTGGACGGCACCGGCCCGGCCGAGCTGCAAGCGCCGGACCTGGACGCCTACCCGGAAATCGTCTGGGAAGCGGGCCCGTCGGCCCGTCGCGTCAACCTCGACACCCTGACCCCGGAAGACGTGCAGAGCTGGCAACCGGGCGAGACTATCCTGCTCAACGGCAAGATGCTCACCGGCCGCGATGCCGCCCACAAGCGCATGGTCGAAATGCTCAACCGTGGCGAAACGCTGCCGGTAGACCTCAAGGGCCGTTTCATCTACTACGTCGGCCCGGTCGATCCGATTCGCGACGAAGTGGTAGGCCCGGCCGGTCCGACCACGGCCACGCGCATGGACAAGTTCACTCGGCAGATCCTGGATCAGACCGGGCTGCTGGGCATGATCGGCAAGTCCGAACGGGGCCCTGTCGCCATCGAGGCAATCAAGGACTACAAGGCCGTATACCTGATGGCCGTAGGCGGCGCTGCCTACCTGGTGGCCCAGGCCATCAAGAAGTCGCGGGTCGTGGCCTTCGAAGAACTGGGGATGGAAGCCATCTACGAGTTCGAAGTCAAGGACATGCCGGTGACCGTTGCCGTGGACAGCAAGGGTGAATCGGTGCACATCACCGGGCCGGCGATCTGGCAGAAGAAGATTGCCGATAGCCTGGCGGTAGAGGTGCAGTAAAACCGGCTGGCCATCCTCCCACAGGGTTTGCGCAACCTGTGGGAGATCCCACGGTGGCCACCAGGATTTTCGAGCGACAGCACCGGCCTCAAGGCTCAGCTGCGACGATCAAGCAGGTTGACCACCAGACGATCCAGCCAGCCCCAGACACGCTGCTGCACCCGCCGCCAGAGCGGCCGCGCCTCCCAGTCCGCCAAAGTCACAGCGGCGCTGCGGGCAAAGTCGTGCTCGAAGCTGGCCTGCACCTGGTCAGTCAATGTGCTGTCGAGGGCCTCGAGATTCGCCTCCAGGTTGAAGCGCAGGTTCCAATGGTCGAAATTGCACGAGCCGAGGCTGACCCAATCGTCCACCAGCACCATTTTGAGGTGCAGGAAGCACGGCTGGTATTCAAAAATCTTCACGCCACCGCGCAACAAGCGCGGGTAGTAGCGATGCCCGGCGTAGCGCACCGAAGGGTGATCGGTACGCGGGCCGGTGAGCAGCAGACGCACGTCCACGCCCCGCGCGGCGGCGCGGCGCAGTGAACGCCGGACTTTCCAGGTGGGCAAAAAATAAGGCGTGGCCAGCCAGATGCGACGCTGGCCGCTGTTCAGCGCACGCACCAGGGATTGCAGAATGTCGCGGTGCTGACGCGAATCGGCATAGGCCACCCGGCCCAGGCCTTCGCCACCGACGGGAACCGGCGGCAGGCGCGGCAGGCCGAAGTGGGTCGCCGGGCGCCAGGCGCTGCGGCGCAGGTTGGCGCGCCACTGACGGTCGAACAGCATCTGCCAATCGGCCACGAGCGTACCGCGCATCTGCACCATGACTTCGTGCCATTCACTGTCGGGCTCGCCCGGCTGCCAGAATTGATCGGTCACCCCGGTGCCGCCCACCACGCCCCAGCTCTGGTCCACCAGCAACAACTTGCGGTGGTCGCGGTACAAGTTGCGGCCACCACGGTACCAGCGGGTCGGGTTATACGTACGCAGCTCGACGCCCGCCTCCAGCAGCCGCCCTCGCAGGATCAGGCCGAAAGCCTGGGCGCCATAACCATCGAACAGGCAGCGCACTTTGATTCCGCGCTCGGCGGCGTTGACCAGGACCTCGACCATGGCCTCTGCGCACGCACCGGCCTCGACCAGATACAGCTCAAGGTCGACCTGGCGCCGGGCCTGGGCAATGGCCGCGAGCATCGGAGGAAAGAACTGCGGCCCGTCGATCAGCAACTCGAATTGGTTGTCACCGCGCCAGGGAAAGATCGCACCCGCCATCTCAGCGAGCCCGGTGTGGCAGGGGGTGTGGCGGGAGTAGGCAGAGACCCATAAATATGTCCAATCGTTTCAGGCGCCAACCATAACTGCCCGTCCAGCCGCTGGCAAACCTCTGAGTCGGCTGTCATCCAAGCATCACTGAAAGGTCACTTGACTGACACCGCCCCTGCATAGCCTGAGTCTGCCCAATCAGTCTAAAGCCATGCCAACGGCTGGCCCATGGAGACCGCCATGACTCAGAGTGCACGTGTTGTCGAGACTCGCCAGGAACGTCGTCTGCAGGCCGAGCGCCTGGTCGGCACCAAGGCGTTGCGTGAGGCCCAGAGCTTGCGTTATGCCGTGTTCAGCGAGGCGTTCGATGCCCGGCTGAACGGCGCCGAACTGGGCCTTGATAGGGACACCTACGACTCACACTGTGAGCACATCGGGGTACGCGACCTGAGCACAGGCCGCCTGGTGGCCACTACACGGCTGCTGGATCATCGGGCGGCAGACCGTTTAGGCGGTTTCTACAGCGAAGAAGAGTTCAAGCTGCACGGCCTGAACAGCCTGCAAGGTTCGATTCTGGAAATCGGCCGTACCTGCGTCGACCCTGCGTACCGTAACGGCGGCACCATCGCCGTGCTATGGAGCGAGTTGGCCGAGGTGCTCAATCAGGGTCAGTACCGCTACCTGATGGGCTGCGCCAGCATCTCGATGAAAGACGGCGGCATCCAGGCCGAAGCCATCATGCAGCGCCTGCGCGAACGTTATTTGAGCACCGAGCAATTGCGCGCCGAGCCACGGCATGCACTGCCGGCACTGGAGCTGCCGCACAACGTCATTGCCGAACTGCCGCCGTTGCTCAAGGCCTACATGCGGCTGGGCGCCAAGGTCTGTGGCGAGCCATGCTGGGACGAACAGTTTCAGGTGGCCGACGTATTCATTCTGCTCAAGCGCGACGAACTGTGCCCACGCTATGCGCGGCACTTCAAGGCGGCCGTGTGATGGGCCGCGTGCGCCTGCTGGGGCGGATGCTGCGGATCGTGATGGTGGTGGGGCTGGGGCTGGCCATGGCCGCCACCGTGCGTCTATTGGAGTGGTCGAGGATCAGCGATTCCGGCGAGCGTCGTCTGCGTTGGTCACAGGCCTTCATGATACGTCTGAGCGACGCCCTGCCCTTCACCGTCACGGTACACGGTCAGGCGTCGCGCGAACCAATGCTCTGGGTCAGCAACCATGTGTCCTGGGCCGACATCCCGCTGTTGGGGATGCTGGCACCCCTGGCCTTTCTGTCCAAGGCCGATGTGCGCAGCTGGCCGGTGGCAGGCTGGCTGGCCGTGCAGGCCGGGACCCTGTTCATCCGCCGGGGGGCAGGCGACAGTCAGCTGACCCGCCGGCAAATGACCTTGCAGCTGCAAAAAGGCGCGCCCGTCCTGATCTTCCCCGAGGGCACCACCACGGACGGACGTCACCTGCGAACGTTCCATGGACGCCTGCTGGCCAGTGCCCAGGATGCCGGCGTGGCGTTGCAGCCCATCGCCATTCGCTATGTGCGCGACGGGCGGATCGACGGGGTGGCGCCGTTCATCGGCGATGATGATCTGCTGTCGCACCTGATGCGTCTGCTGGGACAGAATCGCGCGCAAGTGCACATTTACCTGTTGGCGCCCATCGCCACGACAGGCAAGGAGCGAGCCGCACTGGCCCACGAATGCCAATGCGCGGTGCACGCCGCACTGTTTGGGGAGGCACCCGCAGAAGTGGCTCGACAGGCCGCGTGAACCGGGTCTGACCGAAGTTGCACCCTACTTCCCCAACGCGAAGGCCTGCACCTGGGGATAGAAGGCGAAGAACGTCTCGCTCAGCGGCTCATACAGATCCCGCACCTCGGCAAACGCCCCTGCCAGGCCTTCGGGCCGCGACAGGCGGCGCGCAATGCCATTGAGCACAGGCTCTATCACCCGAAAATCGCGGTAGGAGCCCAGCCAGTCATCGGCAGTCATCGACGGCGCGATCTGCGCCAGCCGACCTGGCAGGTCCGGCGTGCTGCCGAGCACCTCATAAAAGCGCGCAGTGAATGCGCCCAGAGGTTCGGGGTGGTACTGGCGCCAGTGCCTGGCCAGCACGTGATCGAAAAACACATCGAGGATGATGCCCGCATACCGGCGACGCTCGGCACTGAAAAGCTGCAATGCCGAGAGCACCAACGGATGACTGTCGGTGTAGGCATCGATCTGCCGGTGCAAACGGATGGCGGCCTCCAGATCCGGCGCAAAACGCCCCTCCAGACGCCCTTTGACAAAGTCGCCGTACAGGCTGCCCAGCAGTTGTTGCGGGCTTTGCCCGCCGAGGTGCAGGTGTGCGAGATAGTTCATGCGGGGCAGCTTAGCACTTGCCATCAAGGTGGTTATAGCTTGAAATTTGGTTGAAAGGCGCGCTTAGCGCCGATATATATTTGTATATCGCGAAATACCGATATAAATTTCGTGTTCTTGCGATATATTCTTCCGCGCTGTCCCGGTAACCGGCCCAACCCAATAAGTGATCGATTCATGCCTCTGGATCTCGACGACATCATAAAAGCGCTGGCTCACCCCGCAAGGCGCGAAATCCTGGCCTGGCTCAAAGACCCGCAACAGCAGTTTCCCGACCAGCAGTACGCCACGGAACACGGCGTGTGCGCCGGACAGATCGACCAACGTTGCGGCCTCTCCCAATCGACTGTCTCCGCCCATCTGGCCACCCTGCAGCGTGCTGGCTTGATCAGCAGCAAGAAGGTCGGCCAATGGCATTTCTTCAAGCGCAACGAGGACGCTGTCCAGGCGTTCCTCCGCCAATTGAGCCTTGAACTCTAGGCGCTTGGCGGCCTGAACTACCCCATGATCATTGAAAGACACTGACGAGGCTTACCGAATGACCACGATTTTCGACCCGATCAAACTGGGCGCAATGGAGCTGCCCAACCGCATTCTGATGGCGCCCCTGACCCGCTGCCGCGCTGATGCCGGTCGCGTGCCCAACGCGCTGATGGCCGAGTACTACGTACAACGGGCCAGCGCCGGACTGATCATCTCCGAAGCCACCTCGGTCACGCCCATGGGGGTGGGCTACCCGGATACCCCCGGCATCTGGTCCAACGACCAGGTCCGTGGCTGGACCGAGGTGACCAATGCCGTGCACGCAGCGGGCGGGCGCATCGTGTTGCAACTGTGGCACGTCGGGCGCATTTCCCACGAGAGCTACCTGAATGGTGAAAAGCCGGTGGCGCCGAGTGCCATCCAGCCGGCCGGCCATGTCAGCCTGGTGCGTCCGCTGGCTGACTTCCCGACGCCGCGCGCCCTGGAAACGGCCGAGATCGCCGACGTCGTAGACGCCTACCGTACCGGCGCCGAAAATGCCAAGGCAGCGGGCTTCGATGGCGTGGAGATACATGGCGCGAACGGTTACCTGCTGGATCAGTTTCTGCAAAGCAGCACCAACCAGCGCACCGACGCCTACGGTGGCTCGGTGGAAAACCGTGCACGACTGCTGCTGGAAGTGACCGACGCCGCCATTGACGTGTGGGGCGCCGGCCGCGTAGGCATGCACCTTTCGCCACGCGCCGACCTGCACGACATGGGCGACGACACCCGCGCCGAGACCTTCACCTACGTGGCACGGGAACTGGGCAAACGCGGTATCGCGTTCATCTGCTCACGGGAGAAGGAAGCTGACGACAGCATCGGCCCGTTGATCAAGAAAGCCTTTGGCGGCCCCTACATCGTCAACGAGCGTTTCGGCAAGGACAGCGCCAACGCTGCCTTGTCCCGCGGCGTCGCCGATGCCGTCGCCTTTGGTGTGCCGTTCATCGCCAACCCTGACCTGCCGGCACGCTTGCGGGCCGAGGCGCCGCTGAACGAGCCACGCCCGGAGTCGTTCTACAGCCAGGGCGCAGTGGGGTATACCGATTATCCAGCCTTGGCGTAAGGGCTGACGGGCACTACCGGCTTCTGCAGAAAATCCGAACCCACTTCGGACCCTGTGGAAGCCGCCCTTGGGCGCGATGACATCAACGCATGCTCCTGCAAGACCGCGTCGCCTGCATCGCGCCCCAGCGCTGCTGCCACAAGCGCCTCAATCATGCCTACTGTTGGCCAGCCCGCGCATTGATCTGCTGTTGCAGATTCTGCACCTGACTCTGCAAGGCGATGATGTTGCGGGTCACCTGGCCACGAAACGCATCGAACTCTGCCGTATTGGCCGGGGTCGCCGCCGGGCGGTTGTCCTGCTCGCTTTTGAGTACCAGCAGGTCTTGCTGGATCTGCTCCAGTTGCGCGGCCGGGTTGCCCTGTTTCTTCAAGGCTGCCACATCACCGTTCAACGTATTGACCTGACTTTCCAACTGACCCTGACCGGTCTGGGCTGCCTTGAGCGTGGCCAGGTCACTGCTCAGGGCTTTCACCTGCGCCTGCAACTGCTCGTTGGCCGCCTGCAACGCCACCGCCTGAGCGCTGGACTGGTTCTGCGCATCTTCCAGACGCTTGCCCAGCCCGCTCTGCAAGCCCATGACGCCTTGTTGTTGCTGACGGGCCTGGTCGTCGAGGCGTGCCTGAAGCTGCTGCACCTGCGCCTTCAACGCCTCGGTATCGGAGCTGGCGCTGGATTCGGTATTGGCGACCTTGCCGCTGATGGCCTGCAAGCGACCTGCGGCATCTTCGCTGATACGGGCGAAGCTTTCCTGAGTAGCGACCAATTGCTGTTCCATCATCGACAGGTGGCGGAAGCTCCACCAGCCCAGTCCTGCCAGCGCAATGGCCAAGGCGCCAATCAGCGCCCAGAGCGCCCCCATCATCGGCGGCTTGACCCGCACTACGGGTGTCGTGCGCGAGTACACCGCGTTGCGATCCGGCGCCGAAGCGGGCGCGTCGAATTCATGGTCACGGTCATCGGCCCGCAGACTGGGCAAGTGGTCATCAAAATCGTCTGTGGCGTCTTTGCGCATGGCGGGTGACCTTCATGAATCAGTGTTGGCAAAAAATGCTGGGATCTTAAACTGCCCGCCGGGTTTGATCGACCCGCAAATGTTTCAATCTTCGAGCATCGGCTGACTGGCCTGCCACCAGCCACAGAACTCGTCCAGCGCCGCCCACAGACTCACCGAGGGCTCATAGCCCAGATGATGCCTGGCCCGGGAAATGTCGAGGGTGAAACTCTTGTTCAGCACCTGCGTGCCCAGACGCGACAGCGTGGGCCGCGGCCGACCGGGCCAGAGGGAGCAGGCGCCCTCGTTGAGCAACGCAGCGCCATAGGCCAGCCCGAACGAACGGTATCGGGTGACAGTAGGCAGCTGCATCCGGCGCAGCACATAGTTGATCACATCCCAGATCGGCAGCGGCGCGCCATTACTGATGTTATAGGCCTTGCCCAACGCCGCTGGCCCCACCTGCAAGGCACTGAGCAACGCCTGGTTGAGGTTGTGCACGCTGGTGAAATCGACCCTGTTCAAACCGTTGCCGATGATGGCCAGACGGCGCTTGCGCTGGAGCTGCAACAAGCGCGGAAAAATCGCCATGTCGCCAGCACCGGTGACCATACGCGGACGCAAGGCCAACACCTCCAGGCCGAACTCGGCGGCGCCGAAGACCTTCTGCTCCGCCAGGTATTTGCTGGCCCCGTAGTGGTTGTAGAAACGCCGCGGTATCTGCTCTTCCTTTATATTCAGGTGCGAGCGGCCGTCGAAATAGATCGAGGGCGAAGACAGGTGTACCAGGCGCTGCACGTGCTCCTTCAGGCAGGCTTCGACGACATTCTCGGTGACCTGGACGTTGGCCTGGATAAAGTCCTGGCGACGACCCCATTGGCTCACCGCGCCGGCACAGTGCACCACCGCGTCGACGCCCATGCACAGGCGCCGGGCCAACTCGGCGTCACCCAGGTCGCCCGGAATGAATTGTGCGCCCCGGCGCTGCAGGTGCTCGACCGCCTCGCTGCGCCGCCCATTGACCCGCACGTCGAGCCCTTGCTCCAGAGCGAAGCGCGCAAAGCGGCCGCCAATGAACCCGCTCGCGCCGGTGACCAGAATTTTCATGAACTGCTCCACTCGTCTTTCATCTTCAGCCCTGGACAAGCGCCTGATGGCAGGCTCGGGCCAAGCGATCGGTCAATTGCTCGAGCAACTGGCCGCCACTGCGCCAATAGTGCCAGTACAGCGGCACATCCAATGGATTATCCGGCATCAGCTCGACCAGCACACCCTTGGCCAACTGTTCGCGCACCTGCAGTTCGGGCACCAGGCCCCAACCGATACCGGCCTCGGCCATGCGCAGGAAGCCCTCGGAGGACGGGCACAGGTGGTGGGAAAATGGGCCGTCCATGCCCAGCATCGCCACATAGCGGTGCTGCAGGGTGTCATCCGGGCCATAGACCAGGGCCGGAGCGCGGCTCAATGTTGCCGGGGTGACCCCCTTGGCAAAGTGCCGCGCCATGAATCCGGGGCACGCCAGTGCCCGGTAACGCATGGCCCCCAACGCCAGGCTGCGTGCACCCGCTACCGGCTGCTGACTGGCGCACAGGCAGGCAGCCACCTCACCGGCGCGCATGCGCTTGAGGGAGACGTCCTGATCTTCCACCACCAGGTCCAGCAGCAACCCTTCCTCGGCGCAGAAATCCCCGACAGCCGCAGCCCACCAGGTGGCCAGGCTGTCGGCGTTGATTGCCACCCGCAGACGTTGGGCAATGCCCTCCTCGTCCAGACTCGGCACCTGGCCTTGCAGGCCGCGCTCCAGCAGGCGTACTTGCTGGACGTGATTGAGTAACTGGCGGCCCAGCCCAGTGGGCACGGGCGGCGAGGCCCGGATGAGCACCGGCTGACCGACTCGGGCTTCGAGCAACTTGATGCGCTGCGAGACCGCCGATTGCGACAGACCCAGCAACTGCGCGGCACGCTCAAAGCCAGCCTGTTCCACCACGGCGGCCAAGGCCGACAGTAACTTGTAGTCGAACATCAGTTTACCTAATGGGTAATTACAGTTATTCGTTTTCCTTATACACCGATTAGCCCGAGCATGGCAGCTCATTAATGGGGTATGAGTCATGTGGCAGAGCTATTTCAACGGGATCTTGGTGGCCGGCGGCCTGATCATGGCGATCGGCACGCAGAACGCCTTCGTACTGGCTCAAAGCCTGCGTCGCGAACATCACCTCGCCGTGGCCACACTCTGCGTGCTTTGCGATGCTCTGCTGGTGACTGCCGGGGTATTCGGCCTGGCCAACGTGCTGGCGCATAACCCCCTGTTGCTGGCGGTGGCCCGGTGGGGCGGCGTGGTGTTCCTCATCGGGTATGCCTGCAAAGCCGTGCGCCGGGCGCTTGCAGCCCAGAGCCTGGAACAGGCGGCCGGCGCGGGCACCCGCGCCTTGCACGCGGTGCTGCTCAGCGCCTTGGCGGTCACCCTGCTCAACCCCCACGTGTACCTCGACACGGTGCTGCTGATCGGTTCGCTGGGGGCCCAGCAGAGCGTTCCCGGTGCCTACGTGGCCGGCGCCGCCAGCGCGTCCCTGCTTTGGTTTTTCAGCCTGGCCCTGGCGGCCGCATGGCTGGCACCCTGGCTGGCACGGCCGGCCACCTGGCGCATCCTCGACGGGTTGGTGGCGGTCATGATGCTTGCAGTGGCCGGTCAACTGATGCTCGGCTGAACCGAAAGCGGAACCTCTATCCCCTACAGTTGTTGCGTGGTTAAGGCTCTGCCCCGGTGCTATGATCCAACGCTGCGCCGCAAAGAGTAAAAACTCGCCGGCGTATTACTGGCCGCCCGTGATCGGCCTTGCGTTCACCGCAACAGACCCTGATTAGGAGAATCACCCATGGCTTTCGAATTGCCACCGCTGCCGTATGCCCACGACGCGCTGCAACCGCACATCTCCAAGGAAACTCTGGAGTTCCACCACGACAAGCACCACAACACCTACGTCGTGAACCTGAACAACCTGGTCCCTGGTACCGAGTTCGAAGGCAAGAGCCTCGAAGAGATCGTCAAGTCCTCTTCGGGCGGGATCTTCAACAACGCGGCCCAGGTCTGGAACCACACCTTCTACTGGAACTGCCTGGCCCCCAACGCTGGCGGCGCACCGACTGGCGCACTGGCCGCAGCCATCGACAAGTCGTTCGGTTCGTTCGACAAGTTCAAGGAAGAGTTCAGCAAGACCTCCATCGGCACCTTCGGCTCCGGCTGGGGCTGGCTGGTGAAAAAGGCGGACGGTTCCCTGGCCCTGGCCAGCACCATCGGCGCCGGCAACCCGATCACCAGTGGCGATACCCCGCTGCTGACCTGCGATGTCTGGGAACACGCCTACTACATCGACTACCGCAACCTGCGTCCGAAGTACGTCGAGGCGTTCTGGAACCTGGTGAACTGGAAGTTCGTTGCCGAGCAGTTCGAAGGCAAAGCGTTCACGGCCTGAGCCGACGTGCTTTGAAAGCCGACCCCCTCGCGGGTCGGTTTTTTTATGCCCGCGCGTTGGGTCGATGACAATTGACGAAGGGTCCTCAAGATTGACCCGACTCCTGCCGAGATAGTTAGCAAGGCAAGAATTGCCACCTTCGGAATGCCCTTTGACGGCCACCTCCAGATTGCCAATACTCTCGGCACGGTGAAGCATGGCGCTCGGTACAAGGAAAAACGCTTTGAAGCTGGAACTCAAGCACAGCCTGTCGGTGAAGCTACTCCGGTTCGTCCTGTTATCAGCGCTGATTGTCGGTGTTGCGCTCAGCTGTGCGCAGATCGTCTTCGACGTCTACAAGACCCGCCAGGCCGTTTCCAATGACGCCGGACGCATCCTCAACATGTTCCGCGACCCTTCGACCCAGGCCGTCTACAGCCTGGATCGGGAAATGGGCATGCAGGTCATCGAAGGGTTGTTCCAGGACCAGGCCGTGCGCGTGGCCTCCATCGGGCACCCCAATGAAGCCATGCTGGCGGAAAAGACCCGGCCGCTGGAGCAATCCGCGAGCCGCTGGCTGACCGACCCGATCCTCGGCGCCCAGCGCACCTTCACCACGCAACTGGTGGGCCGCAGCCCCTACAGCGAATATTACGGCGACCTGAGCATCACCCTTGACACCGCCAGCTATGGCCAGGCGTTCCTGATGAGCTCGGTGATCATCTTCATTTCCGGCGTATTGCGAGCCATGGCCATGGGCCTGGTGCTGTACCTGATCTACCACTGGATGCTGACCAAGCCGCTGTCGCGGATCATCGAGCACCTGACCCAGATCAACCCCGACCGTCCCAGCGAGCACAAGCTGCCGCTGCTCAAGGGGCATGAACGGAACGAGTTGGGCCTGTGGATCAACACGGCCAACCAACTGCTCGAATCCATCGAACGCAACACCCACCTGCGCCATGAAGCGGAAAACAGCCTGCAGCGCATGTCCCAGTACGACTTCCTGACCGGGCTGCCCAATCGCCTGCAATTGCAGAGTCAGCTGGACAAGATTCTGGTCGACGCCGGACGCCGGCAACGCAGCGTGGCCGTGTTATGCGTAGGCCTGGACGACTTCAAGGGCATCAACGAGCAGTTCAGCTACCAGATCGGCGATCAGCTGCTGCTGGCCCTGGCAGACCGCCTGCGCGGCCACAGCGGCCGTCTCGGCGCCTTGGCGCGGTTGGGCGGCGATCAATTCGCACTGGTCCAGGCGGACATCGAGCAGCCTTACGAGGCCGCCGAGCTGGCGCAGAACATCCTCGACGACCTAGAAGCGGCGTTTGCCCTTGAGCCTCACGAAATCCGCCTGCGCGCCACCATCGGCATCACCCTCTTCCCGGAAGATGGCGACAGCACCGAAAAATTGCTGCAAAAAGCCGAACAGACCATGACGTTGGCCAAGACCCGCTCGCGCAATCGTTACCAGTTCTACATCGCCAGCGTCGACAGCGAGATGCGCCGCCGGCGTGAACTGGAAAAAGACCTGCGCGACGCCTTGCCGCGCAACCAGCTGTACCTTGTCTATCAACCGCAGATCAGCTATGCCGACCACCGTGTGGTGGGGGTCGAGGCCTTGCTGCGCTGGCAGCATCCGGAGCACGGGCTGGTCCCGCCGGACCAGTTCATTCCGCTGGCCGAGCAGAACGGCTGCATCATCGCTATTGGCGAATGGGTGCTGGACCAGGCCTGCCGGCAGCTTCGCGAATGGCATGACCTGGGTTTCACCGATGTGCGCATGGCGGTCAACCTGTCCACGGTGCAGCTGCACCACAGTGAGCTGCCACGGGTAATCAACAACCTCATGCAGCGCTATCGCCTGCCGCCGCGCAGCCTGGAGCTGGAGGTCACCGAAACCGGTTTGATGGAAGACATCAGCACCGCTGCCCAGCATCTGCTGAGCCTGCGCCGCTCCGGTGCGCTGATCGCCATTGACGACTTCGGGACGGGGTATTCGTCCCTCAGCTATCTGAAGTCACTGCCGCTGGACAAGATCAAGATCGACAAGAGCTTCGTACAGGATGTGCTGCAGGACGACGATGACGCAACCATCGTGCGCGCCATCATCCAGTTGGGCAAAAGCCTTGGCATGCAAGTCATCGCCGAGGGGGTGGAGACCATCGAACAGGAGGCCTACATCATTGCCGAGGGCTGCCATGAAGGTCAGGGTTACCTGTACAGCAAGCCGCTGCCGGTGCGCGAGTTGACGGCGTTTCTCAGGCAGACCGACCGGATCCGGGTACCATCGTTGTAGGACAACGACGGAACCCGGTCGGGCCTCAGGTCCGTCCGGCGTGACCCAGGCTGTACATGAGCATCAGGAATGGCTGGCCTGGCTGGGCCGAAGTCTGCATTTTGGCCACACGAGGCACGCAGGCCCCCGCGCTGACCACTTGCGAGCCGGGCTCACCCCAGGCAGCCGCAGCTGCCGTGGCAACCCCGAGCGCCGCCACCAGAAACACACCTCGAGCGACTTCTAACTTCATGACTACAACCCCTTGATAGCGCTGCCAAACGCTGCCTCATAAAAGTAGAGGAACTTCTTCCACTCTGCATCGCTGAACGACGAGTGGCGGCGCAGTTGCTTGAGGTCGTGGCGAGCAGCGGCCTGGGGCAGGAGCCGTTGACGGCATTTCTCGAGGTCCAGGAGTGCCACTTCCACTTTAGCGTCCTCGCCCTCTCCAATTACCCGGACAAACACGTGCTTGCTGTACAGGCAGCTGTGCTGCCACCGCCCCTTGTGCATGCGTGCCAGGTTCTGCGCCAACGCCTCAAGAATGCGCTCATGGAGTTCTTCCCCGTACCGCTCGCGCCCACCGGCGGCGTACCAGTTGTCCAGTTCGTCGAAGCCCTCCAGGGCGGCGGTGACCAACAGCGCCCGCCACTGATGCTGAGGATCGCGCTGGGCGCCACAGAAGATCAGCTCCGGCACCCGCACATTCAAGGCCTGCAAGCCCTGAATGGCGTCCCGCTCGCGCAGCACCGTCGGACGGCCGAAGGGGTACAGCCAGCTGCGGTAGATATGCCCGGTCTGGCGCTTGGCATACAGCAGTCCGCCGTTGCTGGCATGAATCCGCTGTACGCCGCTCTCGCCGCCGCGCCGCTCGTTGGGCTCTTCCACCCACTCACCGCGCTGGGCCCAGAAATAGTCGAAACGCTGATCCTGAGTAGCGCCGCTTTCAGTTGCACTGTTTGCAGCCATGACAATCAATCCTTACGTAATAAGTACACGCGCCACATGGCGTAGTGGGGCACAAAGTCCAAGTGTCGCTCGACCCTGAACCCTGCCTCGGCAAACTCGCGCGCCACCCTCTGCCTGGGTAACACAAAGCGATTCTGGTAGCCCTCCTGCTGGCGGCTGGCCTCGGCGCGTTGGCGCTTCCACGCCTTGAAGTTGCCATCGACCCACAACGACAGGATGACACTGTCGCGGGTGACACGATGAAACTCCTTGAACAGGGCCGCGCGGTGCGCCGCTTCGCCGATGTGATGCAGCAGGCGCATGCTGAAGATGCAGTCCACTGACGCCTCGGGGAGGTCGATCGCGAAGGCGGAGGTCTGCAAGGGTCTGACCCGCTTGACCACTTCAGGCGGCAGCATCGTGCAGGCCGTCTGCACCATGGCAGCGGAATTGTCCGCACCGATGATCACGCGCCCGGGCTTTTCGGCCAACATCGGCCAGAAACGGCCTGCCCCACAGGGCAGATCCAATACCAGGCCGGGGTCGCCCGCCATGGCCAATACCTTGCGGGCCAGTTGCACATCCCGCCAATGCGACATCCGACGGGCAACACCATTCTGGTGTTTTAAAAAGTATTTCCGGGCGTGGGCTTCATCGTATTTGTCGGAAAACTCGAGCTTGACCTCTTCGCTCATGGGGCTATCTCCTGAGTGCATCCCCCGAGACTAGCCACGCGTTTGTGGTCGAGCAGTCAGACAAATGTGAAAAATTCATTATTAACAAATTCATACATTTCAAGATATTTCAATTAACAAAAAAAATAGTCATGAATGGTTTTTCTGGCTCAGTTGGCACCCGCTGCCAGTTCCACGCGGAAACAGCAGCCTTGCGGCTCGCGCTCGCTGAGCTCGACCTGCCAGCCTTGGTCCTCACAGATGCGTTGCACCAGGGACAGCCCGAGGCCCAGGCCTTCGCCGCGTTTTTCCCCACCGCGCACAAAAGGCTGAAACATGGCTTCGCGCTTCTCCTCAGGAATGCCCACACCGCTGTCTTCCACGGTAAAGACATGGCCCGAGAGTTTCAGCCGGATAAAGCCCTGGTCGGTGTAGTGCATGGCGTTGCGTAGCAGGTTACCCATGACGGTCAGCAAGAAGGTCGCGTTGTAGCGCCGGTCCGTTGCGCCTTCGGCGAAGTATTCCAGTTGCAACCCCTTGGCCTCGATCGGCGTGCGCCAGAGCTGAAGCAGGTCCTCGGCCACTTGCTCGAGAGTGATCTGCGCGGTCAGATCGGAGTCATCGCGCTGGGCCCGCGCCAGCATGAGGAACGTCTGCACCAGCTCGCGCATTTCTTCGCAAGCCCGGGCAATGCGTTGCACCTGGTTGCGAGCGCGAGGTTCCAGGGCAGGATTCTCCAGCAACAGCTCGCAGGAACTCGCCAGCACCATCAGCGGTGTGCGCAGCTCATGGCTGACGTCGCTGGTGAACATGCGCTCGCGGCTCAGGGCCTCGCGCAGCCGCCCCAGGGTGGCGTCGAAGGCCACGGCCAACTCACCGACCTCATCGGCGGCGTAGTCCGGGGCCAGCGGCGGCGCGAGGCCCAGCAACTGGTCACGGTGCCGGACCTGACGGGCCAGGCGCACCACCGGCGCCATGACGCGACGCGCCAGTACCCAGCCGAGGACCAAGGCCAGCGCCAGGCTGAGAACGAAGCCCACCACCACCACGGCGAACAGCACGCGTTCGCGCTCCTCAAAATCGCTCTGGTCCTGCAGCAGCACGTAGCGCCGACCGTCGACGACCTCGACCATGGCGTGATAGGACAGGTCGCCGCGAAACACTTCATGAAAGCCCGGCGTCAAATGATGCAGATCCTTGGGCAGTTCATAGTCGCCCGGCCCGCCGGAGAAATAGAATAATTGGTCAGGCTCGGGGCGGTGCGACCAGTCGCCGACGCTGTCCATCTGCAACAGACGCTGTAGATCACCCCCCAGGCCTGCGGAGATAAGCTTCTCTTCCACCAAATGTACGGTGGCGACAATGCCCACGGCAAAAGCTCCGGCCACCAGCGCGCTCATCAGGGCAAACGCGATGATGATGCGTTGTGAAAGGCTTTGCTTAAACTCCATCACGACCCTCGGCCAACCGATAGCCGACGCCGTGCACCGTGTGCAGCAGTGGCTTGTCGAATGGCTTGTCGATGACCTGACGCAATTGGTGAACGTGGCTGCGCAAGCTGTCGCTGTCCGGGCAATCATCGCCCCACAGGGCTTCCTCAAGTACTTCGCGGCGCAGGACATGAGGACTTTTCTGCATCAATACCGCCAGCAGCTTGAGGCCCACCGGGTTGAGCTTGAGCAGTTTGCCCTCGCGCGTCACCTCAAGGGTGTCGAGATCGTAGATCAGCTCACCCACCTGCAGGTTGCGCCGGCCACCGCCTTGGGCGCGACGTAGCACAGCCTCGATGCGGGCGGCCAGTTCCGACAGGGCAAAGGGCTTGAGCAAGTAGTCGTCGGCACCCGAGCGGAAGCCCTGGAGGCGGTCATCCAACTGGTCGCGGGCGGTCAGCATGATCACCGGCGTGTCGCGCCGAGCATCTTCGCGCAGGCGTTTGCACAGGGTATAGCCGTCGATGCCGGGGAGCATGATATCGAGGACGATCAGGTCGTAATGCTCGGTGGCCGCCAAGTGCAGGCCAGACAGTCCGTCCTGGGCGCAATCGACGGTATACCCCTTCAAACCCAGATAGTCAGCCAGATTGGCTAGGATGTCCCGGTTGTCTTCGACCAACAAAATTCGCATCAGTGTTCTCGCTCCATTCGCCGCAGATTCCCGTTTGGCTGGCGCAGCTTAAAGGTTGCGCAGGCAACCGGCCAGCGCCCATCGACGTTTGACACCATTGACGTTTTTTTCACCTCTCATTGACACACATCCAACGTTAAAACGCGCAAACTTGAAGGTTAGCGTGTCATTCAATCCTGATCGCCTTCATGACGATGGGAACCGTTCCGTTTTACCGTGGACCGACCATGCCCTCAACCGCCCTGCAACCCACGTCACCGCGCATTAATTTCAAGCTGTATCTCGGCTTGCCAATAATGGTGGCCATCTCGCTCCTGCTGTTGGAGCTCACTGATATCGACATGGTACTGGAGCGCCTGTTCTACGACCCCATCGACCACACCTTTGCCGGCAAGCACAGCTATTGGCTGGAAACGGTGCTGCACGACCGCGCCAAGCAGTTTGTGATCGCCATCGGCGTGTTCGCCGCCGTTGGGTACTTCGCCAGCTACATGGTCAAGCGTTTGCTGACCTACCGCCGCGAATTCGCCTTCGTCGTAGTGGCCATGACCCTGTCCACCAGCTACACCGCTCCCATCAAGACACTCACCGGCGTGCAATGCCCTTGGGATTTGACCGAGTTTGGCGGCCAGCAGGTCTACACCAAGTTGCTGCAGCACCGCCCACCGACCGATGATCCTGGTCGTTGCTGGCCCGGCGGCCATGCGGCCACCGGTTTTACCTTGTTCACCCTGTTTTTTGCCTTCCGCAATCGCAGCCGGCGCTGGGCACGCCGCAGCCTGGTCTTCGCCTTCGCGCTGGGCACCGTGTTCTCCATCGGCCGAATGATTCAGGGCGCGCATTTTCTATCCCATAACATCTGGGCCGCGACCTTCTGCTGGCTGATCTGCCTGGGGACCTACTACGTCATGCTGTACCGGCCCAAGGCTGTAGAGATCACCGAGCCACAACCCGCCATCGCCTGACAGCGGTTGTGGGAGCAGCCCTGTTGCCTCAGGCCCCACTTGAGATACCCATAAAAAAACCCCGCACAAGGCGGGGTTTTTTTATGGGTGATACTCAGGGGGTAAAGCCGGCTTACATCATGCCGCCCATACCACCCATGCCGCCCATGTCTGGCATGCCGCCGCCCGAAGGCTTGTCTTCCACGATTTCCGCGATGGCGGCCTCGGTGGTCAGGATCAGCGAGCCGATGGAGGCTGCAGCCTGCAGAGCCGAACGGGTTACCTTGGTTGGGTCCAGGATGCCCATTTCGATCATGTCGCCGTATTCGCCGGTAGCCGCGTTGTAACCGAAGTTACCCGAACCTTGCTTGACCTTGTCGACCACAACGCTTGGCTCGTCACCGGAGTTGGCAACGATCTGGCGCAGAGGCGCTTCGATCGCGCGACGCAGGACAGCAATACCGACGTCTTGGTCGGAGTTGTCGCCCTTCAGGTCAACGATGGCCAGCAGAGCACGGATCAGTGCCACGCCACCGCCAGGTACCACGCCTTCTTCGACGGCTGCGCGGGTTGCGTGCAGGGCGTCTTCAACGCGGGCTTTCTTCTCTTTCATTTCGACTTCGGAACCAGCGCCAACCTTGATCACTGCAACGCCGCCGGACAGTTTGGCCAGACGCTCTTGCAGTTTTTCACGGTCGTAGTCGGACGAAGTGTCGGCCACTTGTTGACGGATCTGAGTCACGCGGGACTGGATGTCCACTTCAACACCAGCACCGTCGATGATGGTGGTGTTTTCCTTGGACAGGATCACACGCTTGGCGTTACCCAGGTGCTCCAGGGTGGTGCTTTCCAGGCTCAGGCCGATCTCTTCGGAGATGACGGTACCGCCAGTCAGTACGGCGATGTCCTGCAGCATGGCCTTGCGACGGTCGCCGAAGCCTGGTGCCTTGACGGCAGCAACCTTGACGATGCCACGCATGTTGTTCACGACCAAAGTTGCCAAGGCTTCGCCTTCGACGTCTTCAGCCACGATCAGCAGTGGGCGGCCGGCTTTGGCAACGGCTTCCAGCACGGGCAGCATTTCGCGGATGTTGGAGATCTTCTTGTCCACCAGCAGGATCAGCGGGCCGTCAAGCTCGGCGACCATGGTGTCTGGCTTGTTGACGAAGTATGGGGACAGGTAGCCACGGTCGAACTGCATGCCTTCTACGACCGACAGTTCGTTTTCCAGGCCCGAGCCTTCTTCGACGGTGATCACGCCTTCTTTACCGACTTTTTCCATGGCTTCGGCAATGATGTCGCCGATGGAGTTGTCGGAGTTGGCCGAGATGGTACCGACTTGAGCAATGGCCTTGGAGTCAGCGCATGGCTTGGACAGAGCTTTCAGCTCTTTGACGATGGCGATGGTCGCCTTGTCGATGCCGCGCTTGAGGTCCATCGGGTTCATGCCGGCAGCGACGGCCTTCAGGCCTTCGTTGACGATCGATTGAGCCAGTACGGTGGCGGTGGTGGTACCGTCGCCTGCGTCATCGTTGGCACGGGAGGCAACGTCTTTGACCAGCTGCGCGCCCATGTTTTCGAAGCGATCTTTCAGCTCGATTTCTTTTGCTACGGAAACGCCATCCTTGGTGATGGTCGGCGCGCCGAAGCTTTTCTCGATGATGACGTTACGGCCTTTAGGGCCCAGGGTCGCTTTTACTGCGTCAGCCAGGACGTTGACACCGGTGAGCAGTTTCTTGCGAGCGGAATCGCCAAACTTAACTTCTTTAGCAGCCATGATCATTTATTCCTTGAATACGGGGTCGTAACGGGAGTACGTAGCCAATCAGCCTTCGACGACAGCGAGGATTTCTTTCTCGCTCATCACCAGCAGGTCTTCGCCGTCTACCTTCACAGTGTTGCTGCCGGAGTAGGGGCCAAACACGACCTTGTCACCCACTTTCACGGCCAGCGCACGAACTTCGCCGTTGTCCAGAATGGTGCCGGTACCCACAGCGACGATTTCGCCACGGTTGGGTTTTTCAGCGGCCGAACCTGGCAGAACGATACCGCCAGCGGTTTTGGACTCTTCTTCGCTGCGACGAATTACGACGCGGTCATGCAGAGGACGAAGCTTCATTGTCGATCTCTCCTAATTATGGTTTTCATCGGCCGGTATGAACCCGGCGGTTGTTACGTCCGGCGGTGCCGGTCACACCTGCCGTGCGCTGCTCGATGACGCCGGAGCAGGCCAGGCGAGGTGCGGAATCATGTCTGGCCCGTGTGAACAGGAACCAGAAACCTTGCGGTGACCCATACATGAGGTCGCCAAGGCCGATTACAAGGCCGCAGGCATTTTTTTTTCGGGAGAGCGCTGGCGAAAACTCACGAATCACGCCGCTCGAAATCGCCTTCGATGATGTCGGGTCGACGACCTGAGCTCGGCGGTTCGATGTGCACATTCGGGCCGCCGCGGGGCTTGAGGTCTTCGGAGAAGGCACGCTGACGCACGGCCTGGGCCTCGACGCGACGACGCAGGACGCTGGCGATCAGGCGGCGACTGGGTGGCAGCATCAGCAGAACACCCAGCACATCGCTTACAAAACCGGGCAGCAACAACAGCCCACCCCCCACGGCCAGCATCAAGCCCTGGAACATCTGTTCGGCCGGCAGCTCGCCGCGCTGCATGCTTTCCCGGGTGCGCAACGCGGTGGCCAGACCGACCACGCGCACGACCATCAAGCCCAGCACGGAGCCGGCGATGATCAACAACAGGGCAGGGAAAAAGCCGATGGCAGTGCTGACCTGGAAGAACACATACAGCTCCAGCACCGGAAAGAGCAATAACAGCAACAGAAAAGCGCGCATCGTGGTTTCCTCGACGGAAGACAGTTCTTCCTGAAATAGCTAAATGCGTCCGCCGAGGGCGATTTCAACCTGCCTGCACCTCAAGACCGGGCCAGGCAGCGGCGTGAGCCAGAGAAACCAAGGCCTCGCGCACTTGTATCGGAGTGTTGCAAGGCTCGGCAAACGGCAGCCAGTATAGACCTTGGCCAATGCGCAGATGCAGCCCTTCGCTGTCGACACCCGCCATCCGCGCAGGCGGCGTCGTCGGCAGCCCGGCCAACTCCACGTAGTGAGCAATGGCCTTGGCGTGATCGGCGTTCATGTGCTCGACCATCCCTGCCTCCGTCGTTTCGGCGAAAGGGTTGGCCTGCGTCAGGTCGTCCAGCCAGTGAATCGCCCCGAAACCGCCAATATAACGGTGACGCACAGGCTTGAGCACCCAGAAGTCGAAATCATGGGCACTGTGGTAATTGCGCGAGTCGGGAAAATAGCGGTAATAGCGCTCGGCAGCCGAGGCCACGGCGTCGCCTTCAAGCTTGTGTGCCTCGGCCAGCACTGTCAACCGTCCTACTGCCTGGATGTCTTCGGCGCCCCGCTCGCTCACCAGCAACGAGCATTTGGGATCGAGCTTGAGGTTATGAGTGTGCTGGGCGATCCGGCTGATCAGGATCAGCGGCTGGCCGGCGGCGTCCAGGCAGTACGGCACCACGGAACCGAACGGGAACCCCGGCATGGCCTTGGAATGGGTGGACAAGACCCCGCGGTAGTCCTTGAGCAACAAGTGGCGGGCTTGGGTGGCGGTATCAATGCTCACACGTGGCTCCTCATCTTCATAAAGGAAAGGCAGAGCCACAACGGTAAACATTACTGCTTGCGGATGCTACCAGGTCAGGTAACCATTATTGCTTGCGGATGTTACCAGGTCAGGCCCAGACCGGCGGTATAGCGGGTGGTGTTGAGGTCGCCGCTGCTGCTGCCGGTGACTTGGTCCTTCTCCATCTTCAGGTTGAGCGAGGCCCAGGAAGTGACTTTGTAACGCAATCCTACATCGCTGCTCAAACTGTAGTTGGCGGCGCCGGACAAGGGCTTGCCCAGCTCGCCCTCGGTGAAGAACTCCAAGGTCTTGCCCATCAGGAAGCGGTTGTAGTTCCAGCGTACCGAGGCCGACATGAAATTATCCAGGCTGCCATCGCGGTACTCGTAATCAGTGCGGTTGAGCAGGCCGATCAGCGAGAAAGCGCCTAGCTCGTCGTCCCAGAACTGGTAGCCCGGACCGGTACCCACCGTGCGCTGGCGGGCCAGGTCTTCGATGGTGTCGCGGTTGTAGTTGCCGCGACCGTCCCAGAACCACTTATCAGTGATGAAGCGGTCAGCCTGGTAGTCCAGGGTGTAGTTGTTGGTGGTGGTAACCTGCTCCTGGGTCTCGCGGTTGTATTCGCCCGTCGCCGTGTGGCGCCAGCGGCCGCTGCGCGCGGTGGTCTTGAAGGCCAGGTTGTAGTCATCGGTATCGGTGTCGGCGCGCTGGAAATCCACGGCGGCGTCGATGTTGCCGGTCCAGACCAGATCGGTGATCACCGGCTTGGGCTTGATCAGCTGTTGCAGGCTGGCAATGTCGACCGTCTTGGCCTCGCCGTTTTCCAAGGTGACCTTGCCATCATCGGCGGCCTTGATGGTCTTGGCTTTCTGCTCGTCGTACTTGCCTTGCTTGACCAGCAGCTCATGGGAGCTCTCGAACGTTTTGACCTGCTTCATGTCGATGGGGATCGCGCCACCGTACTTGGTGGTCAGCATCAGCTTGCCGCCGTCGAAGACCGTGATATCACCGGTCAGACGGTCACCATTTTTCAGCCACACAGTGTCGGCCAGGGCGACGGTCGATGTGCTGGCGACAGCAAGGCATAGCAGGGTTCTGGACATCATGGGCAAGTGCGCTCAAGTTCAGGAAAATTCGGGCATGATCAGCACACCCACGGCCACAAGGACTGACAAAACGATGTCAGACGAGTTCCCCGGAAAGTTACAAAATGATTCCGCGGCAGAACGACGCACGGCGTTGTATACCGTACTGGCGCAGATACCACCCGGAAAAGTGGTGACTTATGGCCAACTGGCCGACATGGCCGGCCTCGGCCGGGCGGCGCGCTGGGTCGGGCGGACCCTGAGCCAGCTGCCCAATGGCAGTCTTCTGCCTTGGCACCGGGTGATCGGCGCGGGCGGGCGCTTGAGTCTGGTAGAGGGCAGCGTCGGCGGTGATGAACAAAGGGGGCGGTTGCGCAGCGAGGGGGTGCTGATCATGAAGAATCGTGTGGATATGCACCGGCATGGCTGGCGCCCGAGTGAGCACAGCGGTTAGAGTGCGCGCTTTGTTTTCGCAAACTTGAGGCAGATTCCAGCCCATGCCCCGTAAAACCTGGCGCGCCGCGCTCGCCGCCTATGCCAGCCCTTCCACGCTCGTACTCCTTTTGCTCGGTTTTGCCTCAGGCCTGCCGTACATGCTGGTGTTCTCGACGCTGTCCGTCTGGCTGCGCGAAGCAGGCGTCGCCCGTGAAACCATCGGCTATGCCAGCCTGATCGGTCTGGCCTATGCCTTCAAATGGGTGTGGTCTCCCCTGCTCGACCAATGGCGCCTGCCCGTGCTCGGCGGCCTGGGGCGTCGGCGCTCCTGGCTGGTGCTGTCCCAGACCCTGATTGTACTGGGGTTGATCGGCATGAGCTTCTGCGACCCGCAGAAACATCTTTCCTGGCTGATTGCCATTGCCGTGGTGGTCGCGTTCGCGTCGGCCACTCAGGACATCGCCGTCGACGCCTACCGTCTTGAAGTCGCCGAGGACAGCAACCAGGCGGCGCTTGCCGCCAGTTATATGGCGGGCTACCGGGTCGCGGCCTTGCTGGCCACTGCGGGTGCGCTGTTCTTCGCCGAAAGCTTTGGCTCCACCGGATACGCGTACCTGCAAAAAGCCTGGTCCAACACCTACATGCTGTTTGGCGTGCTGATGGTGCCGGCCCTGATCACCACCCTGGTCATGCGTGAATCCCCCGTGCCCCTGCGCACCCAGTTGTCAGCTGCACGCTACGGTTTCAGCCATCAAGTGATGTCGGTGTTCGTGCTGATCATCCTGCTGATTTCCGTGCCGGCCATGTGCACCCAGCTGTACAACACCGACTTTGCCGCCGTGATCAACGGTGAAAGCCTCACTGACCTGCTGCTGGAGGACCGCGCCTTCCTGCGCGCCATTCTCTACACCATTCTGACCACGCTGTGCCTGTCGTCGATGGGCCGTCGCGGCCTCGCACCCGTGCTGACGCCGGTCAATGACTTCATCGTGCGCTACCGCTGGCAGGCCTTGCTGCTGCTGGGCCTGATCGCAACCTACCGGATGTCCGACACCGTAATGGGGGTAATGTCCAACGTCTTCTACATCGACATGGGCTTCACCAAAGACCAGATCGCCAGTGTCAGCAAGCTCTTCGGCCTGGTCATGACCCTGGCCGGGGCCGGCATCGGCGGCTTGCTGATCGTGCGTTTCGGCATTCTGCCGATCCTGTTCGTCGGCGGCGCGGCCTCGGCAGCCACCAACCTGTTGTTCCTGATGCTGGCCGACATGGGCCCGAACCTGAAGATGCTGATTGTCGCGATCTCCCTCGACAACCTCAGCTCGGGCCTCGCCACCTCGGCCTTCGTCGCCTACCTGTCGAGCCTGACCAACCTGAAGTTCTCCGCCACTCAATACGCTCTGCTCAGCTCGCTGATGCTGCTGCTGCCAAGGTTGATCGGCGGCTATTCAGGGGTGATGGTGGAGAAGTATGGCTACCATAACTTCTTCCTGATCACGGCGATTCTGGGCTTGCCGACGCTGGTGCTGATTGCGCTGCATTGGCGTCAGGAGAGTCGGCGCGAGGGGAAAGAGGTTGAAGGTGAGGCTGCTGCGGATCAGCCAGGCTTGTGACCGAGTGATGGCTGCCACCGCCCGCGCGGGCGGTGACAGCTCTATTGACCGTCTCGACGAGCGCTTCTCGCCAGCGCGATCAAATTACTTCGCCGGTGCTTCCTGCACCACCCGCACCACTCGCTGCGGAAATGGAATCTCGATCCCTGCCGAGCGCAAACGATCGCGCACTTCCAGGTTGAGCATGTTGGTCATGCCACCCATATCCCCTGTATTGACCCACATCATCAGCGACAGAGTGATCGAGCTGTCGCCCAAGGCCGACACCACGCAGTCCGGCGCCGGGCTTTCCAGCACGCGAGGGTCCTTGGCCAGGTCCATCAGAATGGCCTGGGCCTTCTTCAGGTCCGCGTCGTAGTCCACGCCTACGTTGTAGGTGATCTTGCGTGTCGGCTGCCGATTGGTATTGGTGATGATGCCATTGGACAGATTGCCGTTGGGGATGATCACGGTCTTGTTGTCGCCGGTGCGCAGCACGGTGTGAAAGATCAGCACCGCGTCCACGGTACCTTGCACCCCTTGGGCCTCGATCCAGTCACCGATGCGGAAGGGCCGGAACAACAGAATCAGCACCCCGCCGGCGAAGTTGGCCAGGCTGCCCTGCAGGGCGAGACCGATGGCCAGCCCGGCGGCACCGATGGCGGCGACGAACGAGGTGGTTTCCACACCGATCATCGACGCGACGCTGACGATCAGTAAAACCTTGAGGATGATGTTGGCCAGGCTGCCGATGAAACCTTGCAGGGCCAGGTCGATATGGCGCAGAGCTAGCAGCTTTTGCAGATTGGCAGTCACCTTATTGATCAACCACCAGCCCACCACCAGTGTCACCAATGCCAGCAAGACCTTGCTGCCGTACTGCAGAATCATCGGGATCCAGCCTTCGGAAGCTTTGACCAAGTGGTCTACTTGCGCATTCAAATCCATGTACCTCTCCATCGTCTTTCAGCTTTGTTCAACAAAGTCGGACGCTGGCAGACCAATGAGGTTCCCGGCAACGCCCGGCGGACTGCTCGTGCCAAAGGCCTCAGTCGCGGAAATTGTTGAACTGCAGCGGCATGCCGAATTCCTTCGCGCGCAGGGCCGCGATGGCCTCTTGCAGGTCGTCGCGCTTCTTGCCGGTAACTCGCACCTGCTCACCCTGGATGGCCGCCTGGACCTTGAGCTTGGCGTCCTTGATGTGGGCCACGATTTTCTTCGCCAGTTCCTTGTCGATGCCTTCGCGCAGCACGGCGTCCTGCTTCATTTCCTTGCCGGAAGCGTAGGCGTCTTTGACTTCAAGGCACTGCACGTCGATCTTGCGTTTTACCAGGCAAAGCTTGAGGATTTCGATCATCGCTTCGAGCTGGAATTCCGCTTCGGCCGTCAGGCTGACGGTCAGTTCCTTGAAGACAAAGGAACCCTTGCCTTTCAAGTCGTAGCGACGGTCCAGTTCCTTGATGGCGTTGTCGACCGCATTGGTGACTTCGTGTTTATCGAGCTCGGACACTACGTCGAACGAGGGCATGTATTCTCTCCAGATTGAAAAAGGCGCGACTTGCAGACCAATGGAACGCGCTTGGCTTGACGGGTAAAATGCCGGGTCATTATAACGGTTGCCAGCATTACGACATGAGCTTCATGCTTGCGCACTCAGGCCATATATTCCTTTTCATGCGAGCTCCACATGCCTAACCCGATATTGAGCATTTTGCTGGTGACTGACGACCTCGACAGCGCCGCTATCACCACCGGCGAACTTCGTCAGGCGGGGTATCAGGACATTCGCCTGGCGCAACCGGGAGAGGCCATCGGCTTGCTCGAGAACCAGCCGGCCAGCCTGTTGCTGGTCAGCGGCGAGGAAGGCCTGCAACTGGCTACTCAGGTACGCCAGCTCGATGAAATGGGCGACCACTATACCTATATCCTGCTCATCGATCAGCGCCCGGCAGCCTACCTGCTGGATGAACAGGCCGACAATGGCATCGATGACGTGATTCACCCAGGCCATGTTCGCGACCATCTGCTGCCCCGGGTGGCTGCCGCCGACCGCTTGACCAGCAACCTGCAACGCCTGCGCCAGGAAAACCGCCTGCTGCGCCAGAACATCGCCAGCCTCGAGCAGCGCAACCTGGTGGACTCCCTGACCGGCCTGGGCAATGCTCGCTACCTGCGCCAGAAACTGGCCGACAGCCTGCGCCAGATCCAGGCCCGTGGTGGCGCCTTGTGCTACCTGCTGATCGGCCTGCAACAATCGGCAGCGCTGCAGCGCGAGTATGGCAGCGACTTTTACGACGAACTGCTGCAAGGCGTCGCCAGGCGCCTGCAACAGATGGTACGGCCGCTGGACATCCTGGCCCGGCTGGACGATCAGCATTTCGTCCTGTTGACCCTGCCCGCCGACCTGCAGGAATGCGCCCCCAGCAGCTTCAAGCGCCTGCACGAAGGTCTCAATCTGAAAGGTTTCATGACCAGCGCCGGTTTGCTGGACATCGCCGCCGGCATCAGCCTGGTGGGCCTGGACAGCCGCAGCCTGCCGATCGACCCGCAAAGTCTGTTCGACGAAGCCAGCGCCCTACTCGACTATTCCTACAATTCAGGCCTGGTGACCGCCAAGCGCCTGCCTTCCAAGCTCTGACCCATGAGCGGGCAGGCGGTCTGGCATGTGCTCGGCGCTGGCAGCCTGGGTACGCTCTGGACCTGCCGGCTGCGGCGGGCGGGACTGGGGGTGCGGCTGATCCTGCGCGGTGCCGAAAGCCTGGCCAGCTACGAGCGCGAGGGCGGTCTGACCTTGACCGAACGAAGCCTTTCGCAGCAATGGCCCGTCCCCGCCGAGACCGCCGAGGACGGCCTGCCCATTGAGCGCCTGCTGGTGGCCTGCAAGGCTTATGACGCACGCTCTGCCGTGCTCGCATTGGCCCACCGACTGGCGCCCGATGCGGACGTGGTGGTGTTGCAGAACGGCTTGGGCAGCCAGGACGAAGTGGCGTCCAGCCTGCCAGGCAGACGCTGCATTTATGCCTCCAGTACCGAAGGCGCCTTCCGTCCCCAGCCCTGGCACAGCGAATTTGCCGGACAGGGTCACACTTGGCTTGGCGACCCGGCCAATCCGGTGCCGCCGCCGTGGCTGGCCGACCTGGGTCGGGCCGGCATCCCCCACCAATGGACCCCGGACATTCTCGGCCGTCTGTGGCGCAAGCTGGCACTTAATTGCGCGATCAACCCCCTGACCGTGCTCCATGACTGCCGTAACGGTGAACTGACCCAACACGTCTGCGAAGTGGCCGGCCTGTGTGCCGAGTTGACGGAGCTGCTTGAATGCTGCGGGCAGCCTGAAGCGGCCAGCGAGCTGTACAGTGAGGTGCTGCGTGTCATTCAGGCCACGGCGCGTAACTACTCTTCGATGCACCAGGACGTCAGCCACGGCCGCCGCACAGAGATCCACTACCTGCTGGGTTACGCCTGTGCAGCCGCTGCGCGCCATGGCCTGCACCTGCCTCACGTGCTGCACCTGCGCGAACGCCTGGCCGAAAAACTGCGCGCCTGCGGCCTGCCCAGCGACTGAAGCAGCCCTTTGATACACTGGCCCGATCAAGTCTTCCATGGATACAACGATGCCTTTGCGCCAGCGCCTGGAAAACCTTCCTGTAGGACAAAAATTGCTGGCCGCACTGTTGGCACTGCTGGCTACGGTGCTGCTAGTGGCCAACTTGACCTTCATCAGCGCCGCTTACTGGATCTCCCAGGAGAGCATGGCGCCTCAGGCTCTGCAGACCATCGGCCGCCTGCTGAACAACCCCGGGCTGACCCAGCAGGCGCTGCAATCAAGCGAAAAAGCCGACGCCTTGCTCCAGGAACTGCATGGCTACTCGCCCCTGCGCGCGGCAGCCGTCTATGACGCCAGCGGCGCCCTGCTGGCCGAGCGCCAACACGGCGCGCCATTGCGTCTGCCCAACCACTATGAGCGCATTGATGACTGGCGCGAAAATGAATACCGCAGCACCCAAGTGGTGCTCCTGCATGGTGCCGGCAACGGCGTCGGCCATCTGTTGCTGGTAGCCAGCAGCGAATTGCCCGGCGCGTTCTACACCGGCACCCTGACCGCCAGTCTCGGCATTCTGGTGTTCAGCGTGCTGTTGTGGCTGGTGGTGGCTCGGCAGATCAAGCGCCTGATCACCCAACCCATCTACCGCCTGGAAGAACTCTCGCGACAGGTCACCCGCGAAGAGAACTACGCCCTGCGCGCAGCCCCAGGCAACCACGACGAGATCGGTAGCCTGGCCGAGGCCTTCAACACCATGCTCTCGCGCATCGAGGCCCGCGAACAGCAACTCAAGCGTGCTCGCGACGACTCCGAAGCCGCCTACGCTCAAGCCCAGGGCCTGGCCGAGGAAACCCGTCATACCAATCGCAAGCTGGAACTGGAAGTCCAGGTACGCAGCAAGATCGAGAAAAAACTCACCGGTTTTCAGAACTACCTCAACAGCATCATCGATTCCATGCCGTCGGCCCTTATCGCCCTTGACGAACAGCTGTACGTGACCCAATGGAATCAGGAAGCCAGCGCACTTTCGGGGACCCGCCTGGACGAGGCGCTGAACCAGCCGATCTACCTGGCCTTCGAACCACTCAAAGCCTTTCTGCCCCAGTTAAAGAGCACCGTGGAACAGCACACCGTTGCCAAGATCGAGCGGGTAACCTGGGTCAAGGGCGAGGTGGTCAACCACTACGCCCTGACTTTCTATCCCCTGACCGGCGGCGCCGGGCGCGGCGTGGTAATCCGGATCGATGACATCACCCAGCGACTATCGCTGGAGGAGATGATGGTGCAGTCGGAGAAAATGCTCTCGGTGGGCGGACTGGCGGCCGGAATGGCCCACGAAATCAACAATCCCTTGGGGGCGATTCTGCACAACGTGCAGAACATCCGTCGGCGGCTGTCACTGGAGCTGCCGAAAAACGTCGATTACGCCAACGAGGTGGGGATCGACTTGCAGACCGTCAACCGCTACCTGAGCGGGCGTGAAATCCCGCAACTGCTTGAGGGCATTCAGCATGCCGGCGGCCGCGCGGCGAAAATCGTCACCCACATGCTCAGCTTCAGCCGCCGCAGCAAACGAGAAATGGCTCCTTGCGACCTGCCGGCGCTGATCGATCAGGCGGTGGAGATTGCCGGCAACGACTTCGATCTGGCCATCGGCTTCGACTTCAAGGGCCAGGCCATCGTCCGCCAGTTCGACTCCGCGCTGGGGCCTGTACCCGGTACCGCCAACGAGTTGGAGCAAGTCCTGCTCAACCTGCTGAAGAACGCCGCCCAGGCCATTCACCAGCGCCCCGAGGGCAGCGAGCCGGGGCGTATCACCTTGCGCACTCGCCTGAACCCGCCCTGGGCGGAGATCCAAGTGGAAGATAACGGCATCGGCATGCCCGAGAACGTGCGCAAACGCACCTTCGAGCCGTTCTTCACCACCAAGGAAATTGGCCAGGGCACCGGGCTGGGCCTGTCGGTGTCGTATTTCATCATCACCAACAACCATAAAGGTCAGATGGAGGTGCAGTCGGCGGTCGGCCAAGGCACCTGCTTCACCTTGCGCCTGCCGTTGACGGGGGCTGTGATCGGCTATCCCGTCGCCCACCTGGAGACTTGAACATGGGCTTTCGCCTGTCAAAGATTTACACACGCACCGGCGACAAGGGCGAAACCGGCCTGGGCGATGGGCGGCGGGTGCCGAAAGACCATCCGCGAGTGGAGGCCATTGGCGAGGTGGACAGCTTGAACAG
The DNA here is from genome assembly GCF_018449655.1 of Pseudomonas sp. dw_358. Lineage (GTDB taxonomy): Bacteria > Pseudomonadota > Gammaproteobacteria > Pseudomonadales > Pseudomonadaceae > Aquipseudomonas. The sequence goes on from NZ_JAAVUX010000001.1 coordinate 158,694, forward strand.
TCAGCTGGGACTGCTGTTGGCCGGGCTGATCGAGCACGGCGGGATGGCCGAGCTGGTGGACGTCTTGGCGCCATGCCAGCACCGGCTATTCGATCTCGGTGGCGAACTTGCCATGCCGGCCTACAAGGCTTTGACCGAGGCCGAGGTGCAGCGGCTGGAGGCGGCTATTGATCTCTGGAACGAAGAACTGGGGCCGCTGGAAAATTTCATCCTGCCGGGTGGCTCCGCTCTGATCGCCCAGGCCCATGTCTGCCGAGCCCTGGCGCGCACGGCGGAACGGCGCTGTCAGCAGCTCAATGCGCTGGAACCGTTGGGCGAGGTAAGCTTGGCCTACATCAATCGGTTGTCGGATCTGTTGTTCGTCGCGGCGCGAATCGTAGCTCGCCGTGAAGGCGTGGCTGAGGTGTTGTGGCAGGCGGCCGTCAAGCCATGAAGACCGCGTCGCCTGCATCGCGGGCCATCAGTCTTTGCCGGACTCCCCAGGCCAGAACGCCCGAATGCCTGCCACACCTTGCGCTCCGGCCTCCCATGCCTGCTCAAGCTGGGCCTTGCCCATCCCGCCCAGCAGAAAGACCGGGCGCTTGAAGCCAGCAATCAGTTTCCCTGCCGCCTCCCAGCCCAATGGAACTGCCTCGGGATGGGTCAAGGTCGCCTGCACCGGTGACAAGGTGACGAAATCCACGCCCATCTGCTCGGCGAGGGCCAACTCTTCAGCGTCATGACACGAAGCCGCCAGCCAGCGTTCCTGGGGAAACGGTCGGCCCTTGCTGGCGTATTTGCGCAACTGCGCGGCCGTCAGATGCCAACCCGCCGAGGGAAAGTCCCCCAGCCATTCCAACGGGCCTTTGAGCATCAACTGCGCCTTGCCGGCACACAGGCCCACGGCGTCTACCGCCAGATCTCGGTACTTGGGGTCATAGCCGTTGGGCGCACGCAGCTGGATCAGCCGTGTGCCCTCGGCAATGGCCCGCTGTATACCCCGCAGCAATGGGCCGTTGTCGAGCCCATCGGGGGTGATCAGGTATTCGCCTGGCAGGCTCGCGGCCGCGACAATCGGCCGGTTGGCCTCGGGAAACTCATAGCCGGCCAACTGCCGCGCCGAGACCCAGGCCAGCGGCTGGCCTTCAACGCCATGAGGCTCGCCACGAAACTGCGAGACTTCCCAGACATCCAGCAACACCTGTTTGTCCGGGTAGTCATGGGCGATCTTGATCAGCGGCCGCGCCACTTCCATTTCGATACCCAGCTCTTCACGCAGCTCCCGCGCCAGTGCCGTGGGCACGTCCTCACCGGCCTCCAGCTTGCCACCGGGAAACTCCCAGAGACCGCCCTGATGTTGGCTGTCGGCGCGCTTGGCGATGAGAATGCGCTGGTCGCGGTCGCGGATGACCGCGGCCGCTACGTGGACCCGTTTCATGCTGCCCCCTTGACTGGACTCAGGTGCGATATTCAGCGTTGATTTTCACGTACTCGTGGGAGAGGTCGGTGGTCCAGATCGTCTCGCTGCAATCACCTCGCGCCAATTCGATACGGAGGGTGATTTCCTCGCGCGCCATGACTGCCGAGCCCTGTTCTTCGGTGTAACTGGCCGCCCGCGCACCGCCGCTGGCGATGACCACTTCGCCGAGGAACACGTCGATCTTGCTCACATCCAGATCAGGCACGCCAGCGCGCCCGACAGCGGCCAGGATACGCCCCCAATTAGGGTCCGAAGCAAACAGCGCGGTCTTGATCAGGGGCGAATGGGCCACGGCGTAGCCGACGTCCAGGCATTCCTGGTGATTGCCGCCGCCGTTGACTTCCACGGTGACGAATTTGGTCGCGCCTTCGCCGTCACGAACAATCGCTTGAGCGACCTCCATGCACACCTCGAACACCGCCCGCTTGAGCGCATTGAACAGCTCGCCGCGGGCTTCGGTGACCAAGGGCACATCGGCCTGACCGGTGGCAACCAGCATGCAGCAGTCGTTGGTGGAGGTGTCACCGTCGATGGTGATGCGGTTGAACGACTTGTTCGCGCCGTCGCGCAGCAGGTCTTGCAACACCTCGGGAGCCACCTTGGCGTCGGTGGCGATGTAACCGAGCATGGTCGCCATGTTCGGGCGGATCATGCCCGCGCCCTTGCTGATGCCGGTGACCGTCACGGTGACGCCGTCATGCTGGAATTGACGGCTGGCGCCCTTGGGCAGGGTGTCGGTGGTCATGATGCCGGTGGCGGCCGCCGCCCAGTTGTCAGGGGACAGGTCGTCCAGCGCCGCCTGCAAGGCGCCTTCGATCTTCTCGACGGGCAAGGGCTCGCCGATGACACCGGTGGAGAACGGCAGTACCGCTTCGGCCGGCACGCCGGTCAGGCGCGCCAGGGCTTCGCAGGTCCGCGCGGCGGCGGCCAGGCCAGGCTCGCCGGTGCCGGCGTTGGCATTGCCGGTATTGGTCAACAGATAACGAACATTGCCACCCACGCGCTGCCTGGACAGGATCACCGGCGCGGCACAGAAGGCATTGAGGGTGAAGACACCCGCCACGTGCGAGCCTTCGACGCAACGCATGACCACCACATCCTTGCGCCCCGGACGTTTGATACCGGCGCTGGAAATACCGAGTTCAAAACCGGCAACCGGGTGCAAAGTGGGCAAGGGACCGAGACCGACAGCCATGTGAACGCTCCTGAATGACGACAGGTCGGCGCGCCGCAGCACGCCGGACGATGAATGACAAAACCTTATATGAAAAAACGCCGCGACAAGGTGAATCTGTCGCGGCGCTCGAACTCACTGTATCGCGCGTCGATCAGTCGATCTGGCCGTGGCAGTGCTTGAATTTCTTGCCCGAGCCACACCAGCACAGCTCGTTGCGACCCAGCTTCTGGTCGTTGCGCACCGGCGTCGTGGCCTGAGCCATAGCCAAGGCCACATCGCCGCCCTCTTCAACGGCATCGGCCACTTCGAGGGTTGGCGCGGACGGGTGCTCGAACTGCATGCGCGCGGCCAGATCCTCGGCTTCCTGGCGCAGGCGCGCCTCTTCCTCGACAGGATCTTCGCGACGCACCTGGACATGAGACAACACGCGAATGGTGTCGCGTTTGATCGAGTCCAGCAGTTCCTGGAACAGGGTGAACGACTCGCGCTTGTATTCCTGCTTCGGGTTCTTCTGGGCGTAGCCGCGCAGGTGGATACCGTGGCGCAGGTGATCCATGGTGGACAGGTGGTCCTTCCACAAGTCGTCGAGCACGCGCAGCAGTATCTGCTTCTCGAAGGTGCGCAGCGCGTCGGTGCTGGCCTGTTCTTCCTTCTCGTTGTAGGCCGCCAGCAGCTCGGTCAGCAGCTTCTCGCGCAGCGTCTCTTCGTAGAGTTTTTCGTCGTCGTCGAGCCATTGCTGGATCGGCAGCTTCACGCCGAAATCGTTGAGCAATGCCGCTTCCAGACCCGCCACGTCCCATTGTTCAGGTAACGACTGTGGCGGGATGTGCGAGCTGACGGTGACGTTAAGGACTTCCTGACGGAAATCGGCGATGGTGTCACCAATGTTCTGCGCGGCCAGCAGGCTGTTGCGCATGTGGTAGATCACTTTGCGCTGTTCGTTGGCCACGTCGTCAAATTCAAGCAACTGCTTGCGAATGTCGAAGTTGCGACCCTCGACCTTGCGCTGAGCCTTTTCGATGGCGTTGGTCACCATGCGATGCTCGATGGCTTCTCCGGACTGCATGCCCAAGGCCTTCATGAAGTTCTTCACCCGATCGGAGGCGAAGATACGCATCAGGCTGTCTTCCAGCGACAGGTAGAAACGGCTGGAACCGGCATCACCCTGGCGGCCGGCACGGCCGCGCAGCTGGTTGTCGATACGACGCGATTCATGGCGCTCGGAGGCAATCACATGCAGGCCACCGGATTGCAGCACTTCCTGGTGACGCTTCTGCCAGTCGGCCTTGATCTGGGCGATCTGCTCTGCGGTCGGATTGTCCAGCGAAGCGACTTCCACTTCCCAGTTGCCGCCCAGCAGGATGTCAGTACCGCGACCGGCCATGTTGGTGGCAATCGTCAGCGCACCAGGACGGCCCGCCTGAGCAATGATTTCGGCCTCCTTCTCGTGGAACTTGGCGTTGAGCACCTTGTGCTCGATGCCTTCCTTGTTGAGCAGGCTGGACATGTGCTCGGAGGTTTCGATGGTCGCTGTACCCACCAGCACCGGACGGCCCTTGGCCATGCTTTCCTTGATGTCGGTGACGATGGCCGCGTACTTCTCTTCGGCGGTCAGGTACACCAGGTCGTTGAAGTCCTTGCGCGCCAACGGCTTGTTCGGCGGGATGACCATCACCGACAGGGTGTAGATCTGGTGGAACTCGAACGCTTCGGTGTCGGCCGTACCGGTCATGCCGGACAGCTTGTTGTACAGACGGAAGTAGTTCTGGAAGGTGGTCGACGCCAAGGTCTGGCTTTCGGCCTGGATATTGAGGTTTTCCTTCGCTTCGATGGCCTGGTGCAGGCCCTCGGACAAACGACGGCCAGGCATGGTCCGGCCGGTGTGTTCATCCACCAGCAGGATCTGGCCATCCTGAACGATGTATTCAACATTGCGATGGAACAGCTTGTGGGCACGCAGGCCGGCATAAACGTGGGTCAACAGGCCCAGGTTGTGCGCCGAGTACAGGCTTTCGCCCTCGGCCAGCAGGCCGACACGGGTCAGCATCTCTTCGATGAACTGGTGGCCCGCTTCATTGAGTTCGACCTGGCGGGTCTTCTCGTCAATGGTGAAGTGGCCCTCTTTGGTGACCACGCCTTCGACTTCTTCAATGTGCTGTTCAAGCTGCGGGATCAGACGGTTGATCTCGGTATACAGCTTGGAGCTGTCTTCGGCCTGGCCCGAGATGATCAGCGGGGTGCGGGCTTCATCGATGAGGATGGAGTCGACTTCGTCGATGACCGCGAAATTCAGCTCGCGCTGGAATTTCTCTTCGACGCTGAACGCCATGTTATCGCGCAGGTAGTCGAAACCGAATTCATTGTTGGTGCCGTAGGTGATGTCGGCAGCGTAGGCGGCGCGTTTTTCTTCAGGCGGTGCGAACGGCGTGACCACCCCCACGGTCAGACCAAGGAACTCATACAGCGGACGCATCCAGTTGGCGTCGCGGCGTGCGAGGTAGTCGTTCACCGTGACCACGTGGACGCCTTTGCCGGACAAGGCGTTGAGGTACACGCCCAAGGTTGCCACGAGGGTCTTGCCCTCACCGGTGCGCATCTCCGCGATCATGCCTTCGTGCAACGTCATGCCGCCGATCAGCTGAACGTCAAAGTGGCGCATGCCCATGACCCGCTTGCCGGCTTCGCGGCAGACGGCAAAGGCTTCGGGCAGGAGTTTGTCGAGGGTCTCGCCCTTTGCCAGGCGGGCCTTGAACTCTTCGGTCTTGGCGCGCAGCTGCTCGTCCGAGAGGGCCACCATTTGCTCTTCGAAGGCATTGACGATCTGTACCGTCTTGAGCATGCGTTTGACTTCACGCTCGTTCTTGCTTCCAAAAAGTTTTTTTAACAAAGGCGCAAACATATCGGCAAGATCTTCCACACGTAGGGATGGAGGGCGGCCCCGTGAGTCGCCCGTGCAGCCCTTATGGCCGCATGCGAACGAGCATTCTACCCGGAAACGATGGAGAGGAAAGTGGCGTTATTCCACGATGCTGGCACAGCGCTGTGACGGGGCTTTTTTACAATAAGGGCTTTTGCGCCAACTTCAAGCGCCGCGGGTCATAAGTTACCCCTTGATTTGTCCGGAAAAACGCCACCGAGCCGGGGATTCAGCGCTTTGCAGCAGATCTGTTACGATGGCGTTTCTGTAACCTCCGGTATCTCGTCCATGGCCTATCGCCCTCTTCCCGCTCAGGCGCCCGCCGTCCTGCTGCGCGAAGCCAAGCCATTGAAGGCACTGTTCAGCCAGGCCCAGCGCCTCGCTCATTTGCAGCGCTTGCTCGAGAGTCAATTACAGCCCGCTGCGCGCCCCCATTGCCATGTCGCGTCCTGGCGCGAGGGCAGCTTGTTGCTGATCGTGACCGATGGTCATTGGGCGACGCGCTTGCGCTATCAGCAGAAGCGTCTGCAGCGTGATCTGCAGGCCCTCGAGGCCTTTGCCAGCCTGACCCGGATCCTGTTCAAGGTCCAGCCACCCCACACGCCCGCCATACCGGTTACCCGGGCCATAGACCTGTCGGCCCGCTCAGGGGATAACATTCAGGCGACAGCCGAAGGGATTACCGACCCCAACCTGCGCGCCGCGCTGGAGCGGTTGGCCAGCCATGCCACGCGCAAGGGTTGAGCACGCATCGGTCAGAACTGGTAAATCTACGAGTTAACAGCCCTTGTTCGGGGTGATGTACTGACTTCGCAGTTCTCTTACCCAGACGCGAGGTGATCAACCATGAACATGGATATTTTCCTGCCTAAAGTCAGCCCTCCCCCCCGCCCCACCAAGCCCCAGCCTGGCGAAAGCGAGGTAGCGACCATGCTCGCGCGCCTGCATGAAGCCGGGATGAAGGAAGCCGAACTGGTGCCCGGCGTGGGTTTTGTCATCTCATCCTGCGGCATGCTGATCGGTTTTGACCGCGCCTCTGAAATCCAGCACCGGTTGAGCGAACTCAAGCGCGACAACCAGAGCCGAAGCTACATGTTCCCTATCGACTGGTTCGTGGCCACGCCTGCGGCGGCAGCGGATATAAAGGTATACGTGCCCCCGATGAATGCCGAATGGGACGCATTGATTCGCGAGGCCTTGAATGAATGGAACAATGCAGGCCCGGGCTCCGGCGTTCATCTGCGCTTCGTCCAGCAGCCGGCTGAAGCCGATACTGTCGTCACGCTGTACAGCCTCGATGACCGAAAGCTGGGTCATGCTGAAATACCTCGGGACGGCGTCATCGGTGTCGAGTTGTACATCAACGTTTTCTATGCGTCCGACTACCCTGCATCCATTTACAAGAACACGATCGTGCATGAAATGGGGCATGCCTTGGGTCTTGCCCATTCTGGCGGTGAAGACAACATCTTTGAACCTCCCGACCGGCACATCCCGGGCACCAGCCCGGACATCGACGAGAAGGCGGTCATGGCCAGCACGGTACACCCTTGGTATGGCTGGTCCGCAGACGAATTGATCGCCATTGCCTATCTGTTTCCCAAGCAGCCAGCGGAATGAGGTTGACGGTCTTCTCCGACCCTACGGCAAGCAAGGGGCGATGCGGTTGTGTCTGCTGTGGCTGTGGTTTTTGATTGTCCGCGCCCTCAGCAGGCCGACTGAAGCAGCGCGGGAGTGGACAATCAAGATCACAAGCCAGCGCGGATCGTCGCGCCGATAGGGATATCGGCCATAAAAAAAACCGCCCGAAGGCGGTTTTAATCAAAACAGAACTAGAGAAGAAAGCTGTTCGCTTAACCGGCAGCAACCGGACGCATATACGAGATCGGCGCCAGACTGGCGTCCTCAAACGTCACCACTTCCCACGCATCCTTCTCGGACAGCAACTTGCGCAACAGCTGGTTGTTCAGCCCGTGCCCCGACTTGTAGCCGCGGAACTCGCCGATCAGGCTGTTGCCCAGTTGGTAAAGATCACCAATGGCATCAAGAATCTTGTGTTTGACGAATTCGTCCTCATACCGCAGGCCGTCTTCGTTGACCACGCCGTCGACACCGACAACGATGGCGTTGTCGACGCTACCGCCCAGGGCACGGTTGTGCTTGCGCAGGTACTCCAGATCGCTCATGAACCCGAAGGTCCGTGCGCGGCTGACTTCCTTGACGAAAGACGTACTGGAAAAGTCGACGCTGGCCGACTGGGTACGATCCTTGAAAACCGGATGATCGAAATCGATCTCGAAACTGACCTTGAACCCTTCGAAAGGCAGGAAGGTGGCGCGCTTGTCGCCCTCGGTCACTGTCACTTCACGCAGGATGCGGATGAATTTCTTGGCGGCGTCCTGTTCTTCCAGGCCAGCAGACTGAATCAGGAATACAAAGGGCCCGGCACTACCATCCATGATCGGCACTTCGGACGCTGAGAGCTCGACGTAGGCGTTATCGATTCCCAGGCCAGCCATGGCCGAGAGCAAGTGCTCCACCGTATCCACCTTGGTGTCGCCATTGATCAGCGTGGTGGACATCGTGGTGGCGCCGACGTTTTCAGCACGTGCAGCAATCTGCACGACCGGGTCGAGGTCGACGCGACAGAACACGATACCGGTATCCACGGGCGCGGGCTTGAGGGTCAGGTATACCTTCTCCCCGGAGTGCAGACCGACGCCTGTGGCACGGATGATATTCTTGAGGGTGCGTTGTTTAATCATGGCATTGGCCGCTTCAGCGCAAATTGCGAACTGGTATCAACAAAGGCTGGCGATAATAGCAGACCAGACCTTTGCTGAACACCAATCACCCTCATAGCCCTGATAAATTCCATTAATCAGCCTGACGACGCAAGAAGGCCGGAATATCCAGGTAGTCCAGATCATCGTGCGGGTTCATCTTCGCCGCTGCAGCCGCACCGGCGTGAGCCTGGTTGCGCATCACGGTCGGACGGTCGAGATCGCGGTAGTTAGGCGAAGCCGATTCCTGGCGCGTCTGCTGCTGGGCGGCAGCCGATTGCTGGGAGGGGCTCTGCAAGGTGTTGTCGATGACCTTGTTGACCATCGGCTTCTCGATCTTGGCACCCAGACCGGTTGCCACCACGGTGACGTGCAACTCGTCACGCATGTCGGGATCGATCACGGTGCCGACCTTGACCATGGCGTGGTCGGAAGCGAAAGCTTCGATGATGCTGCCCACGTCGGAGTACTCGCCCAGGGACAAGTCAGGACCGGCGGTGATGTTCACCAGGATCCCTCGGGCGCCCTGCAGGTTGACGTCTTCGAGCAACGGGTTGCGGATGGCCGCTTCCGTGGCTTCACGTGCACGGTTCGGACCGCTGGCGCAACCAGTGCCCATCATCGCCATGCCCATCTCGCTCATCACGGTGCGCACGTCGGCGAAGTCGACGTTGATCATGCCCGGACGCTTGATGATGTCGGAGATACCGCGAACGGCACCGGCCAGGACATCGTCAGCCTTGGCGAAAGCCGACAGCAGGCTCGCGTCCTTGCCCAGGATGGTCAGCAGCTTCTCGTTGGGAATGGTGATCAACGAGTCGACGCTTTCGGAAAGCATGCGAATGCCTTCGTCGGCGATCTGCATGCGCTTGCGGCCTTCGAACGGGAACGGACGGGTCACGACCGCCACGGTCAGGATGCCCATTTCCTTGGCCACTTCAGCGATGATCGGCGCCGCACCAGTACCGGTACCGCCACCCATGCCAGTGGTGATGAACACCATGTTGGTGCCTTGCAGCACTTCGGCGATGCGCTCGCGATCTTCCATGGCCGCCTGACGACCGACTTCAGGGTTGGCACCAGCACCCAGCCCCTTGGTCACACCCGTACCCAACTGCAGAATGGTGCGCGCACCAATGTTCTTCAGGGCTTGAGCATCGGTGTTGGCGCAGATGAATTCCACGCCTTCGATGTTGCTCTTGACCATATGGTTGACCGCGTTGCCGCCGCCACCGCCCACACCGATCACTTTGATGACCGGGCTTTGCGGGATGTTGTCTACGAGTTCGAACATGTTCCCTCTCCTTTCATTCTCTAGTTTTGTGCGCCTACCGCTACTGCTTTTTGAAACTGTCTTGAAGCTTAGAAATTGCCCTGGACCCAACGTTTGATGCGCTCCAGTACCGGAGCCTTGGGTTCGTCGCTGCCATAACTGCTGGTCTCGCGGTTATGGCTGATACCGCTCAGGGACAGGCCGTCGGACTGCTTCTGCAGGCCGTACATCAACAGCCCTACCCCCGTTGAATAGATCGGGTTGCGCACCACGTCGGACAGGCCGCGCACGGTGTGCGGGACGCCCAGGCGTACAGGCATGTGGAAGATTTCCTCGGCCAGTTCGACCGCACCTTCCATCTTCGCCGTACCACCGGTCAGCACGATGCCGGCCGGGATCAAGTCCTCGTAACCGCTACGACGCAACTCTGCCTGAATCAGCGTGAACAGTTCGTCATAGCGTGGCTCCACCACCTCGGCCAAGGCCTGGCGGGACAGCTCGCGGGGCGGACGATCACCCACGCTCGGGACCTTGATGGTCTCGCCGGCACCGGCCAGTTTGGCCAGGGCACAGGCGTAACGGATCTTGATCTCTTCGGCGTATTGGGTCGGCGTACGCAGGGCCATGGCGATGTCGTTGGTGACCTGATCGCCCGCGATCGGGATCACCGCCGTGTGACGAATCGCGCCTTCGGTGAAGATAGCGATGTCGGTGGTACCGCCGCCGATGTCCACCAGGCAGACGCCCAGCTCTTTCTCGTCGTCGGTCAGCACCGAATACGCGGAAGCCAGTTGCTCGAGGATGATGTCGTCGATTTCCAGGCCGCAACGGCGTACGCACTTCTCGATGTTCTGCGCCGCATTGACCGCGCAGGTCACCACGTGGACCTTGGCTTCCAGGCGTACGCCCGACATACCCAGCGGCTCGCGCACGCCTTCCTGGTTATCGATCACGTAGTCCTGGGGCAACGTGTGCAGCACCCGCTGATCAGCCGGGATCGCGACAGCCTGGGCGGCGTCGAGCACGCGTTCCAGGTCGGCCATGCTCACTTCACGGTCGCGAATGGCGACGATGCCGTGGGAGTTCAGGCTGCGGATATGATTGCCGGCCACCCCGACGAACGCCGAGTGGATGCGGCAGCCGGCCATCAACTGGGCTTCCTCCACGGCGCGCTGGATCGACTGCACCGTGGATTCGATGTTCACCACCACGCCTTTTTTCAGGCCGCGGGAGGGATAGGTACCGATACCGACGATATCCAGCGTGCCGTCGGCCGCGACTTCGCCTACCAGCGCCACCACCTTGGAGGTGCCGATATCCAGACCGACGATCATTTTGCCGCTTTGCACGTTTGCCATTGGGGTCCTGCCTCTTCTTAATTCTTCGCGACGGCGGGTTTTTCCGCTGCCGCCTGGGGATCACGCCAACCCACGGCCAAGCCGTTGGAGTAGCGCAGATCGACCCGCGCGATATTCGTGATCTGGTCTTTCAAGGTCTTGTCATAGATGGCGATAAAGCGGCGCATCTTCGCCACCAGGTCATCCCGACCCAGCAGCAATTCGATCCCCGGGCCCGTACTGCTTGCCCCGGTGGTCAGGAACCAGCTGCCACGCTCGCGCAGTTCCAGCCGCGCGATGGAAAAACCCAGGGGCCGCAACATCTGGCTGAGTACCTGGTACTGCTGCATCACTTGCTGCTGCGCCCGCTGAGGGCCGACCAGCTGCGGCAGATGGTCGTAGTTGGCCAGCTCTCGCGGCGCAAACGCTTCGCCCTGGTTGTTGAGCAGCGCCTCGGTACCCCAACGGGCGACGGGCAGCTGTTCTTCCAGGCGAATCACCACCTGGTCAGGCCACACACGCCGCACCTCGGCGTGGGCAATCCATGGCATGGTCTCCAGGTCCGAACGCATGGACGTCAGGTCGATGGTGAAGAACCGTGCGTTCAGGTACGGCGCAATGCGCTGTTGAACGGCCTGCTGGCTGATGTAGCTGAGGTCACCCTGGATCGCCACGTGGGCAATCGGCCGGTCGGCATAAGGCAGCGCATATTGCGCGCCTTCATAGGTGCCCAGCCCCAACACAACCAGAGCGGCCGGCCACAGCAACAGTTTGAGAAAGCCGAAGTTGGCCTTTGGCAGGCGCAACGGTTCTTTGTCCACCATTCGACTGGCACCACGGGGCACCGGCTTGTTACGGCCGACGGCAGGTGATGACTGATGACGAATCGATGCGCCTCGCATGGGTTTAACCTCGCGCCTCAAGACTGGCAGCCAGGATCGCCAGCACCAACTGCTGGAAGTCGAGACCGGCGGCACGGGCCGCCATGGGGACCAGGCTGTGATCGGTCATGCCTGGGGCCGTGTTGACTTCGAGCAGCCAGAACCGGCCCTGCTCGTCCTGCATGATGTCCACCCGGCCCCAGCCGGCGATGCCGATGGCTTCGCAGGCGCGGGCGCACACATCGACGAGCTCGCTTTCGCGCGCTGCATCGAGGCCGCAGGGGATACGGTATTGGGTGTCGTTGGCGATGTACTTGGCGTCGTAGTCGTAGAACGTGTGCGGGGTGCCCAGAGCGATCGGCGGCAACATCTGGCCGCGCAGGGTCGCCACGGTAAACTCCGGACCTTGAATCCACTGCTCGACCAGCACTTGCGAGTCGTAGGTGCTGGCCTCTTTCCAGGCAACCACCAGCTCGTCGACGCTGGTCACCTTGGCCATACCGATACTTGAACCTTCATGGGCCGGTTTGACGATCAAAGGGAAGCCCAGTTCCCTGCTGGCCAAAATACAATCGTCCTCGCTGGCCAGAACCGCATGCGCCGGGGTGGGAATGCCCAGGCTTTTCCACACTTGCTTGGTGCGCAGCTTGTCCATGGCCAGGGCCGACGCGAGGATGCCGCTGCCGGTGTACGGAATGCCCAGGCATTCGAGCAGACCCTGCATGCTGCCGTCTTCACCGCCACGGCCATGCAGCACGATAAAGGCGCGGTCGATCTTTTCGGCCAGCAAAACCTGCAGCAAGTCATCCCCCACGTCGATGCCGAAGGCGTCCACGCCACCGTCCTGCAAGGCTTGCAGGCAGGCGCGGCCGGAGTTCAGCGAGACTTCGCGCTCGGCGCTCTTGCCGCCGTACAGAACTGCCACGCGGCCGAACGTGGCCGGCGCAACAGTGGAAAACAGCGAGGCGTAACTGTGGCCCGCAGATTCAGTGCTTACAGTCATTTCGACTTCCCCCCGGCAGGCACGGCGCCGGCGAATAACGGACTTTTCAATAGTTGTGGTGCCAGCCCGCCGATGTCACCGGCGCCCTGGCAAAGCAGGATGTCACCGGCACGCAGCAGCGGCCTGACCAGCGGCGCGAGGTCGACCCCACGCTCGATGTAGATCGGATCGACCTGCCCGCGCTGGCGGATGCTGCGCGCCAGCTGCCGGCTGTCGGCGCCGGGAATGGGTTCCTCGCCTGCGGGATAGACCTCCATCAGCAGCAGGACATTGGCGTCGGCCAGCACCTGGACGAAATCGTCGTACAGGTCACGGGTGCGAGTGAACCGATGTGGCTGATAGACCATCACCAGCCGGCGCTCCGGCCAGCCGCCGCGCACAGCCTTGATCACCGCCGCCACTTCGGTCGGATGGTGGCCGTAGTCGTCCACCAGCATCACGTGGCCGTTCTCGACCGGTAACTCGCCGTAGACCTGAAAGCGCCGACCGACGCCTTCAAAACCCGAGAGGCCTTGCACGATGCCTTCGTCGTCGATGCCTTCATCGGTGGCGATGGCAATGGTGGCCAGTGCATTGAGCACGTTGTGGTTGCCAGGCATGTTCACCGATACATCCAGCGGCTCGCGATCACGACGCAGCACGGTGAACCAGGTGCGCATGCCCTGCTGGCGAATGTTGATGGCACGCACGTCGGCGTTTTCGCTGAAACCGTAGGTCAGGGTCGGACGGGCGATCTGCGGCAGGATTTCGCGCACCACCGGGTCGTCCAGACACACCACTGCCAGCCCGTAGAACGGCAGGTTGTGGAGAAACTCGACAAAGGTCTTCTTCAGCTTGTTGAAGTCACCTTCGTAGGTCGCCATGTGGTCGGCGTCGATATTGGTGACCACGGCCACCAGCGGCTGCAGGTGCAGGAAGCTGGCGTCGCTTTCATCGGCTTCGGCAATCAGGTAGCGGCTGGTGCCCAACTGGGCATTGGTGCCCGCTGCATTGAGGCGACCGCCAATGACGAACGTCGGGTCCAGGCCACCGGCGGCGAACACCGAGGCGATCAGGCTTGTGGTGGTGGTCTTGCCGTGGGTTCCGGCCACCGCGATGCCGTGGCGATAGCGCATGAGCTCGGCGAGCATTTCGGCGCGCGGCACCACGGGAATGCGACGCTCCAGGGCGGTCGCCACTTCCGGGTTGGAGGTATTCACCGCACTGGAAACCACCAGCACGTCGGCACGCGCAGCGTTCTCGGCGCGGTGGCCGATGAATATTTCCGCGCCGAAGCTTTGCAGGCGCTCGGTCACCGGCGACGCCTTGAGGTCGGAGCCCGAGACTTGATAGCCGAGGTTCAGCAGCACTTCGGCAATGCCGCACATGCCCACGCCGCCGATGCCGACAAAATGGATGTGACGGATGCGGCGCATTTCCGGCTGTGGCATGGCGCGCTGATTTTCAACCATGGGCCACCTCCAGGCAGACTTCGACCACACTGCGGGTGGCGTCGGGTTTGGCCAGGCGGCGTGCGGTGCTCGCCATGGAGTCGAGTTTCTCGGGTTGCATCAAAACCTCTTTCAGGCGATCGGCGAGTTGCGCCGCTCCCGTTGTTGCTTGTGGCATCAGGAAGGCAGCGCCTTCACGGGCCAGATAATCGGCGTTATGGGTCTGGTGATCGTCGATGGCGTGGGGCAACGGCACCAGCAAGGACGGCAGACCGGCGGCTGCCAGCTCGCTGACGGTCAGAGCGCCTGCGCGGCAGACCACCAGGTCGGCCCAGCCGTAGGCCTGGGCCATGTCCTTGATGAAAGGCGCCACCTGCGCCTCGATCCCCACGTCGCGATAACGCTGTGCGGTGATCTCGTCATGCAACTTGCCGGCCTGATGAAACACCTCGGGGCGCCACTCTTCGGGCACCTGCACCAAGGCTTGCGGCAAGAGCTTGTTCAGCGGCTCGGCACCGAGGCTGCCGCCCAGCACCAGCAGCCGCGACTTGCGCCCGGCGCGAGCCTGACGCGGCGTTTCCAGGAACAGTTCGCTGCGCACCGGGTTGCCGGTGGTACGGCGCTTGGCCGAAGGGCCGAAGGTGTCGGGGAAAGCTTCGCAGACCCGGCTGGCGAACGGCACCAGCAACCGATTGGCGGTACCAGCGATGGCATTCTGCTCGTGGACGATCACTGGCACGCCGGACAGGCGCGCCGCCAGACCGCCGGGGCCGGTCACGTAACCACCGAAACCGACGACGCAGACCGGCTTGAGCTGACGGATGATATGCCGCGCCTGCCACACCGCCTTGAGGATCACGAACGGCGCCTTGAGCAGCGACAGTTTGCTCTTGCCGCGCACACCGGTGACGTTGATCAGGTGCAGGGGCAGGCCCGCGCCCGGTACCAGCTCGTTCTCGATGCCACGGGGGGTTCCCAGCCAATGCACGCTGAAGCCTCGCGCCTGGAACTCGCGGGCACAGGCCAGCGCCGGAAACACGTGGCCGCCGGTACCGCCCGCCATGATCAGGACATTACCTGCCACGGGGAGCCTCCTCGGCGAAATCGCTCTCTTTGAAGTCTGCTTCTTCACTGCCCAGCGCGGCGCGGCTTTCCCACTCGATGCGCAGCAGCAGGCCCAGACAGGCGCAGCAGATCACCAGCGAGCTACCGCCATAGCTGAGGAATGGCAACGTCAGTCCCTTGGTCGGCAACAGCCCGACGTTAACGCCGATATTGATCAGAAATTGACCAATCCACAGAAACGACAAACCGTAGGCGACGTAGGCGGCAAAGAATTGCTTGGCCTTCTCTGCCCACAGGCCGATGTACATGCCGCGAATACAGACAAACACGAACAGCGCTACCGTGCACAGCGAACCGACCACGCCCAGCTCTTCAGCCAGTACCGAGAACACGAAGTCGGTGTGCGCTTCCGGCAGGTAGAACTGTTTCTGCACGCTGTTGCCCAGCCCCACGCCCAGCCACTGGCCGCGACCGAAGGCGATCAACGCCTGGGTCAACTGGTAGCCGGAACCGAACTGGTCTGCCCAGGGGTCGGTAAAGGTGATCAAGCGCGCCATCCGGTAGGGCTGGGCTTGAACCAGCAGGAACACGGCGCCAACCGCCAGCACCACCATCAAGCCGAAACGGAACAGCCCGACGCCGCCAAGGAACAGCATGGCAGCCGCCGCGCCCATCATCACCACGGTGGCGCCGAAGTCCGGCTCCATCAGCAGCAGGAAGGCCATGGGGAGCAACACCACAAACGGCTTGAAGAAGCCCATCCAGGTTTCGCGCACCTCGGTCTGCCGACGAATCAGATAGCCAGCCAGAAAGATCACCACGAACACCTTGGCGATTTCCGAGGGCTGCACGTTGAAGAAGCTGAAGCCGATCCAGCGCATCGAGCCGTTGACCTCGCGGCCCACCCCCGGCACCAGCACCGCCACCAACAGGCCGAAGGCCCCCATCAGCATCCACCAGCCCAGGCGCTGCCAGGTGGCCACCGGAATCATCAGGGTCACGCCACAGGCGCCGATGCCCAGCACCAGGTAGATCAGGTGACGGGTCATCATGTACAGCGAGTTGCCGGACTGGGCTGCAGCCACTTCGGACGACGCCGAGGTGATCATCACGAGGCCCAGGCCGAGCAGTGCCAGACAGCCGGCCAGCATCGGGAAATCCACATCGATCCCGCGCCCGCTGATCAGCGGCGACGGGTAAGGCTTGATCACGCCCAAAATCATGACAGAGCCTCCACGGCCTGGGCGAACAGGCGCCCACGCTCTTCGTAATTCTTGAACATGTCGAGGCTCGCGCAGGCCGGCGACAGCAAGACGGCATCGCCCGGCTGAGCCAGCTCGGCGCAACGGGCCACGGCTTCATCGAGGGTGCTCACTCTGACCTGCTGCACGCTGTCGCCGACGATGGCGGCGATGAGCTCGGCGTCGCGGCCCAGCAGCACGACGGCCCGGCAATGGACGGCAATGGGCCCGCGCAGGCCACTGAAATCCGCGCCCTTGCCGTCACCGCCAGCCACCAGCACCAGCTTGCCAGCGATGTCGGCGCCCAGGCCTTCGATGGCCGCCAGGGCCGCACCGACGTTGGTGGCCTTGGAATCGTCGTACCAGCTCGTGCCGTTGATTTCCCGCAGCCACTGGCAGCGGTGCTTGAGCCCAGCGAACGTGCGCAAGGTCGCCAGCATCGGCTCGAACGGCAGACCGACGGCATGGCCCAAGGCCAACGCTGCCAGGGCATTGGCCTGGTTATGGGCGCCCCGGATCTTCAGCTCGCGCACGGGCATCAGATCCTGGAACTCGAACGCCAGGTATTTCTCGCCATTTTCTTCGCGCAGGCCGAAGCCCTTGAAGTCAGGTTTGTTCAGGCCAAAGGTCCAGAACGGCAAGCCTTCGCCCCACAAGGGACGGCTGAGGGCGTCATGGCGGTTGTAGACCACCTGCCGCGCACCGCGAAAAATCCGGTGCTTGGCCAGGTGATAGGCCGGCAGGCCACTGTAGCGATCCATGTGGTCTTCACTGACGTTCAGCACGGTGGCCACTTCGGCGTTGAGCGCATCGGTGGTTTCCAGTTGAAAGCTCGACAGCTCCACCACGTATAGCTCGACGTCGTCACTCAACAGGTCCAAGGCTGGCTCGCCTAGATTGCCACCCACGGCGACGCGCTTGCCCGCTGCGGCGGCCATCTGGCCGACCAGGGTGGTCACCGTGCTTTTCGCGTTGGAGCCGGTGATCGCCACGATGGGCGCCTTGGCGTGGCGGGCGAACAGATCGACATCACCGGACATCTTCACGCCCCGTGCCGCCGCTTGCTGCAATGCCGGAGTGGCCAAGGCCAGACCTGGGCTGACATACAGTTCGTCGGCGCGGCAGAGAAATTCCACGTCCAGCTCGCCGCAACGCACTTCCACCTGTGGGAAGTCACGTTGCAGGGTCGCCAGTTCGGGCGGATTCGGCCGAGTGTCAGCCACAGCAAAAGCCACGCCCCGGCGCGCCAGGAAGCGCACCAGGGACATACCGCTCTTGCCGAGGCCGACAATGATGCGGAAGTGGTCAGAAGCAATAAGAGACACTCGTTCTACCTCAGCTTCAGCGTGGCAAGGCCGACCAGCACCAGAATCACGGTGATGATCCAGAAACGGACGATGACCCGCGGCTCAGGCCAACCTTTGAGTTCAAAATGGTGGTGAATGGGCGCCATGCGGAACACCCGGCGACCGGTTAACTTGAAGGACGCCACTTGAATGACTACCGAAAGGGTCTCGACCACGAAAATGCCGCCCATGATGAACAGGACGATTTCCTGGCGAACGATCACCGCAATAGTGCCCAGTGCCGCGCCCAGCGCCAGTGCGCCGACGTCGCCCATGAAGACCTGTGCCGGGTAGGTGTTGAACCACAGAAAACCCAGGCCGGCACCGATCAGCGCGCCGCAGAATACGATCAACTCGCCGGCCCCGGGTACATAGGGAATCAACAGGTAATCGGCGAATTTGACGTTGCCGGACAGATAGCAAAAAATCCCCAGCGCGCCGCCCACCAGCACGGTGGGCAGGATGGCCAGGCCATCAAGGCCATCGGTCAGGTTGACAGCGTTGCTGGAGCCGACAATCACGAAATAGGTCAACACCACGAAAAACACGCCCAACGGGATGCTGGCATCCTTGAACATCGGGATGATCAGCGTGGTTTCCACGGCCGACGGCGCGGTGTGATAAAGGAACAGCGCTGCGCCCAGGCCAAACACCGATTGCCAGAAATATTTCCAGCGGCTCGGCAGGCCGCGTGAGTTCTTCTCGATGACTTTACGGTAGTCATCGACCCAGCCAATGGCGCCGAACAACAGGGTGACCAGCATGACCACCCAAACGTAGCGGTTGGACAAGTCGGCCCACAGCAGCGTACTGATGGTAATGGCCGACAAAATCAGTGCACCGCCCATGGTCGGGGTGCCGGACTTTTTCAGGTGGGACTCCGGGCCATCATTGCGCACGGCCTGGCCAATCTGACGAATCTGCAAGGTGCGGATAAACCATGGGCCCAACCAAAGGGCCAGCGACAGCGCGGTCAACACACCCAGAATCCCGCGCAGGGTCAGGTATTGAAAGACTGCGAAGCCTTTGTAGAACTGTTGCAGATACTCCGCCAGCAGCAGCAGCATTAATGTTTCTCCCCGCCAGATCCGCACACGGCAGCCACGACGTTTTCCATCGCCGCGCTACGCGAACCCTTGATCAAAATTGTTGTAGTGGAGCCCTGCTCGGCGGCCAGCGCCGCGATCAGTTCTGCTTGCGTGGTGAAATGCCGGCCTTGGCCACCGAAGGCCTTGACCGCATGGGCCATCAAAGGCCCGGTGGCGTAAAGCGCCGACACTCGGCCCACCGCGTATTCGCCGACATCGCGGTGGCCTTGTTCGGCCCAGTCGCCCAGTTCGCCAATATCCCCGAGCACCAGGACGGTGCGACCGGAAAAGCCGGCCAGTATATCAATCGCCGCACACACCGAGGTGGGGTTTGCGTTGTAACTGTCGTCGATCACCCGCACCCCGTTACGGGCCAACTGGGCAACGGTGCGCCCCTTGACCGGCTGGACGCCATCAAGCCCGGCGACGATGCCTGGCAGCGACACGCCCATGGCATGGGCGCAGGCTGCGGCGGCCAGCGCGTTGCGCACGTTGTGCACGCCCAGCAGGTTCAGTTGCACCGGTGCCGATCCATCCGGCCCGTGCAGGGTGAAACCACAGCAGCCGCGCGGATCGAGGGACAGGTCGGTCGCGTGGAAGTCGGCCTCGGTGTTTTCCAGGGCAAACGTCAGGACAGCATGCTCGCCCGCCCGCGCTTGCCAACGGGCAAACGCCTTGTCGTCAAGATTGAGCACGGCTGTGCCGCTCGCTTGCAGGCCTTCGAGAATCTCGCCCTTGGCTTCGACGATCTTGTCCGGGCCGCCAAACTCGCCGACATGAGCGGTTCCCGCGTTGTTGATCACCACCACGTGGGGCTGGGTCAGCCCCACGGTGTAGGCAATCTCGCCAATGCGCGAAGCGCCCAGCTCGATCACCGCGGCAGTGTGTTCGGGGGCCAGTTCGAGCAAGGTCAGCGGCGCGCCAAAATCGTTGTTCAGGTTGCCACGGGTCGCCAGCACGGGACCGACCGTGCGCAAAATTGACGCGAGCATTTCCTTGACCGTGGTCTTCCCGCTGGAGCCGGTGATCGCAGCCACTTTATGGGTGAACGCGGCGCGGTTGAGCGCGCCCAGTTGACCGAGGGCCAGACGGGTATCGGCCACCACCAGTTGTGGCAAGGGCGCACCTGGCACTTCACGCTGGACCAGTGCGGCGACCGCACCTTTGGCAGCGACCTGTTCCAGGTAATCATGGCCGTCGAATTTCGGCCCGGCCAAGGCAATGAACAGTTGACCCGGCTCAATGGCGCGGCTGTCGATGCTGACGCTGTGAAAGCTGCAGTCATCGCCTACCAGACGGCCTTCAAGGGGCAAACGCAGATAATTCAAGGACAAGGCTTCAAGCATGTTCCACCTCCCAGATGGCCAGGGCCTTTTCGGCCTCGTGCAGATCGGAGAACGGCTGGCGAACACCGTTGATTTCCTGATAGTCCTCGTGCCCCTTGCCCGCCAGGACGATGACATCCCTGGCCGATGCCGAAGCGATCAACTGGGCAATGGCAGCGCCGCGACCGGCGACGAACTGCACCGAACCTGCCTGGGTAAAGCCCGGGCGGATGTCGGCAAAAATCGCTTCCGGCGTTTCACCGCGTGGATTGTCATCGGTCACCACGACGCGGTCGGCCAGGCGCTCGGCCACTTCGGCCATCAGCGGGCGCTTGCCGCGATCACGGTCGCCTCCGCAGCCAAACAGGCAAGCCAGATGGCCTTGGGCGTGGGGGCGCAGGGTTTGCAGGACCTTTTCCAAGGCGTCAGGAGTGTGTGCGTAATCCACAACCACCAGGGGCAGCGCGCCGCCGCCCAGTTGCTGGATGCGTCCGGCGGGGCCGTGAAGGCCGGGCAGGACCTTGAGGATGTCATCCAGCGGATACTCCATGGCCAGCAAGGTACCGACCACCGCCAGCATGTTGCTCAGGTTGAACCGACCCAGCAAGCGGCTCACCAGACTGTGCTCGCCCTGGGCGGTGACCAGAATCGCGCGCACACCCGCGTCGCTGAACTGGGCGTCACGGCAATAGAGGGTGGCGGCCGGATTTTCCAGGCTGTAGCTGATGACACGGCTGCCGACGGCGTCGCAAGCCAGCTGCTGGCCGAAGTCGTCGTCCAGATTCAACACCTGGGTTTTCACGCTGGGCCAGGCGAACAGCCGCGCCTTGGCCTCGGCGTAAGCCTGCATGTCACCGTGGTAATCCAGGTGATCCCGGGACAGGTTGGTCAGCACTGCGATGTCGAACGCCAGTGCCGCGACCCGGCCCTGATGCAAGGCATGGGAAGACACTTCCATGGCGACGGCCTTCGCCCCGGCTTTTTTCAGATCGTTCAGGGTGGCTTGCACGGCCACCGGGTCAGGCGTGGTCAGGCGACCGCTCTGCAAGGCGCCATGAAAACCGCAGCCCAACGTGCCGATCAGGCCGCAATGACGTCCCAACTGGTCCAGCGCCTGGGCCAGTAACTGGGTCACGCTGGTCTTGCCGTTGGTGCCGGTGACACCCACCAGATCCAGCATGCGACTGGGCTCGCCATAGAAACGTCCGGCGATGTCCGATAACTGCGCCGCCAGACCTTTGACCGGGATCAAGGGCACACCGGTGAACGGCAGTACAGTGGAGCCTTCGACTTCGTAGGCCACGGCTGCCGCACCGCGTTGCAAGGCATCGGCGATGTGCGCGCGACCATCCACCAGGGCACCCGGCACCGCGAGAAACAGATCGCCGGCGCGAACGGTACGGCTGTCCAGGCTCAACTCGCGGATCAGCGGGTCGTGGCCGGCCTGAGGGAACAGCTTGTTCAGAGGCATGGACATCAACCCCGTCCTCCCTTGTTGAGCACGGGCACGGCAGCAGGCGCCGGCGTCGCGTTGGCCTGTTGTTGCGGGGTAGACGGCAGGTTGTCCGGCGTCACGTTCATCAAACGCAGCGTGCCCGACATCACCTTGCTGAACACCGGTGCCGATACCAGACCACCGAAGTAGCCAGCTTTGCGCGGTTCATCAATGACCACCACCACGGCATAACGCGGATTGCTCATTGGCCCGAAGCCGGCGAACAGCGAACGGTAGGCGTTCTCGGTGTAGCCCTTGGAACCGATGGTGGCTTTGCGCGCGGTACCCGACTTGCCGGCCACATGATAGCCAGGCACACGTGCGCGGTACACGCCGCGGGGATCCTCGATCACCTGCTGCATCATGCCCTGCAGGGTCTTGGCGATATTTTCCGGCATGACCTGGGTCGCGGCGGGCGCCTTGTCGGTCTTGAGGATGGTCAAGGGTTCCAGCTTGCCGTTGTTGGCGATCGCCGAGTAGGCGTGAACCAGCTGCAGGGCGGTTACCGACAGGCCGTAGCCATAGGAAAGCGTGGCCGTTTCGGCCGGGTGCCACTCGCGGTGGTTGGGCAGGTCGCCCACACGCTCGCCCGGGAAGCCCAGACCGGTGTACTGGCCCAGACCGACCGCCGACATGGCGCGAAAGACCGCTTCACCGCCGATGTCGAAGGCTACCTTGCTCATCCCCACGTTACTGGAATTGATCAGGATGCCGGTGAGGTCGAGAATCGGGCCTTCGGTCCGGGTCACGTCCTTGATGGTGTAGCGACCGATCTTCAGGGTGCCTGGGTACACCGAGACCTTGTCGGTCGGCTTCCAGCGCCCGCTTTCCAGCGCGGCACTCATGGAGATGGGCTTCATGGTCGAACCCGGCTCGAACACGTCGATGATTGCCCGGTTACGCATGGCCGCCGGCACCATGGTGCGACGGTTGTTGGGGTTATAGGTGGGCATGTTGACCATGGCCAGCACTTCACCGGTCTTGACGTCCAGGATCACCAGGCTGCCGGCCTTGGCGTCCTGCTCGGTGATGGCGTTACGCAGCTCGCGAGTGGCCAGGTATTGCAGGCGCAGGTCGATGGACAAGGTCAGGGTCTTCCCGGCCTTGGCATTCTTGGTGACCTGCACGTCCTTGATCAATTGGCCACGGCGATCCTTGATCACCTGACGGCGACCCGGCACGCCGGCCAGCCACTCGTCATAGGCCAACTCGACGCCCTCGCGACCGTGGTCGTCCAGGTCGGTGAAGCCGACCATGTGCGCGGCCACGTCGCCGGCCGGGTAGAAACGACGAAATTCCTCGATGCCGTAGACACCAGGAACCTTGAGATCCAGGACCGACTGTCCCTGCTCCGGGGTCAGGCCCCGGACCAGGTAGATGAACTCCTTTGTAGCCGATGCTTCAAGCCGCTCCGTAAAGGACTTGGGGTCCTGGCCCAGGGCCGCTGCCAAGGCCGGCCACTTGTCCTTGGACTGCTGCATTTCCTTGGGGTTGGCCCACAACGTGGTCACCGGCGTGCTGACGGCCAGAGGCTCGCCGTTGCGGTCGGTGATGACCCCACGGTGCGCCGGGATCGGAATGTAGCGCATGCTCCGGGCATCGCCCTGGCCGATCAGGAAGTCACGGTCGATGACCTGCAGGTCGACGATGCGCCAGCTGATGGCCGCGACCATGATCGACAGCAAGCCGATCATGACCCGGAATCGCCATGGGTACAGGGCGCCTTCAAGCTTCATCATGGCGCCACCATACGAATTTCGGCCGCGTCGGGAACGCGCATTTTCAGCTGCTCGCTAGCCAGGGTCTCGATCCGGCTGTGGGCGGTCCAGGTGCTTTGCTCGAGAATCAGCCGGCCCCACTCGGCCTGCGCCTTGTCGCGCTCGTTGAGTTCGGTGTACAGCGTATTGACCAGTTGGCGGTCAAGGTGAGCGCTGTAGGCCACCCCGATGGCCGAAACGAGTACGGCAATGAACAACAGAAGCATCAGGAAGCTTCCGGCCGGCAACGGCTTGAAGTGACCCTTGCTCAACGGAGTTTCTCCGCAACACGCATGACAGCACTGCGCGAGCGCGGATTGGCCTTGAGTTCGGCTTCGGAGGCGAATTGCGCCTTGCCATGGATGCGGATGAACGGTTCGAATGCCTCGAAGCGCACCGGCAGATTGCGCGGCAAGTTGTCTGCCTCGCCCTTGGCCAGCTTGCGCATGAACAACTTGACGATGCGATCTTCCAGAGAGTGGAAGCTGATGACCACGAGCCGACC
Organism: Pseudomonas sp. dw_358; assembly: GCF_018449655.1. Classification (GTDB taxonomy): domain Bacteria; phylum Pseudomonadota; class Gammaproteobacteria; order Pseudomonadales; family Pseudomonadaceae; genus Aquipseudomonas. The sequence continues at coordinate 182,776 of NZ_JAAVUX010000001.1, forward strand.
GCCCACTTTCAGCGCAGCCAAGGCAGCATCAAGGCCGGCCTCAAGGTCGCCCAATTCGTTATTGACGTGAATGCGCAAACCCTGAAACGCCCGAGTGGCTGGGTTCTTGCCCTTCTCCCAGGCAGGGTTGGCAACCTTGAGGACTTCGGCCAGGTCGCCGGTCCGCTCGAATGGCTGGGTTTCCCGACGTTCGACCACAGCACGTGCCATGCGCTTGGCGAAACGCTCTTCGCCGTACTCTTTGAACACCCGGGCGATTTCTTCCACGGGCGCCGTGGCGATGAACTGTGCAGCACTGACGCCGCGGGTCGGGTCCATGCGCATGTCCAGAGGACCGTCATTCATGAAGCTGAAACCGCGCTCGGCATCATCCAGCTGCGGCGAGGAAACACCCAGGTCCAGCAGGATGCCGTCGACCTGGCCTGCCATGCCGCGCGCGGCGACCTCATCGGCCAGCTCGGCAAAGCTGCGCTGCACAATGACAAAGCGGCCGTCTTCGGCCGCCAGCGCTTGCCCGGTGGCAATCGCCAGAGGGTCCTTGTCGAACCCCAGCAATCGGCCCTCCGGGCCCAGGCCCTGCAAGATAAGGCGGCTGTGGCCGCCGCGCCCGAACGTACCGTCGAGGTAGCGGCCATCCGCGCGCACGTCCAGAGCCTCGACGGCTTCGTCGAGCAGCACGGTGATGTGGTTAAAGCCGCTTTTTATAGTCACAGAATCAAATCACGCAGTTCGTCGGGTATGGCACCCGGTTGTTGAATAGCTGCCAGATCCGCTGTCGCAACAGCGTTCCAGGTGTCTTCGTCCCACAGTTGAAACTTGTTCAGCTGGCCGACCAGCATGGCCTTCTTGTCCAGCTTCGCGTGCTCGCGCAGGCGTGGAGGAACAAGAAAGCGTCCGCTGCCATCAAGCTCCAGATCGACCGCATTACCGATCAATAGACGCTGCAGGCGACGAACGCTTTCGTGCTGCGACGGCAGGGTTCGAAGCTTGGCTTCGATCACTTCCCACTCGTCCAGCGGGTAGACACAGAGGCAGGGGTCAATGGTATCGACGGTGATAATCAACTGGCCGGAACACTTCGAATCGAGCTCGTCACGATACCGGCTCGGCATGGCGAGCCGACCCTTCGCATCAAGGCTGATCGGATTTGCTCCACGAAACACAGCTGCCTTCCCCCGAAGTCATCAAAAACCGCCTTAAAAACCCACTTTACGCCACTTTCCTCCACTCGCGCACACTATAGGAATGCGGCCACCACACCGTCAAGGCGCGCACGACGGGAAAACCCTTACAGATCGGAGATTTAGAAGACGAAAGAGGTCAAGGGGGGCATTTAACAGGGGGAAACGAGACATAAAGCCGTTTGTGTTCAATTAGCTATGTTACACAGTTAAAGTAATTTGTGAGCTTTAAGATTTTTTCGATCTTAGGATCGGGGGGTCTGCTATCGATTCAAGCAGGGAGGAAAAAGGTGGAGAGTCGATCTGTAAGCCGGGTTCTGTCTTGAACAGTCATTCGTCTACGATGGCCATCACTGGACACCTTTAGCAACCTACCCGGTTCCAACGCGGGCCGCGCCATATGGAACCCTATTTGGTCTTGCTCCCAGTGGGGTTTGCCTAGCCACGAACTGTTACCAGTCGTGCGGTGCGCTCTTACCGCACCTTTTCACCCTTACCGGCGCTTGCGCGCTTAGGCGGTTATTTTCTGTGGCACTTTCCGTAGGCTCACGCCCCCCAGGCATTACCTGGCACTGCGCCCTATGGAGCCCGGACTTTCCTCCCCCCTCTTCTGCGGAACAAAAGAAGGCAGCGACTGTCCGATCGACTCTCCGCCGCGCAGGTTAACGACATGGGCGCGGGAGGACAAGCTTTATTGCTCAGACAGCGATCCAGCCATCGGCCGCCCTCCCCTTTCATGCAGGTGCGAGCCTTCTCGGGAGCCTGACACCTTGCAGCACGCCCTTCCCGAGCCAGCGGAACTCCACAAGAGCTGGAGCGGCATCAGATCTTCTGTTTTTCCAGCGCCACCTGGTACAACAGGTTCTTGCGCACCCCGGTAATCTCGGCTGCCAAAGCCGCCGCACGCTTGAGCGGCATCTCCGCCAGCAGCAGGTCAAGGATACGCGTCACCTCGGCACTGACGGCATCCTCGGCTTCGGGCGCAACCCAGCCCGAAACCAGCACGACGCATTCACCCCGCTGCTGGTTGCTGTCGTTTTCAACGAAAGCGCGCAACTCGGACAACGGCAGGCCCTTGAGGGTCTCGAAGGTCTTGGTCAACTCGCGAGCCAGCAACGCCGGACGCTCGCCACCAAAGACCGCTTCCATATCCTGCAGGCATTCGAGAATACGGTGCGGGGCCTCATAGAAAATCAAGGTGCGCGGCTCTTCACGAACCTGCTCCAGGCGCGCCCGCCGGCCCACCGCCTTGGCCGGTAGAAAGCCTTCGAAAATGAACCGGTCCGAAGGCAGCCCGGCCGCCGACAGCGCGGCGATCAACGCGCAAGGGCCCGGCACTGGTACCACGGCGATCCCGGCCGCGCGCACCTGGCGCACCAGGTGATAACCGGGGTCGGAGATCAGCGGCGTGCCCGCATCGGAGATCAGTGCCACGTCGTCACCGGCCAGCAAGCGCGTCAGAAACCGACCGCCCTCGTCGCGCTCGTTGTGCTCGTGACAGGCCGCCAACGGTGTACCGATGCCGAAATGCTGCAGCAGGCGAATCGAATGGCGGGTATCCTCCGCGGCGATCAGTGCCACCTCGCCAAGCACTTTCAAGGCACGGGCGCTCATGTCGTCGAGATTACCGATGGGCGTGGCCACCACATAAAGTGTCCCCGGGGTGGAATTCGAAGCGCCTGAAGCAGTCACAGCACACACCTTTTGTTCAGCCAAAGCGCCATTGTACAGATTGCCGAGGCCTGATGACCGCCCGTGAAACCAAAGGTAAAGGCTTGCACACCTGCAACGTCGCACCCCGGCCGCCGCTTGGGTACAATCGACCGTCTTTTTATGCCCGAGTCAGGAAAACCTACATGAATGCTTGCCTGCGGCTGTTCACCGCTTTCTGTATTGCGGCCCTGCTGGGCGCGTGCGCCAGCTCGCCTTCTTCCAGCCTGGGTGAACTGCCCCGCACGCCGGACGCCAGCATCGAGCAGCTGATACAGCAGGCCGACAGCAACAAGTCGCCCGAGCAGAGCGCCCTGCTGCGTCTCAACGCGGCGGATCTGGCGGCCAAGCAGAATGACCCGACCCGGGCTGCGCAAATTCTGACCCAAGTCAATCTGGACGTGCTCAAACCCGGCCCGCAAGTCTATGCCAGCACCCTGTCGGCAGAGCTTGCCTTGGGCCGCAACGACCCCAAGGCCGCGCTTGCCGCCCTCAGCCATCCGAGCCTCGGGCGCCTGAGTGAACTGCCGCTGGATCAACAGGTTCGCACGCAACTGGTCCAGGCTCGCGCCCTGGAAGCCGACGGCCAACTGCTGGCCGCAGCCCGCGGGCGGGTTTTCGTGGCGCCGATGCTCAGTGGCGAACAAGCCGCAAGCAACCAGGAAGCCATCTGGAGCCTGGTTTCGGCACTGCCGGCCGATCAACTGCAGAACGCCGGCAACGACGAGTTCGGTGGCTGGCTGAGCCTGGCGCAGGCGGTCAAGTCCTCGCCGACCCTGGAACAGCAGCAAAGCGCAATCAACGCATGGAAAGCCCAACATCCGGACCACCCGGCGGCCCGGCAGCTGCCCGCACCGTTGACCAAGCTCATGGCCCTGACCAGCCAACCGCTGACCAAGATCATTTTGCTGCTGCCCCAGGAAGGCCAATTGGCCGGGGTCGGTCGCGCCTTGCGTGACGGCTTCATGGCCAGCGAATTCCAGGCACAGCAGGCCGGGAGCAAAACGCCGGCCATTGAGGTCGTCGACAGCTCGCGCCTGACCTCGTTGGACGACTTCTACCGCCAGGCGCAAGCGTCCGGCGCGCAACTGGTGGTCGGCCCCCTCGAGAAGCCGCTGGTCAAGCAGCTGGCCGCTCGCGCACAGCTGCCGATCAATACCCTGGCACTGAACTACAGCGACACCAACCCGATCAGCCCACCCCAGCTGTTCCAGTTTGGCCTGGCCGCCGAAGACGAAGCCCGTGAAGTGTCCCGCCGCGCCCGCGCCGACGGCCGCCATAACGCGGTTGCATTGGTGCCCAAGGGCGAATGGGGCGATCGCGTTCTGGCCGCTTTCCGCCAGGACTGGGAAGCCAATGGCGGGACGCTGCTCGGCTCCGAGCGGGTCGATCAGCCGGTCGCGCTGGCCCAGCAGATCGAACGCCTGTTTCAGGTCCACGGTCAGTCCGGCAGCAGCCTGCAGAACGGCCAAGGCGCCCAGCCAAGCCGTCGCCAGGACGTCGACTTCGTCTTCCTTGCCTCGACCCCGCAACAGGCCCAGCAGATCAAGCCCACCCTGAATTACCAGTACGCCGGGGACGTGCCAGTGTATGCCACCTCCAATGTCTATAGCGCCAGCGGTGATCAGGCGCAGTACAACGACATGAATGGCATCATGTTCTGTGAAACACCTTGGTTGCTGGACACCAACGGTGCACTGCAACAGCAGGTGACCCGCCAATGGCCACAGGCCGCCAGCAGCCTCGGCCGCTTGTATGCCATGGGCGCCGACGCCTTTACCCTGGCCTCACGCCTGCAGCAGCTCAAGGCCTTGCCGGACAATCGCATTCCAGGTGTTTCCGGCAGCCTGGGGCTGGGCAGCAACCAGCGCATCGATCGCCAACTGCCCTGGGCACAATTCGACAGCGGCAAGATCAAACCCTTGCCCGACGTCACGCCCTGATGGGGCCCAGCTCGCCCCGCGCAGCCGGCCAGGCTGCCGAGCAACAAGCGCTGGACTACCTGCAGGCTCAAGGCCTGCGGGTATTGCACCGCAACTGGCTGAGCAAAGGGGGCGAGCTTGATCTGGTCATGCTTGATGGCGATACAGTAGTATTCGTCGAAGTTCGCTATAGGCTACACGCCAAATGGGGCGGAGCCCTGGGCAGCATCGACGCGCGCAAGCAAGCGAGACTGATCAAGGCAGCTCAGTGGTTTCTGCAGATCGAGAGCCACTGGCAATCCTCACCTTGCCGCTTCGACGTGATTGCCCTGGAAGGCAGTGCCGATGCCACCCATAAAGTACAATGGCTGAGCAATGCCTTTGATTCTTGACGCGCCGAGCCACCGGGTTTGGCGCTGGTTTTTTCTGCTTTTTGCTTTGCGGGCTGCACATTCATGTGCCGGGAACACGCCGGGAATCCCCCAGGCATTGCCCGACCAGCCGCCCTACTGAAGGTCACATTGATGGACATGCAATCCCGAATTCGCCAGCTATTCCAGGCCAGTATCGATACCAAGCAACAGGCGATGGAAGTCCTTGCACCGTACATCGAGCAGGCCAGCCAAGTGATGGTCAACGCCCTGCTGAACGAGGGCAAGATGCTTTCGTGCGGCAATGGCGGCTCCGCAGGCGATGCTCAGCACTTCTCTTCAGAACTGCTGAACCGCTTTGAACGTGAACGTCCGAGCTTGCCAGCCATCGCGCTGACCACCGACAGCTCGACCATCACCTCGATCGCCAATGACTATAGCTACAACGAGGTCTTCTCCAAGCAGATTCGTGCCTTGGGCCAGCCCGGCGATGTGTTGCTGGCCATTTCCACCAGCGGCAACTCGGCCAACATCATCCAGGCCATCCAGGCAGCCCATGATCGCGAGATGATCGTGGTCGCACTGACCGGTCGCGATGGTGGCGGCATGGCCTCGCTGCTGCTGCCCGAAGACGTCGAGATACGCGTGCCGGCGAACGTCACCGCGAGAATTCAGGAAGTCCACCTGCTGGCGATCCATTGCCTTTGCGATCTGATCGACAGCCAATTGTTCGGGAGTGAAGAATGACCCCTCATCGCCTAGGCCTGTTGGCCCTGACGCTCTGCCTGACGCTGACCGGCTGCGGCTCGGTACTGACCGCAACCCGCGACAAGCCCATCGAGGATGACCGCGGCACACGCACCTTCGGCTCCAAGATCGACGACTCGCTGATCGAGACCAAGGTGCAGGTCAATGTGGCCAAGGCCAACGTCGACCTTGATCAGAACTCGCACATCGTCGTGACCAGCTTCAACGGCGTGGTATTACTGGCCGGGCAAACCCCCCGCGCCGATCTGAAGGCCCAGGCCGAACAGGCTGCCAGCGAAGTGCAGAAGGTCAAGAAGGTCCACAACGAGCTTCAGGTAATGGAGCCGTCGTCGCTGCTGGCACGCAACAATGACGCCTGGCTGACCACCAAGATCAAGACCCAGATGCTGGCGGACACGGCCATTCCCGGCTCGCGCATCAAGGTCGTGACAGAGAACGGCATCGTTTACCTGCTGGGCCTGCTGACACAGCAGGAAGCCACCCGAGCCACGAATCTGGTGCAGGGCGTATCAGGCGTGCAGAAGATCGTGAAGCTGTTCGAGTACATTGACTGATCGATTCGAACCCATGAAAAAGGCGACCTTGAAGGTCGCCTTTTTTTGTCGCGCAGATCGGTTACTTGACCACCTTCAAGCTCGGCCGCCCCGACGGACGCGGTGGCTGACCGTCTGGTGGCGTATCGTCGTCAGACCCTTCTTCTTCCAGCGCCTCGGATAACGACTCATCGCCGAGATCCGGCTCCAGGTCGAAGACCATACCCTGACCGTTCTCCCGGGCATAGATGCCCAGGATCGCACCGGTTGGCACGTACAAAGTATGAGAAGTACCGCCAAAGCGACCATCAAAGCTGATGGCCTCGTTGTCCATGTGCAAATGACGCACGGCACTAGGGGAAACATTCAGAACGATCTGACCATCGCTGGCAAAGCCCTGGGGCACCTGGACAGCGGGGTACTCGGCATTGACCAGCATGTGCGGGGTGCAATCGTTATCCACGATCCACTCGTAAAGAGCGCGGATCAGGTAGGGACGACTGGAGTTCATCAAACAGCTCCTTAAAGCTAGCGCATTTCACGTTCAGCTGCCGACAGGCTGGCCTGGAAGGCCTCCCGGGCAAACTGACGCTCCATATAATCCAACAGCGGTTTAGCCGGCCTTGGCAATTCGATGCCCAGAATGGGCAAACGCCAGAGTATCGGCAATAGACAGCAGTCGACCAGACTTTGCTCCTCGCTGAGGAAATAAGGCTTGTCGGCAAACAGTGCGGATACTCCCGTCAAGCTCTCGCGCAGTTCCTTGCGCGCCTGAACCCGCGCCGGCTCCTTGCTGCGAGGATCCAGGATCAGATCCACCAGACCCACCCAGTCGCGCTGTATCCGGTGGATCAGCAAGCGACTGTTGGCACGGGCCACGGGATAGACAGGCAGCAACGGCGGATGCGGATAACGCTCGTCCAGGTACTCCATCACCACCGTCGACTCGTACAGGGCAAGATCCCTGTCCACCAGCGTCGGGGTGCTGCCGTAGGGATTCACTTCGATGAGTTGCGGCGGCAGGCGCCCCGCCACTACATCGATGATTTCGACGCTTACACCTTTCTCGGCGAGAACGATGCGCACCCGATGAGAATAGTGGTCAGCGGGGTCGGAGTAACAGGCCAACCGATTGGTCACGCCCATGGCGGTCCTCCTCGCGTATAAAAATATGGACTTGCAAAGCAGGCGTACCGCGGGCGGCACACTGACAAGCCGCGAATTTTACAGCATTTCACGTCCGCACCCGCGCCTAATCTCGCCTGAAGCAGTAAGCATTGATGAACATCCGGCTGACGGATTGGCACCGCTCCCTGAATTTCAGCAAAAAAAAGCCCGACTCCAAAGAGCCGGGCTTTTTTTGAACGAAGCGGCGAATTAACGCTTCGAGTACTGCGGACGCTTACGCGCTTTACGCAGACCGACTTTCTTACGTTCAACTTCACGAGCATCGCGAGTCACGAAGCCCGCTTTGCGCAGAGCGCCACGCAGGGTTTCGTCGTACTGCATCAACGCACGGGTGATACCGTGACGGATCGCACCGGCCTGACCGCTGACACCACCACCGATAACGGTGACGTAGATGTCGAACTTTTCGGTGGTCTCGGTCAGTTCCAGCGGCTGACGAACTACCATGCGGGCAGTTTCGCGGCCGAAGAAAGTGTCCAGCGAACGGTTGTTGATGGAGATGTTACCAGTGCCCGGACGCAGGAAAACGCGTGCGGTTGCAGTCTTGCGACGGCCAGTGCCGTAATTTTGAGTCGCCGACATAATGAACTATTCCGTTAAAACTTCAGTTCTTGGGGCTGCTGAGCAGTATGAGGGTGAGCAGTGCCCGCATAGACTTTCAGCTTACGGTACATGTCGCGACCCAGCGGGTTCTTCGGCAGCATGCCTTTAACCGCGGTCTCGATCACGCGCTCAGGGGCCTTGGCGATCAGCTTTTCAAAGTTGATCGACTTGATACCGCCCGGGAAACCGGAGTGGGAGTAGTACATTTTATCGGTGGTTTTAGCACCGGTAACGCGAACCTGCTCGGCATTGATCACGACGATGTAGTCGCCGGTGTCAACGTGAGGGGTGTACTCAGGCTTGTGCTTGCCACGCAGACGGCTCGCGATTTCTGTAGCCAGACGACCCAGGGTCTGACCAGCAGCATCAACGACGAACCAGTCGCGCTTTACTGTTTCCGGTTTAGCAGTAAAAGTTTTCATTCTTTATAGCCTCAGGGGCCGCCCAGCAAAAATAGACGGCGGATCTTACTGAATAGTGCTTACTTTGACAAGTCAAAGGCAGCCGGGCACGTGACGCTTTTCGGGGGCTCGGGTCATCACGTCTCATGCACGGCAAGATTCTTCCGGGAGGCGGGGCATCACGCCGCTTCTTAGAGAGGTGCCGAATTATCCAGATCCTCAGAAAAAAAGCAACCAGAAACGGCGGAAAGCTTCAGAAGGTCCTGTGCAAGGTGGAACCGGTACACCAGAGTGTTTTTTCTTGTTGCAGGGCGCTTGAAGCAGGACTCGGCTCGCCCTACTCTGGGTGCTTCAACCTATAAGAACAAGCATATGACCTTCTCTCCCCCCGTCACGGCGGCCTTGCGCCGCGTGAGTATTCTTGCAGTAGACAAGGTCATGGCCTCGATGCTGATGCAGGCCAAGGACTTCTTCCACATGGCCAGCCTGCGTTACGGCAAGCAGAGCGGGCACGGACTGACCCCTGTATTCGAGACCCGCCTGGTCAGCCCCGACGGCCTGCCGGTGCGCAGCTTCAGCGATGTCGAACTGCCGGTCAGCAGTGCCCTGGAAGATGCCGACATCATTATTCTGCCCGCGCACTGGGATGACTTTGACGCCCTCTGCGCTCGCTACCCTCAGGTCATCCCCTGGCTGCAGCACCAGCATGCTCGAGGAGCCGTGCTGTGTGCCGAAGCCAGCGGCGTGTTCTGGCTGGCGGCGGCGGATCTGCTGGACGGCAAGGAGGCGACCACCTACTGGCGTTTCTTCGAGGAGTTTCGCCAGCGCTTTCCCAAGGTCATCCTCAACCCGGACAAACACCTGACCGACGCCGATAATCTCTACTGCGCCGGCGGCCCGGTCTCGGCGTGCGACCTGTACATCTACCTGATAGAGCGATTCTGCGGTGCCAGCGTGGCGCAGGCAGTGGCCCGGGATATTCTCTATGAAGTGCAGCGCAGCTATGCACCGGGGCGCATGGGCTTCGGCGGCCAGAAATTGCACCACGACACACTGATCCTGCAGGTACAGCAGTGGCTCGAAGGGCATTTTTCCGAAAAGTTTCGTTTCGAGGATGTGGCACGCCAGCATGGCATGAGCATTCGCAATTTCATGCGCCGCTTCCAGAGCGCCACCGGCGACAAGCCGCTGCACTATTTGCAGCGGTTACGCATCGAGACTGCGAAGGGCCTGCTCTCGGGCTCACGCAAAAGCGTCAAGACCATCAGCTATGAAGTGGGCTATGACGACGCGAGCTTCTTTGCCCGGCTCTTTCGCCAACACACCGACATGTCACCGAACGAGTATCGGCTGCAGTTTGTAGGGATGTGCGCCTGAGGCCCGAGACCTCGATACAGGCGATGGGGATCGATAACTTATCTCCAGCGATCCGCCGCCAAATGATCACTTTCGCGCCCCTCCACCCAGCGTGGGCCGTCCTCGGTGTTTTCCTTCTTCCAGAACGGCGCCCGGGTCTTGAGGTAATCCATCACGAAATCACAGGCCTCGAATGCGGCACGACGGTGAGCACTGGCGACACCGACGAATACAATCGGCTCGCCGGGTTCCAGAGCGCCAACCCGATGCAGGATCTCGACCTTGAGCAACGGCCAGCGCCGGGCGGCCTCCAGAGTGATTTTCTCCAGGGCCTTCTCCGTCATGCCCGGATAGTGCTCCAGAAACATGCCCGACACGTCATGCCCGTCATTGAAGTCACGGACATAGCCGACAAACCCGACCACAGCACCGACCCCGGCATTGGCCGAGTGCAAGGTGTTGAGCTCGGTGCCGGGGTCGAACGCCGCCGCCTGGACTCGAACCGTCATCTCACCCTCCGGTGACCGTAGGAAAGAACGCTATCTCGTCGCCGTCGACAAGGGTCTCTGCGAGGGCACACAGTTCTTCGTTGCGCGCACACATGATGTTCTGCTCGCCCAACACATCGTGCCCACCGCGCAGAATGAGAAACTGGCGCAACGCGTCGACACTGGAGAACTCACCTTCCACCCACTCGCGATCACGACCCAGCACCTCACGATAGCGGGCAAAGTACAACACCTTGAGCTTCATGCCGGATCTGCCTGAAAGTGGCCGCTTTTGCCGCCCAGCTTCTCCAGCAGGCGCACTTGCTCGATCACCATGCCGCGATCCACCGCCTTGCACATGTCATAGAGGGTCAGGGCGGCCACGCTGGCCGCCGTGAGGGCTTCCATTTCCACCCCGGTCTGGCCGGAAAGCTTGCAGCGGGCGATGATCAAAACGGCATCCTCGCCTTCGGCAGCCAGCTCGACCTTGACCCCGGTGAGCATCAGCGGGTGACACAATGGAATCAGGTCGGAGGTTTTCTTCGCCGCCTGAATCCCGGCGATACGCGCCACGGCAAACACATCGCCTTTGGGGTGCTCGCCGTCGACGATCATTTTCAGTGTCTGCGGCATCATCCGCACACGGGCCTGGGCCACCGCCTCGCGAAAGGTGACGGCCTTGTCGGTGACGTCGACCATGTTCGCACGCCCTTGGGAATCAAGATGAGTCAGCACAGCAATGCTCCTGTTATCAAGCCAGAAGTGTAAACCCCGCCCAGTGGTCTTGCACGGTGTGATGCACCAGACTGGCCACACGTCTATTGGACCATTGCACAGAAGCGAGCCTGGCCATGCAGCAGATCCTTGATGAAATACTTGATGACGTCCGTCCGCTGATCGGCCAAGGCAAAGTGGCTGACTACATTCCCGCGCTGGGTGAGGTCGAGCCGCGCCAACTGGGGATCGCGGTGTACGGCAATAGTGGCGAGATGTACAGCGCCGGCGACGCCCAGACGCTGTTTTCCATCCAGAGCATCTCCAAAGTCTTCAGCCTGGTGCAGGCGATCGGGCATTCCGGCGAAGACATCTGGCAACGCCTGGGCCACGAACCCTCGGGCCAGCCGTTCAACTCCCTGGTGCAGCTGGAGTTCGAGCGCGGCCGGCCGCGCAACCCGTTCATCAATGCTGGCGCGCTGGTGATCTGCGACATCAATCAGGGACGCTTCGCAGCGCCGGCTTTGTCCATGCGCGATTTTGTGCGCCGCCTGTGCGGCAACCCGTACATTGTCTCCGACGCCAAAGTGGCCGAGTCGGAATACCAGCACCGCGCCCGCAATGCCGCAGCGGCCTACCTGATGAAGTCTTTCGGCAACTTCCATGGCGATGTCGAGACCGTGTTGCGTAGCTACTTTCACCATTGCGCACTGAGCATGAATTGCCTCGATCTGGCCAGGGCCTTCGGATTTCTGGCCAACCAAGGCTATTGCGCCCATAGCGGCGAGCAAGTGCTGACCGCGCGACAGGCCAAGCAAGTCAATTCGATCATGGCTACCAGCGGGCTGTACGACGAGGCCGGCAACTTCGCTTATCGAGTGGGCTTGCCGGGCAAAAGCGGCGTGGGCGGCGGCATTGTCGCCGTGGTACCGGGGCGTTTCTCGGTGTGTGTATGGTCGCCCGAGCTCAATGCGGCGGGTAATTCTCTGGTGGGCATGGCAGCGCTGGAGAAGCTGACCCAGCGAATCGAGTGGTCCGTCTTTTAAGACAAAAAGGCCCGCAACGCGGGCCTTCTTCGCAAGGGCAGAGGCTTACAGATGGGACTCTGCGTATTCGGCCAGAATCGAGCGTGGCACGCCCTGCAAGGTGATGTGCACGCCGTTGGGGAAATCCTTGAAGCGCTCCGTCAGGTAGGTCAGCCCCGAACTGGTAGCCGACAGATAAGGGGTGTCGATCTGGGCAAGGTTGCCCAGGCAGATGACTTTGGAGCCGGAACCGGCGCGGGTGATGATGGTTTTCATCTGGTGTGGCGTCAGGTTCTGGCACTCATCGATCAGGATCAGGCTTTGCTGGAAGCTGCGACCGCGTATGTAGTTGAGGGATTTGAACTGCAACGGGACTTTGCTGAGGATGTAGTCAACGCTGCCGTGAGTGTTCTCGTCGTCCATGTGCAGGGCTTCGAGGTTGTCGGTGATCGCACCCAGCCAGGGCTCCATTTTTTCCGCTTCGGTGCCCGGCAAAAAGCCGATTTCCTGGTCGAGTCCCTGCACGCTGCGGGTGGCAATGATGCGCCGATAGCGCTTGGTGACCATGGTCTGTTCAATGGCCGCCGCCAGGGCCAGGATGGTTTTGCCGGAACCGGCCGCGCCGGACAGGTTGACCAGGTGAATGTCCGGGTCCATCAACGCAAACAGCGCCAGACCCTGGTAGATATCCCGCGGCTTGAGGCCCCAGGCTTCCTGATGCAGCAACGGCTCCTGATGCAAGTCCAGCAGCATCAGTTCATCGTCTTTGACCGCTTTGATCCAGCCGACGAAACCTTGTTCGTCAATAATGAATTCGTTGATGTGCGCGGCCGGAAGCTTTTCGGCCAGTTGCACGCGATGCCAGGTACGACCATGGTCCTGACGGGTTTCCACCTTCGCGACACGGTCCCAGAACGAACCGGTCACGTTGTGATAGCCACGGGATAACAGGGCAACGTCGTCCACCAGCTGGTCGGTGCTGTAGTCCTCGGCTTCGATCCCGCAGGCGCGAGCCTTGAGACGCATGTTGATGTCTTTGGTGACAAGCACCACGTTGATATGCGGGCTGCGGCTGTGCAGGTCGATCAACTGATTGATGATGATGTTGTCGTTCAGATGGTTAGGCAGCAGGCTGGCCGGCTCTGCGCGCTTGTCCATCAGGATGGAGAGAAAGCCCTTGGGCTCGCCTTTGCCGCGCTGGATAGGCACGCCCAACTCGACGTTGGCCGGGGTGGCATCACCCAGGGTGTTATCGATCAGCCGGATAGCCTGGCGGCACTCGGCGGCGACTGAATGTTTACCGGCTTTGAGCTTGTCCAGTTCCTCGAGGACCGTCATGGGGATGGCGACGTGGTGTTCTTCGAAATTCAGCAGAGCGTTGGGGTCGTGAATCAGAACGTTGGTGTCGAGCACATAAAGGATTGGCTGGTTGGAGGAAATGTTGCGTCCTTGATCATCCATACACGGTCACCTTTGTGGGAGCCAGTCGACGCAATGCCTGAACGGTATTGCGCCGCGAAGTGCCGCCGTTACCCGCCAAGGTGCGCAGGCTTCGAAACCTTCCAACAACAGGAGCATGACGCCACCTGTGTTGCAGGGTTCGGCGGTCTGGCTTCTTGATACCGCAAAATGGCTGCAAGAAAAAAGCACTTTGATGTTTATTTTTCGGTGTGACGAATAGCGCTTGGCGAGGGCGATGGACACCGTTACAGTCGGAAGTCCGCTCGAGGCCGATGCGCCATGAAAAAATCAGGATTCTCCTCTGGGATCTGCCGCCTCCCCTATTGAAACTGCTTGCAAGGCTGCCAGCCAATCCCGCTCTGGGCGGTCTGCGCCAGCAACCATGGCAATGCCGTCTGCGCCTTGTCCTGGGCGTCATGGAACAGCACGATCCCCCGCCGCCATAACAGCATCAGGGTCAATACCCGTTGCGCCGACTGCTCGGCGGTCATGCGCCCGCTGCCATCCTGGGAATCGATGTCCCACAGCGCCACCTGCAGGTTCTGCCCGGCAAAGAAGTTCTGCGCGTCGCCACGGCGTTGACCGTAAGGCGGCCGGAACAACGGCACGTAGCTGTCCGGCAGCTCGCCCTGCACCAGCGCCACGCTGCGCTGAATGGAATCCTGCCAATCCTGCCAGACACTGTGGTTGCGATATTCCCAACCTTCCACGCCGACGCACTGGTCCTGATACAGGGCAGGCAGATCGTCGCCGGCCGGGTTGTCTCGACGGTTGGCGAAACTGTTGCCCAGCACGAAGAAGGTTGCACTCATTTTCTGCCGACGCAGGTAGTCCACCAACCAGTCGGTGTGACCCTGGGGCGGCGTCGGGCCGCCATCGAAGGTCAACAGGAACACCCGGTCATTGAGTTCATCGCCGTTGCGCTCGGTGTCGTTCAGGCGCAGCACTTCGCTGCTGATCTGTGGCGACAGCGCGGCGGCGTGGAGCAATTCGTCCAGATAGGCTTCATCGAAGGCTTTGGCCGACAGTGACCAGGTGGCGTAGAACGAATCGACCGGCACCACATAAGCGGCGGCCTGCTCTTGCAGATCGGCCTGACTGTCGATGGCGAAACAGAATGAGGCGTCCTGATCACAACTCTGCTGGGCTTGATCGAAGCTTCGCCACAGTCTCGTCCACAATTGGGCACGCAAGACGTTGATGGACGCCATATTGACCGTACGCAGGTCCAGACGATCAGCGATCTGCTCTTCGCTCAGGGCCTCACTGTCTTTCAAGGCGCTGGCGAACTGCAGGACTTCGGCACGGGACGCCACGTCGAAAGCCGCCGGTGTCTGCAGTTTTTCCGGCCAGGTGCTGCGGTCTATGACCGCCAGCGGTTGCGGGGCGGCAACCGCGTGAAGGTGGCACAGCCCGAGGGTCAGGCCGGTCAACAACAAAGTAGCGAAGCGCAAGAGCAGATCTCCGGAAAGCGTGACTCAATAGTGTATATCGACCTTATAGCTGGTTATGCCCCGCGTGCGCCCCTAAAATCGCCCGACGATCAAAGGAGACAACTGCATGCTGATGGTGATATCCCCAGCCAAGACCCTCGATTTCGAGACGCCACCCACCACCCGGCGTTTTACCCAGCCTGAATTCCTGGACCACTCCCAATTGCTGATCGAGCAGTTGCGCGAATTGTCACCGGCACAGATCGCCGGGTTGATGCACTTGTCCGACAAACTGGCCGGCCTCAATGCTGCGCGCTTTGGCAGCTGGGATCGACCCTTCACGCCGGAGAACGCCAAGCCCGCCTTGCTGGCATTCAAGGGTGATGTCTACACCGGCCTGCAAGCCGAGACCTTCAGCGAAAAACAATTGGACTACGCACAGAAACACCTGCGCATGCTTTCCGGCCTGTACGGCCTGCTGCGCCCCCTGGACCTGATGCAACCGTATCGGCTGGAAATGGGCACCAAGCTAGCGAATCCGCGCGGCAAGGACCTGTATGCGTTCTGGGGCGAACGCATCAGCGAATGGCTGAACCAGGCGCTGGCCGAACAGGGCGATGATCTGCTCTTGAACCTGGCTTCCAATGAATACTTCTCGGCGGTCAAGCGCTCGGCCCTCAAGGCTCGCATCATCGACACCGAGTTTCGTGACCTGAAGAATGGCCAGTACAAGATCATCAGTTTCTATGCCAAGAAAGCCCGGGGCATGATGAGCCGTTTCGTCATCACCGAGCGCATCAAGACCGTCAAGGGCCTGCAAGGCTTCGACGTCGATGGCTACGGCTTCAGTAAAGAGCAGTCGAGTGCCGACAAGCTGGTTTTCCTGCGCGACAGCGCGCAATGACGCCACGTCGCGGCGGCCACCTCAAGCCGCCGGACTGGCCATATGCTACCTTTCTTGGCGCCAGCCAAACGTCAACTAAGCGCCGCCCCACTAGTTGCCACTCGTGCAACTAAGGGCGGTCGCCGCCGTACAAATGATGGCATACGGCCATATTAACTAGCGCGCCACCATTAAAACCGCGCGTGTCGTCACAAACTTCACACCGCCCGAAAAATATTTTTTACTTTTGCCGTGTGCTTTTTTATTCATGGGCTAGCTTTAGCTCTGGAACAGATAGACGGTAGTGGGTCAGGTACGCCGCGCAATGCGACCCCCTCCAAGAGGTACCGCCCTGGACAGCTCGTCCCGGGCACGGATCCAAAAAGCCCTGATCACAGGGCTTTTAGCGGGCTCTCAGGAGAGAACAGCACCCACAGACATCGTTTGACCCACGCCTGCGCCCCGTCATGGACGCCGGTCACCTGCGTCAGTTTTTGTGCACGACTCACCAGAAGGCGTGCGACAACGCGGGGTCCGGTAGTTGCAGTTTGACTGACGCCGGCTTCATTTCAGGGCGTGCCCGTAGTTGACGGCGTATCACGCTCCCGTTGAGTGCACCTTTTCCGGCACTCGTTACTTACTGTTCAAAAAACTGCCTGCACCGAGCGATGTGACTGCTTGCCCGTCACCGCGTGCGAGTGCCTGCAAAACGGCTGGTTACTTTAAACCCGGTCCGGTTCCGGTCGCCTCGAATCTGGCAGAGCCCAGGCGCGTGCCGCACCGAAATCGGTACGACTACACAGTGAGGTGAATGCGATGCGTATCAGCATCTTCGGTTTGGGTTATGTCGGTGCAGTGTGTGCGGGATGCTTGTCGGCACGGGGCCATGAAGTGGTAGGCGTGGACGTGTCCAAGGCCAAGATCGACCTGATCAACAACGGCAAGTCGCCGATTGTCGAACCCGGTCTCGGCGAACTCTTGGCTCAAGGGATCCGCGAGGGCAATCTGCGGGGCACCACAGACTTTGCCGAAGCCATCCGGACCACCGACCTGTCGATGATCTGCGTGGGCACGCCGAGCAAGAAAAACGGCGACCTGGAGCTCAACTACATCGAGTCGGTGTGCCGCGAAATCGGCTTCGCGCTGCGCGACAAGACCACCCGCCACACGGTCGTGGTCCGCAGCACCGTGCTGCCCGGCACCGTGAAGAACGTCGTGATCCCGCTGCTGGAAGACTGCTCGGGCAAACAGGCCGGCGTAGACTTCGGCGTGGCCGTCAACCCCGAGTTCCTGCGCGAGAGCACCGCGATCAAGGACTACGATCACCCGCCAATGACCGTCATCGGCCAGTTCGACGAAGCCTCGGGCGATATCCTGCAGGCCCTGTACGAAGAGCTCGACGCACCGATCATCCGCAAGGGGATCGAAGTCGCCGAGATGATCAAGTACACCTGCAACGTCTGGCACGCCACCAAGGTCACCTTTGCCAACGAAATCGGCAACATCGCCAAGGCCTGCGGGGTGGACGGTCGCGAAGTGATGGACGTGGTCTGCCAGGACAAGGCCCTCAACCTGTCCCAGTACTACATGCGACCCGGCTTTGCCTTCGGCGGCTCGTGCCTGCCCAAGGACGTGCGAGCCCTCACCTACCGCGCCGGCAGCCTGGACGTGGATTCGCCCCTGCTCAACTCGCTGATGCGCAGCAACGAATCCCAGGTGCAGCACGCCTTCGACATCATCTCCGGCCACGACAAGCGCAAGGTGGCCCTGCTGGGCCTGAGCTTCAAGGCCGGCACTGACGACCTGCGCGAAAGCCCGCTGGTGGAACTGGCCGAAATGCTGATCGGCAAGGGCTTCGACCTGAAGATCTACGACAGCAACGTGCAGTACGCCCGCGTTCACGGGGCCAACAAGGAATACATCGAGTCGAAGATCCCCCACGTGTCCTCGCTGCTCGATGAGGATTTCGATGCGGTGATCAGCCACGCCGACGTGATCATCCTGGGCAACCGCGACGAGAAGTTCCGCGCCCTGGTCAGCCAGGTCCCGGCCGGTAAATTCGTCTTCGACCTGGTGGGCTTCATGCCGAAAACCACCAACGTCGAAGAACGTGTGGAAGGTATCTGCTGGTGAAGGACCGGGCCCGGCGGCTGCCGGGTCCTTTTACGCCTGCCTTGAACCGTTATGGATGCAGACCATGCTCAGGCTAAGACAAGGCCTTCTACAGGCCGCCGGTTGGTTGTTCTATCTAAGTGTGCTGATGGCGATGGCCGTGGCCTTGCCGTCGAGCTTGTTCGATTCCCAGTCCAAGGACTTCATCTTCCTGATTGGTGCCGTGGGCATCTGGCGCTATTCGATGGGCTTCACCCACTTCGTGCGCGGCATGCTGTTTCTCTACCTGGTGTACCCGCGCCTGCGGCGCAAGGTGCGCAAGATGGGCGCCGAGACCGATCCGTCAGAAGTGTTTCTGATGGTGACCAGCTTTCGCATCGACGCACTGACCACCGCCCAGGTCTACGGCTCGGTGATCCGCGAAGCCATCGAGTGCGGCTTCCCCACCACAGTGGTGTGCTCGCTGGTGGAGATGTCCGATGAGCTACTGGTCAAGGCGCTGTGGGAGAAGGCCAACCCGCCGGCGCGGGTCAAGCTGGACTTCGTGCGCATCGCGGGCACCGGCAAGCGCGACGGCCTGGCGTTCGGCTTCCGGGCGATTTCCCGGCACTTGCCCGACGCCAATGCCGTGGTGGCCGTGATCGACGGCGACACGGTGCTCGACCACGGTGTCGTGCGCAAGACCGTGCCCTGGTTCAAGCTGTTCGGCAACGTCGGCGGCCTGACCACGAACGAGTTCTGCGAAGTACGCGGCAGCTACATCATGAGCGAGTGGCACAAGCTGCGCTTCGCCCAGCGCCACATCAACATGTGCTCCATGGCCCTGTCCAAGCGGGTATTGACCATGACGGGGCGCATGTCGGTGTTTCGCGCCTCGGTGGTGACCAACCCCGAGTTCATCGCGGACGTCGAAAGCGACTCGCTGCAGCATTGGCGACTGGGCCGTTTCAAGTTCCTTACCGGGGACGACAAGTCCAGCTGGTTCAGCCTGATGCGCCTGGGCTACGACACCTTCTATGTGCCGGACGCCGCCATCAACACCGTGGAACATCCGCCGGAAAAAAGCTTTATCAAGGCCAGCCGCAAACTGATGTATCGCTGGTACGGCAACAACCTGCGCCAGAACTCCCGGGCCCTGACCCTGGGCATCAACCGGCTGGGGCTGTTCACCAGCGTGGTGCTGCTGGACCAGCGCGTGTCCATGTGGACCAGCCTGCTGGGGCTGACGGTATCGCTGCTGGCCAGCCTCAAGTTCGCCAGCCTCTCCTACCTGATGATCTACCTGCTATGGATCGGCATTACCCGGCTGATCCTGACCATTCTATTGTCGTTCTCCGGCCATGCCATCGGCCCGGCCTACCCGATCATTCTTTATTACAACCAGGTGATGGGCGCCATGGTGAAGATCTACGTGTTCTTCCGCCTCGACCGGCAATCGTGGACCCGCCAGCCCACCTCGCTCAAGCGTGACCTTGCCAGCTTTCAATTGTGGTTCAACACCTGGTCGTCCCGAACCATGACGTTCTCGGCCGTCAGCATTTTTGTTGCCGTGATGACCCAGTTCGTCTGACCGGCCCTTTACCGTTCTTTGGAGAAACCGCCATGAGTACCGCCCTGAATATGAATGTGGTGCACGAATCCGAAGCCCAGCGCCAGCACGCCCGGGTGCGCATCCCCACGCGTCTGCGCTACCTGGGGCCTAACCGCGAACCTCAGGAGGTGCGCCTGGACGACCTGTCGGCAGGCGGCTTCAGCTTCCACGCCAAGCAACCCCTGGGTGACGGCCAGGTGTACAAGGGCCGTCTGATGTTCATGATCGACAGCCTCGGGCTGGGCATGGACGTGGAATTCCAGGTGCGCTCGACCGATGCCGACGGCCGTTCCGGCTGTCAGTTCCAGAACCTCGACCAGCAGGAAATCGCCACCCTGCGCACCCTGATCACCTCACACATGGCCGGCGAGCTGGTCACCGTGGGGGACGTGCTGGGAACCTTGCAACGCGATAACTTCACCAAGTCCCGCGGGCGCAAGAATAATCTGGGCGGCATGAGCGCCTTTGCCCGGCTGCGGGCGGTGACCTTCAGCCTCGGCGTGTTCGTCGTCGGCCTCGGCGCCTTCGGTTTTGTCTTCAAATCGCTGTACGACGTGTACTTCGTCAGCCATGCCACCTCGGGCGTGGTGACTCTGCCCGGGGTCAACGTGACCATGCCCCGGGACGGGACGGTGCAAAGCCTGATCGCACTCAATGCCGACGCTCCCAAGGGCGCGCCCATGGCCACTTTCAGCACCAGCATGCTCGACGTGCTGCGCGACCACCTGACCGACCTGCAACTGACCCCGGAAAAGATCACCGAAATGTTCGGCAAGCAGATGACCGGCACCCTGACCTCGCCCTGCGATTGCGTGGTGGGCCAGCAGCTGGTGCCGGACGGCCAGTTCGCCAACAAGGGCCAGATCATCTTCACCATGATCCCCAAGACCGCCACCGCCAACATCGACGCACGCTTCCCCTATCGCCAGTTCGCCGACGTGCGCCCCGGCACCCATGTCAGCTTCCAAGTGGCCGGCGACACCCAGCTGCGCCAAGGCCAGATCGTCACCAGCACCATTCTCAACCCGCTGGACATGGCCACCGACATCCGCGTGCAGATCAAGCCTGACGAACCGCTGCCAGTGGCACTGGCCGGCCAGCCGGTGGATGTGGCCAGCGATCATGGCCCGTCATTGAACGGGCTGGTGGGCAAAGCCATGGCCGCTGGCCTTTGAGTCGGGAGATCAGCGCCGTGGCCACTTTACTTGCGAGGCGTCTGTACCCGCAGGCTACCCTGGGCCTGGCGATTGCCCTGGGCCTGGCCGCCTGCGCCAACCTGCCCGACCAGCGCCTGGCCAACGAAGCCCTGCGCCGTGGCGACACCCGCGTGGCGCTGGACAACTACCAGCGCATGTCCGCCCTGGGCTACACCGATGCCACGGTCGGTATCGCCGATATTCAGGTGCTCAGCCGCGATCCTGACCAGATTCGCCTGGCCGAAGCCACCTACCGCGCCAACCTCGATAACTCGCCCCGCGCGCAATCGCGGCTAGGCCGCCTGCTGGTGGTCAAGCCGCATTCGACCCAGGCCGAGCGCGAAGAAGCCGACCAACTGCTCAACCGCTCGCTGCTGGGCAACGAAAGCAGCTCCGTGGTTTCTCTGGCCATGCTCTATTTGCAGTACCCTGCCAGCTTTCCCGGCGTAGATGTGCAGCAGAAGATCAATGAATGGCAGCGGGCCGGCTACCTGGAGGCCGCGCTGGCACAGATTGTCCTGTACCGCGCCACCAACACCTACGACCAGCACCTGGACGACATCGAGCACACCTGCCGCAAGCTGTTGAACCGGCTGGACGTCTGCTACGTAGAACTGGCCACCGTTTATCAAAAGCGCGCCCAGGCCGACCAACAAGCCGCGCTGCTCAAACAACTGCAAAGCGACTATGCCCTGCACAAGATTCCACCCGAGCGCCTGGACAGTGTCGCCCGGGTGCTGGCCGACCCCGACCTGGGCAAGCCGGACCTGAAGACCGCCGAGGCGATGTTCGAGCAGGTGGCACCGGTTTACCCGGCGTCCTGGGTCGGCCTGGCGCAATTGCTCTACGACTTTCCGGAACTGGGCGGCGTCGACCAGATCATGGCCTATCTGGAAAAAGGCCGCGCCGCCGCGCAGCCCCGGGCCAATCTGCTGCTGGGGCGCCTCTACTACGACGGCCGACTGATGACGCCCAATGTCCCGGTGGCTTTGCAGTACCTGGAGAAAGCCGCGCGTACCGAGGTCACCGCCCACTACTACATCGGCCAGATCTACCGCCGCGGCTACCTCGGGGACCCCGACCCGCAGAAAGCCATCGACCACCTGCTGATCGCCGCCCGCGATGGCCAGGGCGGTGCCGACTTCGCCCTGGCCCAGCTCTACGCCACCGGCCACGGCATCCAGCCAAACCTGATCAACGCGTATGTGTTCGCCCAACTGGCCAAGGCCCAGCCCGATCCGCTGCCACAGGTGACCGACCTGGCAGCGGCCATCGACCAGCAACTGCCCCTCGATAAAAAGGCCCAGGCGCAACAGCTGCTCGAACGCGAGCAGCACGCCCGTGGTGCGCAAACTGATCTGCAAAATCTGCCCGAAGTCGCTGTTGGCGAGGACCAAGCCCTATGAAGTTGAATCGATGGATGATGGCGGGCATTGGCCTGAGCATGGCCTCTTTGTGGTCCTGCCCGACCTTGGCGGAACTGACCGCCGAACAAAATTTCGGCATCGAAGTAAAAGGCACCGGGGATTTCGAGGGCGACCGAGACCTGGGCACTCGTGCGGGCGGTGAAGTCAACGGTATCGGGGTCGACCTGCGGCCCTGGGCCTTCGGCCACTGGGACAACTGGAGCGCCTATGGCATGGGGCAGATAGTCAGTGCCACCGACACCATCCAGACCGACCCGTTGGACAGCCCGGCCAACAACCCGATTTCCAGCGGCCAGAACGTCAGCAACAACCGCAAGGCCGCCGATACGTACCTGGCCTTGCGCGAATTCTGGGTCGGCTACAGCGGCCTGACCCCTTACCCCGGCGAGATTCTCAAGTTCGGTCGCCAGCGCCTGCGCAACGACGACGGCGAGTGGCGCGACAGCAACATCGAAGCCTTGAACTGGGATTTCGAAACCACCCTGCTCAAGGCCCATGTGGGCAGCGCCGAACGCTTCAGTGACTACCGCACTGATTATTCGCAGCTGACCCCCACCGACAAGGACCGCCTGCACGTCTACGGCGATGCCTACTACCAGTGGATGCCCGGGCAATGGGCCGGCCTGCGCCTGCACCACACCCACGACGACGGCGACCTGAAAAATCAGGGCGCGCGCATGGACGATCTCGACAAGACCAGCAACGGCAACCTGACCTGGCTGGGTCTGGACCTCAACAGCGACGCCTACGAGTTCCAGAACCTTCACGCGCTCAACTACTGGACCAACGTCACCTGGATCAATGGCCACGTCGACCGCAACCACCCCTCGGTCGGCACCGACGGTTATCTGCGGGCCAACCAGACCGAAGGCAGCGACATCAGCGGCTGGGCCACCGACCTCGGCGCGCGCCTGCGCCTGGCCACGCAATGGCAGGTGGGCGCGGCCTACTCCCGCGCCAGCAAGAATTACCAGCAGAACGGCCTGCAGAGCAACCGCTCGAACTGGACCGGCACCCGCACCCGCATCGCCCGCTATGGCGAGGCGTACCTGCCGGACATGGCCAACGTCGAGAGCGGCTCGCTGTTCGGCACCTGGCAATTGCGCGATGAGGATGACGCCTCGCTGATCTACCACAAGTTCCGCCGCGTAGACGGCAACAGCCCCATCGGCACCACCGGTATCGACCCGGCCACAGACGCCAGCGACGGCGTGCAAGTCAGCAGCATGACTGCCTTGCCGTTGAACGACGGTAGCAAAGACCTCGGGCAGGAGGTGGACCTGGTGCTCACGCACTATTTCAAGGCAGGCCAGTTACCCGCCCTCGCCTCTGACCAATTCGACGAACCGTCAGCGCTGATTCGCTTGCGCGCAGGCGTGTTCAAACCCGGAGACGCCTACGGCAGTGGCGTAGACAACTACATGCACCGCGCCATTGTCGATGTGATCTGGCGCTTCTGATGCGAATCGCGAAAGGAGTGCGTGACATGAACCCTTCACCCAATCGCTGGAGCCTGACGCTGACCGGCAGTGCACTGCTGCTGGCCAGCCATCTGGCCAGTGCCCAGCAACCGGTACCCGCGCCGGCGGCTGTGCCCGTGGTGGCGCCGGCACCCGTACTGGCGCCGGGGCAGGCGCTGGCCCGCGATCTGGCCATGGCCAACAACTATTCCGTCAGCAGCCCGCCACCGGACAACCTGGCATTGGCCAGGCCCAAGCTGCCCGACCTCAGCGGCTACACCGCCGCCGCGGTGGAGGCCAAGATTGATCGCCGCCAGCCGGGCAAGTTGTCGGTGCGGCGGATGATGCAGGAGAACGAACTCAAGGAATTCGTCGGTGGCCACAACAAGATGGCCGAATGGGTGGCGCGCCAGCGCGGCATCCCCTCGGCGCTGTTCCTCGACGACGGCTACATGAACTTCAAGCAGATGGCCAAGGCGCAGCCGGCCTACTTCACCG
Organism: Pseudomonas sp. dw_358; assembly: GCF_018449655.1. GTDB lineage: Bacteria > Pseudomonadota > Gammaproteobacteria > Pseudomonadales > Pseudomonadaceae > Aquipseudomonas. Next base: position 207,097 of record NZ_JAAVUX010000001.1, read on the forward strand.
AAGTGGCGCCCGACGTCTGGCTGGCGCGGCTGCCGATCGTGGTGGGCCGCAAGGGCATCCTGGAAATCGACAAGCAGACCAAAGAAGTGCGCCTGTCCCAGGACCGGGGCGCCTTCATCGTCAATGACGGCAAGCTGTTTATCACCGACACCCGTCTCACTGGCTGGAGCGAGGCGCGCAACGGCCCCTCCACCTACGAGGCGCCGAAGACGTTTCGCCCCTTCGTACTGGGCTGGGGCGGCACCGAGACTTACCTGGTCAACAGCCACCTGGCGAGCATGGGCTACAACCAGAGCAAGTCGTACGGGGTGAGCATCTCACAGTACACGCCCAGCCTGAAAAAGCTGATGAACCGCAGCGCGCCCAAGGGCTGGATCCTCGGTTCGAGCTTCACCGACATGTGGTATGGCTTCTACTGCTACGAAGCCGAAGACTACGTGGTCAAGAGCAACACTTACTACGACAACATCATTTACGGCATTGACCCCCACGACCGTTCCAAGCGCCTGATCATTACCGACAACAACGTCTACGGCACCCACAAAAAGCACGGGATCATCGTCTCGCGGGAGGTCAATGACAGCTGGATCTTCAACAATTACACCCATGACAATCAGCTCTCGGGCATCGTCATCGACCGCAAGAGCGTGAACAACCTGGTGGCCTTCAACAACATCGAGGGCAACCACACCGACGGCATCACCCTGTACGAAAGCAGCGACAACCTGATCTATGGCAACAAGGTATTGAGCAACCGCCGCCACGGCATTCGCCTGCGCAACAGCCAGGGCGTGCGCATTTACGACAACGCCTCGGTGGGCAATGGCCTGGCCGGGATCTACGGCCACACCAAGGACCTGAGCGCCACCAAACGCGACGTCAAGCTCGACCCCTACACCATGGACGTGTCCATGACCGTGGTCGGCGGCAAGCTGATCGGCAACGGCGGCGCACCGGTGGCCATTGACTCGCCCAAACGCGTCGAGCTGTACAACGTCAGCATGCTGTCGCCGACACGGCTCACGGGGATCAGCCTCAACGGCATCCTGGGCGACAACCAGACGCAGATCTTCGATTTGCTGATGCGCCAGCACAAGACCGTGCTGATCGAACCGACTGAACATCAGACCACCGCCATGCGCGACTAGGGAGGACGACCATGCACATGCGATTGATCCAGTGGCTGAATGTGTCCGGCCTGGCTGCGGGCCTGCTGCTGAACATGGCGCCCGCCAGTGCCGACAGCGCGCCAAGCTTCAGCGCCGCCCCCTGCTGCCAGCTGTGCCCGGAAGCCAAGGACCCGAAAAATTACACCACTCGCACCCAGCAGGATTTCACCGTGCTGATGCAAGGCAAGGGCGACTGGATGTTCCGCAGCCAGCAGGACCTACTCACCGAGTTCGACACCACGCCGGCGGCCTACGAGCGCCTGCGCGAAGTCCATGACGCATTCAAGGCTCGGGGCATCGACCTGGTGGTGGTGTACCAGCCCACCCGCGGCATGGTCGACCGTCGCTACCTGCTGCCGGCGGACTACGCCACGTACGACTACAACAAGGCGCGCAAAAACTTTCAGGGCATGCTCGGGCGCTTCCAGAAAATGGGCTACTACACCCCCGACCTGTCCAACCTGAGCGATGACGACAAGCCGGCCCACGATTTCTACTTTCGCGGCGACCAGCACTGGACGCCCTATGGCGCCGAGCGCACCGCACAGATCGTCGCGGCGACCATCAAGCAGATCCCCGCGTACAAAGACATCCCACGGCGCGAATTCGAAACCCACGTCTCCGGCCGCCTGACCAAAAACGGAACGCTGATGGGCCTGGCCGGCCAGCTGTGCAACACCAGCTACTCGGTGCAGTACAGCGACAGCTTCACCACCGAGCCCAAAAGCGTGGCGGCCGACAGCGAGCTGTTCGGCGATGCACCGATGCCGCAGATCACCCTGGTGGGCACCAGCCACAGCGGCAAGAACTACAACTTCGGCGGCTTTCTCGAGCAGGACCTGAGTGCCGACGTGCTCAATGCCGCCTTCCCCGGCGGCGGCCTGGAAGGCTCCTTGCTGCAGTACCTGGGGAGTGAGGATTTCCAGAAGCATCCGCCGAAGATCATCGTCTGGGAGTTCTCTGCGCTGTACAAACTCGATCAGGACATCATCTGGCGCCAAGTGCTGGCCATGCTCGACAACGGCTGTGAGGGCAAACCCGTGGAAGTCGCCCAGTCGGCAACCCTGCAGCCCAACACCCGCACCGACCTGCTGGTCAACGGCACCACCGGGGTCAAGGACTGGGTCAACGGTAGCCGGCGCCTGGACGTCAAATTCAAGGACCCGACGGTCAAGGACCTGTATGCCACGCTTTGGTACCTGAACGGCCGCCACGAAGAGCTGCACATCGAAAAGCCGACCTCGGCGCCCACCGATGGCCGCTTCGCCTTCGACATGCGCCAGATCGGTGATTGGGGCGACCAGACCCTGCTGGCGCTTGAGTTACACGGCGCCCCGCCCGACAAAAGTGCCCCGCCCCCCGTGCTGCCGGCACCGGACCCGGTCACCACCGCCGTTCACGTAAGCGCACTCAACGCGCCGGCGGCCGCCGAGGTGGCCGCGCTGGAGCCGCAGCCACTACAGGTCAAACTGTGTGTGCGCAAAGAGTCGCCGAACATGTCACCACGTACCGCACAAGCCGGCTTATGAGGTTATCGATGAAGCACTGCCCACTCGCTCGACAGCTGTTCGTCCCCGGTATTCTGGCCCTGGCGGTGTTCGCCGGCAGCGCCCAGGCCGCCGCGCCACTGCGCCCGCCCCAAGGTTTCTTGGCCCCGGTAGACAAGGTCAAAGAGGGCAACAGTGGCAAAGGCTGCGCCGCCGTACCGACGCCCTATACCCAGAGCCTGCAATTTCGCAGCAAGTACGAAGGCTCTGATAAGTCGCGCTCTACCCTCAACCCTGAAGCCGACAAAGCCTTTCGCAGCGCCACCCATGACATCAACGACATGGAGAAAGGCACCTCCAAGCTCGTGATGGACTATATGCGCGATGGCCGCGCCGACGAGCTCGACTGCACCCTGAGCTGGCTGACCACTTGGGCCAAGGCCGACGCCTTGATGTCCAAGGACTTCAACCACACCGGCAAGTCAATCCGCAAATGGACATTGGCCAGCCTGTCGTCGGCCTATCTGCACCTGAAGTTTTCCGCCAGCCACCCGCTGGTGGGCCATGAACAGGACGCACAAGTCATCGAGGCCTGGTTCGGCCGCCTGGCCGATCAAGTGGTCAGCGAATGGGACAACCTGCCGCTGGACAAGACCAACAACCACTCCTACTGGGCGGCCTGGTCGGTGATGTCCACGGCAGTGGTGCTCAACCGTCGCGACCTGTTCGACTGGTCGGTGAAAGAGTTCAAGATCGGCGCCGATCAGGTCGACCCCCAGGGCTACTGGCCCAACGAGCTCAAGCGCGACCAGCGCGCCCTGGCCTACCACGCCTACGCCATGCAGCCCATGGCAATGATCGCCAGCTTCGCTCAGGCCAATGGCGTCGACTTGCGCGCAGAAAACAACAGCGCCCTGCTGCGGGTTGGTCAGCGAGTGGTGGCCGGTGCGAAAGACCCGTCGATCTTCCAGAAGGTCAACGGCAGCGAGCAGGACATGAGTGAGCTGGAAACCACCAGCAAATGGTCGTGGCTGGAACCTTGGTGCAGCTTGTATAACTGCGACGGCGACGCCCTGGCCCGCAAGCGCGAAGGCGAGCCGTTCAAGACCTTCCGCCTGGGCGGGGACGTGACCAAGGTGTTCGATCCGGCCCATGAAAAGGGGAATGGGTGAGGGTCTGTGGTGCGTGCCTTGAATCGACCCTGCTTCCACAGAGGTTGCTCGTGAAGTCACTACTCATTGGTCAAAACTGACTGGAGCCAACCCTGATGGTCTTCTCCTCCAATGTCTTCCTGTTCCTGTTCCTGCCGGTGTTCCTGGCGCTCTACTACCTGAGCGGCCTGCGCTATCGCAACCTGCTGTTGCTGCTGGCCAGCTACGTGTTCTACGCCTGGTGGCGGGTGGACTTTCTGGCCCTGTTCGCCGCCGTGACCTTGTGGAACTACTGGATCGGCCTCAAGGTCGGCGCGTGCGGCGTGCGCACCCGCTCGGCACAGCGCTGGCTACTGCTGGGCGTGGCCCTGGACCTGGGGGTGCTGGGCTATTTCAAATACGCCAACTTCGGCGTCGACAGCCTCAATGTGATTGTCGCCAGTCTGGGGTTGCAGCCGTTCATCCTTACCCACGTGCTACTGCCCATCGGGATCTCGTTCTACATTTTCGAGTCCATCAGCTACATCATCGACGTGTACCGGGGCGACACCCCGGCCACCCGTAACCTGATCGACTTCGCCGCCTTCGTGGCGATCTTTCCGCACCTGATCGCCGGGCCGGTGCTGCGCTTTCGTGACCTGGCGGAACAATTCAATAGCCGCACCCACACCTTGGACAAGTTCGCCGAAGGCTGCACTCGCTTCATGCAGGGCTTCATCAAGAAGGTGTGCATCGCCGATACCTTGGCGACCGTCGCCGACCATGCCTTTGCCCTGGCCAGCCCCAGTACCGGCGACGCCTGGCTGGGGGCGCTGGCCTACACCGCACAGCTGTATTTCGACTTCTCCGGTTACAGCGACATGGCTATCGGCCTGGGCCTGATGATGGGCTTTCGCTTCATGGAGAATTTCAAGCAGCCCTACGTCAGCCAGTCCATCACCGAGTTCTGGCGGCGCTGGCATATCAGCCTTTCAACCTGGCTGCGGGACTACCTGTACATCACCTTGGGCGGCAACCGCGGCGGCACTTTCAAGACCTACCGCAACCTGTTCCTGACCATGCTGCTGGGCGGCCTGTGGCACGGCGCCAACATCACCTACATCCTCTGGGGCGCCTGGCACGGCCTGTGGCTGGCCATCGAGAAAGCCATGGGCATCGACACCCGGCCCAAGGGGCTCAACCCGCTGCGCTGGGCGCTGACGTTTCTGCTGGTGGTGACCGGCTGGGTGACCTTCCGTGCCGAAGACCTGCACGTGGCCGGGCGCATGTACCGGGCGATGTTCAGCTTGAGCGACTGGCATTTCTCGGAACTGACCGCCGCCAGCCTCACCGGCCTGCAAGTGGCCACCTTGATTGTCGCCTACCTGACGCTGGCCTTTTTTGGTTGGCGCGATGTGTACAGGCCAGCGGACCGCGCCCCGGTCAGCGGCGTTGTGCAACCGGTCACCGCCCATGCCCTGGTGCTGCTGTTGTTCTCGGCAGCGATCCTGAAACTGTCGGCGCAAAGCTTTTCGCCGTTCCTGTACTTCCAGTTCTGAGGGCCGGCCATGACGCGTTCCTGGCAGATCATCTATATCAGCTTGTTTCTGGGCTTGTTGCTGGCGCTTGGAGGCTGGTCGCTGCTGAGCTTTGCCAGCTTTCAGCGCACGGCGCCCATGACCGTGCTCAACGGCCGTCTCGCCCAAGGCCTGCAGAGCCATTACGACGAGCAGTTCCCGATCAAACGCCTGGGCACCAACCTCTGGGCGGCCTTGGACTATGGCCTGTTCAAGGAAGGCCGACCCGGTGTGGTACTGGGTCGCGATCAGTGGTTGTACAGCGACGAAGAGTTCAACCCGATGGCCGACGCCAAGCAGTCCGAATCCAGTAATCTGGCGCTGATCCGGGGCGTGCAGGCCACCTTGGCGCAGCACCATGTGCAGTTGGTGCTGGCCATCGTCCCGGCCAAGGCGCGGTTATATCCTGAGCATATCGACGGACCGGGGCCGGCCGCCTTGCATGACGATTTGTACCAGCAGTTCCATCGCCAGGCGCAGCAGGCCGGCATCTTTGCCCCCGATCTGCTCGGCCCGTTGCAGCAGGCCAAGGCCCAGGGGCCGGTGTTTCTGCGCACCGACACGCACTGGACGCCCATGGGCGCCGAGGTGGTGGCACACAGCCTGAGCGAGGCGGTCCACGCCCACGCTCCCCTCAGCGGCGAACCGCAGACCTACGTCACCGACAGTCAGCCAGCGGCGCCGTACAAAGGTGACCTGACCACCTTCCTGCCCCTTGATCCGTTGTTCAGCAACCTTCTGCCGCCACCGGACGAACTGGCTCAGCGCGCCACCCATCTGCAACAGGCGGCCGCTGCCAGCGATGACGCCCTGTTTGCCAATACCGACATTGCCGTGGCCCTGGTCGGCACCAGCTACAGCGCCAACCCTCATTGGAATTTCCTCGGTGCCTTGCAGCAGGCGCTGCACAGCGACGTGGTCAATTACGCCGAGAACGGCCACGGGCCGATTTTGCCGATGCTTGAATACCTGCAGACAGACGCCTTCAAAAACAGCCCGCCGCAGGTGCTGATCTGGGAATTCCCGGAGCGCTACCTGCCCATGAAGAACGACTTGAGCGACTTCGACCCGAACTGGATCGCCGGGCTGAAAAAAGCTGAGGCCGGCACCGCGAACCTGGCCCTGGGCCAGACCAACTGATCGCACCGAGAGAAATCACCATGAAGACCCGAACTGTCATTCGTACTGCTGCCACGCTGATTGTCGCCATCAGCGCCGCGTCCGCCATGGCCGCCAGCGACTCGGCGTTATACGGCCCGACGGCGCCCAAAGGCTCGACCTTCGTGCGCTTGTTCAACGCCAGCAACAACGAAGTCAGCGCCAACGTCGGCAGTGCCAACCTCAACGACGTCGCGCCGCTGGCCAGCAGCGACTTCAGCTTCCTGCCGCAGGGCGATTACACCGCCAGGGTCGGCAGCGGCTCGTTGCCGGTCAAGCTGGCCGCCGACCATTACTACACCCTGGTCAGCTACGGCAGCGCCGCGCCGGTGCTGGTGGAAGAGGCGCCGTTCACCAACAAACAAAAATCCCTGGTACGCCTGCAGAACCTCAGCGACCAGCCGTTGGCCCTGAAGACCGCCGACGGCAAGACCGACGTGGTGGCCAACGTTCAGGCCAAAGGCACCGGGCAACGAGAGATCAACCCGGTCAAGGTCAGCCTGGCGCTGTATGACGGCGACAAGAAAGTCAGCGACCTCAAGCCGGTGGCGCTGGAGCGTGGCGAGGCGTCGGTGTTGTATGTGACCGGCAGCGCGGGGAATCTGGCGCCGGTGTGGGTGGTAAGGCCGGTTTCGGCGCGGTGATCAGCAAGGATACGACGAGCTTTGCAGGACCGAGCTTGCTCAGGAAATGGACGCCGCGCCATGGCTGACACATGCTGGCGCCTTCTTCCCGAGCGAGCTCGGTCCTGCAGATAGCGCGGTGCTATGATCGCAGCTCGACTCATGGCCAAAGTGCACGTCCATGCTCATCGGCATCGCCCTTCTCCTCATCTGGCTCGTCCTGCTCCTGCGCTACCCGGCCAAGGCCTTGCCCGTATCGCTTGCCGCGCTGTGCGGGCTGGGGCTCGTGGCGCTGTGGGTGGCATGGCTGGACATCCATGAGGAGCATCAGCTGGCGCGGCTGGAATTACGCATGAGCTACGCGCCGGAGCAATGCCCGGCGGATCGACCGCTCCAGGTTCGGTTAACAAATGGCAACACAATTCCCTTGGTGGAATTGCGCTGGCGGGTGGCCGCGTCGGCGCCGGGAGACACCGTCAATCTGGTGGAAAACGACTACGATGGGCCCCGCTACCGTGGGCCTGGCAGCCTCCAGCCGGGCGCCAGCTGGAGCGACTGTGTGCCGTTGCCGACGCTGCGTCCGGGCTATCGCGCGCAGACCCTCGAGTTTCATGCCGAGCGATTACAGGGTAGTTTCTCCGGCTGAATCATCGCCTTGAGAGAAACGTCACCATGTCGATAGTGTTGATCACCGGTTGCTCCAGCGGCATTGGCCGCGCCCTGGCCGATGCCTTCAAGGAAGCGGGCCATGAGGTCTGGGCCACAGCGCGCAAAGCCGCCGATGTGGCAACACTGCAAGCGGCCGGGTTCACCGCCCGGCAGCTGGACGTCAACGACACCGAGGCCTTGAGCGCCTTGGCCGACACTCTGGAGCAGCAAGGCGGCCGGCTGGACATCCTCATCAACAACGCCGGCTACGGCGCCATGGGTCCGTTGCTGGACGGCGGGGTCGAGGCGTTGCAGCGCCAGTTCGAAACCAATGTGTTCTCGGTGGTCGGTGTCACTCGCGCGCTGTTCGAACCCCTGCGCCGCAGCCGCGGCCTGGTGATCAACATCGGCAGTGTTTCCGGTGTGCTGGTGACGCCGTTCGCCGGTGCCTACTGCGCCTCCAAGGCGGCCGTGCAGGCGCTGAGCGACGCCCTGCGCATGGAACTGGCGCCCTTCGGCATCCGCGTGCTGGAAGTGCAGCCCGGCGCCATCGATTCCCGCTTTGCCGACAACGCCAGCGCCGAGGCTGAATTGCTGATCGCCGAGCAGTCGCCCTGGTGGCCGTTGCGCGAGGGCATTCGGGCACGGGCGCGCGCCTCGCAGGGTCGGCCGACGCCGGCCCGCGAAGTGGCGCGACACGTGCTCAAATGCGCAGAAATGCCCCGGGTGCCGAGGCTGCTGCGGGTCGGCCATGGCTGCCTGGCGCTACCGTTGATGGCGCGCTGGCTGCCCAAGGGCTTGCTGGAAGGTCTCTTGCGGGTGAAATTCGGCTTGAATCGGCGGTTGTGATCGCAGGCTCCCGCAATCAGGCCCCCCATCACCAGACCGAACTGCTGTTGACCCCAGGGTTGACCACCACCGTACAGGTGGTCCCCGCCGCCAGCAGCATGCCCGCCGGCACCGAATCGATGTGGATGCGCACCGGTACACGCTGGGCCAGGCGCACCCAGTTGAAGGTCGGGTTGACGTCGGCCACCAGTTCACGGCTTTCCGGGTTGTCGCGGTCATAGATGCCGCGCGAGATGCTCTCCACATGACCCTTGAGCAACTCGCCGCTCATCATCTGCATGTCCACTGGGTCGCCAACGTGCACGCCCGGCAGCTTGGTCTCTTCGAAGAAGCCATAGACCCAGAACGAGTTCTGGTCCACCACCGCCATCTTGGCGTCACCCACCCGGGCATAGTCGCCAACGTGCACATTGAGGTTGGTCACGTAGCCATCTACCGTCGCCAGGACCTTGGTGCGCTTGAGGTTGAGCTCGGCGGCTTCCAGCTGGGCCTGGGCCTGCTGGTAATCAGCCAAGGCCGCGCTGGCGGTGTTGTTGGCGTCGTCTCGGTTCTCTTTGGAGATGACCAGGTTATCGAGGTCGGCACGGCGGCTTGCGTTCACCTTGCGCATGTCCCAGGTAGCTTTGCGCGACGCCACCAGCGACTCGGCCTGCTTGACTGCAATTTCATAATGCTCGGGGTCGATCTGCAGCAGCAGGTCGCCCTTTTTCACCGCCTGGTTGTCGTGCACCGGCACGTCCACCACGTAGCCCGCCACATCGGCGGCGACGTTGATGATGTCGGCACGCACGCGACCGTCGCGGGTCCAGGGGGTGTCCATGTAATGCACCCAGAGGACCCGACCGATCACCAAGGTGAGGGCCAGAACAAGCAAGGTGCCAAGCAGGCTGAAGAAGCTTTTCATCGATCGGATCTCAAGGTAATCGGTCAGCGGTAAACAGTCAGCGCCATGGCGCCGAAGATGCAGAAGAACAGACACAGACGCAGCAGCGCCGGGTGCCAGAAGAAGCGGTAGACGTTCAGCGCCGCCAGAAAGCGGTCCAGCGCCCAGGCGAGCACCAGGGCCACGAGGAACATCACGGTGACGATGGGCATGTACACGCCATGGAAGGCGATTTCACGAGGCATGGCGGTTTTCCAGTGAAGCCAGTGGCGATTGCGGGTCGAGCAGCGAACTGCGGATGAAGTGCAGGTAACTCAGGATACGTCGCAATGCCGAGGTGTCGAAGTGCGGGGCGAACGGCTCGGGCGTGGCCTGGACCCGCTCGATGGCCAGGTCCACTGCCAGCAGGCTGCGCTCGCGGTTGCCGGCGCTGGGCTTGATGAACAGCCGCACCAGCGAGCGGCCCATGGCTCGGTTGGCCTGGCGCCACGGCTGGTCTTCGGCATAACACGGGTGCGCTGGCAGTTTTTCCTGCTCGCGGCGCAGCTCGATCACTGCGTGGCCCACTTCCTGGACCGAAAACATCCAGTTCAACAGGCTGCGCTGCACCTGCGGCTTGCCCGCTGCCAGGCCATACGCCTGATTGAGCACATCGCGGGTACGGCTTTCGAAGGCCGAACCCAGGCCGCGCAGCTTGCCGCTGACGGCGAACACCACCAGCGCGCGCAGGTCCTGCTCCATGCGGTTCCACAACCAGCGGCTGTTGGGCGGCAGAATGATCGCGCCGGCAGCGGCGGACACCAGCATGCCCAGGACCATGGCGATGTAGTCGTTGATGAAGTTGTAGGCGTTATAGACCGTCAGGTTATCGGGCACCGAATTGATCGAGAAAAAGATCAGCAGGCCCAGACCATAGCCGGCGTATTGTGGCCGCGAAGCCAGGAAGGCGCCCAACATCAAGACCGGCGCCAGCATCACGCACAGCAACGGGAAACCGTCGATGTGCGGATAGAGGTAGAACATCTCGATAAAACCGGTCACCGCGCCGAATGCCGTGCCGCCGGCCATCTGGTACGCCATGCGTTTAGGATTGGGCGACGAGGCGGAAAGTCCCAGTGTTGCCGCCGCCACCAGCATCAGGCTGGCACCGCTGGCCCAGGCTGTGGCGATCCAATAGCTGCCCAGGATCAGCACGATGGACGAGCCGCGTACCCCAGCCGCCAGGGACGCCAGCCAGTTGGTCTGGGCGGTGAACGGCTCGTCCCAGTTTTCCCGCTCATGGCGGTGCTGGGCCAGGGACGCGTGGGTCTGGGCGTAGCCGTGCAATTCGTCGACGAAGCGATAGAGCAATTCGAAGGCGGTGTTGAAATCCAGCAGGTCGTGTTCCGTGGGCGCCTGCTCCACGAACGTCTCGCGCAAGCCCCTCACCTGCCCGCGGAAGGCGGCCTTGAACTGTGCCAATTGCTCGGCCAGGCCCACGGCATCATCGGCGGTCAGCAAGCGTGCGCTGAAACTATCCATCAGGTGGACCAGTGGCGCCAGCCCCGGCTCGACCGCTGCCAGTACCTCGACGCGGCCGTTGAGGCGAATGCGCTCCAGCAGCTGATGCAAGGCGTTGAAGCGGGTGGTGAGGGTCATGAACTCACTGTTCAGACGGCTGACCCGACCACTGCGCCGACGCATGTGCGGGTCTTCGAAGGCGACCACGCCACGCAGTCCTTCCAGGCCCACGGCCTCACTGACCAGACGCTGGTTGGTGCTCTCGAACACCTCGCGGGGAAGATCGCCGCGCAAGCCTTTGGCGACGAAACCGGCAAAGTTGCCAAAGCGCTGGTACAGGCCATTGCGCAGCGAACCGCTGGCCGATTGGGGCAGAATCGCCGCGCTGACTACCGTGGACACCACCAGCCCGAGCGAGATTTCCAGCACTCGCCACACGGCGGCCATGAAGGCGCCGTCCGGATGCATCAGGACCGGCAGGCCGACAAAGGCCGCGGTGTACCCCGCCAGCACGAAGGCATAGCCGCGAAAGTTGCGATGGCGCACGGCACCGGCGGTGCACAGGGCGATCCACAGGGCCAGGCCAACGAGAAACAGCTCCGGCACCTGGGCAAACAGGGCAATCAACAGCACCGTGAACGCAGAGCCGGCCAAGGTGCCGATGAAGCGATAGACGCTCTTGGCGAACACATGCCCGCTCTGGATCTGCATGACGATGAACACCGTGATCATCGCCGTGCGCGCCTGGGGCAGTTCCAGGCGCATGGCCAGCCACAGAGTGATGAACGCCGCCAGCAGCACCTTGAAGATGTATACCCAGGTCACGCCGTCGCTGCGCAGCCACTCATTGAAACCACGTCGCCACTCCAGGCGCCGCCAGCTGGCGATGAGCGTGCTCATGGCTTGAACCGGTCCATCAATTTGAGGCTGGCGGGGGTCGGCGGTACTTGCGTGGTTTTCGCCTCGGGGCTGTCGTCGCCCGCGTGCAGGCCGCCACCCAGGGCGGTGATCAGCTCGGCGTTGACGCTCAGACGGCTGGCCTGCACTTGCTGCTCGATCTGCTGCTGGCGGAACAGCATGGACTGGGCGTTGAGCACATTGAGGTAGTCGGTCAGGCCGCGCTTGTAGGCCACGGTGGCAATGTCATAGGTCTTGCGCGCCGAGGCCACCGACTGCGCGGCATAGTCCGCCTGTTTGGCCATGGAGCGACGGCGGATCAACTGATCGGAGACACTTTTCAGCGCGTTGACCAAGGTCTGGTTGTACTGCTCGACAGCGACGTCATAACCGGCCGAGGCCTCACCCAACTGACCGCGCAGACGGCCGCCATCGAAGATCGGCAAGCTCAAAGCGGGACCTGCGGTGTAACCGAACTTCGAGCCCTTGAGGAATTCCAGCATGCCACCGGCGGTGGTGAAGTAGCCGAGGCTGGCAGACAGGTCGACGTCGGGGTAGAAACCGGCCTGGGCGACTTCGATACCCCTGGCCTGGGCCGCTACCGCCCAACGGCTGGCGACTACGTCAGGGCGCTGGCCGAGCAACTGCGCCGGGACCGCCGAAGGCAGTTTCAGGTCAGCCGCCAGCGACAGGCTCGGGCGTTGTAAATGGGCGCCTTCGCCTGGCCCTTTACCGGCCAAGGCCGACAACTGGTTGGCGCTCAAGGCAATTTCTTCATCAAGGCTGTCGATCTGACGCTGGGTTTCGGGCAACGGCGTTTCGGCTTCGCTGACTTCGAAGTGCGTGCCGATTCCGCCATCCAGGCGCTTTTGCGCCAGTTGCAGGATCTGCTGCTGTTGGCCGAGCATGGCCTGGGCGATATCACGTTGCGCATATTGCAACGATAGCTGGATATAAACCCGCACTACGTTGTTTTCCAGCTCAAGCTGCGCCTGACGCGCCTGGGCCACTGTCATGTGGGCCATGTCCAGCGCGCGTTCGGTGTTGTTGCGCTCGCGGCCCCAGAAGTCCAGCGAGTAACTCAGGCCCAACGTGGCGTTATCGTCCCAGGTAGTGGTGTTGCCCAAGGTGCCGGGGCCATAGAAGTTGTCTTCAGGCCAGTCGTGACGCTCGATGGTGGAGTGGGCTGTCACTTGCAAAGACTCCGCCGATTCCACCACACCGGCCATGGCTTTGGCCTGGCGTACACGAGCGGCGGCCATGGCAATGGTCGGGCTGCCCTGCACGGCTTTTGCCACCCACTGGTTCAATTGCTCATCTCCATAGGCCCGCCACCACTGGCTTTGCGGCCAATGGGCATCCTGAGCAGCCTGCGCAATGGCCGCATCGGTCGCCAAGGCGTTCGCCGCCACGGCATGGTCCTGCGGTGCGATACCGTGGGTGCCGATGCAACCTGTCAGAAAAAGAGATAATAACAAGGGGCTGAAAGCATTCAGCCGAGAAGCGATCCGAGACGGCACTGCGATGAGTTCCAGGGTGAAGAGCAAGGGGGACGGCGGTTGTGGCCGCAATTCTAGGGGACGGACAGGGTTACGATAAGCGGGGCCATCCGCGATTGTTTGTTACGAAAAAAGCGATAATCGGTGTTCAACAGCAGGATTTCAATTGTAACTTCATGCGACAATTTGCCCATCGTTCTCGAGAGTGACCCATGGACACCTTGCAAAACATGCGCGCCTTCAGCTGCGTGGCCGAGGCCGGCAGTTTCACGGCTGCTGCCGCACAACTGGACACCACCACGGCTAACGTTTCCCGGGCCGTATCAAACCTCGAAGCGCACCTGCAAACTCGCCTGCTCAACCGCACCACCCGTCGGATTGCCCTCACCGAGGCGGGGAAACGCTACTTGCTGCGCTGCGAACAAATCCTCGCCTACGTCGAAGAGGCCGAAGCCGAGGCCAGTGACGCCCATGCCCGTCCGGCCGGGCAACTCAAAGTGCACACCATGACCGGCATCGGCATGCATTTCGTCATCGACGCCATTGCCCGCTACCGCAAGACCCATCCGGACGTGACCTTCGACCTGACGCTGGCCAACCGCGTGCCCGACTTGCTGGACGAAGGCTACGACGTGTCGATCGTACTGGCCAGCGAGCTGCCGGATTCGGGCTTCGTCTCCCAGCGCCTGGGCATCACCTACAGCATCGTCTGCGCCTCGCCGGATTACGTGAAAGCCAACGGAGTCGCTCGCACCCCATCGGACTTGCGCGGCCATGCCTGCCTGCGTCTGATCAGCCCGGTGGTGCAATTGGAAAAATGGCTGTTCGACGGGCCCGAAGGCCAGGAAATGGTCAACATCACCAACGCGCCGTTTCAGGTCAATTCCGCCGATGCCATGAAAACCGCCATCATCAGCGGCATGGGCGTGGGGGTCTTGCCGATCTATGCCGCCATTGACGGCCTGCGCAACGGCACTTTGGTTCGCATGCTTCCAGACTATCGGCTGCAGGAGTTGAACCTGTACGCCATCTATCCATCGCGGCAATACCTGGACGCCAAGATCAAGACGTGGGTCGAATACCTGCGCGGCTCGCTGCCGGACATTCTCGCAGCGCATGAGGCGGACCTGAAGAACCACGAGCTGTCGTTCGCGGTTTGATCCTCGCCGCGGGGGAATGTTAGCGTGCTGGCTTTCTCCTGCGCCGAGCCATCACGTCATGAAAAAAACCGTACTCGCCTTCAGCCGTATCACCCCGCCCATGATCGAACGCCTGCAACAGCAGTTTGACGTGATCGTGCCGGACCCGAAAAAAGGCGACATCGGCGCCCAGTTCGACGAAGCCCTGCCCCATGCCCACGGACTGATCGGCGCGGGCCGCAAGCTGGGTCGCGAGCAGTTGGCCGCCGCGGTGAAACTGGAAGTGGTCAGCAGCGTGTCGGTGGGCTACGACAACTACGATATCGGCTATTTCAACGAGCGCGGGCTGATGCTCACCAACACCCCGGACGTACTTACTGAAAGCACCGCCGACCTGGGCTTTTCGCTGATCATGAGCAGCGCCCGGCGCGTCGCCGAACTGGACGCCTGGACCAAGGCAGGGGAATGGAAGGCCAGTGTCGGCCCAGGTCATTTCGGCAGCGATGTGTACGGCAAGACCCTGGGCATCGTCGGCATGGGCAACATCGGCGCCGCCATCGCCCGCCGCGGTCGTTCAGGCTTCAACATGCCGGTGCTGTACAGCGGCAACAGCCGCAAGACCGACCTGGAGCAGGCGCTTGGTGCACAGTTTCGCAGCCTCGACCAGTTGCTGGCCGAGGCCGACTTTGTGGTGCTGGTGGTGCCCCTCAGCGACAAGACCCACCACCTGATCAGTCATCGGGAACTGGCTTTGATGAAACCCGGTGCGTTCCTTATCAACATTGCCCGTGGGCCGATCGTCGACGAACCGGCACTGATCCAGGCACTTGAGCAAGGCACCATTCGCGGCGCCGGGCTGGACGTCTACGAGACAGAACCACTGAGCGACTCGCCGCTGTTTCGCCTGAAGAATGCAGTGACCTTGCCGCACATCGGCTCCGCCACCACTCAGACCCGTGAAGCCATGGCGGACCGTGCCGTCGGCAACCTGACGGCGGCCCTGCTGGGCGAACGCCCACAGGACCTGGTCAATCCGCAGGTGTTCAAGGGCTGAAGGCCTGCTAAGCCAGTTTCACCTTCGACGCGGGGGCCGCTACGGGGCGCCCCTTGCGAAATACCAGCACATTGCCCGCCATCACGGCCAGCAGCCCCACCAGCGCGGGCGCTGTCCACTGATAGCCCTCCATCACCGCCGACACGTTCAAAGCCACCAGCGGGAACAGCACCGTGCAATAGGCTGCGCGCTCAGGGCCCATGCGTCCGACCAGGGTCAGGTAGGCCGTGAAGCCAACGACAGAGCCCGGGATGACCAGGTAGAGCAGTGAACCGATATAGCGCTGATTCCACTCGATACTGAAGGGAACGCCTTTGAACAGGCACCAGGCACCCAGCATCAAAGCGCCATAGAGCATGCCCCAGGCATTGGTGGTCAGTGGCCGCAGGCCGTTTTTCTGTTGCAGGCTGGAAAGCATGTTGCCGGCCGAAAAGCACAGGGTCCCCAGCAGCGCAAGACTCAGACCGATCAAGGTCTGATGGCTGGCTTTGCGCGCCGCCAGTTCAGGCCAGAACAGCAACCCCAGGCCCAGCAGGCCCAGGGCGCCACCGGAAAGCACGTTGCGGGCGATCTTCTGACCGAAGAACAGTCGTGAATTGAGGGCGTTCCACAGGGTGGCGGTGGAAAACACCACCGCCACCAGACCGCTGGGCACCCATTGGCTGGCATTGAGAAAGCAGATGAAGTTCACACAGAACAGGCACAGCCCTTGGGCCAGACAGATCAAGTGTCCACGCCGGTTCATCGGTTGCAGGCGGCGGCTGATGAGCAGCCAGGCGAACAGGATCAGCGCAGCCAGACCGAAGCGGTAAACGATCGACGCTTCGATGGCGACGTTGCCCAATTGCAGCTTCAAGGCGATCCAGGTGGTGCCCCAGATCAGCACGGTGAGGACATACAAAACTAGATTCATGACGCAGGCTCCTGATGGGCGGTCAGTGTGCGATGCCCGGCGATCCGATCCTTGCGAAAACTTGCGCTTTTTCCATACCAGCGCTTCACGCGAGAGAACAGTGCGATAGGATGTGCTTCGAGGTATTGACCATGTCCCGGCTCCAGCACATCCAGGTTTTCCAGGCACTGAACAGCTCCCCCCACGCGCGACTCGAGCAAAGCGCCGAGCTGGGCGATGGCATGGTCGCGGCGCTGTGGAGCAATCACCATGATGCCCAGGAATACCAGGCACCCAGCCATCACACCCTGTCCTGCTACCTGGCCGGTGGCACCGGAACCTTTCGCCGCGACCAGCCGGGGCTCAAGGGAGCGCCCGACAAACTCTGCGTGATGCCGGCCGAGCACCCGTCGGCCTGGGTCATCAACGGCGAGATTCGCCTGGCACACCTGTATTTCAGCGCCGAGCAATTTGCCTTGGGTTGTGTCGGGCTACTGGACCGCGAGCCTCGAGAGATGCAGCTGCGCGAACACACGTTTCTCGACGATCCTCAACAAGCCCGACGTTTTCGCCGTTTGATCGAACTGGACTGGCACGAGCCGGGTGAACGGCTGCTGACGTCGGCGCTGGCCCATGAAATGCTCGGACATGCCTTGCTGACCCAGGTCGGGCAGCGGCAGGGGGTTCGGGTCAAGGGCGGGCTGGCCGCGCATCAGCGGCGTCAGCTGCGCGATTATATCGAAAGCCATCTGGCCGAGCCGTTGAGCCTGGGTTTGCTGGCAGCGCTGTGCAACCTGTCCGAATACCACTTCGCGCGGATGTTCCGCCACAGCTTTGGCGTGCCGCCGCACCAATACGTGCTGCACCGGCGTCTGGCGCGTGCGTGCCGGCTGCTCAAGGACGATCGCTTGGCGCTCGGAGATATCGGCCTGACGTGCGGTTTTGCCAGCGCCAGCCATTTCGGCAATCGCTTTCGCCAGGTGCTGGGCGCGACGCCAAGCGTCTACCGCGCGGCCTGGCTGGGAGCGGGCGAGAAAGTGAGCGGCGAATCGACCACACTGCGTTAGTTTAGTTACCAAATATTTATATTTTTAAAGGGGTTGAATTGTTTGCGTCGGTGCCTGACCTTGTAAGCAAGAGGCGCCCATTTCCATCTGGCGGATCTCTTGTGAGCTAGCTGAATAAGGATTAACCATGCAAATCCAGGTCAATAGCGATAATCACATTCAAAACAGCAGCCGTCTGGAGGACTGGGTCGGTAGCACGGTCCAAAGCACGCTGGAACATTACGAAGAAGACTTGACTCGAGTCGAGGTCCACCTCAAAGACGAAAATGGCGACAAGCCTGGCACCCACGACAAACGCTGCCAGATGGAAGCCCGTCCGAAAGGCCACCAGCCCATCTCGGTGACTCACACTGCCGCCTCGCTGGATCAGGCCGTGGAAGGCGCCGCCACCAAGCTCAATCATGCGCTGGAGCACCTGTTCGGCAAGCTGCGCGCCCCTCGGCGTACTGCCAACACTGAAATCCCGGCCGTCGAGGCACTGGACGTCGGCCATGCCGACGACCTGCTCGAAGAGGAATTCCTGGCCAAGGAGCGCGCCCTCGACAGCTAATGGCATGTCGTTGAGTTGCAAAAAAAGCGAGCCCCCGGGGGCTCGCTTTTTTTTGGCGTCTTGATCCTGACCAAAAACCGGCACGTGACTTGCTAGGTCTATGACAGGAGCAGGCGATGTGTATTTGCCAGGAAGAGCAAACGACTCGTCAGTGGTCTGGGCGGCGAACTTATTTCAATACCCCCCAGTCAATTACTGCAGGTCTTACTTACCAGGTGCATAACATGGACAATCCCTTCCAGATCATCAGTGAAGCCTTTCAGCCCGAATACCGGGTCAACCTTAGTATCCAGCGCCTGGACGGCAGCATCATGCTGACCTTGTCCAACGAGAGCGGTGTGGTGGCCAAGCGCATGATCAGCGCCGCCCAACGTAACGACCCCCAGCGCTTGCACCGCCTGATCGAGAGCATCCAGTTCGGCATCGCTATCGAACAGGGTCACAGCGCCATGGAAATTCTTGCGGCCATGACCGACAGCGACAACACCAAGTTGCTGGCTCAGCCCGGCAAAAGCTGGACCAGCCACCGCACTGCCCTCGCCGCCGGCCTTTGAGCCCGCGCAAAACGCCTGGATCAAGCGACCATGGCCGCACCGTTCGTCGGTGCGGTGGGGTCCGCATACTGCCCCATTAAGACCTTCTGCTGCACCGCGCTGACGGATATTGGTGCGAATCATGGCGTCAAACTTCCCCCTTCTCCTCAGTCACTGCGCCTTTGACCGGACTCAGCGGGTCGGGAATCTTTGCCGAAGGGTATTTGGCCGACGCATAGCGCACCACGAGAATCGATACAGCCAGCAACAGGATCGCACCGGTCAGATAGACCACTCCCAAATCCGCCGGACCGTGGTGCGACACGTCGGAAATCAGCAGTCGGGTCAGCGCGGTAATGGCCACGTACAGCAGAAAGCGCACCGGCATATGGTTGGTCTTGAAATAGATGCCGACCATGGCACCTAATTCCAGATAGATAAACAAAAGCAGAATGTCATCGACAGTGATATGGCCCTTTTCCAGCATGTCCAGAAAGGCCACGACTGCGGCCCAGGCCGTTACGGCACCAATGGCGAACAGCGCCAGGTAGTGGAAGGTTTCGACCAGCAGGTTGCCCAGCGACTCGGCGAGGCCATGCACCCGGTGGCGCAACGATCCGGCCCAATTCAGTTTCACGTGGTTGATTCCTTCTGCGAGAGCGCGAGAGCGGATGCTATGTGCGCGGCTTGGTTCATGCAAGGACGCTGCCCACTGCAGGAGAGACACCGCGCTGGTCAAAGGGAATTTTTTACCTTAAGATCTTCACTGTACAAACAACCAGTAGTCTACAGTAGCTGCTGGCCGGTCAGATGGACACGTGTTCGCTGACCGAACCGGGACACCCCCGCCCCTACTGCACTTGAATACGAGGCCGAAAATGGCTGTTGAAACCCTGTATCGCAGTACCCGCGATTTGGAGACTACTTTCGTGGACCGCAAACTAGCCGACGCACACGACCAGATGCTTGAGCTTGCCGAGTTGCTCACCCAGGTCCTGCAAAAGAACGTCACCGGGCTGAGCGAACAGCAGGCCGAAGATGCAGGCATCTTCATGGCCAAGAACCGCGCCGTATTTGCCGCTGCTTTCAAGGGCAATGCCAGCACGCTGAGCGAGTTGTAAAGCTAGCGCCCATATATCAAGCGCTCCGCCAGCATTTCAGCCACCGCTGCCGGTGAGCGCTTTTCTGCCTGCGCATGGCCAAAGATCTCGGTCAGGCGCTTGGCAATGTTGGCCAGATGCGAAGTAATGGCGGTGAGCGGTTCGCCCGCATGGGTCAGCGCAACATGTATCAAGCCACCGGCGTTGATCACATAGTCGGGCGCATAGAGTATTCCTCGGGACTCCAGCTGATCTGCCACTTGCAGGTTGCTTAGCTGGGTGTTGGCGGCACCGGCCACGGCCGCGCAGCGCAACTGCGCCACGCTCTGGCTGGTGAGTACGGAGCCGGTGGCACAGGGGGCGAAGATGTCGCATGGCGTTGCCAGCAATGCCTCGCTGGCAACCGGGTGAGCGCCCATCTGCTCCATGGCCAGGCGTACTTTACCGGCATCCACAT
Organism: Pseudomonas sp. dw_358; assembly: GCF_018449655.1. Lineage (GTDB taxonomy): Bacteria > Pseudomonadota > Gammaproteobacteria > Pseudomonadales > Pseudomonadaceae > Aquipseudomonas. The sequence continues at coordinate 227,309 of NZ_JAAVUX010000001.1, forward strand.
CACTGACCAGCAACTCGGCGCCCGCGGCGTGCAGATGTTCCGCCAACGCGAAACCGACACTGCCCAAACCCTGAACAGCGATACGCAGGCCTTCCAGGTTGTCACTGCCCAAGCGCGCCATGGCGGTCGCCCTGATGCCCGCGAATACCCCCAGCGCGGTGTGCAGCGATGGGTCGCCAGAGGCGGTTGTGCTGGTGACATGGCGGGTGGTCTGGGCAATGCAGTCCATGTCGGCGGGCGAGGTGCCGCTTTCAATGGCCGTGATGTAGCGCCCGTCCAGGCTGTCGACAAAACGTCCGAACGCCTCGAACAAGGCGGCCCGATCGGCCACATGGGCACTGCGGATGATCACCGCCTTGCCTCCGCCCAGTGGCAGGCCCGCCAACGCCGCCTTGTAGCTCATGCCACGGGCCAGGCGTATCGCGTCGGCCAACGCACTCTCGTCATCGGGATAAGCCAGGTAACGACAGCCGCCCAGCGCAGGGCCTCGGTCGCTGTTGTGAATGGCGATGACCGCGCGCAGCCCCGTGGCCGCATCCACTGCCAGGTGCAGTGCTTCACCGCGTGTGCTTTGCATGAGCGCAAACATGGGCCTGGCTCCGTCATCTTATAGTTGTCCACCGAGTATAGGCTGCCACTGGCAAAGCATCCCCTGTAACAGCTCGGTACTGGACGAATCACCTTTGCCGGACTAAAAGAATGGGACCGGAGACTTTCGATGACCCCACGCCAAGCTTTTCTTGCCTGCCTCGCACGGGGCCATGCTGGCCTTTTCGAGGCGGCGCTATGGATGGCCGCCGAACACCAGGGCGGCGTGCAGCCGACCCAATGGCTGGCGATGCTCAATGACCTGCAGCGCGAGGTCAGCAGCGGCCTGCCTTTGCTGCCTGTGGCAGAACTCGGCCAACCGCTGCTGCGGCAAATGAATACCCTGGGCTTTCAGCAAGACGACCATCATCCGTTGCGCCCCCAAGCTGCGCTGCTCGACCAGGTACTCGCCCGCCGCCGCGGGCAACCACTGGCCTTGGCCCTGATTGCCCTGGAGCTGGCCAAACGTTTGACCATACCGCTGGTGGGGGTCAACTTTCCCGGGCATTTTCTGTTGCGGGTCCCTGGCGCCGACCATCAACTTGACCCTTGCGGCGGCCGACGCCTGTACCCCAACGATTGCCGAGAACTGCTAAGCCGGCAATTCGGCGCCCAGACACCCTTGCTGGCCCAACACTTGTACGAGGCCGAGCCCGCCCAGATGCTGCAACGTCTTTCGCGCAACTTGCGCCAGTTGCACATCAGTCATGACGATGAGGCCGCTGCGTTGAAGGATGCCGACCGGGTGCTACAGATCGATTCGAGCAATGCCACCGACTTCCTTGCCCGAGCCGGCATCTATCAGCGACTGGATTGCCCCCAGGCCGAGCGCTTTGATGTCGAGCATGCCTTGCTGCTGTCCGACGATCCGCTGCAGCGCTTGCGACTCACTGCGCGGCTGGCGCAACTCCCCCCCATGCCCACCTCCATTCACTGAGGGTTGAAGGTGACGGGCAAGCTCGTCCAACACCCGTCGTAATCGGCCTGCCGTTGTGGACAATCGAGTGCGAAGACCGAAGGGCGAAGCACCTGCCGGGTCTCGAACATGAACGCCATGGTGTGGTCGATCTTGTACGGTTGCAGCTCGGCGGCCATTGCCCGTGCACAGGTTTGGGCATCGGGTCCGTGGGCGCTCATGCAACTGTGCAAGGACGCCCCGCCCGGCACGAAACCTTGCGCCTTGGCATCGTAGGCCCCCTGGATGAGCCCCATGTACTCATTCATCAGATTGCGATGAAACCAGGGTGGCCGAAAGGTATTTTCAGCCACCAGCCAGCGCGACGGGAAGATCACAAAATCCATCTCGGCCAGCCCCGGCGTACCACTAGGTGAGGTCAGCACGGTGAATATCGAAGGGTCGGGGTGATCGAAACTGATGCTGCCCAAGGTATTGAAACGGCGCAGGTCGTATTTGCAGGGGAGGTTGTTGCCGTGCCAGGCCACCACGTCCAATGGCGAATGGGGCAACTCGCAGCCCCACAGTTCGCCGAGAAACTTCTGCACCAGAGCCACGGGCTCGCGAATATCTTCATAGCGAGCCACAGGCACCTGAAAGTCCCGCGGATTGGCCAGGCCATTGCTGCCGATCGGCCCAAGGTCAGGCAAACGCAGGGCGGCAGCGTGATTTTCAGCGATATACCCCCGGGCGTGGACGTCCAGCAGCTCGACGCGAAACTTCAGCCCACGGGGCAGCACGGCGATCTCCAGAGGCTCGATCTCCAACACGCCGAACTCGGTGACCAGGCGCAAACGGCCCGCTTGGGGCACCACCAGCAACTCACCATCGGCATCGAAGAACACCCGATCCATGGAGCGGTTGGCGGCATAGTGATAAAGGCTGATACCCGCAGGCTGATCAGCCGCTCCGGTGGCCGCCATGGCGACCCACCCGTCAATGAAGTCGGTGTCCTCATCTGGCATGGGTAAAGGGTCCCAACGCAAACGGTTGGGCGTGACCCGCCCCGCTTGCATGCCGAGCAATTGCCGACTCAGACGCGCAAATGCCGGATGCTGAGCCGAGGGATGGATTCGGTACAGCCATGAGCGGCGCATTTCGCTGCGCGGCTGAGTAAAGGCAGTGCCGGAGAACTGTTCGGTGTAGAGCCCGAAGGGGGTGCGCTGCGGGGAGTTCTGTCCAACGGGCAACGCTCCGGGCAGGGCCTCGCTGCTGAATTCGTTGCCAAAGCCGCTGAGGTACTGCAGCGCCTTGGGTACGTGAGCGTGGGGCATAGGGAGGGCCTTCTGCACAGTCTGGATAATGTTATTTTTTCTTGATCCAAGCCAGCTCAACGTAGGTTCGCCCTGGCGACACGTCAAGACATCATCCTGATCAGGTGTAAACGGATGTATCAGCGGGCATCAGCCGGGACTGTTGCGTGGCGAGTAACAGTCCATGTCGCAAAGCAGCGTATTTCAGGTACTCGGGCTTATATACAATACAAAATATTGCAGTACCCCGAGTTGACCGACGTTGTTTTGAAGCTCCTTGACCAACGTCTTTTTTCGCCGCCGGCTCCAGAGCCCGCGGCTTTTTTTATGGCTGGGGTGCATCCAAACGCGCCGTCGCGGCCCAACTGGCGGCCAGATGGCGACTCAGGGCAACCTGCTGGCCGCGGAACATCAGGTAGTGTTCCAGCACCTGCTCCGGCACTTCGGTATGGGGGTAGTGCCCGGTCTCGGGCAACAACACCGTGTCGGCAGGTACCATCAACTGGCGAAAACGCTCGACCATACGCGGACCTGCCAACGGGTCGAGCGCCCCCGCGATCAACCGCATCGGCACTTGCGCCTGCTGCATCGCCTGCACCCAGCGGGCACGGTACCGGGCGCGCTCTGGAACGTACCCTACCAGTCGATGCAAGACCCGGGTTCCATGCCCACCGGCCATCAGACTCCAGTGGTCGTCCAGATCGCTTTCGCTGGGGCGGCGGGTCGTACCGTGCAGGCTCAGCACATGGCGCACCAGCGTCTGCCGGGAGAACAAGCGCGCCGCCAAGGGGCCCAAGGGGCTCAGCAGCACTTTTTGCACCGGTAGACGCCGGGTCGCTTCGGCGAACAATCCGGCACCGATGAACAGACAGCTGGCGACACGGGCGCGCCCCTCGTGGTGCCTGGCGATGAGTTCCTGTGCCACATTGGCGCCGTAGTCATGGCCCAGCAGATGCACGGTTCGGTTGACGCCAAGGTGCTCGAGTAGCGCCAATTGCAGGTCGGCCTGCCCCGCCAGGCTATAACGGTGCCGGGTCGGCTTGGCCGAATCGCCGAACCCGAGCATGTCGCAGCTGATCAGGCGATAGCGCTTTGCCAGTGGCTGCCAGAGGTAATGCCAGTCCCAACTGCCGGTGGCGAATCCGTGCAGCAAGAGTAGCGGTTCGCCCTGTCCCGCTGTCCAGTAGCGAATCTGATGACCCTGGAAGGCAAAAGCCTGGCTTCGGGTGCGCCAGACGCTCAAGGGGATGGCGGCTAAGGTCATCAGTAATCATTCCGTCGACTGTCATGAGGAAGGGCCACCAATCCTGTAGCCCCAGTGCTCAGTCTACGTCAGGGGTATGAGTGCTGAAATGCGTGGCAAACATTTATTTTTCGAGCGCGAGCACCCACTGCGCCAGCCAAGGCTCGGCATCGGTCTCGGGTGTGACCGTCTCGCTGGCATCCAGGCGCAGCATCGGTTGCACCTCGCGCACGCCCAGTTCGGCAAACAATTCGCGCAGCTGCTCGCCACCGCCGCAGAAGGTGTCGCCGTAGCTGGAATCACCCAGGCCGATGACCCCGCCCGGCAAACCGCGCAAGGCGCCAGGCAGGGTGTTGTGCAACACCGAGTACAGTGGTTGCAGGTTATCCGGCAGTTCACCCATGCCGGTGGTCGACGTGACGCCCAGCAGGGCATCGGGCGCGCATGCCAGCAGCTCTTCAGCGCTGGCACGGGGGTTGTACCAGACATCCAGATTGGCATCGGTCAGTATTTTTTGGACGTGCAGGGCAACATCTTCGGCGGCGCCATAGACAGAGCCGGAAAGAATCGCAACTTTCATGCAAGTAATCCTGGGCAGTATCAAGAGCCAGGATATTACCACTCGATCCCTGTGCCTCGCGCGCTCGTGGCAAGATCGCGGCACGTTAGCCATAATGGCCACTTGCCTTGTTACGCGATGGAAACGCCATGATCAATGCTCAACTGTTGCAACGCATGATCGATGCCTCCAATGACGGCATCGTGGTGGCCGAAAAGGAAGGCGAGGACAACATCCTGATCTACGTCAATCGCGCCTTCGAGCGCTTGACCGGCTACAGCGCGGCGGAAATTCTCTATCGCGACTGCCGATTTCTGCAGAACGGCCAGAGCGATCCCTTGGTGCTGCAGCAACTGCGTGCGGCGATCAACGCCGGCCAGCCTTCGCGCCAGGTGCTGCGCAACTTCCGCAAGGACGGTTCCGAGTTCTGGAACGAGTTGTCCATCACACCCGTGTTCAACGAGGCCGACCAGCTGATGTATTACATCGGGATACAAAAAGATGTCTCGGAACATATGGCGGCGCAACGCCGTATTACGGCGTTGGAAGCCCGACTGGCCGAGGCTTTGGAGCAGATTGAAGCGCGGCAAGGTGACGAACGGATGTAACCTATGTTTTCCTTTGTTGTCAAAATGAGTGTAAAACCGTCTTTTTACCGCCAACCCGAGTCTGTCAATGGAACCCGAAGCGCTCCTGACCCAGGATGAACTGGATTTCATCAGGAAAATGTCCAGCAGCCCCCCACTCAACGTGGGAGAGGCCAGCGCGAGCCTGACGGTCAATGGCGGCCTGCAAGTCAAAGACCTGCTGACCCGATTGGCCGCTCACGAAAACGTCACCATTCAGGCGCAGTTCGAGAACCAGCAAATGAGTTTTCCGCTGGAACTGGTGGAAGACGAGTTCCATGCCATGCACCTGCATCTGGGCGCACCGAGCATCTACGAAGACGGCCCGAGCATTCGGCCATGGCGATTGACCCTGAGCAAGCCGATTGCGCTGCATGACGATAACGGCGTGGAGACTGACTTTCTGGTCCGGGAAATCTCGTTCAAGGGCGTGCTCCTCGAACTGAATCCGCTGTTGCCGCCGCCGGCAGAGTTCTCCCTGTGGTTCCGCCCCGAAGGCCACGCCCCGCTGGCCTTGCACGGAACACTGGAACGCACCAAGGACAAGGGCCTGGCGGCTTACCGACTCAACGTGAGCGACACTGCGGAAACCGAACGGCTGCGCCAGTACATTCTCCAGCAGCACCAGCTCAGCCACCCGGACCTGCACCTCTAGCCGTCCAGATGCCCATCTAGAAACTGCAACAAGCGCCGCTGCATGTAATAGCCGTCACTGCCGATGCAGGTCAGCGAGCACCCCGCCAGACTCTCGTGGGCCAGTTCCCCCAACTCACCCGCCAGCAGCAACGGACACTCCAACTCCAGCGCCAGACGCGACCAGCGCTTGCCCGCATCCAGTGCCGGCGGGTGAGTGGAGAACAGCACCAGTGCGTCGGGCTTGACCCTGTCGCAGATCAGGCTCAACTCCTCGACCGGCTGAGCGAAGGGCAGCATGCGGATCTGCACCCCGCCGCCCAGCAACATCAGCCCCGCCACCAGCAGTTCCAGCTCATGACATTGACCGGGCACCCCGCCCACCAGCACGCGTGTCTGCTGGCCGGACAACCCGGCGTGCAGGTGCAGCCGCTGGAGGGTTCGGGCCCGCAGGAAATCGTCGAGCATCAGCCATTCGCTGAGTTGTCCAAAACGGCCGCGCTCGCCAAGCAGTTGCAACCAGACGGGCATGAAGATGTCCTGGAACACCATGATCAACGGGCAAGTGGCGAAAACCTGGCCATAGAGGTGTTCCAGCGCCGTCTGATCGAAGGCCCGGACGGCGCTCAGTATCCGTGCCTGCCACTGCGTACAGTCATTGGCAGGCATGGCCGCCGGTGAGGCACTGGCCGATTCGCGCCGAGAGAGAATGCGCTCGACCTTGCCCACCGCTACGCCGCGTTCGATCCAGCCGAGAATCAGCCGCACCTCGTCGAGGTTGGCCTGCGAGTACAGGCGATGACCGCTCTCGGTACGAATCGGCTGCACCAGACCGTAACGACGCTCCCAGGCGCGCAAGGTGACCGGGTTGACGCCAGTCAGTCGCGCTACATCGCGGATCGCAAACCACTCCTGACTCGAGAACTCGGGATCAGTCGGCGGCACTGCTGCAGAATCGTTCATCGTCAGGAAAACCAGGGACTGAGGAGATGGCGGGCGGATATTCTATAACCGGTGGATGATGGCTGACAGCAACACTTTGTCCAATACCCGGGTGCTGCGCATCAGGAGCGGCCTACCCCCGCGATGGTATAAGCTCGGCATGCCTTTCTGAAACGAGCCACGCCATGTCCGCCCCTTTTCCTATCCTGATCACCGGCGCCAGCCAACGTATCGGGCTGCACTGCGCCGAGCGCTTGCTGGCCGACGGTCAGCCGGTGATTGTCAGTTACCGCAGCGAACGGCCGGGCGTGCAACGTCTGCGTGACCTCGGCGCCATCGTCCTGGCTGGCGACTTTTCCGACGAAGCAGGGGTCTTGCGCTTCATCGCCCAGCTCAAGGCGCACACCCATGGCTTGCGCGCCATCATTCACAATGCCTCCACCTGGCAAGCGGAAACCCCTGGGCATGAGGCCGCTGCCCTGAGCCAAATGCTCAGCGTGCACGTCATGGCGCCCTACCTGATCAACCTGCACTGCACCGAACTGCTGCGCGCCAGCCCCCTGGCCGACATCGTCCACATCAGCGACGATGTGGTGCGCAAGGGCAGCCCCAACCGTATCGCCTACAGCGCCAGCAAGGCGGCACTGGACAACCTCACGTTGTCGTTCGCCAGTCAACTGGCGCCGGCGATCAAGGTCAACGGCATCGCCCCGGCGATGATTCTGTTTAACCCGGACGATGACGCGGCCTATCGGAGCAAGGCCTTGAGCAAATCCGCCCTGGGCATCGAGCCTGGCAGCGAAGTGATCTACCAGAGCCTGCGTTATCTGCTGGATAATCCCTATGTGACGGGTACGACCTTGACCGTCAATGGCGGCAGGCACGTAAAATAGCCGGTCGCGTATTGCGCAATTGATTGAACGGAGCAATTCCATGTCACAACTGCAACCAGGAATGGCGCGCATCCGGGTCAAGGACCTGCGCCTGCGTACGTTCATCGGCATCAACGAGGACGAGATTCTCAACAAGCAGGACGTCTTGATCAACCTGACCATCCTGTATGCAGCCCAAGATGCTGTGCGTGACAACGACATCGACCACGCACTGAACTATCGCACTATCACCAAGGCGGTGATCCAGCACGTGGAGGGCAATCGTTTCGCCCTGCTCGAACGCCTGACCCAGGAGTTGCTGGATCTGGTGATGAGCCAGGAGGCCGTGCTCTACGCGGAGGTCGAAGTCGACAAACCCCACGCCCTGCGCTTTGCCGAGTCGGTGTCCATCACCCTCGCCGCCCAGCGCTGATCCGGAGAACCTTCATGACCGATCAACAACGCCTGGAACTCGAAGCCGCGGCCTTTCGCCGCCTGGTCGAGCACCTGGGCAAGCGTACCGATGTGCAGAACATCGACCTGATGAACCTCTCGGGCTTTTGCCGCAACTGCCTTTCGAAGTGGTACAAGGCCGCCGCCGACGACCGCCAGATCGAGGTCAGCCTCGACGATGCCCGGGAAGTGGTTTACGGCATGCCTTACGCCGAGTGGAAGGCCCAGTACCAGAAAGAAGCCAGCGCCGAACAGCAGCAAGCGTTCACCCAAGGAAAACCCCATGACTGATTTGCACAACCTGTTGGCCAGCCTGGACAGTGGCCGGCACGTGTTCGCCGACACCTTGGCCTTTGTGACCGCGCACTATGATTATCAGCCGCAGGCTTTCAGCAATGGCGAGCTGAACAACGCCGTCGGGCAGAACGAAGGGTCCTGCAAGACCCTGGGCCTGGCGCTGCTGGAAGGATTCAGCGACCAGCAGGCGCTGCTGGCGTTTGGCGAGCACTATCGCAGCGTGATGGCCACCCCGGAAGGCAGCGACCACGGCAACATCCGCAACTTGATTGCCCATGGGTTGGCGGGGGTCAAGTTCGACGCACAGCCGTTGGCGCGCAAAGGCTGAAGGCCGCGTCTACGGCATCGCGACCCAGGTCGCGATGCCGTCACCTATTGACAGCGCGAGACGCTCACTCAAGAAAACGAAGCGTTCGCCAAACCATCCAGGTACCGCTCCACGTCCAGCGCCGCCATGCAACCGGCACCGGCCGAGGTGATGGCCTGACGGTACACGTGATCGGCCACGTCACCCGCCGCAAACACACCCTCCACACTGGTCGCGGTCGCATTGCCTTCGCGCCCGCCATTGACCACCATGTAGCCGTCCTTCAAGGCCAGCTGGCCTTCGAACAGCGCAGTGTTCGGCGTGTGGCCGATGGCGATGAACACCCCGTCGACCTTCAGCTCATCGCTGCTGCCGTCGTTGTTTTTCAAACGGGCACCGGTCACGCCCATGTTGTCGCCCAGGACTTCATCCAAGGTGGCATTGAGCTTGAGAGCGATCTTGCCTTCGGCGACCCGGGCGTGCAGCTTGTCGATCAGGATCTTCTCGGCGCGGAAGGTCTCGCGGCGGTGAACCAGGGTCACCTTGCTGGCGATATTGGCCAGGTACAGCGCCTCTTCCACGGCGGTGTTGCCGCCGCCGACCACCGCCACTTCACGGTTGCGATAAAAGAAACCATCGCAGGTCGCACAGGCTGAAACGCCCTTGCCCATGAAGGTCTCTTCCGAAGGCAGGCCCAGGTAGCGCGCACTGGCACCGGTGGCAATGATCAACGCATCGCAGGTGTACTCGCCGCTGTCACCCTTGAGGGTGAACGGCTTGCCGGCCAGGTCGACGGCATTGATATGGTCGAACACGATTTCGGTCTCGAAGCGCTCGGCGTGTTCGCGCATGCGCTCCATCAGCACCGGGCCAGTCAGGCCGTGGGGGTCGCCGGGCCAGTTGTCGACTTCGGTGGTGGTCGTCAATTGGCCACCCGACTGCATGCCGGTAATCAGAAGCGGTTTGAGGTTCGCGCGCGCGGCGTAGACAGCGGCGCTGTAACCGGCAGGACCGGAACCGAGGATGATCACGCGGGAATGACGGGCTTCAGACATGACAGACTCCTGACGAGCGGCCAAGGCAAGCCTGGACCGACTGGAATTAAAAAGGGAACGCCGAACACCATGAAGCAGGTGATTCAGCATCGGCCCCGAAAACGCGGGTGGTGCTCGAACGCCTCAAAACTTGATTTTAAGCCATGAATAATCGAGTCGCACTGTAGCGAGACCGACTAGGGTAAGGAAATACCGAATTACAATCCACCTCATAGGCGGGCGCTATGCCTATCTACATGGCATGTGACGCCAGGCCCAAGCCTTTGTTGCCGCCTTTCTCTACCGCTCATCGGCACTTCCTGCGGACAAACAAAGTCAGGTAAGGTCGGCGCGTGTTCACTGTTGGAGCCTTGCATGCCCACCCTTGCCCTCTCTGGCCCGCAATACCTGCGCGAAGGCCTGAAACTGGTGCTCAGCCCGGGGCTGCGCCTGTTCGTACTGATGCCCTTGGCGATCAACCTGATCCTGTTCTTGACCCTGATCTACTTTGCCGGCCACGCTTTTGGCCAATGGGTCGACCATCTGATGCCGACCCTGCCCCACTGGCTGAGCTTTCTGAATTACATTTTGTGGCCGCTGTTCGTGGTCCTTGTGATCTTCATGGTGTTCTTCACCTTCACCATGCTGGCCAACGTGGTCGCCGCACCCTTCAACGGTTTTCTGTCGGAGAAGGTCGAGGTGGTGGTGCGCGGCACGGATGACTTCCCTCCGTTCAGCTGGACTGAACTGATAGCCATGGTGCCGCGTACCCTGAGTCGCGAAATGCGCAAGCTGGGCTATTTCCTGCCCCGTGCGTTGGCGCTGTTCGTGCTGTCGCTGATCCCCGTGGTGAATGTGGTGGCCGCACCGCTGTGGCTGCTGTTCGGCGTGTGGATGATGGCCATCCAGTACATCGACTACCCTGCTGACAACCACAAGATGAGCTGGCAGGACATGCTGGCCTGGCTGCGCAACAAGCGCTGGCAGAGCCTGGGGTTTGGCGGCATCGTCTACCTCGTGCTGCTGATCCCGCTGGTCAACCTGCTGATGATGCCCGCCGCCGTGGCCGGTGCCACCTTATTCTGGGTGCGTGAGCGCGGCTGAGCGTCACAAATTCATCATGGCAATGCCATAGGCTCGCAACGGCCAGTGTCGACACTGGCCCTATGAGTCTACTTTCCCTGCATGTTGCACTGATCACCGAAACCTTCATCCCGTCGCTCAACGACAGGGCGAACCCGTTGCGGCACCTGAGCGAAGGGCTGCGCGCACTCGGTCATCGGGTCGAACTCATCCGCCCGCGTCAAGGCGATGAAACGGTACCGGCCAATGGCGACGTGGTGCTGTGCCATACCGGCTGGCGTCACCTGCAATGGGGCCAGTTGCTGATGTACAAGCTGCTGCGCCGCTGGCGCCGGGACCGTCCTGACGTGCTGCTCATGGCCGCCGACGGGCCACTGGGCAAAAGTGCCTTGCGCGCGGCGCGGCGTCTGCACATTACCGTGGTGAGCGGTGTCGACAGCCAGCTGTTCGATCCGATCCGCCGCAGCCACCTGTTGCGCAGCAGCTGGGGCCTGGACGATGACGATCTGGCCCTGATCCACAGTGGTCGCCTGGCAGGCGACCAGAATCTCGGTCTGCTCAAGCTCAGCCTGGAGGGGTTGCGCGCACGCTTTCCCCTCAGACGCCTGAAACTGATCGTGATCGGCGATGGCCCGCAGCGCCGGTCGCTGCAGCAGCAACTGCCCGATGCGATTTTTTGCGGTCCTCAGCACGGTGAGGTACTGGCCACCCATTACGCGTCCGCCGATGTCCTGCTGCTTCCCGATGTGCGTGCGGACCTCACCGAGCCGTTCGGCAACCTGGTGCTCCAGGCTCAGGCGTCCGGGTTGGCCGTGGTCGCCTACGACCAGGGTGCGGCGGTCCAGCATATCCATCACGGGCACACCGGCGCGGTGGCCTTGCCAGGTGACGAGGAGGGTTTTATCGACGCCGCCGGCTGGTTGCTGGAGGACGAGGAAGCCCTGCGCCGCGTTCGCCTCAACGCCCGTCACCACGCTACTCGGCAAGACTGGGGCGGCGCCATCAAGCACTTTGAAAGTCAGCTGCGCAGTGCCTGCGACCGGACCGGCGCCCCGCCGTGACGGCTCACGCCAATCGGGCCAGGGCCTCGCGGCTGAAGGGCAGAATGTCCCGTTCGCGGCCTTCACGCACTTTCAGCGCCCAGTCCGGGTCAACCAGCAGCGCACGACCCACCGCCACCAGATCGAATTCTTCGTTGCCCAGTCGCTCCAGCAGGGTCTCAAGACTGGCCGGCTGCGCCACTTTGTCGGTCTTGACCATGAATTGCAGAAACTCACCGTCCAGCCCGACACTGCCCACCGTGATGGTCGGCTTGCCCGTGAGCTGGCGGGTCCAGCCCGCCAGGTTGAGGTCCGAACCCTCGAATTCGGGCTCCCAGAAGCGCCGCGTCGAACAGTGGAAGATATCCACGCCGACCGCCGCCAGCGGCCGCAGGAAATCGCCCAGCGCCTCGGGTGTCTGCACCAGGCGCGCGCTGTAATCCTGCTGCTTCCATTGGGAGAAACGCAAGATGATCGGAAACTCCGGGCCGGTCGCAGCCCGGATCGCTTCGACAATCCGCAGTGCCAGGCGCGAGCGATTGGCCACGCTGCCACCGTACTCATCGGTGCGCGTGTTGCTGGCCTCCCAAAAGAACTGATCCACCAGATAACCGTGGGCACCATGGATCTCCACGCCATCCATGCCGATAGCCTGGGCGTCGACGGCGGCCTGGGCAAAAGCGCTGACCACCTCATCGATGTCGGCCAGGGTCATGCCGCGGACTCGAAGCTGGCCCTCATCGTCGAGCTTTTCCACCGGCCCGTAGGCCGACACTCGGGCATCGGGCTCGGTGCCGAGCTTGCGCACACTGCCGACGTGCCAGAGCTGGGGCACGATCTTGCCGCCTTCGGCATGCACCGCATCAACCACCCGCTTCCAGCCAGCCAAGGCATCCACGCCATAGAAACGGGGCACGTGAGGGTAACCATTGGCAGCCTTGTGACCGACAGTAGTACCTTCGGTGATGATCAGCCCCACACCCGCTGCAGCACGACGCCGGTAATACTCGACGACCTCGGCCGTCGGCACGCCACCCGGGGAGAACGATCGCGTCATGGGCGCCATGACCACGCGACTGGGCAGTTGCAGGCTGCCAAGGTGGAAAGGCTGGAACAGGGCCTGGACCGACATAGGGGTGCTCCTCGGGAAGAAAATCAGAGGCGCACAGAATATCGTCGCACTTGCCTTGCAGGCAGCACTATTGATCGGGGTGATGGAGGGAGATGGGTAACGCGCAGAGGTCACACAGAGCGGGAGCAGCCCTCGGGTGCGATGGCAGCACCGCGAAGGGCTGCCATACCGAGTCGCCTGCATCGCGGGTAAGCCCTGCTTGCACAGAGCGCCGCCCGCGACAGGTCGATCAGTGGTGATGACCACCTTCGCCATGCACGTGACCGTGGGCGATTTCTTCCTGGCTGGCGTCGCGCACGTCGACAATCTTGACCTGGAAAGTAAGCTTCTGGCCGGCCAGGGGATGGTTGCCGTCCACGGTGACGTCGTCGCCATCGAGATCGCGAATGGTCACGATCTGCATCTGGCCATCGGGCGCGGAAGCATGGAACTGCATGCCCACCTCCAGCTCGTCGACGCCTTCGAACATGCTGCGGCTCAACGTGCTGACCAGCTCGGCGGAGTACTCGCCGTAGGCGTCTTCAGGCTCGACGGTCACGGTCAGTTCGTCACCGACGTTCTTGCCTTCCAGGGCTTTTTCCAGGCCAGGGATGATGTTGCCTGCACCTTGCAGGTAAACCAGTGGCGCGCCTCCGGAAGAACTGTCGATGACCTCACCAATATCATTGGTCAGGGTATAGTCGATGGAGACGGCCTTGTTGGCGGCGATCGGCATGGGGCTAGACCTTTTGCGTATTAATTTAAGAATGTAGTGCTGCCCAGTGTAACCAAGGGACTGCGCGAAAGCGAACGGAACGCGGACGGACGGACCGCTGCCAAAAGTTCCCGGGCCGGTCGCGACAGGTGCGCAGCCGACCCGGATAACGGTACCCTTGTTAATTGAATCAAGCGATTGGCGAGCCATACGCCAACGTCAATGCAACGCTCATTCGAGAAGCACGCATGCAGACATTTTTTATTGCGCCGACCGACTTTGGCGTAGGCCTGACCTCCATCAGCCTCGGGCTGGTACGCACACTGGAACGCGCTGGCCTCAAGGTCGGCTTCTTCAAACCGATTGCCCAACCGCACCCGGGTGACCTGGGCCCGGAGCGATCGACCGAGCTGATTGCCCGCACACACGGCCTTGCCCCGCCCAAGCCTTTGGGCCTGGCTCACGTCGAACGGATGCTCGGCGATGGTCAACTGGACGAGCTGCTGGAGGAGATCATCACCCTCTACCAGCAGGCCGCCGTGGGCAAGGACGTGCTGATCGTCGAAGGCATGGTGCCCACCCGCCACGCCAGCTATGCCGCGCGGGTCAACCTGCACCTGGCCAAAAGCCTGGATGCCGAGGTGATCCTGGTGTCTGCCGCCGAGAACGAGGTGCTGGGCGAACTGTCCGGTCGCGTTGAGTTGCAGGCGCAATTGTTCGGCGGCCCCAAGGACCCCAAGGTGCTCGGTGTCATCCTCAACAAGGTGCGTACCGATGAAAGCATGCAGGCCTTCGCGGCACGCCTCAAGGAGCACTCGCCCTTGCTGCGCGGCGGTGACTTCCGCCTGCTCGGCTGCATTCCCTACCAAGAAGATCTCAACGCCCCGCGCACCCGCGACGTGGCCGACCTGCTAGGCGCCCAGGTCATCAACGCCGGCGACTACGAGCAGCGGCGCATGAGCAAGATCATCATCTGCGCACGCACTGTGCTCAACACCGTGCCCCTGCTCAAACCCGGCGTGCTGGTGGTGACGCCCGGCGATCGCGACGACATCATTCTTGCCGTGAGCATGGCGAGCATGAACGGCGTGCCCCTGGCCGGCTTGCTGCTGACCAGCGACACGGTGCCTGACCCGCGCATCCTCGAGCTCTGCCGGGGCGCCTTGCAAGCTGGCCTGCCCGTGCTATCGGTCAGTACCGGCTCCTACGAGACCGCCACGCGCCTGAACCAGTTGAACAAGGAAATCCCCATCGATGACCGCGAGCGCGCGGAGATCATCACCGACTTTGTCGCCAGCCACCTTGATGCCCAATGGCTGCACCAACGCTGCGGCACCCCGCGAGAACTGCGCCTGTCCCCGGCTGTGTTTCGCTATCAGTTGATCCAGCGCGCCCAGCAGGCCGACAAACGCATCGTCCTGCCCGAGGGTGCAGAGCCGTTGATGGTGCAGGCCGCTGCAATCTGTCAGGCACGGGGCATCGCCCGCTGCGTATTGCTGGCCAAGCCTGCCGACGTCCAGGCGGTGGCCCGGGCCCAAGGCATCGAACTGCCGCCAGGGCTGGAAATCCTCGACCCGGACCTGATTCGTGAGCGCTACGTCGAGCCCATGGTGGCCCTGCGCAAAAGCAAAAGCCTGAACGCGCCCATGGCCGAACAGCAACTGGAAGACAACGTGGTGATCGGCACCATGATGCTGGCCCTCGATGAGGTCGATGGACTGGTCTCGGGGCTGATCCACTCCACCGCCAACACCATCCGTCCGGCTTTGCAACTGATCAAGACCGCGCCGGGCTGCACCTTGGTGTCGTCGGTATTCTTCATGCTGTTCGCCGACCAGGTGCTGGTCTACGGCGACTGCGTGATGAACCCGCATCCCAGCGCCAGCGAGCTGGCGGAAATCGCCCTGCAAAGCGCCGATTCAGCGCAGGCCTTCGGCATCGCGCCACGGGTGGCGATGATCAGCTACTCCAGCGGCAATTCGGCCAGCGGCGAGGAAGTGGAAAAGGTCCGCGAGGCCACGCAACTGGCTCAGGAAAGCCAGCGCGACCTGCTGATCGATGGCCCGCTGCAATATGACGCGGCAGCCAACGAAAATGTCGCACGGCAATTGGCACCCGATAGCCCAGTGGCCGGACGGGCCACGGTGTTCGTGTTCCCGGACCTGAACACCGGCAACACCACCCACAAGGCGGTGCAGCGCAGTGCTGATTGCGTGAGCCTCGGGCCCATGCTGCAAGGGCTGCGCAAACCGGTCAACGACCTGCCCCGAGGCGCTCAGGTGGACGACATCGTCTACACCATCGCCCTCACCGCTATTCAGGCGCACCGGCTGCCGCTTGTCCAGGAGCTGCCATGATGCCCTGGCGCGGCCTGCTGGCAGCGCTGCTGCTGGCGCTCAACACCCTCGTCTGCTGCACGCCTTTGTTCATCGTCAGCCTGTTCAAATTGTGCCTGCGCTTCCCGGCAGCACAACGTGTCACCGACGAATTGATGCGCCATATTCACGAAGCCTGGATCAGCAACAACAAGGCCTGGATGAACACGCTGGCACCGGCCCGCTGGTGTGTCAGCGGGCTGGAGGGGCTGGACTATCAGCACTCGTACCTGGTGACCAGCAACCACCAGAGCTGGGTGGATATCCTGATCCTGCAGTACGTGTTGAACCGGCGCGTTCGGCCCTTGAAGTTCTTCCTCAAACAGGAACTGATCTGGGTGCCGGTGATCGGCGTGGCCTGGTGGGCTCTGGGCTTTCCGTTCATGAAGCGTTACACCAAGGCTTACCTGGCCAAGCATCCCGAGAAGAAAGGCAAGGACCTGGAAACCACCCGCGCCATGTGCGCGAAATTTCGCGGCAGGCCTACCGGCATTTTCAACTTTGTCGAGGGCACACGCTTCACCCCGGCCAAGCATCAGGAGCAGCAGTCAGCGTTTCGCTACCTGCTCAAGCCTCGCGCCGGCGGTATCGCTTTCGTACTCGATGCCATGGGTGAGCAGCTGGAATCGCTGATCAACGTGACAATCCATTACCCGGCCGGTGTTCCGGGTTTTTGGGACCTGTTGTGCGGGCGGGTCGGCGAGGTCGTGGTGCATGTCCAGGAACGGGCGATACCCGCCGAGTTCATCGGCAGGAACTACGATCAGGACGAGGTTTACCGCCGGGCGTTCCAGCAGTGGATCAATCGGCTGTGGGAAGAGAAGGACCAGGTCTTGGCGGACATGCATCCCGCAGAGTGAACCGTGATGTACCGTTCAACCCTGCGGCATGGTTTGCCGGAGCTCGGTGCTTTACCCGGCTTACTGCTGCGGGTATTGCTGCCCCGGAATCGGCCGCAGGTTCACTTCTACCCGGCGGTTCTGCGCGCGGCCATTGGCGTCGGCGTTGCTGGCAATCGGCTGATCCGGCCCGGCACCGCGCACCGACAGCCGCGAGCCGTCGACACCCTGAGAAGTGAGGTAAGTCGCCACTGCCTGAGCCCGCTGCCGGGACAGGTCCATGTTGTGCTGACGGCTGCCGGTGCTGTCGGTAAAGCCGACAATTTCGATGGTGTTTTCATTGAACTGCTTGAACGAATTCGCCAAATTGTTGAGTGGCGAATAGAAGCTGCTGGAAATAGCCGACGAGTCGGTGGCGAAGGTGATGTTACCCGGCATGATCAACTTGATCTGATCGCCCTGGCGCTGTACCTGCACGCCGGTATTGGCCATCTGCGCCCGCAGCGCGGCCTCCTGCTTGTCGGCGTAGTAGCCATAGCCGGCCGCGCCGGCCCCCACCACTGCCGCACCGATCAACGCACCCTTGCCACGGTTGTTATGATCGATGGCCGCACCCGCCACGGCCCCGGCCAACGCCCCGAGACCACCGTACTTGGCCGTGTTGCTCACGCCCCCGGAGCCTTGGGCCTGACCCTGCCCCTGATTGGCGTACGGATTGGGTTGGTTGACGCACCCGGACAATAGGGCGACGGCGGCGGCAGTGGCAATCAGGCGACGCGTGGTAAACATGGCAGAGCTCCTGGACAGCTGAGAACGGGACAGCAGTTGACGGGATAATGGATGCGAATAGGAACACGGAAACGGCGACAGATTCCGTGAAAGGTGGCGGGGGATTTGTTACCTGGCGTTTACAGTGCGGGATTGCCCCATCGGCTACGCAATGGGGCTTCGATCAGAGGACCGGGCCTGCCCAGCCCTACCTCACCCCATCCTGGCGCAACGCTGCCGGGCTGAAATCTGCCGTCGAGGCCTTGAAGCCGAAATCGTATGCCGACTTTTCCTCGTTCTTCATCCCCAGTGCCAGATAGCGGCCCGACTGCAGGTCGTAGAGTACTTCCAGGGTGTACCAGGGCACTTGCACGTTGTAGTAGTACTGCGCGTGGGCTTCGGCCACTCGCCAGAGTTGGCCGCGGCCGTCGTAGTGGTCGATGACCGCCGCCTGCCAGGTGTCTTCGTCGATGTAGAAATCACGCTTGGCATAGATATGCCGCTGGCCCTCCTTCAACGTCGCGACGACGTGCCAGACGCGGCGAAGTTCGTAGCGGGCCAGGTCCTGGTTGATATGACCGGCCTTGAGAATCTCGTCGTACTTGAGTGAAGGGGAGTCGAGTTTGTAACTGTCCTCGGCGATGTACAGTTCCGTCTTGCCCTCCAGTTTCCAGTCATAGCGATCCGGGGCGCCGTTGAACATGTCGAGGTTGTCGGCGGTGCGCAGGCCATCGGCCGCCGTGCCCGGCCCGTCATACGCCACCTGCGGTGCACGGCGCACGCGGCGTTGACCGGCATTGTAGATCCAGGCCGAGCGTGGCTCCTTGACCTGGTCGATGGTCTCGTGGACCAGCAGCACACTGCCCGCCAGTCGCGCCGGTGCCGTGACGCTCTGTTTGAAATAGAACAGCACATTGCCCGGGTTGGCCGGGTCGTAATCCTTCATCTGATCGCGATAGACCAGTTGATCCTCGAAATACACCAGGCTGTAGGAGCCATTCTGTTGTGGCACGGCCTGGGTCACCAGGCGCTTGACGCTGCCGCCCCGGTAACGGGTGATGTGGTTCCAGATGACTTCCAGCGCGCTCTGCGGAATCGGGAAGGGTACGGCGGTGTTGAAATCCTGCAAGCCATTGCCGTCGGCGATCAGTTGGGTCTTCACTGCGTTTTCCTTGATCGCGGCAAACACCTTGTCCGGTACGCTGGCGCCTCGGTGGGACGGATACACGGGCATTCTGTAGGTGTCCGGGTAGCGCTTGAACATCGCGTACTGCCCCGGCGAGAGCTTGTCCTTGTACTGCTCGACAGTCTGCGCGGTGATCACGAACAGCGGCTTTTCGCTGGCATAAGGGTCTGAAAGAAAGCCCCTGGCATCCATTGTGCCGGTGTTTTTCGGCAGCGGCGCCCAAGCCGGGATAGTCCCGGCGGCGTTCCCCGCCCTTTCGGCACCCATGGGCGTCAGCGAGGTCCCCAGCTTCGCCGCTTCCGAGGCCGAAACGGCAGCCATCACGCTACTGGCCAGCAGCGACAACCCCAATACTCCGACTCGCAACATGCTTTTTGTAATTTTCATGGGCGCGATGCCTGTTGTTAAGAAAGGTCGTTCAGAAAATCAGAACGTCAGAACGTCATGCCGGCGCTGAGCGCCACAAAGTCCCGATCGTCGATGGTGCTGTACTTGCCGTCGAAGAAGTTGGTGTAGGAAAGCCCCACCGTGTAGGTGTTCTGGTAGTCGGCGTCGATTCCCAGGCTGATCGCCTTGCGCCCTTCCTCGAAGTTGCCGCCGGGACTGGGCGAGTAGCCCTTGACGTCATGGGACCAGGCAACGCTGGGCTTGAGGTTGATCCCGGCGAAGACATTGTTGTAGTCCCAGATGGCCCGGGCGCGGTAACCCCATGAATCGGAGGTGGTGAAACCGTCGTTCTCGCAATAGCGGCTGACGCTGTTCTGCGCCGCGCCGGCCAGGTTGCCCGCGTTCAGGGCCTGGCACGTGCCGTTGGGCAAAGGCCCCGGGCCGTAGCTGGCGTCACGCCCGTAGCGCGCCTTGGAAGCACTGTCGAGGCCGCCTACGTGGGTCCAGCCGACTTCGGCCACCGTGGTCAGGCGCTCGGCGCCCATGACCTGGTCGAAGAAGTGCGTGAAGGTCGTCTGCGCCTGGGTGATCTCCTTGCGCCGATACCCGTGCAGGTCGGTGTCCGCCGCACCTTGCAACGGCGAGACATTGGGGTTGAGCGGTGTCAGCCCGGCGTACAGCACGTCGGTGGTGTTGAGCTGGATCGGCGCATTGGGCCGATAGCTGACCTCGCCGCTCCACGCCGTGCCCTCTGGCAAGGTGGTGGAGAAACTCAGGCCGAACAGGCGAATATTTTCCGGGTACTCCATGAAGTAACTGGAGTTGCCCGCAACGATGCTCGACACCAGCGCCGACGGCAGCCCCCCGGCACTGTAGGCCGAGGCCGGTGCGCCATGGCCGCTAAAGATCGGCAGGCGGCTGTGGTAGTTCATGAAGTAGGCACCCAATTCGGTGTCCAGCGGCTCGAACATGTAATGGGTGGCGAGACCGAACTGCCCGCTGTTGCTCGGGTCACGATCCGGTCCCCGGCGCACGATCACGCCTTCATCCGGCGAGCCGAAGGTGACCCCGCGTGCTGCCAGTCCGCCGTTGACCGCCGCAATGGAAGTCGGCGACAAGCCCGCTGCCGCCAGGGAGCTGTTGATTCCGGACTGCGTGCGCAATACCGCCAGGTTGTTGTAGCAGCCCGGCGAGGACACATCGGAGGTGGAAAAGAACGTCCCACAGTTATCGGCCACCGTCTGCTGCCACTGCAACTGATAAAAGCCTTCCGCCGACCAGTTGTCCGTGAGGCTCTGGGACAGGTAGATCATGTCGACCGGAATCAGCCCTTCCTTGATTTCCGCGCCTGGGCGGCGAAAGGACGACACGTCGATGGGGTTGATGCTGTTGATCGAGTTACCGATGAAGGTGCTTTCACCCCAACTGACCACCTGCTTTCCCAGGCGCACGGTGCCGGGCAGGTCACCAATGCTGTAGTTGTGATAAATGAAGGCGTCCAGCAACTCGAAGCCTGAGGACTTGGCCGCTTCCTTGCGACCGGCATCGCTGGTGTTCTGGAAGTCGAGGTCTTCGTCTTCGAGTTTGAAGTCGTACCAGTATTTGCCGCGCAGGAAGATACCGGAATCACCGTACTTGAGCTCAAGGTCATGAACGCCCTTGAATATCTTTGAAAACGTCTGTCCCGCCTTGAAATTGAGGCGGCCGTTGTCGGTGGTCTCGGACAGGCCATGGCCGCCATTGTTGGAGCCGATCAGGTGCTTGTCCGGGTTCTGCGTCGACCAACTGCTACCAATGGACAGCGACGAGTCGAACTGCCCTTCGATTTCGCCTAGGTTGAAACTGACGGCAAACACCGGGCTGGCCAGAGTGGAGGCGAGGCTGATTGCCACAGGCAAGCGAGCTCGGCGCCAGATCGGTTTAATTGAGGTCATCGACACAGCTCCTTGATTCCTTATTGTTATCGGCTTGGACACAGCATGACTTGAGCACAAAAAAAGGCGCCCAGAATGGCCGAAATTAGACTTTTGACAAGGAAAACATTGAGCTAGAGCCTTCGCCGCCCGACCAGCGGGCGACGAGCGGTCTGTCAGAGCGAGGAGAGCAAGGGGCTGCTGTCCGCCTGCCACTGCACGATATCCAGACGGATACGTTTTTTATCCAGCTTGCCGACACTGGTCTTGGGGATTTCGGTCACCAAGGCAATCTGGCTGGGAATCGCCCATTTATTGATCTGGCCCAGGTCAATGAACGGCTTGAGGTGCTCCTTCAACCCTTGAGCGTCCAGCGCGTGACCGTCGCGAAGCACCAGCAGGGCAACAGGTCGCTCGCCCCACTGGGCGTCGGGCATACCGACGACAGCGACTTCGCGTATCGCCCCGTGGCGGCCAATAAGGTCCTCCAGGTCAAGCGACGAGACCCACTCGCCGCCGGTCTTGATCACGTCCTTGATACGGTCGCGGATGTCTATCACCCCCATGTCATCCAGGGTCGCGACATCACCGGTGTGCAGCCAGCCGCCCGCCCACAACTCGGCGCCTTTCTCGGGTTCGCGCAAATACCCCATGCTCAGCCACGGTGCCCGCAGGACCAGTTCACCTTGGGATTCGCCATCGGCGGGGAGGAAGTTGCCGTCCGTATCGACGATGGCCGCCTCTACCAGTGACACCGGCACCCCGGCCTTGATGCGGTAGCGCGTGCGCTCCTCTTCGCTGGCACCCTGCAGTTGGTCGTTGATGTGCGCACAGGAGATCATCGGGCAGGTCTCCGACATGCCATAGGCCGCCGTCAACTGAATGCCCCGGGCCTTGGCGGCTTCGTACAACGGGCGACTCAGGGCGCTGCCGCCAATGATGATTTTCCACCCCTTGAAATCCAGCCCTTCGCCCGACTTGCAGTGGATCAGCATCTGCAGAATGGTCGGTACGCAGTGGGAAAAAGTGACCTTTTCCTCCTGCCACAGCTTGACCAGCATGTCCGGTTCATAGCGGCCGGGGTAGACCTGTTTGATGCCCATCAAGGTCGACACATAGGGAATGCCCCAGGCATGCACGTGGAACATCGGGGTGATGGGCATATACACATCGTTGGTGCCCATCAGACGCACGCTGTCGACACCGCCCACCAACGCCGCTTCAGCCAGAGTGTGGAGGACGATCTGACGGTGGGTGAAATACACGCCCTTGGGGTTGCCGGTGGTGCCGGTGGTGTAGAACGTGGTGGCTACCGAGTTCTCGTCGAAGTCGGCAAACTCATACGCCGGGCTGGCAGCGGCCAGCAGCTGTTCATATTCCCCCACCAGGTTCGGCAGATCGGCGGTCTTGGTCTCCCCGTCGGTGATGAGGAAGGTCTTCTCTACGGTCTCCAGCTGGCCGCCGATGGCGTTGTAGAGGCCGATGAAATCGCTGTTGACCAGCACCACGCGGTCTTCGGCGTGGTTCATGGTGAACAGAATCTGCTCGGGAGACAGACGCACATTGATGGTATGGATGACGGCGCCGAGCATCGGTATGGCGAACATGCACTCCAGGTAGCGGTGACTGTCCCAATCCATCACAGCCACGGTGTCCCCTGCCTTGACGCCCGCCTCGGTCAGTACGTTGGCCAACCGCGCGATCCGCTCGGTAAGGGTCGGGTAGCTGTAGCGCAGCACGTCGCGGTAAACGATCTCTCGGGTTTTCTCGTAGCGGCTTCCAGACATCAGCAGCCGTTTGATCAGCAACGGGTATTCATAGGCACCCTCGGCCGGCGGAATCACTCGAGTCTGCATCGTTCAAGTCCTTTATCGGTGTGCGTAAGCCTGACAGACAAGACTAGGCCACTTTAAAGGCTTGGGCAGCCAGATGATTTACGGCAGGCGACGCTTGGGCTTCAATGCATCCTGGTCAAGGCGATTTTCACGCCCAAGGCGATCAGTACGGCACCCATGGTGCGGTCGAACCAGTGCCCCATCCGCGCGAAACCGGCACGCACCCGCTGCTGGCTGAACAGCATCGCTACCAGACAAAACCACAAGCCGGTGGCCACCGCCAGGTACACCCCATAGCCGGCTTGCACCAGCAGCGGCGTATGAGGGTTGATCACTACAGTGAACAGCGACAGGAAGAACAGTGTGGCCTTGGGATTCAGACCGTTGGTCATGAAGCCGGCTACATAGGCTTGCCGAGGCGTACGCACCTTGGGCTCGAGCGCAAGCGCCTGCTCACCGGGCTGGGCCGGTTTGGCGCGGATGGCCTTGAAACCGATATACAGCAGGTAGGCGGCCGCCAGCCATTTCAAGCCATTGAACAGCACAATGGATTGGGAAACGATCAGGCCGATGCCCAGCAGCGAATAGCCTACATGGAGAAAAATCGCCGAGCCAACGCCGAACGCCGTCCATGTTCCAGCACGACGGCCATGGGCCACGCTTTCGCGAACCACCACAGCAAAGTCCGGGCCGGGGCTGGCCACCGCCAGCAGGTGGATCAATGCAACGGTGAGAAATTCGGTCCAGTACATGGCAGCCTCGGCAGTCAAACGGCAAGACGGCCACCTTACGCCAGCCGCCCGCCAGGGGACAGATACAGTTGCTTACACTTGTACCCGGACAGCGCAGCGCCTAGGGTAAGAGCAATTTTCTTTCGGAGATGTGCCGATGCCCTTGTCCCGTGCCGTGTTTCTCGACTATCGCTCGCTCGACCTTGGCGACCTGGACCCCGCACCATTGCAGGCAGCATTCGATGAATTGCAACTGCACGATGCGACGGCAGAGCAGGACATTGTCCAGCGCTTGCAAGGTGCCAGCGTGGCCATCGTCAACAAGGTGCGTCTGGATGCGTCGACCCTGGCGCAGCTGCCCGATCTCGAATTGATTCTGGTGTCGGCAACCGGCACCAATAATATTGATCTGGAGGCTGCCCAGGCCCGCGGCATCCCGGTACGGAATTGCAAAGGCTACGGCACGCCGTCCGTGGCGCAGCACACGCTGATGCTGCTGCTCGCTCTGGCCACCCGCTTTCCCGACTATCAACAGGCCATCAAGGCCGGGCGCTGGCAGCAGGCCAGCCAGTTCTGTCTGCTGGACTTTCCCATTGTCGAACTGGAAGGCAAGGCCTTGGGGCTGCTGGGTCATGGCGAGCTGGGGAGCGCCGTCGGGCGGCTGGCTGAAGCCTTCGGCATGCGTGTGTTGATCGGCCAGTTGCCGGGGCGCCCGGCGCGCCCAGATCGCCTGGCGTTGGACGAGCTGTTACCGCAGATCGACGCCCTGACCCTGCACTGCCCGCTGACCGAGCAGACTCGCAACCTGATCGGCGCGCGGGAATTGGGCCTGCTCAAGCCGGGGGCTTTTGTAGTCAATACCGGGCGCGGTGGCCTGGTTGACGAGCACGCGCTGGCCGATGCGCTTCGTGCCGGCCATCTCGGCGGCGCGGCGACGGACGTGCTGACAGTGGAGCCACCCACCCAGGGCAATCCGCTGCTGGATAACAGCATTCCTCGGTTGATCGTCACGCCGCACAACGCCTGGGGCAGCCGCGAGGCGCGGCAGCGGATCATCGGGCAGTTGGCGGCCAACGCCATCCTGTAGAACCGCCATCCCTGATAGACTCCGCGCTTTTTGCAGGAGCCCTCCATGGACCCGCGCAGTGAAGTGTTGCTTCGCCAAGCTCAACTGTTCCAAGGCCCGGTGCTGCTGGCCGGGCTGCCCGCTGACGACCTGTTGGGCCAACTGCCGGACGCCCATGGCTGGTGCTGGCATGCAGGCGATCAGCACACACTCGACGCCCGTTTCAGCGGGCGCAGCGCCTTCGGTGTAGCGGCTCCCGACACGGTCTTCGAGGCCGCCGTACTGTTTCTGCCCAAGTCCCGTGACCTCGCCAACTACCTGCTCAACGCCCTGGCCTCGCGCCTGGGCGGCAAACAGCTGTTTCTGGTCGGCGAAAAGCGCGGTGGCATTGAAGGCGCGGCCAAGCAACTGCACGCCTTCGGCAAACCGCGCAAGCTCGACAGCGCCCGCCACTGCCAGCTCTGGCAAGTGCAGGTCGACACCCCGCCCGCCGCCGTCAGCCTGGAAAGCCTCGCGCAACGCTACAAACTCGACCTGCACGAGCAGCCCTTGAGCGTCGTCACCCTGCCCGGCGTGTTCAGCCATGGCCGCCTGGATCGCGGCACGGCGCTGTTGCTCGAAGCGCTGTCCGGCCTGCCCAAAGGGCACATTCTCGACTTCGGCTGTGGTGCCGGGGTGCTCGGTGCGGCCATCAAGCAGCGCTACCCGCAGAACAGCGTGACGATGCTCGACGTGGACGCCTTCGCGGTCGCCAGCAGCCGCCTGACCCTCGCCGCCAATGGCCTGGAAGCCGAGGTCATCAATGGGGATGGCATAGACGCCGCACCGCTTTATCTGGATGCGATTCTGAGCAACCCGCCGTTCCACACCGGTGTTCACACCGATTATTCAGCATCGGAAACCATGCTGCGAAAAGCCAGCGAACATCTGAAAAAAGGTGGTGAACTCCGCTTGGTGGCCAATAGCTTCCTGCGCTATCAGCCATTGATCGAAAAGCATGTGGGCATCTGTGCCGTACTGGCAGAGGGCCAAGGGTTCAAGGTCTATCGTGCCAAACGCGGGTGAAATCCGTGCTTGCGTAAACGCCGGAGTCTAGGCAGAATCCGCTCCGTCCTAGGGGAGTAGTCTCCCACGAGCGCCATGCTCGTCCGGCACGCGTCAACATACTTGGTCCTCAGACCATGGCGCGTGCGACCCAGAGGTCCGCTTCAGACGGACCCAGGTTTGACAAGACCTATGACACGAACACCTTACCCGGGGCGGGGAGGCTGTACGTGTCATAGCCGTGTCGACCCGCCCCCATAGGAAAGCACCTGATGTTGGAATCCCTTCTCGTCCCTACCGGGATCGTCGCGCTGGCTGAAATCGGCGACAAGACCCAGTTACTCGCACTGATCCTTGCGGCGCGCTTTCGCAAGCCCTGGCCGATCATCGCCGGTATCGTCGTCGCGACCCTGGCCAACCATGCTGCTGCCGCGGCGGTAGGCGCCTGGATGAGTACCTATCTCACGGATGTCGTTCGGCACTGGATTCTGGCCGCCAGCTTCACCGCGACCGCGCTGTGGACCTTGGTCCCGGACAAGATGGACGACGACGAAGGGACCGGCAAACGCAATTACGGCCCGTTCCTGACCACGCTGATCGCGTTCTTCATCGCCGAAATCGGTGACAAGACTCAGGTCGCGACCGTCATGTTGGCTGCGCAGTACCCGCACCTGCTGCTGGTGATCATCGGTACCACACTGGGGATGCTGATTGCCAACGTGCCGGTAGTGCTGGCCGGCAACTTTGCCGCCGACAAGCTGCCGTTGAACCTGATTCGTCGCCTGGCAGCGGTGGCGTTCTTCGTGCTGGCGATCATTTCGCTGTACGACGCAATGAAAGTCAGCGGCTGGATCGGCTGATACCTGCAGCCTCAACCTGGCGTCAGGCATTCCGGCGCATTGAGCTTGGGGTCGTTCACCAGATTGGCCAGCAGTCGCTCGCGCAGGGCGGCGGGTGGCGCTGCCAGCAGGCTGTGCAACACCGGCAGCGGCGTTTCAGGGTCCAGCCAGGCCTGCTGACCCGACGCGTCCAGGATCAGCGGACGGCGTTGCCCGGCGGCAGGCTGGGTGATCACGGCGGTGCTCAGCCAAATCTGGTCCTGCACCGGATACGCCTCCCAGATCGCCGCGAAGAACAGCGAAGACCCCTCCCCCGGCGTCAGCCAGTAAGGCCGTTTGCGCACGCCGCCCCGCCACTCATAAAACCCGTTGGCCGGGATCAGGCAACGGCGCAGGCGAAACGCTTCACGAAACATCGGCTGCTCCACCAGCGTTTCCGCCCGGGCATGGGCCGGCGTGCGGGACAGGTCGGTGAGCCAGGCTGGCGTCAGCCCCCAGCGCACCCGTGCCAACTCGGGCTGCCCCTCATTCAGACGCTGGATCAGCACCGAGTCCCCCGGTGAAATATTCCACTGAGCCTTCTGATCGGCCGGAAACCCCGACAGGGCGGCAAAGGTCGGCGACCAGCGAAACAGCGCATAACGTCCACACATCAGCAAATACACTCTTCGGCCAAGCCACGTGGGCGGCTTGCCTTCAACACAACAAAATGCCAGGAAAGCTGTCCGGTTGTTCATCCCAGGACAGCGGCAGAGCGGCATTGTACTCGGCGATCAACTGGCGCGCCTGATCCGCCTGGTCGTTATCGACATTGAGCGACAACAGGCCCAGTGCGGGCAGATCGCCCACCCCACCCATCAGATCGCCACCGCTCAAATAGGCATGCACCCCTTCACTGGCCAGCATGCCGATGAGCATCTGCGCCTCGATCAGACTTTCCGGCTCGTAGACTCTGCGCATCATTCATTCTCGCTGTGCACGTCCAGCATCCATTCCTGGCCATCAGTCTGCAGGGTAAAAATGATCGGCCGGCAGCACACCGGGCAATCCTCGATGTACTGCTGATCGCCGCCCGACAGGTCCAGCACGGCCTCGGCCGGCTCGCCGCAATAAGGGCAGTCATAAGCTTCGGTTTCCAGCATCGCGGCCTCTCCAGTGAGTTATGCGTATAATCGGCGGTCTAATTGAAGGCGCACCGGCCCTGACCACTTTGCCCGCGCCGCAATCCTGATCATCTGTTGTTCACACTACAAGAGAGCATGATGGGCGAATTTGATGCCATCCGACCCTACGACGATGCCGAAGTACCTGCTGTATTGAACAGGCTGCTCAGTGACCAGGCGTTCCTCGACATCCTTACCCACTTTCGTTTTCCCCGCACCGCAGGCACCTTTGGCTGGGCCCTCAAACCCCTTATAGCTCATCGGCTGCGTCGTGAGTTCGCCAGCGTGGTCAGTGTCGCGACCTTGCAGGACAAGATCGAACACTACGTCGACAAGACCATCGACCGCGCCACTGACGGTGTGACTTATACCGGTGTCGAGCAGTTCAAGTCCGGGAGTGCCTATCTGTTCCTGGCCAACCACCGCGACATCGTCATGGACCCGGCCTTCGTCAACTATGCGGTGTACCACGCCGGGTTGCCGACGCCGCGTATCGCCATTGGCGACAACCTGTTGCAGAAGCCCTTCGTCAGCGACCTGATGCGCCTGAACAAGAGTTTCATCGTGCACCGGTCCCTGAGCGGGCGCCGAGAAAAGCTCGCCGCTTACCAACTGCTGTCGGCGTACATCAGCCATTCGATCCGCACCGACTGCCAGTCGATCTGGATCGCCCAGGCCGAAGGCCGGGCCAAGGACGGTGATGACCGTACCGATTCGGCGATCCTGAAAATGTTTCACATGAGCCGCAAGGACGAGCCATTCAGTGAAGTCATTCAATCGCTGAACCTGACGCCGGTGTCCATCAGCTACGAGTACGACCCCTGCGACCAGGCCAAGGCCCGCGAGCTGTACCTGCGCGCGACCACGGGAAGCTACACCAAAGCACCAGGCGAAGACGACGCCAGCATTGCAAAAGGCATCACCGGCTACAAGGGCCGCGTGCACGTGAACTTCGCGGCACCGATCACCGAGTCGTTCGAGGACACCAAGCAGCTTGCCGTGGAGGTCGATCGCCTGATTCTGAGCGGCTACCGCTTGTTCCCGGCGCACTACCTGGCCTACGCCCAATGGGCCGACGCCGACCCGAGCCTGAGTGTCCCGACCGCCGATAGCCTGTTTGGCGTCGAGGAACTGAACCAGGCCAAGGAGGAGTGGCAAAGCCGGCTGGATGATTGCCCGCCCGAGCAGCAGCCCTATCTGGTGCTGCAGTACGCCACACCGGTGCGCAACCAGTATCGGGTCAAGGCCGGGTTGCCGCTGTAAGGCGGCGTCATATGCTCGTCATGTAAAAGCGCCAGGCTGTTGCCCCTCGTTGGAACAGCCTCGGAGTTTGACATGCTGCACGCCCAGAACCAGGATCGCCTCTACCTGATCGCCCCCAGCGACGAGCAGGAAGCCCTTATCGACGCCTTGGCGTTCAACGTGCAGGACCGCGACTGGGTGGTGTACTGCGCCTTGAGCGGCCACCAGCACAGCGCGTGGCCGGAGCTGGATGTGGCAACGGGGATCAGTTTGCTGGACCTGTATCAAGCAGCCTGAGCGGCTACCCCCTTGGGAGCAGCCCTTGGGCGCAACTCCATCGCGGACGAGCCCTGCTCCCACTGAGTGAACGTCATTATCGAGCCCACCCAGCAGGAGCGCGATGACCGCCGAGGTTACTGCTGACCCAGGGTCTGGCCGACCGTGGCATCCTTGAACACCCGCGTCAACGCATCACTCAACACATCACCCACCAGACGGGTATTGGTGTCCTGATTCGGCGCCATGCCGAAACGCTGATCCAGGGACGCGGCGTAGCGACCGCTGTAGTGTCGGCCACCATTGACCACGTCAGCGCGGAAGTTGGCGCTGATGGTCGCCTCGGTCACGTACATGCTGTCCTTGGGCGACTGGTATTTGAGGTCGGTCAAGGTCACAGTCAGCTGCGGACCGGCACCACCCTGAACCGGGGTGTAACCCAGCAGGCGTACAGCGGCTTCAGTCTGAGCCTGCAATTTTGGCAGCAGATCGCTGCCATTGACGGTAACAGCGCTGGTCTCGGGATACAGACCGCCACGGGTGCCCAGGCTCTGCGAGGCACGACCGTCGACCACGCGCACGGTCACTTGCTGACCCTGCCCGACAGCCGCGAATTGCGACGTCAGCCGCGGCTGCGGGCTAAGTTGTTGCGGGCTGTTGGCACAACCGGCCAACGTCAGGCTGGCCACAGCGATCAAACCAAACAACAGGCGTTGCAACATGCTCGTCTCTCCAGGGATAGGCAACAGGACCGCAGTATAGCGGTGCAGCCCCCCGGCAAACCAGCAGGCCGAAGCCCTCGGCCAGACCGGCCAGTCACCGCACACTTTTGTGGCAGGCGCACAAGAAATGTCAGGTAACAGGATCATTTCTCGGCAAATCGTCGTTATAATCTCCCCCCGATTATAAGGACGTCTCCTGATCGGGCCTCGCACCATCGCAAATGCTTCCATTTGCTCCGGCATTGCCCACAGAGAGTCGCCCACGCAGGGCCAGTCGAAGCGCCATGTCGGGTTTTCCCGCATCGCCTTTCTCCCTTGCCCCGCAGAGCTGCCATTGCTCGCCCACCGATTCTGGTGACGTGCCCGGCGGCCTTTTTGAGGTCAACGACTCCAAAAGAGCGTGAAAGAACGGATTTTCCTACTTCACAAGAGTGTGGCGAGCAAATGAACAGTTCTGCATTCCCA
Source organism: Pseudomonas sp. dw_358 (assembly GCF_018449655.1). GTDB lineage: Bacteria > Pseudomonadota > Gammaproteobacteria > Pseudomonadales > Pseudomonadaceae > Aquipseudomonas. Next base: position 257,871 of record NZ_JAAVUX010000001.1, read on the forward strand.
ATAGCTTTTTCGACGTCCCGAACAGCATCCACGGCTGGCACCCCGGTGCATTCAGTCACCCGGGCCTGAAGCTTTTCGCTGGGCAAGACAATCGCGCTCACCGATGGTCGAATGGTGAAAGCGACGCCTTGCTGTCAATTTGGTGCTGAAGATTTTGGAGACGCGTTACATGGCGCATAACGAAGCAGTTGATGTAGTGCTGGTCGGAGCGGGCATCATGAGTGCCACCCTCGCGGTACTGCTCAAGGAACTGGACCCGACGCTTAAAGTGGAAGTGGTCGAGCTGATGGACTCCGGTGCCGCCGAGAGCTCCAACCCATGGAACAACGCCGGTACCGGCCACGCTGGCCTGTGCGAGCTGAACTACACCCCGCAGGCTGCCGACGGCTCGGTGGACATCAAGAAAGCCGTGCAGATCAACGCCCAGTTCGAGGTTTCCAAGCAGTTCTGGGCGTACCTGGCGCGCCTCGGTGACTTCGGCCCGGCCAAGGATTTCATCAACCCCATCCCGCACCTGAGCTATGTCGAGGGTGACAAAGGCATTGCTTTCCTCAAGAAGCGCCATGAGATGCTCTCGCAGCATCACGCCTTTGCCAGCATGGAATACACCGAAGACAAGGCCAAAATGGTCGAGTGGATGCCGCTGATGATGCCTGGCCGCCCCGCCGATCAGCACATCGCCGCCACCCGCGTACAAGGGGGCACCGACGTCAACTTCGGCGCCTTGACCAACAAGCTGCTGGCCCATCTGGCCCGCGCGCCGGATGCTCAAGTCAAATATTGCAAGAAGGTCACCGGCCTGAGCCGTCAGGGCAGCGGCTGGCGGGTCAACGTCAAGGACGTCAACAACGGTGAAAGCCGTGACATTGACGCCCGCTTCGTCTTCCTCGGCGCCGGCGGCGCGGCGCTGCCGTTGCTGCAGCTGTCCGGGATCGAGGAAAGCAAAGGCTTCGGCGGCTTCCCGGTCAGCGGCCAGTGGCTGCGCTGTGACAAGCCGGAAGTGGTCGAGCGCCATCAGGCCAAGGTCTATAGCCAGGCCGCCGTCGGCTCGCCGCCCATGTCGGTGCCGCACCTGGACACCCGCGTGGTGGACGGCAAGAAGTCCTTGCTGTTCGGGCCTTATGCCGGCTTCACCACCAAGTTCCTCAAGCACGGTTCGTTCCTCGACCTGCCGATGTCAGTGCGGGCCGGCAACATCGGGCCGATGCTGGCGGTGGCCCGGGACAACATGGACCTCACCAAATACCTGGTGAACGAAGTGCGCCAGTCCATGGACCAGCGCCTGGAATCCCTGCGCCGCTTCTACCCCGAAGCCAAGGCCGAGGACTGGCGCCTTGAAGTGGCCGGCCAGCGCGTGCAGATCATCAAGAAAGACCCGAAGAAAGGCGGGGTGCTGCAATTCGGCACCGAACTGGTTTCGGCCAAGGATGGCTCGCTGGCGGCCCTGCTGGGTGCCTCGCCGGGCGCCTCGGTGACGGTTTCGATCATGCTGGAGTTGATCGAGCGTTGCTTCCCCGAGCAGACCCGTACCACCTGGGCGGCGAAACTCGCGGAAATCTTCCCCGCACGGGAAAAGGCCTTGCAGACCGACGCCGAGCTGTATCGTCGCGTCAGCACCCAGAGCAGCGAAGCGCTGGACCTGGTGGCCCGGACCGACGGTGCTCAGCACTACGCCTGATCCGCCCGGCATCATGAAAAACGCCCCTTTCGGGGCGTTTTTTTTCAACGAGCCTTTTCGATGATCTCGATGTACTCGGGCGCATTGCGCTGATCCTTGATCAGCGCAATGAAATCCTGGCCTTGCTCGTCCTTGCCGTTCAGGTCGAAACCGGCAGCCTTGAAGAAGCCGACAAAGCGCTCGAAGTCATCGACGCGCAGGCCACGGTAGGCCTTGATCAGTTTGTGCAGCGACGGCGAAGTGGCGTCCACCGGTTCGAAATCGAGGAACAATTTGATCTGCGCGTCGCCGATCTCGTCACCAATCACCTGCTTCTTGTCTTTACGCATCTGGTTACCAACTCGCTTCGGCCGTTCACGGGGCGGCAAGTGTAACTCCGCCGCGCCTGCTGGCTCAACGCGCGTGTTCGGCGCCGGTGTGAATGTCCGCCCAGATATGACCGTTGGCATAGGTCAAAAACTGCACGTAGACAGTGTCGTTGCGCAGCAGGTCGATCAGGGTGCGGTATTGGACCAGCGGGTAGTTGAGGGTCAAGGTCCGAGTCGCTTCGTCATAGACCGGCTTCTTCAGGCTTTTGCTTTCGCTGTCGAACGTCAGCACCGCCTCGCTGATGGTGGCGCCCTTGTTCAAGGATTTACCCTTGAGGCGCACCGACAACGGCGCGGTGACTGGAATCGGTTGCTGGTCGGATTGACGCTGGTTGCCCACCACGACGGTGAACTCGGTGACCTGCAACAACTGCTGTTGCTCGGGCTTGTCGCTGCGCAGGTCCAGATCATCGGGCGGCAGGAACTGCCCGTGCATCGGCGCGCTGGCCGCCGGGGCCGGCGCGGCATGGACGTTGAACATCACGGTAGACAGCAAGGCGAAAGCGGCAATCTTCAAGCGCATGACAGGCTCCGGGCAGGCGGGGGAACACTGTACCGCACAATCTTGCGCACTGAAAAAAGGTGAGCGGTCTACAGCCCCTTTACCGCATAGATCCCCGCCGCGTTGCGCCAGTAACCCTTGTAATCCATCCCGTAGCCGAACACGTAGCGGTCCTCGCAGGACAAACCGGTGTAAGTCGCCTTCAACCCCGGCACGGCCTTGCGGTCATGGTCCTTGTCCACCAGCACCGCCGTATGCACCGCGCTGGCACCCGCGTGCTTGCAGAAATCGATGATGGCGCTGAGGGTGTTCCCTTCGTCGAGGATGTCGTCGATGATCAGCACATCGCGGTCTATGAACGACACTTCCGGCTTGGCTTTCCAGAACAGATCGCCGCCGCTGGTCGTGTTGCGGTAGCGAGTAGCGTGCAGGTAGGACGCCTCCAGCGGGAAGTCCAGGTGGGTCAGAAGCTTCCCGGAAAAGATAAGGCCGCCGTTCATCACGCAGAACACCACCGGATTGCGGTCGGCGAGATCGGCGTTGATTTGCGCGCCGACACGGGCGATGGCGGCCTCGACAGTGGCTTCAGGGTGCAGGCAATCGGCTTCGCGCATCACTTGGCGGATGTGTTCGAGATCAGCGGACATGGCGCTCTCCGGAGGGGTCGGTCGGGGAAAAGCGGGCAAAGGTACGCATCTGCCCACGACAGTTCAAGCATTTGTGGACTAACGTGCTAAATGTTGACCGAATGGATTAATCTAGCTCGTTTTTTTGCCGCCAGGAGCCCAATGCCATGCCCATCCGTGAGATCCGTCACCCGCTGATTCGCCACAAGCTCGGCCTGATGCGCCGCGCCGACATCAGCACGAAAAACTTCCGCGAGCTCGCGCAGGAAGTGGGTGCCTTGCTGACCTATGAGGCCACCAAGGACCTGCCGCTGGAAAACTACGAGATTGAAGGGTGGTGCGGCCCGGTACAGGTCGAGAAAATCGCTGGCAAGAAGATCACGGTGGTGCCGATTCTGCGCGCCGGCATTGGCATGCTCGAAGGCGTCCTCAGCCTGATCCCCGGGGCCAAGGTCAGCGCCGTGGGCGTCGCCCGCAACGAGCAGACCCTGGAAGCCCACACCTACCTGGAAAAGCTGGTACTGGGCATCGACGAGCGGCTGGCCATGATCATCGACCCGATGCTGGCCACCGGCGGCTCCATGGTCGCCACCATCGACCTGCTGAAAAAAGCTGGCTGCAAGGACATTCGCGCCATGGTTCTGGTGGCTGCGCCAGAAGGCATCGCGGCGGTGGAAACAGCCCACCCCGACGTGCAGATCTACACGGCCTCCATCGATGAACGCTTGAACGAGCATGGCTACATCATCCCCGGCCTGGGCGATGCCGGCGACAAGATCTTCGGCACCAAGCAGAAGGACGCTTGAGCATGGCCGACGAGTTCAACGATCCGCTGTGGCGCCAGGTACTGTCCGGCGCACAGATGCTGTTCGTGGCGTTCGGTGCCCTGGTACTGATGCCGTTGATCACCGGCCTTGACCCCAACGTCGCCCTGTTCACGGCCGGGTTGGGCACTCTGCTGTTTCAACTGGTCACCGGACGCCAGGTGCCGGTATTCCTGGCGTCGAGCTTCGCCTTCATCACCCCGATCATTCTCGCCAAAGGCCAGTTCGGCCTGGCCGAGACCATGGGCGGGGTGATGGCTGCCGGCTTCGTCTACACCTTCATGGGCCTGGCCGTGAAGCTCAAGGGCCCTGGCTTCATCGACCGCCTGTTGCCACCCGTGGTGATCGGCCCGGTGGTGATCTCCATCGGCCTGGCCATGGCCCCCATCGCCGCCAACATGGCCATGGGCAAGGCCGGCGACGGCACCGAGCTGATCCCTTACCGCACCGCGATGTTCATCTCCATGCCCGCACTGCTGACCACCATTGTGGTGGCGGTATTCGGCAAGGGCATCTTTCGCCTGGTGCCGATCATCTCTGGCGTGCTGGTGGGCTTTGCCCTGTCGTTCTGGTTCGGCGTGGTCGATGTGGCGAAAATCGCCGCCGCGCCTTGGCTGGCCCTGCCCCACTTCACCGCACCGGCGTTCAACTGGCAGGCGATCCTGTTCATTGTGCCGGTTGCGTTGGCACCGGCCATCGAGCACATCGGCGGCGTTATCGCCGTCGGCAGTGTGACCGGCCGTGACTACCTGAAGAAACCCGGCCTGCACCGCACTCTGCTGGGTGACGGCCTGGCCACCACCGCCGCCGGACTGTTCGGCGGCCCGCCCAACACCACCTATGCCGAGGTGACCGGCGCAGTGATGCTGACCAAGGCCTACAACCCGAAGATCATGACCTGGGCGGCGGTGTTTGCCATCAGCCTCGCGTTCATCGGCAAGTTTGGCGCGCTGTTGCAGAGCATCCCGGTGCCGGTGATGGGCGGGATTCTGTGCCTGCTGTTCGGCTCGATTGCGGCGGTAGGGTTGAACACCTTGATCCGGCACAAGATCGACCTGGGCGAAGCGCGCAACCTTGTGATTGTGTCGGTGACGCTGGTGTTCGGGATCGGTGGCGTGCTGGTGGGCAGTGGGACTGGGCCGAATGATTTCGGGCTCAAGGGGATTGCGCTGTGCGCGGTGGTGGCGATTGCGTTGAACCTGGTGTTGCCGGGGCATGACAGTTGGAAGAGGGCTCCACAGGATTGACTGTGCCACAGGCTTGTCCGTCGGGCGGCGGACAAGCTCGGATCAGACGTGCAGGCGCGTGATCACCAGGGACTCTCCGAACAAATACCGGGTAGGCGAAAATCGCCTGATCACCTGATCCGAGCCGCCCATGAGCCCGATGACCGTTGGATCAAGCCTCCACCACTGCCCGCTCGGACAGCACATTCAACGCCTGCGCCCATTGCAGGTTGTCGTTCAGGCACGGCACCAGGACCAGTTCCTCGCCCCCCGCCGCGACGAATTGCTCGCGGCCACGGTCGCCGATTTCTTCCAGGGTTTCGATGCAGTCCGCCACGAACGCCGGGCACATGACGAGCAAGCGTTTGACGCCTTGTTTGCCCAGTTCGTCCAGACGCGCCTCGGTGTAGGGTTCGATCCATTTTGCGCGGCCCAGCCGCGACTGGAACGACACCGACCATTTGCCCTCCGGCAGCCCCAGGCTGGCGGCAAACGCAGCCGCCACATGGAAGCATTGCGCCCGGTAACAGGTGGCCAGCACCTCGGGCGACGCGTTGCGACAGCAATCAGCGTTTTTCAGGCAGTGATTGCCCGTCGGGTCGAGCTTGGTAAGGTGGCGCTCGGGCAAGCCGTGGAAGCTCAACAGCAGGTGATCGTAAGGCGCCGCGTCCAGGTGAGGCTGGGCGCTGGCGGCCAACGCCTCGATGTACTCCGGCTGATCGTAGAACGGCTTCACGGTGGCGAATTTCACTGCCAGCCTGTGCTCGCGAACCACTCGTCTGGCTTCCTCGATCACAGTCGTCACGGTGCTGTCAGCGAACTGCGGATAGAGCGGAACCAGGGTGATCATATTCACCCCTTGCCCGGCCAGACGCGTCAGCACCGTCTGCAGCGAAGGCTCACCGTAGCGCATGGCGATTTCCACCGGACCGTGATTCCACTGCTCGCGCATCACCGTCTGCAAACGCCGGGTCAGCACCACCAGGGGCGAGCCTTCATCCCACCAGATGGACGCATAGGCGTGTGCCGACTGCTCCGGGCGCTTGACCAGGATCAGCGACACCAGCAGGCGACGCACCGGCCACGGCAGGTCGATGACGTAGGGGTCCATCAAAAACTGATTGAGGTAACGGCGAACGTCGGCCACATCGGTCGAAGCCGGTGAGCCCAGATTGACCAACAGCAGGGCGTGATCGGTCATGCGAGATCCTATTAGCGGGTTGCACGTCACAAGTAACGCTTAAAGCCTGGGCGCCAGATCAGCCAGCGCCGTGGACAAGTCGGTGAAACGAAAAACAAAGCCAGCCTCCTGCAACCGCGCCGGCCGTGCGCGCTGGCCGCCCAGCAGCAGCCCGGACATTTCCCCCAGCGGGCGCAGCACGAACGCGGGCAAAGGCATGAATGCCGGGCGATGCAGGACCTGGCCGAATGCGCGAGCAAACTCGCGATTGCGCACAGGCTGCGGCGCGCACGCATTATAAGGACCGCGGGCATCACTGCGGTGCAAGATAAAATCAATCAGGGCGATTTGGTCGTCGATGTGAATCCACGGCATCCATTGTTGGCCGCTGCCGATGGGGCCACCCAGGCCCAGTTTGAATGGCAGCTTGAGCTGGGCCAGAAAGCCCCCGTCGCTGGCCAGCACCAGGCCAGTGCGCACGCAGGCCACCCGTATGCCCAGGGACTCGGCACGCAGCGCGGTCTCTTCCCAGGCACCACACAGGCGGCTGGCGAAATCCTCGTGCACCGGCTGCGAGGCCTCGGTGATTTCCCGCTCCCCGGCGTCGCCATACCAGCCCACCGCCGAGCCGGAAATCAGCACCTGTGGCCGCAGGGAACGATGTTCCAGCCAGCCCAGGAGGTTTTCCGTGAGGCCGATGCGACTGGCCCACAAGCTCTTGCGGCGAGCGTCCGTCCAAGGGCGCGCGGCAATCGGCTGACCGGCCAGATTGATCACGGCATCAACGGGTTCGTCGCCCAGTTCGGACAACGTCGCGATGCCCTGCACCGTCGTACCGCACAGTCGGGAAACTTCTGCCGGTCGTCGGCTGAGCACCGTCAGTCGATGGCCTTGGGCAAGCCAGTGTTGGCACAGGCGACGGCCTATAAGGCCCGTGCCGCCGGTCATCAATAGGTGCATGGCAGGTTCCTCGTGGGGGGCAGGACAGCGCGCGCCGATCTATTTTTAGAGGAGTGAGGCACTTTTACCGGGACCTCTTCTCAGATAAAAATAGGGCAACCATTTAAGCAGGGACGCCATAACTTATACCAGAGCTGCTTATTGTACAGGTTTGTTTGAAAGCGTAGTCTGTGCACAAGCAACGAGGCCAAACATGACCGCACCTATCGCCATCATCGGTACCGGCATCGCCGGGCTGGCAGCCGCTCAGGCCTTGCACAAGGCCGGGCACAGCGTTCAACTGTTCGAAAAGAGCCGGGGCCCCGGTGGGCGCATGTCCAGCAAGCGCAGCGAAGTAGGCTCCCTCGACATGGGCGCGCAGTACTTTACCGCCCGCGACCGCCGCTTCGTCAATCAGGTTCAACAATGGCAAGCCGCCGGCTGTGTCGGTGAGTGGACGCCTCTGTTGTACAACTCCAATTCCGGGGTCTTGAGCCCATCGCCCGACGAGCAGATCCGCTGGGTCGGCACGCCCCGCATGAGCGCCATTGGCCGGGAGATGCTAGGAGAATTGCCTGTCGAGTATGCCTGCCGCATCACCGAAGTGTTTCGCGGCACCCAGCACTGGCACCTGCAGGATGCCGATGGGCGCAATTTCGGCCCGTTCAGTCACGTGATCATCGCTGTCCCGGCGCCACAAGCCACCGCGTTGCTGGCCACCGTGCCCAAGCTTGCCGCCGCCGCTGCGGGGGTGCAGATGGACCCTACCTGGGCCGTGGCGGTCGCCTTCGATGCGCCACTGCAAACGGCCATGCAAGGCTGCTTCGTGCAGGACAGCCCGCTGGACTGGGTCGCTCGTGATCGCAGCAAACCGGGCCGGGACACCACCCGCGACACTTGGGTACTGCACGCCACCAGCACCTGGAGTCGGCAACACATCGACCTGCCCAAAGAACAAGTGATCGAGCATTTGCACGGCGCGTTCGCCGAGCTGCTCGATTGCACCATGCCCGCACCCAGCTTCACCTTGGCGCACCGCTGGCTTTACGCCCGTCCAGTCGGGGGACGTGAATGGAACACCTTGGCCGATGTCGACCTGGGCGTATATGTGTGCGGCGACTGGTGTCTCTCAGGGCGCGTCGAAGGCGCCTGGATCAGCGGCAGCGAGGCGGCTCGCAAGCTGATCGCCCAGCTTGAATAGCCCGGCGCGCCATCGCCTCAACCCCCGCAAGTTGCTGCTGTCGAAATGGACGGCAGCCCGCCCCATGAACCGCGAAAAGCATTTCCTGGTCACCGAACTGTTCTGCGACGAGGCCGGCGTGGTGATAGAAATCGAACTTCAGGCGGTTTTGACCCAACGCAATCAGCGGCTGCCTTGGCAGTCGTTGCAAGATGCCCACTGTTGGCTCAGCGGCTGGAACTAAGTCATCCCCCGGAAGATCTTATACAAGACGATTGACTTGTATAGGTATACACCTATGATGCGATCAATGCTCACGTCTCCGAGCCAGCGTTCCGCCTGAGGTATCGATGCCCCACTCTGCCGCCGCGCCCAAGCCTCGCCTTGCCATCAGCGCTTGCTTGATGGGCGACGAGGTGCGCTACAACGCCGGGCATAAACAATCTCTGCTGTGCCGGGATGCCTTGGCCGAGCACTTCGACTTCGCGCGCATCTGCCCGGAAGTGGCGATCGGCCTGGGGATCCCCCGTGAGCCCATCCGACTGGTGGGCGAGCCTGCCAGCCCTAGAGTGGTGGGCACGGTCAACACTCAACTGGACGTCACCGAACCGCTGCAAACGTACGGGCAAAAGATGGCCGATGAACTCGAGGACATTTGCGGGTACATCTTCATGCAAAAGTCGCCGTCTTGCGGGCTGGAGCGCGTCAAGGTCTATCGCGACAATGGCGCCCCTCAGCCTGGTGGCGGTCGTGGTGCCTATGCCCAGGCATTTTGCGCGGCGCGACCGGACCTGCCGGTGGAAGAAGAAGGACGGCTCAACGACCCGGTCCTGCGGGAAAACTTTCTGGTGCGGGTGTTCGCCTATGCTGACTGGCAACACCTGCTCAAGGACGGCCTGAGCCGCCGCGCCCTGACCGAATTTCACGCCCGCTACAAATACCAGCTGATGGCCAACAACCCGCCGCAGTACAAAGCCCTGGGCAAACTGCTGGGCAGCATGGGCGATGCCGATGCCCGGGAAATCGGCCCGCGCTACTTCAGCCATTTGATGACCGCCCTCAAGCGTTGCGCAACCCGCGGCACCCACAGCAACGTACTGCTGCACTTGAGCGGATACCTCAAACACCACATCGATGCCGCGGACAAGCAGGAACTGCTGCACCTGATTGATCAATACCGTGAAGGCATCGTCCCGCTGGTGGTGCCGTTGACCCTGCTCAAGCATCAATTTCGTCGTCATCCCGACCCGTATATTGCGCAGCAGGTGTATCTGCAGCCCCATCCGGAAAACCTCAGCCTGCGTAATGCGATCTGACATGACCTCTTCTCTTGCTGCTCCCGACCTGTCGTCTGGCTGGCTGCCGATCCGCGAAGTCTCCCGTCTGACCGGCGTCAACCCGGTCACGCTGCGGGCCTGGGAGCGGCGCTACGGGCTAGTCGTGCCTCACCGCACCGCCAAGGGTCACCGCCTGTTCGACATTGGCCACGTGGCGCGCATTCAGGAGATCCTCACCTGGCTCAATCGTGGCGTCGCAGTCAGTCAGGTCAAGGCGCTGCTGGATGCGCCGGCCGCCGAGGCAGCCGTCAACGCCGGCGGCGACTGGCTGCCCCTGCGCCAAAGCCTGATCCTGGCCATTGGCAGCCTGGCCGAGCGGCGTCTCGACGAGCTCTTCAACCAGGCCATGTCCCTCTACCCGCCCGCGACGCTGTGCGAACAGCTGATGTTGCCGCTGCTGGCCGAACTGGACAATCGTTGGCAAGGTCAGTTTGGTGCCCAGATGGAACGGGTGTTCTTCCTGTCCTGGCTGCGCAGCAAACTGGGCGCGCGCCTGTATCACAACAACCGCCAACAACGCGGCAAACCGCTGCTGCTGGTCAACCAGTCGGATGTACCCATGGAGCCGATGCTGTGGATGACCGCCTGGCTGGCCAGCAGCGCCGACTGCCCGGTGGAGGTCTTCGACTGGCCGCTGCCACCGGGTGAGCTGGCGTTGGCCGTGGAGCGCCTGGGCGCCCGCGCCGTTGTTCTCTACGCCGGCAAATCCCTGAACATGGCCCAACTGCCACGGCTGCTGAGCAAATGTCACTGCGCCAAACTGTTGGTGGGCCCGGCCGTACGTATTCACCGCAGCGAGTGGCCGGCCATCACCGCCCGTATCGACGACCTTAGCCTGGCAGACACGCCGCTGGCGGCCCATTCACGCCTGCACTTTCTGGGGCTGCTGCAACCGCAGCCCTGACCTGCCCACGAGCCCCTTATGCAATTGATCTGGTTTCGCTGCGACCTGCGCATTCATGACAACACCGCCTTGGCGGCCGCTTGCCGGCAGGGCCCGACCGTGGCCGCGTACCTGATAAGCCCCGGGCAATGGCAGCGCCACGACGACGCTCCCGCCAAGGTCGATTTCTGGCTGCGCAATCTCGCCGAGCTGCGCGAGCAACTGGAAACCCTCGGCATCCCGCTGCTGGTGCGCACCATCGACCTCTGGGATGAAGCGCCGGCCGCGCTGGCTGAGCTGTGCCAGACCCACAGCATCGATACCGTGCACTGCAATGAAGAATACGGCGTCAACGAAACCGCGCGCGATGCCGCCGTGCAGGATCGCCTTCACCAGGATCAGGTGAACTGGGCCTGCCATCTGGACCAGCTGTTCTTCCCGCCCGGGAGCGTGCTGACCAAGAGTGGCACCTACTTCCAGGTCTTCAGCCAGTTTCGCAAGGTCTGCTATGAACGCTTGCACCAGTCGATTCCGGCTGTACATCCCAAACCCCATGGGCAGAAGGCCCCCGCCATCGAGAGTGACACGGTTCCTGGCACAGCCAAGGGCTTCGAAAGGCCTCCTCAAGCCATTATCGACCTGTGGCCAGCCGGCGAGGATGAAGCACACCGCCGTCTGACCCTTTTCAGCGACGGCCCGATCGACGACTACCTCAGCGAGCGCGACCTGCCCGCGCGACCCGGCACCAGCCAGCTGTCCGCTTACCTGGCGGCGGGTGTGATTTCGCCGCGCCAGTGCCTGCACGCCGCGTTGAACAGCAATCAGGGTGAATTCCAGAGCGGCAATGTCGGTGCGGTCACCTGGATCAACGAGCTGTGCTGGCGCGAGTTCTACAAACACATTCTGGTGGGCTACCCGCGGGTCTCCATGCACCGGGCCTTTCGCCAGGAGACCGAGGCGCTGCGCTGGCGCGAGGCCCCCGAAGACCTGCTGGCCTGGCAGCAAGGTCGTACCGGTATTCCGATCGTCGATGCCGCCATGCGCCAGCTGGTCAGCACAGGCTGGATGCACAATCGCCTGCGCATGATCACCGCCATGTTCCTGACCAAAAATTTGCTGATCGACTGGCGCGAAGGCGAGCGGTTCTTCATGCAGCATCTGATCGACGGCGACCTGGCCGCCAACAACGGTGGCTGGCAATGGAGCTCATCGACGGGGACGGACGCCTCGCCCTACTTCCGTATCTTCAATCCGGTCAGCCAGTCAGCGAAGTTCGACGAGCAAGGGGTGTTCATTCGCCAGTGGGTGCCGGAGTTGGCAGGCGAAAAGAGCAAGGAGATTCATGAGCCCAAGGCAGGCGGCGATCTATTCGGCGGCAGCCGGGATTACCCACGACCGATTGTGGATCTGCGCAAGAGCCGCGAGCGGGCGTTGGCGGCGTTTCGAAACCTGCCGCATCGGCAGGTGACGGGGTGAGATCACCGTCAACGGAGAGTCCTGTGGGAGATTCCATGGTTGCCTGCCAGAGCTTCGGCTGGCCGGCAATGTCATCACTGCGCAATAACGCCAGACCGCGTCGCCTGCATCGCGCCCAAGGCGCTGCTCCCACAGGGTGTGTGCTTTACAACGGTATCCGGTAGTTCAACGAGTACGCTTCAACCCCCTCATTGGGCTCTCGGATGCCGCCGTTGGAATAGTGGATCACCCGCAGCGCCACTTCCTGGCCGTTGCCGAAGTGCAGGCCCGCGCCGATACGGTCTTCAAAGTTGAAGGCCGTACCGAACTTCTGGTCCTCGACCTCCAGGTGCTGGAACACCGAGACGCCAATGCCGATATCGATGAAGGGCTTGATGTAGTCGCCATTGAACTCGTAACGGAACACCGGGGCAAAGGAAAGGGTGTTGTTGTTCTCGCCCTTGTCCGCCTGCCAGTGGGTAAAGCCGGTGTCCCAATAACCGGTGATGTGACCGACACTGCTCTCGGCCCAGTTCTTGTCCCAGTTCGATTGCAGGCTCAGGCGATAGACCATCGCCGACTGCCCGGTGTGACCTACCGAGAGTGACGCGTCCATTGCATTCGCTGTGTAACATTGCCCCAGGGAGATGGCCGCAAGCGCCGCCATGCAAAATTTCTTCATGAGAAACATCCTATTGTCCAACGCAATGACAGTTCTTTTTTTGGTCAAGCTACAGGCTTTTTATAGATTTCGTCGCCGGCCGCAAGTTTACTGACACACGGCATTTTCTGGATGAAATCTGCTACCGCTGGAAGCTTTGCACAATGTAAGAGTTTTGCCACAATGCCGGAAGAATGTTTCTGAAATGTTCTGCGTTGGCGCTGGTCCAGAACCGCGTCACCGCGGCCGGCCCCTCGGCCAGCAGATGGTCCTGCTGCAACAAGCGCTGCAGCTGCCTGGCCACGGCCGCGCCGGTGTCGATCAGGCTGACGTCGGCCGGAATCATCTGGCTCAGCAACGGCCGGAGAAAGGGGTAATGGGTACAGCCAAGGATCAGCGTATCGCAGCCCGCAGCCAGTAACGGCTCGACATAATTGCGCAACAATTGCTCCAGCGCAGGTGCCTGCAGGTCCCCTGCCTCGATCAGCTCCACCAACCCCGGACACGGCTGGGTGACCACATGGATGTCGCTGGCAAACCGATCCAGCAACGCGGCGAACTTGGCGCTCTGCAACGTGCCCGTGGTGGCCAGCACCCCTACCACACCGCTGCGCGTGGCCGCCGCTGCCGGCTTGACCGCCGGCTCCATGCCCACCAACGGCCACCGGGGGTAGCGTTCGCGCAAGTCGGCCATGGCCGCCACGGTCGCCGTGTTGCAGGCCATCACCAGCGCCTTGGCGCCCTGCTCGATGAAGAACTCGGCCACTGCAACGCAGCGCTCGCGGATGAACGCCGGCGACTTCTCGCCATAGGGGATGTGACCGCCATCGGACACGTAGAGCAATGACTCGCGCGGCAGCAATTGCTGAATTTCTGCCAGGACCGTCAGACCGCCCACACCGGAATCGAATACGCCGACGGGCGCCTGACGTGCATCAGCCATGGGCCGTACCGCACACGGAGCAGGCTGGATCACGCTTGACCCGCAGTTCGCGAAAACGCGCGCTCAAAGCATCCACCAGCAACAACCGGCCCACCAGGGGCTCGCCGAAACCGGCGAGCACTTTCAAGGCCTCCAGGGCTTGCAGGCTGCCGACCATGCCCACCAGCGGCCCGACCACCCCGGCCTCGCTGCAGGTCAGTTCGGTCTCGCTGCCATGACCGTAGAGGCAGTGGTAGCAAGGGCTGGCCGGGTTGCGCGGGTCAAACACCGACAACTGCCCTTCGAGGCGAATTGCCGCGCCGCTGACCAGCGGCTTTTGCGCCACCACGCACGCGGCGTTGACCGCCTCGCGGGTGTGGAAATTGTCGGAGCAGTCGAGCACCAGGTCCACGGCGGCCACGGCGGCGGCCAACGTGTCCTCGTCCAGTGCCGAACGGTGAGGCACCAGGCGCACCTGCGGGTTGATCGCCGCCAGACGCAGCATCGCAGAATCCACCTTGCTCGACCCTACCGAAGCAGTGTCATGCAGGACCTGGCGCTGCAGATTGGTAAGATCGACGCTGTCGAAGTCCGCGAGGTGCAGCTCGCCGACGCCGGCAGCGGCCATGTACAGCGCCACCGGCGAGCCCAGCCCGCCGAGCCCGATGATCAAGGCACGCGCGGCCTTGAGGCGGAGCTGGCCCTCGATATCGATTTGTTGCACAAGAATTTGCCGGCTGTAGCGCAGCAGTTCCTCGTCACTCAGCACGGCAGGCGTCCCAAGGTGATGCGCTCGTGGCCGCCCAGGTCGACACGGCTCTCGACCCGCTCGAAACCACGGCCGGCCAGCAACGCGCGGACTTCGCCAGCCTGATCATAACCGTGCTCGAGCAGCAACCAGCCGCCGGCCACCAAGTGCTGCGGCGCCGCGCCGATGATCTGGCGCAGGTCGTCTAAGCCGTCCACCCCCGCCACCAGCGCACTGCTGGGCTCGAAGCGCACGTCGCCGGCCCCCAGATGGGGATCGGCGGCAGCAATGTAGGGCGGATTGCTGATGATCAGCTGATAACGCTCACCGTCCAATGCATCGAACCAGTGGCTGCGCAGGATTTGCGCGTTATCCAGATGCAGACGCTCGCGGTTGCGTTCGGCCAAGGCCACCGCTTCGTCGACACGGTCGACGCCGACCACCTGCCAGTTCGGTCGCTCGCTGGCCAAGGCCAGGGCAATGGCGCCGCTGCCGGTACCCAGGTCCAACACCTTGGCCTCAGCCGGTGGCAGCAGTTCCAATGCCGCTTCCACCAGCATCTCGGTCTCGGGACGCGGGATCAGGGTGTGGGGCGCCACTTCCAGGTCCAGCTTCCAGAAACCCTGCTGGCCAAGAATATAGGCCACCGGCTCGCCATCGCGGCGGCGCTCCAGGTATTGGTTGAACCGTGTTGCCGCCTCGCTGCTGACAATGCGCTCGGGCCAGGTGTGCAGGTAACTGCGCGACTTGCCCAAGGCTGCCGCCAGCAGCAATTCGATGTCCAGACGGGCAGTAGGCGACTGCGGCAGTTCGGCGTTTCTCAGGAAACTGGCAATAATCGTCATTTACTCACCCAGTGCCGCAAGTTGATCGGCTTGATATTCAGCCAGGAGCGGCTCGATCACGGCATCCACACCACCGGCCATGACTTCATCCAGGGAGTACAGCGTGAGGTTGACCCGGTGATCGGTCACTCGCCCCTGGGGAAAGTTGTAGGTACGAATGCGCTCGGAACGGTCACCCGAGCCCACCAACAGCTTGCGCTCGCTGGCGATGGCGTTCTGCGCGGCGCTGGTCTGGATGTCATTGAGCTTGGCCGACAGCCAGCCCATGGCGCGCGCACGGTTCTTGTGCTGCGAACGCTCCTCCTGGCACTCCACCACGATGCCGGTGGGCAAGTGGGTGATGCGGATCGCCGAGTCGGTCTTGTTGACGTGCTGGCCGCCGGCGCCGGAGGAGCGGTAGGTATCGACCCGCAGGTCCGCCGGGTTGATCTCGATCGCCACCTGCTCGTCGGGCTCGGCGAGCACGGCCACAGTGCAGGCCGAGGTATGAATACGGCCCTGGGATTCGGTTTCCGGCACACGCTGCACGCGATGCGCACCGGACTCGAACTTGAGCTTGGCGTAGACGCTGTCACCTTCGACGCGGGCAATCACCTCTTTATAGCCGCCGTGTTCCCCCTCGTTCTCGGAGAGGATCTCGACCCGCCAGCCGCGCCGTTCGGCGTAGCGCGAATACATGCGGAACAGGTCGCCGGAGAAGATCGCCGCCTCGTCGCCGCCGGTGCCGGCGCGGATTTCGAGGAACACATTGCGGCTGTCGTTGGGGTCCTTGGGCAGCAGCATGCGCTGCAGCTGGCCTTCTAGAACGGCCAGGCGCTCACGGGCATCCTTGACCTCTTCGACGGCCATTTCCCGCAGGTCCGGGTCGCTGTCCTTGAGCAGCGCCTGGGCGCCCTCCAAGTCAGCTTGCACCTTGCTCCATTGCTGGAAATTGACGACGATCGGCTCCAACTCCGCGTATTCGCGGGAGTAGGTCCGAAAGCGCGTCTGATCGGAAATGACTTCGGCGTCGCCCAGCAGCGCCGTCAGTTCTTCGAAGCGGTCCTGGATCATGTCCAGCTTGTTGAGCAGTGACGCTTTCATTGCGGGGGTTTATCCGTGGAGCCCTCGTTCAGGGCAAAGAGTTCCTGGGCCATGGCCAGCGCATCGAGGCGGCCTTCGGCTGAAAGTTTTTTCAATTGCACGCTCGGCGCATGCAGCAACTTGTTGGTCAGCCCGCGAGCCAACTGCCCCATGACTTCTTCGGCATTGCCGCCATTGGCCAGCAGACGCAGGGCTTTTTGCAGCTCTTCGTCGCGCAGGCGTTCGCTCTGCTGGCGGTAAGCCTTGAGCACATCCACCGCCGCCAGCTCGCGCAGCCGCGCCATGAAGTCGTCGACACCGCTGGTGACCAACTGCTCGGCCGCCTGCGCCGCCCCTTGACGATTCTTGAGGTTCTCGGCCACCACCTCGTGCAGGTCATCCACGGAGTACAGGTAGACGTCGTCCAGCTCGCCCACTTCCGGCTCGATATCCCGCGGTACGGCGATATCGACCATGAAAATAGGCTTGTGCTTGCGCAACTTCAACGCACTTTCCACGGCGCCCTTGCCCAGGATCGGCAATTGGCTGGCGGTGGAGCTGATGACGATATCGCTGTGCACCAGTTCCTGCGGGATGTCCGACAGCAAGACCGCATGGGCGCCAAACTGCGCGGCCAGGGTGCTGGCCCGCTCCAGGGTGCGGTTCGCTACCACGATACGCTTGATGCCCTGCTCGTGCAGGTGCCGGGCGACCAGAGTGATGGTTTCGCCGGCGCCGATCAGCAGGGCACTGCTCTGCTGCAGGTCGCTGAAAATCTGCTTGGCCAGGCTCACGGCGGCAAAGGCCACCGACACCGGGTTTTCACCGATGGCGGTGTCGGTGCGCACCTGCTTGGCCGCGCTGAACGTGGCCTGGAACAACCGACCCAGCAGTGGGCCGATGGTCCCTGCCTCTCGCGCCACGGCGTAGGCCGACTTCATCTGGCCGAGAATCTGCGGTTCGCCCAGCACCAGCGAGTCGAGCCCGGAAGCCACCCGCATCATGTGACGAACGGCCGCATCGTCTTCGTGCACATAAGCACTCGCACGCAGCTCCTCGACGCTCAGATGATGATAATCGGCCAGCCAACGCAGGATGGAGTCGGACGTGGCGTGGTCCTGCTCGATGTAAAGTTCGCTGCGGTTGCAGGTTGAAAGGATCGCCGCTTCGCGGCTATCGGTCAGCCGGCAGAGCTGCTGCAAGGCTTCCACCAGCTGCTCGGGCGTAAACGCCACGCGCTCGCGCACGTCCACCGAAGCAGTCTTATGGTTGATACCGAGGGCAAGAAAGGCCATGCAAAGTCGCTGATGATGACGATAAGCCGGCAATTGTCCTACTTCGACAGGACGAGAACAACCACCGCACTCTATTGTCCTAATAGTCAGCGCCGAGATGAGCCATCACTGGTGGGTTTTGCCCATCGGCTTGTGTCATGATGATCCGACCGCAGGTAAGCCGCCAAATCCCTATATGAATAGAACTCCCGCATTGCTCCTCGCCTTTGCCTTGCTCAATGGCTGCCAGGCCTGGCCTGGAAACCACACGCAGGCGACGCCACCTGCCGCATCACCTGCACCACCCGCCGTGGCCAAGCCACCGGTCTATGGTTCACTGAGCGAAGAAACCACCTTCAGCCTGCTGACGGCGGAGCTTGCGGGCCAGCGCAACCGTTTCGACGTGGCGCTGGACAACTACATGACCCAGGCGATCCAGACCCAGGACGCCGGTGTGGCCGAGCGCGCTTTCCATATTGCCGAATATGTCGGCGCCGACCCGTCGGCGCTTGAGGCTTCGCTGCTGTGGGCCAAGAACGCCCCGGGCAATCTCGATGCACAGCGCGCTGCTGCCATCCAATTGGCGCGCAACGGGCGCTATGACGAATCCATGGTGTACATGGAAAAAGTCCTTCAGGCTCAGGGCGATACGCATTTCGACTTCCTCGCCCTGTCCGCAGCCGACACAGACCAGAACACCCGGCGTGGCCTGCTGCAGAGTTTCGATCGGCTGTTGGCCAAATACCCGAAAAACGGCCAGCTGATCTTCGGCAAGGCCCTGCTGCTGCAGCAGGATGGCAAGCCCGACGAAGCCCTCAAGCTGCTGCAGGACAACCCACCCCAGGACGGCGAGATCGCGCCCATCCTTCTGCACGCCCGCATCCTTAGCGCACTCAACCGTGGCAATGAAGCGATACCGCTGCTGGAAAAAAACATCAAGAAATACCCGGACGACAAGCGTCTGCGCCTGACCTACGCCCGCACGCTGGTGGAACAGAACCGCATGACCGACGCCAAAGTGCAGTTCGCCAGCCTGGTGCAGCAGTACCCGGACGACGACGAACTGCGCTATTCCCTGGCCTTGGTATGCCTGGAAGCCAAAGCCTGGGACGAAGCGGCCACCTACCTGCATGAGCTGGTAGACCGCGGCGCCCACGTCGACTCCGCACACCTGAACCTGGGCCGCATTGCCGAAGAACGCAACGACCCGCAGGGCGCGCTCAACGAATATGGCCAGGTCGGCCCCGGCAGCGATTTCCTTGCCGCACAGCTGCGCCAGACCGATATTCTGGTGTCCAACGGCAAGGCGGACGAGGCCTCCAAGGCGCTGGCCGAAGCCCGCGACAACGAGCCTGACTACGCGATCCAGCTGTATCTGATCGAAGCCGAGACGCTGGTCAACAACGACAAGAACGATCAGGCCTGGGCCGTGCTGAAAAAAGCATTGCAGCAGTACCCCGATGACCTGAACCTGCTCTACACCCGGGCCATGCTCGCCGAAAAACGCGATGACCTGCAGCAAATGGAAAAAGACCTGCGGGCGATCATCCAGCGCGAACCGGACAACGCCATGGCGCTCAATGCCCTGGGCTATACGCTGTCTGACCGCACCACGCGCTACGCCGAAGCCAAGGCACTGATCGAAAAAGCCCACCGCTTGACCCCGGATGATCCGGCGGTGCTCGACAGCCTGGGCTGGGTCAACTTCCGCCTGGGCAACCTCGATGCCGCCGAAGGCTTGCTGCGTCAGGCCCTGGACCGTTTCCCCGATCAGGAGGTGGCCGCCCACCTGGGCGAAGTGCTCTGGGCCAACGGCAAGCAACGCGAAGCAAAACAAGTCTGGGCCAAGTTCCTCAAGGACCAGCCCGACAGCCCTGTTCTTCGCAGCACCGTGCTGCGCGTCACCGGATCCGAGAACCTGTAACCTTATGTCTTTGCGTAACCTTGTATTGCTCAGTTTCATCGTTCTGCTCGCCGGCTGTGCCGGCATTGGTTCCCGCGAGGCCGTCCAGGGCCAGGGCAACGCCCAGCAATGGAGCGCCCATAAAGCACAGCTGACCCAGCTTGACGGCTGGGAGATCAACGGAAAGGTCGGCATTCGAGCGCCCAAGGACTCGGGCAGCGGCACCCTCTATTGGTTGCAACGCCAGGACTACTACGACATCCGCCTGTCCGGCCCGCTGGGCCGTGGCGCGGCGCGTCTGACCGGGCGACCGGGCAAGGTCAGCCTGGAAGTGGCCGGCCAAGGCAAATTCGACGCCGACAGCCCCGAATCCCTGCTCCAGGATCAACTGGGCTGGCGGCTGCCAGTGTCCAATCTGGTGTGGTGGGTGCGCGGCCTGCCAGCACCTGAGAGTAAGAGCCGCCTGACCCTGGACGGCAACAGCCACCTGGCCACCCTGGTGCAGGACGACTGGACCGTGGAATACCTCAGCTACACCGAACAGGGGGGCTATGCGCTGCCCGAGCGAATCAAACTGCACGGCCCCGACCTCGATGTGACCCTGGTGGTCAAGGACTGGCAGCCGCGCCGGCTGGGCCAGTGACGCGTATTAAGGACACAGACCTGTGAATTCTCCTCGCCTGACCCTGCCCGCCCCGGCCAAGCTCAACTTGATGTTGCATATTCTGGGTCGCCGCGAAGACGGCTATCACGAACTGCAAACGCTGTTTCAGTTCCTCGACTACGGGGACGAACTGGAATTCGCCCTGCGCGACGACGGTGAAATCAACTTGTGTACGCCCATCGACGGCGTGCCCAACGAAAGCAACTTGATCGTCAAGGCCGCGCGCCGCCTGCAACAGCTGGCCCGCACGCCGCTGGGCGTGGATATCTGGCTCAAGAAAGTGCTGCCCATGGGCGGCGGCATCGGTGGCGGCAGCTCCGATGCCGCTACCACGCTGGTGGCCCTGAACCACTTGTGGCAACTGGGATGGGACGAAGACCTGCTGGCGGAACTGGGCCTGACCCTGGGCGCCGACGTTCCAGTCTTCGTCCGCGGCCATGCGGCGTTTGCCGAAGGCGTGGGTGAAAAACTGACGCCTGTGGACCCGGAAGAGCCGTGGTACCTGGTGCTGGTGCCTCAAGTCTCTGTCAGCACAGTGGAAATTTTTTCCGATCCGTTGTTGACACGTGACTCGCCCCCCATTAAAGTGCGCCCCGTTCTCGAGGGAAACAGTCGTAATGACTGCCAACCTGTAGTCGAGCGTCGTTACCCAGAGGTACGTAACGCATTGAATTTACTGGGTAAATTCACTGAAGCAAAGCTCACAGGAACTGGAAGTTGTGTGTTTGGGGCCTTCCCAAGCAAAGCGGAAGCTGATAGAGTTTCGCACCTTCTTGCAGAGACCCTTACAGGGTTCGTGGCAAAGGGAAGCAACGTTTCGATGTTGCATCGCAAGCTGCAAAGTCTGTTCTAAGAATCGAATGCCCGGCATTCGTAGTTTCAGTTACAGGGGCGTCGCCAAGCGGTAAGGCAGCAGGTTTTGATCCTGCCATGCGTTGGTTCGAATCCAGCCGCCCCTGCCATTTTCCTATACTCATCCAGGTATACCCTCAGCCGGCAGGTACTGCGCGTGTCCAAGATGATGGTCTTTACGGGGAACGCTAACCCCGATCTGGCTCGGCGCGTCGTGCGTCAGCTGCATATCCCACTCGGTGACATTTCTGTCGGCAAATTTTCCGACGGCGAGATCACCGCTGAGATCAATGAAAACGTCCGCGGTAAAGACGTCTTCATCATTCAGCCGACGTGTGCTCCGACCAACGATAACCTGATGGAACTCGTCGTGATGGCTGATGCCTTCCGTCGCTCCTCGGCAACTCGTATCACTGCTGTAATCCCTTATTTCGGTTATGCCCGTCAGGACCGTCGTCCGCGCTCTGCCCGTGTGGCAATCAGCGCGAAAGTCGTGGCCGACATGCTGACCGTGGTCGGGATCGACCGTGTTCTCACGGTCGATCTGCATGCTGACCAGATCCAGGGGTTCTTCGATATTCCGGTCGACAACATCTACGGCTCGCCCGTACTGGTGGACGACATCGAAGATCAACGCTTCGAAAACCTGATGATCGTGTCCCCCGACATTGGCGGCGTCGTGCGTGCACGGGCCGTAGCCAAGTCTCTGGGTGTCGATCTCGGGATCATCGACAAGCGCCGCGAGAAAGCCAATCACTCTGAAGTGATGCATATCATCGGCGACGTCGAAGGGCGTACCTGTATCCTGGTCGATGACATGGTCGACACCGCTGGCACCCTGTGCCACGCGGCGAAAGCCCTGAAAGAGCATGGTGCCGCCAAGGTGTTCGCCTATTGCACGCACCCGGTTCTGTCGGGCCGTGCCATCGAGAACATCGAGAATTCCGTGCTGGACGAACTGGTGGTGACCAACACCATCCCGTTGTCCGCTGCGGCTCAAGCCTGCCCGCGTATCCGTCAACTGGATATCGCACCGGTAGTGGCTGAAGCGGTTCGCCGTATCAGCAACGAAGAATCGATCAGCGCGATGTTCCGCTGAGGGCTTTGCCCTGTGCAGCACATCCGTTGACGTAAAGCGCCCCGCCCCGACAATCCTGTCGGGGCGGGGCTTTTTTGCCCATGTCGCCTTGGCGGCGGTCGCAACCGCCGGGTGAACGTGGTTATCCTGGAGATTCAACATGAACGATTTTACCCTGAATGCAGAAGCGCGTTCCGACCTGGGGAAAGGTGCGAGCCGCCGCCTGCGTCGTCTCGCCAGCCTGGTTCCAGCTGTTGTCTACGGTGGCGAAAAAGCCCCTGAGTCCATCAGCATGCTGGCCAAGGAAGTTGCCAAACTGCTCGAAAACGAAGCGGCTTTCAGCCACGTGATCGAACTGAACGTTGGCGGCACCAAGCAGAACGTCCTGATCAAGGCCCTGCAGCGCCACCCAGCCAAAGGCCACGTCATGCACGCTGACTTCGTCCGCGTCGTTGCCGGCCAGAAACTGACCGCTATCGTGCCGATCCACTTCCTGAACCAGGAAGCTGCAGTGAAGAAAGGCGGCGAGATCTCGCACACCGAGACCGAGCTGGAAGTGACCTGCCTGCCGAAAGACCTGCCTGAGTTCATCGAAGTCGACCTGGCCAACGCTGAAGTCGGCACCATCGTGCACTTGTCCGACCTGACCGCCCCTAAAGGCGTCGAGTTCGTGGCTCTGGCTCACGGTAACGATCTGGCCGTGGCCAACGTTCACCTGCCGCGCATCGCTCCAGAAGAAACCGCAGAAGGCGCTGCCGAGTAATTCGGTACGCTGGAGGCCGGGCTTGTGCGAGAATTCTCGCCCTGCCCTGCCACCAACTGTAAGGAAAGAGCCCCTCGTGACCGCCATACAACTGATCGTGGGTCTAGGTAATCCTGGCCCCGAATACGAACAGACCCGGCATAACGCAGGGGCTCTTTTCGTTGAACGCATCGCCTCGCTCCAGCGTGTAAACCTGGTAGCCGAGCGTAAATATTTCGGCCTGGTGGCAAAATTCAGCCACCAGGGCAGTGATGTTCGTCTGCTGATCCCCACCACCTACATGAACCGCAGTGGCCAGGCTGTCGCGGCCTTGGCGAATTTCTACCGGATACCTCCGGAAGCGATTCTGGTGGCCCACGACGAACTGGATTTGCCTCCGGGCGTGGCCAAGCTCAAAGTGGGCGGCGGGCACGGTGGGCACAACGGCTTGCGCGACATCATCGCGCAGCTGGGCAACAACAATGGCTTTCACCGCCTGCGGCTTGGCATCGGCCACCCGGGTGTCGCCAGCCAGGTGTCCAACTTCGTGCTGGGCCGCGCGCCGCGCGCCGAGCAGGAATTATTGGACACCAGTATCGATTATGCCCTCGGCGTGCTGCCGGATATCTTCGCCGGCGAGTGGAATCGCGCGATGAAAAACCTGCACAGCCAAAAGGCCTGACCCCACAACGAGGCAAGCATCATGGGATTCAACTGCGGTATCGTCGGCCTGCCCAACGTCGGCAAGTCCACCTTGTTCAATGCGCTGACCAAATCCGGTATCGCGGCGGAAAACTTCCCGTTCTGCACCATCGAGCCCAACAGCGGAATCGTGCCGATGCCGGACCCGCGCCTGGAAGCTCTGGCCGCCATCGTCAAGCCCAAGCGCATCATGCCGACCACCATGGAGTTCGTCGACATTGCCGGCCTCGTGGCGGGCGCCTCCAAGGGCGAGGGCCTGGGCAACAAATTTCTGGCCAACATCCGTGAAACCGACGCCATCGCGCATGTGGTGCGCTGTTTCGAAGACGAGAACGTGATTCACGTCGCCAACAGCGTCGACCCCAAGCGCGACATCGAGATCATCGACCTGGAGCTGATTTTCGCCGACCTCGACAGTTGCGAGAAGCAACTGCAGAAAGTCGCGCGCAACGCCAAGGGTGGCGACAAGGATGCAGTGGTGCAGAAAGGCCTGCTCGAGCAGCTGATCGCCCACTTCACCCTCGGCAAGCCGGCCCGCAGCCTGATGAAAAACATGGGCACCGATGAAAAGACCGTGATCCGCGGCTTCCATCTGCTGACCAGCAAGCCGGTGATGTACATCGCCAACGTCGCCGAAGACGGTTTCGACAACAACCCGCTGCTGGACGTGGTGCGGGCCATTGCCGAAGAAGAAGGCGCCATCGTGGTGCCGGTGTGCAACAAGATCGAAGCCGAGATCGCCGAGCTCGACGACGGCGAAGAGAAGGACATGTTCCTCGAAGCCCTGGGCTTTGAAGAACCCGGCCTGAACCGCGTGATCCGCGCCGGCTACGACCTGCTCAACCTGCAGACCTACTTCACCGCCGGCGTCGAAGAAGTCCGCGCCTGGACCGTCAAGGTCGGTGCCACCGGGCCACAGGCCGCCGGGGTGATCCATACCGACTTCGAAAAAGGCTTCATCCGCGCCGAAGTTATCGCCTACAACGACTTCATCCAGTACAACGGCGAAGCCGGTACCAAGGAAGCTGGCAAATGGCGCCTGGAAGGCAAGGAATACATCGTCAAGGATGGTGATGTGATGCACTTCCGCTTTAACGTCTGATCACGTTGATGAAATGAACAAAACCCCCGCCCTGCGGGGGTTTTGTGTTTCTGGGCGGGGTCGACCCGTGGGACATTCCAGGGATGCCCGAAGCGCTTCGGCTGGCATTGCACCCTGTGGGAGATGTCACGATCATGGTCAATCATCCGAGTGCAAACGGCGCAGAATGAGCTTAAGCCACATCGGTATTTCACTTTTCCTGCCCAACGCTTTAACGTGCCTCCGCGCACCACCAATGCTAGCTTGCGCATTATGGCCGACAAAACCTCGCCCGGAGTGAACCAAGCATGAGCGTGACCTCGCTGCACTGGGGCGCGTACCGCCCGCAGGTCGTCAATGGCAAGCTGGAAGCCATGACCCCTGTTGAATGGGATAAAGACCCTTCGCCCATCGGCCTGGGCATGCCGGAGGCCATCACCTCGCCCAGTCGCATCCTGCGACCCGCCGTGCGCCGCAGCTTTCTGGAAAACACCGGCAGCCACCCCGAGCTGCGCGGCCAGGAACCTTTCGTCGAAGTCTCTTGGGAAACAGCCCTGGCGCTGGTAGCCAGCGAACTGCGCCGGGTCAAAGGCGAGCACGGCAATTCGGCGATCTTCGGCGGCAGTTACGGCTGGGGCAGTGCCGGGCGCTTTCACCACGCGCAAAGCCAGTTGCACCGGTTTCTCAATGGCTGGGGCGGGTACACCTACAGCACCGACAGCTACAGCCTCGGCGCCGGGCGGGTGCTGATGCCGCATATCGTCGGCAACATGGACTGGCTGCTGGCCGGACACACGTCCTGGCGCAATCTGGCCGAACACTGCGAACTGTTCGTCGCCTTCGGCGGCTTGCCCGCCAAGAATGCCCAGTGCAGCCCGGGCGGTGCCAGCGATCACCTGCTCCGCTCAGCCGTAGAGCGCATGTCCGAAGCCGGCGTACGCTTCGTCAACGTCAGCCCGCTGCGCGATGATCTGACCGGCGCCCGCCATAACGAATGGCTGGCAGTCCGCCCGGGCAGCGACACCGCCCTGATGCTCGCTCTCGCCTATGTCCTGGTCAGCGAAGACCTGTACGACCCGGCGTTCATCAAGCGCTACACCGTCGGCTTCGAGCGCTTCAAGCCTTACCTGCTGGGGGCTACCGACGGCCAACCGAAGAGTCCGGAATGGGCCGCCGGACTCACCGACCTGCCGGCCGAGCAGATCATCGAGCTGGCTCGGCGCATGGCCCGCCAGCGCACCATGATCAACATTGCCTACTCGCTACAGCGCGCCCAGCACGGCGAACAGCCCTTCTGGATGACCGTGACCCTGGCCGCGCTGCTGGGCCAGATCGGTCTGCCGGGGGGCGGCTTCGGTCTGGGCTACGGCTGCATGAACAACACGGGGAGCGGGCGCAAGGCGTTTTCCGGGCCGCGCTTCTCCCAAGGCGTGAACCCCGTCAAGGACTTCATCCCGGTGGCCCGGGTCAGCGACATGCTGCTCAACCCCGGCACCCCCTTCGAGTACAACGGCAAGCAGCAACGTTATCCGCATATCAAGCTGGTGTACTGGGCGGGTGGCAACATCTTTCACCACCACCAGGACCTGAACCGCCTGCGTACCGCCTGGCAGCGACCGCAAACCATCATCGTCCACGAACAATACTGGACCGCCCAGGCCAAACACGCGGACATCGTGCTGCCGGCCACCACTACGCTGGAGCGTGATGACATCGGCAGTTCTGCCTCCGATCGCTTCATGATCGCCATGAAAAAAGTCATCGAGCCGGTGGGCGAGTCCCGGGATGATTATTCGATTCTGGCCGACCTGGCCGAGCGGCTTGGCTTCGCCCAGGATTTCACTGAAGGCCGCGATGCTGTCGGCTGGCTTCGCCATATCTATGATGAATCCCGTGGCCGGGCCGAGAGTTTCGACATCGCCCTGCCCGAATTCGAGCAGTTCTGGCAGAAGGGTCTGTTCGAGGTGGCGTACCCGGACGCCGACACCGTGCTGCTCGCCGACTTTCGCGCTGACCCTCAGGCCCATCCGCTGCAGACGCCGTCTGGCAAGCTGGAGATTTTCAGTGAACGGATTGCCGGTTTCGACTACGCCGACTGTCCGGGCCACCCGGTCTGGCTGCCGCGCCCGGCATCCAGTCATCCTCTGCACTTGCTGTCCAACCAGCCGAAAACCCGCTTGCACAGCCAGTATGATCATGGTGGCTACAGCCGCGCCTCGAAGATCCAGCAGCGCGAACCCATGACTCTCAACCGTGAAGACGCTCAGGTGCGGGGCATTGCCGACGGCGATGTGGTGCGGGTATTCAACGAGCGTGGCGCGTTTCTCGCCGGGGTCATCCTCAGCGACGCCATCAAGCCGGGCGTGGTGCAGATCGCTACCGGTGCCTGGTATGACCCGCAGGACGTGGCCGCGCCCGACAGCCTGGAAAAGCACGGTAATCCCAATGTGGTGACCGAGGATGTGCGCTCCTCACTCCTCTCCCAGGGTTGCTCGGCGCAGACGGCCTACGTGGAGATCGAAAAATGGCGAGGCGTGTTGCCCGAAGTGACGGCCTTCGAGCCACCCGAGCGGGTCTAGTCTGGCCGCCAATAACGCGCAAGGGCCGCGCGCACTTCGACATGGAAATCGAGGGCCAGGATGGCCATGTCGGGGCGTTCGAGCAGTGATCGGCAATTGTCCGGCAGGTCCAGCGCCTGCCACAGCCCCAACGAAATCGAGTAGGTATGAATCAGCAGTCGGGTGCCCTGGCCCAGTGCCAGTTCGAGCGCAGTGTCGATCACTGCACCGGCAGCATTCAGGCTGGAGATGGCCGCCAACTTGAAGTCCACCAGCCGCTGCAAGTCCGTGTTGCGCTCCAGCACGCTGTAACCCTGTGCTTCGAGCATGAGCATCTGCGGGTGGCTGCGCAGGTGCTCCACATAACGATCCAGAAACAGCTCGATGCGCAAGGCCGCAGGCCGATCTTCCCCACCAAACACTTCATGGACCAGCCCCAGCAGCTGGCCGCGCTCGGCATCGAGCAGCGCCATGAAGATCTCTTCCTTGGTCAGGAAGTACAGGTAAACCGTGCCTTTCGCCAAACCCGCCGCCTCGGCAATGCGGGCAGCGGACGGCAGCTTGCCAGGCTCGGCCAGAAATAATTGCCGGGCAGCCGCCAGAATCGATTCGCGCCGGGCATGCTTGTCGGTCGCGTCCAAGGCGTGTCGAACCATTCGCTAATCTGTCCTTTTACAGGCTGCGCGCCACCTTGAAGCTGACCCGCGAGAGAAACTGGCGGGACAAGAAGCGGCTACTGAAGACCATCAGGCGATTGAGCGCGCCTGCAACGACCGACGATCTTGCCTGAAAAAGAGCCGCCAGACCAACATCCACCACAGGCCGCGGCGCCATCATCATGCGCTTCATGGCCGCATTCGGCGCGCTGCCGGCAGCCGTGAAGAATTCCGTATCGGTCACCCCGGGCGACAGCACACTGACCACCACACCATAGGGCGCCAGCTCGGTGTGCAGCGCCTCGCCGAAGGACAGAACATAAGCCTTGCTGGCAGCGTAGGCCGCAAACATCGGACAAGGCTGGAATGCCGCGACACTGGCCAACAACTGGATATGACCGCCGCCGCGGGCCTTCATCGATGCCGCGAACACCTGGGTCAACTCGGTCAGGCCCAGCACATTGAGGTTGAGCATGGTGGCCAGGCTGGCCGGTGTCTGCTCGAGGAAGTCGCCGATCACGCCCATGCCCGCATTGTTGATCAGCACATCCACCTCGACGCCCTGCCCCATCAGCTCATCCTTGAGCCTGGCTGCTGCGCCTGCCACGCTCAAGTCGACGCTCTGCACCTTGGCGACCACACCATGGCGCGCCTCGATCTCTCTGGCCAGCACGGCCATCGGCTCGATGCGCCGCGCCACCAATACCAGATGGGCGCCACGCTCGGCCAGCGCGTGCGCATACTCTCGACCCATACCGCTGGACGCGCCGGTGACCAGCGCCCACTTGCCTTTTAACGATTGCATGACGACCTCCAAGAGGTGACGGTGTGTGTCACGCACATTAAATGACTGCCGGTCATTTTGTAAAGGAATCCGTCAACCTGGCCTTCGGCCTATCTTCAGGGGTCACTTTCGGCGCACCCACAGACCGCGACCCTACGCCGCATTGATTTTTCACAAAACAAGTTGAACCAATACCAAGGCAAAGTAGGTCAATGATCCTGAGTTGTTAGCAAGCTTACTATTCAGCCCTCTCCCTCAGGACACGGACGACGCAAGGTCGGGGCATCACTCTGGGCTCACTTCGAGGATTTCACCTTGACTACAATCGACAGGCGGAGGCCCCGGGTGACCGGGGTATTGGTGTTGCTGGCGGGATTGGCGCTGGCTGTGGGCGGGGTGTATCTGGCAACCCTTGGCGGAAGCTGGTACTACCTGGTGGCGGGCATTGGCATTGTCCTCACCGGGATCGGCTTGTTCCTCGGCCGGCGCTGGGCGCTGCACCTGTATGCGCTGGTACTGGCCGGTACGGTGATCTGGGCGTTGTACGAAGTCGGGCTGCGGGGCTGGGAGTTGGAGCCGCGAATGTTGGTACCGACCTGCCTGGGCATCTACCTGCTGTTCCCCTGGGTGGTCAACCGATTGGGCAGTGAGCCTTCACGGGGCCGCTTGCCGCTGGGTCTGGCGGTGGTGTTCGCAATCGTCGTCGGCGGTCTGTCGCTGACGCAGTCGCCCGGCATCAACGGCACCTTGCCTGCTCAAGCCAACACGCCAGACGACCATGACACTTCGGTGGCCGACAGCGATTGGCAGTTCTACGGCCGCACCCCCAGGGGCGACCGTTTCTCACCGCTGGCCCAGATCAACACCAGCAACATCAGCCACCTGAAAGTCGCTTGGCAAGCACGAACAGGCGACACCATGCGTCCTGGAGAAGACGTGGGGGGCACCGATGCCGGTCACGAATTCAATTTCGAAGACACCCCGACCAAGGTGGGCAACACCCTGTACGTGTGCACTGGGCACAGTTGGGTGGTAGCGCTGGATGCGAAGACCGGTCAGCAGAAATGGTCGTTCAACCCCAAGGCTGACACGGATGCCGACGTCTATCTGGCATGCCGTGGCGTGGCCTACTACGAAGCGCCCAAAGGCGTTGCCACCGATTGCCCGACCCGCATCATCGCACCCGTACTGGATGCCCGGGTGATGGCGCTGAACGCCGAAACCGGCAAGCCCTGCGAGGACTTCGGCGAACACGGCTTCATCTCCTTGACCCAGTACCTGGGCCACGTACAGAAGGGTTTTCACTTCGTCACTTCGCCGCCCATGGTGCTGCATGACCGGCTGATACTGGGTGGCTGGGTCTGGGATAACCAGGCCGAACATGAACCCTCGGGCGCCATCCGCGCCTTCAACCCTATCACCGGTGCGCTGACTTGGGCCTGGGACGTCGGGCATGAGCCACACAACTGGAAACCGGGCCCCAACGACGAGCTTACCCGCGGCACCCCTAACGCCTGGGGCGTCTACACCGCCGACGCCGACCTGGGCCTGGTGTATTTACCGCTCGGTAACGCGACTCCGGACTATTTTGGCGGTCATCGGCGGCCGTTCGATGAAAAATACAACAGCTCCATCGTGGCCCTGGATATCGCCACAGGTGAAGAGCGCTGGCACTTTCAGACCACCCACCATGACCTGTGGGACATGGACCTGCCCATCGGCCCGTCACTGGTGAATGTGCCGGACCCGGCCAATGCCGGCAGCAGCATCCCCGCTCTGGTGCAGACCAACAAGCGCGGCGAGTTCTTCATGCTGGACCGGCGCAACGGCCTGCCCATCGCCAAAGTGGAAGAAAAGCCGGTGCCCCAAGGGGCGGTGGCTGGCGACTACACATCGCCCACCCAGCCCTACTCCACCGGTCTGCCTTCGGTCACACCGGCCGACCTGACGGAGAAGCACCTGTGGGGGGCGACACCTTTCGATCAGATGCTGTGCCGGATCGAATTCAAGTCCTATAACTACCAGGGCCAGTTCACCCCGCCCGGGCTCAAGCCCACCATCGTCTACCCTGCGTTCGATGGGGTCATCGACTGGATGGGTGCTTCCATCGACCCGAATCAGAAAGTCCTTGTAGCAAACTCCAACTACATTCCATTCATCATCCAACTGATTCCACGCGACGCCAGGAAACAGGTGCCTGCCTGGGATGGCAAGGGTGACCAACCCGCCAACAAGAGCGCGTATGCCCCGCAGTACGGCACGCCGTATGTGGGCAGCGTGCACCCGTGGCTGAACCCGGTCGGCGTGCCATGCAACTCGCCGCCGTGGGGCACGCTGACCGCCATCGATTTGAAGAGCCGTTCGATTGTCTGGCAGCACCCGGTCGGTACCACGCGCGATACAGGCCCCTTGGGCACCCACACGAACCTGCCGTTCAATACCGGGATTTTCAATATTGGCGGCAACATGGTAACCAAGGGTGGACTGGTGTTCATGGGCGCCACCGCCGACAACTATTTGCGCGCCTTCGATGAACGCACTGGCGAGATCGTCTGGAAGGATCGCCTGCCGGCCGGTGGTCAGGCCACGCCGATGTCGTACTCGGTCGACGGCAAACAGTTCGTGGTGATTGCCGCTGGCGGTCACGGCGGGCTGGGCACGAAGTCCGGCGACTATGTCATCGCCTACAGCCTGGATGACAACGCCCGTCAATGAGGATTCAGCGGCGGGGAGATTGCCCCGCCGCTGAATAAACAAAAAGACACTTCGCCACTGAATCAACCCTGACAAAAATGAAGGTTTTCCTTCAACTTTTCATTATTCATTTACGGGATAGACAATATCTTGAAAATCTATGATCATCCGCGACCATCTGTCGCGTACCCTCCTGCGACCGCTCTATTCCGGGCCTGAAGATTTATTCATTAACACCAGGCGCGGAGTACCGGAAGACTGAAGAATGGAGGGAAGTTCAGCCCCCGAAGTTCCGTTAAATCTTCTTTAACGCGCCGCTGCTGTTATCGGGTGTGGCGGCCTGAAGCAACTAACAAAAATGCGCAACCGAGTCGGTCGTGCACGGATAACACCATGGAGCCCCCAATATGCCTCGCACCCAAATTCGCCAGCCGCGCCAGCGCCAGGCACTCACTCTGCTGCTGTCCCTCTGCGCTGCCTCCAGCTGGACCGTGAGCGCCCAGGCAGCCGATGCGTTTGCGGTCGACTCGCCGTGGATGACTGGCGACTGGGGGGGCCTGCGCACCGACCTGTTGAACAAGGGTGTGGACATCGTGATGGGCTACACCGGCGAATCGGCCAGCAGCCTGCACGGCGGCTACAAGAAGAACGACCGTGCCACCCGCTACGCCGACCAGTGGAACATCGGGGCCAACCTCGATCTGCAAAAACTCATGGGCTGGAACGACGCGGCCGCCAGCCTCTCGATCACCAACCGTAACGGCGACAACCTCAACGAGCAGATCAACGATCCTCGTGCGTCGTTCATGGGTTCCACCCAGGAAATCCAGGGTCGCGGCAGCGTCACCCGCCTGAGCGAATTGTGGATCAGCAAAGGCTGGTTCGACGACAAGCTGAGCGTCAAGGTCGGCCGTCAGGCGGTCAGCGACGAATTCGCTGTGGAAGATTGCTCCTTCCAGGGCCTGGCGTTCTGTGGCTCGCAGCCAGGCAACTATGTCGACAGCATCTACAACGGCCCGATCAGTCAGTGGGCGGCCCGTGTGCGTTACCGCTTCACCGACGAGATCTACGCCCAGATCGGTGCGTTCAACATCAATCCGTCGGACCTGGACAACGACAACGGCTTCAAGCTCAACGGTTCGGGCACCAAGGGTACCCTGGTACCGGTCGAACTGGTCTGGGCACCCAAAGTCAACAAGCTGCCGGGTGAATACCGCGTCGGCTACTACCACAGCACTGCCGACGCCACGGACGTCTACCATGACGTCAACGGCCAGTCGGCCGGCTTGACCGGCGATGCCTACCGCACTGACTCCGGCCGTCATGGCGGCTGGCTGGTGGCCAAGCAGCAGCTGACTTCGGTCGACGGCGATATTTCCCGCGGCTTGACCGTCACCGCGAGCGCCACCTTCCAGGACCGCCAGACCACCGCCGTGGACAGCTACCAGAAGGTCGAACTGGTCTACAAAGGCCCGTTCAATGCCCGTCCGGCTGACAGCCTGGGCTTCGGTATCGCACGCATCCACGCCAGCTCCGAGTTCCTGCGCAATGCTCGCAACGCTAACGAGGCAAGCGGCCTGAGCTATGGCGATGCCGGTTATGTGCCAGAGCAACACACTGAAGTGGCCACCGAGCTGAACTACGGCATCCAGGCGACCAAGTGGGTGCAGATCATGCCTAACCTGCAGTGGATCCGCGACCCGGACGGCGTGCGTGAAACCAACAATGCGTTGGTGTTCGGCATGCAGGTCACCTCGGTGTTCTGATGCCACCCCAGACCTGGAGGAGCGAGCTTGCTCGGTCCTCCAGGGTTACCCCTGAGGCGTAGCGATTCAATTACGCCGTAACGAATTCTTGACACCCGCCTCACTCACTCGTTTCGGGGCACTGACCCCGCGAACGCCCCCCGCTGTAGCGATTTCATTACATCCGAGCTTTCCCCAGCTTCGGCCAACTGCCCGTATTCATTGGCCTGACCCAGTTGGCAACGAACTTGCTATCCAACTCATCAATTACGCCGTTGCCTGCTGCGATTACGCAGGCCTTTGAGGAGTCTGGATGAGTCAGTTGCGCTTCACCGCCGAACACGAATGGCTGCGCGCCGAAACCGATGGCACTGTCACTGTGGGCATCACCCCCTTTGCCCAGGACGCCCTGGGTGACGTGGTTTTCGTGCAGTTACCCGATCTTGCCAGCTACGCCAAAAATGCCGAAGTCTCGGTAGTGGAATCGGTGAAAGCCGCCAGCAGCATCAACATGCCGCTGGACGGCAATGTAGTGGCTATCAACACCCTGCTCAACGATGCCCCCGAACTCGTCAACGAAGAACCCTTGGGCAGCGGCTGGTTTTTCCGCTTCGTCCCCACAGACACCCAACAGGTCGAAGCACTTCTCGACCAACAAGCCTACGATGATTTGATCAGCGCCCAAGGTTGAGGACACAGCACATGACGCAACACACTGCCCTGAGTTCGGTAGCCCTGAGCACCGACAACGAATTCATTGCCCGCCACATCGGCCCGCGTCCTGCCGACGAGCTGGCCATGCTCAAGACCCTGGGGCATGACAGCCTCGAGTCCCTGAGCGCCAGCGTCATCCCCCAGAGCATCAAAGGCACCAGCGTGCTGAGCATGGACGCCGGACAGAGCGAAGCCGAGGCGCTGGCGGCCATCAAGGCCATTGCCCAGCGCAACGAACTGTTCAAGAACTGGATTGGCCAGGGTTACTACAACACCCACACACCGGCACCGATCCTGCGCAATCTGCTGGAAAATCCGGCTTGGTACACCGCCTACACGCCTTATCAACCGGAAATTTCCCAAGGCCGACTGGAATCACTGCTCAACTTCCAGACCCTGATCAGCGACCTCACCGGTCTGCCGATCGCCAACGCTTCGCTGCTCGACGAGGCCACCGCTGCGGCCGAGGCCATGACCTTCTGCAAGCGCCTGAGCAAGAACAAGAACGGCCATGCCTTCTTCGCATCCAGCCACTGCCACCCGCAAACCCTGGATGTGTTACGCACCCGCGCCGAGCCGCTGGGCATCGAAATCGTGGTGGGTGACGAACTGACCCTGAGCGATGTCAGCCCGTTCTTCGGCGCCCTGCTGCAATACCCGGCCAGCAACGGCGATGTGCTCGACCACAGCGCGCTGGTCGAACGCTTCCATAGCGTCAATGCACTGGTGGCCGTGGCCGCCGACCTGCTGGCCCTGACTTTGCTGACCCCACCTGGCGAGTTCGGTGCCGACGTGGCCATCGGCAGCGCCCAGCGCTTTGGCGTACCACTGGGTTTTGGTGGCCCGCATGCGGCCTACTTCTCCACCCGTGACGCGTTCAAGCGCGACATGCCCGGGCGCCTGGTCGGCATGTCCATCGACCGTCATGGCAAGCCGGCCCTGCGCCTGGCCATGCAGACCCGCGAGCAACATATCCGCCGCGAGAAAGCCACCAGCAACATCTGCACCGCCCAGGTGCTGTTGGCCAACATCGCCAGCATGTACGCTGTGTACCACGGCCCGGCCGGCCTGCAACAGATCGCTCGGCGCACCCACGCGCTCACTGCGATTCTGGCCGACGGCTTCAACGCGCTCGGCGTGACGGTCGAGCAGCAGCATTTCTTCGACACGCTGACCTTGGCCACCGGCAGCGCCACTGCCCCGCTGCATGCCAAAGCCCACGCCGTCGGCATCAACCTGCGGGAAATCGATGGCGAACGCCTCGGCGTGTCGCTCGATGAAACCAGCACCCAGGCCGACGTCGAGGCCCTGTGGGCCGTGTTCGGCAGCGCACCGTCCTTCGCCGCGCTGGCCGATGCCGTGCAGAGCCGTCTGCCCGAAGCCCTGCTGCGCCAGTCGCCGATCCTGACCCACCCGGTGTTCAACCGCTATCACTCCGAAACCGAGCTGATGCGCTACCTGCGCCGCCTCGCCGACAAGGACCTGGCGCTGGACCGCACCATGATCCCGCTGGGCTCGTGCACCATGAAGCTCAATGCCGCCAGCGAAATGATCCCGGTGACCTGGGCCGAGTTCGGCAACCTGCACCCCTTTGCGCCGGCGGAGCAAAGCCAGGGCTACCAACAGCTCACCCAGGAACTGGAACAGATGTTGTGCGCGGCGACCGGCTACGATGCCGTGTCCTTGCAGCCCAACGCCGGCTCCCAGGGCGAATACGCGGGCCTTCTGGCCATCCGCGCCTATCACCAGAGCCGTGGCGAAGACCGCCGCGACATCTGCCTGATCCCCTCCTCGGCCCACGGCACCAACCCGGCGACTGCGCACATGGCCGGTATGCGCGTGGTGGTCACCGCCTGCGATGCCCGCGGCAATGTCGACGTCGAGGACCTGCGTGCCAAGGCCCTCGAACATCGCGACCAGCTTGCTGCACTGATGATCACCTACCCGTCGACCCACGGTGTGTTCGAGGAAGCGATCCGCGAGATCTGCGCCATCGTTCACGACAACGGCGGCCAGGTGTATATCGACGGCGCCAACATGAACGCCATGGTCGGCCTCTGCGCCCCCGGACAGTTCGGTGGCGACGTGTCGCACCTCAACCTGCACAAGACCTTCTGCATTCCCCACGGCGGCGGTGGCCCGGGTGTCGGCCCGATCGGCGTCAAGTCGCACCTGGCACCGTTCCTGCCAGGGCACGCGACCATGGCCCGCAAGCAAGGTGCGGTCTGCGCCGCGCCCTTCGGCAGCGCCAGCATCCTGCCCATCACCTGGATGTACATCCGCATGATGGGCGGCGCCGGTCTGACCCGCGCCTCGCAACTGGCCATCCTCAATGCCAACTACATTGCCCGGCGTCTGGAAGAGCACTACCCGGTGCTCTACACCGGCAGCAATGGCCTGGTGGCCCACGAATGCATCCTCGACCTGCGCCCACTCAAGGACAGCAGTGGCATCAGCGTCGATGACGTGGCCAAGCGCCTGATCGACTTCGGTTTCCACGCACCGACCATGTCGTTCCCTGTGGCCGGCACCTTGATGATCGAGCCGACGGAAAGCGAGTCCCGTGAAGAACTGGACCGTTTCTGCGATGCCATGGTCAAGATCCGCGAGGAAATCCGCGCCGTGGAAGAAGGACGCCTGGATGCCACGGACAACCCGTTGAAAAATGCGCCGCACACCGCCGAGGAAATGGTCGGCGAGTGGACTCACCCCTACAGCCGAGAACAGGCCGTGTACCCGCTGCCGTCGTTGGTGCAAAACAAATACTGGCCGCCGGTGGGTCGGGTCGACAACGTGTTCGGTGACCGCAACCTGGTGTGCGCCTGCCCGTCCATCGAGGCTTATCAAGAGGCGTGAAGACGCCATCGCGGGCTTCGCACACGCCTCTGTGAGGACCTGCAAAACCCGCGATAAGCCCCACAAAGGAATCCCCCATGTCCACGGACATCCTGCAACAAACCCCGCTGCACGCCCTGCACCTCGAGCTCGGCGCGCGTATGGTCCCCTTCGCCGGGTACGACATGCCGGTCCAGTACCCCTTGGGGGTGCTCAAGGAGCACCTGCACACCCGCGAACAGGCGGGCCTGTTCGACGTCTCGCACATGGGCCAGATCCGCCTGCGCGGCGCGGGCGCCGCCGCTGCACTGGAAAGCCTGGTGCCGGTGGACATCATCGACCTGCCCGTGGGCCTGCAGCGCTATGCGCTGTTCACCAACGAGCGAGGCGGCATCCTCGATGACCTGATGGTCGCCAACCTGGGCAATGACACCTTGATGCTGGTAGTCAACGCCGCGTGCAAGGATCAAGACCTGGCCCACCTGCGCCAGCATCTGGCCGGACAGTGCGACATCGAGCCGTTGTTCCAGGAGCGCGCGCTGCTGGCCCTGCAAGGTCCGGAAGCCGTCACGGTATTGTCCCGGCTGGCGCCGGAAGTGGCGAGCATGACCTTCATGCAGTTCACCACGGTGTCGTTGTTGGGTGTGGACTGCTACGTCAGCCGCTCCGGGTATACCGGTGAGGACGGCTACGAGATTTCGGTTCCCGCCGCTCAGGCCGAAGTCCTGGCTCGGCGTCTGCTGCAAGAGCCGGAAGTCGCTCCTGTCGGCCTCGGCGCTCGCGACTCGTTACGTCTGGAAGCCGGTCTGTGCCTGTACGGCCATGACATGAACGAACAGATCACCCCGATCGAAGCCAGCCTGCTGTGGGCAATATCGAAAACCCGCCGGGTCGACGGCGCCCGTGCTGGCGGCTTTCCCGGCAGCGCCGCAATCTTCGCCCAGCAGGCGGCCAGCGTGGTGCGCAAGCGCGTGGGCCTGCTGCCTCAGGAGCGCACACCCGTGCGGGAAGGGGCCGAGCTGGTGGACGATGCGGGGCAGGTCATCGGCAGCGTCTGCAGCGGCGGTTTCGGCCCGACACTGGGGGCGCCGGTGGCAATGGGTTATGTCGACCTTGCCCACAGCCCATTGGACACCTCAGTTTGGGCCCTGGTGCGCGGCAAGCGGGTGGCGGTGAAGGTCAGCCGCATGCCGTTTGTGCCACAGCGCTACGTTCGCACCTGAAAAGGGTCGGAAGTGACGCCTTTTGGCGCCTTCGTCCTACAGCGGCACCGATGTTGTGCAATTAAAATGTCACCTTTGCAGCGTCGGAAAAAAAGCGTCTGAAACTCGACAAAAAGAACTAAAAGCCCTGTTTCAGAGGGCTTGTTTTTCTGGCGGAAGTTGGCGTAGAGTTTCCCTACTGTGTTTGCATGGGTCGCGAGGATGGTGACCTGGGCAGTAGCTCTGAGCTTTGCTACAACCCGTTCGACGTCTGTTGTTTTCCTGCAATGCAGCCCCAGTAATCTTCCAGGTGGAAGACGCTGTTATTAATTTCAAGTTCCAAGGGAAAGAGCTATGTCGACTCGTCAGAGCGGTACCGTCAAGTGGTTTAACGACGAAAAAGGTTTTGGTTTTATCACTCCAGAGAGCGGGCCAGATCTGTTCGTCCACTTCCGCGCCATCCAGGGCAACGGCTTCAAAAGCCTGAAAGAAGGCCAGAAAGTGACCTTCGTTGCCGTGCAAGGCCAGAAGGGCATGCAGGCTGACGAAGTCCAAGCCGAAGCCTGATTCGCCGCATTCACAAAAAAGCCCCCTGCTGGCGACAGCAGGGGGCTTTTTTGTGGGCAGAGCTCTATTTCAATGGGACAACGTAGTCGCCCGCGACAAGGCCATCGCGGGCGACTACCCATCACCCCGCCCGGCGCAGCAACCAAAACCCTGCCAACGCACAGACCGCTGCCGGCCCGGCCACCGCCAACAGCGGCGTGAAGCCGAACACCAGGCTCGATGGCCCCAGCAAGTCTTGAACAATCTTGAACACAAAGCCCACCAGTACCCCGGTAAATACGCGCTGACCGAGGGTCACCGAGCGCAGCGGGCCAAAAATGAACGAGATTGCCATCAGCACCAGGGCCGCCGTGACCAGCGGCTGCAGAACCTTGGTCCAGAACGCCAGCCAGTACTTGCCATTGTTCAGGCCTTGATCGGACAGGTATTGGATGTAGCTCCACAAGCCGCTGATGGACAGTGCCTCGGGCGGTACGACGACGGTATCCAGCAATTGCGGGGTCAGGCTCACCACCCAAGGCAGGGATGCGCTGGTGACGATTTCCGTACTGTTCTCGTGAAACAGGGTAGTCGTGACATCGCTCAGCACCCACTTGCCGTCGGTGTACTGCGCCTTCTTGGCAAACCCGGCCTCCAGCAGGTGGCGCTGATCGTCAAACGTGTAACGGGTCACACCCAGCAGCAGGCCTTTGGGCTGTACGGCGTTGATATGGATGAACTGCTCACCCTCGCGGTGCCATACGCCGTGCCGTCCAGTCTGCGCGTCGCCCTGTCCCTGCAGGAACGAGCGCTGTGCCTGGGCGATATTCTCCAGCGGCGGAGCAATGTATTCGCCGACCAGCACACCGCAGACCATCAACAGCAGCATCGGCTTCATTACCGACCAGACAATGCGCCCGATCGAAACCCCGGCCGCGCGCATGATGGTCAGCTCACTGCTGCTGGCCAGCGCGCCCAGGCCGACCAGGCAGCCGATCAAGGACGCCATGGGCAGTTGGTCATACATCCGTCGCGGGGCGGTCATCAAGACGAAAATGCCGGCATCGGACGCGGTATAGGCTGCGGTAACGTCACTCATTTCATCAATGAAGGCGAACAGCGAAGCCAGCCCGAGAATGATCCCCAGTACCGCCAGGATGGCCGTCAGCACGCTGCGGCCGATGTAACGGTCGAGCTTACGCATGGCCGATCTCCCGTGCCGCGCGGCGACTCGCCAGCTTGAGTCTCAGTGGCTCCCAGTACATCAGGCCGATGCCGATCACCAGGAAGATTGCGTGCACCCACCACAAGCCCAGGGACTGGGGGATGCGGCCCTTCTCGAGCGCGCCACGGGCCGAAATCAGAATCGTCAGGTAAGACATGTACAGAAGGATCGCCGGCAGCAGCTTGAGGAAACGACCCTGACGCGGATTGGCCCGGGACAGCGGTACCGCCATCAAGGTGACGATGAACACCAGCAACGGCAACGAAATGCGCCACTGCAACTCGGCCTTGTCACCGTCGGGCTTGAGCAGCGAGGACGTTGGCAGGGCGTCCTTTTCCGTCACGTCATCGGTGACGTCGGGCTTGGGCAGCAGCACGCCGTAGGTGTCGTACTTGATGGAGCGGTAGTTGGCCTCGCCCGGATTGCCGTCGTAGCGGTAGCCGTTGGTGAGGATCAGGAAGCGGGTGCCGTCCGGGTGGGTTTCCTGGCGCCCCTTTTCACCGACCAGCACGGTGATGCCTTCATCTTTTTTCTGAGTCTGGGACAGGCGCTTCTGCGAAATGAACACGTTGCCCATGTTGACCCGATCTTCGGTCAGGGTCTCGGTGTAGGTCACCCGGCTGCCGTCGCGCAAGGCCTGGAAGCGACCCGGCACCAAGGTATCGAACTCGGTCAGCGCATCCTGCTGGTTGAGCAGTTGGGCAAACCGTGCCGCACCTTGCGGGGCCAGACTGAACGACAGCCAGGCCACGATCAGGGCGACCAGCAACGCCGGCACCATGGTGATCGCCAGCAAGCGCTGCTGGCTCATCCCGGTGGCCGAGAGCACGGTCATTTCGCTTTCCAGGTACAACCGGCCATAGGCCAGCAGTATCCCGAGGAATAACCCCAGCGGCAGGATCAAGGTCAGGAAGCCGGGCATCCGGAACCCCATGATCATGAACAGGGAACTGGGGTCCAGTGCGCCCGAAGCCGCCTGGGCCAGGTACTTGATGAAGCGTCCACTCATGATGATGACCAGCAGCACCGCACTGACGGCGCTCATGGTGACCAGGACTTCACGGGACAGATAGCGAGAGACGATCAAACCAGACACTCCAGGTTGTCGAGCCAGAAAGACCCGACAAGCAATACACGACAGGCCCGCAGCCGGGGCAACCCGCAACGCAGAGCTCGCGAAAAATTTGGCGCATTATCCTGTGAATGCCCCTGCCTGTCACTTGGCATAGGGCATTGCTGCTCAATGCCTTTATCCAAGGGTTGTCAGGGCCGGCCGGCAAGGCTCAAACTGGGCGCTTTGGCGCAAGCATCGATCTTGCCGCCTCACTCGCCGGGCAGGTCCCGGCGCAACCGACTGTCAGCCAGGGGCCCGGATATGGAATTGGTAGTAAAAAGCGTCAACGCCGACACATTGAAAACCGCCACACTGGTCATCGCCGTGGGTGAAGACCAGGTTCTAGGCACCGTTGCCGCCAAGATCGACAGCCTCAGCAATGGTGCCATCAGCGCCGTGCTCAAGCGTGGCGACCTGGCCGGCAAACCCGGCCAGACCCTGCTGCTGAGCCATGTTCCCAACCTCAAGGCCGAGCGCGTACTGCTGGTGGGCACCGGCAAGGAAGGCGAACTGGGCGATCGCCCATGGCGTAAACTGGCCACGGCCGTGCTCAACGTCCTCAAGGGCCTGGGCGGCAGCGACGCCGTATTTGCGCTGGACAGTCTGACCATCAAGAACCGCGACGCCTACGGCAAGACCCGCCTGCTGGCCGAAACCCTGCTCGACGGCCAGTACGTCTTCGACCGCTTCAAAAGCCAGAAAGCCGAACCCCGCGCCCTGAAGAAAATCACCCTGCTGACCACCAAGTCGCTGCAGCCTGAAGTCGAGCGTGCCGTGCGCCATGCGACCGCTATCGCCAGCGGCATGAGCTTCACCCGCGACCTGGGCAACCTGCCGCCCAACCTCTGCCACCCGACCTTCCTCGGCGAGGCGGCCAAGAGCCTGGCCAAGTCGCACAAGAACCTCAAGGTCGAAGTGCACGACGAGAAGAAAATCAAGGAACTGGGCATGGGCTCGTTCCTGGCCGTGGCCCAGGGCAGCGAACAGCCGCCACGCCTGATCGTCGCCCAGTACCAGGGCGCCAAGAAAGGCGACCAGCCCTACGTGCTGGTGGGCAAGGGCATCACCTTCGACACCGGCGGCATCAGCATCAAGCCGGCGGCGAACATGGATGAAATGAAGTACGACATGTGCGGCGCCGCCAGTGTGTTCGGCACCTTGCGCGCGGTGCTGGAGCTGGAGCTGCCGATCAACCTGGTGTGCATCATGGCCTGCGCCGAGAACATGCCCAGCGGCAGTGCCACCCGCCCTGGCGACATCGTCGAGACCATGAGCGGGCAGACCGTCGAAATCCTCAACACCGACGCTGAAGGCCGTCTGGTGCTGTGCGACGCGCTGACCTACGCCGAACGCTTCAAGCCGCAGGCAGTGATCGACATCGCCACCCTGACCGGCGCCTGCGTCGTTGCCCTGGGCGGCCACACCTCGGGCCTGATGAGCAACAACGACGATCTGGTCGGGCAACTGCTCAGCGCCGGCAAGCAAGCCGACGACCGCTGCTGGCAGCTGCCGCTGTTCGACGAATACCAGGAGCAACTCGACAGCCCGTTCGCCGACATCGCCAACATTGGCGGCCCCAAGGGCGGCGCAATTACCGCTGGCTGCTTCCTGTCGCGCTTTACCAAGGCTTACCACTGGGCGCACCTGGACATCGCCGGGACTGCCTGGCTGAGCGGCGGCAAGGACAAAGGCGCCACCGGCCGCCCAGTACCGCTGCTGACCCAGTACCTGCTGGACCGCGCCGGGGTTTAACTGTTTCAAAGCCAAAGCCTTGCCCGGTAGGACCGAGCTTGCTCGGGAAGAACGCACCGCCGGCTTCCCGAGCTAGCTCGGTCCTGCAGGGGCGTCATGATTGCCGGCCGGAAACAAGGCTTATCCCTATGCCACAGATCGACTTCTACATCCTCCCCACGCCGCTCCCCGAGGCGCGGCTGGACTTCGCCTGCAAGCTCGTCGAAAAGGCCTGGCGCCTGGGCCACTGCATCCACCTGCATTGCAGCGATGCCGCCCAGCGCGAGGCACTGGATGCGCGCCTGTGGTCGTTCAAGGGGGAAAGCTTCGTGCCCCACAACGTGGTGGAAGACGACCCCGACGCCCAAATCACCCTGGGCATCGGCGAAACACCCGGCACCCATAACGACTTGTTGGTCAACCTGGACCTGAAGGTCCCGGCCTTTTTCGAGAGTTTCGCGCGCATCGCCGAAATCGTCGTCGAAGAACCGGCAATCCGTCAGGCCGCCCGGGAGAGTTTCCGTTTCTACCGTGAACGCGGCTATCCTTTGCAGGATCACCGCCTACAGCGAATTTGAGTTCAAGATGGATAACTTCAAGCCACTGCCCAAGTCCGCGCACCTGCTGGACGACCTCGAGTCGATCCGCCAGTTGCTCGGCGACGAAACATTGCAACCGCCGTTGCTGACTGAAGCCGTGCCCCACGAGCGCGAGCAGATTCCCTTGCTGTTGGATGTCGAAGGCGAAACCGAGGCACTGCAACAAGCCCCCTCGGCCGCTGCAGCGCCACTGGCCAGGCCGGCCGTGGCCGAAGCGACCCCCGAGCGCAACCGCCAGGACACCTTGCTGCACCTGGACGCCGACCTGCGCAGCGCGGCGCAGCAGATCATGCAGGACGTCATCGACGATTTCGCCCCGCACATCGAGACCGAGATCAAGCGGCGTCTCGAGGCGCGCCTGGAGCGCCTGTTGCAACCCTGACTCAACCCTTCAGGCCGATCGCTTCCAGCGGCCCCAACTCGCGCTCCAGCAGCGGGATCACTTCGGCACCGAAGCGCTCCAGCGAGCGCCGGGCCCGAC
Organism: Pseudomonas sp. dw_358; assembly: GCF_018449655.1. Taxonomy (GTDB): domain Bacteria; phylum Pseudomonadota; class Gammaproteobacteria; order Pseudomonadales; family Pseudomonadaceae; genus Aquipseudomonas. Next base: position 301,487 of record NZ_JAAVUX010000001.1, read on the forward strand.
TGATCGGCATGTCGCCAAACTGGAAGAAACCGTTGTAGTGCAGGGGGTCCAATTCGCGGATCTCCGCGACCATCCGTTCAGCCACGTAATGGGCATCGCCGATGATCAGGTTGTCGCGGAATGTTTCCAGCGGTGGCTCATCCTCGAATGCCGGGGCCTGGACGAAGGAGCCGTCCAGCACCAGATCAGGCGAGCGCAGCGCCGTCACCATCCGCCCCACATAACGGGCGCGCTCCGCCGCTTCCAGTGCCTCGCTCTTGCTGTCGGTGACATGGATATATTGCTGCAATGCTACTGGCATGCGTGCGGCCTCCAACCCTGCAGCCACCCAGCTGCTGCGGACCTTGTCTACCAGCCCCGGCAAGGCCTTCGAGCCGCGCCAGCCGGCGGTGACGAAGGGCGTGGCGTTCCAGCGTGCCAATTGGCGCAGAATCTGCGGGCTGGGCGAGGTGCAGAACAACGCCGGCATGGGCTGCTGCACCGGCCGCACGGTGATGCGGGTGTCCGGCACCTGGATAAACCGCCCCTCGAACGCGACCTGCCCCTGGGTCAGCGCCTGCTCCACCACGGCCCAGTACTCCAGGAACATCTCGGTTTTCTGTGCCACGTCCGCGCCGAAGCGCTCGAACTCGTATGCCTGATAGCCCGTGCCGACGCCGATCACTGCCCGCCCGCCGCTCTGCTGGTCCAGCAAGGCGATTTCCTGAGCCACGCGCATCGGGTGGTACAGCGGCAACACCACCACCCCGGCGCCGAGACGAATCCGTTCGGTCTTGCCGGCCATGAAGGCCGCCATCATCAGCGGCGAGACGCTGATGGAATAGTTGGTGAAGTGATGCTCGGCGAACCAGGCGATATCGAAACCGATGTCCTCGGCGAGCTTGACCATGCTCGTGGTGTCATCGATCACGCCGGCTACGCCGCGCGGGTTGTCGCGCAAGCCCATCAAGTTGAAGATTCCGAAGTTCATGACATACGCCCAGGGTAAAAGCGCAGTCTTGGCCCGACGTCGGCCGCGTGACAAACGATCAATCCTTGCCCGGCGATTAGCCTGGCTTGCCCGAGAGCTCGATTAACCTCTGCTAATCCATGCATTAGAACCGCTTGATTGCCGGACCTCTCTGGCCCCGGTAGCCTGAGATTTTGCTGCCTGGGGCTGCTGCGATGGTCAAGCTGGGACTGTTCAACCTCATGGGGCTGTACGACCGCAACACCTCGCCGGCGTCGGTCCTGCGCACGACCGTGGACATGGTGCGCATGGCCGAGGAGCTGGGCTTCGACATCGCCTGGTTTGCCGAGCACCATTTCACCAACCATTCCATCTGCCCTTCCGCGCTGTTGATGGTCGCCCACTGCGCCCCCGAGACCTCGCGCATCCGCCTGGGGCCTGGGGTACTGGCTTTGCCTTTCTACCAACCGTTGCGCGTGGTGCAGGAGCTGGCGTTCGTCGATTTGATGACCCGCGGTCGGCTGGTCCTGGGGCTGGGCAGTGGCTATCAGCCCTATGAATTCGAGCGTTTTCAGATCGCCCCGGAGCAGCGCTACGAGCGCATGCTGGAAGCCTGGACCATCATTGAGCAGGGGCTGACCACCGGCACCGTAGCGTTCGAGGGGCAGCACTATCACGTGCCGCGCACGGAGCTGTCCATGCGCCCGTTCGGCCTGGCCATGCCAGAGGTGTTCGTAGCCAGCAGCAACCCGCAGGTACTGGCACGCATGGTGCAGGGTGGCCATACCCCATTCATGAGTTTCGGCCATCGCGGGCTGGCCGCCGCCAGCCAGTTTCGCGAGCTGATTGCCCAGCGCTGGACCGATGCTGGAGGGAATGCCGCTGCCATGCCGCTCGCCATTCAACGCTACATCTATGTGACCGATTGCGCCGAAGAAGCCACCCACGCCGCCGCCTGTGTGCGCAACCTGGCGCGGGCCGCAATCCCCCTGTCACGGGCCCAACCGATCAAGGACGGACCCTTTCTGCGCCTGATGCCGCTCAATGACGAGCCGCCACTGGATGACTTTCTGGAAAACGCCGTGATCGGCTCGGCCGAGTACTGCGCCGAGCGCCTGCACCACGAGTTGACCACCCTGCAGCCCTCCCACCTGTCGTGCTTCATGGGCTTTGCCGGCATCGGCCGGCGGGAAACACTGGCGTCGATGGAGCGATTCGGCAGTGACGTCATGCCCCAACTTGAATCGCTTTTGCACATTTGCGGGCCACAAGCGCAGGACGCCGCTTGATGGGTCGAATCACGCCCGTGCCACAGGCGGCAGCCGGCGAGCCACTGCCTGTCACCGAGAGCCGCAACGGCCGACGCTTCTCGCGCCTCCCCCCCCTCAACCTGTTCCGCGTCTTCGACGCCGCCGCCCGCTGCGGCAGCTTCACCGGCGCGGCCGCCGAACTGTGCGTCACCCCCTCGGCGGTCAGCCAGCAGATTCGTCAGCTGGAAGACTTCCTTGAAGTGCGCCTGTTTCGCCGCCTGCCCCGGCGCATCGAACTCACCCGCGAAGGCACCGCCCTGGCCGACGTCGCCCATGAAGCCTTGAGCATGCTCAGCCGAGTCTGCGAACGGGTCATCGACCCGGACATCCCGAGCGTGCTTTGCGTCAACGCGGCGCCAGCCCTCGCCAGCCGCTGGCTGGTGCCACGGCTCAAGCGCTTCATGGAGCAATTCCCGAAAATCCGCATCACCCTGCTGGCCTCTTCCGACCCGGTGGATTTCGACCGCCAGGACATCGACGTCGCCATCCGCTGGGGCAACGGCCACTGGCCCGGCGTGCTCGCCACGCCCTTGGGCGAAGAGCCGATCTTTCCGGTGTGCAGCCCACGCCTGCTGGAAACCGAGGGGCCGCTGGAAAATCCCCAGGCACTGACCCGCCATACCCTGTTGCAGGTGGTCAACAGCGGTTACTGGAGCGAATGGTTCGAAGCCGCCGGCGTGCGCGGCGTGAGCTTTGCCGACACCCTGTATTTCAATGAGCCGGGGGTGATGCTCGAAGCCGTGGCCCAAGGCCAGGGCATCGGATTGGCCAGCTATCTGCTGGTGGAAAGCGATCTGAAATCCGGGCGGCTGGTCCGGCCCTTTGCGACCGAGCTGCGCACCGAGGAAGGCTTTTATCTGCTGACCAGCCCGGCATTCGCCAACAAGCCGGCCATCGCCGAGTTTCGCGAGTGGCTGGGGCGTGAGGCGTTGGAGGCGATTGCCGCGCGGTAGCGCCCCATACAACCTGCGCCCCTCCTCCCATCACACTCTTTTCCATCCTCCGCCCATCCCCGTTATACTGCTCGGCTTTCCCAAATTAATGCCTAAGGGTCCCCCCGCGCATGGACAAGACCTACCAGCCGCACGCCATCGAAACCTCCTGGTACCAGACCTGGGAGTCGGAAAACTACTTCGCGCCGCAGGGCTCGGGGGACGCGTACACCATCATGATCCCGCCGCCGAACGTGACGGGCAGCCTGCACATGGGCCACGGGTTCAACAACGCGATCATGGACGCCTTGATCCGTTTTCGCCGCATGCAGGGTCGCGACACCCTGTGGCAGCCGGGCACCGACCACGCCGGTATCGCTACGCAGATGCTGGTGGAGCGCCAACTCGAAGCCCAAGGCCAGAGCCGTCACGACCTGGGCCGCGAAGCCTTCCTCGACAAGGTCTGGGAATGGAAGGAGCAGTCCGGTGGAAACATCAGCCGACAGATCCGTCGCCTGGGCTCGTCGGTGGACTGGAGCCGCGAGCGTTTCACCATGGACGACGGCCTGTCCGAGGCAGTCAAGGAAGCCTTCGTGCGCCTGCACGAAGACGGCCTGATCTACCGCGGCAAGCGTCTGGTGAACTGGGACACCAAGCTGCACACGGCGATTTCCGACCTCGAAGTGGAAAACCATGACGAGAAGGGTTTCCTGTGGAACCTCAAGTACCCATTGGCTGACGGCGCGAAAACCGCCGAGGGCAATGACTACCTGATCGTCGCCACCACCCGTCCGGAAACCATGCTGGGCGACGCCGCCGTCGCCGTGAACCCGAACGATGAGCGCTATCAAGCCCTGATCGGCAAGTTCGTCGAGCTGCCCCTGGTGGGCCGCCGCATTCCGATCATCGCCGACGATTACTGCGACCCGGCATTCGGTACCGGTTGCGTGAAGATCACCCCGGCCCACGATTTCAACGACTACGAAGTCGGCAAGCGTCACAACCTGCCGCTGCTGAACATCTTCGACAAGAATGCCGCCGTGCTGCCGGCCTGCCAAGTGTTCAACCTGGACGGCAAGCTCAACGAGAGCATCGTCGGCAACATCCCGGCCGAATACGCCGGCCTCGACCGCTTCGAAGCGCGCAAGCAGATCGTCGCTGCCTTTGACGCTGCCGGCTTGCTGGTGAGCGTCGACGACCACGCCTTGAAAGTACCGAAGGGCGACCGCTCGGGCACTATCATCGAACCGTGGCTGACCGACCAGTGGTACGTATCGACCAAGCCGTTGGCCGAGCCGGCCATCGCCGCCGTGGAAGACGGCCGCATCCAGTTCGTGCCCAAACAATACGAGAACATGTACTTCTCGTGGATGCGCGACATCCAGGACTGGTGCATCAGCCGGCAACTCTGGTGGGGCCACCGCATTCCGGCCTGGTACGACGAGAGCGGCAAGGTCTACGTGGGCCGCAGCGAAGCCGAAGTGCGCAGCAAGCACGGCATCGCCGCCGACGTCAGCCTCAATCAGGACAACGACGTACTGGACACCTGGTTCAGTTCCGGGTTGTGGACCTTCTCCACCCTGGGCTGGCCGGAGCAGACCGAGTTCCTGAAGAAATTCCACTCCACCGACGTGCTGGTCACCGGCTTCGACATCATTTTCTTCTGGGTCGCCCGGATGATCATGCTGACCATGCACCTGGTGAAGAACGAGGACGGAACCCCGCAAGTGCCGTTCAAGACCGTCTACGTCCACGGCCTGGTGCGAGATGGCCAGGGCCAGAAGATGTCCAAGTCCAAGGGCAACGTCCTCGACCCGCTGGACATCATCGACGGCATCGAACTTGAAGCCCTGGTGCAGAAACGCACCTCCGGCATGATGCAACCCAAGCTGGCCAAGAAGATCGAGAAGCAGACCCGCGACGAGTTCGCCGACGGCATTGCCAGCTATGGCACCGACGCCCTGCGCTTCACCTTCTGCTCGCTGGCCTCCACCGGCCGCGACATCAAGTTCGACATGGGCCGCGTCGAGGGTTACCGCAACTTCTGCAACAAGATCTGGAACGCCGCCCGCTACGTGCTGGACAAGGGCGACGACTGCGGCCAGAACGGCGAAGCCTATGAGCTGTCGCTGGCCGACCGCTGGATCATTTCGCAGCTGCAACGCACCGAAGCCGAAGTGACCCGCCAGCTCGACCAGTTCCGCTTCGACCTCGCTGCCCAGGCGCTCTACGAGTTCATCTGGAACCAGTATTGCGACTGGTACCTGGAACTGTCCAAGCCGGTGCTGTGGGACGAGAACGCGCCGGTCGAACGCCAGCGCGGCACCCGTCGCACGCTGGTGAGGGTATTGGAAGTGGCCCTGCGCCTGGCCCATCCGTTCATGCCATTCATTACCGAAGAAATCTGGCAGCGCCTGGCGCCGCTGGTGGGTGCCGAAGGCAAGACCATCATGTTGCAGCCGTGGCCGGTGGCCAACGAAAGCCGCATCGATGCCGCTGCCGAAGACGACATCGAGTGGCTCAAGGCGCTGATGCTGGGCACGCGCAATATCCGTGGCGAAATGAACATCGGGCCAGGCAAGCCATTGCAGATTTTCGTGCGCAATGCCAGCAGCGAAGACCAGCGTCGCCTGGTGGAAAACGAAGCCCTGTTGAAAAAGCTGGCCAAGCTGGAATCCATCACCGTGCTGGCGCCAGGCGCCGAAGCGCCGCTCAGCGCCACGGCGCTGGTGGGCGAGATGGAAGTGCTGGTGCCCATGGCCGGGCTGATCGACAAGGATGCCGAGCTGGCGCGGCTGGACAAGGAAATCCTGCGCCTGCAAGGTGAAGTGCAACGGGTGGGCGGCAAGCTGTCCAACGCCGCCTTCGTCGACAAGGCGCCGCCGGCGGTGATCGACAAGGAACGCGCCAAGCTGGCCGAGTCCGAGCAGGCACTGGCCAAGCTGGCCGAGCAGCATGCGCGGATTGCCAGTTTGTAACAGGCTATATCTTTACTGCTGCTGATGGCCTCATCGCCTGCAGGACCGAGCTTGCTCGGTCCTGCAGGCGATGGCGTCCGCACGGCCACGGACATTCCATGACAACCCCAGCAAAACCCACCTTCCACCCCCGCAACCGTCACCAGGGCCGTTACGACTTCCCGCAACTGATCAAAAACAGCCCCGAGCTCGCACGCTTTGTCATCCTCAACCCCTACGGCAAGCAAAGCATCGACTTCGCCAACCCGGAAGCGGTAAAGGTGTTCAACCGCGCGCTGCTCAAGGCCCTGTACGGCATTGCCCACTGGGACATCCCCGCCGGTTACCTGTGCCCGCCGATCCCCGGCCGCGCCGACTATGTGCATGCACTGGCCGACCTGCTTGGTGAAAGCCATGGCGGCGAGATTCCCCGTGGCGCTGGCGTGCGAGTGCTGGACATCGGCACCGGTGCCAACTGCATCTACCCGCTGCTGGGCCACAGCGATTACCGCTGGCAGTTCGTCGGCACGGACATCGATCCAGTGGCCTTGGCGTCCGCCAAGGCCATCGTCCAGGCCAATGGTCTGGGCAAGGCCGTCAGCCTGCGCCAGCAGGGCAACCCGCGAGACATCCTGCAGGGCCTCTTGCGGGCCGACGAACGCTTCGACCTGGTCATGTGCAACCCACCGTTTCATGCCTCCCTGGAAGAAGCCACGCGGGGCAGCAGCCGCAAATGGCGGGCACTGGGCAAGGCCGATCCCAAGCGCAAGCTGCCGGTGCTCAATTTTGGTGGCCAGAACAACGAATTGTGGTGTGAGGGGGGCGAGATTCGTTTCGTCACCCAGCTGATCGCCGAAAGCGCCGAGGTGCCTCGGCAGGTGCTCTGGTTCAGCACCCTGGTGTCCAAGGCGTCCAACCTGCCGGCCATCGAGGTGGCCCTGCGCAAGGCCGGGGTCAAACAGCAGCGCGTGGTGGAGATGGGTCAGGGCCAGAAGATCAGCCGCTTCGTCGCCTGGTCATACAGCGGGCAATAAAAAACCGTGTCCGGGTGGTCCCGCGACACGGTTCTTTGAAACGGTCAGTAGGACGACAGTCTTACTTGTTGACAGCGTCGGTCAGCACTTTGGCCGGTACGAACTTGACGACTTTCTTGGCAGCGATTTCGATCGCGGCGCCGGTCGACGGGTTACGACCGGTGCGCGCTGGGCGCTCGGTGATTTTCAGTTTGCCGATACCTGGCAAAGTGATTTCGCTGCCATTTTCCAACTGATCGGCAACAATCTGGCCGAGTTGCTCGAGAGCGTTACGCGCGGTGTTTTTTGGCGCGTCGATAGCTTCGGCGATGTCGGCGATCAGTTGGTCTTTGGTTAATGCCATGGTGGTGTTCCTTCCCTATCAAATTCATTTGGATGCAGCATGCCGCGTCAGTCTCAGGCCAGACTCACCAGGATCAGGGCGTTGGGCTACAGAGATACGAATCGCATCTGTAGATGCACAAATCGGCGTTTGGTTCGACGCAAACGCAAGCAGACTGCGGGTTTCACGCGGCTCTAACGCGCAAGACCGGGCAAAACTAGCACAGAGACAGATAAATATCCGCCACTCGCTTGGTATTTGTGGCGCTTTATCGGTCGATTGTTTGAATTTTAGGCAAAACGCACGCTTTAACGGAGCGAAAACACCCCGCAAGCCCAGTTGCGTTACACTTGGCGACTTTGCCGCAAGCGCCGAGTAGCCCATGCCGATCCGTCACAGCATCGTCCATTTGATCGACAAGAAACCCGATGGCACGCCCGCCGTGCTGCATGCCCGCGACTCGGAACTGGGAGAATCCGCCGCCATCGAAAACCTGCTGGCCGACCTCAACGACAGCTATAACGCTAAACAAGGCAAAGCCTGGGGGCTGTTCCACGGCGAATCCGGTGCCTATCCGTTCAGCGGCTGGCTGCGGCAGTATCTGGACGCCGATCAGGACTTCACCGCGTTCAGCCGCCAAGCGGTCGAGCACCTGCAAAAACTGATGGAAGAATCCAACCTCTCCACCGGCGGCCACGTGCTGTTTGCCCACTACCAACAGGGCATGACCGACTACCTGGCTATTGCCCTGCTGCATCACAGCGAAGGCGTGGCGGTGAACGCGCAACTGGATGTCACGCCCTCGCGACATCTGGACCTGAGCCAACTGCACCTGGCAGCGCGCATCAACATTTCCGAATGGCAGAACAACAAGCAGTCCAAGCAGTACATCTCGTTCATCAAGGGCAAGAACGGCAAGAAGGTCTCGGAATACTTCCGCGACTTCATCGGCTGCCAGGAAGGTGTCGACGGCCCGGGCGAAACCCGTACCTTGCTCAAGGCCTTCAGCGATTTCGTCGAAAGCGAAGACCTGCCCGAAGAGTCGGCCCGGGAAAAAACCCAGACGCTGGTGGACTACGCCAGCAGCCAGTCGAAAATGGGCGAGCCCATGGGGCTGGAAGAGTTGTCCGGGTTGATCGACGAGGACCGCCCGCGGGCCTTCTACGACCATATCCGCAACAAGGATTACGGCCTCTCGCCGGAGATTCCGGCGGATAAACGCACCTTGAATCAGTTCCGCCGTTTCACCGGTCGGGCCGAGGGTCTGTCCATCAGTTTCGAGGCCCATCTGCTGGGCTCGAAGATCGAGTACGACGAAGAGGCCGGGACCTTGATCATCAAGGGGCTACCGACGCAATTGACCGATCAGTTGAAGCGACGGTGAGCCAGCGCCTGTTACCGTCGCCTGGTTTCCGAGCAAGCTCGGTCTTACGGGGGGTTAGCCAGTCAAATGCTCCATCTGCGCCTGATACGCTGCTGCCAGCGCCCGCACCCGCGTATCTTCGGCCTGCGCCAGCAGCGGCCCGCTGACTCGCAGGAAATTCAGGTTGCCACCGTGCAGCGCTAGCTGAAACCAGCTCAACGCTGCCTCCACATTGCCCAGCTCGGCCAGCACCGACGCATGGCTGAACTGCCCACGAAAATCCCCCGCCTCGGCAGAACATCGATACCAATGTCGGGCCTGCGCCACGTCCACCGCACAGGCCAGCCCCTGCTCCAGATAACGCCCCAGCAGGTTCATCGATTTGGCATGCCCTGCCTCAGCCGCCAGTCGGTACCAGCCCAGGGCCTGAGGTTGATTCACCGCCACACCCTGGCCGGTGGCCAGCATGTTGGCGTAGTTGTACATGGCCCAATCCAGCCCCGCCATGGCCGCCAACCGATAATGCCGCGCGGCCACGCTCGGGTCCGCCTCACAGCCCCAGCCATGCTCGTGACAACGCCCGAGCATGTTGCGCGCCATCAGATGCCCACGGCCGGCCGCGATGGCAAACCATTGCAGCGCCAGCGGCTGATCACGATCAATGCCGCGCCCGTCCAGCAGGATCTGCCCGAGCAGTGCCTGGGCATCCACGTCATTTGCCCCGGCCGCCGCCAGAATGGCCCGCGCCGGGTGCTCGTCCAGCAGCGTGCGCCAGCCGGCGTCATCCAGCGGCTGGCGATGGCGTATGCGAAAGTCCATGTCAGACCTCGACCCAGCGCCGCAGCAGATTGTGGTAATTACCCGTAAGCTGCAGCAACGCCGGGTGGTCCGGCACATCGGCGCTCAGGTGGCGGATGGCGGTGTCCATCTCGTACAGCAGGGTGCGCTGACTGTCCTCGCGCACCAGGCTCTGGGTCCAGAAAAACGCCGCATAGCGTGCCCCACGGCTGACCCCGTTGACCTTGTGCAGGCTGGTGCCGGGATACAACAGCAAGTCGCCAGCAGGCAGTTTCAGCTCGCGCGTCCCGTAGGTGTCCTGGATCACCAGTTCGCCGCCGTCATAGTCGTCGGGGTCACTGAGAAACAAGGTCGAGGACAGGTCGGTGCGCACCCGCTCGATGGAACCTCGAGACTGGCGCACGGCGTTATCAATATGAAAATCGAAATGGCCACCGGCGGTGTAGCAATTGAGCAGCGGCGGGAACACCTTGTTCGGTAACGCCGCCGACATGAACAGCGGATTGCTCCACAACCGTTCCAGCAAGGCCGCGCCGATTTCCTTGGCCAGCGGGTGCCCCTCCGGCAGTTGCAGGTTGTGCTTGGCCTTGGCCGATTGATGGCCGGCGGTGATCTTGCCGTCGGCCCAGTCGGCCTGCTCCAGAGCCTGGCGGATGCGCAGAACCTCGTCGGGCATGAACACGCCGGGGATGTGTAAAAGCATGACGGCAGCACCTGAAAACAAGAAGTCACCAATGGTATTGATTCTTATTGCCTAAAAACAGGGTCGAGATCGTGCTGGCAGCAAAAATGTAGAAGATTTGTCGTGGCAATGTGTAAAGAATGTAAATTAGTCGCGAATAGTAATGCATCTCAATTGTAACAAATCCCTGTTGGTCCTATATTCCGCCCCCTTCAAACCTTGGGGAAGGTCACCAACAATGTCGCAACAACTGAAGCCGAATCCGCTCAACTCACCACGCCTGCTCGCCTCCGCCATCGGCATGGCCCTCAGCGCTGCGTCCGCCACACAGATGGCCCAGGCCGCTCAGGACACCGAGACCAAAGCCGAGGGCAACAACATTTCCCTGGGCGCCACCAACATCAGCAGCGATGCAGTGCAGGATGGCGACTACCAGGTAGAGAAATCGGCTTCGGTGAAATACACCGCACCGCTGGTGGACACACCGCGCTCGGTGACTGTCATCCCGCAACAAGTGCTCAAGGATACCGCCGCGCTGAACCTGCAAGACGCGCTGCGCACCGTGCCCGGCATTACCTTCGGCGCCGGCGAAGGCGGCAACCCGCAAGGCGACCGGCCGATCATTCGCGGCTTCGATGCCCAGGGCGACACCTTCATCGATGGCGTGCGCGACACCGGCGCCCAGAGCCGCGAGATCTTCGATATCGAGTCCATCGAAGTCAGCAAGGGCCCCAACTCCACCATGGGCGGGCGCGGCTCGGCCGGCGGCAGCATCAACTTGATCAGCAAGATGCCCAAGGACCGCGACTTCATCGACGGCGGCTTCACCTACGGTTCCGACCAGACCCGCCGCTACACCCTGGACGTCAACCACAAGCTCACCGATACCGTGGGCTTTCGCCTGAACCTGATGACCCACGAGCAGAACGTCGCCGGCCGTGACGACGTCAATTACGACCGCTACGGTATCGCTCCGTCGCTGACCTTCGGCATGGGCACCGCCAACCGCCTGAACCTCAGCTTCTACCACCTGCACAGCGACGACCTGCCGGACTCGGGCATCCCTTACGGCTACAGCTCGTCCACCGCCACTGCCCACGTGCACGACAAGCCCGACTACGGCGGTGACCGTAACAACTTCTACGGCCTCAAGGGCCGCGACTTCCGCAAGACCCGCACCGACATCGGCACCATCAGCTTCGAACACGATTTCAACGATGACATGACGGTGAAAAACACCTTCCGTCACGGCAACTCGGGCCAGGACTACATCCTCACCCAGCCAGACGACAGCCAGCGCAACGTCAACCGCTACGGCACCGTTTGGCGCCGGGCCAACACCTTGGTGTCCAACACCGAAACCACCACCAACCAGACCGACCTGAGCGGCAAGTTCAACCTGCTGGGCCTGAAGAACAGCTACGCCACCGGCATCGAGCTCACCCGCGAAGTCAGCCGCTCCAGCAGCTACACCTACAGCACCAGCGCCCTGAACAACTGCTCGCCCACCGGCACCGGCAACACCGTCAGCGGCAACTGCACCTCGCTGACCAACCCGAACCCGGAAGACACCTACGGCGGCACCATCAAGCGCAACTACGCCACCACCCAGACCGACGCCAACACCCGCTCGATCTATGCCTTCGACACCATCGAGCTGACCCCGGCGTGGTTGCTCAACGTCGGCAGCCGTTACGACCACTTCGACACCACTGCCAACTCGCCAACGGTGCACGCCAGCAGTGAAAACAACTTCTGGAACTGGCAAGCCGGCCTGACCTGGAAACCGGCACCGAATGGCAGTATCTACGCCTCGTTCGCCACCTCCGCGACCCCGGCCGGAGGCCTGGTGGGCCAAGGCTCGGACGGCAATCCGCTGACCGCCGGCACCGCCAGCAGCGACCTGGAACCGGAAACCACCAAGAACTACGAACTGGGCACCAAGTGGGACATCCTCAACGAGCGCGTCTCGCTGACCGCCGCGGTATTCCGCACCGAAATGACCAACACCCGCGTACTGGTCAGCACCGGCCTGTATGAAAACGCCGGCGAGTCCCGAGTGGACGGCGTCGAACTGTCGGCCACCGGCAAGCTCACCGACAAATGGCAAGTCTTTGCCGGCTACAGCTACCTGGACAGCGAACTGGTCAGCGCCGGCGTACCGGGCCGCAACGGCGCAGTCACTGCCGGTGCCGTGTCGCAAGCCGGCAACCAGATGCCCAACGTGCCGAAGAACAGCGCCACCCTGTGGACCACCTACCAGTTGGCACCGAAGCTGACCATCGGCGGCGGCGCCTTTTATGTCGACGAGGTCTATGGTGACACCGCGAATACCGTCTACGTGCCGTCCTACGTGCGCTACGACGCCATGGCCGCGTACAAGCTGAACAAGCACATCGACTTCCAGGTCAACGTGCAGAACCTGACCAACAAGATCTACTTCGACAAGGCCTACGCCGCGCACTTCGCCAACGAAGCCGCCGGACGCACCGTGTTGTTCAACACCAACTTCCACTTCTGATCCAACGCAGCACCTACCCGCCCTGCTGACTTCTGTCAGCGGGGCTTTTGTCTGAAAGTAATACGCATTCGCATTATTGCGGCATAATCCTCGGCCGCCCCAACTGATTGTTCAAAGGAACGCCGCTGTGCTGAAAAAAATCCTGTTCCAGCTGCACTGGTTCTTCGGCATAACGGCCGGCACGGTGCTGGCTTTGATGGGCATCACCGGGGCCACGGTGTCGTTTCAGGACGAGATCCTGACCCTGCTCAACCCGGCGATTCTCGATGTCAAACCGCAACCGGGCGCCGTCTTGCCCATGCCGGAACTGGTGCGGCGGATTCAGGCGGCGCAACCCAAGGCCGTGCAATCGATCAGCATCGACCTCTCCAATCAGGAAGCATCGCGGGTGTTCTTCGCCCCGCCGCCCGGCGAACGTCGCGGCGAAATGCGCTACTTCGACGCCTACACCGGCCAGTTGCAGGGGCAGGTACAGGGTCAGGACTTCTTCGCTCTGGTCCTGCAACTGCACCGCTTCCTGCTCTCGGGGGACGTGGGTAAAAACATCACCGGTGCCTGCACGCTGATCCTGCTGTTTTTCTGCCTGTCCGGGCTGTACCTGCGCTGGCCGCGCCAGGCGCTGAACTGGCGGGCGTGGCTGACATTGGACTGGGCCAAGAAAGGCCGCAGCTTCAACTGGGACCTGCATTCGGTGTTCGGCACCTGGTGTCTGGTGGTCTACCTGCTGTTGGCGGTGACCGGCCTGGCCTGGTCTTACCAGTGGTTCAACGACGGGCTGACCCGCGTGCTGGGCGAGAGGCCCAATACCGAGCGCCGGGGTGGACGACCCACCGCCAAGCCTGGAGAAGCCGCGCCTGCCGTGGACTACGATGCGCTGTGGAGCGCCATCCGGGACACCGCCGGTCCCGAGCTGCGCGGCTTCAATCTGCGCCTGCCGCCAGCGCCCAACCAACCGGCCACGGTCTACTACCTGCTCAATGATTCGCCACACCCCAGAGCGCTGAACATCATCACCCTGAACCCGGCCAGTGGTCAGGTGAGCAAGGTCGAGCGCTATGCCGACAAGGCCTTGGGCGGCCAATTGATGACCAGCCTGTATGCGCTGCACACGGGCAGTTTCTTTGGCCTGACCGGGCGCATCGTCAACACCCTCGCGGCGCTGTGCATGCCGCTGTTCTTCGTGACCGGCTGGTTGTTGTACCTGGACCGGCGCCGCAAGAAGCGCCAGGTCCGCGAAGCCCGTAGCGCTCTGGCAGGCAATACCGAAAATGGCCCAAGCTGGCTGATCGGCTTTGCCAGCCAGAGCGGCCTGGCCGAGCAACTGGCCTGGCAATCGGCCGGACAATTGCAGGCGGCCGGGCTGGCGGTGCAAGTTCGGCCCTTGGCCAGCCTCACCCAGAGCGACCTGGGCCGGGCGCACAAGGCACTGTTCGTGGTCAGCACCTTTGGCGACGGCCAGGCGCCGGACAGCGCCCGCGGCTTCGAGCGCAAGGTCCTGGGCCAGGCCGGGTCGCTGGAGCACCTTGAATACGCGCTGCTGTCCCTGGGTGACCGTCAGTACGCGCAGTTCTGCGCCTTCGGCCAGCGCCTGCATCAATGGCTTGTCGCCCGTGGCGCGCGCTCGGCCTTTGCCCCCGTGGAAGTCGACAGTGGCGATCCCCGGCATCTGCAAGATTGGCAACGGCAACTTGGTCAACTGACCGGCAGCCAACCCGGCACGGCCTGGCAAGGTGCGGCATTCGAAGACTGGGCCTTGGTCAGTCGTCAACTGCTCAACCCCGGCAGTCAGGGGGAGCCGGTGTACTTGCTGGGCCTGCAACCACCGGCCGAGCGCAACTGGCACGCCGGTGACCTGATCGAAATGATGCCGCGCCTGAGCCTCGACGTACCGCTGACCACCGAGGCGCGGGAGTACTCCATTGCCTCGTTGCCCGAAGACGGCGTGCTGGAGCTGATCGTGCGCCAGCACCGTCACCCGGATGGCAGCCTGGGCCTGGGCTCTGGCTGGCTGACCGAACATGCGCCGCTGGGCGCAATGATCAGCCTGCAACTGCGGCGCAACAGCGGCTTTCACCTGAGCCATGAAGATGTGCCCTTGATTCTGATCGGCAACGGCACCGGCCTGGCCGGCCTGCGCAGCCTGCTCAAGGCGCGCATTGCGCAAGGCCGCCAGCGCAATTGGCTGTTGTTCGGCGAACGCAACCAAGCCCATGACTTCTTCTGCCAGGACGAGCTGCGAGGGTGGCTGGCCAGCGGTGATCTGCAACGGCTGGACCTGGCGTTTTCACGGGATCAGGCGCACAAGGTGTATGTACAGCAGCGTTTACGCGAAGCCACCAACGACCTGCGCGCCTGGCTCGCCGACGGAGCAGTGATCCACGTCTGCGGTAGCCTGCATGGGATGGCGGGCGGGGTGGAAGAGGTATTAGTGGAAATCATCGGCACCGACGGCCTGGAAGCTCTGGTCGAGCATGGGCGCTATCGGCGGGATGTGTATTGAGTGACAGTTCCCGAGCAAGCTCGGGAACCAGGTGACGCCATTGCGGGCTATCACGCCACCTCAGCCCCTGCCAACTCCACCGCTTCCGGGCGCTTCAACACGGCATACACCACCGCCGTGACAATGCTCCCCGCCACGATCGCCAGCAGATACAGCAGCGCATGGTTGATGGCATTGGGGATCAGCATCACAAACAACCCGCCATGGGGCGCCATCAGCTTGCAGCCGAAGAACATCGACAGCGCGCCGGTCAGGGCGCCGCCGGCGATGGCCGACGGGATCACCCGCAATGGGTCTTTCGCGGCGAACGGGATCGCCCCTTCGGAAATGAAGCACAGCCCCAGCACCAGTGCCGCCTTGCCCGCTTCACGCTCGCTCTGGGCGAACTTGCGCCGCGCAAGGAAGGTGGCGATGCCCAGGCCAATGGGCGGAACCATGCCAGCCGCCATGGTCGCCGCCATCGGCGCGTAGCTCTGGGACGCCAGCAGCCCCACCGAGAACGCGTAGGCCGCCTTGTTGATCGGCCCGCCGAGGTCGACACACATCATGCCGCCCAGCACCACGCCCAGCAGCACCGCATTGGTGGTGCCCATGCTGTCGAGGAAGTGAGTCAGCGCCGCCAGCATGCTGGCCACCGGTGTACCGACCACGTAGATCATCATCAGGCCAGTGAACAGGCTGGCCAGCAGCGGGATGATCAGGATCGGCTTGAGGGCTTCCATACTGGCCGGCAAGCGCGCGTAACGGTTGATCGCCGAGGCGCTGTAGCCGGCAACGAAACCGGCGACAATGCCGCCGATGAAACCGGCCCCCAGGGTCGCGGCCAACATGCCACCGATCATGCCGGGCGCCAGGCCCGGGCGGTCGGCGATGGAGTAGGCGATGTAACCGGCCAGCAGCGGCACCATCAGTTTGAACGCGGTGTCGCCGCCGATCTGCATCAGCGCGGCAGCCAGCGTGCCGGGCTCCTTGAAGGCGGTGATACCAAAGACGAACGACAGCGCAATCAGCAGGCCGCCTGCCACCACCATGGGCAGCATGAACGACACCCCGGTCAGCAAGTGTTTGTAGACCCCGGTCTTCTCCTGCTTCTTCGCCGGGCCGCCGGCCTGGGCCGCGCCACTGGCGGACTCCACCTGACCTTCGGCCAAGGCTTTATCCAAAGTGGCCTTGGCCTGTTTGAGGGCGATCCCGGTACCGCAACGGAAAATCCGCTTGCCGGCAAACCGTTCGGTGGCCACTTCAATGTCGCAGGCCAGCAGTACCACGTCGGCGGCATCGATGGCGGCTACGGTCAGCGGGTTGCGCGCGCCCACCGAACCTTGGGTTTCCACCTGCAGGTCATAGCCCGCCTGCTTGGCCGCTTGTTGCAGCGCCTCGGCGGCCATGAACGTATGGGCCACGCCGGTCGGGCAAGCGGTGATCGCCACCAGTCGCGCAGGCCGGTCGGCGGCCGGCGCAGCGCTGGCGACCGGCGCCTGAGCCTCGTGCACCTGGGCCTCTTCGGCAGCACGCCGGACGAAATCTTCCGCATCCTGGAGGGCCACGGCGGGGCTGCTCTGGAATACCCGCTTGCCGACAAAACGCTCAAGATCGATCGGGCCGGTGTGCACCGCCAGCACCCAGTCGGCCTCGGCGATAGCCTCGGCGGACAAGCGCCGCTCGGGGTGCGCCGGGTCCTGGATTTCCACACAGGTGCTCCAGCCCTGTCGCTGGGCAACCGCATCCAGCAAACGTGCGCTGAGCACACTGGAGACGCGGCCGTTGGGGCAGGCCGTGACAATGGCTAACTTCATCTTCAACCCTCTTCTTATTCTGTCAGCGCGCGAACACTGACGCCGCTCTGCAGCTGCGCCAATTGTTCTGTGGAAGGGATACCGAAACCGATCTGCGACACCGCCATGGCGGCAATGGCGGTGGCCAGGATCAGGCTTTGTTCGGGCGCAGCTTCAATGAGCAGGCCATGCAGCATGCCGGCCAGCAAGGAGTCACCGGCGCCCACCGTACTGGCCACCTGGACCTTGGGCGGCTGGGCATGCCAGGCGCCCTTGAGGCTGAACCAATTGACGCCCTCGGCCCCCTGGGAGATCACCACGTGCTGGACGCCGCTGGCGTGCAGCTGCCGGGCGACGGCGGCCTGCTGTTGGACCGTGTCGACCGGCGTGCCGAGCACATCGGCCAGCTCCTCGGTATTGGGTTTGATCAACCAGGGCCGGGTGTTCAAGCCGGCGCGCAAGGCCGCACCGCTGGTGTCCAGCGCCACCTTCAACCCGCGCTCGGCCAGGCGTTCGAGCAGGGCTTGCAACCAGGCCACCGAGACCCCGCGCGGCAAACTGCCCGCCACCACCACGGCATCGAACTGCCCGGCGATCTGCTCCAGACGCGCCAGCAAGGCGGCCTGGGCCTGATCGTCGACAAAAGCACCGGGGCCGTTGAGGTCGGTTACCTGTCCACTGCGTTCGGCCAGCTTGATGTTGCTTCGGGTCTCGCCGGGCACGCGGATGAATTCATCGACGAAGCCACGCTGCTCGAACAAGTTGACGAAGGGTTGCTGGTTGTCCTCGCCGAGAAAGCCGCTCACCGTCAGGCGGTGGCCCAGGTCAGCCAGTACCTGGGCCACATTGATGCCCTTGCCGGCGGCGTGACTGTGCAGGCCTTCGCTGCGGTTGACTTGCCCCACCTGCAACGCGCTCAACTCGACGGTCAAGTCCAGCGCCGGATTCAGGGTGAGGGTCAGGATGTTGGCCATCAGCGCTTCTCCGTCAACGCGCGCACTTCTTTTGCCGTGCCCAGCCCCAAGGCGGTCTGAGCCAAGGCCTGAGCCTGGGTCAATGTCAGGTCGCGAATCTCGGCCTTGACCTCGGCGATGCTGCGCGCCGACACGCTCAATTCGTCTACCCCCAGGCCTACCAGCAGCGGCACCGCGGCCGGGTCGCCGGCCAGCTCACCGCACACCCCGACCCATTTGCCATGGGCATGGGCGGCGCGCACGGTGATGTCGATCAGTTGCAGCACGGCGGGGTGCAGGCCGTCAGCCTGGGCCGACAAGGTCGGGTGGCCACGGTCGATGGCCAGGGTGTACTGGGTCAGGTCATTGGTGCCCACGCTGAAGAAGTCCACTTCACGGGCCAGCACCGGCGCCAGCAGCGCAGCCGACGGAATCTCGATCATGATGCCCAGTTGCAGGTCGGCCACCGGGATTTCCAGGCGCAAGCGCTCAGTCATGTCGCGGGCCTGGCGCCATTCCTCGACACTGCCGATCATGGGAAACATGATCCGCAGCGGTCGGTTGTCGGCCGCGCGTAACAGGGCACGCAGCTGGCCTTCCATAACGTCCGGGCGTTGCAGGGTCAGGCGGATGCCACGCACACCCAGGAAGGGATTTTCTTCCTTGGCAATGGGCCAGTAGGGCAGCGGCTTGTCGCCACCGACGTCGAGGGTGCGCACCACCAGTGGACGCCCGCCGAGGCCATCGAGCACCTTGCGGTATTCGGCTTCCTGCACGGCTTCGTCGGGGGCCTGGGAGTGGGCCATGAAGATCAGCTCGGTGCGCAGCAGGCCGACCCCTTCGGCGCCCTGCTCCACTGCTGCGGCCACGCCGGCGCTTTCACCGATGTTGGCGCAGACCTCGACGGCGTGGCCATCGAGGGTCACGGCGCTTTCCATGCGCCGCGCGGCGGCGGCCTGCAAGCGTTGTTCGCGCAGGTCACGGTCGCTCAGGGCGCGCTTCAAGTCTTCCGGCGAGGGCGCCACGTCCAGTCGGCCACGGCCCCCGTCGATCAACAACGCAGTACCTGCGGCCAGCAACAGCACCGCGTCACCGGCACCGACCACGGCAGGAATGCCCAGCGCTCGCGCGACGATAGCGCTGTGAGCGGTGGCGCCACCACGGGCGGTGAGAATGCCGGCGACGCGGGTCGGGTCCAGGCGCGCAACGTCGGACGGGCCGACTTCGTCCATCACCAGAATGTAAGGTTCTTGCGGCTCCGGTGTGTTCTCGTGACCGCACAGCTGGGCCAGCACGCGGCGACCGATGTCACGCATGTCGGCGGCGCGCTCGGCGAGCAA
Organism: Pseudomonas sp. dw_358; assembly: GCF_018449655.1. Taxonomy (GTDB): domain Bacteria; phylum Pseudomonadota; class Gammaproteobacteria; order Pseudomonadales; family Pseudomonadaceae; genus Aquipseudomonas. The sequence goes on from NZ_JAAVUX010000001.1 coordinate 320,923, forward strand.
GGCATCGGCGAGGCTTTCCTGCTGTCTGGCAGCGGCTTCGATCACGCCGATCCAGGCGGCCGGGGCGCTTTCGCCCTGTCGCAGGCGCGCGCCCACGTCCTCGGTCAAGGCCGGGTCGTCGAGCATTTCCTGGTGGGTGATGAAGATCTCGCGGATGGCCTTGGCCTGGGCGCGCAGGATCAGCCCCTCAAGGTCGGCGCGCACTTGAATCAGTGCTTGTTGCAGGCGCTCGCGCTCGACGGCCACGGACTCGCCGCGGGCCGGGTAGTCGTATTCGCGCAGCACTTCGACGTGGGCCGGGCCAAAGGCGATACCTGGCGCTGCTGCAATGCCTTGAATGCGCGTGCCAGCGGCTGGCGCTTCGGCCACTGCCTTGGCAACGGGCGCGGCGTGCACCGGCTCCGGCACGGTGGTGATCACCGGCAGCGGCTCGACTTCCTCACCGAGGCCGCCTTCGATGGCCGCCAGCAACGCCGGCAAGGCCTCCACTGCAATACCCGGTTCGACCACCAGCTCCAGCACCTGGCCGCGGCGCACGCCCAGGCTCAGCAACTTGCTCAGGCTCTTGGCCGATACCGCAGGCTCGGCGCTGTCCACTACGCGCAAGCGAATCTCGCCGTCGAAGCTTTTCGCCAACTGGGCGAGGATTTTCGCCGGCCGGGCATGCAGCCCATGAGCATTGGCCAGGGCGATTCGCGCGGTGGGCCAGTCGGCTGGGAGCTCGCCGCCCAACACTTCGAGCACCGCACGGGTAGTGGTAGCGCGGGCCAACTCTTGGCCGCGACCTTCGATCAACAGCGCGCAAAGCCGCTCCAGCAAGGCCTGATGGGCCTCACCAAGGCTGGCCAGGCAGAATAGCCCGATCAGCGGCTGGCCCAGGTAACGCAGCGGTCGCGACGGCGTCACAAACGCCAGACCGGGACGATTGACCATCTGCTCGCTGTTGAGCCACCACAGGCCATCACCCAGCGGCAGGGCTTCCACCTGCTGCAACACTGCAGCGAAACCATTGCTCACACAATCGGCCTGGCGCAACAACCGCGCGCCGCGCCACACCAATTCCTCGAAATCATCGGCGGCGACGCTCAGGCCGATCATCTGGGCGTCCAGCGCCAACTCCTGAGGCGCACCCTGCAACAATTTGAGCAAGGCTTCCGGGGAGCCGGCGCGGCGCAAAGCCTCGCCCAGATCGGTTTCGCCCAGAGCGCGGGTCAGCAGCTGCAACAGGCGCAGGTGTTCGTCCGATTTTGCGGCGATGCCGATGGCCAGGTAGACGATGTGGCCATCGCCCCAATCGACCCCGTCGGGAAATTGCAACAGGCGCACGCCGGTGGCATATACCAGTTCCCGGGTGTCAGGGGTGCCGTGGGGGATGGCAATGCCTTGGCCTAGAAAGGTCGAGCCTTGTGCTTCGCGGCCCTGCAGGCCAGCCAGGTAACCGGGGGCCACCAGGCCGTCGGCAACCAGTTTGTCAGCGAGCAGTTGCAAGGCGGCGGATTTGTCCACAGCCTGTTGGCCCATGGAAATCTGCTCAACGGTGAGCTCGAGCATGCCTCTCTCTCCTTTTCATGCGCCAGGCGACGCTCAGGTATTGTTGTGAAGGGTTGAGCCAAAAAAAACTAGCATAGGGCTTTAAAAGCCCGCATAACATTCCTGACCACAAGGACAGGAGAATGACGGCAGATAAAATAGCTAGCTGAAACGTTTAATCTAGAATATCGGGCACGTTACTCGATAATCTTCGATCATTGAAGCCCCTGGGCCGGTGTAAACGTGACTGACTGGTCGCAAGATGTGCCCGCATAACAAGGAATGAGCGCTTGAAACTCAGTGATATAGCCCGCCTGGCCGGTGTGTCGGTCACCACCGCCAGCTACGTCATCAACGGCAAGGCGCCGCAGCAACGCATCAGCAAGGCCACCGTGGAGCGGGTCGAGACCGTGGTTCGAGAACATGGCTTTACCCCCAACCCCCAGGCGGCGGGCCTGCGCAGCCGCCATACCCGTACCTTGGGTTTTATTTTGCCGGATCTGGAAAACCCTAGTTATGCCCGGATCGCCAAATTGCTGGAACAAGGCGCCCGCGCCCGTGGCTACCAACTGCTGATCGCCAGTTCCGATGACGACCAGGCCAGTGAGCGGCAATTGCAACAGCTGTTCAAGGCGCGCCGCTGCGATGCGTTGTTCGTCGCCAGCTGCCTGCCCGCCAGCGATGACAGCTATCGCGAGCTGCAGGCCAAGGGCACGCCGGTGATCGCCATCGACCGGGCCATGGACCCGGAGGTGTTCTGCTCGGTGATCAGCGATGACCAGCACGCCAGCGCGCAGCTGACCCGCAGCCTGCTGGAGTCCGCACCGGAGCATATCGCCCTGATCGGCGCGCGCCCTGAACTGAGCATCAGCTGTGACCGCGCCAACGGCTTCGAAGCAGCGCTGCACGGGTTCAAAGGCAAGATCACGCGGCTGGAGGGCGAATCGTTCAGCCGCGAATGCGGTCAGGCGTTGATGCGCGAATTGCTTCAACAGCACGAACACCTGCCCGACGCGTTGATCACCACCTCTTACGTCTTGTTGCAGGGGGTCTTCGATGTGCTGCAAGGGCGGCCTCTGGATTCGCAATCGCTGTATCTTGGTACCTTCGGCGACACGCAGCTGCTGGACTTCTTGCCATTGCCGGTCAACGCCATGGCCCAGCAGCATGGCCTGATCGCCGAGACCGCCCTGGACCTGGCCATCGCCGCCGTGGACGAGCAGGACTGCCCCCCCGGCGTGCGTGCCATTGCCCGGACCTTCAAGCAGCGTATCCACAGGGTCTGAGCCATGCGCCTGATCGACACTCACACCCACCTGGATTTCCCCGACTTCGATGCCGACCGTCAGGCAGTCCTCGCCGAGGCCCGCCGTCAAGGTGTGGAGCAGGTGGTGGTGCTGGGGGTGCATGAGGGCAACTGGCAGCGGGTCTGGTCACTGATCGAAAGCGATCCGCAATTGCATGCCGCACTGGGCCTGCACCCGGTGTTTCTCGGCCAGCATCGGCCGGAACACCTGGAGCAGTTGCGCCACTGGCTCGACCGCCTGGCGGGGCACCCGCAGCTGTGCGCGGTGGGTGAATTCGGCCTGGACTACTACATCGAATCCCTCGACCGCGAGCGCCAGCAAGCATTGTTCGAAGCGCAGTTGCAGGTCGCCAAGGACTACCAACTGCCTGCCCTGCTCCACGTACGCCGCAGCCATGCGCCGATCACTGCCGCGCTCAAGGCTTTCAAGCTGGAACGGCGCGGGATCATCCACGCCTTCTCCGGCAGCCGCGAAGAGGCCCGCGAGTACCTCAAGCTGGGTTTCAAACTGGGCCTGGGCGGCGCCCCGACCTGGCCCCAGGCGTTGCGCTTGCGCAAAGTCCTGGCCGAACTGCCGCTAGACGCCATCGTGCTGGAAACCGACTCGCCGGACATGGCCCCGGCGATGTACCCCGGTGTGCGCAACAGCCCGGCGCACCTGCCGGCGATTGCCGAATCACTGGCGCAGATCATGGGGGTCGAGGTGGAGCGACTGGTGGAGGCGAGTCGAGTGAATGCGTGCGAGGTGTTCGGGTGGTCTTCCACCGTTTGAACCTGCCGGCCTCATCGCGGGTGCTCGGGCTACACCAACACCGTCCACACCGCAAACGCCGCATACCACAGCACTGCCGAGCGCAGCAGCAGTTCCCAGAGTTTGTCCAGTGTGGCCAGCCCTTCCTGCCCAGGTGCTTCATCGCGGATTTCGCTGGCTGCGCGACCGGCGCGCTCGATGAGGTCGTGGGCGCTGATGTCCCAATTCAGCAGCTCATGGATCATCGCCCGGCTCAGGGCGACGAAGTTGCCCACCAAGGCAAAACTGGCCGCCAGCAGGCGCACAGGCAACCAGTCGAAGGCATGCCGGATCTGCCCGGCCCGGGCTTGCAGGGCCGGCGTCTGGGCATGGGTCTGGACCAGGGCCAGCAGCCGATAGGCCAGAGCAGCCACCGGCCCCAGCAGGCAGTACCAGAAAATCACCGCAAAGAAGCCCTGATAACCATCCCACAGCAAGTGGCCCTGCACCCGCTGGAGCAGTTCGGGTGCCGAATCGGCGCCCAGGTTCAGATCCCGCTCGGCCACATGCACAGCGCCCTGGGTGTCCTCGCGGCGCCAGGCGTCACGAAACGGCCCCAGCGAACCGCGCAGGTCACCGCGCCCCAGGCTGTACACCAGCACCAGCAGGTGCACCGGCAAAGCGAACAGCCCATAGGCCACTGGTTGCAGCACCAGACACAGCAACGCCAGCAGCACGCACGGCACCAGCACACACATGACCAGCAGAAACCCTGGCTCACGCGCCAGGCGCGGGCGCACTTCGAGCCGACGCAACTCGCTGATGAAAAAACGATCATCCTGCAGGCGATGACGCAGCGCCGAAAACTTCTCGATCACCAACACCAGCAACAACACCAGAAAACTCATGATTGCTCCCCTTGCGCCAACAACGCCTGGCGGTAACGCGGCCAGTCGAAATACGGACCTGGATCAGTCTTGCGCCCCGGCGCGATGTTACTGTGCCCGGTGATCCGTTGCACGGTAATGGCCGGCCAGGCGGCCTGTAGCTGACGCGTCAGATCCACCAGCGCCACATACTGGGCGTCGGCGAACGGCTGATCATCGGTGCCTTCCAACTCGATGCCCAGCGAAAAGTCATTACAGGTTTCGCGGCCCTCGAAATTCGACACCCCCGCATGCCAGGCGCGCCCCAGGCAGGACACGAACTGGGTCACGGCGCCGTCACGCTCGATGAGGAAATGCGCCGACACCCGCAAATCGGCAATCTCGGCAAAAAACGGGTGCTCGGAGGTGTCCAGACGGTTCTGGAAGAACGCCTGAACCTTGCCCGTGCCGAATTGGCCAGGAGGCAGTGTGATGTTGTGGATGACCAGCAACGAGATCTCGCCGTCGGGGCGTTCGTTGCAATTGGCCGAGGGGCAGTGGCGGATGCCATGGAACCAGCCACTGGCGGGGTCGAGCTTCATCGAGGGAGGCCTGCATGCATGTCCGTGAAGGACACGCAGTATGCCGCGCGGCGCGGCAACTGGGCAGTCATCTGCAAGCAAAGGTGCTATTGGCGCTGACGCAACTGGCTGACCACCGACTCCAGCGCCCGGTCGAACAGCAGGGCATCGTCCAGAATACGGATGGTGCCACGGCGAAATTCCACCGCCAGCCCCATGCGGGTTTTCTCCAGAACCTTCATGCCCGTGCGATTGACGAAAATGTACTTGCCGGTCTGCTCGATGATGGTGGTCAGCTTGCAGCGCAGCACGTTCTCTTCATCTTCCTGAATTTCCACCCAGCACCCCGGGCGCAGCTTGTCGACCTGCAACAGGCTCAGGTCGTCGTCCGCCAGGCGCACCTGCGATTCCAGGGGCATGCTCTCGCCTGGCGCGGCCAGCACGATCTCCTCCAGCACCTCGACCATGGTGCCCTCGCGCACGGCAGCGTTGGCCACTTCGGGCTGCATGATGTCATGGTGGAACGCTTGCACGTGCAGTGCTTCCAGGCGATTGAAGAACTGACTGGTAGCAAACGGATCGAAGGCCGAACTGGTCAGGCCATCACGCAGCGACTTGAGCAGGCTGGGTACCAACTCCAGCAAGCGCAGGCGCTCTTGCGGGTCGTCATGGCGCTCCACGCTCCAGATCAACTGGTCCATGGTCTCCAACCCTGCCTTCCACTCCGGCGAGGACGCGCCGTGCTTGAGGCAGGTCAACAGCAGCACACGGCTCCAGGCCTCCTGCAGCAGTTGCACCACGACCTGGGGCAAGGTCTTGCCCAACAGCCGGCGATTGAGTTCCTGCTCGACAATGTGCCGGGCCAGCCCGGCCCGGGCGCGGCCTTCTTCAGCATCACGGGTGCGCTGTTCCAGCAGTTCGCTGCGGCGGCGCTCATCATTGTTGAAGGCAAGGAAGTCCACCAACAACTCGTTGAACAGCGCCGGGTCGTCGACAAAGTCGTTGAGCAGGCGCTGGACGATCTGCTCGATGCGGCTGTACAGCGAATCACGCTGGTAATCGTCCCGGTTGCCCCAGCCCATGGCCGCCGAAGCGATCTCGTTGAGCAGGCGACGGGCCGGGTGATTACCGCGGCTGAAGAAACTCTTGTCCACCACTGCCACTTTCAGCATGGGGATCTGCAAGCGGCCGATCAGGGCCTTGAGTGAATCCGGCAAGTTGCGGTCTTGCAGAATGAAATCGAACAACATGGCGACCAGGTTGATGACGTCTTCATCAATAGTGCCCACCACGCGGAACTTGCCGCTTTTGACGCTGACGCGGGTCAGCAACTGTTCAAGCTGCTGGCGCAGGTCGTAATCGTCCAACGGCGCCTCAACCGCCTGGGGTGACGGCACGTACTGTTGCAAGTGCGACAGCAGGCGCAGCAAGTCATTGGTGGAAATCGGCTGGGCATCGCTGCTGGTCGCGGCTTCGAGCTTGGGTGCGACGGTGCCGCGCAAGTCGTGCAACAAGCCTTGAAGTGAGCCAAAGACTTCTTGCACGCCTTCATCGATCTGCGCAACTCTTTCCGACGCCGACAAGGCGCCGGTCATCGCGTCGTCACTGCTGCGCGGAATCACCGGGGCAGCGGCAGGCGGTTTGGAGCGGTCGGCGGCACGACGGCTTGGCGCGGCTTTCAAATCCGGCAGCACGCCACTGGCAATCAACAAGTTATTAGCCTCGGCATAGAGATGGTCGGTGTCACTGAGCACGTACTTGTCGAACAGCTTGAGAATGATCAGCTTGACCTTTATTTCCACGCCCAGGCTGCGCCCGGCTTGAAGAAAGAACTCACATAACTGCGACGGGCCCAGTGGGTTGCTCGAATCTTCGAGGCGTTTGGGCACGAGCATGTTGATACGCGAGGTCAATTGGCTAAGCGCCAGACCATCACGTTTGTAGACTTTGGAAACCATGGCATCCAGCGCCACCGTGCGTTCCAATTCGTCATTGGGCACGAGCGCCAGCTTGTCGTAGCTCATCGGCTCGGGCAGCGGCAACTCCGCACCTTCATATTGACCGATGCGCACGAACGCCTCGAAGAGTTTCTCGAGGAAGCCGCGCTCGATGCTCTTTCGCTTGAGCCGCAAGTCGCGCATGGCTTCAAAGAACGTGCTCTGTTCGACATTATTCTTGGCCTTGTCGGCCATCTCGAAGAGCGTGTCGTCGGCATTATCGAACAGCGCGTGGAGCCCCTGCTTCAATTGCAGTGCGGATTTATCACGAACCTGAAGTAAAACCACAGGCAAACGGGCGACCGGCGCTTGATTGGCCTGTTCGGCAGAGGCCTTGTTGAGCGGTACGACCTTCCCATCGTTCTGCATTCGGTTCTCCATGATACCGGACCCCGTCAATTGGATGGCGCCAAATTGGCGACACTCTTTAGGTGCTGGGATATGGATTCCGTTTCCGGTGAAAAGTTCTTTCAGTGCATCCCTATAAAGCTAGACCATGAATTGGAATAATTGCTCAGTTTATAGCGCCGAATCATTTACCGACCGTCGGCCCAACCTGCTACCGCCACCTTCGCGCCTGCCATCCGTCTGCCCTATAATCGGCGAACTATGCCCGTGGAGCTTGTTATGCCGAATTTACGCCTCGCTGACCTGACCGCCGAAATCGAAGCCAATGTGCGTCGTGCACTGCTCGAAGACGTCGGCAGCGGCGACATCACCGCACAACTGATCCCCGCAGAGCGCCTGGCCAAGGCTACCATCATCACCCGCGAGCCTGCTGTGATTGCCGGCACATCCTGGGTCGATGGCGTCTTCCGTCAACTGGACCCACGGGTGGCCGTACACTGGCAAGTCGGCGACGGCGAGCGCGTCAGCCCCAACCAGCCGTTGTTTCACCTCGAAGGCCCGGCCCGCTCGCTGTTGACGGGTGAACGCAGTGCTCTGAACTTCCTGCAAATGCTCTCCGCCGTCGCCACCCGTGCCCGGCACTTTGTCGACTTGGTGGCCGACACCCAGGTCAAGTTGCTGGACACCCGCAAGACCTTGCCCGGCCTGCGCCTGGCCCAAAAGTACGCGGTCACCTGCGGCGGCGCCCACAACCACCGCATCGGCCTGTACGATGCCTTCCTGATCAAGGAAAACCACATCGCGGCCTGCGGTGGCATCGCCCAGGCCATCAGTGCCGCCCATCGCATTGCGCCAGGCAAGCCGGTGGAAGTCGAAGTGGAAAGCCTGGAAGAACTGCAAGAAGCCCTGCACGCCGGCGCGGACATCATCATGCTCGACGAATTGAGCCTGACCGACATGGCCGAAGGCGTCCGCCTGACCGCCGGCCGCGCCAAACTGGAAGCCAGCGGTGGCATCAACGAACAGACTCTGCGCACCATTGCCGAGACCGGCGTGGACTACATCTCCATCGGTGCCATGACCAAGGAAATCAAAGCGGTGGACCTGTCCATGCGCCTGAGTCTCTGATGAACCGATTTACGCCACCTTTCCATGCCCTCTTGTCCACGGAGCAACTGCAGTGACGAACACGTTCAACCCTGGAGCCGATACTGTCTATATCGTGCGCATCGACGGGACCCGCTTTGGCCCATTTCAGACCACCTTCGACCAGGCCAAAGTCCTGATCCACGAAACCACCCTCAACGCCGGGGCGGGGGACACCCTTGAGCGCGAAGTGCCTGGCCAGGCGGCCGAGCATTACCGGATTACCAATACTCACTTCCAGCCGCAGATGAATGGGGTGCAGGCGCACTATACCGTGCGGTTGCGCAAGGAAGGCTAACCCCCCACCGACCTGTAGGACCGAGCTTGCTCGGGAACCTGTCAACTCGGTGCGTCTGGCATTGTCGTGCCTCGTTCCGAGCAAGCTCGGCCCTACAGGTCCGGGGTCGGGGAGGCAAGGTTGGAGAAGTCCCCGCTCGCCAACACGCCCACCGCCGGCCGCGCAAACAAATACCCCTGCATCAACTCCACCCCCAGCGCCAACAACGCCGCACACTCCTGCGGCGTCTCGATGCCCTCGGCAATCACCGTGATCCCCAGCCGGTGGGCCACCAGGACGATGCCCTCGACAATCGCCCGGCGCACCGGATCGGCATCGATGCCACGGGTCAGGGCCATGTCGATCTTCAACACCTGCGGCTGAAACATCGCCAGAAAATTCAGCCCCGAATACCCCGAGCCGAAATCATCGATGGCCGTGGTAAACCCCTGGCGCTCGTACTCCTGGAAGATCGCCTTGAGGTGATCCGGGTCATCGACCCGCTCCCCCTCGGTGACTTCGAACATCAGTCGGTCCAGGGGAAAAGAGAATTCCCTGGCCGCCTCGAGCGTGGCGCGCACGCAGGTTTCCGCGCGATACACCGCATTGGGCAAAAAGTTGATGCTCAGCCGACAATCCGGGATGCCCAACAACCCCAACCCGGCCGCCAATTCGATGGCCTTGACCCGGCAGGCCTGATCGAAGCGGTAGCGGTTGCCGTCATTGACCCGCCCGAGAATATCCGCCGCCGACTCGCCATGGACACCGCGCACCAACGCCTCATAGGCATAGGGCTCGTGCGTGCGGACATTGAAGATCGGCTGAAACGCCATGGTGAAATCGAAACCCAGCCCTTCAAGGTTGCGACAGTCGGCGCAACCGACGGCCTTGAAGGGCTGAACGAAAATGCTTTGGTTCATCGAGGGCTTCCTTGGGCAATCGACAAAGACAGTAACCTGCGCGCAGGCATACCGTTATTGAGACTCCAAGGCAAACCGATTCGCTCCGGGCGGCAGACCGCCGGTGACATACGGTTTCAATAGGTGAACTTGAACGCCCCGCACTGGCTGAACCAGACCGTGGCATCGATCGCTGCGTTCGGCATGAAGTCGATATCGAAGCGCACATCCAGACTCGTCTGAGTGCCATCATGCTGATAGACCGGCGTCTCCCGTGACAATACCCCCGTGGCGTCACTCGGCCACGGAAAATCCTTGTGACTGTCCTCCGCATCGCCTTTCAAGGCCCACGCCGGCACCATCAGAATCGCCAACGCCACATTCGACAGCCCGCCTCCCTGGCTTTTCACCCGCGCCGTCGCCTTGATCCGGTCACCGTTCTGGATATTTCCCATGGGCACCGGCGTGGTGATCTGGATCTGCGGCCCGTTGCTGCCACTGGACTGCCCGCGCACGTGGACCTTCTGCCAGATCTTGCCCTCGCTGTCGGTCTCCTTGCTCAAGCTCACGGTCAAGTCATCGGTGCGATGGGCCGCCGCCTTCCAACCCGTGGCCAACTGCGAGCCCGACGCCGGGGTGAAGGCGATATTGCCGTCAGTGCCTTCCAGCAATGGATTGCCGGTCAAGGTGCCCAAGGGATTGCTGTTGGCGTCGAAACCGACGTTGGACTCGAGAAAATCCCCCAAATGCCGCGTCTCCGCCGCGATCCGCGCCCCACCGGCAATGCCCACCTGCTGGGCACCGACTTTCGACATATGGATGCCGTCCACGGTCATGCCGTCCTTCACGTAATACTGGGTGCCCGAGGCCGTGTTCACCATCAAGTCCCACACATCGATCACCGTGCAGACCTGGGACAAGGTGTTCTTGAACCACAGGTGCATCTGGTAATGATCGTTCTTCAGCTCCTGGGTCCTGAGCTCGTAATCGCTGCTGCCATTGCCCCGTGGAGTTTCGCTGATGGCAATCACACTGATACCCGCCTCGAAAAAGTTGCGCACAATCTCGCGGACATTCTTCTTGCTGGTGCCCAGATCGATCCCCGCCGTGCGGTCATTGGTGCTGCCGATGAACACCGCGCGGGTGCAGCCTCTGGTCTTCAGCAGCTGAATGAAGGCTGGCTGGCGCTTGAGCATGCCGGTGGTGGTGTCACCCGCGATCCCGGCGGCGAGCTCCACCAGTAACGTGAAGGCATTCAGCCCATAGGCTTGCAGCCAGTGCGCCAGCCCTACATTGCGCAGTTGCGACTGGGTGGCACTGGGCGGGGTGTAGGAAAGAAAGGCACGGCTGTCGCCGAAGAAACCGACGTAGCGGGAATTGGCCGGGTTGACGGCGGCGATGGCGTTGAGTTCGGTGCTGGTGATTGTTGGAGCGTCCATGTTTCACCTCGGTTTTTACGTGAGCAGAGACAGGAATTCCGTTTCAGGACGACGGTGGCTGAGGAGGTGACGGTAGGGGATGCGGGGGGTGGGGGCAATGAATAAGTCTTGGCGGAACAAGGGGTTATGTAAGGGGGTTTTCGGATGCCGTGATGAAAGCGAAATTCGCCCGGTCTTGCCAGACCTTGCGCACAAAGGGGTCAGCCACGGCGTAAGTCCCGTGGCGCGGACGCGAGATGAGATTGGCGCCGACCATCTTTTCGAGCAGATTTTGCACCTGGTTTGTCTCGACCGTTGATGCCGTTGCGCGCGAATAGGCTGCCAGGGCTTCAGCGCTGAACAACCCGCTGACGCCGCTCTCCGGACCTGCTGCAATGCGCGAAAAAATCGCCTCTCCCAGCTCGCCGAACTCTTCGATCGCGCGCAGCTCGACGTCCGCTGCCGCAGCGGCCAAGGTGGCGCTGATGATGATGAACGCCTGATTGGCGGGTGATCGGGAGGTTTGTAATTGGACAAGCGCCTTCAGCAATTCTTCGGGCCGGTGGCCCATGACCTGAAAACCTTCCCATGCCACATCCAGGTCCGGCAGCACCACTCCCGCTCCAGCGGCAATACGTTTCAGCTGCCATTCCACGAAATCCCTGCCCAGCACCTGATAGGCAGTGGCTAATGCACCACTGAAGGGTTGCGCGCGGCGGGTCGCCATGTCGGTCAGCAAGGACTTGTGCGAACCGGTGCCCAACAACAGAAAATGCCCAGGTGTGTCCGGTTTTGCATTGACCGCATCCCGTGCCGCTTTCAGCGCGTGCAAAAGGTTGAAACCCTCATCACTGAGGACGGCCTGCTGAACCTCGTCGATGATCAACACCACATCGACCTTGGCCTTCTCGATCAAGGCTGCGAACGCCTGCGCAAAGGTCGTCCCGCCGCCGGTGGAAATGCTGTCCAGCTGGAAGCCGAAACTCACCCCTGCCGCACTGACGCTTCCCCCCTTGAAGCGCCGCAGCAGCTCGGAACCGGGGCTCTGCAACTGACGAAAGGTATCGCGCACAGCCTCCTCGACCTGCGCGGCGGGACTTTTGCTCCGGTCGGCCCAGAGGTCAACGTAGATAACCACCGCGCCCCGCTCCTCCAATGCAGGCCAGAGGTCCTGGCGCAAAAAGGTGGTCTTCCCGACCCGACGGATCCCCGACAGGAATACGCCGGAGCGGACGTTCATCTGTAAAGCCGTGGGGTTGAGCAGCTGGCCGGCCATTTCGTTGGCGTAAGCCGTGCGGTGGAAGACGTCGGGGGAGGCAGGCATGATTATTTCCGTTTATCCAGATCGGATAATTATTCGTTTTGGATCGGCGAGCGGAAGGGTGGCGGGTTGGGCGGGGGGTGCAAGGTGGAGATTGAACAACGGGCGGGTTGATCTACGAGCACAAAAAAACCGCTCGAGGCGGCTGGGTAGGAGGAAAGCGTATGGCGGGGTGAGAATGGTGCCGGAGATAGGAATCGAACCTACGACCTTCGCGTTACGAGTGCGCTGCTCTACCGACTGAGCTACACCGGCGGGGTGGTGGGCAATAGTACAGGGGCTGGGGAGTGGTTGACTAGCGTGTGAGGGGATATGGCTTTGGGCCTGGGACAAAAAACGCCGGGAAGATTACCCGGCGTTTTGGCTTCCGATGCTGTCCTGAAATCCGGAATCAGGTCAGCATGCTGGAATTATGGGCAGTTGCCTTGGCCTGGTTTGAAGCCACGGTTAGCGTCACAGGTCGTACCGGAGTTAGCCCATGGCAGGTTAGCACTACCAGCGGTCAGAGTTGGCGTATCGATGATAGTCAAAGCAACGCCAGCCGAGGTAGTTGCGCCAGTCGTGGCAGTTATTACACCGTCAGTAACAGTAGGGACAGCGGTAATATTTTTCGTAGCCACCAGCGTAGGAATACCGTTAGACCCGGCACTGCAACCTGTCAATTTGCCAGTATCTTGGATACACATGCTGACTGCGGTTTTAGTCGACTCCAATTCAGCCATTGCACCAGCAGCGCGAGTACGCGACGTGTAGTCACCATACTGCGGGATCGCGATTGCAGCCAGAATGCCGATGATTGCTACAACGATCATCAGTTCGATCAGGGTAAAGCCTTTCTGCACTTTGTTCATTGCTGAATCCTCGGATGAAATGACGGAGCTCACTGAAGGCGGCAATGCCGTTTTATCGGCGAGCCCTCAAGTCCTGAAATGACTAGAGCATGGGTCGTGCCAACTTTGCAGAGTCCCGATCTTCTGCCTTTTTCAAGTAGCAATTGGTTCCAGGACTCATTCATCCGGGCATTTATTGACGTTTTTTGTCAGCTGCCTCATTCGAGGAAGTACGCTTTGCTGGACAGAAATCGCTATTGCTTCACATAGCCGTTATCGATGCATGGACCACTGAAGACCCACCCTATGACGCTACCGGTTACAACAGGGGTCAAGGTACAGGTCTCTGTACTGATCAAGCCCTTATAATTTGTAGGGGTGGCGTACAGGGCGGCGGTGCCCGGATTAAGGACGAGCGAGCCCAATGCACCGTAGCTGGTTGGCTCATTCACACCCAGTTTGCTATAGGCATCGCAATTGCTCAGCGAACCACTATCTTGGTAGCAGATGGCTATAGCCGTTTGTACAGGTGCCATTGCGCTGACAATTTCGGTGTATGCCGCTCGCTTGATGTAGGTCTGATACAGCGGCGTCGCAGCGGCCGCCAAAATACCGACGATTGCCACCACAACCATCAACTCGACCAGCGTGAAGCCACGTTGAATCACTTTCATTCTTCGGTTCCCTCGAATATGGAGCAGGCTCCTCATGAGCGCTGCGAGACCGGCTGCCTCCCCCTGACGTCGCGGTGCCAGCGGGTTACAGAGCATAACCCGTGCCATCGGCCCGGATAAGAGCGGTGCAGCCTGAGGCATATCCCCGTGGTTGGCGAGCGAATTGCAGTAACAAATCCTGACCAGCGAAACCGGCCGCCAGCACTATTTGGCACCTGCGCTGGACTAGGCTATAAAACAGCGATTGTATGTATCCGGTGGTCCAATGAACGATATCGCCCTAACCGGCCTCGCCAGGCAACTGGTCGTAGCCGAATTGCTTACCGACAAAGACGCGCAGCAGGCGTATCAACAGGCCCATCGCACCCGCGTGCCGCTGGTCCACTATCTGGTGCAGAACAAGCTGGCGAAAAGCCGGGAAATTGCCGAGATTGCCTCCGATCAGTTCGGGGTTTCGCTGATCGATCTGAAGATGGTCGATCCTGAAAGCCAGCCCCGCGGTCTGGTCAGTGAAAAGCTGGTACGCCAGCACCACGCACTGCCACTTTGGCGGCGCGGCAATAAACTGTTCGTGGGTGTGTCTGACCCCACCAACCATCAAGCCATCACTGACATCCAATTCAATACCGGCCTGAACACCGAAGCCATTCTGGTGGAAGAAGACAAGCTGGCGGATGCGATAGAGAAGTTTTTCGAAAGCGGCACAAGTGGACTGGAAGAGTTGGGCGATGAGCTCGACAACCTGGACGTTGAAACATCCGGCGACAATGCCGGAGAAAAAGTCGGAGTAGACGCTGACGACGCCCCGGTGGTGCGCTTTGTAAACAAGATGTTGCTGGACGCCATTCGCAGCGGGTCTTCAGACCTTCACTTCGAACCCTACGAAAAAGCCTATCGCGTGCGCTTTCGCACAGACGGCATCCTGAGAGAAATCGCGCGCCCGCCCATTAACTTGGCCGGGCGTATCTCGGCACGCCTGAAGGTGATGGCCAGCCTCGACATTTCCGAGCGTCGGCGCCCGCAGGACGGCCGGATCAAGATGCGCATTTCGAAAAACAAGGCCATCGACTTCCGGGTCAACACCCTGCCGACCTTGTGGGGCGAGAAGATCGTGATGCGTATCCTCGACCCCACCAGTGCCCAGATGGGCATTGACGCCCTGGGCTACGAGGCGGATCAGAAGGAGCTGTACCTGGCTGCCTTGGCACAACCCCAAGGCATGATTCTGGTGACGGGCCCGACGGGTTCGGGGAAAACTGTTTCCCTGTATACCGGTATCAACATTCTCAATACGGTCGATATCAACATCTCCACCGCCGAAGACCCGGTGGAGATCAACATGGAAGGCATCAACCAGGTCAACGTCAACAACAAGCAGGGCCTGGACTTCGCCTCTGCCTTGCGTTCATTTCTGCGCCAGGACCCGGACGTGATCATGGTCGGTGAGATCCGTGACCTGGAAACTGCCGAGATTGCGGTCAAGGCCGCTCAGACCGGGCACTTGGTACTCTCGACACTCCACACCAACAGCGCCGCTGAGACCATCACCCGCTTGATGAACATGGGTGTGGCCAGCTTCAACATCGCCACCTCAGTGAACCTGATCATCGCCCAGCGCCTGGCGAGAAAGCTCTGCACCGTGTGCAAGCGCCCTGCCGATATCCCTAGGGACATCCTGCTCGAAGAAGGCTTCCAGCCGGACAAGATTGGCACCTTTACCGTGTATGAGCCGGTGGGCTGCGATGCCTGCAATGGGGGGTACAAGGGACGCCAAGGTATCTACGAGGTGGTCAAGAATACCAAGGCGCTGCAGCAGATCATCATGGAGTCCGGCAACTCCATCGACATCGCCACGCAAATGCGCAAAGACGGTTTCAGTGACCTGCGTGCTTCCGGCCTCTATAAAGTGATGCTTGGCGTGACCAGCCTGGCGGAAGTCAACCGGGTCACCAAGGATTAATCATGGCGGCGAAGGAAATGAAAGTCGGCACCTACGCCTGGGAAGGCGTGGACCGCAAGGGCACCAAGATGACCGGCGAAATGAACGGTCAGAATGTGCAGATGATCAAGGCGCAGTTGCGTAAACAAGGTGTGACGCCAGGTAAGGTCCGCAAGAAAAGTGCTTCGATCTTCGGCAAGGGCAAACCAATCAAACCCATGGACATTGCCCTGTTTACACGGCAAATGGCGACCATGATGAAGGCCGGTGTGCCTCTGCTCTCATCTTTTGACATCATTGCCGAGGGCTCTGAAAACCCGAACATGCGCAAGCTGGTCGAGGAGGTCAAGCTGGAGGTGGCCGCTGGGAACAGCTTTGCCGCGTCTCTACGCAAGAAACCAAAATATTTTGATGATATGTACTGCAATTTGGTGAACGCAGGCGAACAAGCCGGTGCACTGGAAACGTTGCTGGACCGCGTAGCCACTTACAAAGAGAAAAGCGAGGCGCTGAGGGCGAAAATCAAGAAAGCGATGACTTATCCTATTGCGGTAGTCGTCGTAGCAATTATTGTGACGGGCATTTTGCTAATCAAAGTAGTGCCTCAGTTTCAGGCGGTTTTTTCCGGATTTGGTGCCAAGCTTCCAGCCTTTACCCTGATGGTAGTGGGGCTGTCGGAAGTTGTCCAAGAGTGGTATCTGGCGATGCTCGGTGGCATCGTAGCTCTGTTTTTCATCTGGAAAAATGCACTCAGCCGCAGTGAAAAACTCCGAGACAATCTAGACCGGCTCCTTCTCAAAATGCCGATCATTGGCCCGCTGATGGTCAAGTCGTCGCTAGCACGCTATGCCCGTACCCTGGCCACCACTTTCGCCGCTGGCGTCCCACTGGTCGAAGCACTGGACTCAGTGGCGGGCGCCACCGGCAACGTGGTTTACCGAAACGCCGTCCTCAAGATCAAACAGGACGTCTCCACCGGCATGCAGCTGAATTTCTCGATGCGTACCACAGGCGTATTCCCTTCGCTGGCCATCCAAATGACTGCCATCGGCGAAGAGTCCGGCGCCTTGGATGGCATGCTCGAACGGGTCGCCATCATCTACGAAGCCGAAGTCGACAACATGGTCGACAGCATGACCAGCCTGATGGAGCCCATCATCATGTCAGTCCTCGGCGTCCTCGTCGGCGGCCTCGTCATCGCCATGTACCTCCCCATCTTCCAACTGGGCAACGCCGTCTAACATGACCCTCCTCGACCTCCTGGCCAGCTCCCCGCTGGCCTTCGCCGTGTGCGCGCTGATTCTGGGCCTGCTGGTCGGCAGCTTCCTCAACGTCGTCATCCACCGCCTGCCGAAAATGCTCGAACGCGAGTGGCAAGCCCAGGCCCGGGACATCCTCAAACTCCCGGAAGAGCCCAAGGGCCCCGTCTACAACCTCCTCCTCCCCCACTCCGCCTGCCCTCATTGCGGCCACAAGATCCGCGCCTGGGAGAACCTGCCGATCATCAGCTACCTCGCCCTGCGCGGGCGTTGTGCAGGCTGCCAGGCGCCGATCAGCAAGCGCTACCCCTTGGTGGAATTGGCCAGCGGCCTGATTACCGCCTTCATCGCCTGGCACTTCGGCTTTGGCTGGCAGGCCGGGGCGTTCATGCTGTTGAGTTGGGGTCTGTTGGCCATGAGCCTGATCGACGCCGACCACCAGATTCTGCCGGATGTGCTGGTGCTGCCGTTGCTGTGGCTGGGGTTGATCCTCAACAGCCAAGCTTTGAACACCAGCCTGCCCGATGCGCTATGGGGCGCGGTGGCCGGTTACATGAGTCTGTGGCTGGTGTACTGGCTGTTCAAGCTGGTCACCGGCAAGGAAGGCATGGGCCATGGTGACTTCAAGTTGCTGGCGATGATCGGCGCCTGGGGTGGCTGGCAGGTGTTGCCGCTGACCATCCTGTTGTCGTCGCTGGTGGGCGCGGTGCTGGGGGTGATCATGCTGCGTTTGCGCGATGCCAAGACCAGCACGCCGATACCGTTCGGGCCTTATCTGGCCATTGCGGGGTGGATTGCATTGCTGTGGGGTGATCAAATAAACACCTCTTATATGCATTTCGCGGGCTTCTGATGAGCGCAACACCTTGGGTACTGGGCTTGACCGGCGGGATCGGCAGCGGCAAGAGTGCCGCCGCCGAGCGCTTTGCCGAGCTGGGGCTGCACGTGGTGGACGCCGATCAGGCGGCGCGCTGGGTGGTGGAACCGGGCCGACCGGCGCTGGCGCAGATTGCCGAGCGCTTCGGGCCGAGCATTTTGCAGGCCGATGGCACGCTGGATCGCGGGGCGTTGCGGGCGGTGATCTTTGCCGATGCCGAGCAGCGCCGTTGGGTCGAGGGTTTGCTGCACCCGCTGGTGGCGCAGGAAATCGCCGATTCACTGGCCAAGGCGACTTCACCGTACGCGGTGTTTGTCTCGCCGTTGATGGTGGAGTCCGGGCAGTCGAAGGTGGCCAATCGGCTGCTGGTGATCGATGCGCCGGAAGCCTTGCAGGTGCAACGCACATTGGCCCGCGACGGCACCCACGAACAACAGGTGCAGGCGATCCTCAAGGCGCAGGCCACCCGCGAGCAGCGCCGGGCCAAGGCCGACGATGTGCTGGTCAATGACCGCGACCTGGCGTGGTTGCGCTCGGAGATCGACCGCCTGCATACCTTTTATCTGACCCTTTCTGGAGGCCAAGCATGAGCTCACCTGTGAATGTGGAGTGCCCGACCTGTGGCGCGCCAGTGGAATGGAGCGCCGCCAGCCCCAACCGGCCGTTTTGTTCGGACCGTTGCAAGTTGATTGACCTCGGGGCCTGGGCCTCGGAAGAACACAAGATTCCGGTGGCACCGGATGCCGAGGATGATCTGTTTTCAGAGGAGTTGGGGCCGCGGCATTAAGTGTCACCACGATTTCAGCAGGTAACCCGCGGGCCATTCCACGGCTTCGCGCAACCGGCGTAGGAGCCGACCTTGGTCGCGATGGCATCACCACAGACCGAGTTGTCTGCATCGCGACCAAGGTCGGCTCCTACGCCAGTTGTGTGAAATCATGGAGTCGCCCCGTTGGATTGTGAGCCGTTCCAATCACCGCCGCTTCTGCCGCAACGATGGCAGACAGACATCTAACAGCGCTAAGCTCAGCCCCATGGATGACTCCGACTACCTGCGCCTGCTCACCCTGCAGGCCGAACAAGCCAATGCCTTCCTGTCGAATGCCCGCAAGTGGGAGCGCGAGAGATGGGTGTGTCAGCGTCTGTTGCAGGGCTTGAACGTGCCGCACCGCGATGAGGATTTCATGCCGGCCGGGCAGGAGCCGCCGGATGTGTTGTTCCAGGACGCCAGTTTCGAAGTGTTTTTCGTCCTCGACGAGGGCCGTCGTCTCAATGACGAGTGGCGCGAAGAGCTGCAACGCCGGCGCAGTGCCTTTTCCCTGAGCCAGCTGGTGCGCCGCGAGGCGCGGCCCAAGCGCATCAGTGCCGTGGAGTTGTTGCAACGCCTGGCGCCGACCCTGCGCAAGAAGAGCCACAACTACCGCGAGCGCGGGCTGGAATTGAACGAGCTGGACATCATCGCCTTCGCCAGCCTCAAGCGCGAAGTGCTGGACCTCAACAGCCATTTTCCGCCGCCCACCGAGTACCTGCGCCAAGGGTGGCGCTCGTTGTCGCTGGTGGGCCCGACCTTTGCCCGGGTGTTGTTCGCCCATCCCGATGCCCCGGGTTTTCTGCGGGCCAATCTGGGCCGCAGCATTGTTTTCGATGTCGGCATCAGCTTGTGAAAGAGACGATGGCGCTCAGCCCCGGCGAATGTTACAAAGCCTGCATTGCCTTATTTGACTGCCAATGAAAGATGCCCCCAAGCGTACGCTGTACCACGCGCACATCATTGCCCTCCCCTCGCCGTGAGACACGGTGCTATGAGCTGCCTCGCGCTCGCCCGTCCCGGCCCGAATTCCGTAAACCTTATGAGATATCCCCATGACTCACCGTATCGTGATTGTCGGCGGCGGCGCCGGCGGCCTGGAGCTGGCGACCCGCCTGGGTAAGACCCTGGGCAAGCGTGGCAAGGCCAATGTGACCCTGGTGGACGCCAGCCTGACCCACATCTGGAAACCGCTGTTGCATGAAGTGGCGGCCGGCTCCTTGAACTCCTCGGAAGACGAGCTCAACTACGTGGCCCAGGCCAAGTGGAACCACTTCAACTTCCAGCTCGGCAAAATGAGCGGGCTGGACCGTGCCGGCAAACAGATCCAGCTGGCGGCCACCTATGACGAACAAGGCGTCGAACTGGTGCCCGCACGGGTGCTGAACTACGACAGCCTGGTCATCGCCGTGGGCAGCACCACCAACGACTTCGGTACCCGTGGCGCGGCCGAGCACTGCCTGTTCCTCGACACCCGTGCCCAGGCCGAACGCTTTCACACGCAACTGCTGAACTACTACCTGCGCGCCCACGCCACCGATCATGACGAGAACCGGATTGCCGTGGCCATCGTCGGCGCCGGTGCCACCGGTGTGGAGTTGTCGGCCGAGCTGCACAACGCCGCCCATGAACTGGCGGCTTATGGCTTTGGCCGGATCAAGCCGGAAAACATGCACATCACCCTGATCGAGGCCGGGCCACGGGTGCTTCCCGCGCTGCCCGAGCGCATCGGCGGGCCGGTGCACAAGACCCTGGAGAAGCTCGGCGTGACCGTGCTGACCAGCTCGTCCGTGAGTGAAGTCCGGGCCGATGCCTTGATTACCGCTGATGGCAAGGAAATCCCGGCCACCTTGAAAGTGTGGGCGGCGGGGATTCGCGCGCCGAACTTCCTCAAGGACATCGACGGCCTGGAAACCAACCGTATCAACCAACTGGTGGTCAAACCGACCCTGCAGACCACCCGCGACGACGCGATTTTCGCCTTCGGCGACTGCGCGGCGTGCCCGCAGGTCGGCAGTGATCGCCCGGTGCCGCCACGGGCCCAGGCGGCTCACCAGCAGGCGTCGTTGCTGGCCAAGTCGCTGAAGCTGCGCATCGAAGGCACCACCACGCTGCCGGAATTCACCTACAAGGATTACGGCTCGCTGATTTCGCTGTCGCGCTATTCGGCGGTGGGCAACTTGATGGGCGGTTTGCCGGGCAGCGTGATGCTGGAGGGCTGGCTGGCGCGGATGTTCTACGTGTCGCTGTACCGCATGCACCAGATGGCGCTGTTTGGCATGTTCCGTACGGCGATGTTGATGCTGGGCAGCCGGATTGGTCGCGGAACCGAGCCGCGCTTGAAGTTGCATTGATCGACCGTTTTACCCCAGCGCTGTAGGACCGAGCTTGCTCGGGAACCCGCATTCCCGAGCAAGCTCGGTCCTACAGCGCTATGTGCCCTCCCCCCGCTTTTCAGCCTATGCTGAACACTCCACGCCCTCTTTCTGTGCGCTCGCCCTGCCGGTATTGCCACTTTCGGTGACATCCGCAGCGGCTGAATTTCGCACAACCCTCGCAAAATAAAGCATGGGGCCGACGGGCCCAGGTATTGCATACCTGTATATACAGGCTTATATAGGCTACCTAAATTCCCCACTCAGGACCCATGCCATGCCAGCGTCCCTGCTTATCCAACCCGGCCATTTCGATCTCGACCAACTGCGTGCCATCTACCAGCACCAGGCGCCTTTCGAACTGGACCCGAGCGCCCGTGACGTCGTCGCTGCCAGCCAGCAGACGGTCAGCGACATCATCGCCAACCAGCGCACGGTGTACGGCATCAACACCGGGTTCGGCCTGCTGGCACGCACCTCGATCCCCACCGAGTCCCTGGCCAAGCTGCAACGCAACCTGTTGCTGTCCCACTGCACCGGCACCGGGCCGTTGCTCGACGACGCCAGCGTCGGCCTGATCATTGCCCTCAAGGTGGCCTCGCTGGCTCGCGGTTTCTCTGGTGTGCGCTGGGACATCATCGACGCGCTGGGCAAACTGTACGCGGCCAAGGTCTACCCGTGCATTCCGTCCCAGGGATCGGTGGGCGCTTCCGGCGACCTGGCCCCGCTGGCGCACATGTCGGCAGTGTTGATCGGTGTCGGCCGCGTGCGCCATGAAGGCCGCGAGATGGATGCGGTCGAGGGCCTGGCCCTGGCCGGTCTGAGCCCGATGGTGCTGGGCCCGAAAGAAGGCCTGGCGCTGATCAATGGCACACAGGTGTCCACCGCGTTGGCCCTGCGTGGCCTGTTTGCGGCCGAGAAGCTGTTCTCGGCCGCCGTTGTGGCCGGCAGCTTGACCGTAGAAGCTCTGAAAGGCTCCGACGTGCCCTTTGATGCGCGCATTCAGGCGGTCCGTGGCCAGCCGGGCCAGATTGCCGTGGCGGCGTTCTACCGCGAGCTGCTGGCCAACAGCGAGATCCGCGAATCCCACCGCGACTGCGGCCGCGTGCAAGACCCCTACTCCCTGCGCTGCCAGCCCCAGGTGATGGGCGCCTGCCTGGACCATATGCGCTTCGCTGCCGGGGTGTTCCTGCGCGAAGCCAACGCGGTCTCGGACAACCCGCTGGTGTTCAGCGCTGACGGCGACGTGCTGTCTGGCGGCAACTTCCACGCCGAACCGGTGGCCATGGCGGCTGACGTGCTGGCCTTGGCCATTTCCGAAATCGGCGCACTGTCCGAGCGGCGCACCGCGCAACTGGTGGACCCGGCGATGTCTGGCCTGCCGGCGTTTCTGGTGCGCGAAGGCGGCTTGAACTCCGGCTTCATGATCGCCCAGGTTACCGCTGCGGCGTTGGCCTCGGAGAACAAGACCCTCGCCCACCCGGCGTCCATCGACAGCCTGCCGACCTCGGCCAACCAGGAAGACCACGTGTCCATGGCGACCTTCGCCGCGCGCCGCCTGCTGGACATGGCCGGCAACAGCAGCGCCGTGGTGGCCATCGAAGTGCTGGGCGCCGCCCAGGGGATCGACCTGCTGGCGCCGTTGCAGACGTCGGCCACCCTGGCCGAGGTGCTGAAAATGGTGCGGGCCGAAGTGCCCCATTACGATGAAGACCGCTACTTCGCCCCGGACATCGCGGCGGCGCGGGCCTGGGTTGAGGGTGGGGTGTTCGGGCGCTGGTTGCCGTTCGAGCGCTTGTACGAGGCTTGAACCACCTCGCACTATTCCCGTAGGACCGAGCCGGCCGCCGTAGCGGTTGCTCGGGAAACGACCACCGCGTTGCACCTGTTGCAACGGGGCGGTGATTCCCGAGCAACCGCTACGGCGGCCGGCTCGGTCCTGCAGGTTTGCAGATGACAAGGCTGCCGCAGCCATTACACATGCGACCTGAAACAGTGCATCCACTCCCCCGCCCTGCACAGCGAAAACGCCTCCACCCCCCGCCGATCAAGGCTTTCAGCTGTATATACCGGCTGGCACGCTAACTGCTTTCTAACAAAAGACTCAGCTCGTTTTCCCTGCGCCGATCAAGGAGTTATTCATGCAACTCGATTCCCGCTGCATCAAGACGTTTGGCAAGACCTTCAACAGCCTGTGCCTGGGGCTCGCGCTGGCGGGTGCAGCGCTGGCGGCCCATGCCGATCAGCTCGCGGACGTGAAAAAGGCCGGTGTGCTCACCGTCGGGACCGAACTGCAATTTGCCCCCTTCGACTTCACCGAGGCCGGCAAGCAGAAAGGCATGAACTCGGAGCTGTTCGCCGAGTTGGGCAAGGAGCTGGGGGTCAAGGTGACTTTCCAGGACCTGCCATGGCCCAGCGTGCTGCCAGGCCTTGAAGCGAAGAAATTCGACGTGGTCGCCGGCCCGATCATCGTGACCCAGGCGCGCAAGGACCGTTACCACTTCATGCTGCCGATCGCCGAAGCCACCGTGTCGCTGATGGCCGGGGCCAAGGACGGCAGCATCATGAAGCCGGAAGACATCGCCGGTAAGGCCGTGGGCGCGGGCAAGGGTTCGGCGCAGCTGGAAGAACTGAAAACCTTCGCCGCGACCCTGCCGCAGAAGGTCGACATCCGCGAATACGTCGACAACAATCAGGCCTACGCCGACCTCGCCGCCAAGCGCATTGTCGCCGTGGCCAACTCGTTGCCGAACATCTCCTACGTCGCCTCCCAGCGCAGCAACCTCTACAAAGTAGTGATGCCGCCGTTCGGCAAGAAATCCTACTTCGCCTTCCTCGGGCGCAAGGATGCCGACGCCGACAGCCTGATCGCCGCCCTCGACGCCGCCTTGCTGAAGATGCACGACGACGGTCGCCTGGCCGCGCTGCAAAAGAAATGGCTGGGCGCCGAAATGGACGTGCCCAAAGCTGACTTCACCCCAAGCTGGTAATTCGTCGAGCGCCTCATCGGCCCGCCCGGGCCGGTGAACAGCCTTGGAGTCGGAGCGATGTTCGATTGGCCGCTAGTGCTGCAAAACCTGCCGCTGTTGCTTGAGGCGCTGTGGGTCACGCTCCAGGTGTCGGTGGCAGCGCTGGTGATCGGCTTTTTCATCGGCATTGGCGTGGCCAGCATGCGCCTGTCGGCCGCGCCTTGGCTGCGCCGCTGCGGCGGCGCCTACATTTTCGTGTTCCGCGGCATTCCGCTGCTGGTGCAACTGCTGTTTGTCTACTACTTCCTGCCACGGGTGGGGATGCCCAATGTGTCGCCCATGACGGCGGCGGTGATCGCGCTCGCGCTGTGCTGCGCCGCTTACATCGCCGAAATCCTGCGGGGTGGCTTTCTGGCCATTCCCGCCGGCCAGTTGGAAGCGGCCGGGCTGCTGGGGCTCAGTGCCCAGCAGATGCTGGTGCGCATTCGGGTGCCGCAAGCGGTGCGCCTGACCCTGCCGGCGCTGGTCAATGAAATGATCCTGCTGATCAAGGCCTCGTCGCTGGTCTCGGTGGTGGGCCTGGCCGACCTGACGCGCACCGCGCAGAACATGGCCGCCAGTGATTACCTGTTCGTCCAGGATTACCTGATGCTGGCGGTGTTCTATTGCCTGATCAACATGCCGCTGGCCTGGTGCGGCAGCCGTCTGGAACGACGACTCAAGGAGCAGGGCGCATGATCTTCGACCCTCACGTCATAACCGATCATTTGGGCGAGATCGGCGACGGCTTCCTCGTCACCCTGGGCACCTGGAGCGGCGGTGTCGCATTGGGGTTGGCGCTGGGTTTGCTGATCGCCGTGGCGCAACTGTTCGGCAACGCGTTGCTGCGGGCGCCCTTGCGGGTGTTCATCGAGGTCATCCGCAGCACGCCGTTTCTGGTCCAGCTGTTTCTGGTGTATTACGGCGGGCCGGCCTTCGGCCTGAGCCTGGCGCCGGTGCCGGCCGGGGTCATCGGCCTGGGTATCTATGCCAGCGTTTATTTTGCCGAGGTGTTTCGCGGCGGCTTCGAGTCGGTACCGCGGGGTCAGCTGGAAGCGGCTGATTGCCTGGGCGTGACCCGCTGGCAGGCCATTGCGCGGATTCAGCTGCCGCAAATGATGGTGATCATCCTGCCAGCGATCATCAACCTGATCACGGTGATGTGCAAAGAGACGGCGGTGCTGTCGATCATCACCATTCCCGAGCTGACCATGGTGCTCACCGGCATCGGCTCGGAAACCTTCGCCTTCGTCGAAACCCTGCTGGTGTTGTGCATCGGCTATCTGGTGCTGGTCGAGGCCTGCTCGCGCCTCGGCATGTTCCTCGAGGCCCGAGCGGGCCGTTACCTGCAAAGACAACCGAGATGACTGCATGCTAACCCTCAATAACGTCGGCAAAAGCTTCGGCCCCTTGCGCGTGCTCAAGGGCATCGATCTCACCGTCTCGCGCTCCGAGGTGGTCTGCCTGATCGGCCCTTCGGGTTCGGGCAAGAGCACCCTGTTGCGCAGCATGGCCTTTCTCGAGGAATACGACGAAGGCGACATTCTGGTAGAAGGTCAACTGCTGGGCTGGCAGCCAGACAGCCTGAGCAGTGGCAAGCCGCGCAAGCGCGCCTCCCAGGCGCGGGTCAACCAGGTGCGCAGCAACATCGGCATGGTCTTCCAGCAGTTCAACCTGTGGCCACACATGACGGCGCTGGGCAATGTCAGCGAAGCCTTGCTGCGTGTGCGCAAGCTGCCGGCCAAGGACGCCCGTGAGCGGGCCCTGGCGATGCTGACCAAGGTTGGCCTGGGCCACAAGGGCGACGCCTACCCTTCCCAGCTGTCCGGTGGCCAGCAGCAGCGCGTGGCCATCGCCCGGGCCTTGGCCATGGAGCCGCAGATCATGCTGTTCGACGAGCCCACCTCGGCGCTGGACCCGGAACTGGTGGGTGAAGTGCTGCAAGTGATGAAAGCCCTGGCCAAAGAGGGCATGACCATGGTGGTGGTGACCCACGAAATGGGCTTCGCCGCCCAGGTGGCCGACTCGGTGGTGTTTCTCGACCACGGTGAAATTGTCGCCCAGGGCACGCCTCGGGAGATCTTTCACAACAGCGAACATCCGCGGCTGCAGCAGTTTCTGCAGAACTACCTGGACCGCAACGCCTTCTGGCAGGACAGCAAGGAGGACGTGCCAGCTTGAACCTTTCCCTGGCCCGTAACCGTTCATCAGCAGGATGCCGACCATGAAAACCCCGTCACAGGCCCTTTATCAGCAAGCCAAGGACTTTGTGCAGTCACGGTTGCGCGCCGGCGTGTGGAAACCCGGCGAGCTGATCCCTTCGGAAAACCGTCTGGTGGTGGAGCTGGGCATGTCACGCATGACCATCAACCGGGCCTTGCGCGAGCTGACCGAAGAAGGTCACTTGATGCGGGTCTCCGGGGTCGGCACCTTTGTCGCCGAAAGCCGGCCGCAGTCCAACCTGCTGCGCATCACCAGCATTGCCGACGAGATTCTTGCCCGAGGCCATCGCTACAGCTGCGAAGTGCTGCGCCTGAGTCGTGAAGCGGCCTCCATGAGCGTGGCGGCCTCGCTGTCGCTGCCCACTGGCGCCTCGGTCTATCACCTGGTGTGCGTGCACCTGGAAGAAGGCGTACCGGTGCAGCTGGAAGACCGCTACGTCAATCCAGAGCTGGTGCCTGACTTCATTGCGCAAAGCTTCGGCGAAAAGTTGCAGCCCTCGCGCTACCTGTTGCAGGTGCTGCGCCCGGATGAAATCGAGCACATCGTCGAAGCCGGACACCCCAATACCGAAGAGAGTCGCCTGCTGCACATCGAGCTGGACGAGCCGTGCCTGGTGCTGATGCGCCGCACGTGGAACGGGGCCAAAGTGGTGACCTACGTGCGCCTGGTGCACCCGTCGTCGCGCTACCGGCTGGGCAGCCGGATGGCGGCTAATGGGGCTTACCGCGAAGGGCAGTGAAAAATGACAAGCAAAAAAAAGGCGCCCTTTGCAAGGCGCCTTTTTTTCTGAATATGGTCGGGGTAAGGGGATTCGAACTCCTGACATCCTGCTCCCAAAGCAGGCGCGCTACCGGACTGCGCTATACCCCGGTACAAAAAAGGCACCCCGAAAGGCGCCTTTTCTGCTGCCCACCGGTGTTAATCGGTGGGGCTTTTTAAGATCTGATCCAGCGAACCGGAATCAAAAATGGTGGGTCGTGTGGGACTCGAACCTACGACCAATTGGTTAAAAGCCAACTGCTCTACCAACTGAGCTAACGACCCAAAAATGGTCGGGGTAAGGGGATTCGAACTCCTGACATCCTGCTCCCAAAGCAGGCGCGCTACCGGACTGCGCTATACCCCGTTTGAAATGTGGCTCCGTGACCAGGACTCGAACCTGGGACCCAATGATTAACAGTCATTTGCTCTACCGACTGAGCTATCACGGAACTATTCATTTCAGGTGTTGCATGTGTCGCTTACTGCAAGTCTCTTCGGCTTTCCCGCATCGCTGCGTTAGTGCCTCTGAGGCGCGCTATTCTACAATCTTCGCAACCTCTGTCAACCCTTAAATTGCTTTCAAGACACTGATTTGCAACTTTTTTTCAGATCACCGATGAAGCGGGGTGTTCTGCGGGTGACTTACAGCGGGGCGCACTTTACAAGCTGATGAAAGGAAATGCAAGGGGGTGTTTCGCTCTGTTGCAAGACCAAGCTTGCTCGGGAACGACGCGACGCGGTGGATTCGACCGACCGTGTCGTGCCTTTCCCGAGCAAGCTCGGTCCTGCAGGGGTGTTTAGACGAAGGTGATCTCGTCGCCTTGCACCGACCCGGTCACTGTACTCCCCGGCAAAAACTTGCCGGACAGGATCAACTGCGCCAGCGGGTTCTCGATCCAGCGCTGGATGGCGCGCTTGAGCGGCCGTGCGCCGTAGACCGGGTCGTAGCCGACCGCAATCAGCTTGTCCATGGCCTCATCGCTCAGCACCAGGTTGAGCTCGCGCTCGGTCAGGCGGCTGCGCAGGCGGCCCAGCTGAATCTGGGTGATGCCGGCGATCTGATCCCGCGCCAGTGGCTCGAAGATCACCACTTCATCGATACGGTTGACGAACTCCGGACGGAAATGCGAACCCACAGCATCCATCACGGCGGCCCGCTGGGCTTCACGATCACCCACCAGCTCCTGGATACGTGCCGACCCCAGGTTGGAAGTCATCACGATCACCGTGTTGCGAAAATCCACCGTACGCCCGTGGCTGTCGGTCAGGCGGCCGTCTTCCAGCACCTGCAGCAGCACGTTGAACACGTCTGGATGGGCCTTCTCCACCTCGTCCAGCAGCACCACCGAGTAAGGCTTGCGCCGCACGGCCTCGGTCAGGTAACCGCCTTCCTCGTAGCCCACATAGCCCGGCGGCGCACCGATCAGCCGCGCCACCGAGTGCTTCTCCATGAATTCCGACATGTCGATCCGGACCATGGCCTCTTCCGTGTCGAACAGGAACTCGGCCAGAGCCTTGCACAGCTCGGTCTTGCCCACGCCAGTCGGGCCGAGGAACATGAACGAGCCGCTGGGCCGGTTAGGGTCCGACAACCCGGCACGGGAGCGCCGCACTGCGTTGGCCACGGCGATGACCGCCTCGTTCTGGCCGATCACGCGCTGGTGCAGCAGGCTTTCCATTTTCAACAGCTTCTCGCGCTCGCCCTCGAGCATTTTCGAGACGGGAATGCCGGTCCACTTGGAGACCACTTCGGCGATCTCTTCTTCGGTCACCTTGCTGCGCAGCAACTGGTTCTCGGTCTTGCCATGCTGGTCGACCATCTGCAGGCTGCGCTCCAGGTCCGGGATCACCCCGTATTGCAACTCGGCCATGCGACTCAGGTCGCCACGACGGCGCGCACTCTCAAGTTCCTGGCGGGACTGCTCGATCTTTTGCTGGATCTGCGCCGAACCCTGTACTTCGGCTTTTTCCGAGGTCCAGATCTCTTCCAGGTCGGAATATTCACGCTCCAGACGGGCAATCTCTTCCTGAAGTTTTTCCAGACGCTTGATGGCGGCCTCGTCCTTTTCCTTCTTCAGGGCCTGGGATTCCACCTTCAGCTGGATCAGACGGCGCTCAAGACGGTCGAGCACCTCGGGCTTGGAGTCGATTTCCATGCGGATACGGCTGGCCGCTTCGTCGATCAGGTCGATGGCCTTGTCCGGCAGTTGCCGGTCGGTGATGTAGCGATGGCTGAGCTTGGCGGCGGCGATGATGGCGCCGTCGGTGATGGCCACCTTGTGGTGCACCTCATAACGCTCTTTCAGGCCGCGCAGGATGGCAATGGTGTCTTCCTCGCTCGGCTCTTCCACCAATACCTTCTGGAAACGCCGCTCCAGCGCCGCATCCTTCTCGATGTACTGACGGTACTCGTTGAGGGTCGTGGCCCCCACGCAATGCAGTTCACCGCGTGCCAGAGCCGGCTTGAGCATGTTGCCGGCGTCCATGGAGCCCTCGCCCTTGCCGGCGCCGACCATGGTGTGCAGTTCGTCGATGAACAGGATGATCTGGCCTTCCTGCTTGGACAGCTCATTGAGCAGCGACTTGAGGCGTTCCTCGAACTCGCCACGGAACTTGGCCCCGGCAATCAATGCGCCCATGTCCAGCGACAGCAGACGCTTGCCGCGCAGGCCATCCGGCACTTCACCGTTGATGATGCGCTGGGCCAGGCCTTCGGCGATGGCGGTCTTGCCCACGCCCGGTTCACCGATCAGCACCGGGTTGTTCTTGGTGCGGCGTTGCAGGACCTGGATGGTGCGACGGATTTCGTCGTCACGGCCGATCACCGGGTCCAGCTTGCCCTCTTCGGCGCGCTTGGTCAGGTCGACGGTGTATTTTTCGAGGGCCTTGCGCGACTCTTCATGGTTGGCGTCATTTACCGCTTCACCGCCGCGCAGGTTGTTCACGGCGTTTTCAAGGGCTTTCTTGCTGACGCCATGGCCGAGCAGGAGCTTGCCCAGCTTGTTGTTTTCATCGAGTGCGGCCAGCAACACCAGTTCGCTGGAGATGAACTGATCACCCTTCTGCTGCGCCAGGCGATCGGCCTGATTGAGCAGGCGCGCCAGGTCCTGGGACATGTTCACGTCGCCGGTAGGGTTCTGGATTTTCGGCAGGGCATCGAGCTCTTTGCTCAGCTCCTTGCGCAGATTGTTCACGTCGAAGCCGACCTGCATCAGCAGCGGCTTGACCGAGCCACCCTGTTGGTCGAGCAACGCCTGGGCCAGGTGCAACGGTTCGATGGCCGAATGGTCCATGCCCACGGCAAGCGATTGGGCATCGGACAAGGCTAACTGCAATTTGCTGGTCAAACGGTCTATACGCATGAGTCACCTTCCTGAGGGGCAGGCCGGAGCGATGAACACACCTTGATGAAGAAAACCTGCCAGAGATGGCTTATAGATGGGGGGATATGCGCAAGATTCAAGCGGGGCAAAGTGCCATGTCGGCGTGGGACCGCGATGAGGCCAGCCGCATCAATAAAGAATCAGGCCAGCCACACCAACGAAGCAAACCGACCGGCTGGATTGTTACGGCGATAGGAAAAGAACCGCTCGTCTTCAATGGTGCAGAGGCCACCACCATAAACAGCAGTCACCCCCACCGACGCCAGGCGAATCCGCGCCAGCTCATAGATGTCGGCAATGAATTTGCCCGGCTGTTCGCCGGCCACAAAAGCCCGTTGCGCCTGCGGATGGCTGGCCATGAAGGTCGCCCGCACCTCCGCGCCCACTTCAAAGTTGCGCGGCCCGATGGCCGGACCCAGCCAGACCAGAATCTCTGCGGGCTCAACGGCCAGGCTGGCCACCGTCGCCTCAAGCACGCCATTGGCCAAACCGCGCCAGCCCGCGTGCGCCGCCGCAACCTTGCTGCCGGCCCGGTCACAGAACAACGCGGGCAGGCAATCGGCGGTCATCGCCGCACAGGCGATGCCGGGCGTGGATGTCCAGGCACCATCAGCTTGCGCCACTACAGAAGGATCAGCCTCGACCACCTGCACACCGTGCACCTGGCTCAGCCAGGCCGGCTGTGCGCCCATGCAGGCGGCAAGGCGCCGGCGGTTCTCGGCCACCGCCAGCGGATCATCACCGACGTGATCGCCCAGGTTCAGCCCGGCATAGGCGCCGACGCTGACCCCGCCAGCCCGCGTGGTCACGCAAGCGCGAACACCGGCGGGCGCGGGCCAGTCTGGAATGATCAGTGTCGAGGTCAGCTCGCTCACCCGATGAACGCCTCGCGGTCCTGCTTGAGCAGCGACAGCAGCCAGACAAAGTCATCGGGCAGCGGCGTTTCCCAACCCATACGCTCACCGGTGGTCGGGTGATCGAGCTCCAGGAAGCGCGCGTGCAGCGCCTGGCGCGGGAAGGTTTTCAGCGCGTCGACCATGGTCAGACTGGCCGCCGGTGGAATACGGAAGCGGCCGCCGTAGGCCTGGTCGCCGACCAACGGGAAGTTGATGTACGACATATGCACGCGGATCTGGTGGGTCCGTCCGGTTTCCAGCTTGACCCGCACGTGAGTGTGGGAACGGAAACGCTCCAGCACGCGGTAGTGGCTGACAGCTGGCTTGCCGCCTTCCATCACCGCCATGCGCTGGCGCTGCTGGCCGTGGCGGCCGATGGGCGCGTTGATCTTGCCCCCGGCGGTAACCACACCGATGACGATGCACTCATAGATACGGCTGACCGAGCGATTCTGCAGCTGGGTGACCAGCTGGGTCTGCGCCTGAATGGTCTTGGCCACCACCATCAGACCGGTGGTGTCCTTGTCCAGACGGTGCACGATCCCGGCCCGCGGCACATTGATAATGTCCGGCACGTGGTGCAGCAGCGCGTTGAGCAGGGTGCCGTCGGCGTGCCCGACCGCCGGGTGCACCACCAGGCCGGCCGGCTTGTTGATCACCAGGATGTCGTCGTCTTCGTAGACGATATCCAGCGCGATGTCCTGGGCCACCCACTCACCTTGGGCTTCCTGCTCGGCTTTGAGCTCAAGCACGGCACCGCCATGAACAATGTCGCGTGGACGCAGTACACCACCGTCCACAGTCAGGAGGCCCTCCTTGATCCAGGCGGAAAGGCGCGAGCGAGAGTGCTCGGCGAAGAGTTGGGCGGCGACTTGATCAAGGCGTTGACCGCCCATTTCGGACGGCACCTCGGCGCTAAGTTGGATGATCTCGGACATACTCGGACTAGGCAACGGCACAGCCTTTGGTTTCGGCTGCACGCTTGTGGTTAAATACGGCGTCTTTTGCCCCGAGGGTTCCACGGGGTGCTCATCATAACAGGACGGCCACGCCCGAGACAGCGGCCGTTATAGGGACGCAAGCCGCCATGCAAGTGAAACACCTGCTGCTGATCGCCATCCTCGGACTCACCGCTGCCTGTTCGTCGAAAGGAGAGAAGGTCGACGAAAACCTCAGCGAAGTCGAGCTGTACCAGCAGGCGCAGGCCGACCTGGACAACCATAACTATTCCAGTGCCACGGCCAAACTCAAGGCCTTGGACTCGCGCTACCCCTTCGGCCGCTATGCCGACCAGGCCCAGCTCGAGCTGATTTACGCCAACTACAAGGACTCCGAGCCTGAAGCGGCGAAGTCGGCTGCCGAGCGTTTCATCCGCCTGCATCCACAGCACCCGAACGTCGACTACGCCTACTATCTCAAGGGCCTGACCTCGTTCGACCAGGACCGTGGCCTGGTGGCGCGCTTCGTGCCGCTGGACATGACCCGTCGCGACCCGGGTGCTGCCCGTGACTCGTACAACGAGTTCGCCCAGCTCACCAGCCGCTACCCCAACAGCCGCTACGCGCCGGACGCCAAGCAGCGCATGATCTACCTGCGCAACCTGCTGGCCTCCTACGAAATCCACGTGGCCGACTACTACCTGACCCGTCAGGCCTACGTCGCCGCCGCCAACCGTGGGCGCTACGTGGTGGAAAACTTCCAGGGCACCCCATCGGTGGGCGACGGCCTGGCGGTGATGGTCGAAGCCTATCAGCGTCTGCACATGGACGATCTGGCCGCGACCTCGCTGGAAACCCTCAAGCTCAACTACCCGGACAGCCCGAGCCTGAAAGACGGCAAGTTCGTGCCGCAACAGCAGGAAGCGGACAACCGCAGCTGGCTGACCCGCGCCACCCTGGGCCTGATCGGCAACAAGGACCCGCTGCCACCGGGTGAAACCCGCGCCAACCTCGACATCCAGAAGCAATACCAGGATGACAAGGACAACCTCCCCAAAGAGCTGCTGCAACCGGCTGACGGCGGCACGGCTGACAAGCCAGCTGAAGATGCTGCGCCCAAGAAGAAGCGTTCCTGGTGGAGCTATGCAACGTTCGGCCTGTTTGGCTGAGCGCTCATCTGCTGAAAAAGGCCCTTCGGGGCCTTTTTTGTTGCATGGCGTCATACGGATGGCGGCCATGTGCCAAACGCCCCTCTTGCCCGCCAACCAGCCCCCTCCTACACTGCGTCATCCTATCTAGCAAAGCTGGTCACCATGATTCGCCTACTGTTCTGGGTCGTCTTGATTTATGTCGCCGTGTGGGCCTGGCGCAAGTTCAAGGCCCCCGTTGCAAGCACCCGCAAACCCAACGCCGAAACCGCCCTGCCGATGGTCCGTTGTGCCCATTGCGGCCTGCACGTCCCCGACAACAGCGCCCTGCGCCAAGGCAACCTCTGGTATTGCAGCCAGAAACATCTGGAACAAGGCCCTGCCGCCAGTGGTCGCTGACCTGTTCGCACCCGGCGCGGTGCAGACCCGGAGAATGTTGCGGCTCTATCACCTGTACCGCCTGACCATCGGCATTGCCCTGGTGTTGCTGATTTCCAGCGAGATGGACAGCAAACTGCTGGAAGTGGCTAACGGCCAGCTGTTCCGCGTGGGCAGTTGGACTTACCTGATCCTCAACATCCTGGTGGTGGTACTGGCCAGCGTGCGCAGCCCCGCCCAGGTGTTCAGCCTCGCCCTGGCTGACGTGCTGCTGCTGGCCGGGCTGTTCTACGCCGGCGGCGGCACGCCCAGCGGCATCGGCAACCTGATGGTGGCCTCGGTGGCCATGAGTAACGTGCTGCTGCGCGGTCGCATCGGCCTGCTGATCGCCGCGGTGGCGACCATAGCCATCGTTTACCTGAGCTTCTACCTTAATTACATCCGCCTCGCCCACACCGCCGACTATGTCCAGGCCGGCACCCTGGGTGTGTTGTGTTTTGCCGTGTCATTCATGGTCCAGGCGCTGTGCCGGTTGCTGATCACCAGCGAAACCCTTGCCGAGCAGCGCGCCCACGACGTGACCAATCTGGAAGAACTCAACGGCGTGATCCTGCAGCGCATGCGCACCGGCATCATGGTGTTGGACGGCGAGCAGAATGTGCAGCTGGTCAACCAGGGCGCCGCCAAACTGCTGGGCAACGATGCCCTGACTGGAGAGCCGATCAACGCTCATGCCCCGGAACTCATCGAACGCCTGCAGCAATGGCAGACCAACCCGACCCTGCGCCTCAAGAGTCTCAAGTTCAAGCCCACCGGGCCGGCCGTGCAGGTCAGTTTCATCGGCCTGCGCGTACGTGAGCAGACCCAGACGTTGATCTTCCTTGAAGACC
Organism: Pseudomonas sp. dw_358; assembly: GCF_018449655.1. GTDB lineage: Bacteria > Pseudomonadota > Gammaproteobacteria > Pseudomonadales > Pseudomonadaceae > Aquipseudomonas. Next base: position 355,730 of record NZ_JAAVUX010000001.1, read on the forward strand.
TCTCGCAGATCGCCCAACAGGCGCAACAGCTCAAACTCGCCGCCCTCGGCCGCCTGACCGCCGGCATTGCCCATGAAATCCGCAACCCGCTGGGCGCCATCAGCCACGCTGGCCAGCTACTGCATGAGTCCGACGAGTTGAGCGAGCCGGACCATCGCCTGACCCAGATCATCCAGGACCAGTGCAAACGCATGAACCTGATCATCGAGAACGTCCTGCAGCTCTCACGCCGACGCCAGGCCGAACCGGAAATGCTCGACCTCGCCCACTGGCTGGAGCGCTTCGTCGGCGATTTCCGCGTCAGCGCCCAAGGTCGGCAACACTTGCACATGTATGTGACCGACGGGCCACTTGAAACCCGCATGGACCCCCATCACTTGACCCAAGTGCTGGACAATCTGGTGCAAAATGGCCTGCGCTATAGCGGCCAGCAGAATGGCCAGGCACAGGTCTGGCTGAACCTGTTCGTCGAGCAGAGCAACGGCTTGCCGATCCTTGAAGTGCTGGACGACGGCCCGGGCTTCCCGAAGGATCAACTACAACATATCTTCGAGCCTTTCTTCACCACCGAAGTCAAGGGCACAGGTTTGGGCCTGTATATTTCCCGCGAGCTGTGCGAAAGCAACCAGGCCCACCTGGATTACCGCCCCCGTGAAAACGGCGGCAGTTGCATGCGCATTACCTTCGCCCACCCGCGCAGACTGAGCTGATCATGAGCCAACGGCAAAAAATCCTTATCGTCGACGACGAACCGGACATCCGCGAATTGCTGGAAATCACCCTCGGCCGCATGAAGCTGGACACCCGCAGTGCCCGCAACTGCAAAGAGGCCCGCGACTGGCTGGCCCGCGAGCCCTTCGACCTGTGCCTGACCGACATGCGCTTGCCCGACGGCACCGGTATGGAACTGGTGCAGCACATTCAATTGCGCCATCCCAATGTGCCCGTGGCCATGATCACTGCCTACGGCAGCCTCGACACTGCGGTCACCGCCCTCAAGGCCGGCGCCTTTGACTTTCTCACCAAGCCGGTGGACCTAGGCCGCCTTCGCGAGCTGGTGACCAGCGCACTGCGCCTGCAAGCGGCGCCCACCGCCGGTGGCGAACCCCTGATCGACGAGCGCCTGCTGGGCGACTCGCCGCCCATGCTGGCCCTGCGCAAGCAGATCCTGCGCCTGGCCCGCAGCCAGGCACCGGTCTATATCAGCGGCGAATCCGGCAGTGGCAAGGAGCTGGTGGCTCGGCTTATCCATGAGCAAGGCCCGCGCAGCGCCCTGCCCTTTGTGCCGGTCAACTGCGGCGCCATCCCGTCGGAGCTGATGGAAAGCGAGTTCTTCGGCCACCGCAAAGGCAGCTTCACCGGTGCCACTGAAGACAAGCCGGGGCTGTTTCAGGCGGCCAACGGCGGCACGCTGTTCCTCGATGAAGTGGCGGACTTGCCGCTGCCCATGCAGGTCAAGCTGCTGCGGGTGATCCAGGAGAAAGCCGTACGCGCCGTGGGCGGTCAGGCTGAAGTGGTGGTGGACGTGCGCATCCTCTGCGCCACCCACAAGGACCTCGCCGCCGAAGTCGCCGCTGGACGTTTTCGCCAGGACCTGTACTACCGCCTGAACGTGATCGAACTGCGCGTACCGTCCCTGCGTGAACGCCGCGAAGACGTCGAGTTGCTGGCAGGCCGGGTCTTGCAGCGCCTCGCTCAGGGCAGCGGCCTGCCGCCGGCCACCCTCAGCGCCGAAGCCTTGAGCACCCTCAAGGGCTACCGCTTTCCGGGCAACGTACGCGAACTGGAGAACATGCTCGAACGGGCGTACACCCTCTGCGAAGACGACTGCATCGAGGCCACCGACCTGCGCTTGAGCGATTCAGCCACCAGCAGCGAGGCCGGCGAACCGGACTTTGCCCAGATCGATAATCTTGAGGATTATCTGGAGAGCATCGAGCGCAAGCTGATCCTGCAGGCACTGGAAGAGACCCGCTGGAACCGGACGGCAGCGGCCCAGCGGTTGAGCTTGTCCTTCCGGTCGATGCGCTATCGGCTAAAAAAGCTGGGCCTGGATTGACCTTGACCTGAATGACCGAGCGGGAATGGCGATCAGCTTTCCCGCCGGCCCAACCGCACATCCGGCGCATAGGGCGCCGGATCAATGATCGGCTCATTGCCCAATACCAGATCGGCAAACAGCTGACACGAAGCCGGTGCCAGCACCAACCCATTGCGGTAATGCCCGCAGTTGAGCCACAACCCTTCGAACGCCGATACCGGCCCGATATAGGGAATCCCCTCCGGCGACCCCGGCCGCAAACCCGCCCAATGCCGCACCGGGGTGGCCCGCGCCAGCGCCGGTAACAATTCGGCCGCCGATATCTTCAGGCTTTCCAGCGCACTGAGGGTCGGCGTCTTGTCGAACCCTTCATGCTCCAGCGTGCTGCCCACCAGAATATGCCCGTCGCGCCGCGGGATCGCATAACGGCCCTTGGCCAGCACCATGCATGGCAGGAAATCCGCTGCGCATTTGTACAGGATCATCTGTCCCTTGACCGGCTCCACTGGCAGGCCGATGCCCAAGCTTTCCAGTAGCTCACCACTCCAAGCCCCAGCCGCCAGCACGACGCTATCACCCAGAACCTCCCCGGCAGCCGTGCGAACACCTTGGATGCGGCTACCGTCACGGACAAAGCCCAGCACCTCGCTGTGCTCTTCGATGCTGACGTTGGGCAGCGCGAACAAGGCCGCCTTGAGCGACTTGACCAGTCGCGGGTTGCGCACGTTGGCCACGTCGGCCATGTGGATCGCCCGGCGATAACCGGGGCCCAGCGCCGGGACGGCATCGTAGGCGGCCGAGATGTCGACAGCACTCAACGGACGGCGCTCACGACGAGCCCAGGCCAGCGCCTCGGCCTCATCATCCAGATCCAGCCAGTACAGGCCGGTGGTGTGCACTTCGGGATCGAGCCCGGTGCGCTGGAACAGACGCTCGCCCAGCTGTGGATAAAAGTCCTGGGACCAGTGGGCCAGGGCGGTCACGGCCGGGCTGTAGCGCCAGGGGTAGAGAGGCGAAACAATGCCGCCACCGGCCCAGGAGGACTCCTGACCGACGGCGTTGCGGTCGAGCAGGGTCACCCGGGCGACGTGAGGGGCCAGATTCAGTGCGGTCAGCAGGCCGATGACGCCGCCGCCGACGATTATTATATGGGCTTGGGTGGACATGGGGATCCCGGTAGAAAAAAGCGAGGGTTAGCGCCCCCAGCACGTGGCGACTGCGGTCGACCCGGTGTTGCTGCGCGCCCCGGTGTTGGTCAGGACGAAGTTGCCGCAGGTATCGTTGGCCATGATGCCACTGGCCACCGGTGTTGCGGTCAGGGTAAAGGTCGTGGCGGTACGCACGGCAATCACGGTGTAGGTGGCATTGCCTACCGGGTCAGCCGTGGTCAGGGTGGCATAACTGCCCGATTGCGAATATTGCCGTTCAAGGGCCTGGGCGCCTTGGGTCAACAACGCGACGATTTCGGCCCGTCGGGTGGTCTTTACGTGGTTGATGTAGTTGGGGTAGGCGATGGCTGCCACGATGGCGATGATCGCCACCACTATCATCAGTTCGATCAGGGTGAAGCCTTGGTTTCTAGTGCGCATGTCTGTTCTCGGTCACTGGATTTGCCGCCACATGATGCGACCGCCGCCGGTAGGCAGGTTTATGGTTGGGTTGTCCGGTGGACCACCGTCCGAAGTCTGTACCGTCGCTACCGCTAACGTCGATGAAATAGTAACAACTGCCGTCAAGGTCGGAATCCCGGAAGTGTAGATCTTGCCGCTTGATGCGACGTCGGCACTGGTCACCTTTTTGTCGCCATTGGTATCCAGCACAGCGGTCGTCAGTTCACCACCTGACAAAGCATCCAGAACTACTAACCGCCCGAACCCTTGGCTGGCACATGGATCGGTGGTGTCCACACCGGCGGTGGTGAAAAGAATCCGACCATAGAGATAGACGGCCTGATAGATAACTCGTTCGCCCACCAGTGTGTTGTTGTAGGTCAATGGCAAGTACCAGCCGTACTGACTGGTGTAATCGACTGTATTGGACGTAGTGGTCATGTAGGTACTGCCACTGGAGGTAAACGTCCCCGTGATGGCTTGTGCCGCGAGATTGCTGACGGTGTAGTTTCCGGCGCCCCCGTCCTTGTCCCACACGGCATAAAAGGCTTGGGTAGCGGTGGTGGTCTTGTCGACCGTCTCGTTGAACTTGCCAGTACCGAAATAGACCATGAGTCCGCTGGTGTTGTTATTGACCAGCAAAGGTTGTGCCGTGATGGGCTGGGAAGTCCCGCCCGGCGCCGTGAACAAAGGCTTGCCAGAGAACGCCACCCCCCAGGAACTGATCGAGGTGCTACTCAGGTCGAACTTCCACATGCGCCCTTTCAAGTCGCCCCCATAGGCCGCCTGAACGGTGCTGGTGGCGTCGACCTTGAGTTTCACCGAGGACAAGCCATTGCCACCGGTGGTTTCGCTGGCGTCGGCGACCAGTTCGGTGATCACCGCTCCGGTGGCGACATCGACAACATACAGCGCAGCATGTCCTGTGTAGCTACCGTAGCCGTTGGCGATGAACGCCGCCCAGCGGCCGTCTGGCAGCCGTGCGATTTCCGGCTTGGCGTAGGCATAGCCAAGGTCATTGAGCGCGTTGCTGGTGGTGGACGTGGCCGGTGCGCTGATCTCCCACAATGCCTTGCGCACATTGCTGTTGGCGGCATCGAACAGCTGAATGGCCGAGAAGGTCTTGCCGCCCGCGCCGGTGCCGTCGAATGCAACGGTTTTCCAGCCGCCATTGATCTGGACGTCGGCGACCGTGATCTGGCCATCGTTCAGGAATGTGTGCGAGGTCCCGTTGACATAACTGGTGCTGGACACGGTGTACAGCGTCGGTAGAGCGCTGGACGGCAGATAAGCGTAGAGCCGCGCCCCCGTGGCGGGGTTGATGACGTTGGTAAATCCGTCATTCGCATTGACCACCAGCACCGGGCTCATGTTCGTCGACTTGGTAGTCAGGTAGGTCGTGTAAGTCGTATCGGTAGTGGTGTTGGAAGCGGTCTGGGCGGTCGGTGCTACATAGCTCAAAGGCGAGTTGATGATGTCCCCCAACAGCACCGCACGAGTGCGCAGGCCAGTCTTGTTAGTGCCTTTGCTCCAGTTGATCAGGTCATTGCCGGTCAACCCTGTGGGTAGGTTGGCATTCAGGTAGCCCTGTTGGGTGGTAGTGAAACTCGCGTAAGCCAGGCTGATCACGGAAGTGCCGTTCCATGACTCGAACGTGGGCAAGGAAGATGCCGGAACGATGGTGGTGTCGGTAGTCCAGTTCAGCGTAGTGCCAACGGAGCCATCAGTGTTATACGGATACGCTCGGATGATTCCCCTCCAGTCGGTGGGATCGTACAACGTCTGGTAATACACAGTGCTGCTGGTCAGCGTGCTCGAACTGGAACTGCCCGCGCCGCCGGAACCGGACTTGGAGTTGATGCTACTCAGAGCGTTATTCAGTGCCGCTGCCAACGTCGACGCATCGCTGGCTTGATAGTAGGTGCCATGGCCATAACCGGCCGCATCGGACAGCATCTGCTGAGTCGTGGTGAAGCCTACGGTGTAGGTGAGCATGTTCTGCTGGGGAAAATCGGTGGCGTCCCAACTTTTGCCCGCTAGGTCAGTCCCGCTCGAGCGCATGTCGATGTCGTAGGCAAACTTGGCGATGTCATCCAGGTACAGCGTGTCACCCTCGCCGTCACCATTCAGGTTGTCGCCATCGTTGTTGATACCGTCCCAGTTCGGCAATGTCCGGGTTTCCGGTGACGCCAAGGCAGGGTCGCCCGTGCTGCTGTCCGCGGAAGACGTAGGAAAGGTCCGGTCATAGGTGGGCAAGCCGTCAGTGATCACCACGCCATAGTTCTTCTGACAGCGGTATTGGATTGGGCTGGTGTAGCGCACGCCACTGATGGTGGGGTTGTAATTGGAGAAGGGATACAGGCCACGCATGTACCGCGTGACCTCATAGTAAGTCTCGGCCAGCGGCGTGTTGGATGTGGCGCCCAACCCGGCGATAGATGTCAGCAGGTTGTTGTAGTTGGTGGTGGCCTGCGCGCCTGTGGTGGTAGAGGTGGCCTGCAGGTCACTGACCACCCGCGTGATGTTGCCCCCCGGCCCCGAGTCGCCGGTACGCGGAGCGTTGTAGGAGGCCAGACCGATGCGCAGTGAGGTGTTGGCCTTGACGATGGCCGTGGCGGCGTTGCGCGCCACGTTGATCCGGTAATCGTTGGGGATACTGCCGTCGGTGTAGTCCTTTGTGGTCCCCGTCATTTTGGCAATCAGGTAGGACATGTACTTCGCCGAGAGCCGCGTATTGCCGCCGCCCACCGGATCAGGAATGTTCAGGCAATACACACTGTTGGAACCGGCCACCTTGAAAGCCGAATAGTTGCTGTTTGAACACTCGCCCGAGGACAAGTTGCCCTGAAACAGATTCTCGTTGTCCATATCAAGAGCCGTGTTGTAGCTACAGGAGTACACCCCTCGATTGAAACCGCAGGAACTCGGCACATAGACCTGAGGGAAGGTGGCCGTCTGATCAAAATCGGTCGCGCGAATCAGGCTGTTCATGCTCCCGGAGTTATCCACCAGCAGCATCAGGTTGGGGGTCACGGCTGCCGCACTAAGCAGAGGCGACGCGGCCGGCGTGAAGGCCCACAGCGACCCGCTCAGGCACAGGGCGATCAACCCGAGCAGGCAGGCTCGGCCCTTGTTGATGAGCGCTCGGGCGTCAGCACTTGGCATAGATACTCTCCACAACTGAACGGCTGGCGCCGTAGACACCCACACCTGTAATGCGATACAGGGTGGGCAGCGTCGACCCGCAGCTTGTCGGCGTATTCACAGCCGTCGCCTGCGCCGGGCCAAGATTTTGCACCCCATAAAAGCCGTAGGGTGTCGCGACCCAGATGACTCCGTTGGTCCCCCCCCCCACCGCTAGAGCGGCCGAAGTCGAATCGGGCGGTGGCAAGCAATTTGCAGCCGGCGTGCATTTGGCCAACACATAGGCGGTGGCCGCCACGGCATTCTCCCCGACTCGCAGCGACGCCTCCGCAGCCTGAAAACTCTCATTCTTGATGCTCACACTGCCGGCCATTTTCTCCTGCATGGTGGCGTTCTGCATTGATGACACGCCTATAAGCGTGACGAGCAGCAGGAAAATCAGGGCGACAATCAGCACCACGCCCTTTTGGCGGTGGCTGAAGCATGGGGGTTGACGCCGACGCAAAGCGGCCATGGCTAGTTAGTCCTGTTGCGCAGCGAGGCCACGACAGTGAACGTTTGGGGGGCCACTTTACCGGCCGGATCACTCAACGTCAGCTTCAGCCTGATGGAGCGGATCAACGCCGGATTGAGCGCTGTGGCGCTGTAACTTCCCACAATTTTATCGGTTGCCGTCGCGGCCAGGCCAAACAGGATGTCGAACCCGGTAACATTGTTGATCAACACGCTGGTGGTGTTGCCCACGGTGGTCAGTATCTGATTGTTTAGGTAGGTGTAGATAACCTGCCTGACTGGAATTGCCATCTGCCCCGCACCGGCGGCTTGCGTACCAACATACACCTTGGTCGAAGTAACGCAGTCGGTCACGATCGTCCACGTCGGGGTCCCCCCATTGCTGCCGACATCCGCCGTGGTGAGCGTCAGCACGTTGCCAGCGGTGCTGCTGGTGACATAAGTGATGGGTGTAACCTGCGCCACCAAAAAAGGAGCGGCAGCGCCGATAGCGTCGGTAGCCTGTGGCGTCAGACAGCCGAACATGCCCACCATACGAATCTCCTGCATCATCTTGCTGAGTGCAAAGCGTCCGTCTTCCTGGATCGCAGCGGCAGCATTCTGCGACACGTAGGTACTCCTGGCAGCCAGAAACACTTGCATGATGCCCAGGGTCACGACCATGCCCAGTGACATGGCGACAATGAGTTCGATAAGACTGAAGCCTGTCTCGAGGCGTTTTCTTGAGCTCATTTGATACCCGTGTCGATAGCGACCCGGCTGGTCAGGGCGAACGACTGCATGGCGCTGGTACAGTCATTGGTACCCATGGCACGCTGATCACACCATTGGACTGTCACGGTCACGACGCGACCGGTCACCACGATGCTGCTCCCCTGCCCGTTAACCGGGCCGGCAAAACTCTGGATATTGCTGGCGAAATCATTCCAGTCCTGGTCACGCGGAGATCCGTACAGGGTCGTACCCGTGGTCGTGGTGATCGAGGTCAGGTTGGCCAACGCGTAGCTGAGATCCGGGTTGGCACGGATACGGTCCATCATGTCGTAGGCAATGAAGCTGGCCTGACTGCGCATTGTGGAGCTGTCGGTATATTTCAGGGCAGTAAGCTGTATGGCGGCAGCCCCCAGCAAACCAACCGCCAGGATCAAGACGGAAATCATCACCTCGATCAGCGAAAAGCCGCCTTGATGCCCACGCCGCCCCATCAGCAAGGCCCCCCGGACACAACCCGACCATTGAGGCACACACCCATTGTGCGTACCTGGGTGCCACGCGTGTAGCCAATGGCGACCAGCGCGGTTGGAAAATTCAGCGCGCCGAGATTGTTGAATTCGATATAGGTGGCGGCGCCGGACGTCGAGGTCACGCTCATCACCGTCCCGGTGCGCATCGCGGGCCATATCCGCAGAATTTGATCGGCGGTCGGTGCCGAGCCGATTTGCACATTGAGCAGCCCGGTCCACAGGCTGGCCGTCTGCGGCACCACGCGAACCGGTACACCCCGGTTGATGGCTTCACTGCGGGCAAAGTTGAGGGCACGATAAAACTCGCTGATTTCACCGTTCGCACTGGTGTTGGCTATGGCACCGACAAAAGACGGGATCGCGATGCTCATGACGATAACGGCGATTGTCACCGTCACCATCAACTCCACCAACGTAAACCCCTTGTCACGAAACCGCATTGCAACCCTCCCCGACGAACCGCGACTATACCTCGGCGGTTTGACCGGGCAATCCTGCCACAGGATATACGGTTGTTATGTCCAGACCAGCGCAAAGATGGCGCTGTGATATTAATTTTTCAGGGATGAAAAGTCATGCGCCAGGATGGCTATACCTTGATTCAACTGCTGATCAGCATCGCCCTGATGGGGCTGTTGCTGCGCCTTGCGCTGCCCAGCTGGCAGCACTTCGTGGCTCAGCAGCGCTATGCGATGACGGCGCATGAACTGGCCAGCGGCCTGCGTTCGGCGCGTGCCGAGGCGATCCTGCAGCAACAGGTGGTGCTGATCCAGGCCATCGACGACGACTGGGGGCTGGGCTGGCGCATGCTGTTGGACTTGAGTGGGCGCGGCGCGGAGGACCCGGACAATCCGCTGGTGGTCGAGCGGGCGCTCGGTGGTCAGGTGCGGGTGGTGGGCAACACGCGGCTGGCGACGCGAGCGCGGTTCATCCCGCAGGGGTGGCCTGCTTACAGCGGGGCGTCACCGGGCAATGGCACGTTGCACATCTGCGAACAGGGGGTCAGTCATTGGCGGGTGGTGATGAGCACCAGCGGGCGGGTAAGGATGGAGTCAGGCGCCATGGATGAGCCTTGGTGCGCGCAGAGCAGCGAAACCGCGTAACGGCTACGCGGCCAAGGCCTCCCACAGGGTTGCCCCCGCTCGAGGTGGTCCTCTGCGGGAGATCAAATCAACGACTTGACCCGCAGCTCCTTCGGCATCGAAAACGTCACGTTTTCCGGCCGGCCGGCCAGTTCATCGGCCCCGGTCGCGCCCCAGGCGTGCAACTGGTCGATCACGCCGCGCACCAGCACTTCCGGTGCCGAAGCACCGGCGGTGATACCGATGCGCTGCACACCGTCGAACCAGCTTTGTTGCAGGTCTTCGGCACCGTCGATCAGGTAGGCCGGGGTGGCCATGCGTTCGGCCAGCTCGCGCAGGCGGTTGGAGTTGGAGCTGTTGGGGCTGCCGACCACCAGCACCACGTCGCACTCGTCGGCCAGTTGCTTGACCGCGTCCTGACGGTTTTGTGTGGCGTAGCAGATGTCGTCCTTGCGCGGGCCGCCGATGGACGGGAAGCGGCTGCGCAGGGCGTCGATCACCCGGCTGGTATCGTCCATGGACAAGGTGGTCTGGGTCACGAACGCCAAGGCATCGGGGTTGCGCACCTGCAGCTTGGCAACGTCGGCTTCGTCTTCCACCAGATAGATGGAGCCACCGTTGCTGGCATCGTACTGGCCCATGGTGCCTTCCACTTCCGGGTGACCGGCGTGGCCGATGAGGATGCATTCGCGGCCATCGCGACTGTAGCGCGCCACCTCGATGTGCACTTTGGTCACCAGCGGGCAGGTCGCGTCGAACACCTTCAGGCCGCGGCCGGAGGCTTCATGACGCACGGCCTGGGACACACCGTGGGCGCTGAAGATGACGATGACGTCGTCGGGGACTTGATCCAGCTCTTCGACGAAGATCGCGCCACGGGCCCGCAGGTCCTCGACCACGAACTTGTTATGCACCACTTCGTGCCGCACGTAGATCGGTGGCCCGAACACTTCCAGGGCGCGGTTGACGATTTCGATCGCCCGGTCCACGCCGGCACAGAAACCACGGGGGTTGGCGAGTTTGATTTGCATGCTTGCCTCGGGGCTACTGAATAGCCGTGACCGAAAGGATTTCCACTTCGAAGTTCAGGGTCTTGCCGGCCAGCGGATGGTTGAAGTCCACGGTGACCTGATGGTCGTCGAAGGCTTTGACCACCCCCGGCAGCTCGGTGTTGGCGGCATCGTTGAAGATCACCAGCAGGCCTTCGGAAAGGTCCATGTCGGTGAACTGCGAGCGCGGCATCACTTGTACGTTTTGCGGATTGGGTTGGCCGAAGGCATTCTCCGGCGGTACCACTACCGTGCGCTTGTCGCCGGCCTTGAAACCGAAGAGCATGGCTTCGAACCCGGGCAACAGATTGCCGTCACCGACCTTGAACGTGGCCGGGGCCTTGTCGAACGTGCTGTCGACGGTGTCGCCGTTTTCCAGGTGCAAGGCAAAATGCAGCTTCACCTCGGTGTTCTGGCCAATGCGCTGCTCAGTCATGAACGGCCTCTTCGCTTTTCTTGCTCTTGAACATGTCCAGCGCCAGCATCACGGCACCGACGGTGATGGCGCTGTCGGCCAGGTTGAACGCCGGGAAATACCAGGTGTTCTGCCAGTGCACCAGCACGAAGTCGATGACGTGGCCCAGCACCATGCGGTCGTACAGGTTGCCCAGCGCCCCGCCCAGAATCAGCGCCAGGGCGATGCCCAGCCAGGTGTCGGCGCGGCCCAGGCGCTTGAGCCAGACCACCAGCACCACGCTGACCACCACCGCGATGGCGGCGAAGAACCAGCGCTGCCAGCCCGAGCCATCGGCGAGGAAGCTGAACGCCGCGCCGGTGTTGTAGGCCAGCGTCCAGCTGAACAGATCGGGGATCACCACGATCTGCTGGTACAGGTTCAAGGCGTTCTCGAAATGCAGCTTGCTGAGCTGGTCGAGGACCACTACCAGCACGCTGAGGATCAACCACAGCAGCTGGCCACGGCCGTTACGCACTGCCGCATCAGGCATAGTGACGCACCTCGCCCGAGCCGCTGATGTTGGTCACGCAACGGTCGCAGATTTCCGGGTGCTCCGGGTTGCTGCCCACGGTTTCGATGAAGTGCCAGCAACGGGCGCACTTGGTGTAGCCCGACTTGACCACCTTGAGCTTGAGGCCGGCGACTTCAGTGACCACCGCGTCTTCCGGCGCCTGGGCCAACGGGGCCACAGCGGCCTTGGAGGTGATCAGCACGAAGCGCAGTTCGTCTTTCAGCTTGGCCAGGTCGGCGGCTAACGCGTCTTCGGCGTAGAGGGTCACCTCGGCTTGCAGGTTGCCGCCGATGGCCTTGGCCGCACGGAGGTTTTCCAGCTCCTTGTTGACCGCCACCTTGACCGCCATGACGCGGTCCCAATAGGCACGGTCCAGTTCGAAGCCTTCCGGCAGCTCGGTCAGGCCTTCATACCAGGTGTTGAGCATCACTGATTCGTTGCGCTCGCCCGGCAGGTACTGCCACAGCTCGTCGGCGGTGAAGGCCAGGATCGGCGCGATCCAGCGCACCAGCGCTTCGCTGATGTGGTAAAGCGCGGTCTGGCAGGAGCGCCGCGCGGTGCTGTTGGCACCGGTGGTGTACTGGCGATCCTTGATGATGTCCAGGTAGAAACCGCCCAGCTCCTGCACGCAGAAGTTGTGCACCTTGGAGTAGACGTTCCAGAATCGGTACTCGCTGTAATGCTCTTCGAGCTCGCGTTGCAAGAGCAGCGCGCGGTCCACGGCCCAGCGGTCCAGGGCGATCATGTCTTCAGGGGCCAGCAGATCGGTGGCCGGGTTGAAGCCGCTCAGGTTCGAGAGCAGGAAGCGCGCGGTGTTGCGGATCCGCCGGTAGGCGTCGGCACTGCGCTGCAGGATGGTTTCGGACACGGCCATCTCGCCCGAGTAATCGGTCGAGGAAACCCACAGGCGCATGATGTCGGCGCCCAGCGTGTCGTTGACCTTCTGCGGGGCGACGACGTTGCCCAGCGACTTGGACATCTTGCGGCCGTTCTCGTCCACGGTGAAGCCGTGGGTCAGCAGCTCGCGGTAGGGAGCGTGATCGTCGATCGCGCAACCGGTCAGCAAGGAAGAGTGGAACCAGCCACGGTGCTGGTCCGAACCTTCCAGGTACAGGTCGGCGCGCGGGCCGGTCTCGTGGCCCATGGGGTGCGAACCACGCAGCACGTGCCAGTGGGTGGTGCCCGAGTCGAACCAGACGTCGAGGGTGTCGCTGATCTTGTCGTACTGGTCGGCTTCGGCGCCCAGCAGTTCGGCAGCGTCGAGCTTGAACCAGGCTTCGATGCCTTGCTGCTCGACGCGCTGCGCCACTTCTTCCATCAGCTCGACGGTGCGCGGGTGCAGCTCGCCAGTGGCCTTGTTCAGGAAAAACGGGATCGGCACGCCCCAGTTGCGCTGGCGAGAGATGCACCAGTCCGGACGGTTGGCGATCATCGAGTGCAGACGCGCCTGGCCCCAGGCCGGGATGAATTTGGTTTCTTCGATGGCTTTCACCGCACGCACGCGCAGGGTGTCGCCCACCACGGGCTCTTTGTCCATGCCGACGAACCACTGCGCGGTGGCGCGGTAGATCAGCGGGGTCTTGTGGCGCCAGCAGTGCATGTAGCTGTGGGTGATGACTTCAGACTGCAGCAGCGCACCGACTTCGGTCAGCTTGTCGAGGATCGGCTGGGTCGCCTTGAACACGAACTGGCCACCGAAGAACTCCAGCGAGTCGACATAGACGCCATTGCTCTGCACCGGGCCGATGATGTCGTCATTGCTGCGACCGTATTGCTTGAAGATGTTGAAGTCGTCCAGGCCGTAGGCCGGCGAGCTGTGGACGATACCGGTACCGGCGCTCAGTTCGACGTAGTCGGCCAGGTACACCGGCGACAGGCGGTCGTAGAACGGGTGACGGAAGTTGATCAGCTCCAGGTTCTTGCCTTCGGTAGTGGCAATGACCGAGCCTTCCAGCTTGTAACGGGCCAGGCTGCTTTCGACCAGCTCCTCGGCGAGAACCAGCAGACGATCACCGACGTCCACCAAGGCGTAGGTGAACTCCGGGTGCACGTTCAGCGCCTGGTTCGCCGGGATGGTCCATGGGGTGGTGGTCCAGATCACGGCGGCCACGGGCTTTTCCAGGCCCGGCAGGCCGAAGGCATCGGCCAGGCTCTGGGTGTCGGCCAGGGGGAAGGCGACGTCGATGGTGGGGGACTTCTTGTCCTGATACTCGACCTCGGCTTCGGCCAGGGCCGAACCGCAATCAAAGCACCAGTTCACCGGTTTGAGGCCCTTGAACACGAAACCGCCTCGGACCATCTCCGCCAGGGCACGGATTTCGCCGGCCTCGTTGACGAAGTTCATGGTCTTGTACGGGTTGTCCCAGTCGCCGAGCACACCCAGACGGATGAACTCGGATTTCTGGCCCTCGATCTGCTCGCTGGCGTAGGCGCGGCACAGCTCACGGGTCTTGTCGCCGCCCAGGTTCTTGCCGTAGGTGACTTCGACCTTGTGCTCGATCGGCAGGCCATGGCAGTCCCAACCCGGAACGTAGGGCGCGTCGAAACCCGACAGGGTCTTCGAACGGGTGATCATGTCCTTGAGGATCTTGTTGACCGCATGACCGATGTGAATCGTGCCGTTGGCGTAGGGCGGGCCGTCGTGCAGGACGAACTTGGGCCGATCCTTGCCAATTACACGCAGCTTCTGGTACAGGCCAATGCTGTCCCAGCGCTGCAGAGTTTGCGGCTCGCGCTGTGGCAGGCCGGCCTTCATCGGGAAGGCGGTGTCCGGAAGGTTTAGCGTGGCTTTGTAGTCGGTCATTTCAGGCTCTTGATTAACGGTTGGTCGTGCCAATGCGCACGAGCGGCGGCGACATCCGCATCGATCGCTGCCTTGAGCGCCTCAAGAGAGGCGAAACGCTGCTCATCGCGCAGCTTCTGGTGGAAAACCACCGTCAAACGCCGGTCGTAAAGATCACCGGCAAAGTCCAGCAGATGCACTTCCAGGTGGGCACGGCCATCACCTGCAACGGTTGGCCGTACGCCTATGTTGGCGACTCCCGGCCAGAATTTCCCCTCGAGTTCGACGCTCACCAGGTACACCCCGGTAAAGGGCACGCGGCGACGCTTGAGCTGGACGTTGGCGGTCGGCCAACCCAGCTGGCGGGCCAGTTTCTGGCCATGCAGCACGCGCCCGGAGATGCTGAAGGGACGCCCCAGCAGCAGCTCGGCCAACGGGAAGTCGGCGGCAGACAGCGCCTTGCGCACTTGGGTGCTGCTGACCCGCACGTCGGCCAACTCCACGGTCTGGGCGGCCTCGACGCTGAAGCCGCGCATGGCGCCGGCCTGCAACAGAAAGTCGAAATCCCCCAGGCGGTCGCAACCGAAGCGGAAGTCGTCACCCACTTCCAGATGCTGCACGCCCAGACCGTCCACCAGAATGGTGTCGACGAACTCGGCGGCGCCCAAGCGGCTCAAGCGTTCGTTGAACGCCAGGCAGAGCACCAGATCGACGCCCTCCTCGGCCAGCAATTCCAGTTTGTCGCGCAGACGCGCCAGGCGCGCCGGCGCGGTCAGCGGGGCGAAATACTCCCGGGGCTGGGGCTCGAAAATCACCACGCAGCTGGGCACCGCCAATTCCCGGGCGCGCTCGCGCAGCCTGGCCAGGATCGCCTGGTGGCCGCGATGGACGCCGTCGAAATTGCCAATGGTGGCGACACAGCCCCGATGCTGGGGCCGCAGATTGTGAAGGCCTCGAACCAGCTGCATAACGCGCTTCTTGCTCATAAAGTGGTCGATTATAACCACACCCGCGCGCTGACGACAGGCGACAGCGTCAGCGAATGTGCAGGAACGACGAAAAGCGACGCCTGACTCATGCCAGTCCGCGCCGGGCGAAGTCCTTCAGGCGAAAACCCATGGCGTACAGCAGGCCGAAATACACCAGCACGCCGGCACCCACCAGCAGCCCTAGCCGACTGAACCGCGCCAGCATGGCACCGTCGGTCCAGGCCGGCATCACGTGCATCAGGCCGACCAGCACGGCCGACATGGCAGTCACCGCGATCACCAGCTTGATCAGGAAAGACCTCCAGCCCGGCTGCGGTTCGAACAGCTTCTGCTGACGCAGCTTCCAGAACAGCAACCCGGCATTCATCGTCGCGCCCATGCTGATGGCCAGCGCCAGGCCGGCGTGCTGCAAGTGACTGATCAGCGCCAGATTGAACAACTGGGTCACCACCAGGGTGAACAGCCCGATCTTGACCGGGGTGCGAATGTTCTGCTGGGCGTAGAAGCCCGGCGCCAGCACCTTGATCAGAATGATCCCCAGCAACCCCACCGAATAAGCCACCAGCGCACGCTGGGTCATGGCCGCGTCGAGCGCAGTGAACTTGCCGTACTGGAACAGGGCCACTGTCAACGGCTCGGCCAGAATCCCCAGGGCCAGCGAGCAAGGCAGCACCAGCATAAAACACAGGCGCAGGCCCCAGTCGAGAATGCGCGAGTATTCATGACGGTCCTTGTTGGCGTAGGTGCGCGCCAAGGTCGGCAGCAGAATCGTGCCCAGGGCCACACCCAGCACGCCGGAGGGCAACTCCATCAGGCGATCGGCGTAGTACATCCAGGACACGGAACCGGCCACGAGAAAAGAGGCGAAGATGGTGTTGATAATCAGCGAGATCTGGCTGACCGATACCCCGAGAATCGCCGGCAGCATCTGTTTCATGACGCGCATGGCGCCGGTGTCGCGAAAGTTGATGCGTGGCAGCACCAGCATGCCGATCTTTTTCAGGTGCGGCAGTTGATACAGCAACTGCGCGGCGCCGCCGACCACCACGGCCCAGCCCAACGCCATCACTGGCGGATGGAAATACGGGGTCAGAAAGAAGGCAAAGACAATCATCGACACGTTCAACAGCGTCGGCGTGAAGGCCGGCACCGAAAAGCGGTTCCAGGTATTGAGAATCGCTCCCGCAAAGGATGACAGCGAGATCAGCAATATATAGGGGAAAGTCACCCGCAGCAGGTCGCTGGTAAGCTGGAATTTCTCCGGCGTGGTAGCAAAGCCCGGCGCCGTGGCCCAGATCACCCAGGGCGCGGCGATCATGCCCAGGACGGTAATCAGGCTCAGCGCCAACGTGAGCAGGCCAGCCACATAGGCGACAAAGGTGCGGGTCGCTTCCTCGCCTTTTTGCTGCTTGTATTCGGCGAGAATCGGTACGAACGCCTGGGAAAAGGCCCCCTCGGCGAAGATCCGGCGCAGCAGGTTCGGCAATTTGAAAGCGATGAAGAAGGCATCGGTGGCCATGCCGGCACCGAAGATGCGCGCCACGATGGTGTCACGTACGAAGCCCAGCACCCGCGAGATCATGGTGATGGAGCTGACTGCAGCCAGGGATTTGAGGAGGTTCATCGAAAGATTTTCACGCCTTGTGGACAAACAACAGGCCCTGACGCGCTCAGGTATGCGATACTCCGCGCCGCATCAGCAGACAGAGCCAAAGTTCGCGAGTTTACAGGTCGTGCGCCAGAAGTGAATAACTTCGAACTCAGACGACCACTCAGCGGAACGCATCACCCGCCCTTGACAACACATCAACTCATCGGCATGATTCGCGGCCTATTTTGTTTGCTATTTAAAAAGTCTTTCCGAGGAGCTCGACGGTGGCCAACTCACCTTCTGCCAAAAAACGTGCAAAACAGGCTGAGAAGCGTCGCAGCCACAACGCCAGCCTGCGTTCCATGGTCCGTACCTACATCAAGAACGTAGTGAAGGCCATTGACGCTAAAGATGCAGCTAAAGCACAAGCTGCTTACGTTCTGGCTGTGCCAGTTATCGACCGTCTGGCCGATAAAGGCATCATCCACAAGAACAAGGCTGCACGTCACAAGGGCCGTCTGAACGGTCACATCAAGGCACTGAACCTGGCTGCTGCAGCCTGATTTAGTCGCTTGATGTAAAAAACCGGCCCTAGGGCCGGTTTTTTTATGCCTGCAATAGTGCGCCATCTTGTAGGAGCGAGCTTGCTCGGGAAGAAGACCATGCGCCACACCCGCTACACTGCGGCGCCTTATTCCCGAGCAAGCTCGTTCCTACGCGAATAGAACTTACTGGGCTGCACCCGCCCACGGCACGATCGGAATCGCCGTCACCGCATTTTGCGGACTGCCATCGATCACCCGGTCGCTATACACCAGGTAGACCAGGGTATTGCGCTTCTTGTCGAGAAAGCGCACCACCTGCATGGTCTTGAATACCAGCGAGGTGCGCTCCTTGAACACCTCATCGCCATCCTTGAGGTCCTCCTTGAAGTGGATCGGCCCGACCTGGCGACAGGCGATGGACGCCTCGGCGCGATCCTCCGCCATGCCCAGACCACCCTTGATACCGCCAGTCTTGGCCCGGGACAGGTAGCAGGTCACGCCGTCCACCTTGGGATCGTCAAACGCTTCGACCACGATGCGGTCGTTCGGCCCCACAAACTTGAACACCGTGGACACCGAACCGATTTCCTCGGCACCCGCCAGCAACGGCACCGTTAACAGTGCGGCGGCGCACAGCCCTTGAATCAGTCGCATGGATGCATCCTTTGGGTCAGACCAGAATCAGATTGTCACGATGCACCAATTCGGGCTCGGCGCTGTAGCCCAGCAAGCCTTCGATCGCATCGGAGGGCAGCCCGATGATTTTCTGCGCCTCGATGGCACTGTAGTTGGCCAGGCCACGGGCAATCTCGCGCCCGTCAGCCGCTACGCACACCACCATTTCGCCTCGGCGGAACCCACCTTGAACGGATTTCACGCCCACAGGCAGCAGACTCTTGCGCCCACCCAGCAAGGCCTGGACAGCCCCGTCATCGAGCACCAGAGTTCCCCGGGTCTGCAGATGGCCCGCCAGCCACTGCTTGCGCGCCGCGAGCATTTCGCGCTCGGGGGAGAGCAATGTCCCCAGCCGCTCACCGGCCTTGAGACGGGCCAGCACGCGCTCCAGACGCCCACCGACGATCACCGTGTGCGCCCCCGAACGAGCAGCCAGCCGAGCGGCGCGCAGCTTGGTCTGCATACCACCACGCCCCAGCGCGCCACCGGTACCACCCGCCACAGCGTCAAGCGCCGGATCGTCGGCGCGCGCTTCGTAGATCAACTGGGCGTCAGGGTTATTGCGTGGGTCGGCGTCGAACATGCCATCGCGATCGGTAAGAATCACCAACAAGTCAGCTTCCACCAGGTTCGCCACCAGCGCGGCCAAGGTGTCGTTATCACCAAAGCGGATTTCATCGGTCACCACGGTGTCGTTTTCATTGATGACCGGGACCACGCCTAACTCCACCAGGGTACGCAGGGTGCTGCGGGCATTGAGATAGCGCTTGCGGTCCGACAGGTCGTCATGAGTCAGGAGAATCTGCGCGGTGTGGCGACCGTGCTCGGCAAAGCTCGATTCCCATGCCTGCACCAGGCCCATCTGGCCAATGGCGGCAGCGGCCTGCAGCTCATGCATGCCACTGGGTCGCTTGGTCCAGCCGAGCCGGCTCATGCCAGCGGCCACCGCACCGGAAGACACCAGCACCAGCTCGACGCCAGCCTCGTGCAAGGCCACCATTTGCTCGACCCAGACACTCATTGCCGTGCGGTCCAGCCCCTTGCCATCAGCCGTCAGCAGTGCGCTGCCGATCTTCACGACCCAGCGCTGGGCACCTGTCACCTTGCTCCGCATCATTTTCCAACCTTTCCCAGGGCTATCAATTCATGGAACGCAAAACGCCGCTCCTTTTGAGGGGAGCGGCGTCATGTTACTACGGAATCGCGGCGTCGGTTTCCCGAGCAGGGTCAATCACGCACGTAGATGATTTCCGGACCGTCTTCGGCGTCTTCTTCGTCCCAGAAGCCGTCGTTCTCGTCGCCGATGTCATGCACGCTCTTCACGCCACTGCGACGCAGGGCACGCTGATCGTCCAAGGCCTGCAGCTGGGCGCGGGCTTCGTCTTCGATATTCTGGTCCAGCTCGCGCAACTGTTCGCGGTAGACCGGATCGTTGACCAGGCGGTCCTGACGATCCTCCAGATAACGCATGATGTCTTGGCAGAGCTTTTCGGTGCCCAGCTTGGAAATGGCAGAAATCACGTAGACCGGCCCCTCCCACTCCAGGCGATCAACGATTTCCTTGACCCGCGCGTCGTGCTCTTCATCGAGCAACTGATCGCACTTGTTCAGCACCAACCAACGATCACGGTCTGCCAGCGCCGGGCTGAACTTGACCAGCTCGTTGACGATGACTTCTGCCGCATCGGCCGGGCTGGTTTCATCCAGCGGCTCCATGTCGACGAGGTGCAGCAGCAGGCGCGTACGGGACAAGTGCTTGAGGAAGCGGATCCCCAGGCCAGCACCGTCGGAAGCGCCTTCGATCAGGCCCGGAATGTCCGCAACCACGAAGCTTTTCCAGCGGTCGACACTGACCACGCCCAGGTTCGGCACCAGGGTGGTGAACGGGTAGTCGGCCACTTTCGGCTTGGCCGCCGATACCGCACGGATCAACGTACTCTTGCCGGCGTTCGGCAATCCCAGCAAGCCCACGTCAGCCAGTACTTTCATTTCCAGCTTCAAGTCACGCTGCTCGCCCGGCTTGCCGGGGGTGGTCTGGCGTGGCGCACGGTTGGTGCTGGATTTGAAGCGGGTGTTGCCCAGGCCGTGCCAGCCACCCTGTACCACCATCAGCTTCTGACCGGCCTTGGTCAGGTCGCCAATGACTTCCTGGGTGGCAGAGTCGATCACCGTGGTGCCGACCGGCACACGCAGGATCAGGTCCTCGCCCTTTTTACCGGTGCAATCGGTGCTGCCGCCATTGGAGCCGCGCTCGGCATCGAAGTGACGGGTATAGCGGTAGTCCACCAGGGTGTTGAGGTTTTCGTCGGCGACCATGAAGATCGAGCCGCCATCACCCCCGTCGCCGCCGTTGGGGCCACCGTTCTCAATGAATTTTTCGCGGCGGAAGCTCATGCAACCGTTACCGCCATCACCCGCTTTCACGCGAATGGACACTTCATCTACAAACTTCATAAAAAACGCCTCTCGCCCGATGGACGAGCCAAAAAGAGCCAAGACATAAGGCTCTTGCAAAAATGAGCACGATGAACCCCGTCAATGACACTCGCACCGCCAGCCCACTGCAAACAGCTTTGCAAGAGACTCACTCCACAAACGAAAAAGCCCCGTCGCGAGACAGGGCTTTTCCAGCGATGCCGCGATTAAGCCGCGATAACGCTGACGTAACGACGACCGAAGGCGCCCTTTACTTCGAACTTGATCACGCCTTCGACTTTAGCGAACAGGGTGTGATCTTTACCCATGCCAACACCGTAACCGGCGTGGAATTGGGTGCCGCGCTGACGCACGATGATGTTGCCCGCTTTGATAGCCTGGCCGCCATACATCTTCACGCCAAGGCGTTTGGCTTCTGAGTCGCGACCGTTACGGGTACTACCACCAGCTTTTTTGTGTGCCATGAGTCAATTCTCCTAGAGAGGATTAGGCTGAAATTAAGCCTGAATACCGGTGATTTTGATCTCGGTGTACCACTGGCGGTGGCCCATACGCTTCATGTGGTGCTTACGACGACGGAACTTGATGATGCGGACTTTATCGTGACGACCTTGGGAGATCACTTCAGCCACAACGGTAGCGCCGGCAACAACAGGAGCGCCGATGTTCACGTCGTCGCCGTTGGCAACCAACAGAACGCGGTCAAAAGTCACGGATTCGCCAGTGGCGATTTCCAGTTTTTCGATTTTCAGGTATTCACCTGGGGCGACCTTGTATTGCTTGCCACCAGTAACAATTACTGCGTACGACATGGTATTTCTCCGATAATCCTGCTCACCCAGCTCTTTATAAGTAGAGTGTCGGCTGGCATGGCTGCATGGGTTGGAACGCCCCAAATGCATTGCGTAAGGCAGGTGCTGCCCAGGAAGTTCAGGGTGCGCGATTGTACGCAAGCCGTGCACACCTTGCAAGTGGCGCACGTGTCGCCTTGACACACCCCAGCCTGAGACCTAGCATGCCGCGCAACCCTTTTGGAGCACCTGTCGCTGATGCAACCCCAAGCCTTCTACCGCGCGGTGGCGGATGATTTTAACGCCGTCGACGAGATCATCAAGAAGCAGTTGACCTCGCGCGTACCGCTGGTGTCGAAAATCGGCGATTACATCACCTCGGCCGGCGGCAAACGCCTGCGTCCTTTATTGGTATTGCTGTGTGGCAAGGCCTTGGGACGCGAGGGCGACGACCTGCGTCTGCTGGCCGCGACCATCGAGTTTCTGCACACCGCCACCCTGTTGCACGACGACGTGGTCGACATGTCCGGCATGCGCCGCGGTCGTTCGACCGCCAACGCCATGTGGGGCAATGCCCCGAGCGTCCTGGTGGGCGACTTCCTGTATTCGCGCTCGTTCGAAATGATGGTGGAGCTGGGCTCCATGCCGGTGATGCGCATTCTGTCGCAAGCCACCCGCATCATCGCCGAGGGCGAAGTCCTGCAGCTGTCCAAGGTGCGTGACGCCAGCACCACGGAAGAGACCTACATGGAAGTCATTCGCGGCAAGACCGCTATGCTCTTCGAGGCCTCCACCCACAGTGCTGCAGCCCTGGCCGAGGCGTCGAGCGAACAGCGTGAAGCGCTGCGCACTTTCGGCGACCACCTGGGCGTGGCTTTCCAACTGGTGGACGACCTGCTCGACTACCGCGGCGACGCCGAGACCCTGGGCAAGAATGTCGGTGACGACCTGGCCGAAGGCAAGCCGACCCTGCCGCTGATCTACACCATGCGCGAAGGCACTGCCGAGCAGGCCGCACTGGTGCGCAAGGCGATCCAGAAAGGCGGTATCGAAGACCTGGAAAGCATCCGCGCCGCCGTAGAAAGCTCCGGGGCACTGGACTACACCGCGCAACTGGCCCGCGACTATGTGGCTCGGGCCATCGAATGCCTGAGCATTCTGCCGGCCAGCGAATACCGTGATGCGCTGGTCGAGCTGAGCGAGTTTGCGGTCGCGCGAACTCACTGACAAATCCTTCCTGCCCCCCTGCAGGGGGGGCACGTGCCCCCCGCGAAAACCCTATATACTACGCGCCTTTATTTTCCCCAAGTCGCGAGAATCCCCGTGAGCACCCTGCCCGCCTGCCCGAAATGCAACTCCGAGTACACCTACGAAGACGGCGCCCAGCTCATCTGCCCCGAATGCAGCCACGAATGGTCAGCCAGCGGTGAAGCGGATGCAGCCTCGGACACCAGGGTCATCAAGGACTCGGTGGGCAACGTCCTGAACGACGGTGACACCATCAGCGTGATCAAGGACCTCAAGGTCAAGGGCTCGTCACTGGTGGTCAAGGTCGGCACCAAGGTCAAGAACATCCGCTTGGTGGACGGCGATCACGACATTGATTGCAAGATCGACGGCATCGGCGCCATGAAGCTGAAATCGGAGTTCGTGCGCAAGGTCTGATGAATGGCCTTGCTATTATTTGAATAAGAATTATTCTCATTGAATGCATTCAAGGAGAATCGCCATGACCTATTTGATCGACGCCTGGCTCGACCGCCCACATCCCTACCTGCGTATTCTCAATCGCGAGACCGGTCAGGTGTGTGCCGTACTGGAAGAAGAAGCACTGGATGAGCTGCGTGATCAGGGCGACCTGGACATGACGGGCCTGTCGTCCAGTGAGCCGATTGTGCTCAAGGAAATGGTGCGCAGTTTGTTTCTGTTCTGCTATGCCCGGGCGTTGCGGCCGGTGAGTGAGTTGCATTGAGCCTGTCGCGGACTCCTGCGACGATGACAACCGCAGGAGCCCGGGAATCAGGCAATCACAGAACTTCCAGCAACTCCACATCGAACACCAGCACGCTGTGCGGCGGGATGCTGCCCACGCCTTGAGCGCCGTAGGCCAGTTCGCTTGGCACGTACAGGCGCCATTTGCTGCCGGCATTCATCAGCTGCAGGGCTTCGGTCCAGCCGGCAATCACACCGCTGACCGGGAATTCCGCTGGCTCGCCACGATCGTAGGAACTGTCGAACACGGTACCGTCGATCAGGGTGCCGTGGTAATGAGTACGCACGGTGTCATCACGGCTTGGCTGAGCGCCATCGCCAGCGGTCAGCACCTGGTACTGCAGGCCGGAGGCGAGGGTGGTAATGCCATCACGCTGACCGTTCTCGGCCAGGAATTCCTTGCCGGCGCCGGCGGCCAGTTCGGCCTTGGCTGCGGCTTCGGCCTGCATGATTTCACGGATAACTTTGAAGCTGGCCGACAGGTCTTCCTGGCTGACGCGGCTGGCGTGGCCACGGAAGGCGTCGGTCAGGCCGACCAGGATGGCTTCCAGGCTCACACCCGGCGGCGGGTTGTCGCGCAGCTGGTCGCCCAGTTGACGGCCAATGCCGTAGCTCACGCGGGTTTCGTCGGTGGACAGTTGTACTTCGGACATGTCGTTGCTCCGCTGTGGGCCGTGCCGGTATCGCGCACGCCCAATCAAAAGGGCCAGCAGACTAGCACACTGGCGTGTGCGGTTCAGCCCGCCAGGCGATGCCTCAGTGTTTGGTCAGCTTGTCCAGGTAACCCATGGCAAAGGCCGACACCACGAAGGTCATGTGGATGATCACGTACCACAGCAAATACTGCGTCTCGATGTTGCGCAACTCCATGAACACCCGCAGCAGGTGAATCGACGAGATCGCCACGATCGAGGCCGCCACTTTCATCTTCAGCGAGGTGGAGTCCATCTTGCCCAGCCAGCTGAGCTTCTCCACATCGTCGTCGATGTCCAGCTGAGAGACGAAGTTCTCATAGCCGGACATCATCACCATTACCAGCAGGCCACCGACCAGCGCCATGTCGATCAGCGACAGCAGCACCAGTATCAGGTCAGCCTCACCGAGGGCGAACACGTTGGGCAGGACGTGAAACACTTCCTGGAAGAACTTCAGCGCCAGCGCCAACAGGCCGAGGGACAGGCCTACATAGATAGGTGCCAACAGCCAGCGCGAGGCATACATGGTTTTTTCGATGAAACGTTCCATTACGGCTCACTGATAGTCGGGGAGAAGGCAATGCCGGCACCTGTAAAATGCCAGCGCTGCGCATTCTAGACGCTCAGCGCTCCGGCCGTAACTGGAAGTCTGTAACGCGGGGGCTGCGCTCCAGATTGAGTTTGCGCAGTTGTCCCTGCAAGTGCAGGCTCCAGATCTGCGGGTCGTCCGCCAGGCTGTAGCCATGCAGGGTCAGGCTGTCGACGATGGAGTCAAGAATACTTTGGGCAACGAATGGGCCGTGAAACGGCCCTTGGGCCTTGATGGCGGTGGGTTGCTCACCGGACATGCCAGCGGCGAACAGCAAGGTCCACATGCCGTTGTCCCCGGCCAGCGGGCGAATCGAACACTCGATGCGGGTCTGCAGACCCAGGCATTGGCGTATGAGGCAAAGGCTGCGCGGCATGGCGAGACCCTCGAAGAACCGTTCTGTGACCTTGCAGGGCGTTGCCTTGGAAAGCCGTCCATCCAACGAGCCGTGGATAGGCTATGGATTGGAGGATAGAACAAAAGTTCGCGAGGTTGGCCACGGGGCGCCGAGTGGTCATTGTGCCATCAGCGTCCGTGGCGCTGGATCAGCCCCTCAGATCGTCGGTTTGACTTCAGCCAGGTCCTCGACGGCATGGCCCTTTTCTGCTTCCTTGAGTTCCTCCTCGCTGATGATTTCGGAAATCACCCGCAGACGCTCCACCACCCGCGCGTTGATACTGCCCTCGGGGAACTCGCCGTTTTCGTCCGGTGTCCCGGCCGGCTCCCCGGCCAGCAGGCTCAACGCCTCGTCGGCCTGGCGCACCGCATACACATGGAATTTACCGGTGCGCACAGCCTGAAGAACGCGCTCATCGAGCATCAGCGTGGCGACGTTGGCCTGGGGAATGATCGCCCCCTGCTCGCCGGTCAGCCCGCGCGCCTCGCAAAGACGGAAGAACCCTTCGATCTTCTCGTTGACCCCGCCCACCGCCTGCACTTCGCCGAATTGGTTGATGGATCCGGTAATAGCGAAACACTGCTTGAGTGGCGTCTTCGACAAGGCCGAGATCAGCGTGCAGGCTTCGCCCAGCGAGGCACTGTCGCCGTCCACATAGCCGTAGGACTGCTCCAGGGCGATGCTGGCGGAAATCGCCAAGGGGAATTCTTGCGCATAACGACTGCCCAGGTACCCCGTGAGGATCATCACCCCTTTGGAGTGGATCGGCTGGCCGAGGTTGACCTCACGCTCGATGTCGACAATACCGCTGCCACCCGGATACACCGTGGCGGAAATTCGCGCGGGCACACCGAAGGCCGAATCGCCGACTTCCAGCACGGTCAGGCCGTTGCACTTGCCCACGGCTGCGCCGTCGGTGTCGATGAGGATGATGCCCGCCAGCATGTCGTCGAGAATCCGCGCCGACACACGCCCGGTGCGCGTCGCCTTGGCCCGCAGTGCGCGCTCGATGTGGCCGGCGTCGGTTTTCTCTTCATTGGCCAGATGACGAATGAAATCGGCTTCGCTGACCAGCTGGAACAGATCACCGATACGCGCCGACAGGCGCTTCTGGTTTTCCGCCAGGCGGGCGCTGTAGGTGGCCAGACGCGCCACCGCGTCGGCGGTCAGTGGCGCCATGCCCTCTTCCGAAGTACGAGTCTTGAGCAACTGGGCGAACTGCTCCAGGCTCTCGTCGTGCATGGGAATGTCTTCATCGAAGTCCACCAGCACCCGGAACATCTCCTGAAAGTCCGGATCGGCGTCCTGCAAGGCGTAGTAAAGCTGGCGGGCACCAATGATGAGGACCTTGACCTGCAAGGGGATCATCTGCGGCGTCAGCGTGCTGGTGGCAATGCGGCCGTATTCGCCCAACGGCGATTCCATTTTCAGCTTGCGCGACTGCAAGGCCCGCTTGAGCGCGTCCCAGACGAAGGGCTCACCCAGCATTTTTTCCGCTTCCAGAATCAGGAAGCCGCCATTGGCCCGGTGCAGCGCACCTGGGCGCAACTGCCGGTAGTTGGTATAGAGCGCGCCCTGATCGGTGCTGTACTCGATGCGGCCGAACAGGTTGTCGTAGGTCGGGTGCGGCTCGAACACCACCGGCGCACCGCCGCTGGCGTGGTGCCCTACCACCAGACTCGGCGAGTATTGTTCTTCGAGCACTTTGCGGGCCACGGCATCAGTCTTGCTGTCGTCCACCAGTTGCTCGACCACGGTCTTGAGCAAGTACACCTGGACCGCTTGCAGGTAACCGCTGACCGCCGCGTTCTCGGCGTACTTTTCCGAGAGCGGTGCCAGCAGCGGCTGCAGGGCCAAGGTGATGGTTTCTTCGTTCAACTGGCGCAGCAGGTTGCTGGATTCGCGCTTCCACTGCGGCAGGCTCGCCAGCTCCTCGTTGAGGCGCTCCTCGAGGTCGGAAATGTCACTGTGAAAACGATCGCGATCGGCTTCCGGCAATTGGGCAAACTCGGCCTCGTCCAGCGCCTTGCCATCGAGCATCGGGGTGAAAGCGATGTTGGTGCTGTCGCGGTACAGGGCGACGTCTTTCTCCAGCGCCAGACGCTCGATCACATCCAGCGCACGGTCGTAGCGCTGATTGAAGGCGCGGTCGATGGCGCTTTTCTTCTGCTGGTAGGACGGGTGCTCGAACACCGCTGGAAAGGTGGCAACCAGGTTGTCGATGAAGCTGCCGATGTCGGTGATGAAAGCGTCGGCACTGCCGGGGGCCAGCTCCAGTGCGCGGGGTTCGCGCGGCTCGTCGAAGTTGTTGACGTAGACCCAGTCGGCCGGGGTTTGCAGGCGCTTGCCTTCGGCCTTCAGGTAGCGCTTGACGAAAGAGAACCGGCCAGTGCCGGGCTCGCCCATGACGAACACGTTGTAGCCGGGGCGCGGCATGGCCACACCGAATTGCAGCGCCTCTACCGCACGCTCCTGGCCAAGTACACCGCGAAAGGGCTCCAGATCGTTGGTGGTCGTAAAGCTGAACTGTTCAGCGGAAAAGGGACGAGTCAGCGCCTCGGGCGCTAGACGCAGGCTGGCAGCTACAGGATCGGGCATCGGGCATCCTTACTTCAGAGGTTGGGGGCAGTTTCAATCTTCGGGCTGCAAGCTGCAAGCGTGCATGCACCGATCACCCCCCACCCCTTGAGCGTAGCTGGAAAACTTCTGCCGACCTGCGGAACCGGAAGATCACGCCTAAGCTCCAACATGCGCGGTCGGGAATTACACCGGCCCGTCCCCTCTGGTTCGCACGCAAAGAGAAAAAACGCTATGAAAAGGATTCTACTGGGTACTCTTTTGGCCGCTGCTTCGTTCCACGCCATGGCTCAAGCGCCAGGTGGTCCGGATTGCGGTTGGGGCAACCTGCTGTTCGAAGGCCAGCGCGGCACGCCGGCTCACTTCCTCGCGTCCACCACCAACGGCTCCTCGGGCAACGCCACCTTTGGCATGACCTCGGGTACCAACGGCTGCAACACCACCGCGCCACTGACCTATGGCGGCAAATCCTGGCTGGCCATGAACGGCATGATGAACGAACTGTCCCAGGATATGGCCATGGGCCACGGCGAAGCACTGACCACCTATGCGGTGGTATTGGGTGTGAAACCGGAAGACCGCGCTTACTTCGAGTCCGTGACTCACCAGCACTTCCAGCAGATCTTCACCAGCGCCGATGCCACCGCCAATGACGTACACGCCAACACCTTGAACGTCCTCAAGGGTGACGCTCGTCTGGCTAAATACGCCGCCCAGGCTTAATCTCGCCCGCAGTATCCCGCCTCGCCAGGGGCGGGGCTTTTATCGACCGCCCTGCCCTCTAAGTAGCCCACGATGCTCAAACGCCTTGCCTGTCTGGCGCTCTGTGCCAGCCCTGCGCTCCACGCTGCCACCCACGTCGACAACTCCCGTTCCGAGCAACTGGCCAGCGACCCTTACTGGCTGGCACTGGGGCACTACACCCCTGCCCGACTGGGCGGCTGGCGCAGCTACGTCGATGACCCGAAGTTTTTCCTCGCCGCTGAGGGTGCTCATCATCCCGACGCCGAGTTACGCGCGACCGTCGAGGCGCTGTATGCGCCTGCCAGCAGCGCCGACCAGCAGGCCCAATGCGTCTATCCGGCCCGCGCCCGCTGGCTCAAGGCGCAGTTGCACCTCACTGATCTGCCGAGCGTCGACTGCCAGAAATTCAATCAATGGTTTTCCGACATCGCGCCGGACAGCGCGGTGCTGGTGTTCCCGGCCGCCTACCTGAACAGCCCGTCGTCCATGTTCGGCCACACCTTGCTGCGCATCGACCAGGCCGACGTGCAGAGCGACAAGACCGCCCTGCTCAGCTACGCGATCAACTTCGGCGCCTATATCCAGGGCAATGACAACAGCATCCTCTACGCCTGGAAGGGCCTGGCCGGTGGCTATCCCGGCATGTTCGCCGTGGTCCCCTACCAGCAGAAACTGGCCGAATACAACAGCCTGGAAAACCGCGACCTATGGGAGTACCGACTCAACCTGACCCACGAAGAAACCGCGCGCATGGTGGAGCACGTGTGGGAATTGCAGGAGATCAAGTTCGACTACTTCTTCTTTGACGAAAACTGCTCCTACCGTCTGCTGGAGCTGCTGCAAGTGGCCCGGCCCGGCCTGCAGCTGACCGGGCAGTTCCCACTGACCGCCATCCCCACCGACACGGTCAAGGCCGTCAGCCACGCCGGGATGGTGGAGCACGTCGACTACCGGCCCTCCCGCGAGCGCGAGTTGCTGACTCGCGCCCATCCTATGGCCCGCGACGAGCAACAATGGGTGCTCAAGATCAGCGCTGACACTACCCTGTTGCAGAGCCCGGCGTTCAAGGCGCTGCCGGCTGCGCGCCAGGCCCTGATTCAGGATGCCGCCTACCGCCTGGAGCGCTATCGCGCCACCGGCCAGGAGCGCGACAAGGCCCGTACCGAGCGCAGCTTCGCGTTGCTGCGGGCAATCAACGGCAACCCACCCCCCGTCCTCCAGGTCGCCCGCCCCGGCCTGCCGGAAAAGGGCCACGACTCACGGACGTGGGACGTCGGCGCCGGCAACCGTGACGGCCAGAATTTCGCCGAGTACGGCTTGCGCATGGCCTATCACGACCTGAACGACAACGCCTATGGCTTCCCGCTGGGCGCGCAGATCGAGATCCTCGGGCTCAAGCTGCGTCAATACGAGGGCAATCGCTGGCAATTGCAGAACCTCAACCTGGCCACCATCCGCTCCCTCACGCCGCGCACCGAGCTGCTGCAACCCTGGTCGTGGCAGGTCACCAGCGGCCTGGAGCGCGTCATCGGCAAACACGGCCACGAAAGCCTGGTCAGCCACGTCAATGGCGGCGCCGGCAGCACCTGGCAACTGGCGCCAGACCTGCTGGGTTTCGCCATGGGCACCGTGCGCGTGGAACACAATAACAACTTCGACGCCTTCGTCTCGCCCGCTGCCGGCTTCGACACCGGCCTGCTGTGGCGCAATCCGCTGGGCAATTTCAGTCTGGAAGCCGCCGGCGATTACTTCACCAACGGCGAAGTGCGCCGTACCCTGAGCCTCAACCAGCAGTGGGAGTTATCTCGTAACCTGGGCTTGCGCCTGAGCGCCCAGCGCGATTTCAGCCAGCTGACGGCGCCGCAGAACGAAGTCATGCTGTCGCTCAAGTGGTACCACTACTGACGCCGACATTTTCCTTACATCGGCTTGACCTCGCGTTAACGCACCAGCACCTAGACTCAAAGAGTGGTCATGCAGACGTTGACCGCTTCCGAGGTCAGGATCATGAACAACAAAGGGTGGTGCGTGGGTGTGGTGATGGTGGTGTTGGTCGGTTGCCAGTCCACTCACGAGCAGATGGTGCAACAGGGTTACCCGCCCGCGTTTGCCGACGGTTATCAGGATGGCTGCGTCAGCGGCCACAGTGCGGTGGCGGCGGTGGGTGATTTCGTCAAGAACGTCCCTCGCTACCTTAAGGAGAAGCAGTACAGCACCGGCTGGGACGACGGTTTCCAGCAATGCCAGACCAGTGCGCAGACCCAGGAAGACCAAGGTTATCGCAACCGCTGGGACGACCGCGAGCGCAATTGGGAACAGCAACGGAGCCAGTCCATGGGGCGCGCATTCAAATCTGATTAGGTCGTGATGGGACATCCATTGAAACTACCTGCCTGTCAGCATGGCCCAAGCCTTACGACAGGAGAACAATCATGAGCCGAGCATTCGTCAACGAAGACAACGCCGCCGCCCAGGCCGACCAGCCGGTAGAGCGCAGCGTCAGTGAGCAGACCAACTACGTCACCACCGAAGGCTTCGCCCAGTTGCAGACACGTGTGGCCGACCTGCAAGGCGAACAAGCCTTGCTGCAGACCCGCGGTGACGACGGCGACAAGCAACGCCTGGTCGACGTGCAGCGCGACCTGCGCTACTTCACCCAGCGCTTGCAGAGCGCTCAGGTGGTGGTGCTGGCCGATTCCACCCGCAAGGTGCAGATCGGCAGCTGGGTGACCTTTGCCGATGAGCACGACCAGCAGCAACGGGTACAGCTGGTGGGCGAGGACCAGGCCGATGTCAGTCAAGGTTTGATCAACTGGGCCTCGCCACTGGGCCGCGCGCTGCTGGGCGCGGGACCTGGGGATGAGGTGGTGTGGCAACGACCGGTGGGGGATGTGGCGATCGAAGTGATCTCCATCGCGGCCCATTGAGATATACCCCGACTGATCTCGGATCCGCCCTCGCTAAAACGACACAACCATTCTGAAAACGACAAGGTTGTTTGCGGTAATTCAGTGCGCCTACTAGAAATATAAATACTAGTATATCGATAATCGATACAGGTGATGCGTGAATAACCCCGAACCTCGTTTCGAATGCCTCTGGAGGGAAGGCCTCATGCCTTCCCCACAAGCCGTCCCGGCCCTGCCTTCTCGCGCTCGCTGCGTGATCATCGGCGCGGGCTACACCGGCTTGAATAGCGCACTGGAAATAGCCCGCACTACCGGTGGCGAGGGCGTGGTGGTGCTCGACAGCCTGCACATCGGCGAAGGCGCTTCGGGGCGCAACGGTGGGCAGGTCATTCCGGGTCTCAAGCTGGACCCGGACACCCTGATCGAGCGTTTTGGCGTCTCGGGTGGCGCCGCTTTGATCGAAGCGGTAGGCGGCGCGGCGGATTACACCTTCGACCTGATCAAACGCCTGGGCATCGACTGCGACGCCCGCCAATGCGGATGGCTGCAAGCGGCCCATACCGAAGGCACCTTGCGAGTGCTGAGCCAACGCGCCGAACAGTGGCAGCGACACGGCGCCGACGTGCGCATGCTCGACCGTCAGCAGACCCAGGCGCGGCTAGGCACCTCGATCTACCATGGCGCCTTGCTCGACACTCGCGCTGGCCAGTTGCAGCCTTATCAGTACGCCTTGGGCCTTGGCGCTGCAGCCCGGGCACAAGGTGTCACCCTGCTGGAACAGACCCGCGCGCTGAGCATGAGCCCCGACGCCCAGGGCTGGACCCTGAGCACTTCGCGCGGCGACATCCACGCCGAACAAATTGTCATTGCCACCAACGCCTACTCCCCTGCGCTGCTGCCAGGCCTGCCGCAAACCTACGTCACCCTGTGGAGCCTGCAAGCGGCCACGGTGCCGCTACCAGACGAACTCGCCGCACGGATTCTGCCCGGCGACCTGCCGGTGTCGGACACCTTCCGCGTGCTGCGCTACTTCCGCCGCAGCCACGACGGACGCTTCGTACTGGGCACCCGCGGTGCCTTTCGCGACGAGCTCGGTGCCGGCGATGCACGACGGGTGCGCGATGAGATGCTCAGCCTCTACCCCGAACTCGACAGCGTACCCTTGAGCCACTGTTGGTGCGGCCGGGTCGCGGTGCCCGCGTCCACCATTCCATTCCTCAGCCAGCCGGCCAAAGGCGTCACCGTTGCCTTGGGTTATTACGGGCGTGGGGTCGCCATGGCCACGCGTATGGGTGGCTTTGTCGCCGACCTGGTCAACGGCCTGCCTGCGGCCCACAGCGCTTATCCGGTGCTGCCCTTCAAACCGTTCCCAGCGGCCCCCCTGCATCGCAGCGCGGCACGGATCACCGCCAACGTCATGCGCCTGCGCGACCTGCTGGAACGGCGCCTTCGGGCGGGAGCCGGCTCATGACCCTCGTTCGGGCGGGAGAAGCCCGCGACACAGCGCCTGCGACCCAGCCTCGGCGCAACTCCAGCAAGCGCTTCGACTTTTTTGTCAACCTGCCCGGCGGCCTGCTGACCTGCACGTTGATTCTATTCACCCTGGGCCTGCTGCTGTACCTGAGCGTGCGGGTAAACGACGGGCAAATCATCGGCAGCGCGTTCACCACCGACAACCTGTCCTTCGCCTTGCGCGATCCCTTGACCCGCACGGTGCTGCTGCGCTCCATCGTCCTGTCGGCCATCGTCACCGTAGTGACTGTGCTGCTGGCGTACCCGGTGGCCTATTACCTGGCTTTTTATGCTGGCAAACGACGCAATCTGCTGCTGTTTCTCATCAGCCTGCCCTTCTGGACCAGCTACCTGCTGCGGGTGTTCGCCTGGAAGATCGTGCTGGCCTATAACGGCGTGCTCAACTCCAGCCTGATGGCCCTGCACATCACCGACGCGCCCCTGACCGGCCTGCTCAATACGCCGACCGCCGTGGTGATTACCCTGGCCCACGCCTACGCGGCCTTCGCCGTGTTGCCGTTGTACATTTGCCTGAACGGCCTCGCCCGCAACCTGCTGGAGGCGGCCGCCGACCTCGGTGCACGGCCCCATCAGCGCTTTCGCAAAGTGGTGTTGCCGCTGTCGATGCCCGGGGTTCTTTCGGCAGCGCTGGTGGTGTTCGTGCCCACGGTGGGCGACTACGTGACCCCGGCGCTGGTGGGCGGGCCGGCCAGTTCGATGATCGGCACCCTGATCCAGGCGCAGTTCGGCAAGGCCAACGATTGGACCGCCGGCGCCGCGCTGGCCGTGATCAGCATGCTGGCGATTGCTCTGGTGGTGCTCTTGACGAGGGCGCTGGTCCAGCGCTGGGTGGAACCGCGATGAACCGGATGACCTTGAAACGCTGGCCGGCCATGCAAGGCCGCTGGCTCGGGCTGTACGTGCTGCTGTACCTGGCCTTCCTGTACCTGCCGACCTTGTTGATCCCGGTGTTTTCCTTCAACGACTCGATCGCCCCGGTGTTCCCGCTCAAGGGTTTCACCGTGCAGTGGTACGCCGACCTGTTCAACAACCCGGCGCTGGCCCATGCCGCGCTCAACAGCCTGATCGTCGCCGGTTCGGCAGCGGCCATCGCCACCGTGGTCGGCGCCTTGATCGCCTATGCCGACGTGCGGCGCAGCAGCCCGTTGGCCAATGCCGTGTCGCTGCTGGCGCGGCTGCCGATCCTGCTGCCCGGCGTGGTGCTGGGGATCGCCCTGCTGGTGGGCGTCAACCTGATCGGCCCCGGTCCTTCGCTGGGGGCCATCGTGGTCGGCCATGTGTGCTTTTGCCTGCCCACCGCCGTGGTGGTGATGCGCAGCCGCTTTGCCGCCTTCCCCCGCAGCCTCGAAGAAGCGGCCATGGATCTGGGTGCCGACGAATGGACGACCCTGCGGCGCATCGCCCTGCCCCTGGCCCTGCCGGGTCTGGTGTCCAGCTTCATGCTGGCGTTCATCACCTCGTTCGACGAGTTCATCGTCGCGTTTTTCCTGGTGGGCACCGAGCCCACCCTGCCCATCTACATCTGGAGCCAACTGCGCTTCCCCAGGCAACTGCCCATGGTCATGGCCTTGGGCAGTCTGATTCTGCTGGTCTCGGTGGCGATAGCCGCCGGGGCCGAAGCACTGCGTCGCCGCGGCATTGGGCCGCCTGCCAAGCTCGAACAATGAACACCTCAATCAACACGCTCCTAGTCCAGCCTCTGGAGGTCATATGAAAGTTCGCACAATCGCTAAACGCTCGTGGGTGGTGGGTCTGGCAGCGTTTGCCCTGAACACCGCGTTGCTGCAAGGCGCCATCGCCGCCGACGCCGGCAACCTGACCTATTTCACCTGGTCGGGCTATGAGCTGCCGGAGTTCAACCCCGCGTTCGAGGCGGCCCACCCGAAGAAGGTCGACATCACGGTATTCGGCGATGATGACGATGCGTTGTCCAAAGCCCGCGCCGGCTTTCACCCCGACCTCGCTCACCCCTGCTACGACAAGCTGGAACGCTGGAAACAGGCCGGGCTGATCCAGCCGCTGGACAAGTCGCGGCTGAAGAACTTCGATCAGATCTTCCCGGTCCTGCAAAAGCTGCCGGGTATCGTCGACGCCGATGGCAAGGTCTGGATGGTGCCATGGGACTGGGGCAATACCTCGGTGCTGTACCGCACCGACCTGGTGAAAAACCCCGAAGCCAGCTGGAAGATGCTCTTCGACAAACAGTACGCCGGGCGCATCGCGACCATCGACGCAGTGCACGACACGCCGTTGGTGGCCGCCCTGCTGGCCGGTGTCGACCCGTTCAAGAAACTCACCCCCGAAGAGCTGGACAAGGTCGGCGCCGTGCTGCGTCAGCAACGGCCGCTGGTGACCACCTACACCACCGACATGACCTCGGTGGAGCAGTCACTGGCCAGTGGCGAACTGGTGGCGGCCATGGCCTGGAACGCCTCGGCCACCGCCCTGAAAAAGCAGAACGTGCCCGTGGCATTCATGAAGCCCAAAGAAGGAATGCTTACCTGGGTCTGCGGCATCGTCATGCTCAAGGATGCCAAGCACGTCGACCTGGCCTACGACTTCATCAATGCGCGACTGGCCCCCGAATCCGGTGAAAAATTGATCACCGAGTACGGCTACGGCAGCGCCAGCAAGGCTGCGTTCGCTCGCGTGCCCGAGGCCAAACTCGAAGAACTGCAACTGCCCAACGATCCGGAAACCATGCTCAAGGACACCGTGCTGACCCGGCCGATCCCCAGCAACGAAGAACTGGCCAAGCTGTTCGAACGGGTCAAGGCCGGCGGCTGACAGACGGTCCATCTTCCTTACCGAGCACAGGAGAACCGAGTCATGGCCCATTCCAGCGTGGTCAGCCTCAGGGGTGTGAGCAAGCGCTACAGCGAGAAGGTGCTGAGCGTCGACAACATCGATATGGACATCGCCCCCGGCGAGTTCATCAGCCTGCTCGGGCCTTCGGGCTGCGGCAAGACCACCACCCTGCGGATGATCGCCGGGTTCGAGCAGCCCACGGCCGGGCAGGTACTGATCGACGGCCAGGACCTGACCGCCGCGCCGCCTTACGGACGGCCGGTGAACACGGTGTTCCAGGACTACGCCTTGTTTCCCCACTTGAACGTCAGCGACAACGTCGGCTTCGGCCTGAGCCTGACCAAGGTGCCTGCCGCCGAGGCGCGCCAGCGCGTCGTCAACATGCTGGAACTGGTGGGCTTGGCGGACAAGGCGCGGGCGCGGGTGCAGCAGTTGTCGGGCGGCCAGCAACAGCGCATCGCCATGGCCCGCGCGCTGGTCTGCCAACCCCGCGTGCTGCTGCTCGACGAACCGCTGTCGGCCCTGGATGCGCACTTGCGCCAGCACATGCAGGTGGAACTCAAACGCCTGCAATCGAGCCTGGGCACGACGTTCGTGATGGTCACCCATGATCAGACCGAAGCGCTGTCGATTTCCGACCGTATTGCCGTGATGCACAAGGGTCGCATCGAACAGATCGCCAGCCCGGACGCGCTGTACGACTCTCCGGAATCGGCTTTCGTCGCCGGTTTCATTGGTGCCTCCAACCTGCTCGACGGGCAGGTGCTGCACAGCGTCGATGATCAGGTGACGGTGGGCGTCGGCGCCTTGCACCTTGTGGCACGCAGCCGAGGGCCACTGGCACGAGGCAGTGCGGTGACCGTGTCATTGCGCCCCGAAGATCTGCGGCTCGGTGTGCGCGCCGACAGTCAGCCACAGGCCACTGGCCGGGTGCTGCAACGTTTGTTTCACGGTCGCGCCTTGCGCCTGCAGATCAGCCTGCCGGGGATCGACAGCCTGACCCTCGATGTGTCGAGGGAAGCCGCCCAAGGCCAGGCCCTGTACCCCGGCGATGAAATCACTCTGAGTATCCAGCCCGGCGCCGCCTGTGCGTTTGCCGTGCAACCGACCCTTTGAAGGAGCTGTGCGTCCCATGCCTCATTTAGACCCCACCCTCGGCCAACTCAGCGCAGGCGACTGGCAGCAGCGCGCCGAGCGGTTTGTTTATCACGTTGACAACTTTATCGACGGTCAGCGCTGCCCGGCCCTCTCGGGGGAACGCTTCGACGTGCTCAACCCGGCCACCGGACACCCGCACACCCAAGCACCGCGCAGCGCCAGCGCAGACGTGGACCTGGCAGTAAAGGCCGCGCGCAAGGCCTTTCGCAGTGGCAGTTGGTCGCGCCTGGCGCCGCGCGAACGGATGGCCGTGCTGTATCGCTTCGCCGACCTGATCGAGACGCACACTGAAAGCCTGGCCTTGCTGGACACGCTGGATGTGGGTAAACCCATCAGCGACATGCTCAATGTCGACGTGCCGGGCTCGGTCTTGTCCTTTCGCTTCTTTGCCGAGACCATCGACAAGCTCGAAGGCTCGGTCACCAGCACGACGCCCGAGGCCCTGCACTACATCCTGCGCCAGCCCTTGGGGGTGGTGGGGCTGATCGTGCCGTGGAACTATCCGTTGCTGATGGCTGCGTGGAAGCTGGCGCCGGCCTTGGCCATGGGGAACGCCGTGGTGCTCAAGCCGGCCGAGCAGTCACCCAGCAGCGCCGTGTTGCTGGCTGAACTGTTCGTTCAGGCCGGCGGCCCGCCGGGGATCTTCAACGTGGTTCAGGGCCACGGCGCCGAGGCCGGCGCCGCATTGGCGCTGCACATGGACGTCGACAAGATCGGCTTCACCGGCTCGGTGGAAATCGGCAAGTTGATGATGGTCTATGCCGGCCAGTCCAACATGAAGCGGGTCACCACCGAATGCGGCGGCAAGAGCCCCCAGATCATTCTGGAGGACGTGGCCGACTTCGACCGCGCCGTGACCTACGCCATCAACGGCATCTACGCCAACCAGGGCGAAGTGTGCAATGCGGGTTCGCGGATCCTGGTACAGGCGTCGATCTACGAGCGTTTCGTCGAGCGCTTCGCGGAACTTGCGCCCAGCCTGTACGTACCGGGCAACCCGCTGGACCCCGCCACGCGAATGGGCTCGCTGGTGTCCTTCGAGCAGCAGCAACGGGTGCTCGGTTATGTCGAAAAAGCCCGCGACGAAGGCGGCCGGCTGGTGTTCGGCGGCGATGTACCGGCGGCACTGGCCCATGGCGCTTACGTCAATCCGACCCTGTATGCGGACATCACGCCGAGCATGACCCTGGCCCGCGAGGAAGTGTTCGGTCCGGTGGCGGCGGCCATCCGGGTCAAGGACCTTGAGGAGGCGCTGGCGATTGCCAACGATTCGATCTATGGCCTCGCCGCCTCGGTCTGGACCCGCGACATCGACCGCGCCCTGACCTTCGCCCGGGATGTAGAGGCCGGCATTGTCTGGGTCAACTGTTTCGATCACGGCGACATGACCCAGCCCTGGGGCGGTTTCAAACAATCGGGCAACGGCCGCGACCGTTGCCTGGAGGCGCTGACCCAGTACTCCCAGACCAAATCGGTGTGGGTGCACCTGGGCGGTTGAGCCGGGTGCTGCGAGCTTGGTTATACTGGGGCGCGCTCGGCGCCCTGCCACTTTTTTCTGCCCAGAGGCCTCATGACTTCGCCTGACAAATCCCCTTTGTTCGCCAGCACCCTGGCGCGCGGTCTGGAGGTGATCAATGCGTTCCGCGCCGGCCGGCCAAGCATGAACCTGCCCGAGCTGGCGGCGGCAACCCACATGACCAAAAGCGCCGCGCAGCGCTTTGCGTACACCCTTGAAACCTTGGGCTATCTGCGCAAGGACCCGCAGAGCAAGCGCTATCAACTGACACCACGGGCACTGTCGCTGGGCTTCGGCTTCTTGCAGACCGACAGCCTGATCGACCGCGCCACGCCCTACCTGCACCAGCTGAACCGCGAGTGCCACGAGAGCTGCAACCTGTCGGAGCCAGACGCCAACGACATGATTTTCGTCGCGCGCTTCCCCAGCCACAATCAGGTGATGATCCCCATGCCCCTGGGGCTGAGCCTGCCGATGTACTGCACGGCATCGGGCCGCGCCTGGCTGTCGCGGATTGCCGCGAGCGAGGCGCGCCTGATGCTGGAGCAGATGCCACGGCCAGCGCATACGCCCGCTACCGTGACCGCGCTGGAGCCGTTGCTGGAGGCCGTTACAAAGGCTCGGGATGAGGGCTACGCGATGACCGTGGGGGAGTATTTCCCCGGCGACATCAGCCTGGCGGCGCCGATCGTTGATGCGGCGGGCATTCCCCTCGGCGCCGTGAACATCTCGGTCCCCGCCAGCCGCTGGCGCCCCGAGGATGCGCGCGAGCAATTGGCGCCACAGTTGATCGAAACGGCGCGGTCGATTTCCAGTGCGGGGTTGAGTCAGCGGGCGGGAGGATTTCGCTAAGCACCCGCCTGCAGCGAAATTGCGCCAGAGATAAACCAAAACGGGCCCCGAAGGGCCCGTTGCGTTTATCACGCCAGCTTCTTGTGCCGCACACGATGGGGCTGTGCGGCGGCATCGCCCAGGCGTTTCTTGCGATCGGCCTCGTACTCGGTGTAGTTGCCTTCGAAGAACACCGCCTGCGAGTCATCCTCATAGGCCAGGATGTGGGTGGCCACGCGGTCCAGGAACCACCGATCGTGAGAGATCACAATGGCGGCGCCAGGGAAGTCCAGCAGGGCTTCTTCCAGCGAGCGCAGGGTTTCCACGTCGAGGTCGTTGGACGGTTCGTCGAGCAGCAGGACGTTGCCGCCCTCTTTCAAGGTCAGGGCCAGGTGCAGGCGCCCGCGCTCACCGCCGGAGAGGTCCTTGACGAACTTCTGCTGGTCGCCACCCTTGAAGTTGAAGCGGCCGACGTAGGTGCGCGACGGAATCTCGTAGTTGCCGATGCGGATCTGATCCGAACCATCGGAAATCTGCTGGAACACCGTCTTGCTGCCGTCCAGGTCATCGCGGCTCTGGTCCACGCAGGCCAGTTGTACGGTTTCGCCGATTTCGATGCTGCCCGAATCCGGTTGCTCCTTGCCCATCAGCATGCGGAACAGGGTCGACTTGCCGGCACCGTTGCCGCCGATGACGCCGACGATGGCGCCCTTGGGCATGGCGAACGACAGGTTGTCGATCAGCACGCGGTCGCCATAGCCCTTGCTGACGTTCTTGAACTCGATGACCTTGTCACCCAACCGCGGGCCGGCGGGGATGTAGATCTCGTTGGTTTCCGAGCGTTTCTGGAATTCCTGCGACTGCATTTCTTCGAAACGCTGCAGACGGGCCTTGGATTTGGACTGGCGCGCCTTTGCGCCTTTGCGCACCCACTCCAGTTCTTCCTTCATGGCCTTTTCATGGGCCGATTGCTGTTTGGATTCCTGGGCCAGACGATCGGACTTGGCTTCCAGCCAGCCCGAATAGTTGCCTTCATACGGAATGCCGGCGCCGCGGTCGAGTTCGAGGATCCAGCCGGCGACGTTATCGAGGAAGTAACGGTCGTGGGTAATGGCGACCACGGTGCCCGGGAAGTTGTGCAGGAACTGCTCCAGCCAGGCCACCGAATCGGCATCCAGGTGGTTGGTCGGTTCGTCCAGCAGCAGCATGTCAGGGGCCGACAGCAGCAGGCGGCACAGGGCCACGCGGCGCTTTTCGCCACCGGACAGGACCTCGACCTTGGCGTCCCACGCCGGCAGACGCAGCGCGTCGGCGGCCACTTCCAGCTGGCGTTCGAGGTTGTGGCCGTCGCTGGCCTGAAGAATGGCTTCCAGCTTGGCCTGCTCGGCAGCCAGCTTGTCGAAGTCGGCGTCCGGGTCGGCATAGGCGGCGTAGACTTCGTCAAGGCGCGCCTGGGCGTCCTTGATCACGCTGACGGCTTCCTCGACCACTTCGCGTACGGTCTTGTTCGGGTCGAGTTGCGGCTCCTGAGGCAAATAGCCGACATTGAGCTCGGGCATCGGCCGCGCTTCGCCGTCGAATTCGGTGTCGACGCCGGCCATGATTTTCAGCAAGGTCGACTTGCCCGAACCGTTGAGGCCTAGCACGCCGATCTTGGCGCCGGGGAAGAACGACAGCGAAATATTCTTGAGGATTTCCCGCTTCGGCGGCACAACCTTGCTGAGCCGATGCATGGTGAAAACGTATTGAGCCATGGGTAAACCTGGTGTCGGAGACAGATGAAAAAAATGCAGACCGCAAAGCTACCGGAATGCGCCTGACAGGGCAAACGGCCTACGTTTTGGGCTGGCACTTTGCTACTCTTTGCCATGCACCCAAGCCAATTTTACCGCTCACGAAAGACGGCTTGATCGGTGCCGCGCCGCAACCCTAGCCGCCTCATGGGCAGGGGCTTATAGTGCGCGAAGTCCGGGCCGTTGCTGTCAGCCGTGTTACAGACCTCGACGCCGGCACCCCTGCCACCGCCAGACAGACCGCAGGACCACAGTTTGACCAATCTCAATCCGCCGTCGTCCCTGCGCTCAGCGCCAACCGCCCCCGCTACCCCGTTGCGCGGGATGCTGAAAAGCGCGTTGGCGGTCCTGGTGCTGTTTCTGCTGGCCTTGTTGCTGTGGCAACTGGTCGACCAATTCCAGCGGACCCTCAGCGACCAGCGCCAACACAGCATAGACGCCAGCGCCGAACGGGTGGCCCGGCTGGACCTGAACCTGGCGCTCAACTCCCAGACGGCGCTCAACCGCCTGCTGACCACGCCGCCCTTCCCCAGCGGTCGCGAGAAAGCCGATACCCTGGCGCGTCTGCAACAAGCCCTGCCGGCGGTGCAAAGCATCCTGTGGCTGGCGGCCGACGGCCGGATCCTCGCCGATACCCTGCCGGTCACCGCCGACGAGAACGCCATCCAGGCCTTGCTGCAGCGGGCGCAGATCCAGCCGTTCTATTATGCCAATGCGGCTGACG
Organism: Pseudomonas sp. dw_358; assembly: GCF_018449655.1. GTDB lineage: Bacteria > Pseudomonadota > Gammaproteobacteria > Pseudomonadales > Pseudomonadaceae > Aquipseudomonas. Next base: position 397,456 of record NZ_JAAVUX010000001.1, read on the forward strand.
CGCGCCTGTACCTGCTCATCCGACAACCGGGTGAATTGACCAACGGCGCCTGGTTGCTGCGCCTGGCCCCCAGTTTCCTCGGCGGCCTGCTGCGCGCTGACTCCCGCGACTCGCACGCCCACTGGCAGATTGAAAGCCGTCAGGACAGCTATGTCATTCACCGTGACAACGATGCCGGGCAGGCGAACTCGGAGCAAACGCTGTTGGTGACGCCGCTGGCCCAGAGCGACTGGCAACTGCGCAGCCTGTTCAATGCCGACCGGGCACGCCTCGACCTGCTGCCGGCGTTGATCGGCAAATGCCTGCTAGGGCTGGCGTTCTCGCTGCTGCCACTGTTGACCTTGCTCAATCTGCGCAAGCGCCAGCGCGAGGTGCACGAGGAGCGGCGGCGCTATCAAGACATTTTCGAAGGCACCGGCGTGGCCTTGTGCGTGCTGGACCTCTCGGCGCTGCGCGACCTTATTCAAAACAACGGGCTGATTTCTCACGAGACGTTGCAGGCCTGGCTGGACGAAAGTCCCGAGCGTCGCGCCTCACTGCTCTCGGAACTGCGCATCACCGAGGTCAACCAGGTGGCTCTGCGCCTGCTGGCCGTGGAGTCGATCCAGGAGGCCTGGCAGCGTCTGATCGATGGCGGCCCGATGAATGTCAGCGGCATCGGTTATCAGATCATCGACGGCCTGATGCGCAACCTGCCGCAGCTCGAGCTGGAGGTCACCCTGACCGACCCCTTCGGCCTGGACCAGCACCTGTGGCTGACCCTGCGCTTTCCCGAGGACATTTGGGGTTACCACGCAGTCATCCTCAATATCAACGACATCACCAGCCGCAAACGGGTAGAGCTGTCGCTGGTGGAGCGTGAAGCTTTCTGGTCCGATGTGATCCGCACCGTGCCGGATCATTTATATGTTCAGGACTGCGCGTCCCAGCGAATGATTTTCAGCAACCATCATCTGGGCCAGACCTTGGGCTATGGCAGGGCCCAGTTACAGGAGCTCGGCGAATACTTTTGGGAAAAGTTACTGCACATCGAAGACGCCCTTACCTACAACAAGGCCCGTCACCTTCAGCGCCAGAGCGACTACGCACTGCCGTTGAACTGCCTGTTGCGCTTTCGCAGCCAGGATTCGCAGTGGCGTTATTTCGAGGTGCGCGAACAGGTGCTGGCGCGCGACAAGGACGGTATGGTCACGCGCATTGTCGGCGTGGCCAAGGACGTCACCGAACAGCTGGAAGCCAGCGAATCGCTGCGTGACAGCGAGCAGCGCTATCGCATGCTCGCCGAAAGCATCAGCGATGTGATCTTCTCGACCAACAACAAGCTCAAGCTCAACTACGTCAGCCATTCGGTGCAAGCGGTGCTGGGCTACGACGAGGCGTGGATCTTCGCCAATGGCTGGCAATCGACCATCGCCAACCCCAGCCAGTTGATCGGCCTGAACCAGATGCTCGAGCGCGTCGGCACGGCCCTCGACGACCCGGAGCAGCTGGCGCAGCTGCGCACTCAAGTGCAGTCCAAACTGTTTTTGCTCGACTGCCTCAACGCCGACGGGCGCAAGATCCCCATTGAACTGCGCCTGGTGCTGGTGTGGGACGAGAACGGGGTCTTTGAAGGGATTCTCGGGGTGGGTCGTGATGTCAGCCAGCAGCGCCGTGCCGAAAAAGACCTGCGCATGGCCGCCACGGTGTTCGAGCATTCGACCTCGGCGATTTTGATCACCGACCCTGCCGGCTACATCGTCCAGGCCAACGAGGCGTTCAGTCGGGTGAGCGGCTACGCGGTGTCGCAGGTGCTGGATCAGTTGCCGACCCTGCTCACCGTCGACGACCAGCAGGAAGCGCACCTGCGTTACGTGCTCAAGCAACTCAACCAGCGCGGCACCTGGGAAGGCGAAGTCTGGCTCAAGCGCCGCAGCGGCGAACACTATCCCGCCTGGGTGGGCATCACGGCGGTGCTCGACGACGAGGGCGACCTGGCCAGCTATGTGTGCTTTTTCAGCGACATCAGCGAGCGCAAGGCCAGCGAACAACGCATTCACCGCCTGGCTTACTACGACGCCCTGACTCACCTGCCCAACCGCACACTGTTTCAGGACCGTCTGCACAATGCCCTGCAGCAGGCCGACCGGCAAGGCGGCTGGGTGGTGCTGATGTTCCTCGACCTGGACCGTTTCAAGCCCATCAACGACTCCCTGGGCCACGCCGCCGGCGACCGGATGCTCAAGGACATGGCCACGCGCCTGCTGGCCTGCGTCAACGATGACGACACCGTGGCGCGCATGGGCGGTGACGAGTTCACCCTGCTCCTGCAGCCTCGGGCGGCGCGCGAAGAAGCACTGCATGAAGCCATTCACGTCGCGGAGCAGATTCTCGCCAGCCTGGTCAAACCCTTCGTGCTGGAGAACCGCGAGTTTTTCGTCACGGCCAGTATCGGCATCGCCCTTAGCCCTCAGGACGGCAACGAACTGAGCCAGCTGATGAAAAACGCCGACACGGCGATGTACCACGCCAAGGAGCGCGGCAAGAACAACTTCCAGTTCTACCAGGCCGACATGAACGCCAGCGCTCTGGAGCGGCTGGAACTGGAAAGCGACCTGCGGCACGCGCTGGAGCAGCAGGAGTTCATCCTCTATTACCAGCCGCAGTTCAGCGGCGATGGCAAGCGCCTGACCGGTGCCGAGGCGCTGCTGCGCTGGCGCCACCCGCGGCGTGGGCTGGTGCCGCCTGGGGATTTCATTCCGGTCCTCGAAGAACTCGGGTTGGTGGTGGACGTGGGCGACTGGGTGATCAGCGAAGCCTGCCGCCAACTCAAGGAATGGCATGCCACCAAGGTGCGGGTGCCGAAAGTGTCGGTGAACATCTCGGCACGGCAATTCTCCGACGGGCAGTTGGGCACGCGGATCGCCACGATTCTCGGCGAAGTCGGCCTGTCGCCGGCCTGCCTGGAACTGGAATTGACCGAAAGCATCTTGATGCGCGAGGTCAATGAGGCAATGATGATTCTCGACAGCCTCAAACAGCTGGGCTTGAGCATTGCCGTCGACGACTTCGGCACGGGCTACTCATCGCTCAACTACCTCAAGCAGTTCCCGATCGACGTGCTCAAGATCGACCGCAGTTTCGTCGATGGCCTGCCCTCGGGCGAGCAGGACGCGCAGATCGCCCGGGCGATCATCGCCATGGCCCACAGCCTCAACCTGTCGGTGATCGCCGAAGGCGTGGAAACCCAGGACCAGCTGGACTTCCTGCGCGAACATGGCTGCGATGAAGTTCAGGGCTATCTGTTCGGCCGGCCCATGCCCGCCAGCCGGTTCGAGGCGCAGTTCAGCAACGATGCGTTGTTCATGTTGGATTGAGGCCCTCAAAGGCCCGCACATCATCATGAACACCGCTTGTCCCGACAATGACGGCGTTTCATATGCCAGACAAAACCCGTTGGGTTAGAATGCCCCCCTTTTCAACTGCCCCGATCCTTGAGGACCGCCACGCCATGTTCAGCCGTGACCTGACACTCGCCAAGTACGACGCCGATCTTTTTGCCGCGATGGAGCAAGAAGCTCAGCGCCAGGAAGAGCACATCGAGCTGATTGCCTCGGAAAACTACACCAGCCCGGCGGTGATGGAGGCACAGGGTTCGGTGCTGACCAACAAGTACGCCGAAGGCTACCCAGGCAAGCGTTACTACGGCGGCTGCGAATACGTCGACGTGGTTGAACAACTGGCCATCGACCGCGCCAAGCAACTGTTCGGTGCCGACTACGCCAACGTCCAGCCCCACGCCGGTTCCCAGGCCAACAGCGCGGTCTACCTGGCCCTGCTCAACGCCGGCGACACCATTTTGGGCATGAGCCTGGCCCACGGTGGTCACCTGACCCACGGCGCCAGCGTCAGCTCCTCGGGCAAGCTGTACAACGCGGTGCAGTACGGCATCGACGGCAACGGCCTGATCGACTACGACGAAGTCGAGCGCCTGGCCGTCGAGCACAAGCCGAAAATGATCGTGGCAGGCTTCTCCGCCTACTCGCAGATCCTCGACTTCCCGCGTTTTCGCGCCATTGCCGACAAGGTCGGTGCCTACCTGTTCGTCGACATGGCCCACGTGGCCGGTCTGGTTGCCGCTGGCGTCTACCCGAACCCGGTGCCATTTGCCGACGTGGTGACCACCACCACCCACAAGACCCTGCGCGGCCCACGCGGCGGCCTGATCCTGGCGCGCGCCAATGCCGACATCGAGAAGAAGCTGAACTCGGCGGTATTCCCGGGCGCCCAAGGCGGCCCGCTGGAGCACGTGATCGCGGCCAAGGCCGTGTGCTTCAAGGAAGCGCTGCAGCCTGAGTTCAAGGCCTACCAGCAGCAAGTGGTGAAAAACGCCCAGGCCATGGCCAGCGTGTTCATCGAGCGCGGTTTCGACGTGGTGTCCGGCGGGACCGAAAACCATCTGTTCCTGCTGTCGCTGATCAAGCAGGACATCTCCGGCAAAGACGCCGACGCCGCCTTGGGCCGTGCCTTCATCACCGTCAACAAGAACTCGGTACCTAACGACCCACGTTCGCCGTTCGTCACCTCGGGCCTGCGTTTCGGCACCCCGGCCGTGACCACCCGTGGTTTCAAGGAAGCCGACTGCCGTGAACTGGCTGTCTGGATCTGCGACATCCTGGCTGACTTGAACAATGAAGCCGTGATCGAGGCCGTTCGCGCCAAGGTCAAGGCCATTTGCGCGAAGCTGCCGGTTTACAGCTGATTGCGTCGATAGTCAAAAACCGGCCTTGACGGCCGGTTTTTTTATGGCCGCTCAACGTAACGCCTCAAACCCCGCCCGTATCTTCGTCTCGGGCAGTTCGTCGGCGATGAATACCATCACGCTCTCGCGCAGCTCGCCTTCTGCCCAAGGCGTATCCCAATCAAATCCATAGAGTTTCAGAACGCCCTGAAACACCAGACGGCGATCCTCGCCGGCAATGTTCAGCACGCCCTTGTAGCGCAACAACTGCATGCCGTGGGCTTCGAGCAGCTCATTCATGAACGTACTCAATCGATCGACATCCAGTGGTTGCTCCGTTCGCAGCACCAGGCTGGAAATACGATCGATGCCAGTCCCCGGCGAAACGGGGCGCAAGGTCAACCCGCCATTGAGATTGAAACCGCGCACATCCAGAAGCTCTTTAAGGTCGATGTTGCCGTGCTGCACGACGCGAATGGGCGCGCGCCGGTTGATGCGGGTCAGGCGCTCGCTCAGAGCTTCAAAGGCCGACGGGCTGACCAGGTCGGTCTTGCTCACCAACAAGCGGTCGGCAAAACCCACCTGGGCCTGGGCGATGGTCTGGGCCAGATGGACATCGGCATGGGCCGCATCCACGAGCGTGACGATGCCATCGAGCAGGTAGCGCTCGCGCAGCTCTTCATCGATAAAAAAGGTCTGCGCCACCGGCGCGGGATCGGCCAGGCCGGTGCATTCGATCACCAATCGGTCAAAGTTGATCTGGCCACTGTCCAGGCGTTCGAGCAGCAGGTAAAGGGCTTTGGCCAGGTCAGTGTGGAGGGTGCAGCAGACGCAGCCGTTGGCCAGGGTCATGACCTGCACCGGCTCGTCGCCCAGCAGCTGGGTGTCGATGCCGGCGTCGCTGAATTCGTTCTCGATCACGGCGATTTTCAGGCCGTGCTCGGCCTTGAGCAGATGGCGCAGCAAGGTGGTCTTGCCCGCGCCGAGAAAGCCGCTGAGGATGGTGACGGGTATTGGCAACACAACATGATCTCCGACGCGCCGAAAAACCTGTGGGAGCACGGCTTGCCGGCGACGATCTTCAGACCGCTATCGCCGGCAAGCCGTGCTCCCACAATAAGGTGAAAAGCCTGAAAACAGGTTATCGATTCAACAACACTTCGGCCCACCCTTGCCACCGTAACGAGCCTCCTGGCGTTCGCGGAAGAACGCCTCGTAGCTCATCACCGGTTTATCCGGGTGTTTGCCCTGCATGTGCTCGACATAGTTGTCGTAGTCCGGCATCCCGACCATCAGTCGGGCAGCCTGCCCCAGGTATTTGCCGAGGTTGGCGAGGTCATTGAACATGGTGGCTATCCTCTTTGGTCATGCGCCCGGTACGGCCTGGTAAGGCGCTTCCTTGTCGCTGCGTTCTTTCTTGCCCCAGGCCGCGACACCCACCTTGATGGCGAAGAACAGGATGCTGAACACCACAAACAGAAACAACGCGGTCAGCACGGCATTGGTGTAAGCGTTGAAGATCACGTGTTGCATTTGCTCGACCGTCTTGGCCGGGGCCAGCACCTGGCCACTGGCCAGCGCATCGCTGTACTTCTTCGCCAGGGCAAGGAAGCCCACTGCCGGGTTGGCGTCGAACAGCTTGATGAAGCCCGCCGTGGTGGTGCAGATCAACAGCCAGACCGCCGGGATCAGCGGCACCCAGATGTAGCGCTGGCGCTTCATCTTGATCAGCACCACGCAGCCCAGCATCAAGGCAATGCCTGCCAGCATCTGGTTGGAGATGCCAAACAACGGCCACAGCGTGTTGATACCGCCCAGTGGATCGATCACGCCCTGATACAGCAACCAGCCCCACATGGCCACGCAACCGGCGGTGGCAATCAGGTTGGCCGGCCATGAGTCGGTGCGCTTGAGCGAGGGCACAAACGAGCCCAGCAGGTCTTGCAGCATGAACCGTCCGGCACGGGTACCGGCATCCACGGCCGTGAGGATGAACAACGCTTCGAACAGGATTGCGAAGTGGTACCAGAACGCCATGGAGTTCTCGCTCGGCATCACATGATGGAGGATCTGCGCGATACCTACCGCCAGGGTCGGTGCGCCGCCGGCACGGGCCAGAATGGTGGTTTCACCGATGTCATGAGCCACGGCCTGCAAGGCTTCCGGGGTGATCATGAAGCCCCAGTGACTGACCGTGGTCGCCACCGCCACCACATCACCACCGACCACGGCAGCCGGGCTGTTCATGGCGAAATAAACGCCAGGCTCGATGACCGAGGCGGCCACCATGGCCATGATTGCCACGAAGGACTCTACCAGCATGGCGCCGTAGCCGATGTAGCGGGCATGGGCTTCGCTGGCCAGCAACTTGGGCGTGGTGCCCGAGGAAATCAGCGCATGGAAACCCGATACCGCCCCACAGGCAATGGTGATGAACAGGAACGGGAACAACCCGCCCTTCCACACCGGCCCTGTGCCGTCGATGAACTGAGTCAGGGCGGGCATCTTCAGGTCCGGCATGGTCACCAGGATGCCGATGGCCAGGGCGATGATGGTGCCGATCTTGAGGAAGGTCGACAGGTAGTCCCGAGGCGCCAGAATCAGCCACACAGGCAGTACCGCTGCGACAAAACCATAACCGATGAGCATCCAGGTGATCTGGATACCGGTGAAGGTGAACGCCTTGGCCCAGACCGGGTCGGCCGCCACCTGGCCACCGGCCCAGATCGACAGCAACAGCAGGACCACACCCACCAGCGAGATTTCACCAATGCGACCGGGGCGGATATAGCGCATGTACACGCCCATGAACATCGCGATCGGAAGCGTCGCCAGCACCGTGAAGATGCCCCACGGGCTCTCGGCCAGGGCCTTGACCACAATCAGCGCCAGCACGGCGAGGATGATGATCATGATCAGGAAGCAGCCAAACAGCGCAATGGTGCCAGGGATACGACCCATTTCCTCGCGCACCATATCCCCCAGCGAGCGACCGTTGCGACGAGTCGACAGGAACAGCACGAGGAAGTCCTGCACCGCACCGGCCAGCACCACGCCGGCAATCAGCCACAAGGTGCCGGGCAGGTAGCCCATTTGCGCCGCCAGTACCGGCCCCACCAGGGGGCCCGCCCCGGCAATGGCTGCAAAGTGATGGCCGAAAAGAATGTGTTTGTTGGTCGGCACATAGTCCAGACCGTCGTTGTTGAGCACCGCCGGCGTGGCGCGCAGCGGGTCCAGTTGCATGACCCGGTTGGCGATGAACAGGCTGTAGTAGCGGTAGGCGACCAGATAGATGGCCACGGCAGCGACAACGATCCACAGGGCATTGACAGCCTCCCCGCGGCGCAAGGCGACCACACCCAGCGCCCAGGCGCCGATGATCGCCACAATCAGCCACGGCAAGTGGCGAAGTGGATTACTGTTGTTTTTCATTTATTTTTATTTCCAGCAATTGGATACGAAAGTTCCCTCGTCAAGTCTAGCCCCCGCGCTGCGAAAGACACACCCCCACCTTTGTCGAACGGGCTGTTTATAGCCAGACTGTCGACCCGTTCGCCGATGGCGTCCGGGCGGTGCGCTATAGTCAGTGCAATTGCCGAGGGACCTGCCATGACCGAGTCACCCGTAGAACGTCGTCGCTTCAAACGCATCGCCTTCGATGCGCGCACCGAACTCAAACAGGGCACCCACACCTGGCCGGTCAAATTGATCGACCTGTCGTTCAAAGGTTTGCTGATCGAAAAACCCGAGCCATGGCAGGGCCATACCGCCGAACCCTTCGTGGCTGACGTCTATCTGGGCGATGAGGCGAAGGTCGAAATGCACGTGCTGCTGGCCCATGACGACCATGGCCAACTGGGGTTTCGCTGTGAGGAGATAGAGCTGGAGTCGATCAGCCATCTGCGCCGCGTGATCGAGTTGAATTTGGGCGACCCCAAGGAGCTGGAGCGCGAGTTTGCGGAGTTGATTCAGGCCTGACGCTCCCTTGCATCCCCCGCAGGAGCACGCGAAGCCTGCGATGACCGTTGGCTCGGTTAACCGGGCACAACCCATCGCGGGCTTTGCGCGTTCCTGCGCGCTGGAGGTGTTACAGGCCCGGCAACCCCCACACCTGCGGCTGGAACTCCAGCAGACTTTTCAGCTTGTCATCGGCATGCAGGTACTTCTCCGCCGACATGGCCGGATCCGGCACGGCGATGGCGTACATCCCGGCGGTCTTGGCGGCCGTGATGCCGAACGGCGAATCCTCGAACACCAGACAGTCCTTGGGATCAACCCCCAGACGCCGGGCTGCTGTCAGGAAAATGTCCGGTGCCGGCTTCGCTGCCTTGACCTCGGGGTCGTCCGCCGTGACGATGGTGTCGAACAGGGAGAACCACTCCTGATGCAGCGTGGTCTTCTGTGCAAAATAATGCCGTGAAGAACTGGTGCCCACCGCAATCGGAATGCCCTTTGCCTTCAGGTGCCGTACCAGTGCCTCGGCACCGGCCATGGCCATGGCATGAGGAAACCGCTCGGCCATCAGCGGCGCGCGGAACGCCATGAACTCTTCCGGGGTGATCGGCAGGTCCAGCGCCTTGACGATATAGGTCGACAGATCGCCGGCGCCCAGGCCAATGGTGTTCTGCTTGATGCTCCAGTCGAAGGTGCGACCATAGCGCTCGGCAATCATCTGCGTCACTTCGGTGTAGATGCCCTCAGTGTCCAGCAACAGTCCGTCCATATCGAAAATGACGGCCTTGACCGGGCCTTTAGCGGTTGCAGCTTGGGTCATGGGACAGTGTCCTCAGTCTAGTCAGCGGAAAATGCCAGCGACCGTACCGCGCCATCCGCGGTACCGATCATGATTCTCACTCGAACAGGGCATCCAGCGCCTGTTCCAGCCGGGTCACGGCGATCACTTGCAGCCCCGGCGGCGCCTCCTTGGGCGCGTTGCCTTTAGGTACGATAGCCCGCTTGAAGCCATGCTTGGCAGCCTCTTTCAAACGTTCCTGGCCGCTGGGCACCGGGCGCACTTCGCCCGACAGGCCGACCTCGCCAAACACCAGCAGGTCGTGTGGCAGCGGACGGTTGCGCAGGCTGGACATCACGGCGGCCATCAGCGCCAGGTCGGAGGCAGTTTCCAGCACCTTGACCCCGCCCACCACGTTGAGGAAAACGTCCTGATCGTGGGTCGGAATGCCGCCGTGGCGGTGCAATACCGCCAGCAACATGGCCAGACGGTTCTGGTCCAGCCCCAGGGTGACCCGGCGCGGGTTGGCCAGGTGACTGTCGTCTACCAGCGCCTGCACCTCCACCAGCATCGGCCGGGTGCCTTCCCAGGTGGCCATGACCACACTGCCGGGCACTTCTTCCTGAGCGCGGGTGAGGAAGATCGCCGAGGGGTTGGAGACCTCCTTGAGCCCCTTGTCGGTCATGCCGAACACACCCAGCTCGTTGATCGCGCCGAAACGGTTCTTTACCGCGCGCAGCAGACGCAGGCGCCCGTCGGACTCGCCCTCGAAATACAACACGGTATCGACCATGTGCTCCAGCACCCGCGGCCCCGCCAGCGCCCCTTCCTTGGTCACATGGCCCACCAGGAAGATCGCCGTGCCGCTCTGCTTGGCATAGCGAACCAGCAACGCGGCGCTCTCGCGCACTTGCGCGACGCCGCCCGGCGCCGACTGCAACTGCTCGGTGAAGATAGTCTGGATCGAGTCGATCACCATGACCTTGGGCTGCTCCGCCTTGGCCGTGGCGATGATGGTTTCGATGCAGGTTTCGGTCATCACTCGCAGCTTGTCCTGAGGCAACCCCAGGCGCCGAGCGCGCATGGCTACCTGCTGCTGCGATTCTTCGCCGGTGACATAGAGTGCCGGCATGCGGGTCGCGATATTGCACAGGGTCTGGAGCAGGATGGTCGACTTGCCGATGCCGGGATCGCCGCCGATCAGCACTACGGAGCCATCCACCAGGCCGCCGCCCAACACTCGATCCAGTTCACCGGACGCCGTGCTGAAACGCGGAATCTCCTCAACGCTGACTTCGGCCAGCGTGCGCGTCTGCGCCTGCTGCCCGGCCCAACCGGTGCGGCCGCTGGGCGGTTGGGCAGCGCCGCTCTCGATCATGGTCTCGACCAGCGTGTTCCACGCGCCGCACTCACCGCACTGCCCGGCCCATTTGGGAAAGGTCGCACCACACTCGGTGCAGCCATACAAACGCTTGGCCTTGGCCATCAACAATTCCTCGCAATCCAACCCCAGGACGGCAAGTGCCCCAGCAGCAAAGCACCCATCATAACGGAGCCGCCCGTGGCCTGGGGCCTTACCTGCCAGCGTTTCATCTACGCCTGTTTGAAAAGCAACTAAGCTGACTTCCGGCAAAACTAATCCACGCACCGTCGGTCATTTGAACACGCAGTGACGTTTCGGGCCGTACCGCTCGCTACATGCACCTGAGCTTATCCAACCTAAGGAAATAACCCATGAGCATACTCAACGAGTTCAAGGCCTTCGCCCTCAAAGGCAACGTAGTCGACATGGCTGTCGGTATCATCATCGGCGCCGCGTTCGGCAAGATTGTTTCATCTTTGGTCGGCGACGTGGTCATGCCGCCCCTGGGTTTGCTGATCGGCGGCGTGGACTTCAGTGACCTCGCAGTTACATTGAAAGCCGCCGAGGGGAGTACACCGGCGGTGGTGCTTGCCTACGGCAAGTTCATTCAAACGGTCATCGACTTCTTGATTGTCGCGTTCGCCATCTTCATGGGCGTCAAGGCAATCAATCGTCTGCGCCATCATGAAGAAGCCAAGCCACCCGCGCCGAGCAAGGAAGAAGTGCTGCTGGGCGAGATCCGTGACCTGCTCAAGGAGCAGACCACCAAAGCTCCGGAGGCGCCGGTGGCCATCCCGCCCTACCAGTAATTCTCGACAGCGACCTGGCCTGGGCGTCGACTCAGGCTCAGCCGCAGGTCCCGCTCCTTGAGCAGAGCGCGGGTGTCCTCGATCATTTGCGGGTTGCCGCAGATCATCACCCGCGAGTGTTCAGCCGTCAGCGCGACGCCTGCCGCTTTCTCCAATTCGCCATTGGCGATCAGATCCGTGATCCGCCCACGCAAGGCGCCTGGCGCCTCTTCACGCGTCACCGTGGCAATGAACTGCAACTTGCCCGCGAATTCGGCCAGGTACTCGCGCTGCTCCAATCCGGCGATCAAATCCTGATAGGCCAACTCACGCCCTTCCCGCGCGCTATAGACCAGCATGATGCGCTCGAATTTTTCCCACACCTCGAAGTCCTGCAGAATCGACAGAAATGGCGCAACGCCCGTACCCGTGGACAGCAACCAGAGGTCGCGGCCATCGACAAAACGGTCCAGGGTCAGATACCCGAACGCTTGCTTGTCCACCAGCAAACAGTCGCCCTCGCGCAAGCGGCTCAGTTCACTGGTGAACTCGCCGCCTGGCACGACGATGGACAGAAACTCGAGAAATTCGTCATGGGGCGAGGACACCATCGAATAGGCGCGCCAGGCCACGCTGCCATCGGGCTTGGTCACCCCCAGGCGCGCGAACTGTCCGGCGACAAACCGAAAACCGGCATCGCGGGTGGTACGCAGGGTGAACAGGCTCGGGGTGAGGGGCTGCACGTCCAGCAGGGTCTGGCGGGTGAACTTGTCGGCGCTGTCGGTCATGGGTCCTCCGGCTAAGCGAATCAATGCGCTAGTGTCCTGCAATTGCGTCCGGAGAAACACCGGTGGTTTGTGGGGCTGTCCCGACACACCTCGATAAAACTCCGTAGAATGGCGCCTCCAGACCCCCGCGTCGCTTCTTTGTACCCATCGCCATGCCGCTTCTGACTTCTGCTTTCGCACAGCTGGACCTGATCCGCCAGCCCGACCAACCCAACGAGCCGCTCCAGGCCTTCGATGCGGCGGACGAGTACTTGCTGGCCTATATGGCCGAGCAGAACCTGCCCTCCAGCGCGCGGGTACTGGTGCTCAACGACAGCTTCGGCGCGCTGGCCATCAGCTTGCTGGGGCGTGTGGAACTGGTCAGCAGCGGCGACTCGTTTCTCGGCAGTCTGGGAGTGGAGAAGAACCTCGCACGCAACGGCTTGCCGTTTGATGCGATTCGCGTGCTGCCGTCCACCGAGTCGTGGCAGGGGTTGTTTGATCGGGTGCTGATCCGTGTGCCCAAGACCCTGGCGCTGCTGGAAGAACAGCTCGTTCGTCTGCAAGGGCATCTGGCTCCAGGGGCGCAGGTTGTCGCCGCCGCAATGGTCAAGCACCTGCCTCATGCGGCGGGTGACCTGCTGGCGCGCTACGTCGGGTCGATGCAAGCGTCACTGGCCGTCAAGAAGGCGCGGCTGCTGATCGCCGACGTCGAGACCCGGGCGCCGATTGCGTCACCCTACCCCACCCGTTATCAGCTGGAGCAACCCGCCCTGGAGCTGCTGAACCATGCCAACGTGTTCTGCCGCGAAGGCCTGGATATCGGCACCCGCGCCTTCCTGCCGCACTTGCCGCGCAATCTGGGCAGCGCTCGTGTGGCGGACCTGGGCTGTGGTAATGGCGTGCTGGGGATCGTCAGTGCGCTGCAGAACCCGCAGGCCCAGTACACTCTGGTGGACGAGTCGTTCATGGCGGTGCAGTCGGCACGGGAAAACTGGCAGGCGGCGTTGGGTGAGCGGGCCGTGACGGTGCGCGCAGACGATGGCCTGGCCGGGCAAACGGCAGACTCACTGGACGTGGTGTTGTGCAATCCGCCCTTCCATCAACAGCAGGTAGTGGGGGATTTTCTGGCGTGGAGGATGTTTCAGCAGGCGCGGGAAGCCTTGGTGGTGGGCGGTGCGCTGTACATCGTCGGTAACCGGCACCTGGGTTACCACAGCAAGCTGGCGCGGCTGTTTCGCGCGGTGGAGCAGGTAGCGGCGACACCGAAGTTTGTCGTGCTCAAGGCGCGCAAGTAAGGCCGACCGAGTCGCCTGCATCGCGAGCAAGCCCTGCTGCCAGCGGGGCTTGCTCGCGATGAGGCCACCGGCCTCACCACACGCACGCATTGAATCAGTGCGATTTCATTCCCGCCGCACTCATCAGCAAGCGCAGCAGCATGGCCACAACGCCAAGCCCCACCACGCTGCCGATGTAGATCAGCACCAGCCAGCCCACCCGCTTCCACAGCGGCAATTTGCGCTCTGTTTCCATCGTTTGCTCTGTATGGTTCATGACCAGATCCTAGTGATAACCGTCTTCTGCTGTCACCTTGCCGCGGAACACGTAGTAGCTCCAGAAGGTGTACATCAGGATGCACGGAATGATGAACAAGGTGCCCACCAGAATGAAGCCCTGGCTTTGCGGCGGTGAAGCAGCGTCCCAGATCGAGATCGACGGCGGGATAATGTTCGGCCACAGGCTGATGCCCAGGCCGCTGTAGCCGAGGAACACCAGCAACAGGGTCAAGATGAACGGCGCGTATTCAGCGTTGCGCGCCACCGACTTGAACAACCCCCAGACGGTCACCAGAACCAGCACCGGCACCGGCAGGAACCAGAACAGGTTAGGCGTGCTGAACCAGCGGTGGGCGATGTCGGCGTGGGCCAGCGGCGTCCAGAGGCTGACGATACCGGTCACCACCAGCAGCGCGGTGGCCAACGGCCGCGCCAGGTCATGCATGGCCTTTTGCAGCGGGCCTTCGGTTTTCATGATCAGCCAGGTGCAGCCCAGCAGGGCATACGCCACGATCAGCGCGACACCGCAGAACAGGCTGAACGGCGTCAGCCAGTCCAGGCCACCACCGGCGTACTGGCGGTTGACCACCGGAATACCGTCGATGAAGGCACCCAAGGCCACGCCCTGGAAGAAGGTTGCCACCAGCGAGCCGCCGATGAAGGCCTTGTCCCAGATGTGCTGCTTCTCCGGGGTTGCCTTGAAGCGGAACTCGAAGGCTACGCCGCGAAAGATCAGACCGAACAGCATGAACATCAGCGGCAGGTACAACGCCGAGAGCACGACCGAGTAGGCCAGCGGGAAGGCGCCGAACAGGCCGGCACCGCCAAGGATCAACCAGGTTTCGTTGCCGTCCCAGACGGGTGCAACGGTGTTCATCATCACATCGCGGTCGCTGGAGCCTTTGATGAAGGGGAAGAGAATGCCAATCCCCAGGTCAAAGCCGTCCATGATCACGTACATCATGACGCCAAAGATGATGATCATGGCCCAGATCAGTGGAAGATCGATACCCATGACTCAGTGCTCCTTGGTCAGGCTGGCGGAAGTGATGTCGTCGTCGCCATCGTGGGCAGCAGACAACGGCCGGGCCGGTGTACGGGTGGTACCCGGGCCACCTGGGGTCGGTGCATCGCCTTCGTGAGTCTTGGGACCCTTGCCGACCAGGCGCATCATGTAGCCGAAGCCGGTACCGAACAGCGAGAAGTAGATCACCACGAACAGCACGAGGGTGATGCTCATCTGCGCCACACTGTGGTTGGACGAGGCATCGGCGGTGCGCAGCAGACCGTAGACGACCCAGGGCTGGCGACCGATTTCAGTGGTGAACCAGCCGGCCAGCAGGGCGATCAGGCCCGATGGGCCCATGATCAGGACCAGGCGCAGGAACGGACGGCACGTGAACAGGCCACCGCTCTTGCGCAGCCACAGGCTCCACAGACCGACCAGAATCATCAGCATGCCCAGGCCGGCCATGACGCGGAACGACCAGAAGATAATGGTGGAGTTGGGACGATCCTCAGGCGGGAACGACTTCAACGCCGGGATCTGCTTGTCCAGGCTGTGGGTCAGAATCAGGCTGCCCAGATACGGGATTTCCACCGCGTACTTGGTCTTCTCGGCCTTCATGTCGGGGATACCGAACAGGATCAGCGGAGTCGGCTCGTTACCGACGTTTTCCCAGTGGCCTTCGATCGCAGCGATCTTGGCAGGCTGGTGTTCCAGGGTGTTCAAGCCGTGGGCATCGCCCACGACTGCCTGGATAGGCGCGACGATCAGCGCCATCCACATGGCCATCGACAGCATGCGGCGGATGGCTGGGTTGTCACGGCCACGCAGCAGATGCCAAGCGGCCGAAGCACCGACGAAGAAAGCGGTGGCCACGAACGCGGCAATCGACATGTGCGCCAGGCGGAAGGGGAACGAGGGGTTGAAGATGACCTTGAGCCAGTCCACCGGGATGACGCGACCGTCGACGATTTCGTAACCCTGCGGGGTCTGCATCCAGCTGTTGGAAGCCAGAATCCAGAAGGTCGAAATCAAGGTGCCGATGGCGACCATGACCGTGGCGAAGAAGTGCAAGCCACGGCCGACACGGTGCCAGCCAAACAGCATGACGCCCAGGAAGCCGGCTTCCAGGAAGAAAGCGGTAAGGACTTCATAGGTCAACAGCGGGCCGTTGACGGCACCGGCGAAATCGGAGAAACGGCTCCAGTTGGTGCCGAACTCGTAGGCCATTACCAGCCCTGAGACGACGCCCATACCAAAGTTGACGGCAAAGATTTTCGACCAGAAGTGATACAGATCGCGATAGGTGTCGTCGTGGGTCTTCAGCCACAGACCTTCAAGCACTGCCAGGAAGCTGGCCAGGCCGATGGTGATAGCGGGAAACAGGATGTGAAACGAGACAGTAAATGCGAACTGCATTCGGGCGAGATCTAGGGCCTCTAAACCGAACATGGGCTTTCCTCTATCAGGTGAACCGACACGGCGTCGGTTTTGACATGGATCAGTGAACGGTAGAAGGGTAGCTGGTATGCACCGAATCGCCCGCGTGGTTTAGTGCCGCGCGACCTGTTGCCTCACCCACTTGCAATCTGACTGATTCGGCGAATTTCGTAACCAACTGTTACGGCCAGATGATAATCTCGGCAGCCTCCTGTCCGCTTCAAGGTTGCCACCCCTTCATGTCCAGTGAAGCTCCGTTGTTGTTGCGTCGCCATCGTCCTTTTCTGGCGTTCTGGTGGGCCCGGGTCAGTACTGCCAGCGCCTTCCAGATGCTCACTGTGGCCATCGGCTGGCACCTTTATCAGTTGACCGGGAGCGTGCTGGACCTGGGCCTGGTGGGGCTGGTCGAATTTGCTCCGCGCCTGCTGTTCATGTTGCACACCGGCCATGTGGCAGACCGCTATGACCGGCGCAAGGTAGCCGCGTTATGCCAGGCGGCCCAGGGGCTGGTGGCACTGGCGCTGCTGATTGCCAGCGCCACGGATGAGGTCAGCCGCAACCTGATCTTTGTCTGTGCCTTCATGCTGGGTGGAGCACGCGCTTTCGAGATGCCGACGACTCAGGCGCTGCTGCCGAACATCGTGCCCAGCGCGCTGTTTCCGCGCGCCGTGGCTGCCTCGGCGTCGGCGATGCAGTCGGCAACCATCGTGGCGCCCGCTATTGGCGGCTTTCTATATGCCTTCGGCAGCGCGTGGGTCTACGGGCCCAGTGCTGTGATCTACCTCATCGCGCTGACGCTGATGCTCAGCCTGCCCGCCCGGCAGACCCCGCTAGCCAAAGGCCGGGCCACCTTGCAGTCGCTGATGGCCGGGATTCACTTCATTCGCAGCCGGCCGGACATCCTCGGGGCAATCTCCCTTGACCTGTTCGCCGTGCTGCTGGGCGGCGCCACCGCTCTGCTGCCTGTATTCGCCCGGGACATCCTGCTAACCGGCCCCTGGGGCCTGGGGATGCTGCGCTCGGCACCGGCGGTGGGGGCATTGCTGATGTCGTTCTGGCTCGCGCGCTTTCCCATCGAGCGCAAGGTCGGAAGGGTAATGTTTACCGGCGTCGGCGTGTTTGGCGTGGCGACCATTGCCTTCGGTCTGTCCACCTCGTTCTGGTTTTCACTGGTGACTTTGGCAGTGCTGGGTGCGGCCGACATGATCAGCATGGTGATCCGCGGGGCCTTCGTGCAACTGGAGACCCCGGACGAAATGCGCGGTCGGGTAAGTGCGGTCAATGGCCTGTTCATCGGCGCTTCGAACCAGTTGGGCGAGTTCGAGTCCGGCTTGACCGCGCATTGGTTCGGCACGGTGCCCGCCGTGGTGCTGGGGGGCGTGGGTACCCTGGTGGTGACTGGAGTCTGGATGAAGGTGTTTCCGAGCTTGGCCAAGCGCGATTACATGCATCAGCAGCCTTAGGCTGGCTGCACAAACCTGTGGGAGCAAGCCTTGGCTGCGATGCAAGCAACTCGGTCTGGCTGAATTGCGCGGGGATGCCATCGCTTCCTTGTCGCGCAGGCGGCCACTGAAAACGGCGCTCAGGCGTGGTAGCGGCCTGAGCGGTGGTTCATGGCGATAATCAGGTTGAGCACCACGGCGCCGGCCACCGACATGAGCCATAACGGCAGTGCAAGGACGGTCAGGGAGAGGCTGAGAATCAGCACATCGGCGCCCATTTGCAGCCAACCGGCGCGCCAGCCGAAGCGATCTTGCAGAAAGAGCATGAGGATGTTCAAGCCCCCAAGGCTCGCGCGGTGACGAAACAACACCAGAAAGCCGACGCCCAGGATCACGTTGCCCACCAGCGCCGCGTACAGGGGCTCGATGTGCGACAGGCTCATCAGGCCTTGGGTGTGGTCGGAAAAGAACGACACCAGGCCGATGGCGGCAAAGGTCTTGAGGGTGAACCCCCAGCCCATGCGCCGCACGGCCAGGTAGTAGAACGGCAGGTTCAACAAAAAGAACGTGAGACCGAAGGCGTAGCCCAGCGCATAGTGCAGGTACAGGGCGATGCCCGCTGTACCGCCGGTGGCCAGGCCGCCCTGGCGCACCAGCAGCAGGCCGAAGGCAACCAGCACCGTGCCGACGATCAGTGCGAGGGCGTCTTCGATTCGGGAGTGGGGGCAAGCGAGGTTGGCGGTGGTCATGAAAAGATTCTGCCGGGGCGATGTGCGCAAAATCTACCACAAAAAAGCACATATCAAGCAGGTATGAAATTTAAATTGCACGATTAGCGCATAGATAGCCAATATATCGCACCAATCAAGCGCGGCGAAGATAATCCATGCCGCTGAGCAGTGCGCTTTCAATGGGCGGGCAGCCCGGCTTCCTTGAGCCGTTCCAGTACCACGGCCGTCTTCAAATGGCCGATGGTCGCGCTCGCGGTCAACCGGCCCATCAGCGTGTTCAGCTCTGCCAACCCGGCTATGGCGACCTTCAGGCTGTAGTCCGAATCCCCCGTGGTCTTGTACACATCCACCACGGCGCGCTCGGCCTTGACGAAGGCTTCGAAGGCGCTAGAGGTGGCCTGGCTGTGCTCCACCAGGCTGACCTCGATCATCACCACCACCTCGGTATTCATAGCGTGGGGCGCGAGCCTGGCGTGGTAACCCAGAATCAGCCCGGCCTGTTCCAAGGCGATGCGACGCCTGGAGCACTGCGACGCCGACAAGCCCACCAGCTCGCTAAGCTCCGGGTTGCTCAAACGCCCGTTGCCTTGCAGCAGCGTCAGCAGTTTCAGGTCGAAATCGTCGATGTCACTCATACGCCAAAGGGCCTTTGCCGGTCACGGAGTCGGCGAGGTTAACAGGTGAGCCGTGGGCCGAGACAGGGAGATGGGATGACGCCGGCTTGCCGCATCAAAAGTCCCGCATTCACCCCTCCCCCCCCATACTGCTATCATGCGCGGCTTTTTTCCGACCCCTGCAAATTTCACCGGCGCACCACGCTGCCTGTGCTTTGCTCAGAGGGTCGATCATTCACGGCGCCGCAGAGCGCCACGGGGAGCGGGCATGCTGGAACGATTGTTTCAACTCAGGGCACATAACACCAACGTGCGCACCGAGATCCTGGCGGGCGTGACCACCTTTCTGGCCATGGCCTATATTCTGTTCGTCAACCCGAACATCCTCGGCATGACCGGCATGGACAAGGGCGCGGTGTTCGTCGCCACCTGCCTGGCGGCAGCCATCGGTTCGAGCATCATGGGCCTGATCGCCAACTACCCGATCGCCCTGGCGCCGGGCATGGGCCTCAACGCGTTCTTCACCTTCACGGTGGTCGAGCGCATGGGCCATACGTGGCAGGTGGCGCTGGGCGCCGTGTTCATTTCGGCGGTGTGTTTCTTCCTGCTGTCGATCTTTCGCATCCGCGAATGGATCGTCAACAGCATCCCCTTGCCCTTGCGCTCCGGCATTGCTGCCGGCATTGGCCTGTTCCTGGCGCTGATTGCCCTGCAAGGCTGCGGAATTGTGATCGGTAACCCCGAGACGCTGGTAGGGCTGGGCGACCTCAAGCAGCCGGGTGTGATTCTCGCCAGCCTCGGCTTCTTCCTGATCGTCGGGCTCGAGGCGCTGAAGGTGCGCGGCGCGGTGCTGATCGGCATTCTGGCGGTGACGGTGGTGTCCATCGTCGGTGGCTTCAGCCAGTTCGGCGGGGTGGTTTCGATGCCGCCGTCGCTGATGCCGACCTTCCTGCAATTGGACATCAAGGGTGCGATGAACATCGGCCTGGTCAGCGTCGTCTTCGCCTTTCTGTTCGTCGACCTGTTCGACAACTCCGGGACCCTGATCGGCGTTGCCAAGCGCGCCGGCCTGATGGGCAAGGACGGCCACATGCCGAAAATGGGCCGTGCGCTGATCGCGGACAGCACGGCGGCCATGGCCGGTTCGTTGCTGGGCACCTCGACCACCACCAGCTACATCGAATCGGCCGCTGGCGTGAGCGCAGGGGGGCGTACCGGGCTGACGGCAGTGGTCGTCGGCATTCTGTTTCTGCTGGCCTTGTTTTTCGCACCACTGGCCGGCAGCGTACCGGGATACGCCACTGCGCCAGCGCTGATGTTCGTCGCCGTGCTGATGGCTTCGGGCCTGGCCGAAATCAACTGGGCCGACATCACCGAAGCCGCTCCCGTGGTGATCACGGCCCTGGCCATGCCGTTCACTTACTCCATCGCCAACGGCATTGCCTTTGGCTTCATCAGCTGGACCCTGATCAAGTTGGTGTCGGGCCGCGGCCGCGAGCTGAACGCCGCGCTGGTGATTCTTTCCATTCTCTTCGTGATCAAGCTGGGCTGGTACAACGCATGAGTGCTGTGGCTTTCAATCCGGCGGACTATGAGCGCCAACTGCAAGAAAAAGTCGCGCGCCTGCGCGAGCTGCTGGCGCCGTTCGCTGCGCCCGAGCCCCAGGTGTTCGATTCGCCTCGGGAACATTATCGCCTGCGCGCCGAATTTCGCCTGTGGCGCGAGGACGGCCAGCGTCACTACGCGATGTTCGCCCCCGGGGAGAAACATGTCCCGATCCTCATCGAGGATTTCCCCATTGCCAGCGCGCGTATCAATGAATTGATGCCGCGTCTGAAGGCGGCCTGGCAAAGCAACGCGGCGTTGAGCAACAAGCTGTTCCAGGTGGAGTTTCTCACCACCCTGGACGGCGATGCGATGGTCACTCTGTGTTACCACCGCCCACTGGACGAGCACTGGCAGAGGGCTGCCGAGCAACTGGCCGGCGAGCTGCAGGTCAGCCTGATCGGGCGCTCCAAGGGCAAACGTGTGGTGATTGGCCGCGACTATGCGGTCGAGGCGCTGACCGTCGCCGGCCGTGAGTTTCGCTATCGCCAGCCGGAAGGTGCATTTACCCAGCCCAATGGTTCGGTGAACCAGAAAATGCTCGGCTGGGCCTATGAGGCCCTGGGCGAGCGCGACGACGACCTGCTGGAGCTGTACTGCGGCAACGGCAACTTCACCCTGCCGTTGGCCACCCGGGTGCGTCAGGTACTGGCCACCGAGATCAGCAAGACCTCGGTGAACGCAGCGCTGCATAACCTGGCCGACAACGGCGTGGATAACGTCACGCTGGTGCGCCTGTCGGCCGAGGAGCTGACCGAGGCACTCAACGAGGTCCGGCCGTTCCGACGCCTGGAAGGCGTTGATCTAAAAAGCTACGCGTTCGGCAGCGTCTTCGTCGACCCGCCCCGCGCGGGGATGGACCCGGACACCTGCGAACTGACCCGGCGCTTCGACAACATCCTGTATATCTCTTGTAATCCGGAGACCCTGGCGGCCAACATTGCCCAATTGCAGGACACCCATCGGATCGAACGGTGTGCGCTGTTTGATCAGTTTCCATATACCCATCATATGGAATCAGGGGTTTTGCTGGTTCGGCGTTAAAACCCGCAGCCCGAGGGGGCGTGGGTGCTCACCAAAAGCATTCAATAGCCCCCTACGCATCACCGCTTTTGTGTAGGATTCCTCTCATCCACTTGTGCGATGACTGGGAGTCCCGCTTGAACACTTCTGCCACTGCCCCGCTTGCGCCGTCACGCTCACGCCTCATGGCGTTACTGGTGGCCGGTGCGTTCTTCATGGAAAACCTCGATGCTACGGTGATTGTCACGGCGCTGCCGGACATGGCCCGCTCGTTCAACGCCACGGCAGTGGACCTGAACGTGGGCATCACCGCGTATTTGCTGACCCTGGCGGTGCTGATTCCGGCCAGCGGCTGGGTTGCTGACCGGTGGGGCCATCGCCGGGTATTCATGGGGGCGCTGGCGTTGTTCACCCTCGCTTCGGCTTTGTGCGCCGGCTCGCAGACACTCTGGGAATTCGCCGCGGCACGTGTGCTGCAAGGTATTGGCGGCGCGATGATGGTGCCCGTCGGGCGCCTGGTGGTGCTGCGCAACACGCCCAAAAGCGACCTGCTGACCGCCATCGCCTACATCACCTGGCCCGGCCTGGTGGCCCCGGTGCTCGGGCCGCCGGTGGGTGGTTTCATCGCCACCTATGCGTCCTGGCACTGGATTTTCCTGCTCAATCTGCCACTGGGTCTGATCGCCATGCTGTGCGCCTGGAAACTGATGCCGGCCGCGTCGGGGGACATCGAGAAGCGGCCCTTCGACCTTCTGGGCTTTGTCATCTGCGCCTTGACCTGTGCCGGCCTTTTGTACGGCCTCGACCGCCTGGGCCAGGCGCCGCGAGACTGGCAGCCCTACGCGATGCTGATGGTCAGCGCGGTGCTGCTGGTTGCCTTTTACTACCACGCGCGACGTACCCCGGCGCCCCTGCTCAAGCTCGACGCACTGAAGATTCCCACCTACCGCGTGACGTTCAACGGCGGCTCGCTGTTCCGCGCCATGGTCAGCTCCCATCCGTTTCTCCTGCCACTGATGTTCCAGCTGGGCTTCGGCTATGACGCCTTCACCTCGGGGCTGCTGGTGCTGACGCTGTTCGCCGGCAACATCGGCATGAAGCCCATGACCAACTGGGTGCTGCGCCGCTACGGTTTCCGCACCACCCTGATCGGCAGCAGCCTGGTGCTGACGGCTTGTACCTTCATTTGCGCCTTGATGACGCCGGGGACACCGCTAGCGTTCATCCTGCCCACCTTGCTGATTTCCGGCATGGCCCGTTCCATGGGCTTTACCGCCTACAGCAGCATGGCCTTTGCCGACATGCCACAGCCGCTGATGTCATCGGCCAACACGCTGTTCAGTATGACCCAGCAACTGGCCTTCGGCCTGGGCGTGGCGCTGGCGGTGATATTCGTGCGCATGGGACAGTCCATCCTCGGGGTGGACCATGACTCGTTGGGCAGTTACCACATCGCCTTTGTCGCCGTAGGTGTGTTGACCTTATTGTCCATGCTCGACCTGTGGCGCTTGCCGGCCAATGCCGGTGCCCACGTGACCGGTCATGCCGCCGGATGAGCACGGGGGCAAATTCCATTTGACGGAATTAACCAGTTAGTACAATTTAGCGGCAAGGCATCGACACGCATTGCCTACCTAAGAACAATGGAGAATTCCTCAATGAGTCGCACCGTATTGGCCGGCCTCATCGGCGCTGGTATTCAGGCCTCGCGCACCCCCGCCCTGCACGAACGCGAAGGCGCCGCCCAGGGCCTGGGCTATGTCTATCGCCTGATCGATCTCGACGCCCTGAAGCTGGATAACAACGCCCTCGAAGAGCTGCTTATTGCCACCGAGCGTACGGGCTTTACCGGCTTGAACATTACCTTTCCCGCCAAACAAGCCATCATCCCTCTGCTCGACGACCTGTCGGCCGAAGCCCGGGGCATTGGCGCAGTCAATACCGTGGTGTTCAAGGACGGCAAGCGTATCGGCCACAATACCGATTGCCTGGGCTTTGGCGAGGGCTTCCGTCGTGGCCTGGACGGCGCGGCGCGCAGCAAAGTGGTGCAGATGGGTGCGGGCGGTGCCGGTGCGGCCGTGGCCCACGCCTTGCTGGCCGAAGGCGTCGAACACCTGAGTATCTTCGACGTCGAGCCTGCCCGCGCCCAGGCCTTGGCCGACAACCTCAACTCGCACTTCCCCGGCAACCGCGCCCAGGCCGGTGGTGACCTGGCCGAGACCGTGGGCGCTGCTGATGGCCTGGTCAATACCACCCCCATGGGCATGGCCAAGCTGCCCGGCATGCCGGTGCCCAAGGCCCTGCTGCGTAAGGACCTGTGGATCGCCGAGATCGTGTATTTCCCGTTGGAAACCGAGCTGCTGCGCGAGGCCCGTGCCTTGGGCGCACGCACGTTGGACGGCGGGACCATGGCGGTGTTTCAGGCGGTGAAAGCGTTTGAATTGTTTACCGGGATCGAGCCGGATGCCGAGCGCATGACGGCGCACTTCCTGGGTATGTGACAGGCGGCTTCCACAGGTTGGAAGTGCATGCTGCGGGAGCAAGCCCTGGCTGCGATGCGGGCACCACAGTCCGACTGGATTGGGCGCTGATGCCATCGCGCCCAGGGGCTGCTCCCACGGATCCGTTCTACACCTTCAAAAACCGCATCAGGGTCTCGCAGATCATCTCCCGATGATGATTGCGCAACTGCTCGTCATTGAAATCCACCTGGAACAACTCGCCGAAGGTGTGTTTGTTCGATACCCGGTAGAAACAGAACGAGCTGATCAGCAGGTGCACGTCCATGGCCTGCAGCCCGGCGCGGAAGACGCCCTGCTCAGTTCCCCGCCGAAGCACCCCATCCAGCGCATTGAGCACCGACTTGTTCAACGAGCGGATCACGTCCGACTGCTTGACGTATTCGGCCTTGTACATGTTCTCGTTGCACACCAACCGCACGAAATCGACGTTGCGGTCGTGGTGGTCAAAGGTGAATTCCACCAGACGGCGGATCCCGTCGATCGGCGTCAACTCTTCCAGGCGCAGCTCGGCTTCGGTGCCGCGGATGTCGCCGTAGACCTTCTCCAACACCTCCACGTACAACTGCTCCTTGCTGGAAAAGTAGTAGTAGATCATGCGTTTGGAAGTTTGCGTGCGCTCGGCAATCGCGTCGACGCGAGCACCGGCCAGCCCCTGCTGGACGAATTCGGTAATAGCGGCTTGAAGAATGTTTTCCCGGGTCTTTTCCGGGTTGTTCTTGCGACTCTTGCGAGGGGCGGCTTCGGCCGGCTCGACTGAGGCTACTGTTGTTATTGTCATTTCGAGGACTCACGGCCATCAAGATCAATGGCAATTATGCGGCGACCCACGCACAGAAGGAAAGCTTTGTACTAACGGGTTAGTGAGTCAGCGCATTGCGCGCCGACTCACCGCCCCGGTTCGATTACAACTTCGCGTGGCGCGTGCCCTTGGCGCGTGCCTTGGCCATGGCGGACAGGCGCACGGCAACGTTGGCCGCACCGTAACCCGCATAGCCACCACGGCGCTGCAACACTTCGAAGAAGAAGCGATCCTCGAAGGGCTCGGTGTAGACGTGGAACAGCTCGCCGCCATTCGGATCGCGGTCGTAGAGGACGTTGTAATAGGCCAGTTCGCTGAGGAATTCGTCGTCGAATTCAAAACGCGCGGCCAGGTCGTCGTAGTAGTTCAGCGGGATGTCGAGCAAGGCGACCCCGGCATCCTTGGCCTTGCTGACGGCCGCGAAGATGTCGTCGCAATCGAACGCGATATGGTGCACACCGGAGCCGCGATAGGTCGACAACGCGTGGGAAATCGCCGTGTTGCGGTTCTCCGAGACGTTCAACGGCAGGCGGATCGAACTGCACTGACTGCGCACGGCGCGGCTCTTGACCAGGCCGTAGGGGTCCGGCAATACCACTTCGTCGTCGGCCTTGAAGTCCAGCACGGTCTTATAGAACAGCACCCAGCTGTCGAGCATGTCCGGTGGCACGGCAATGGCCATGTGGTCGATGGTTTTCAGCATGCCCTTGTCGGCCGGTGCCGGTACCAGGCTGAAGTCGGTGTCGTAGATGGTGCGGCCTTGATCATCCGGGTCCACCAGATAGATCAGGCTGCCGTCCAGGCCGCGCACAGCGGCCAAGTGACGCTCGTTGGGGCCGACCAGGCCACGGAACGGCTGACCGTGGTAGGCCACCGCGCGCTCCAGGGCCTTGGCGCTGTCCTTGACCCGAATGGCCGTGGCGCACAGCGACGGGCCGTGGGATTCGAAAAAGTTATGGGCAAACGAGTAAGGCTCGCTGTTGAGGATCAGATTGATGTCGCCCTGACGCAGCAAGCTGACATTCTTCGAGCGGTGCTGGCCGGCCTTGGTAAAGCCCAGGCCCTGCAGCCAATGCCCGAGCTTGGCGCCGAGTGCTTCGTCCACGGCAAATTCGAGGAACTCGATGCCATCGTACTGGCTGGCCTCGGGCGGCGAGAACAGGATGTCGAGGTTGGCCACCGGAGTGGCTTCCTTTTCCAGCAGCTTGCGGGTTTTTTCTTCGAGGTACAGCAGCGAGCGCAGACCGTCGGCGGCATTGGCGCGCGGCGGTGCGGCGCGGAAACCGTCATTGAAGATTTCCAGCGACAGCGGGCCGGTGTAGCCGCTCTTGATGATCGGCGCGAGGAAGCCTGGCAAGTCGAACTCACCCTGGCCCGGGAAACAGCGGAAATGGCGGCTCCACTCCAGCACGTCCATGGCCAGGATCGGCGCATCGGCCATCTGCACGAAGAAGATCTTGTCGCCGGGGATGTCGGCGATGGCCGCGGGGTCGCCTTTGAGGGACAGGGTGTGAAAGCTGTCCAGCAAAACCCCCAGCGCCGGATGGTCGGCCTGGCGGACAATGTCCCAGACTTGCTGGTAAGTGTTGACGTGACGGCCCCAGGCCAGCGCCTCGTAGCCGATGCGCAGGCCGCGTTTGCCCGCACGCTCGGCCATCTGGTAAAGGTCGTCGATGATGATCTGCTGATCGCCCAGGGAGTCTGGCGCGGCATTGCTGCACACCAGCACCAGGTCAGTACCCAATTCCTGCATCACATCGAACTTGCGCTCGGCCCGGTCGAAATTGCGTGGCATACGGTCGCGGCGGCTGCCTTCGAAGTCACGAAACGGCTGGAACAAGGTAATCTCGATGCCGAGGTCCTTGCACATCTGACGCACTTCACGGGGACTGCCGTCGTAATACAGCAGGTCGTTTTCAAAGATTTCGACGCCGTCAAAGCCCGCCGCCGCGACGGCTTCGAGTTTTTCCGGCAACGTACCGCTCAGCGAGACGGTGGCAATTGAACGATGCATGCATGAGCTCCATTAGGCTTCGGAAAACCAGGCCTTTACAGCCACTGGCCTCGACGACGAGCCATTGTCCGACTGCGGCAATCCACACGCAATCCGGGGTTGAGAATTCGCTGATGCCGATTCTATACCTGATCCAGCAGCGTACGAACTAGTTAGTTTTTGTGCGATTATCGACCGCTATAGACCTCCACGAATTGACGATACCTGCCCCAATGTCCACCATCCCTCCCACATTGAAGTCCCTCCGTGGTTTAAACGCCAACCCCAGGACAGGTCATTCGCCCGACACCCCGTGCGTTCGACCGTGCGACATCCATAACAATTTCAAAAACGGGTAACTCACATGATTTCACGCAGCACATCCGTGCCCGCCGAGTCAGCTGCGGCCACCAGCAAAGTCGGTTTCAAGGACATGTTCCGCGAGGCAATGGCGGTAGGCAAGACCCGCTGGGGCATGCTGGCACTGGTTTTTTTCGCCACCACCCTCAACTACATCGACCGCGCTGCCCTGGGCATCATGCAGCCTATCCTCGCCAAGGACATGAGCTGGACGGCGATGGACTATGCCAACATCAACTTCTGGTTTCAGGTCGGCTACGCCGTCGGTTTTTTGTTGCAGGGCCGCTTGATCGACAAGGTCGGTGTCAAGCGCGTGTTCTTCTGCGCAGTGCTGCTGTGGAGCCTGGCCACCGGTGCCCATGGCCTTGCCACCTCGGCGTTCGGCTTCATGATTTGCCGCTTCATTCTCGGCCTCACTGAAGCCGCCAACTACCCGGCGTGCGTGAAGACCACCCGGTTGTGGTTCCCCGCCAAGGAACGTGCCGTGGCCACTGGCGTTTTCAACGCCGGGACCAATGTCGGTGCGCTGCTGACGCCCATGCTGTTGCCGTGGATCCTGCACACCTGGGGCTGGCAGGCAGCGTTCCTGTGCATCGCCTCATTGGGCCTGATCTGGGCGGCTTTCTGGGCCATCAAATACTTCAACCCGGAACAACACCCGCGGGTTCAGGACAGCGAAATACAGTACATCCAGGAAGACGCCGAGCCTGAGCAGCCCAGCGTGCCCTTCCACCGTATCCTGCGCATGCGTGGCACCTGGGCATTCGCCGGAGCCTTCATGATGACGGCGCCGGTGTTCTGGTTTTACCTGTACTGGTTGCCGCCGTTCCTCAATCAGCAATACGAACTGGGCATCAGCGTGACCCAGATGGGTATCCCATTGATCGTCATCTACCTGTGTGCCGACGTCGGCAGCGTGGGCGGAGGTGTGCTCTCATCGCTGATGATCGGCCGTGGCATGCAGCCGGTGCGGGCGCGTCTACTGTCGATGCTGATCTGTGCACTGGCCATCATCGGAGTGATCTTTGCCGCCGGAGCCTCGCACTTGTGGGTCGCCGTGGCCGCCATCTCCCTGGCCATTGCCGCGCACCAGGCGTGGACGGCGAACATCTGGAGCGTGGTGATGGACTACACGCCCAAGCACATGATGAGCACCGTGTTCGGCTTCGGCGGGATGTGCGCAGCGATCGGCGGGATGTTCATGACCCAGATCGTCGGTTACATCCTGACCGTGACCCACAACAACTACACCATGCTGTTCCTGATGATTCCGGCGATGTACTTCATTGCCTTGACCTGGATGTTCATCATGGCACCACGCAAGGTGCCTGACGTTCGGGATTGATCGTCGACGGCTCCCACCGGTTACCCACATGCCCCGTGGGAGCAGCCCTACCCCGCCTTCACGCGCTTCTGCATCCACGCGGCCGCCAGGCCGCTGAGGCAGATGATCGCAATCCCCACCAGGGTCGCCGGCTCCGGCACATGCCCGAACAGCAGATAACCGAGCAACCCGGCAAACACGATCTGGCAATAGCCGAATGGTGCGAGCAAGGCCGGCGCGGCATGGCGAAAGGCCTGGGTCATCAACAGGTGCGCGACCATGCCCAGGCCGCCCAGCGCCAGCATCAACAAGCCGTGCCAACCGGTGGGCGTCTGCCAGAAGAAGGGCACGATGGCGCTCATGATCAGGGTCGAGGTGATGCCCGCATAGAAGTTGCTGGTGGTCGGGCTGTCGGTCTCGCTCAGCTTGCGAGTAAGGATCTGGTAGAAGCAGAAACAAGTTGCCGAGCCCAAAGCCAGCAGAATGCTCGGCTTGAACAACTCGCCCCCCGGATGGACGATCACCACCACCCCGCTGAAGCCCGCTAGCACCGCCGCCCACTGACCTCTGGAGACCCGCTCGCCCAGCAGCGGCACTGACAGCGCGGTGACCAGCAGCGGGGCGAGGAAATTGACTGCGGTGGCTTCGGCCAGCGGAATGTATTGCAGGGCGGTGATAAAAAACAAGGTAGTGGCCAGCAGACAACTGGCGCGCAAGGCTTGCAGCGGCAGGCGCCGGGTACGCAACACGCGCAAGCCGCTGCCAGGCAGGAACAGGCCGACCATCAACAAGGTGTGCATCAGGTAACGGGCCCAGACCACCATCAGAATCGGGTAGAAGGCCGTCAGGTATTTCGACAGGGCGTCATGGCCCGAGAACAGCAAGGTCGCCACGACGATCAGCAGGATGCCTTTGAAGGGCTGATGGGTTCCGTCCAAGGCTGTCACGGGGGGTGCCACTCCTGCGCGATGCGCCGAATGAAATGCTCCATTCGGCCACTGTTGTTTTTATTCAATCACCGCTTATTTAGAACGCAGTTCCATATTGTCGCAAGGGGCTTCGGGTTTTTATTTATAGGGCTCGTTAAACGAAGAGCTCGGAGGCGGGAGAGGCTGCAGAAAGTTCGGAGGCGCTCGCCAACAAGGCGGGGGCGATGTCCTCCATTCTGGCCATACTCAGGCGCGCGGTGGGGCCGGCGACGCTGAGGACGCCGACCACATGCTGGTCCACCGGGTCGCGCACCACGACAGCCAGCGCCGACATGCCCACGGCCGAGCTTTCGCTGACCCAGGCGTAACCCCGTTCGCGAGCCACCCTCAGGCGCTCCAGCAGTTCGGCATTGGACTTGGGTGCATGGGGGCCAAAATCCGCAGGGTCGGTCAGGCCCTGCTGTTCGACTCTGGCCAACGCTTGCGCATCGCTCATGCTCGACAGCCAGGCATGCCCGGAGGCGGTATAGAACAAGGGGGCATCGCGACCCATGTCGGGGTCATAGCGCAGGCCCGGCCGGGCGCCCTGAGCTTTGGCGATCCAGGTCTGGCGATCGCCGTCGATCACCCCCAGACGCACCAGTTCACCGGTTTCCAGCGCCAACCGGTCGAGGATCGGCTGGACAATATCGGCGCCGCTGCTGGCCAGGTAGCGAAAGCCCAAGGCGACCAGTTTGGTCGACAGGTGATAACGCTGATTGTCCGGATTCTGGCGCACGTAGCCCAGCCGAATCAGCTCGGCCAGCATGCGGTGGGTGGCGCTTTTCGGAATGTCCAGCTGATCGGCCAGGTCCTGCATGTGCATGCCGCGCGGATCGCTGGTGAGGCTTTCGAGAAGGCTGAATGCGCGTTCGATCTGACTGCCGGCCATGGAGTGAGTCCTGGAAAAATTCGGGCGATTCTACACGCGGCTTGGTGGAGCACAAACCATAGAATATGGAACCGAATTCCACAACCTGAAACGAACGCGGGCTGCGCGCACTCCCACCGTTGATCCTGTGGGAGCGCGCGCAGCCCGGGTTCGATTCAGCGCCAATCAGAAATCGAAGAACACCGTCTCGCCTTCGCCCTGAATGCGGATATCAAAACGGTAGGCCGTCTTGCCTTCCACTTCGCAGCGTTTGGCAATCAAGGTCAGACGGCGGGCCGGTTGCTCGATCAGGTTGAGCACCGGGTCCTTGGCGTTGGCCTCGGCTTCATCATCGAAGTACAGGCGGGTTTGCAGCTGGATGTTGATCCCGCGGGCAAACAGGCTGACGTTGACGTGGGGTGCCATGGGCACGCCTGCAGCGTTGTTCACCACACCCGGCTTGACCGTGTGCAGGTTCCACTCGCCACCGTCGAAAGTGGTGGCGGTACGGCCGAAGCTGTTGAACACCTTTTCAGTGTTGTAGTCGGTGTCGTAGTGACCGCTGGCGTCGGCTTGCCAGAACTCCAGAAACGAGTCTCGCACCAGATGGCCGTTGCCGTCGTAGACATCGCCCAGTAACAGAATGTGCTCACCCGGAGCACCGGGCTTGGCCATCTGGTTCCAGATTTCGTGCTCGCGTGGCTCGATGCCGGCGGCGGACAGGGCCAGGCCGATGTGCACATAAGGGCCAGCGGTCTGCGACGGGGTTTCCTTGAGCGTTTGAACAGGCATGACAGGTCCCCCTCAGCGGTTTTCGAAGTGAGTCTTGCGCTGGCCGCGCAGGATGATGTCGAAGCGGTAGGCCAGGCAGTCCATCGGATTGGCATTGGCCAAGTCAAGCTTGGCCACCAGGCTTTGCACCGCCTCCGGGTCAGCGATCGATTTGACGATCGGGCAGAACGGAATCAGCGGGTCACCCTCGAAATACAGCTGGGTGATGAGCTTGGTGGAGATCGACGGGCCACTGATGGAGAAGTGGATGTGCGCCGGGCGCCAGTCGTTGGGACCGTTGCGCCATGGGTAAGGGCCTGGCTTGACGGTGCGGAAGCTGTAATAGCCCTCGCTGTCGGTCAGGGTGCGGCCCACGCCACCGAAGTTGGGGTCGAGCGGCGCCAGGTAACGGTCATTCTTGTGGCGATAGCGGCCGCCAGCGTTGGCCTGCCACATTTCTACCAACGTGTGGGGGATCGGCTTGCCATATTGGTCGCAGACGCGGCCAGCGACGATGATGCGTTCGCCGACGGGTAAACCACCATGGTTATAGTTGAGCAGCAGATCGTGGTCGTGCTCGCCGAACTTGAGGTGGGAAAAGTTGGGCCCTGTGGTCTCGCTCACCGACTGCGGGATACTTACCAACGCCTGACGCGGCGAGCGTGGAATCGAGGTCTTGTAGTCGGGGGTCAGTGCCTTGGGGTGCCAATTGCGATCACGGATAATGAAGCGACTGGAGTCTTGGGAAGACATGTCGATCTCCTGTTATTGGAGTTATAAAAGACCTGAAGTCAGGCTGACGACTAGTCTCACGCAAACCCCGCGCGACGAACACTGAAAATAACGGTCCTACCCATAACCAAATGGATATGACCTAACCGCATCCGAGGGACTCAGCATGCTATGGAAAAAAGGCCGCCGCAGTGACAACGTCGTCGATGATCGGGACGGCTCGCCGGGTGGTGGTGGTGGTGGTCTGCGTATTGGCGGCAAAGGCCTGAGCCTGACGGCGGTGGTGCTGGTAGTGGGGTTCGGTCTGTTGACCGGTCAGGATCCGCTTCAGCTACTGGCAGAACTCAGCGGGCAAACCAGCCATACTCAATCACCCTCCCCAGCCAGCACCAAAGCGCCGCCGGCCAATGATCAACAAGCCGAATTCGTTCGTTCCATCCTCGGCGACACCGAAGACACCTGGCGTCAGGTGTTCGCGCAGATGGGCCGCCAGTACAAGGACCCGACGCTGGTGCTGTTCCGCAGCCAGGTCCGCTCGGGCTGTGGCAACGCGACCTCGGCCACGGGCCCGTTCTACTGCCCGGCCGACCAGAAGGTGTATCTGGACATGGACTTCTTCCGTGAGATGAGCACCCGTTTCGGCGCCGCCGGTGATTTTGCCCAGGCTTATGTGATCGCCCACGAGGTGGGCCACCATGTGCAGAACCTGCTGGGGATTTCGGCCAAGGTCGATGCCGCCGCCCAACGGGGCCAACCCATGGAAGGCGCCAGCGGCTTGTCGGTGCGCCTGGAGCTGCAAGCCGACTGCTTTGCCGGGGTATGGGCCAACAATGCGCAGAAGCGCCTCAACTGGCTGGAGCCTGGAGATATCGAAGAGGCGCTAAACGCCGCCAACGCCATCGGCGACGACCGTTTGCAGCAGCAGGGTCAGGGGCGCGTGGTGCCGGACTCCTTTACCCATGGCTCCTCCGCACAGCGGGTGCGTTGGTTCAAGACCGGGTTTGCCAAGGGGGACATCAATCAGTGCGATACCTTTGCGGCGCAGAATCTCTAAGGCGCCCTCCGCGCCCAATTGCAGGACCGAGCTTGCTCGGGAAGGCAGTGCGGCCCTTATCCGATAATTGCGCGACCGTTCTTCCCGAGCAAGCTCGGGCCTACCGGTGGGCAATCATCTGGGCCAGGACGTTGCAGTCGGCCGCATGCCAATCCGCCAGTTCCGGCCACGGGTTCTCCGGCAGGTTGACCAGCACCGAATGCGCCCCGGCCGCTCGCGCGCACTCCAGGTCGAAGCGGTAATCACCGACCATCACCATCTGCGCAGGGGCCACGCCCCAAGCCTTGGACAGGCTCAGCAACCCCTGTGGGTCAGGCTTGGGCAAGGCATCGTCGCGACCCAGCACGTCGGCCTCATCGAAACAGTCGGCGATGCCGATTGCCTGCAAGGTGATATGGGCCAGCTCTCGCGCATTGCGGGTCAGGATGCCCAGGCGGTAGCCACGCGCCGCCAGCTCACGCACCAACTCCACTGCGCCGGGCGCCGCCTGCGAGGCCACCGCCAGCTCGCGCTCGTGCTCCAGCAACCAGGCGTGCTTGGCCTGCCCTTGTTCGGCCGGCAGGGCCGCAAGGTGCGTGAGGATGTCGTCCTCGGGCGGAATATCCAGCGCCCGGCGGATAGCGACGAAGTCGTGCACCGCCACGGTCAGGGTACCGTCCATGTCGAACACCCAGTGACGCAAATTACCGACGCTCATGCCCAGTCCTTGCGGTGGCGGATCAAGCCTTCCTGAGCCGACGACGCCACCAGTCGCCCTTCCCGGTTGAAGATACTGGCGCGGGCAAACCCACGGGCGTTGCCCGCCCAAGGGCTGTCGATGGCATACAGCAGCCACTCGTCGGCCTGGACGTTGCCGTGAAACCACAGCGAATGATCGAGACTGGCCAACTGCATATCGCGATTCCACACCGACTTGCCGTGGGGCAACAACGCGGTGGTCAGCAGATTGAAATCGGACGCGTAGGCCAGCAGATATTTGTGCAAGGCCGGCTGAGCGGGCAAGGTGCCATCAGCGCGAAACCAGATGTACTTGATCGGCTCGGCGGGCTCGGGGTTCAAGGGGTCGCGCACTGTGACCGGCCGCACTTCGATGGGCTTTGGGCATAGCAGCTTTTCGCGCAGGTGTTCCGGCATCAAATGAGCGGCCGCCTGCATCAATTCGATCTCGGTGGGCAGGTCTTCCGGGCCGACCACCTCGGGCATGCTCGCCTGATGCTCGAAACCGACCTCGTCCACTTGAAACGACACGCTGCAGGTGAAGATCTGCTTGCCCTTCTGCACCGCCGTGACGCGCCGGGTGCTGAAACTGCCGCCGTCCCGCACCCGCTCGACCATGTACACCACGGGCAACTGGGCATCGCCGGGACGCAGGAAATAACCATGCAGGGAATGCACGTGGCGGTCCGTTTCGAGGGTCTGGGTGGCCGCCGACAAGGACTGCCCCAGTACCTGCCCGCCGAACAACTGGCGAAAACCCAGGTCCTGGCTGCGTCCGCGAAACAGATTTTCTTCAATCGGCTCAAGGCTCAGCAAATCGACCAGATCATTCAGCACTTCGCTCATTCGAACCCTCCGACGCCGATTTGGTACAACGGCAAAAGCGCCATGATACAAAATGTGTGGCCGGCTTACCCGCGCAACGTGTCCAGCCATTGGGAACGGGTAATGCGGTACAGCAAGTGACGGCGCAAGGGATGACCGTCGGCCAGGGCCGGATGATCGAACTCGCTGCGATCGCGGCGCATGCCGATGGCCTGCATGACTTTTTCCGAGGCTACATTGGCGGTGGCAGCAAAGGCCACCATCTCGTCCAGGTCCAGCTGGCCGAAGCCACAGCGCAGGGCAGTCCAGGCCGCTTCGCTGGCGTAGCCCAGCCCCCAGTGCTGGCGGCCCAGGCGCCAGGCGATCTCCACCGCCGGGGTGAAAATCGCTTCGAAATCGACGTGGTTGAGCCCGGTAAAACCGATGAATTCACCGCTGTCCTTGCGCTGCAACGCCCAGAGCCCAAAGCCGTTTTCAGCGAAGTGCCCGCGAATATTGCCAATGACCGCCGCGCTCTCCAGACGGCTGAGGGCCTGGGGGTAATAGCGCATGACCTGAGGGTCGGCACACATCTCGGCAAATTGCGGCAGATCGTCGTCGCGCCACTGCCGCAGCAGCAAGCGCGCGCTTTCCAGTTGCAGGATCCGGGTCATTGCTTGCACTCCTTCAAGCGTGCGGCATCGTCATTGAACTGGCAAGATTGGCCCTTCGGCCAACGGCCCGCTGCCCAGACGCTCCTGATGCCAATGCCATTGATCTACCACGAGGACTACAGCCCGACGTTCCCCGCCGAGCATCGTTTTCCCATGGACAAATTCCGTTTGCTGCGCGACCACCTCGTTGCCACCGGGCTGACCCGCGACCACGACTTGCTGAGGCCACAGCTGTGCCCTGTGGATATCCTCGCACTGGCCCATGACCGCTCCTATATCGAGCGCTACATGAACGCCGAGTTGTCTCGCGAAGACCAACGGCGCCTCGGCCTGCCCTGGAGCGAAGCCTTGGCCCGGCGTACCGTGCGCGCCGTAGGCGGCTCGTTGCTGACTGCGCAAATGGCCCTGCGCCACGGTCTGGCCTGCCACCTGGCGGGTGGCACCCACCATGCTCACTACGACTACCCAGCCGGTTTCTGCATTTTCAATGACCTGGCAGTGATCAGCCATTACCTGCTGGAAGCCGGCCAGGTCAGCCGTGTGCTCATTTTTGACTGCGATGTGCACCAGGGCGACGGCACGGCGCGCATCCTCGAGCACACGGCCGATGCCATTACCGTATCACTGCACTGCGAAAAGAACTTTCCAGCCCGCAAGGCCCAGAGTGACTGGGACATTCCCTTGGCCATGGGCTTGAATGATAGCCAGTACTTGCAGGTGGTGGACGAGGCGCTGGACTATCTGCTGCCGCTGTACCAACCGGACCTGGTGCTGTACGACGCCGGGGTGGATGTTCACCAGCACGACGCGCTGGGCTATCTGAAGCTGACCGATGCAGGGATCGCTGCACGGGACGAGGCCGTGATTCGTCACTGTCTCAAGCGCGCCATACCGGTCATGGGGGTGATCGGCGGCGGCTACAGCAAGGACCGGGAGGCCCTGGCCGCGCGTCACGGCATCCTGCACCACAGTGCTCAGCGCCTGTGGACAGAATTCAATCTGGATTAAAACCGTGGAAGTTACCCACAGTGGCTGTGCAGCCGCCTGTGGATAAGCTGAGCGCAAGCAGATTTCCCCCAGCAATTCCGGTACTTGGCGGCGCCTGTACGTTTTTTGCTCAACTCGCTTGAGGTACACTGCGCGACCTGTTTACAACGATGCCACACACCGCCATGACCGATCAGCGCCCTCCTCGCCCCTACCACGTTGCAATCATTGGCGGCGGCCCTGCCGGATTGATGGCCGCCGAGCGCCTGAGCCAGGCCGGCATGCGTGTCGATCTGTATGACGGCATGGCTTCGGTGGGGCGCAAGTTTCTCCTGGCAGGCGTGGGCGGCATGAACATTACCCACTCCGAAGCCCTGCCCGCCTTCATTTCACGCTATGCCGAGCGCAGCGACTGGGTCGCCGGCTGGCTACGGGCGTTCGATGCCGATCACTTGCGCACCTGGATTCAGGGCCTGGGTATCGACACCTTCGTCGGCAGCTCGGGCCGGGTGTTCCCCACCGACATGAAGGCTGCGCCCTTGCTGCGCGCGTGGCTCAAGCGCCTGCGCGATGCCGGCGTGGTTATCCACACCCGACATCGCTGGCTGGGCTGGCAGGCCGATGGCGTACTGAAGATCTGTTATCCACAGGGCGAGATGCAGGTGAGGCCAGACGCCACGGTGCTTGCCCTCGGCGGCGCCAGTTGGACGCGGCTGGGTTCCGACGGGGCGTGGGTGCCTGGCCTTGAGGCCCATGAGGTCGAAGTCAACCCGTTACAGGCCGCCAATTGCGGTTTTGAAGTCGGCGCCTGGAGCGATCTTCTGCGCGAGCGATTCGCCGGGGCGCCGCTGAAGAATATCGCCATGGGCCTGAGCGACGGGCCTTTGCGGCTGGGGGAATGCGTGGTCACGGCGACCGGGGTGGAAGGCAGTCTGGTCTATGCGCTGTCCGCGCAAATTCGCGAGCGCATCAACGCCCAGGGAAAGGCTGTGGTGCATCTGGATCTGCTGCCGAGCACATCTGTGGATAGCGTCGTAAAAGCCCTGAGCAAGCCTCGCGGCTCCCGCTCCATGGCCAAACATTTGCACAGCCAATTAGGCCTGGACGGGGTCAAGGCGGGCCTGCTGCGTGAGCTTGCGCACAAAGAGGACTTCGCCGACACCGCCGCTCTGGCGAGGTTGATCAAGCAATTGCCCGTGACCCTGGTGAGACCGCGGCCGCTGGACGAAGCCATCAGCACGGCCGGCGGGGTCGCGCCCGAGGCGCTGGATGAGCGCCTGATGCTGAAAAATATGCCGGGGGTATTTTGCGCAGGCGAAATGCTCGACTGGGAAGCGCCGACCGGCGGTTACCTGCTGACGGCATGCTTCGCCAGCGGGTGCGTGGCAGCGGATGGGGTGTTGAGTTGGTTGACGACTTTCTCCCCATCCACACCCACGCCGTAGGAGACGGGGCTTACGGCTTGCGCTTGCGCGGCCCGGTGTTGAAGACCGGCACCTTGCGCACAGGCTTGGGCGCCGGCACCGGATCACTCGGGGTATCGCCGCTGTCCAGCCACTTGCCCAGGGTGCGCTTGCCGCCGCTGACCTTGGGTTTTTTCGGTTTTTTCGGCTTTTTAAGCACCTGGCCGCTGGCGTCGGTGGAAGGCACACGATGCTCAGGCTCGAAATCAGGCTCCTCGATGCGTTTGAGGGTCTGGCGGGTCAGGGTTTCGATGGCAGACAATAGCTGCACCTCGTCGGCACACACCAGCGAAATCGCTTCGCCCGTCGCCCCGGCGCGTCCGGTACGGCCGATGCGGTGGATGTAATCCTCCGCGACGATGGGCAGGTCGAAATTCACCACCAGCGGCAAGTCTTCGATGTCCAGGCCCCGGGCCGCCACATCGGTGGCCACCAGAATCTGCAATTCGCTGGCTTTGAAGCGATCCAGCGCCCGTTGGCGCGTGGCCTGGGGCTTGTCGCCATGGATGCCGTCGGCGTTCACACCCAAGCCCTGCAAGCGCTCGACCAGCGCATCGACTCCGTTACGGGTCTTGGCGAACACCAGCACCTGGGTCCAGCGCTGTTGACGGAGCAGGTGGCAGAACAATTCCGGCTTGCGCTTCTTGTCGACCGTGACGATCCACTGCTTGACCGAACTGGCCGCGACGTTGCGCGGGCTGACTTCGATGCTCAACGGGTCGTTGAGGGTCTGGCCGGCCAATGCGCGAATTGCGTCGGAGAAAGTCGCCGAGAACAGCAGGGTCTGACGCTGCTTGGGCAAGGCTGCGTAGATGTCGCGCAGCTCTTCGGAAAAGCCCAGGTCCAGCATGCGGTCGGCTTCGTCCAGCACCAGGGTTTCCAGCTGGCTGAACTTCACCGCGTTCTGGCGAAACAGATCAAGCAGACGCCCCGGCGTGGCCACCAACAAGTCGACACCCTTGCGCAGCTTCATCATCTGCGGGTTGATGCTGACGCCGCCGTACACCGCGTAGGTGCTCAGGGGCAGGTGTTCGGCATACTCCACAATGTTGGCGTGCACCTGTTCGGCCAGCTCGCGGGTCGGCACCAGAATCAGCGCGCGTGCGCAGTTGCTACCCACCTTGGGGCCGGCCATGGTCAGGCGCTGCAGCAGCGGCAGGGCGAAACCTGCGGTCTTGCCGGTGCCTGTCTGGGCAGCCGCCATCAGATCACGGCCGGCAAGCACGGCCGGAATGGCCTGGGCCTGAACCGGCGTCGGCGTCTGGTAGCCCAGGGTTTCCAGCGCGCGCAGCAGCGGGTCGATCAGGCCAAGGGAGGCGAATGTCATGGGAATTCCGTCAGAGTAGGTTTTGCGATGGCGCGCAGTTTACCTTGTTGGGGTGGGTTACGGCGCGTGGTGTTGAGGCGGGCCGATCAGACGGCCCTGCTTGCCAGTGAAAGTCAACCCAGCGAAGGATGAGGCACTGCCATTGCGGTCAAAGCCGATACTTCTTCAACGCCTCGGGAATCTTCGCCGCCGCCACTTTCTGCAAGGTGCAGAACAAGCCATGGGACACCTGCGCCAGGCCGTGGCGCTGGCGCAGCTCGGTCGCCAGATAGTGCGTCAGGTTGGCGGCCATCTCCGCATCGGCCATGGCCCGGTGGGCCTGGCCGGTGTGAGGCAGGTTGGCCCAGGTGTTCAAGGTACCCAGCTTGTGATTGGGCGCCGAGGGCAGCAGTCGACGAGCCAACAGCAGCGAGCAGGCAAACTTCTGCACGCGCTCGCGACGGATCAGACTCATTTCGTAATCCCAGAAACGCTGGTCGAAGGACGCGTTGTGCGCCAGCAGCGGGGTATGGCCCACGAACTCGCCCACCTGCTCCATGACCTCGGCGGCCGGTGGCGCGTTGCGCACCATGGCCGTGGAAATCCCGGTGAGGCCGGTGATGAAACCCGGCACCGGCAAGCCGGCGTTCATCAGGCTCTGGAAGCGGTCGACGATGCGCCCGCCCTCCAGCATCACCACAGCGATCTCGGTGGCGCGGCAGCGGGCGTTGGGCGTGATGCCCGTGGTTTCAAAGTCGATGACGGCGATGCGTTCCAAGACAGCAGATTCCTGAGCAATTTCTACAGTGTTTCAATGTTTGAGCAACAAGGCGCCTTCGATCGGCACGTAGCGGCTGGCGGCCCGAATCAGCGAATGCGCGGTGAGACCGGGGACGCCATAGGCCACCGCTTCGACACCATGTTTGTGGATAACCCGTTCCAGCAGCAGGTCGAAATCGCCATCGCCCGAGGCCAGCACGATTTCATCGACATGGTCGGCGGCGTCCATGATATCGATGGTGATGCCCACATCCCAGTCGCCTTTGGCCGAGCCATCGCTGCGCTGGATATAAGGTTTGAGTTTGACGGTAAAACCGAGGTTGCGCAGGATCTGCTGAAACTGCTGCTGTTTGCTGTCGCCACGATCGATCGCATAGGCGTAGGCCTCGACGATCTCGCCACGCTGGCGGATGTCAGCCCATAGGGCGGCGTAGTTGAAGTGGCAACCATGGACCTGGCGCACGGTGTAATAGAGGTTCTGCACATCGGCAAACACTGCGATTTTCTTCACCGCACTTCCCCTTGGCGCCCAGGCAACCGGGCCTTGGCAAAGGCCCAGTATGCCAGTGGCGGCCGCGCCGCGCCGAGTTTTGCGTCAGCGCGGCGACAGAGGGTGCTCAGACGTAGTCGTCATCGTCCGAGAAGAAGCCACCGCCATCATCGCTGCCGCCAAAGCCACCCGGATCCTGATTGGCCCACGAGTCGTTGCCGACGTTGGCCTGATCGTTGTTGCCCCAGCCGCCGTCGTTGTTGTTGCCGGCGTACTGGTTAGGCTCTTCCTTGATGACTTCGACGATCTCTTCAGGCTGCGCGTTGTGATGGAACAGACTGCTGATGCCTTCGGCCAGCATCACCCCGCCGGCCACGCCTGCAGCGGTCTTCAGCGCGCCGCCCATGAAGCTGCTGGCCGCCGACGGTGCCGCCGGGGCTTGCTGCTGAGGCGGGTAGTAGGGCTGCTGCGGCTGTTGGGGCTGGCCGCCATAGGCCGGACCACGCCCCGGCTCGCGCCAGCCGCCGGAAGACTGCGGCGCCGGAGCCGGCTCGGACTCGCGGGAGCCGCCGCCGAACAGGCTGGAGAGAAAACCGCCGCTCTGCTGAGGCTGCGCAGCCGGCTGAGCCTGGGCGCGAGCCTGCTCCAGATCCTGTTGCAGCTGTTTGTTCTGCTGGTCCATCCGCTTGAGCGCGGCCTCCTGAACCAGAATCGCCTGGGCCATGAAATAGGCCACATTCGGCTGGCGGGCCACGTGATCCTTGATCCGCTGTTCCGCTAGCGCGTCGCGCGGGCCTGCGTCCCTTTCGGCCTGTTGCAGCCGGGAAAACAGTCCATCGATCAGGGTTTGCTCATCGCTGTTCATGGCGACCTCGTTAGATTGCCGGTAGAAATCGAATGCCGGGCAGCATTTCTGCCTGGCTCAGTCATGTGATGGGGGCCGCCACGACGCTTTCAATGGCGCGCCCCATGAAACTTGTTTTATTTGCTCACATATTTGCCATTGGGCCGACGGGAGGGCTTGGTTAGAGTGGCCGCCGGATTCGATGCCTGATGGTTGGACCATGCAAGCTTTTGCCGTGCTTCGTGACTCGCTGTATTTTTTCCGTTGCAATCTCATTGCGATAGCACGGTTGTGTCTGCCGGTGATCATCCCCCAGGCGCTAGCTGTACAACTGTTGGACTTTATGGACAGCGATCGGCCCGTTTACGGCGATGTCATTCTTATGCTGGTGTTTTCATCGTTCTATACCGGCGCGCTGCTGGTATACCTCGATGCTAGGATCAACGGCGGCGACCCCACCACTCAGAAGGTTTTTGCGGTCGCGAGCACACGGATTCCAGCGTTGATTTCATTGGCCATGCTTAACCTGTTGATCATTACCGCCAGCGCAGCGGTGTTGGTCTTTCCCGGTATCGTGATGCTCACCGGTATGGTCGTCAGCCCGAGCGTGCCCATAGCGCTCATCGCACTCGGTACCGTGCTCGCCTTGTGGCTCTCCATCAGGCTAAGCCTGACACAGCCGCTGCTGATAGTCCGGAGCCTGAACCCGACAGCGGCCATTCGGGAAAGCTTTGCGTTGACGCGCGGTCACTTCTGGCTGGTAGCTGCGAGCCTCACAGGGGCCGTGCTGCCCTTGTTTGCGTTCCAAATGGGGCGCTTCTTCCTGCCCTCCCACCCAATGGTAGACGTGCTGCTCGACATCTTTATTCTTTTCGTGCAGTTGGGGGCCGCCGTAGTGGCCTATCGGCTGTCGTGCTTACTGACTGACATCCACAGGCAAAAGACCATCGCCTAGTACCCAGCCGCCGCTCTCGGTTATGCTCGGGGCCATTTCCGCCTTTCAGACCGTTTGCGACCCTCATTGATGAACCCGCTCAGTATCCTGCGTGACTCGCTGTACTTCTTTCGCCGCAACTTCCTGGCCATCGTGCGCCTGTGCCTGCCCCTGGTGGTGATCGAGGCGCTGGGCAAGGAATTGCTCGACCGCGCCATCGGCCCGGACGGGTCGCCCGTCTACGACATCGCTTTCGGCCTGCTGTTCTACCCGCTGTACACCGCCGCACTGATCCTGTTTCTCGACGTGCGCAGCAACGGCGGCCAGCCCCGCGTGCGCAACCTGCTGGCCGGCGCCATGCGTTTGTGGCCGATGTTCGCCCTGCTGACGGGTAGCAGTACCGTACTGATCATCCTCGGCCTGTCGATGTTCGTCCTGCCGGGCGTCTGGATCATGGTCAAGCTGGCGTTTTCCGAATACCTGCTGGTGCTGCGCAACCTCACCCCGATCGAGGCCATCAAGCAGAGCTTCATCATGACCCACGGGCAGTTCTGGCGGATTCTGACCTGCATACTGGCGGTACTCGCGCCCCTGTGGCTGCTGAGCGGGATCAGCGATCAGCTATACCCCGACCCGCGCAACCCGGTGCTGGGGTTGATGATCGACAGCGTGAACAGCTTTCTGCAGTTGTTTACCAGTATTGTGCTGTATCGGTTGTTCATGTTGTTGGGGGATGCGCAGGCGGATCGGGCTCGGGACTGACAACTTCAGAACGTTGGGGGGTTGCATCCGTCAACCAGGCGATCGGCCCCTTACGTCCCTCTGGGCTTCACCCGCGCCGTCGCCTCCGCCACCAACGGATCATCCGGCCAATAATGCTTCGGATACCGCCCCTTCAAATCCTTCTTCACCTCCAGATACGTACTGCGCCAGAAGTTGGCCAGGTCCTGGGTGACCTGCACCGGCCGCCGCGCCGGGGACAGCAAATGCAGCTTCAACACCTGGCGCCCACCGGCAATGCGCGGGGTGTCGGCCAGGCCGAACAGTTCCTGCAAGCGCACCGCCAGCACCGGCGGCGTTTCGCTGTAGTCCAGCTTGATGGAAGAGCCCGACGGCACCGAGATATGGCCCGGCGCTTGCTCTTCCAGTTGCTGCGGCAAAGGCCATGGCAGTGCGTTATGCAGGATGGACGACAGGTCCAATCCAGCGAAATGGCTCAGCCGGCTGACGTTGTTCAGATAAGGCTGCAACCAGTCTTCCAGAGACGCCAGCAACGCGGTATCAGCGAGGTCCGGCCACACGCTGTGCGCTTGCCGCTGCAGGTCCAGCCCGCGCAGCAACGCTATACGGGCCTGCCATTGGCGCAGGGCCGGAGTCCAGGGGAGTAGCTCCAGGCCTTTGCGGCGCACCAGATTGACCAGCGCCTGGCTGCGGGCGTTGGCATCCAGGCCGGTCAGTGGCTCCCGGGCCAGTATCAACTCACCCACCTTGCGCTGACGCTCGGCACGCAATACGCCTTCGCGTTCGTCCCATTCCAGTTCGTCCAGCACCCTGACCTGCTCGGCCAGCACGCTGTCGAACAACAGCGGATCGAAATCGGCGGCTAGATAGATGCGCTCTTCCCGCTGGCCCTGGCGACTGCCCAGGTCAGCTACCACCAGCCAGGGATGTTTCATCAGGGCATCCGCCTCGTTGAACAATGCGGCGCGGCCGTTGGCCAAGCGGTACTCAGCGCCACCTGAACGACGCTGTTGCGCCACCCGATCAGGATAGGCCAGGGCCAACAGGCAGCCCAGCCAGCGGCCGTGATCGGGATCGCTCACAGGCGAGGTCGGTTTGCCATGGGTGTAACCGCGATACTGCCGCGCCAATTGACGAATACGCTGCACGCCGCCCTGCGCGCCCCGCTGGGCTTGTTGCTCACCTGACAG
The DNA here is from genome assembly GCF_018449655.1 of Pseudomonas sp. dw_358. Classification (GTDB taxonomy): domain Bacteria; phylum Pseudomonadota; class Gammaproteobacteria; order Pseudomonadales; family Pseudomonadaceae; genus Aquipseudomonas. The sequence goes on from NZ_JAAVUX010000001.1 coordinate 441,567, forward strand.
CAACGCCAGTCGGCTGTGCAGGTCGGCCCCGGCACCGCGCAGGATATCGCGCTCCCCCAGCAGGGCCGCCACATCACAGGCCATTGGCCCGAGGCCCAACTCATGCCCTCGCAGCAGCAAATGGGCGATACGAGGATGAGCCGGCACCTGAGCCATGGCCTGACCATGGGCGCTCAAGCGGCCGTCGGCGAGCAAAGCCCCGAGTCGCTGCAACAGGTCGCGCGCTTGCGCCACCGCTGCGGTGGGCGGTGCATCCAGCCAGCGCAGTTGCTGGGGCTCCACCCCCCAGCGCGCCAGTTGCAAGGCCAATCCGGCCAGATCCGCCTGAAGAATTTCTGCCGCACCATAAGCCGCCAATTGCGGGTGCTGTGCCTCGGACCACAACCGATAGCACACGCCAGGCTCCAGCCGCCCTGCGCGACCGGCGCGTTGAGTGGCGCTGGCACGGGAGATACGCTGGGTATCGAGCCGGGTCATGCCGCTGCCTGGGTCAAAGCGTGGCACCCGCGCCAGCCCGGCGTCGATCACCACCCGCACGCCGTCGATGGTCAGGCTGGTCTCGGCAATGTTGGTCGCCAGCACCACCTTGCGCTTGCCCGTCGGCGCGGGGTCGATGGCTGCCCGCTGAGCGGCCAGGTCCAGCTCGCCGTGCAGTGGGCAAAGTAACGTATCACCGCCCTCCCCCAGCGCATCGAGCAACGACTGATGCACTCGGCGAATCTCCGCCTGGCCGGGCAAAAACACCAGCAGGCTGCCGGCTTCATCGCGCAGGGCTTCGAGCACGGTCTTCACCACACTGGGCTCGATGAACTCGCCCGGCTGCAGGTTGCGCCCCCAACGCATGGCCACCGGGAACATCCGGCCTTCACTGCTGACTACCGGTGCATCATCCAACAAGGCCGACAGCCGCTCGCCCTCAAGCGTCGCGGACATCAGCAGAATTTTCAGCGGCGGATCTTCGCGCAGCAGCTCACGACCGTTGAGACTCAAGGCCAGCGCAAGATCAGCGTCCAGGGAGCGTTCGTGAAATTCGTCGAAAATGACGAGCCCCACGCCTTCCAGCGCTGGATCATCCTGCAGCCGCCGTACCAGGATGCCCTCGGTCACCACCTCGATCCGGGTGCATGGGCCGACCTTGTTTTCCAGGCGAATGCGGTAGCCGACGGTTGCGCCCACCTTTTCGCCCAGCTCGCTGGCCAGCCGCTCGGCCGCCGCCCGCGCAGCCAGACGTCGTGGTTCGAGCATGAGGATGGTCTGCCCGGCCAGCCACGGCTCGTCGAGCAGGGCCAAGGGCACGCGGGTGGTCTTGCCGGCGCCGGGCGGCGCTTCGAGCACCGCTTCGTGGCGCTGGCTCAGGGCCTGACGCAAGGCGGGCAGGACGGCATCGATGGGTAACGACTTCATGGGGACTCCGCTGTCGGCCACGCAGTATAACGGCGAACCAGACGCCTGCCCCACGGTCTCAAGTGTCGTTCAACTTCATTTGCTTGTATCGTTGCATCTTTCCCCCAGGAGACTCCCCATGCGCACACCTTCCCGTATTATCGGAGGCGTCGTACTTGCCGCCCTGCTCGCCCAAATGACCGGCTGTGGCGCCATTTTCTACCCTGAGCGTCGCGGCCAGATCGACGGCCGGATCGATCCTGGCATTGCCGTGCTGGATGCCGTCGGCCTGCTCTTCTATATCATCCCCGGCCTGATCGCCTACGGCGTCGACTTCACCACCGGCGCCATCTACCTGCCCCACGGCAAGACCGCACAGATCGACCCGGTGATTCTGCACCAGGCCGTGGGTGTGGACGGCAAGGTTGATAACGCCAAGCTGCAAGCGATAATGCAAACCGAACTGGGCCAGAGCCTCCCGCTCAACGACCCGCGCCTGATCCAGCATCGCGGCAGCGTCCAGCAACTGGCCGCCTACGGCCTCGTACCCGCTGCCTGAGGACACCATGGTCACTTCCCCCGAGCATGAACGGCTGTTGCGCCTGGCCACCCGCGCGTCTGTCGCGGTGGCGTTTGTCTTGATCGTGGCCAAGAGCGTTGCCTGGTGGATGAGCAGCTCGGTCAGCATGCTGGCCGGGCTGACCGACTCGGTGCTCGACGGCGCCACCTCGACCCTCAACCTGCTGGCCGTTCATTACGCGCTGCGCCCGGCCGATGACGACCACCGTTACGGCCACGGCAAGGCCGAGGCCATGGCCGGCATGGCCCAAGGGTTGTTCATCGCGGTGAGTGCGGTGTTGATCGGGTACCAGGCCATCGAACGCCTGCACAATCCGCAGCCCATGGGCCAGGCCGGCATCGGCATCGCCGTGATGGTGTTGTCGTTGCTGCTGACGGCGGCGCTGCTGGCGTTGCAGTACAAGGTGATCCGCGAGACCGGCTCCACAGCCGTGCGGGCCGACTCGCTGCATTACCGCTCGGACATGATGCTCAATGGCAGCATCCTCGTGGCGCTGCTGCTGGCACGCTTCGGCTTTACTGAATTGGATGCCTGGTTCGGCTTGGGGATTGCTGCTTACATCCTTTGGAGCGCGCTGCATATCGCCAAGGAAAGCTCGGCGATCCTGATGGATCAGGAACTGCCCAGCGATGTCAGCGAGCAGATGCTGAAGCTGGCCTGTGCAGTGCCTGGCGTGCTGGGCGCCCATGACCTGCGCACACGCATGTCGGGCAACCACTGGTTTGTGCAGCTGCACCTGGAGTTGCCCGGCAACCTCACCCTGTCAGCCGCCCATGCCTTGTGCGACAAGGCGGAAGCGGCCATCAACGAGGTGTTCCCGAAGGCGGAGGTGCTGGTGCACGCCGACCCCAAGGAAGTGGTCGGCAGTGCTTCAACAGCGGGTCAGTTCACACTGTAGCCGCGACTGACCAGGCAGTTGGCCATGTTCTGCCGGTAGATATTGACCACTTCTGGCGCGGGCGCGTAGCTGGCGCCAGCGGGATCGAAGCCGCTCTGCTGGGCGGCCCAGCGCTGGCAGTCATACCGATCCTGAGCAACCTGCGCCGGCGGCTGGCCGTTAGCCGGATAGAAATTCACGTCATATCCATTGCTGACCGGCTGCTGGTAAACCGGCTGCGGAGGCGGCGCGATTGCCTGGCCCGGTGGGTTGACCACTACGTAGTCCTGGCTGTTGTCCATGTACTGGTAGTACGTGCCGGCTGCCAGGAAGAACATCCCGCCACCGATCCAGACTTGCTGGGCGTAGTCCGGAAGATAGCGGGTGCGCGCACCATACGGCGCAGACACCACGACATAGCGCGGGCCTTGTGGGCGATACCAGTAGCCACCGGAGAAGAAATAGTCCTGACCGCGCCACGCTACGCGGTCGTAGCGGTCCGGGAAGCGATCAATCATCTGCCCCGGACGATACTGCGGGCCTGGGCCCCAGCCGTTGCCATGAGGGCGGTTGTTGTCGATGCGACCATTTTCGGGGCCACGGCCCGCCTGCCATTGGCGATTGCCATCGTTGCGTCGATCGTCCCAGTTGCCGCGTATCGGCTCCTGGGTCTGGCGCACAGCATCGGGCCTGCCTTGGATCGGCAGGTTCTGCTGAGCACGCTGTTGTTCACGTTGCTGCTGCAACTGTGGACCGCCCTGCTGCCCTTGTGGGCGGCCTTCATTGCCATGATTTTGCCATTGGCCAGGGTTGCCATTTTGCGGATGCTGCTGTTGTGGCTGACCCGCCGGATGCCCTTGAGGCTGTCCTTGAGGCTGCCCTTGAGCGGGGTGGCCCTGGCCACCGTTGGGGTCTTGGGGGCCTTCGGCCATGGCGGGGGCGCCGATACCCAGGCAGAGCAAACCAACACCGGCCAGACGCCAGATGCGCGACTTCATGCTTATCCTCATCGGATGGGGAGAACTGTTTATTAGACCTACAGCTGTAAGACTGAAAAAACCGGATCCGGTTCGGGCGCCACTTTATCAGCCCGTCTGAAAAGGGTATCGGCCTTGATGCAAATTTCATGTGGAGCTGCACCGCCCCTGAAAATCGTCCATAAAAAAAGGAGGCCCGTCGGCCTCCCTTTCTGAACATCGTCCTGGCGCGACACGTGTGGCGTCGGCTCACTTCACGCCGCCTTTTGGGCAGGGTGCAGCCCGGGGGCCAGCTCGTCCCTGTGGGGGCGGTGGCCGCGGTCGGCCTGCTTGGGCCTACCGCAGTGGACTCGTGTCCGGGCAGTGATTCTGGTTAAAAGCATAGCGCCGCCGCCCCGGCAGCGGATTGCGAAGATTGCGTACAAAACTATCACTTGCGCAATTTTTCTCTTCGGACCGATAATTCACCGCAATATAAAGAATAAAGGCCGAACCGATGAGCAAGCTTGACCGATACGACCTGAGTATTCTTGCCGAATTGCAACGCGATGCGCGCATCTCCAATCAGGAACTGGCCGAACGCATCGGCCTGTCACCGTCACCGTGCTCGCGTCGGGTCAAACAGCTCGAGGATGACGGCTATATCGTTCGGCAGGTGGCCCTGCTGGACCGCAAGATGCTGGGCTTGAGCCTGACCGCTTACGTGCTGATCGGCATGGACCGTCACACCCCGGAACGCTTTGAAAGCTTCGAAGCAGCCATCCGTACCCTGCCCCAGGTGCTGGAGTGCAGCCTGGTGACCGGTATGGAAGCCGACTATCAGCTCAAGGTGGTGGTGCCGGACATGGACCATTATCAGAAGCTGCTGCTGGGCCACCTGACCCGCATCGAAGGCGTCACCAGCGTGCGCTCCAGCTTCGTGCTGAATCAGGTGCTGGCCAGCACCGAGTTGCCGCTGACGCACCTGCGCAGCTGATATTCAGCGGCCAGGCGCGGGGACCTCGCGCCACTGCCCCTGGTCCAACCCCTCCAGGGTCCAGTCGCCGATGCGCACTCGCACCAGCCGCAAGGTCGGCAAGCCGACGGCGGCTGTCATGCGCCGTACCTGGCGGTTGCGGCCTTCCTTGATGATCAGTTCCAGCCAATAGGTCGGGATGTTCTTGCGAAAACGCACCGGCGGATTGCGCGGCCACAGCTCGGGCTCGTCCAGCCGACGGGCCTGTGCAGGCAGGGTCGGCCCATCGTTCAGCTGAACGCCCTCGCGCAGCTGGCGCAGATGTTCTTCGCTGGGTTCACCCTCCACCTGCACCCAATAAGTCTTGGCCAGTTTGTGCCTGGGATCGGCAATGCGCGCCTGTAATTGCCCGTCATTGGTCAGCAGCAACAATCCTTCGCTGTCGCGATCCAGGCGTCCGGCCGGATAGACACCGGGCACATCGATGTAATCCTTGAGCGTGGCCCGCCCTTCGCCATCGCTGAACTGGGTCAGCACATCGAACGGTTTGTTGAACAGGATCAGCCGGGGCTCGACCGGCAGTGGCTTGGCGACACGGCGCGGCGGCGCCGATTTGTCGGCGGAGCGCCGAGGGCGAGGAGGGAGTGTCATGGCAGCAGGCTTCGAACCGGGAGGGCCGCTCATGCTAGAGCGGCCCGTCGGTTTGAGCAACGCGCGTTTAGCGGAACGGCGGCTCGTCGAAGCTGCGCAGCTTGCGCGAATGCAGCGAGTTGAGCTGGTTGCGCAACAGGTCCAGCGCCGCGATCCCGATGTTCAAGTGCTGGCTCACCGCGCGGTTATAGAAGGCGTTGGCCGAGCCCGGCAGCTTGATTTCACTGTGCAGCGGCTTGTCCGAAACGCACAGCAAGGTGCCGTAGGGCACACGCAAGCGGTAACCCTGAGCGGCGATGGTGCCGCTTTCCATGTCCACGGCTACGGCACGCGAGAGGTTGATCAGCGGACGCTCTTCAGCCCAGCGGAGCTCCCAGTTACGGTCGTCATAAGTCAGCACGGTACCGGTGCGCAGACGCTTCTTGAGATCGTCGCCCCGTTCGCCGGTGATGTTGGCGGCAGCCTCATGCAGGGCCAGCTGCACCTCCGCCAGCGCCGGAATCGGAATGTTCGGCGGCAGCACGCGGTCGAGGATGCCATCGCGACGCATGTAAGCGTGGGCCAGCACGTAGTCGCCGATGGTCTGGGACTGTCGCAACCCGCCACAGTGGCCGATCATCAGCCAGCAGTGCGGACGCAACACCGCCAGGTGGTCGGTGATGTTCTTGGCGTTGGACGGGCCGACGCCGATGTTGACCAGGGTCACGCCATCACCGTCGGCGGCGATCAGGTGGTACGCCGGCATCTGGTAGCGATGCCATACAACCCCGGCCACCAGGGCCTGGGCGGCGTCGTGATCCATGCCTTTTTCGATGACCACGTTGCCAGGCATCACCATGCGCACGAAGCGCGGGTCGCTCTGCAGCTGCTCCAGGCCATGGGTGACGAACTGGTCGACATAACGGTGGTAGTTGGTCAGCAGAATCCAGGGTTGTACATGACGCCAGTCACTGCCGGTGTAGTGAATCAGGCGGCGCAGGGAGAAATCGACTCGGGCGGCATCGAACAGCGCCAATGGCAACGGGTCGGCCGTGGCCCAGTCGTACAGGCCGTCAGCGATGCCGTCAGTGGCGGCCGACAGGTCGGTGCTGGGGAACACCCGAGCCAGGGCCGCGGCGGTGATGCCGCTGCCGGCCAGCTCGTCGCCTTGCTCGACCACGTAGGGATAAGGGATAGCCTGCTGGCTGACGCCGACTTCGATGACCACGCTGAAGTCGCGCATCAATGGGCGCAACTGGTCCAGCAGGTATTTGCGAAAGGCCGATGGCTGGGTGACCGTTACCGAATAGGTGCCGGGCACGTTCACCTTGGCATAGGCGCGGGTGGTCGACGGCACTTCGCCGCTCTGCCGATAGATCAGGCGCAGTTCGGGGTAGTAGAACAGGGCGCGCTGGTCCGCATCAGGCTCGCTGCGGTCCTTCAGGTAGCGTTTGAGGGCAGTGCTCAGGGCAGTGGTTGCCCGGTCATGCAGTTGGGCAAGTCGATCGACGGCTTGCTCGGCGGTTTCAACGACAACAAAGGCTTCGGCAGTTCGGGTCACGGTGCACATCCTGTCTTGCTTGCAAGGTTGCATCTTGCCTGTATTGGGGGCGGAATGGGAAATTTGCCCGCGATCATCCCCACAACGGCATGGCCCGGCGCACCAGATAGTCCGCGTCTACGCCGCGCGGCAAGGTCCCGTACACCCGCCCGCCCTGCCCCAGGCGGCTGGCGATAAACCCATCGCTGACCTGGGTATCGCCCGCCTCCAGCAGCAACCTGGCCTGCACGCCCAAGGCGATGTCTTCGGTCAGTTGACGTGCACGATATTGAATATCTCCCGCATCGGCGAACGACTGCTTCAGCCGTTCGATGTGCGCCGCCAGCAGTGGATGGCCGTGCCCATCGCCCAGCTCGGCAAACAGACTGTCGAGCACTTCCGGCTCTTTGGACAGCGCCCGCAGCACATCCAGGCATTGCACGTTACCGGAGCCTTCCCAGGTCGAGTTGACCGGCGCCTCGCGATAAAGACGCGGGAGGATGCTGTCCTCCACATACCCGGCGCCACCCATGCATTCGGCGGCCTCGTTGATCATCGCGGGGGCGCGCTTGCAGATCCAGTATTTGCCCACGGCAGTCATCAGCCGGGCGAAACGCGCTTCGTGCGGGCTGTCGGGGTGGTCCAGCGCGCGCGCCGTGCGCAAGGTCAAGGCCAGGGCGGCTTCACTCTCCAGCGCCAGGTCGGCCAGTACGTTCTGCATCAGCGGCTGCTCGCTCAGTAACCGGCCACCGACGCTGCGATGACCACAATGATGGGCCGCCTGGGTGAGGGCCTGACGCATCAAGGCACTGGAGCCGATCATGCAGTCGAAACGGGTCAGGGCGACCATCTCGATGATGGTCGGTACGCCACGCCCCTCTTCGCCGATCATCCAGGCCAGGGCGCCGCGAAATTCTACCTCGCAGGAGGCATTGGAGCTGTTGCCCAGTTTGTCCTTGAGACGCTGGATATAGAACTCGTTGCGGGTATCGTCCGGACGGTGCCGGGGCAGCAGAAAGCAGCTCAGACCTTTGTCGGTCTGGGCCAGAGTCAGGAAGGCATCGCACATCGGGGCCGAGCAGAACCACTTGTGCCCTACCAGTTCATATGCCTGGCCTGGCCCATGGGCACCCACCGCATAAGCTCGCGTGGTGTTGGCGCGCACATCGGTGCCGCCCTGCTTCTCGGTCATGGCCATGCCCAGGGTCACCCCGGCCTTGTGCGCCATGCCGACATTGCGCGGGTCATAGACGGTCGACAGCACTTTTGGCAGCCAGCGCTCGGCCAGATCAGGCTGCAGGCGCAGTGCCGGTGCACTGGCAAAGGTCATGGTCAAGGGGCAGCCGCTGCCTGCCTCGGCTTGAAAGTGCAGATAAGCCAAAGCCGCGCGAGCGACATGGGCACCTGCGCGAGGATCGGTCCAGGGCAGCGAGGGCAGGCCATGAGCGATGGCGGTGCTCATCAACTCATGCCAGGCCGGATGAAACTCCACCAGATCGATACGGTGACCGTAGCGATCGTGGCTGTGGAACTGCGGTTTGTTGCGGTTGGCCAGAAAGCCGGCGGCCATCAGCGAACCACCGGCCAACGCGCCATACTGGTCGATACGCTCATGGGCCCAGCCACCCCCGTAGCGGTCGACCCACTGCTGTAGCGCCAAGTCGGCGCGCCACAGGTTGAGGCCGTCCAGGGAGGGCGGCTGGTTGCTGACTTCATGGGTTTCGGCGTATTGGCTGGGGTTCATTCGGGGCGCCTCCACTCTTGATGCGGGAACGTTACGCCGATGGCGCAGCAGGTCACCTGTCAGTGAAGCACGATTCAGCCCCCCGCGCGCTCCGCCCGAGACAACAACCAACCGTGCAGCAAAGTCTGCAACTCCTCGAACCGCACCGGTCGCGAGAGGCATTCGGTCATGCCGGCCTCCATGCAGCGCTCGCGGTCGCCGCGCTGTTGCGCGCTGGTGATCGCCAGCACCGGAATATGGCTGTGGCCGGGCAGTTCGCGCAACCGGCGACAGGTGGCAAAGGCATCGGTCAGCAGCATATGGCAGTCCAGCAGCACCGCGTCGAAGCGATCCTTTTGCAGCCATTCCAACGCGGTCAGGCCGTCTTCGGCCGTGCGCACCCGGTAGCCCAGCTTGAGCAACATGCCCCGCAGCACCAACTGGTTGACACTGTTATCGTCCACCAGCAACAACGTGCACTCCTGGGCTGATCGGCGGGCTGCGTAACCGGCCGGGCGCGACAGTCCACTCAAGTATTGCGCCGTGGACGTCTGCGCGTCTACCTGGCCCAACTGGATCAACAGCTCAAAGGTGCTGCCGGCGCCCGGCTCGGAATGGTGTTGCAACTGTCCACCGAGCAGCTCGGACAATTGCCGGCAGATCGCCAGGCCGATGCCCAGGCCACCGTGCTCGCGAGTCATGGAACTGTCGAGCTGGTAAAAACGCTGGTACAGGGTGTCTTCGTCAAAGTGGCTGAAACCGATGCCACTGTCGCTGACCTTGAAACTGACCTGCTGCGCATCGCCCTGCACACCCTGGTTCTCGACGTACAGACGTACCGTACCTTCGCGGGTGAACTTGATCGCATTGTCCAGCAGACAGCTCAGGCACAAGGCCAGCTTCTTCGAATCACCCTGCAAGCGCTCGGGCAGCTGCGGGTCCATCTGCACGCTGAAGGACAAGCCCTTGGCCTGAGCCTGGCGGGCAAACTGCATGTGCAGGCTGTCCACCAGCACCCGCAAACTGAACGGCTCATGCTGAGGGTACAGCTTGCCGGCCTGAAGCTCGGTGAGGATGAGGATGTCATCGACCATGCGCATCATGTCCCGCGCCGACCCCGCAGCCGTCTGCTGGTACTGCTCCAGCTCCTGGGCCATGGGCACGGTCTGCATCAGCTCCAGCGAGCCGATCACCCCGTTCATGGGGGTGCGCAACTCATGGGTGACGGTGGCCAGAAATTCATCCTTGAGACGATTGCTGTTGGCCAATTGCTGGTTAAGCACTTCAAGTTTGTGCCCAGCCTCCTGGAGGATCCGCGACTGTTGATCGCGCATGGTGTTGATGCGGTCGGCCAAGGCCAGGGACAGCAGCATCACTTCCATGGCCGAGCCCAGCTGGCTGGCGTACATGGTCAGGAAGATGTTGGGCAGATGGCCCAGAACCATCAGGGTATTGACGATGCCCCCCAGTAGAAAGGCGGTCCAGGCGATGATGAAATAGCGCGCCTGACGCATCCCGCGACGCCAGGCGAGAATGCCCGCCGTGAAGATCGCCACAGTAAAGAGCAGGGCCAGCAGCGTTGCCAGGCGCAGGGCCAGGGCATAACTGCTGGCCAGCGACATCACCATCACCACCATGCCCGCGAGCATCAGGAGCTGAAGCAGGCGATCCATTCCGCGACTGTGATCGGCGGTCTGCAGGAAACTTCGGGAGAACCAACAACCAAACAACGCCGCCGAGCCGATCATGAACGGTGTCGCGGCGTTGGCCCACCAAGGGCTTTCCGGCCAAAGGAACTGTACGGCGAAACCGTTGACCGACAGCTGGTACAGGCCGAACGAAGCGATGTAGAGGATGTAAAACAGGTAGCTGCGATCACGCACGCTGACAAAGATGAACAGGTTGTAGACCACCATCCCGAGCAACACGCCATAGATCGCCCCCAGCACATAGATACGCGAGGGCTGCTCTTCCAGATAGGCGGTATTGGACCAGAGGGTCAAAGGCGCCTGGATCGAACCCTCGCTTTGCAGGCGCAGGTAGACCGTTTTCTGCTCGCCCGCGTAGAAGGGCAGCTCGAACACGTAGTTGTTCTGCTTGATCAGGCGTACCGAATACGGCAACGCGTCGCCGGTTTTCTGGGTGAGATGGAACACGCCGTTGGCGTCGGCTTCGTACAGCTCGAGGTGGTCCATCGGTGGATACGCCAGCTCCAGCAACCAACTGCGGCGCTGGGAGGTAGCATCGGCGGGCACGTAACGCAGGTCCACCTTGAGCCAGAACGCCGAGGTGGAATAGCCAGCATTGAGGACGTCAGCGTTGTGCCGATGGAAGCGCTCGGCCAAGGGGCCATCACCGCTTACCTCGTCGATGGTGGCCGTGCCGTCGGTATCTTCGAGCACCTGCATGTCTCGGCCCAACGGCAGACTGCGCGTGCTGTCGTCAAAATCGACCGCCCAGCACAGCGTCGGCAGCAACGCCACCAGAAGGATCAGCAAATAGCGCATTACGGCCCCGGCAAAAGCCCACCTGATCAGCCTCGGGAACCCCAATTCCCAGTGGCATGGCGCTGATCGGCGGAGACTGATATCAATATAGAGGCACTCTAGCATAGCCATCCCAGTGCTGCGCGAGGCTTTGGAAAAATCCGCCACACGGCTCTAAGACCATGGTTTCAAGGCGTTTTTCAGCCGATGAAAGGGGTTTTCCAATGGCTCGCATCGGTGCCAAGGGACACTGCTAGTGGGTGCCAGCCCGCCTGCACAGTGATAAGCTCGCGCACCATGAATACCTATACCTCCCGCCCCGTTGTCCTTTGTCTTTCCGGCCACGATCCCAGTGGCGGCGCCGGCCTGCAAGCCGATATCGAAGCGCTGCTGGCCCAGGGTTGTCATGCCGCCCCTACGGTGACCGCATTGACCGTGCAGAACACCGTCAATGTGAGCGACTTCCGCGTGCTCGACCGCGAGTGGATCCTGGCCCAGGCCAACGCCGTGCTCGACGACTCGCCCGTAGCGGCGGTCAAGCTGGGCATGCTCGGTTCCACCGAGATGGTCGGCACCGTGGTGGAGTTGCTCACCCCCTATGCCCACCTGCCCATTGTCTGCGACCCCGTGCTGCGTGCCGGTGGTGGTGGCAGCCTGGGCAAGGATGAGGTCGGCTACGCCATGCGCGAGCGGCTGCTGCCGCTAGCCCTGATCGCCACCCCGAACCTGCCGGAAGCCCGCATCCTTGCCGAGTTGCCGCAAGGCAGCGCCGACGAGTGCGCCGAAGTGCTGCTGCGCTATTGCCGCAACCTGCTGATCACCGGCGGTCACGGCGACGAACAGCAAGTGCACAACCGCCTGTATAGCCGCGACGCCGCGCCGCAGACCTGGACCTGCCAGCGTCTGCCCGGCAGCTATCATGGTTCGGGCTGCACCCTGGCCAGCGCGCTGGCCGGCCGCCTGGCACTCGGTGAAAACCTGCAAAGCGCGGTCAAGTCGGCCTTGGACTACACCTGGCGCACCCTGCGCGACGCCGAGCAACTGGGCCAGGGCCAGTACGTTCCACGGCGCCTGCCGCTGGACTTTTGTCATTAAGCACTGGCCCAGCCGGGCATGAGGTACAGGCAATGAAATTACGTGGCGTGTATGCCATCACCGACAGCCAGCTGCTGGCTGGCAAGTTTCTCGCCTATGTCGAGGCGGCACTGGACGGCGGTATCACGCTGCTGCAGTACCGCGACAAGAGCAGCGACGAGGCTCGCCGCCTGCGCGAAGCCGACACCCTGATGAAGCTATGCGAGCGCTACAAAACGCAGCTGATCATCAACGATGACGCCGAATTGGCCGCGCGCCTGGGCGTCGGTGTGCACCTGGGCCAGACCGATGGCCCGCTGACGCCTGCACGGACCCTGCTGGGCCGCAAGGCAATCATCGGCTCCACCTGCCACGCCAGCATCGATCTGGCCCTGCAGGCGGCCCGTGAGGGCGCCAGCTACGTGGCCTTCGGCGCGATTTACCCGTCCAGCACCAAGCCCGAGGCCGAGACCTCCGGGGTCGACATGCTGGTGGAGGCGCGCGCCCGGATCAAACTGCCGATCTGCGTGATCGGCGGCATCACCCTCGACAACGCTGCCCCGCTGGTGGCCCATGGCGCCGACCTGCTGGCCGTGGTCAGCACGCTGTTCGCCGCCCCTGACACCCGCGAAGTCACCCGCCGCGCCAAGGCTCTCAATGCCTTGTTTACCGCCGCCTGACACCCGCTCCTGCCTTTCAGAGAATTGATCATGTCCCGTTCCGAAGACCTGTTTGCCCAAGCGCAGAAACACATTCCCGGCGGCGTCAACTCGCCCGTGCGCGCGTTCAAGAGCGTGGGTGGCACCCCGCTGTTCGTCAAACATGCGCAAGGCGCCTACATCATCGATGAAGACGACAAGCGCTACGTGGACTACGTCGGCTCCTGGGGCCCGATGATCCTCGGCCACAGCCACCCGGACGTGCTGGACGCCGTGCGCCGGCAACTGGACCATGGCCTGTCCTACGGCGCCCCCACCGCCATGGAAACCGAGATGGCCGACCTGGTCTGCGCCCTCGTGCCATCCATGGAAATGGTGCGCATGGTCAGCTCCGGAACGGAAGCGACCATGAGCGCGATTCGCCTGGCGCGGGGCTACACCGGGCGCGACAGCATCATCAAGTTCGAAGGCTGCTATCACGGTCACTCCGACAGTCTGCTGGTCAAGGCCGGCTCGGGTGCACTGACCTTCGGCGTACCAAGCTCGCCCGGCGTTCCCGCGGCGTTCGCTCAGCACACCCTGACCCTGCCGTTCAACGACCTGGCCGCGGTCGAGCAGATGCTCGGCGAAGTGGGCGATGAGGTTGCCTGCATCATCGTCGAGCCGGTGGCCGGCAACATGAACTGCGTGCCGCCCGCGCCCGGGTTCCTGCAGGGCTTGCGCAGCCTGTGCGACCAGTATGACGTGGTGCTGATCTTCGACGAAGTGATGACCGGCTTCCGCGTCGCCCTGGGGGGTGCCCAGGCCCTGTACAACGTCGTGCCGGACCTCAGCACCTTCGGCAAGATCATCGGTGGTGGCATGCCGGTCGGCTGCTTCGGCGGCAAGCGTGAAATCATGTCGCACATCTCGCCCCTGGGTCCGGTCTACCAGGCAGGCACGCTTTCGGGCAACCCGCTGGCCATGGCCGCCGGGCTGACCACCCTCAAACTGATCAGCCGCCCGGGCTTCCACGACGAACTGACGGCCCTCACCACGCGCCTGCTCGACGGCTTGCAAGACCGTGCCGATGCGGCCGGCATCCCGTTCGTGACCACCCAGGCGGGCGGCATGTTCGGCCTGTACTTCAGCGGCGCCGACGACATTGTCACCTTCGACGACGTAATGGCCAGCGATGCCGAGCGCTTCAAGCGCTTCTTCCACCTGATGCTGGAGGGGGGGGTGTACCTGGCGCCGAGCGCGTTCGAGGCAGGCTTTACCTCGATCGCCCACGGTGAAGCAGAATTGAAGATCACCTTTGATGCGGCGGAGCGGGCGTTTGCGGCGTTGAAATAAGTCGTGTCGCCCCCCTCTCGCGGGGGGCGGCGCAATAAAATGAGTAAAGACTTTGTAACCATGCCTATCCTTATTTCATAATGTCGCACCGCACCGTCATTGCGCCGGCTTCTTGCTTCTGTGCTGAGGTAATCCGATTTCCATGAACCGCACCGGCCGCGCCCTTGTCCTGGGCTGCCTGTTGCTCCTTGAGCCACTGCTGGCATCGGCGGGAAGCAATTCGTTGCTGATCCCCGCAACGGGTCGCTGCACCCTGAACGTCCAGCCAGACGACCTCGCGCAAGCGCTTGCCAGCTGCCAGCAGGCTGCAAAATCCGGCGATGCCCAGGCTCAATACGAATTGGGCCAGTTCTACTATGACGGCAAGAACGCGCCCAAAGATCTGAACCAGGCACTGACTTACTTCGAACAGGCTTCCCTGCAGGGTCAGGCCGATGCGCAATATCATCTGGGTTTGATGTTCTTCAAGGGCGAAGGTGTCCCGGCCAACAACGTGCAGGCCTATATCGTGCTGAAGATGGCAGCGGTGAATGGCGCCGAGGATGCGCTGGACACGGCAGACGAGGTGTCGGCGCAGATGTCCCACCAGGACCTGGAAATGGCCACTCAGGTACTGGGACAGATCTTCCGCAAGTACCTGCTCGAGCTGCAAACCGCCGACGGCGGCCGCACGCCCTTCTCGCCATTGCCGTAAGGCTTACTTTTCAGGCATCGGCATCGGAAACGGCATGACATTGCTCACGCCCCGCGCCTCGCTGATCTTCGGCGTGCCAAGGCGCTCCACTTCGTCGATGCGGACGATGGAATGCATCGGCACGAAACTGCGTACCACACCTTCGAATTGCGCTTTGAGCTTCTCTTCGCTCGGGTCAACGACCACTTGGGTGCGCTCGCCAAAGACGAACTCTTCGACTTCCAGAAAGCCCCACAGATCACTCTGATAGATCTGCTTGGCGTACATTTCGAACACCTGGCCCTGGTTGAGAAAAATTACTTTGTAAATAGGTGCTTCGCGTTTGGTCATCTTGGGCAAGTATACAGTCGGGGTGGTGATGGGGGCGAAAACTATAGCATAGCCGCCCGACAGACAAGGCTAGGAAGCACCGAAGCACACCCCTATAATGCGCGGTTCTCCGAATCACTCGATGATCCCGCATGGCCAAGAAGCTTTATATCGAAACCCACGGTTGCCAGATGAACGAGTACGACAGCTCGCGCATGGTCGACCTGCTGGGCGAACATCAAGCCCTGGAAGTCACGGCCCGCGCCGAAGACGCCGACGTGATCCTGCTCAACACCTGCTCGATCCGCGAGCGCGCCCAGGACCGGGTGTACTCCCAGCTGGGCCGCTGGCGCGAACTCAAGCTGGCCAACCCGGAAATGGTCATCGCCGTGGGCGGCTGTGTGGCCAGCCAGGAAGGCGCGGCGATCCGCGACCGAGCCCCCTATGTCGACGTGGTGTTCGGCCCGCAGACCCTGCATCGCCTGCCGGAAATGATCGATGCCGCCCGCAGCACCAAACTGCCCCAGGTCGACATCTCGTTCCCGGAAATCGAAAAATTCGACCACCTGCCCGAGCCACGCATCGATGGCCCCACGGCCTATGTGTCGGTCATGGAAGGCTGCAGCAAGTACTGTACCTTCTGCGTGGTGCCCTACACCCGGGGCGAAGAAGTCAGTCGGCCGTTCAACGATGTCATGGCCGAGATCAACCACCTGGCCGACCATGGCGTGCGGGAAGTCACCCTGCTCGGGCAGAACGTCAACGGCTACCGTGGCCGTACCGACAGCGATCACGTGGCCGACCTCGCCGAGCTGATCCGGGCGGTGGCGAAAGTGGACGGCATCGACCGCATTCGCTACACCACGTCGCACCCGCTGGAGTTCTCCGACAGCCTGATTCTCGCCCATGCCGAGGTGCCGGAACTGGTCAAACACCTGCACTTGCCGGTGCAATCAGGCTCGGACCGAGTGCTGGCCGCCATGAAGCGCAACCATACGGTGCTGGAATATAAATCGCGCCTGCGCAAACTCAAGGCCGCCGTGCCGGGCATCTGCATCAGCTCGGACTTCATCGTCGGCTTTCCAGGGGAAACCGAAAAGGACTTCGAGCAGACCATGAAACTGGTGGCAGACGTCGGTTTCGATTTCTCCTATTCCTTCGTCTACAGCCAGCGCCCCGGTACTCCCGCGGCGGACCTGGCCGACGAAACCTCTGAGTCAGTGAAAAAGCAGCGCCTGGACGCCTTGCAGCATCGACTCAACGAGCAGGGCTTCGAGATCAGCCGGCAGATGGTCGGCAGCACCCAGCGCATTCTGGTCACCGACTATTCACGCAAGGACCCTGGCCAGTTACAGGGCCGTACCGAGAACAACCGCATCGTCAACTTCAGCACCGACAACCCGAAACTGATCGGACAGTTCGTCGACGTGTACATTGCCGAGGCGCGGCCGCACTCGTTGCGCGGGACGCTGGTTCAATAAACCATGCTCGGCCAGCCCGGCACCCTGCAGGGCCGAGCTTGCTCGGGAACCCGACACTATGTGTTCCCGAGCAAGCTCGGTCCTGCAGGGTTCTGGGTGGCCGCTTGATCAGGCCCATTCCGTCAGCTGATCGCTTAATAGCTTTCACGACCCGCTTGCCGGGGTTATCCTTCAGCTCATCTCAATTGCCGTCGGGCGGCTATAAACGACCTTGAACGCACCCATAGAACCCCATCGTTTCCTCCTCGAGCCTTTCGAGGCCCGCCGTTTCGCCAACTTGTGCGGACAATTCGACGAGCACCTGCGCTTGATCGAACAACGCATGGAGATCGAGATCCGCAACCGCGGCAATCAATTCGAGCTCATTGGCGACCCTGCCCATACTCAGTCTGCCGAGCAACTGCTGCGGCGCCTCTACCGTGAAACCAAGGCCACCGAACTGTCTCCGGACACGGTCCACCTGTTCTTGCAGGAGTCGGCCGTGGAAGAGTTGTCCAATCCGGCGTCCACCGAGGTCCCGGTGGCCTTGCGTACGCGCAAGGGCATGATCCGTCCGCGCGGCTTGAACCAGCAGCGCTACGTCAAGGAAATCCTCGGCAACGACATCAACTTCGGCATCGGCCCCGCGGGTACCGGCAAGACCTACCTGGCCGTCGCTTGCGCCGTGGATGCCCTGGAACGCGAACAGGTGCGCCGCATCCTGCTGGTGCGCCCGGCCGTCGAGGCGGGCGAAAAGCTCGGCTTCCTGCCCGGCGACCTCGCCCAGAAGATCGACCCGTACCTGCGCCCGCTGTATGACGCGTTGTACGAGATGCTCGGCTTCGAGACCGTGGCCAAGCTGATCGAAAAGCAGGTCATCGAGATCGCGCCGCTGGCCTACATGCGCGGACGCACGCTGAACAACAGCTTCATCATTCTCGACGAGAGCCAGAACACTACGGTGGAACAGATGAAGATGTTCCTCACACGCATCGGTTTTGGCTCCACGGCGGTGATCACCGGCGACATCACCCAGGTCGACCTGCCCAAGGGCACCAAGTCGGGCCTCGGGCAAGTGATCGAAGTGCTCGACGGCGTGCCGGGTATCAGCTTCACCCACTTCAAACCCAAGGACGTGGTGCGCCACCCGCTGGTGCAACGCATCGTCGAGGCCTATGAACGCTTTGAAGCGCTCAAGCCGGGCGAGGGTCGACGCGGCGATGCTTGAGCTCGATATACAGAGGGCCAGCGACATTGCCGGCCCCAGCGACGACCAACTGCGCGCCTGGTGCGAGCTGGGCCTGCGCGAGCGCACCGCCGACTCGGAGATGACCATTCGGCTGGTGGACGAGGCCGAAGGCCGCGAGCTGAACCATACCTACCGGCACAAGGACTATGCGACCAACGTCCTGTCGTTCCCCGCCGACGTGCCGGACGACTTGCTCGACATCCCGCTGCTGGGCGACCTGGTGATCTGCACCCAGGTGGTCGAGCGCGAGGCGGCCGAACAAGGCAAGCCACTGGAGGCCCATTGGGCTCATCTGGTGATTCACGGTTGCCTGCACTTGCTCGGCTTCGATCACATCGATGAAGATGAAGCCGAGGAAATGGAAGCACTGGAACGAACGTTGCTTGCCGAGCTGGGTCACAACGATCCTTATGCCGACGACGAACCCGATTTTCCATCCCCCACGACTCCACTAGACAGCCGCAAGGACCACGAGTAAGCGCCATGAGCGAAGACCGATCGAGCAACGGGCAAAAGTCCTGGCTGGGCAAGATTACCCAGGCTTTTGCCCATGAGCCGAAAAACCGCCAGGAGCTCCTTGAGCTGCTGCGCGAGGCCCATCAGAACAAGCTGCTGGACAGCGAAGCGCTGACCATCGTCGAGGGGGCCATCCAGGTCGCCGACCTGCAGGTACGCGACATCATGGTGCCGCGCTCGCAGGTGGTGAGCATTCGCTCCAGCCAGACCCTGCGCGAGTTCCTGCCCGCCGTGATCGACTCGGCCCACTCGCGCTACCCGGTGCTGGGCGAAAATCACGACGACGTCATCGGCGTCCTGCTGGCCAAGGATCTGCTGCCGCTGATCCTCAAGGACAACACCGACGACTTCGATATCAAGGACCTGCTGCGTCCGGCCACCTTCGTGCCCGAATCCAAGCGCCTGAACGTGCTGCTGCGCGAATTTCGCGCCAACCACAACCACATGGCCATCGTCATCGACGAATACGGCGGCGTGGCCGGCCTGGTGACCATCGAAGACGTGCTGGAACAGATTGTCGGCGACATCGAGGATGAGCACGACGTCGAGGAAGACAGTTACATCAAGCCACTGCCCAGCGGCGACTTCCTGATCAAGGCGCTGACGCCGATCGAGAACTTCAACGAGTTCTTCGACACCGAGTTCTCCGACGATGAGTTCGATACCGTCGGCGGTCTGGTCATGAGTGCGTTCGGCCATCTGCCCAAACGCAACGAGACCACCGAAATCGGCACCTGGCGCTTTCGCATCCTCAATGCCGACAGCCGCCGGATCCACTTGCTTCGCCTGACGCCCATTACCCGTTAACGACCTGCTCTAAGGATCATGATGCGCTGGATCTCCCGCCCCGGCTGGCCCGGTAACCTGCTGGCCGTGGCGGCTGGCGCGTTGATCACGCCGGCCCTGGCCCCGTTCGACATCTGGCCATTGGCGCTGGTGGCGCTGGTCCTGTTCTACCTCGGCTTGCGCCACCTTTCTCCGCGCCAGGCGCTGGCCCGCGGCTGGTGTTACGGCTTCGGCCTGTTTGGTTCAGGCACCAGCTGGATCTACGTGAGCATTCACACCTTCGGCGACGCCTCGCCGCTACTGGCGGGTTCGCTGATGCTGGCGTTCACGGCGGCCGTAGCGTTGTTCTTTGCCCTGCCGGCATGGATCTGGGCACGCTGGGTACGGCGCAACGAAGCCCCCTTGGGCGACGCCCTCGCCTTTGCCGCGCTGTGGTTTGGCCAAGAGATGTTTCGCGGCTGGTTCCTTACCGGCTTCCCGTGGCTGTACTCCGGCTACAGCCAACTGGACGGCCCGTTGTCCGGCCTCGCGCCGCTGGGTGGCATGTGGCTGATTTCCTTCACCCTGGCCCTGACTGCCGCCCTGCTCTGCAATCTTGATCGGCTGCGTTTGCACAAGCCGGCCCTGGCGGCCGGCATTGTCCTGTTGGTCGGGCCCTGGGGGCTGGCACTTGGCCTGAAAACCTACGCTTGGACCGTCCCGGTAGCCCCGCCCCTGAAAGTCGCCGCGATACAAGGCGACGTTGCGCAGATGATGAAGTGGGACCCCAATGCGGTGAATCAGCAACTGGCGCTGTACCGCGATATGACCATGGCTGCTCGGCGGGCCGACTTGTACATCTGGCCGGAAACCGCCATCCCGTTGTGGTTGGACACAGCCACGCCATACCTGGAAATGATGAACAAGTTTGCCATCAGCCAGGACGCCACGCTGATCACCGGCGTGCCCGTGCGCCAGTTGGTGGATGGCGACGAGCGTGACTACAACGGTATCACCGTGGTCGGCAAAGGCAGCGGCACCTACCTCAAGCAGAAGCTGGTGCCGTTTGGCGAATACGTACCGCTGCAAGACCTGCTGCGGGGCGTGATCAGCTTCTTCAACCTGCCTATGTCCGACTTCGCTCGCGGCCCGTCCGATCAGAAACTGCTGGAGGCCAAGGGCTATGCCATCGCCTCGTTCATCTGCTACGAAGTGGTTTATCCGGACTTTGCCGCCAGTCTGTCGGCCCGGAGCGAACTGCTGCTGACCATCAGCAACGACACCTGGTTCGGCACTTCCATTGGCCCCCTGCAGCACCTGCAGATGGCCCGCATGCGCGCGCTGGAAGCCGGCCGCTGGATGATCCGCGCGACCAACAATGGGGTGTCGGCGCTGATCGATCCGTTCGGCAAGATCACCGCGCAGATCCCGCAGTTCCAGCCGGGTGTGCTGTATGGCGAGGTCACGCCGATGCAGAACCTGACGCCGTACCTGCACTGGCGGTCGTGGCCGCTGGCGATCGTGAGCGTGCTGCTGCTGGCTTGGGCGGTGGTGGCTGGGCGGTTCGGGCGTACGGCCTGACCACCCCTCAATGCCTGTAGAACAACCTATACCCCACCGCGCCCACCGCTTCATTCATCAGCCAACCGTTCTGCCAGACCGACTTGGGCTCAGGCAGCCAGCCGCCCACCGGGCCGTCGGACTTGCCGCCGAGAAAGCCCATGGGCGCCGGGATCACCGTGAAGCCAGCCTGCTGGAAGCTCCACAGGGAACGTGGCATGTGCCAACCATGGGTGACCAGCACGATGCGCTTGATGCCTTCCTTGTCCAGCATGGCCGCCGTGAACCTGGCATTCTCCCAGGTGGTACGGCTCTCCCCCTCCTGCCAGCGCACCTTGACCCCGAAATCGTGCTCCATCGAGTCGGCCATCATCGCCGCCTCACTGGGGGGCCGGTCATAGTCCAGGCCGCCGCTGATCAACACCGGCAAGCCGGAGGCCTTGGCGATTCGGGAAGCGTAGCGAATTCGGTCGAAGGCCAGCGCCGAGGGCTGATCGGTGCCGCCCCAGGCAATATCATCGCGGTCGCGACCAGCACCCAGCACCACGATGGCGTCAGCCTTGCCGGCCAGGCCTGCCCACTGATCCATGGGCAACGGCGGCACGCTCTCCAACGCATGGGCCGCGGTCTTGACCACCACCGGCAAGCTCATCAGCCACAGCCCGCCCAGCCCCAGCACGAACAGGCAACCCGCCAGGCGAGGTCGCGCGCGGCGCAGCCACCAGGCCAGCAACAAAAAGATAAACAAAATGCCGGGCGGCAAAAGTAGTTGTTTAATGATGTAACGCAAGAACATCGAGCATCCCCTCCCTAGAGATGCCCGAAGCGTAAGTGGAATGTAGCCTGCCAACAATCCTTGTTAAGCACATTTGCTTGCCGATCACCGTTTCAGACGTGTCGGCGCTGCACTGATCTGATGCCTGGCGCGCACATGCTCCAGCCAGACCACCTTGCCCGAAGGCCCGGCGTCGCGCGTCACAGGTGCGGCGGCCGTCGGCGACGCGTCGGCGCCGCCCGCTTTCAGGTAAGCATTGATCAGTTCGTACTCGGCGCGGCTCAAGCCACGCAGTTCCAATTCGACAGGCACCTCATCACGCAACCGCACAGCGGTTCTGGCGACGTCCAGGGCCAACCCCAGGCGATCGATCAGGCGCTCGTAAACCTGCGGTCCCATAGTCTCCAGCTGCGACTCAAGCATCCGCTCCACCTCATTGACGATATTACGATTCCCCACTGATCAGCGTAGCGGCAACCGCCAATCCGGCGAGGAACTTCGACCAACGGATAATCCGGCGCAATCAAGGTTTCCCTCGGTAGTCGGGGGTCATGTATGCTACGGCGTTTCACGATTGTCGCCGGGAGACCGGCAGCCGGAGCCCCGGCCGCAGCTGATTTCAGGCTGCCTGGACAAGGTCACCCATTTCTCAGCGCAAAGTAGCCATGCACGAACTCTATACGCCCCGCGAAATCGAAGCCGCCGCCCAGACCTTCTGGGACGAGCACAAGTCCTTTGAAGTCAGTGAACAGCCCGGCAAGGAGACCTTCTACTGCCTGTCGATGTTCCCCTACCCAAGCGGCAAGCTGCACATGGGGCACGTGCGCAACTACACCATCGGCGACGTGATTGCCCGTTACCAGCGCATGCAGGGCAAGAATGTCCTGCAGCCCATGGGTTGGGATGCGTTCGGCATGCCGGCGGAAAACGCCGCCATGAAGAACAATGTGGCCCCGGCGAAGTGGACTTACGAAAACATCGCCTACATGAAGTCCCAGCTGCGCAGCCTGGGCCTGGCGGTGGACTGGTCGCGAGAGGTGACCACCTGCAAGCCCGATTACTATCGCTGGGAACAGTGGCTGTTCACGCGCCTGTTCGAAAAGGGCGTGATCTACCGCAAGAACGGTACCGTCAACTGGGACCCGGTGGACCAGACCGTACTGGCCAACGAGCAAGTCATCGACGGCCGCGGCTGGCGTTCGGGCGCGGTGATCGAAAAACGCGAAATTCCGATGTACTACTTCAAGATCACTGCCTACGCCGACGAGTTGCTGACCAGCCTCGACGATCTGCCGGGCTGGCCTGAACAGGTCAAGACCATGCAGCGCAACTGGATCGGCAAGTCCAAGGGCATGGAAGTGCGGTTCCCCTACGACGTCGCCTCCATTGGCGAAGCCGGCTCGCTGAAGGTGTTCACCACCCGCCCCGACACCCTGATGGGTGCGACCTACGTCGCCGTGGCGGCCGAACACCCGCTGGCCACCCTGGCAGCGAAGGGCGATTCGGCCCTCCAGGCCTTCATCCACGAATGCAAGAGCGGCAGTGTTGCCGAAGCCGACGTGGCCACCCAGGAAAAGAAAGGCCTGCCCACCCGCCTGTTCGTCGAGCATCCGCTGACCGGAGAGCGGTTGCCTGTCTGGGTCGCCAACTACGTGCTGATGCACTACGGAGATGGCGCGGTCATGGCCGTGCCGGCCCATGACGAGCGCGACTTCGAGTTCGCCTCCAAGTACGACCTGCCGATCAAGCCAGTGGTCCGCACCAGCGTCGGCGACCTGACCCCGGCGCCCTGGATGGCCGTCTACGGCGAACACGGCACCCTGATCAACTCCGGCGATTTCGACGGACTGGACTTCGAGGGCGCCTTCGATGCCATCGAAGTGGCACTGATCAAGAAAGAATTGGGCCAGTCCCGGACCCAGTTCCGCTTGCGCGACTGGGGCATCAGCCGCCAGCGCTACTGGGGCTGCCCGATCCCGATCGTGCACTGCGACGCCTGCGGCGACGTGCCGGTCCCTGAAGACCAGTTGCCGGTAGTGCTGCCCGAAGACGTGGTGCCGGACGGCGCCGGCTCGCCGCTGGCCCGCATGCCCGAATTCTACGAATGCAGCTGCCCGAAATGCGGCGCACCGGCCAAGCGTGAAACCGACACCATGGACACCTTCGTCGAGTCGTCCTGGTACTACGCACGCTATGCCTCGCCGCACTACGAGGGCGGCCTGGTCGATCCCAAGGCGGCTGACCACTGGCTGCCGGTCGATCAATATATCGGCGGCATCGAACACGCGATCCTGCACCTGCTGTACGCACGCTTCTTCCACAAGCTGATGCGCGACGAGGGCCTGGTCAGCTCCAACGAGCCGTTCAAGAACCTGCTGACCCAAGGCATGGTCATCGCCGAGACCTACTATCGTCTCGAAGCCAACGGCAGCAAGACCTGGTACAACCCGGCGGATGTCGAGCTGGAGCGTGACGGCAAGGCCAAGATCATCGGCGCCAAGTTGATTGCCGACGGCCTGCCGGTGGAAATCGGTGGCACCGAGAAGATGGCCAAGTCGAAGAACAACGGCGTCGACCCGCAATCGATGATCGACCAGTTCGGCGCCGACACCTGCCGCCTGTTCATGATGTTTGCCTCTCCACCCGACATGAGCGCCGAATGGTCCGACTCCGGCGTCGAAGGCTCGCATCGCTTCCTCAAGCGCGTCTGGCGCCTCGCCCAGGCCCATGTGGCTCAAGGCCTGCCGGGCAAGCTCGATCTCAGCGAACTGAGCGATGAGCAGAAAGCCGTGCGGCGCGCCATCCACCTGGCCATCCGCCAGGCCAGCCAGGACGTCGGCCAGCACCATAAATTCAACACCGCCATTGCCCAGGTCATGACCTTGATGAACGTGTTGGAAAAAGCCCCTCAGGACAGCGAAAGTGACCGCGCCCTGCTGCACGAAGGGCTGGAAACCGTGGCCCTGCTGCTCGCGCCGATCACCCCGCACATCTGCCACGAACTGTGGCAGGCACTGGGTCATGGCGATGCCATCATCGACGCCGGCTGGCCGACCCTGGACGAATCTGCGCTGGTGCAGGACAGCCTGCAGTTGGTGATCCAGGTCAACGGCAAGCTGCGCGGCCAGATCGACATGCCCGCCAGCGCCAGCCGCGAAGAGATCGAAGCGGCGGCGCGGGTCAACGAAAACGTGCTGCGTTTCACTGACGGCCTGACCATTCGCAAGGTCATCGTAGTACCGGGCAAGCTGGTCAACATCGTCGCCAGCTGATGGCGACGGCTTTGCCAGGAAATGACAGACAGGATTTCTACGGAGCAACAAGAATGATCAAACGCAACCTGCTGGTAACAGGCCTCGCCGTGCTGCTGAGCGCCTGCGGTTTCCAGTTGCGCGGAACAGGCACCAACACGATGCAGCTCAAGGAATTGAACGTCAGCGCTCGTGATGCCTACGGCCCTACCGTCAAGGACCTGAAAAACGCCCTGGAGCACAGCGGCGTCAAGCTTGACGGTTTCGCCACCTACAAGCTGGTCCTGACCGACGAGAAGGCTGACCAACGCACGGCCAGCTACAGCGGTTCGGCCCGCTCGGTCGACATCGAGCTGGACAACGTCCTGAGCTTTGAGGTGCGCGGCCCGACCAACATCGCCCTGATCAGCGACACCATCGAAACCGAGAAGGAATACACCCACGACGGCAACAACCTCGCGGGCTCTGATTCCGAAGCCGATGTGGTGCGCCAGGAGATGCGTCGCGAAGCCATTCAGCGCTTGATGTTGCGCCTGCAAGCCCTGACGCCGGCACACCTGGACGAGCTGCAGGCCAAGGCTGAAGCCAAGGCCAAGGCCGACGCCGATGCCGAAGCAGCGGCCCAGCGCCAGATGGACAACACCCCGCAGCAGTCGCCGATGGACATCCCCACCAAGTGATGTTCGCGAGGGTGCACCCTGACAACAAGGGGGCCCCTCGGTATTTATGAAACCGGGCTTATGAAACTCAACGTCGCGCAACTGGGCAAGCACCTGCTAGGGTCGCTGGCGCCGGTCTACATCGTCAGTGGCGACGATCCCCTGCTCTGCCAGGAAGCCGCCGACGCCATTCGGGCCGCTGCCCGCCAGCAAGGCTTCGACGAGCGCCAGGTGTTCAGTGCCGACGCCAATTTCGATTGGGGTACGCTGCTCCAGGCCGGTGCCAGCCTGTCGCTGTTCGCCGAGCGACGCCTGCTGGAACTGCGCCTGCCTTCGGGCAAGCCCGGGGACAAGGGCGCGGCAGCGCTGATGGAGTACGCCGGACGCCCGGCCGAAGACACGCTCCTGCTGATCAGCCTGCCCAGGCTCGATGGCAGCGCGCAGAAGACCAAGTGGGGCAAGGCGCTGATCGATGGCGCCCAGACCCAGTTCATTCAAATCTGGCCGGTGGATGCCGGCCAGTTGCCACAATGGATTCGCCAGCGTCTGGCCCAGGCCGGCCTGTCGGCCCAGCCGGACGCGGTGGATCTGATTGCCGCCCGGGTCGAAGGCAACCTGCTGGCCGCCGCGCAGGAAATCGAGAAGCTCAAACTGTTGGCCGATGGCAACCTGATCACTCTTGAAACAGTGCAAGGTGCAGTGGCCGACAGCGCACGCTTCGATGTTTTCGGCCTGGTCGACGCCATCCTCAACGGCGAACCGGCCCACGCCCAACGGATGCTCGAAGGCTTGCGCAGCGAGGGCGTGGAACCGCCCGTGATCCTCTGGGCCCTGGCTCGGGAGCTGCGGCTGTTGGCCAGCCTGTCCCAGCAATATAGCCAGGGCGTGCCACTGGACAAGGCGTTCAGCCAGGCCCGGCCGCCCGTGTGGGACAAGCGCAAGCCGCTGATGAGCAAGGCCCTGCAACGCCATTCGGCGCTGCGCTGGAGGCAGTTGCTGCAGGATGCTCAGCAGGTGGATGCGCAAATCAAGGGCCAGGCGCCGGGGTCGGTGTGGGTGAGCTTGTCGCGGTTATCGTTGTTGATGGCGGGTTTGCGGCTGGGCCTGCCGGCGCAGTGAGCGTATTGCCCCCATCGCGATTTGCCAGCATTGCGCCCTGCATCGAGAAGCGTATGATCCCCGCCGTCAACGAGGAGACACGCCATGAGCCAGAAACCCGCAAAGCGCCCCAACAAGGCCAAATCCATCGTCGCCCAGCCCTTGTTCCGCAGCCGTCAGGAACGACCGGCCAAAGGCAAAGGCAGCTACCGCCGTGAAGCCTTCCCATCGAAAGACGGGGAGGCTTTTTACTTTCTGGCTGCCTGAACCCTTCGTCGCGCAGGCATGATAAGGTCATCACCTGACCTGAAATACCTGGACCCCCGCATGTCTCTTTGCCTTACCCTTCGATGGCCGTTTCGCCAGTTCATGGCGGCCACCAGTTTCATACTCCTCGTTGCCTGTGCTGAAAAACCCATCGCTGCTGCGGAAGCCTCCCTGCCCACGGCCTCCGGACCTGCAGTCCAGACGGCTGCGGCGCCCGCTGATACCCCTGCGATGCCCACCCAGTCCTTCGAAGACTGGGAAGCCGGTTTTCGCGTGCAAGCCCTGCAGGCCGGCATCAGTGCGGCCATCTTCGATCACGCGTTCGCCGGCCTCGCGCCCGACCCCAGCGTTGTCACTGCCGACCGTAGCCAGCCTGAATTCAGCCGGCCTGTCTGGGAATACCTCGAAGGGGCCATTTCTCCGGTGCGCGTGCGCAAGGGGCAGGCACTCCTGGCGCAGAACGCCGATCTGCTGAGCCGCCTCGAAGCGCGCTATGGCGTGGATCGCCAGGCCCTGATCGCGGTCTGGGGCATGGAAAGCAGCTTCGGCCAGTTTCAGGGTGATAAGTCGGTCATTCGCTCACTTGCCACGCTGGCCTACGAAGGACGTCGCCCAGATTTCGCCCAAAGCCAGTTGATCGCAGCCTTGCAGATCCTGCAGAACGGCGACATCGCCCCGGAGCGCATGCTCGGGTCGTGGGCCGGAGCTATGGGCCAGACTCAGTTCATACCCACCACTTATGCCACCCATGCGGTAGATTTCGACGGCGATGGCCGTCGCGACATCTGGAACAGCAGCGCTGACGCCTTGGCTTCCACGGCCTACTATCTGCAAAGTTCTGGCTGGCAGCGTGGCCAGCCCTGGGGGTTCGAGGTGCAACTGGCGCCTGGCTTCGACTATAACCTTGCCGACGGAGTGGTCCGCAAACCGGTCAGTGAATGGATGCAAATGGGCCTGACCTTGCCGGTGGGCACGCAGATGCCTGCCGGTGCCGACAACCTCTCCGCCGCCTTGTTGCTGCCAACTGGCTACCGGGGACCCGCGTTCCTGGTGCTGGACAACTTCCGCGCCGTGCTCAAGTACAACAACTCCTCGTCCTACGCCCTGGCGGTCAGCCTGCTGGCGCAAAAGCTGACGGGGGGCGGCGGGATTGTCGGCAACTGGCCGAAGGATGATCTGCCCCTGAGCCGCAGCGAGCGGATGGAACTGCAGAACCTGCTGAGTGCCCGGGGTTATGACGCGGGCACACCTGACGGCATCATCGGCGCCAACACGCGCAAGGCGATCAGGCAGGCGCAACAGCAGTTCAGCGAGCCACCGGATGGCTATGCCACCCATGTGTTGCTGGAGCGGTTACGCCAGCCCTGAGCGGCGGTTCCCGAGCAAAGTCGGAAAGCGGACAACACCATTCAACGCGTCACTTCCTGCTCCAGCACCACCACCTTCTGCTCGGCATCCAACCTGACCAGCGCCCCCAGGGGCAAGGTCAGGTTCGGGTCGCAGTGACCGCTGCGCCAACCGGACAGCACCGGAATGCCCAACGGCCCGAAATACTCATGCAGCAAGGCATCCAGTGGCTCGCGCTCGATCCCGGCAAAATCTCCTGCCAGCACGCCCGCCAGCCCCTCGAACTTGCCCGCCAGACGCAGGTGATTGAGCAGCCGATCGATCCGATACAGTGGCTCGTTGACGTCTTCGATGAAGAGAATGCCGCCGGCCGTGTCGATTTCCCAAGGGGTGCCCATCAGCGAGCCGATCATTGCCAGATTGCCGCCCACCAGCCGCCCATGGCTGATGCCGTGCTCGACGGCCGTCAGCGGGTAGGCGGTTGGATGATTCAGCACCGCGCCCGAGCGCACCTGGCCGGTCACCAGCCCGCGCAGGGAGGCTTCTGTGGGGGGTTGCCGGCCCTTGAGCAGGTCCCCCGTCAGCATCGGCCCATGAAAACTGACAAAGCCAGCCTTGCGGGCGATGCCCAAGTGAATGGCCGTCAGGTCGCTGTAGCCGATGAAAGGCTTGGCGTTATGACGCAACAGGTCGAAGTCGATACGATCCAGCAGCCGCGGACTGCCATAGCCACCCCGCTGACACAGGATCAGATTGACCTCGGGGTCGGCAAAGGCATCGTGCAGGTCGCGCAGACGCTGGGCATCGCTGCCGGCCAGATACCCGCGCTTCTGGAACACGCCAGGGTACACCCGCAGGCGATAGCCCCGCTCGCGCAGCCAGCGACCGGCCAACGCCTCGTCCAGAGGCGCCGGCCCGGCGGGTGCCACTACACCGATCAAGCCACCCGGCGCGAGCGCCGGGACCGGAGCCGCCGGCGCCAGGATCACAGCTTGATCTTGGCTTCGTGGGCTTGCTGGTCAGCGTGGTACGAGGAACGTACCAGCGGCCCGGAAGCGACGTTCTTGAAGCCCATCTTGCGGCCTTCCTCGGCAAACCAGTCGAACACGTCCGGGTGCACGAAACGCTGGACCGGCAAGTGGCTGCGCGATGGTTGCAGATATTGGCCAAGGGTCAGCATGTCGATGTTGTGCTCGCGCATGCGCTGCATCACTTCGATCACTTCGTCATCGGTCTCGCCCAGGCCAAGCATCAGCCCCGACTTGGTCGGTACGTGGGGTACCAGTTCCTTGAATTTCTGCAGCAGCGTCAGCGACCATTGGTAGTCCGAACCCGGACGCGCCGCCTTGTACAGGCGCGGCACGGTTTCCAGGTTGTGGTTGAACACATCCGGCGGCTCTTGTGCAGTGATTTGCAGGGCAATGTCCATGCGGCCGCGGTAATCCGGAACCAATGTTTCCAACTGCACGCCTGGGGACAGCTTGCGGATTTCCCGCAGGCAATCGGCGAAATGCTGAGCACCACCGTCGCGCAGGTCGTCGCGATCCACCGAGGTAATGACCACATACTTGAGGCGCAGGTCGGCAATGGCCACGGCCAGGTTCATCGGCTCGTCGGTGTCCAGCGCCTTGGGACGCCCGTGACCCACGTCGCAGAATGGGCAGCGACGGGTGCAGATGTCGCCCATGATCATGAACGTGGCCGTACCACCGGAGAAGCACTCGCCCAGGTTCGGGCAGGACGCCTCTTCACAGACACTGTGCAACTTGTGCTTGCGCAGCAATTGCTTGATACGGTCGACTTCCGGGGAAACCGGGATACGCACGCGAATCCAGTCCGGCTTCTTCGGCAGCTCGGTGGTCGGGATGATCTTCACCGGGATGCGCGCGACCTTCTCGGCGCCGCGCAGCTTGACGCCAGCCTCTACCTTGGTGGGGCGGGGGGCTGCGGTTCGGTCGGAAAGGTCCAGCGTCGGTATCAGGGTTTGCACAGCGTCTGTGGCAGTAGTCATATCAGTCGATTCCGCCCTTAAGGGTCGTCTGCTCAGCATAGTCGAGGTGCTTGACGAACTGCGAGCGCAGCCGGGCACTGACCTCGGCAAATTCAATCGGGCCTGCATGATCGCACAACTGGGTCATGGGCAGGCCGGCATATCCGCAAGGGTTGATTCTTTTGAAGGGCTGCATGTCCATGTCGAGGTTGAGGGCCAGGCCATGAAACGAGCAGCCCTTGCGAATCCGCAGCCCCAGCGAGGCGATCTTCGCCCCGTCGACATAGACACCCGGCGCATCGGCTTTCGCCGCGCCTGCCACCCCATAACTGGCGAGCAGATCGATCAGGATCTGCTCCATGCGCGTGACCAGTTCACGTACGCCGCAGCCCCGACGGCGCACGTCCAACAGCAAGTAGACCACCAGTTGGCCGGGGCCATGGTAAGTCACCTGCCCGCCGCGGTCGACCTGAACCACCGGGATTTCACCCGGCAGCAGCAAGTGCTCGGCCTTGCCGGCCTGGCCCTGGGTGAACACCGGGGGGTGCTGCACCAGCCAGACCTCGTCCGGCGTGTCGGCATTGCGCCCATCGGTAAAGCGTTGCATGGCACGCCACACAGGCTCATAGGGCTGGGTTCCAAGCTCACGAAAGCCGAGTGTGGAAAACCCTGAGGCGATCAACATTTACAACACCATGTGAACGAAGCCGGTGGCGCGCAGCTCGCTGTTGATGTCGTAGAGCTGGTCCTGGCCCGTGGCCACGATGTGCAGCTGGATCGTGGTGTACTTGCCATTGCTGCTTTGCCGCTCGACCGATATATCGTGGTTGATGCTCGCATGTTTGGCGACGATCTCGATGACTTTGTCGCGCACGCCCACACCTGTGTCGGCAATGACCTTGATCGGGTAGTCGGTGTTGGGGAATTCGATTTTGGGTGCTTTTACTTCAGTGTCTGTCATGGCAGTGACGGCCTCGTAAGCCGTGAAGACGGACAAGCCCCCCGGCCGTCAATGACGAGCGGGGGGCCAGCAGTTCACGATATCAGTTGAACAAGCCGTAGAAGAATAGACGAAGGCTATCCCACACGCGGCGGAAGATACCACCTTGATCGACCGCATCCAATGCGATCAGGTCGGCGGTTTGAACGACTTTGTCGCCATTCTTGACTTCGACCTTGCCGATCACCTGGCCCTTGGCGATCGGGGCGATCAGCTGTGGGTTGATGGTCATGGTGGCCGCCAGATTTTTCAGCTGGCCGCGTGGCAAGGTCATGGTCAGGTCTTCAGCCAGACCGGCCTTGACCTGGTGTGCTTCGCCTTTCCAGACCGTGGCCTGGGCCAGTTCAGCGCCCTTCTGGTAGAAAGTCTGGGTTTCGAAGAAACGGAAGCCGTAGGTCAGCAGCTTCTGGGTTTCCGACGCCCGAGCCGCTTCGCTGTTGGTGCCGAACACCACCGCGATCAGACGCATGCCGTCACGTACAGCCGAGGACACCATGCAATAGCCGGCTTCATCGGTGTGACCGGTCTTCAGGCCGTCAACGGTCTTGTCGCGCCACAGCAGCAGGTTGCGGTTAGGCTGCTTGATACCGTTCCAGAAGAACTCCTTCTGCGAGTAGATCGCGTAGTGCGCCGGGTCTTCGTGGATGATCGCGCGCGCCAGGATCGCCATGTCATGCGGGCTGGAGTAGTGATCGGGGTTCGGCAGACCGGTCGGGTTCATGAAGTGCGAGTTCTTCATGCCCAGTTGTTCTGCGGTCTTGTTCATCAGGTCAGCGAACGCATCTTCGCTGCCGGCGATGTGCTCGGACAAGGCGACTGTGGCGTCGTTACCCGACTGGATGATGATGCCGTGCAGCAGGTCGCTTACGCTGACCTGGGAGCCGACCTTGAGAAACATCCGCGAACCACCGGTGCGCCAGGCGTTTTCGCTGACGTTGACCATGTCGTTCTCGCCAATCTGGCCGCGACGGATTTCCAGGGTGGCGATGTAGGCCGACATCAGTTTGGTCAAGCTGGCGGGCGGCAGACGCTGGTCGCCGTTCTCATCCACCAGCACCTGCCCGCTGGACGCTTCCATCAGCACCCAGGCCTTGGCGGCAAGTTGAGGGGCGGCCGGTGTCATCTGCTCTGCCGCCCAGGCGGCGGGGGCTAGCAACAACGGTACAAGCAGGCATAGGCGTTTGGCGAAGGTGGTGATGTTCATCCGTCTCTCGAAATTGCTGATGGGCATTGCCCAACAGGGGCAACACGGGTTTCGGAACTGACGTTCCGGCTCACTATCCGCTGTGTCACCAGCGGTTAAACAACTGACGGCAGTGCCTGCGTCAGCCTTGTCTCTTCACGGCAGCTCAGTCCAGCGTGACGATCTTGGCGGACCCCAGGTTGGCCAGACGCACGTTCTGCTGCATCTGCTGGGCTTCACCCGGCGTCTGGATCGGCCCCAGACGCACGCGATAGAGTGTCTGCTGGTTGCGAACCACCGGGCTGGTGAACGCCGGAGCCGTCACCATCGAACTCAGTTTCGATCTCAAGAGCTCCGCAGCGTCCGGGTTGGCGAACGCTCCCACCTGGAGATACAGGCCAGATACTGGTGCAGAACCGTTTTTTTTTGCGTCCGCCACCGCCGGCAATACGGCCGGGGCATGCTGGGCGGGCGGCGGCGTGTACTGCTCCACCGTGCCGGTGCTGGGGCTCAGCGGCTGCTGCGCCTGGGCCACCACTTGCGGCGAATCCACCATCAACGGCGCCGGCTTGCCACGCGCGGCCCACCACTGTTGCGGGTCGATCCCCTCCACACGGACCCTGGCCGTGCCGATTTCGGCGTAACCGAGTTTCTTCGCCGCGGCGTAGGACAAGTCGATAATGCGGTCCGAATAGAACGGCCCACGGTCGTTGACCCGCAGAATCACGCTGCGGTTGTTGTCCAGGTTGGTGACTTTCACATAACTGGGCAGTGGCAGCGTCTTGTGCGCCGCGCTCATGCCATACAGGTCATAAACCTCGCCATTGGCGGTGTTCTGGCCATGGAACTTGGTGCCGTACCACGACGCCGTACCCGTGGCCACGTAAGTGCTCGAGTTCGTCAGCGGGAAATAGGTCTTGCCCAGCACCGTATAGGGGTTGGCCTTGTAAGGGCCGGTGTGCAGGGTCGGCACGGCATCAGGGATGCGCGACACGTCGACGTCCCACCACGGCGCGCCGTCCTTGTGGGCCCGGTTGATGTCCAGCCCTGGCTGGGAACGCACCACATTGCTGCCTGCCTGGCCATAGTGCGTGCTGGTGGATGAGCAGCTGACCATCAGGATGCCGAGGGCCGTGAAACCCATCAGCTTGAGTGGTGTGCGTATCGACATTACCCGCATTACTTGACGCCCCGTGCTTGTACCAGCAGATCCGACAGCTGATGCACGGCCATGGCGTACATCACACTGCGGTTATAGCGAGTGATCGCATAAAAGTTCTTCAGCCCTATCCAGTATTCCGGGCCATCGGCGCCATCCAGGCGAAACGCGGTGACCGGCAGGTCAGCGCGCAGCGCATCATGACTTGTCCAGCCCAGGGCTCGCAACTCCCCAACGGTCTTGACCGGTTCGATTCCGGGGCTCAGCCCCTCATCGACACGCGGGCCTTGCACCACGGCGCGGCTGACCACGGGTTCGCCGGCCACCCAGCCATGCTCCTTGAAATAATTGGCGACACTGCCGATGGCGTCATCCGGATCGGTCCAGATGTTGATATGGCCGTCGCCGTCAAAGTCCACCGCGTAGGCGCGAAAGCTGCTGGGCATGAACTGCGGCAAGCCCATGGCACCGGCATAGGAGCCTTTGACGCTGAGGGGGTCGATTTGCTCATCGCGCGCCAGCAGCAGGAATTCGCGCAGCTCCTTGCGAAAGAAGTCGGAACGCGGTGCATAGTCGAAACTCAGGGTCGATAAAGCGTCCATCACCCGATAATTTCCGGTATTGCGACCGAAAAAGGTTTCGACGCCGATGATCGCGACAATCACCTGGGCCGGCACGCCGTATTCACGCTCGGCGCGGGCCAAGGCTACTTCGTTCTGCCGCCAGAAATCGACACCACGGGCGACGCGCGCATCGGTCAGGAACATCGGCCGGTACTCGCTCCACGGCTTGACCCGCTCGGCCGGCCGCGAAATCGCATCGAGAATGGCCTGCTTGCGCTGCACCTCGTCGAACACGCTCATCAATTGCTCACCGGCAAAGCCGTAGTCGCGGGTCATTTCGCCGACGAACTGCGCCACCTTGGGCGAACCTGCGTAGTCGCCCACCGGCGCCGGCTGCGCCTGGCTGTACTGCGACGAGCCGAGCACGCCCACCAGGCCGACCCACGGCATGCAGCGAGCAGCCCAGTTAAGCAACACTTGCATTGAATTCTTCACCTTGATCAAACTTGTGCAATCCACTTTCGATGCGTGTGGATCGACATCAAAACCCCAAACGCTGACATCAGTGTCACCAGCGAAGTTCCACCATAACTAATGAAGGGCAGCGGCACGCCAACCACCGGCAGCAGGCCACTGACCATACCGATATTGACGAAAACGTAAACAAAAAACGTCATGGTCAGTGACCCGGCCAACAGCTTGCCGTAAAGCGTCTGCGCCTGTGCGGTGATGACCAGGCCACGGCCGATCAGCAAGACGTACAGCAGCAGCAAGGCGCAAACACCCACCAGGCCGAACTCCTCGCCGAGCACCGCAATGATGAAGTCGGTGTGGCTTTCCGGCAGGAAGTCCAGATGGGACTGAGTCCCCATCAGCCAGCCCTTGCCGAACACCCCGCCCGAACCGATCGCGGCCTTGGACTGAATGATGTTCCAGCCGGTGCCCAGCGGATCGCTCTCCGGGTCGAGGAAGGTGAGGATTCGCTGCTTCTGGTAGTCATGCATGATGAAGAACCACATGGCCACGGCCACCGGCACCAGCGCGGCGATCACGCTGATGATCCAGCGCCAGCGCAGCCCGGCCATGAACAGCACGAAGGTCCCCGAGGCCAGAATCAACAACGCTGTGCCCAGGTCTGGCTGACGGATGATCAGCATGGCCGGCAGGCCGATGATCAGCAGGCTCACCGCCACATGCTTGAGCTGCGGCGGCAGCGTGCGCTTGGCCAGGTACCACGCGATGGTAGCCGGCATGATGATCTTCATGAATTCCGACGGCTGGAAGCGAATCACCCCCGGAATGTTGATCCAGCGCGTCGCCCCCATGGCGTTGTGGCCCATGACGTCGACCACCACCAGCAGGATCACCCCCAGCACGTAGGCCGCCGGCACGTAGCGCGCCATGAAGCGCGGCTCCAGCTGGGCGATGACGAACATCGACACCAGGCCGATGCCGAACGAGGTCGCCTGCTTGATCAGCAGGTCCCAGCTCTTGCCACTGGCGGAATAAAGGACGAACAGGCTGCCGGCCGCCAGGGTCAACAGCAGGATCAGCAAGGGACCATCGATATGGATGCGCTGCAGAAACGTGGCGCGGCGCCGCATCACATCATCGCTGGAGAGGATGCGGTCGAAATTACTCTTCACGTGCCGTGATCTCCGGGGATTGAGCGCTGGCGTATTCGGGTTTCAGGCGTCCTTGAGAATCGAGCAGCCAGGCGTCCATCACCTGGCGGACCACGGGGGCTGCCACGCCAGAGCCGGACTCGCCATTCTCGACCATCACCGCGACGACGATCCTGGGATTGTCGGCCGGCGCAAAGCCGACGAACAAGGCGTGGTCGCGGTGACGCTCCTGCAATTTGGCCCGGTCATATTTCTCGCCTTGGCGAATGGCAACCACCTGAGCAGTGCCGCTCTTGCCGGCGATGCGGTATTGCGCGCCGACCGAAGCCTTGCGCGCGGTGCCACGGGCACCATGCATGACCTGCTGCATGCCGTGGTTGACCTTGTCCCAGTCGGACGGGTCGCGCAGCACGATGTCGGCCATGGGGCTGGGGTCGACCGACTTTTCGCCGCCCACGGTACGGGCCAGGTGCGGGCGGTTCCATTTGCCTTTGTTGGCCACCAGCGCCGTGGCCTGGGCCAGCTGCAAGGGCGTGGCCTGCATGTAGCCCTGACCAATCCCCAGAATCAGGGTTTCACCGGGATACCAGACCTGCTTGCGGGTCACTCGCTTCCACTCCCTGGAGGGCATGAGCCCCGCCGACTCCTCGAACATGTCCAGCGCGACTTTCTGCCCGACGCCGAACTGGCTCAGGTAACTGTCCAGCCGATCGATGCCCAGCTTGTGCGCCAACTCGTAGAAATAGGTGTCATTGGAGCGCATGATCGCCGTGTCCAGGTCCACCCAGCCATCGCCGGTACGGTTCCAGTTGCGGTACTTGTGATCGAAGTTGGGCAGCTGGAAATAGCCCGGGTCGAAGACCCGCGTCGAGGCGGTGATCACACCGCTGTCGAGGCCGGCGATGGCCACCGCCGGCTTGATGGTCGACCCCGGCGGGTACAAGCCACGCAACACTCGGTTGAACAGCGGCCGGTCGACCGAATCGCGGAGATCGGCATAGTCCTTGAAGCTGATGCCGGTCACGAACGGATTGGGATCGAAGCTGGGCTGGCTGACCATGGCGAGGACTTCGCCGGTGGCAGGGTCCAGCGCGACGATGGCGCCACGACGCCCGGCCAAGGCATTTTCCGCCGCTTCCTGAAGGTTGATGTCCAGGCTCAAGGCGATATCCTTGCCCGGTACAGGATCAGTGTGCTTGAGCACCCGCAGCACCCGGCCCCGGGCGTTGGTCTCGACCTCTTCGTAACCGACCTGGCCATGCAGGTCGTCTTCGTAGAAGCGTTCGATACCGGTCTTGCCGATGTGCGAGGTGCCGCTGTAATTGACCGTATCGAGACCCTTCAGCTCTTTCTCGTTGATTCGCCCCACATACCCCACGGAGTGAGCGAAGTGCGCACCCTGCGGGTAGTGCCGCACCAACTGTGCGACCACCTCCACGCCGGGCAGGCGGAACTGGTTCACCGCAATGCGCGCGATCTGCTCTTCATTGAGCTCGAACAGGATGGAGACCGGCTCGAACGGCCGACGTCCCTGCCGCACGCGCTTCTCGAAAATCGCCCGGTCATCCGGAGTCAGCTCAAGGATCTGCACCACGTCATCGAGGACACACGGCCAATCCTTGCCGGCGCGTTCACGGGTCATGCTGAGGCTGAAGCTGGGCCGGTTGTCAGCCACCACTACGCCATTGCGGTCATGGATCAGGCCCCGCGGCGGCGCGATCGAGAGCACGTGCACGCGGTTGTTTTCCGACAGCGTGGAGTGGTACTCGTACTGCACCACCTGCAGGTAATACATCCGCACCATCAGTACACAGACAAGCGCAACCACCACGCAAGCGCCGACCACGACGCGTCCGCGCACAGTGCGCGCGTCCTTTTCGTGGTCCTTGATGCGAATCGGCTGGGGCATCGGCGGGTAGGCGACTTATTTGTGGTAAGGGTGCCCGGACAGAACCGTCCAGGCGCGATACAGCTGTTCGCCAATCAAGATGCGCACCAGCGGATGAGGCAGAGTCAACGCCGACAGCGACCAACGCTGGTCTGCACGTGCGCAGACCTCCGGCGCCAGGCCCTCGGGCCCGCCGACCATGAAATTGACCGTACGTGCATCAAGCCGCCAGCGGTCCAGTTCGGTTGCCAACTGCTCGGTGCTCCAAGGTTTACCGTGCACCTCAAGGGTGACGATACGCTCGCCTGGCTGCACCTTGGCCAACATCGCCTCGCCTTCCTGGCGCATGAAACGGGCGACGTCGGCGTTCTTGCCGCGGGTATTGAGTGGGATTTCCACCAACTCCAACGGCAGCTCGGCAGGCAGGCGCTTGGCATATTCATGCCAGCCTTCTTCCACCCACTTGGGCATGCGCGAGCCGACCGCAATCAAACGCAGGCGCATCGCAAGCCCTTACTGAGGGAAATCGTTACCAGGGGTGTGGTGGGCACCGCTGGCGGCACGGCTTTGCTCGGCACCCTGCCACAGACGCTCGAGGTCATAGAACTGACGGGCTGCAGCGGTCATCATGTGAACGATGACGGTGTCGATGTCCAGCAGCACCCAATCACTCTCGCCCTTGCCTTCTTCGCCCAATGGCTTGAAGCCCTTGGCCTTGACGTTCTCGCGAACCTTGTCGAGCATGGCGTTGATCTGGCGGCTGGAAGTACCGGTGGCAATGATCATGTAGTCGGTGATGCTTTGTTTTTCGCGCACGTCGATGACCAGGATGTCCTGGGCCTTCACATCTTCGAGGGCGGCAACGGCGGCCTGGACCAGTACGTTGTCGTGGGTGATTGCTTTGTCAGTCATATAAAACTCATTCAGTTCAAATGGGC
Organism: Pseudomonas sp. dw_358; assembly: GCF_018449655.1. Taxonomy (GTDB): domain Bacteria; phylum Pseudomonadota; class Gammaproteobacteria; order Pseudomonadales; family Pseudomonadaceae; genus Aquipseudomonas. The sequence continues at coordinate 480,082 of NZ_JAAVUX010000001.1, forward strand.
GAACGGTACAGTCCGTTCGCCTCGATATAGGCCAGTACCGCGTCAGGCACCAGGAAACGTACCGACTTACCGCTGGCCAGCAGTTGGCGGATCTGGGTGGCGGACACCGCGAGCGGTGTCTGCCAGACGAATGTAATCTGCCCGCTCGGCCCTTTGAGGGCCAACGGGTCGCTGACCGAACGCGCCGCCAGCAGATTGCGCAAGGCAAACGGTGGCTCGCTGTCCGCATCAGGTCGTTGCAAGACCAGAATGTGGCAATGCTGCAGCAGTTCTTCCCATCGATGCCAGGAAGGCAGACCGCAGAAGGCGTCCCAGCCCAACAACAATATCAGCTGATCATCAATGGCCAGTTCGGCGCGCATCGACTCCAGCGTTTCGATCGTGTAGGACGGCTTGTCCCGCTGCAGCTCCCGGGCATCGACCTTGAGCAAGCGCACGTCCTTGACCGCCGACTCCACCATCGCCAGGCGATTGACTGCCGATACCTGTGGCATGTCGCGGTGTGGCGGGCGGGCGTTGGGCGTCAGCCGTACCTCATCCAGACCCAGGCTTTGGGCAACTTCCAACGCACTGCGCAGGTGGCCGATGTGCACGGGATCGAACGTCCCGCCCAGCACACCGATACGCCGGGGCGACAGGGCCTGAGGTCGGGCGTCCGCAGACGACAGATCACTCAAGGTCAGGCCGGATCCTGACCGCGCACGGCCACGCCATCGCCGATGACAACGTATTTCTCGCAGGTCAGGCCTTCCAGGCCGACCGGGCCACGGGCGTGCAGCTTGTCCGTGGAAATGCCGATCTCGGCACCCAGGCCGTATTCGAAACCGTCGGCGAAACTGGTGGGCGCGTTGAGCATGACCGAAGCTGAATCGATTTCGGCCAAGAACCGCCGCGCATCGCCTTGCAGCTCGGTGACGATGGCGTCGGTGTGGTGCGAACCGTAATGGTTGATGTGCTCGATCGCCTGGTCCAGGCCATCAACGACACGGATCGACAGGATCGGTGCCAGGTACTCGGTACTCCAGTCGTCCTGGGTCGCCGGGTTGACGTCGATGATCGCCAGGGTGCGCTCGCAACCGCGCAACTCCACGCCCTTGTCACGGAACTGTGCGGCCATGTCCGGCAGGAATTCGGCCGCCACGGCCTGATCCACCAACAGGGTTTCCATGGCGCCGCAGATCCCGTAACGATAGGTCTTGGCGTTGAAAGCGATACGCTGTGCCTTGACCAGGTCGGCACCCGCGGCCACATACACATGACAGATACCGTCCAGATGTTTGAGCACCGGAACGCGGGCGTCGCGGCTGACCCGCTCGATCAGCCCCTTGCCGCCGCGCGGGACAATGATGTCCACATATTGCGGCTGGGTGATCAGCGCGCCCACGGCTTCGCGGTCAGTGGTCTGCACCACCTGCACCACGGTCTCCGGCAGGCCGGCCTCGGCCAGGCCGCGAGCAATGCAGGCAGCGATGGCACGGTTGGAATGAATGGCTTCCGAGCCGCCACGCAAAATAGTGGCATTGCCCGACTTCAGGCACAGGCTGGCCGCGTCGATGGTCACGTTGGGCCGCGACTCGTAGATAATCCCCACGACACCCAGCGGCACGCGCATCTTGCCGACCTGAATACCCGAAGGACGGAAGCTCATGTCGCGGATCGCGCCCACCGGGTCCGGCAGGGCCGCCACCTGGCGCAGGCCGACCATCATGCTGTCGATACGGGCCGGCGTCAGCGCCAGGCGTTCCAGCATGGCGGGCTCCAGGCCATTGGCGCGGCCAGCGGCCAGATCCCGTTCATTGGCCGCCACCAGCTCGGCCCGCGCGGCGTCCAGCGCATTGGCGGTGGCGAGCAGGGCACGGTTCTTCTGCGCGGTACTGGCACGGGCGATTACCCGCGAAGCTTCGCGGGCAGCGCGGCCCAGGCGGGTCATGTAGTCAAGAACGGACTCAGTCATGGTCTCTGATGGTCTTGGCAAAGAGGAAAGCCGCTGATTATAGCTGTCACATGGGCCCACTAACAGCGCAGACAGGCGGATGGTCGAAATCTCCCGCCGCCGGCTCGGCATTGCGCCGCCTGACCGGCGAAAATTGTTATGATTCTGCGCTTGATCGCCCGGCAACAGGCCACCCTAAATGCAACAAGGCGTTACAGCATGGCCCGAAGCACGGCCATTGCCCGACAGCTTCTTTGACCGCGATGCGCAAGTTTTGGCCCGCGAACTGCTGGGCAAGGTCATCCGTCACCGTCACGGCCCTTACTGGCTGGCCGCACGCATCATCGAGACCGAAGCGTACTACGCCAGTGAAAAAGGCAGCCATGCCTCGCTGGGCTATACCGAAAAGCGCAAAGCGCTGTTTCTCGATGGTGGCCACATCTATATGTATTACGCCCGCGGCGGCGACTCGCTGAACTTCAGCGCCCAAGGTCCCGGCAACGCGGTGCTGATCAAGTCGGCCTATCCCTGGCTCGACGGCTATTCGGATGCCAACGCCCTGACCCAGATGCAACTCAACAACCCGGATGCCAGCGGCCAGCCACGCGCGCTGGAGCGTCTCTGTGCGGGCCAGACCCTGCTCTGCCGGGCTCTGGGCCTCAAGGTGCCGGACTGGGACGCGCAGCGTTTCGACCCGGCGCAGCTGTTCGTCGATGATGTAGGCATTATTCCGACACACATTATCCAGGCAACACGCTTGGGTATTCCCATCGGCAGGGATGAACATCTGCTCTACCGCTTCGTCGATGCCGACTACGCGCGCCACTGCACACGCAACCCCATGCGCCGTGGCCAGGTCGAAGGCATCGATTACTTCATCGAGACAAAAGGAAACTGAATCATGGGCCAATGGCTCGATAGCCTGACCCTCTGGTTGGGCAGCCACCCCGAATGGCTCGCCCTGGCAATCTTTCTGATTGCGTTCGTGGAATGCCTGGCCATCGCCGGGCTCATCGTGCCGGGCACTGTGGTGCTGTTCGCGGTGGCGGTGCTGGCCGGACGCGGAGCATTGCCACTGGGCGAAGTCCTGCTGCTGGGATACCTCGGCGGCTTGTTGGGGGATGCGGTTTCGTACTTCCTCGGACGACGCTTTCATCAGCGCATCCGCCAACTGCCATTGCTGCGCACTCATCCGCAGTGGATAGGCACGGCCGAGGGCTATTTCCAGCGCTACGGCATCGCCAGCCTGCTGGTAGGACGCTTCATCGGCCCCCTGCGGCCGATGCTGCCGATGGTGGCCGGAATGTTCGACTTCCCCTTGCTGCGCTTTGTGCTGGTCAGCGTGGTAGCCGCCGCCGGCTGGTCAGTGGCTTATCTGCTGCCCGGTTGGGCCACCGGGGCCGCCACCCGCCTGCCCTTGCCACCGGGTTTCTGGCCACAGGCCGGCGTGGTGGCTGCCGGGGTGGCGATTCTGATCGGGTTGAGCATTCACACCAGCTTGCAGGCCCGTGAGCGCGGCACTCGGCTGATTGCCGCCGCCAGCCTGGTGATGTTGGCCGCTGTGTTGGTCGGCTGGCCCTACCTGAGCCATTTCGATCAGGGCCTGATGACGCTGATCCAGGAACACCGCAGTACCGCGCTGGACCCGATCATGGTGCGCATCACCAAGGCGGGCGACTTCCGCAGCCAATTCGTCGCGGCACTGGCCGTGATCGCCGTGCTGCTGGTCACCCGTCACTGGCGCCATGCCGTCTTTGCACTGGGCACAACCCTGGGCACAGCGCTGGGCAATGCGGCGATCAAGGCGTCTTTCAGTCGCCACCGGCCGGATGTGCTGTCGACCCCGCTGAGCAGCTTCAGCATGCCAAGCGGCCACAGTTCGGCGTCCTTCGCGCTGTTCCTGACCCTGGCGGTACTGGCCGGACGCAACCAGCCCCCGCGCATGCGCGTGACCTGGCTGTTGCTGGCCAGCCTGCCGGCACTGTCGATCTGCGCCTCGCGGCTCTATCTTGGCGCCCACTGGCCGAGCGATGTGCTCGCTGGCGCCCTGCTGGCCTGCACTGCCTGCGCCATCAGCCTGACGCTGGCGCAGTGGAATCAGAAACTGCCGAGCCTGCCGACGCGCACCTGGTGGCTGATCGTGCCCGCGTGCGTCATCCTGCTGAGCTACTTTGCCTTCACCAACTTCAGTCATGAGTTCGAGCGTTACGCCTATCCGGGTGTACAGGTCCAGGATCAGGCCTGCGACACACCGGTGGGTCAGGAGCAAGCTCAGGCGAACAATTCGCCCTGCAGCTGATCCAGCAGCAACTGAATGGCGGCCAACCGTGCATGGGGGTCGCCCAACTCCAGCAGCTCGAGCTTCTCCTCTTCGGTGAACGGCAGCAGATAGCCCAACTGATTGGCCAACGACTGGCGCCCCGAGGCGCCGGTCGCCATGTCCAGCGCCGCCACCATCGGGTGCTCTGCCAGCGCCACCAGCAGCGCCAGCAGATCCTCGTCTTCGTCTTCCAGAGGGGAGTCGTCGGCCTCCTCCAGCCATTCCACATCCGCCAGAATCAGCTGATCGCGCTGCGTTTCGGTGCTCAGCACGCGAAACCGCCGCCCCCCTTGCACTCGGATGCCCAGCAGGCCGTTATCCTGCTGCTGGAAGTCGGTAATCCGGGCCTCGCAGCCGACCTGGGCATAATCACTGGGCGCGGCGCCGACTTCATCGCCCCGCAGGATGCACACCACGCCGAAGCCGGCGCCCTGCTTCATGCAGCGTCCGATCATGTCGAGGTAGCGGGCCTCGAAAATCTGCAGGTCCAGGGTACAGCCCGGGAACAGCACGGTATTGAGTGGAAACAACGGCACCGTCATAAACTTTCCTTAAACGAACAGACCCACGGCCAACGCCAGCGATTTCGGCTCCCTCTACCAGCGTAGTCAAGCCAGGCCAGAACAACTGTCGGATACATCGCAGGTTCGATAAAGCGCAATGGCAGCCATTATAGACAGGCTGCAAACCGTCTATGACGCACTATTCGGCAATGTTACAAACCTTGACCCTGCGTCCTCCAGCCGCCTACGCTCGGGCTCGGCTACATCCCCTGGCCGCACCTTCGGCCGAAAAAAGGAGCCTGGCGATGCCACATGTCCCCCTGCATGAGTTGCAAGATTACGTCGGCAAACGCCTGGGCGTGTCCGAGTGGCTGACCATCGATCAGACCCGTATCAATCTGTTCGCCCAGGCCACCGGCGACTTCCAGTTCATCCATGTCGACCCGCAAAAGGCTGCCCAGACGCGGTTTGGCAGCACCATCGCCCATGGATTTCTGTCGCTGTCCTTGATCCCGGTGCTGATGGAGGACCTGCTGGTCCTGCCGGAGGGCCTGAAGATGGTGGTCAACTATGGCCTGGACAGCGTGCGTTTCATCCAGCCGGTCAAGGTCGACTCCAGGGTGCGGCTCAGCGTGCAGCTGGACGCGGTGCACGAAAAGAAACCCGGCCAATGGTTGCTCAAGGCCATTGTCGCGATGGAAATCGAGGGCGAGATCAAGCCTGCGTTCATCGCCGAACCGCTATCGCTTTGTTTCATCTAGTGAAACACGGCTAATGACTGTTTCAGGGACGACATGTGCGGCATACTCAGGCGCATACCTGCCCGGACCCCGTCATGCGCCCACTCGCTCCACTTGCCCCCATTGCCCTTTCCCTGCTGCTGGTCGCCTGCGGCGAAGGCGAGCCGCTGTCGCCGCCTGACGCGCGCCTCCCGGATGGCGGTCGTTACCGTGGCGAAGTCGTCAATGGCGTGTTGCAAGGCCAGGGCCGCATCGATTATCCCAATGGCAGCGGCTACATCGGCCAGTTTGCCGATGGGCAGTGGGACGGCGAAGGGGAATGGCACGGGCGCAACGGGGAAACCTACAAAGGCGGCTTCAACCACGGGCTGTTCGAGGGCCGGGGCACCCTCGTCGCCCACGGCGCCACCTACACCGGCGGCTTTCTGCAGGGACGTCGCGACGGCGAGGGTACGCTCAAGGAACCGGGCGTCAGTTATCGCGGCGGCTTCAAGGAAGACCAGTACTCCGGCCCCGGCCACCTCGAACTGGCCGACGGCAGCCAGTACCAGGGCCAGTTCGCCCACGGCAAGCCCAATGGCGAGGGTTCGCGCAGCGACGCTGCCGGCAACCAGTTCACCGGCAATTTCGTTGACGGCATGCTCGAAGGCCACGGCAACTACAACAGTGCCGACGGCGACCAGTACATCGGCAGTTTTCGCCACAGCCAGCTGAACGGCCGTGGCCGCTATGAGAACTCCGACGGCGACGTGTGGATCGGCGAGTTCAAGGACGGCGCACTGACCGGCAAAGGCGAACTGCTGGGCGCCGACGGCAGCCATTACACGGGCGACTTCGAGGACTGGAAGTTCTCCGGCATCGGCACCCTGAACCTGACCGACGGCAGCGCCTACAGCGGGTCGTTCGACAATGACACCTACGACGGCCCCGGACGCCTGACGCTCAAGGACGGGAGCGTTCAAAGCGGCTTCTGGGCCAACGGACAGCGCGTGCGTGACGACAAGGGTCAGCTGCTGCCCGACCCATTGGACCTTGGCCTGCTCAATCAAGGTCGCCTGCTGGACGATGCGTTGGCCGCTGTGCCGCGTTCCACCAACGGGATCAACCTCTACAGCCTGGCATTGGGCGGTGACGGCCAGCAAAGCGTGTTCATGCGTGAAGCCGACTACGTCAGCCATATGCTCGCCAGCCGCTTCGGCGCCTTCGGCCAGATTACCCTGGTGAATCACCGCGACCACCTGGCCGATCGTCCCATGGCCAGCCGCGAGACACTGAGCCGCGCCATTCGCACCCTGGCCGAACGCAGTCGACCCGAGGACCTGGTGTTCATCTACTTGAGCAGCCACGGCACCCACGAGCACGAACTGGTGCTCGACCAGCCGCGCCTGCAACTGGCAGACCTGCCCGCCGACCAGCTCGAGACGCTGCTGGCGCCACTGAAAAACCGTGACAAGATCATTGTGATATCAGCGTGCTACTCCGGAGGCTTCATCCCGGCGCTTAAAGATGAGCATACATTGATCATGACCGCGTCTCGGGCCGACCGAGTGTCCTTCGGTTGTTCCGAAGAGGCCGACTTCACCTACTTTGGCGACGCGTTGTTCGCCCAGGCGCTGAACGAAACCGATGATTTGCAGCAGGCATTCGAACTTGCCCGAAAGCACGTTGCCGAACGAGAAATCGCCGACAGCTACGAAGCCTCGGAACCGCAGATATGGGCGCCCAAGGCGGTTTTGGCCCATTGGCAACGATTGCGCCAGCAGCAGGCCCGCAACGCGTTGCAAGACGCAACGCAGACCAGCATCCAGACCCGCTGAAACGAGTCGCCGTCTTCCGTTTCGAAGGAGAGAAACATGTACCTGACCCCCCAGCACATCCTCTTGGCAGGAGCCACGGGACTGACCGGCGAGCATCTGCTGGACCGCCTGCTGAACGAACCGACCATCAGCCGCGTACTGGCGCCTTCGCGGCGACCGCTGGCCGAGCATCCGCACCTGGAAAACCCGGTGGGCAGCCTGACCGAGTTGCTGCCCGGGCTTGAAGGGCAAGTAGACATTGCCTACTGCTGCCTGGGCACCACGATCAAGGTCGCGGGTTCCGAAGAGGCCTTCCGCCAGGTCGATCACGATCTGATCGTAGCCTACGCCCAACGCGCGCGCGACATGGGCGCTCGGCATCTGCTGGTGATCAGCGCGATTGATGCCGACCCCAACTCATCGATCTTCTATAACCGCGTCAAAGGCGAGACCGAACAGGCGCTACGTGCGCAGAACTGGCCCCAATTGACCATCGCCCGGCCCTCCCTGCTGATCGGCGAACGTGTCGAACCACGCCTGGTGGAGCGCATCGCGGCGCCGCTGTCCAAACTGATTCCCGGCAAGTATCACGGCATCGAGGCGCCTCAGCTGGCGCGCGCGCTGTGGCGATTGGCGCTGGAGGAACAGGATGGGGTGCGGGTGGTGGAGTCCGACGAGTTGCGCCGGCTGGGTAAATAACTTCCGCCCCTACAGGCCTCCATGAGCCTGCAGCCCGACCCCAAGCACCGTCAACAACGACAGCGGCAACAACAGGGTATCGAGCAGAAAGCTGGCGGGCAGATCCACCCCCGGCCAGGCAGGCGCCTCGGTACCAAAGCGGTCCATCGGACAGCAGCCGCCGTCTATCGCGTACTGATCCAGCCGGGTGCCAGCATACACCACCGGCGCTCCTGGCTTGGCCGCATCCAAAGTGCGCACGGTGGCGCACCCGCCTAGTTGCAGCGCGGCCAATGCCAGCACCAGCGTCTTAATCCTCTGCACCCAAGTGATGCTCGCCCCAGCGAGGCAGCATGTCCTGAGGGATATCCAGCAGGTTCAACACCCGGGCCACGACAAAATCGATCAAATCGTCGATGGTCTGCGGCTGATGATAGAAACCCGGTGCCGCCGGCAGAATCACCGCCCCCAGCTGCGACAGCTTGAGCATGTTCTCCAGGTGAATGGTCGACAGTGGCGCTTCCCGCGGGACCAGAATCAGTTGGCGGCGCTCTTTGAGGGTTACGTCGGCCGCGCGCTCGATCAGATTGTTGCAGGCACCGGCGGCAATTGCCGACAGCGTTCCCGTGGAACAGGGCACCACCACCATGGCCGCTGGCGCACCAGAGCCCGAGGCGACGGGAGACATCCAGTCTTCCTTGCCATATACGCGGATCTGCCCAGACTGGGCACCTGTGTACTCGGTCAGAAACGCCTGCATTGCCTGGGGTTTGGCGGGCAGCGAGACATCCGTTTCCGTGGCCATGACCAACTGCGCAGCCTTGGAAATCAGAAAATGCACCTCGCGGTCTTCCCTTACCAGACAGTCGAGCAGGCGCAAGCCATATTGCGCGCCCGAGGCACCGGTCATCGCCAGGGTAATGCGTTCCGGGCCGCTCATTTCAGTGCCTCCGCCAGTTTCAAGTGCAAGCCGCCGAAGCCGCCATTACTCATGATGATCACCTGCGTACCCGCCACGGCCTGGGTTTTGACCTGGGCGATGATTGCTTCAAGCGAGTCGGCCACGGTCGAGGGAATGCTGCATTGCGCCGCCGTACCGGCCAGATCCCAGCCCAGCCCGGGCGGTGCGTACCAGATCACTTGATCGGCATCGCGCACGCTGTCCGGCAGACCGTCACGGTGCGCGCCCAGCTTCATGGAGTTGGAGCGTGGTTCGATCACCGCAATGATCGGTGCATCGCCCACCCGCTGGCGCAAGCCATCAAGGGTGGTGGCAATGGCTGTCGGGTGGTGAGCAAAGTCATCATAAATGGTCACGCCATTGACCACGGCCACCGTTTCCATGCGCCGCTTGACGCTCTTGAACGCGCTCAAGGCCTCGACGCCCATGGCACCGACCACGCCAACATGCCGGGCCGCCGCCAGGGTGGCCAGGGCGTTGGCCACATTGTGCTGGCCGGTCAGCCCCCATTGCACGGTGCCCTGCACCACGCCGTCAAAGCTGACCTCGAAGCGCGAGCCATCCGGGCTCAGCAACCGCGCCTGCCATTGGCCGCCGACACCGGTGGTCTGCACCGGGGTCCAGCAGCCCATCTCGATTACCCGTTCAAGGGCCGGCTCGGTGGTCGGATGAATGATCAGCCCTTCACCGGGAATGGTTCGTACTAGATGATGGAACTGCCGCTCGATGGCCGCCAGATCAGGGAAGATGTCTGCGTGATCGTACTCGAGATTGTTCAGGATAGCCGTTCGGGGGCGGTAGTGAACCAGCTTGGAACGTTTGTCGAAGAAAGCGCTGTCGTATTCGTCGGCTTCCACTACAAAGAAGGGCGTATCGCCGAGACGAGCCGACACCGAGAAATCATGCGGCACTCCGCCGATCAGGAAGCCGGGGCTCATGCCCGCGTGCTCCAGTACCCAGGCCAGCATGCTGCTGGTGGTGGTCTTGCCGTGAGTACCGGCCACCGCCAGCACCCAGCGCCCTTGCAGAACATGGTCGGCCAGCCACTGCGGCCCGGAGACGTAGGGCAGGCCCTTGTTCAATACGTATTCCACTGCCGGATTGCCCCGCGACAGCGCATTGCCGATCACCACCAGGTCGGGCGCCGGGTCCAACTGAGCGGCATCGTAGCCCTGGATCAGCTCGATGCCCTGAGCTTCGAGCTGTGTGCTCATCGGTGGGTAGACATTGGCATCGGAACCGGTCACATGGTGCCCGAGCTCCTTGGCCAGGACCGCCAGCGAACCCATGAAGGTGCCACAGATACCGAGAATATGAATGTGCATGATTGACCTCGTAAACATCGCCGCAGGTTAGCGCAGGGTGAGGAAAATCTCACGCGATGAATCCGAGCCTAATGGGCAGCACTTTTTTCGATGCCATGCCGACGCAGCTTTCTGTACAGCGTATTACGGCTGACCCCCAGTACCTGCGCCACTCGGGTCATGTGCCAATGCTGCTGCTCCAGGACCTCCAGCAGCGCCGTCCGCTCGGCCTGCTCCAGCGGGGCCTGGATCGCCTCTACCGGCAATGCCGGGTGACGCACCACGGCCGGCAGATCGGCGACGCCGATCACCCCGACTTCGCTGAGCGCGACCAGGGTCCGCAACACGGTGCGCATCTGACGGACGTTGCCCGGCCAGCCGAACTCCAGCAGCTTTTGCCGGGCCGCAGACTCCAGCCGCACCGGTATCCCGCGTGTTTCTTCGGCCAACAGGAAGTCCAGCAACTGCCCTTTGTCGCTGCGCTCGCGCAATGGCGGCAGCACGATTTCCAGACCATTGAGCCGGTAGTAGAGGTCCTCGCGAAAGCGCCCGTCCGCCACACGCTCCAATAAATCGCGGTGGCTGGCGCTGATGATACGCACATCAAGAGACTGGGCCTCGCCACCCAGTGGCACCACCTGGCGCTCTTCCAATACCCGCAGCAAACGGGTTTGCAGCGCCAGCGGCATGTCGCCAATCTCATCAAGCATCAAGGTACCGCCATTGGCCTGCTGCAGTTTCCCGCGCATGCCCTCCTTGCGCGCCCCGGTAAAGCTGCCGCCGAGGTACCCGAAAAGCTCGCTTTCAATCAGGCTTTCCGGGATGGCAGCGCAGTTGAGTGCAACAAAGGGCTGACCGGCGCGCTGACTGCCCTGATGTACCGCCTTGGCGAAAGCCTCCTTGCCGCAGCCGGTCTCACCCTTGAGCAGTAACGGCACATCGCGCTCGAACACCCGCAGGGCGCGCCCAAAATCGCTGCGCAGGGCGGTATCGTCCAGGCAGATATTCGGCTGAACAGTCCGGCTCGGCGCGATAACGGATTGCGCCGCTGGCGCCTTGTGCCCCTTGACCCGTGCGTAGACCAGACGTCCATCGTGGCAATGCAAAGGCCAGCGCGTGGCAGGGTCCTCACTGGCGCTGGCCAGTAACCGGTCCAGCGTGCAATCGAACAATTGATCGATGGTCTGCCCCGCGAGGCTCTCCCGAGAGTGGCCCAGCAGGTTCAATGCACTCTGATTGACCGCTTCGATCCGGCCATCGGCGTTGAATGCCAGCAGACCCTCACTGAATAAGCCGACCGAGTCGATGGGCAGATGGAACTGCAATAGCCAGTGGTGCGCCTGAGCATTGATAAAGTAGTGGCTTTCAATAGTTTTCGCCGCCAGATTGACCAGCGTCTGCGTATGGAACTGGCTCTGCCGCGAAACCTCCGGCCGCGCCGACGACACGTCCAGCACCGCCAGCAGCTCGCCGTAGGGGTCGAACACCGGGCTGGACGAACAGGTAAGGTTGGTGTGGCGGCCGCGAAAATGCTCGTCGCGGTGAATGGTCAGGGATTGGCGCTCCACCAGGCAGGTGCCGATGCCGTTGGTGCCTTCGCACGCCTCGCTCCAGTCGGCCCCGAGCCACAAACCTGCGTGCTCGAACACCCGGCGTTCGGTGGGCGCGGTCACGCAGTTGAGAATCACGCCACGGGCATCGGTCAGCAATACCGCATGGCCGCTGCCGCTCAGTTGCTGATGAAGGTGGCTCATTTCACTGCCGACCACCTGCAAGACCTGGCGCAACTGGTCGCGACGTTCGAGGATGCGCGCATGTTCCAGCACCGTCGGCGCGATCGCCAGGCCGGGATCGAGGTGGTAATCCTGCACACAGCGACGCCAGGAACGGGCAATGGACGGGTCGCTACCCGGCCCGATGGTCTGGGGCACACCCTGGCTGACTGTCAGTACGCGCTGGGCATGGCGGCTCAAATGGCTGCTCTGCATTTTATTGTTCTCCCTCGAGCGAATAATCAGCATCCTCCTCACCGACCGTCGGCGCAACCCGACCTCAGTCGCAGAGGGGCATCGGTGTCCAATGCAGGTACAGACTGTCCTCCCAGACTGTGTCATTTGTGGCACATCTCGAAGGCTCAGGCGGCAGGCATCAGCACCAAAACCGTGTATCTGCGCCGCCTCAAGGCAGTGGCCCGGCCTTTGCTCTATTCTGAATCAGCACAGTCCACCGCTCACAATCCCGGATTGTGACCGCGACGCCACTCCAATAAGCACAAGAGCAGGAGACACCTACCATGCGTTACGCCCATCCCGGTACCGACGGCGCCCTCGTATCCTTCAAGAGCCGCTACGGGAACTATATCGGTGGCGAATTCGTCGCCCCTGTCAAAGGTCAATACTTCTCCACCACCTCGCCGGTCAACGGCGAAGTCATCGCTGAATTCCCCCGCTCCACGGTCGAGGACATCGACAAGGCACTGGACGCGGCCCACGCCGCTGCCGATGCCTGGGGCACCACGTCGGTGCAGGCCCGCTCCCTGGCCCTGCTGAAAATCGCCGACCGCATCGAACAGAACCTCGAACTGCTGGCCATTACCGAAACCTGGGACAACGGCAAGGCCGTGCGCGAAACCCTCAATGCCGACATCCCGCTGGCCGCCGACCACTTCCGCTACTTCGCCGGCTGCCTGCGCGCGCAGGAAGGCAGCGCCTCGGAAATCGACGGCAACACCGTGGCCTATCACATCCATGAACCCCTGGGCGTGGTCGGCCAGATCATTCCGTGGAACTTCCCGATCCTCATGGCCGCATGGAAGCTGGCCCCCGCCTTGGCCGCGGGCAACTGCGTTGTGCTCAAGCCCGCCGAGCAGACCCCCTTGGGCATTACCGTGCTAGTGGAACTGATCGGCGACCTGCTGCCGCCCGGCGTGCTCAACATCGTCCAAGGTTTCGGCAAAGAAGCCGGCGAAGCCCTGGCCACCAGCAAACGCATCGCCAAGATTGCCTTCACCGGCTCGACGCCGGTCGGCTCGCACATCATGAAATGCGCGGCAGAAAACATCATTCCCTCCACCGTGGAGCTGGGGGGCAAGTCGCCGAACATCTTTTTCGAAGACATCATGAATGCCGAGCAGAGCTTTATCGAGAAGGCTGCCGAAGGCCTGGTACTCGCGTTTTTCAACCAGGGCGAAGTCTGCACCTGCCCTTCCCGGGCCCTGGTACAGGAGTCGATCTACCCGGCGTTCATGAAAGAAGTCATGAAAAAGATCGAGCAGATCAAACGTGGCGACCCGCTGGACACTGAAACCATGGTCGGCGCCCAGGCCTCCGAACAGCAATTCGACAAGATCCTCTCTTATATGGAGATCGCCAAGCAGGAAGGCGCCGAGTTGCTCACCGGCGGCAAGGTGGAAAAACTCGAGGGCAACCTGTCGACTGGCTATTACATCCAGCCGACGCTGCTCAAGGGCAACAACAAGATGCGTGTGTTCCAGGAGGAGATCTTTGGCCCGGTGGTCAGCATCACCACCTTCAAGGACGAAGCCGAAGCCCTGGCCATCGCCAACGACACCGAGTTCGGCCTCGGCGCCGGCGTCTGGACCCGCGACATCAACCGCGCCTGGCGCATGGGCCGGGGCATCAAGGCCGGTCGCGTCTGGACCAACTGCTACCACCTTTATCCCGCGCATGCAGCGTTTGGGGGCTACAAGAAGTCCGGCGTAGGGCGTGAGACCCACAAGATGATGCTTGATCATTATCAGCAGACGAAAAACCTGCTGGTGAGCTATGACGTGAATCCGCTGGGTTTCTTTTAAGCCCCCCAAGGCCTTCGCGGGTATACGTTGTGGGAACAAGATGCCGGCGACACGATTACAGCTCTGAAGCGCGGTGATGCTATCGCGCCCAAGGGCTGCTCCCACAAAGTCCGCCTCTGTGCAATCGCCCCCATTTGCCCCCCGCCCAAACATGGAGTACATATTGCTTGTCCTTCCGACACACGTCGTAACGGAGAAGCTGCATGGCCCAATTTGTTCAGTCCATTGGCACCCAGACCTATCGCTTCGACAGCCTCAAGGACCTGATGGCCAAGGCCAGCCCGGCCCGTTCCGGGGACTATCTGGCTCAGATTGCCGCCAGCAACGATGGCGAGCGCGCGGCCGCACAAATGGCCCTGGCCGATGTGCCACTCAAACATTTCCTGCAAGAAGCGCTGATCCCCTACGAAACCGACGAAATCACCCGCCTGATCATCGACACGCACAACGCGGTGGCTTTCGCCCCGGTCAGCCACCTGACCGTCGGTGGCCTGCGCGACTGGCTGCTGGGAGACGAAGCCGACGAGCACAGTCTGCGTGCTCTGGCCCCCGGGCTGACCCCGGAAATGGCCGCTGCCGTCTCGAAAATCATGCGCCTTCAGGACCTGATCCTCGTCGCCCAGAAAATTCGCGTAGTGACCGCCTTTCGCGGCACCGTAGGCTTGCGTGGACGGCTGTCCACCCGGTTGCAGCCCAACCACCCGACCGACGATCCGGCAGGGATCGCCGCGAGCATCCTCGACGGCCTGCTGTACGGCAACGGCGATGCCATGATCGGCATCAATCCAGCCAGCGACAGCACCCGCGCCATCGTCGAACTGCTGCACATGCTGGATGCGATCATTGAGCGCTACGACATTCCCACCCAGGCCTGTGTGCTGACCCATGTCACCACCTCCATCGAGGTGATCGAGCGCGGCGTGCCGCTGGACCTTGTGTTTCAGTCGATTGCCGGCACTCAGGCGGCCAACGCCAGCTTCGGCGTGACCCTGGAATTGCTGCGCGAGGGTTACGAAGCGGGTCTGAGCCTCAAGCGCGGCACGGCGGGAAACAACCTGATGTATTTCGAAACAGGCCAGGGCAGCGCGCTGTCGGCGGATGCCCACCATGGCGTCGACCAACAGAGCTGCGAAGCCCGGGCCTATGGCGTGGCGCGCCACTACACTCCATTTCTGGTCAACACCGTGGTCGGCTTCATCGGCCCCGAGTACCTGTACAACGGCAAGCAGATCATCCGCGCCGGGCTGGAGGACCATTTCTGCGGCAAGCTGCTGGGCGTGCCCATGGGCTGCGACATCTGCTACACCAACCACGCCGAGGCCGACCAGGATGACATGGACAGCCTGCTGACGCTGCTGGGGGTGGCCGGCATCAACTTCATCATGGGCATTCCTGGCTCCGATGACATCATGCTCAACTACCAGACCACCTCGTTCCACGACGCGCTCTACGCACGCAAGGTACTGGGGCTGGCCCCGGCGCCCGAATTCGAGCGCTGGCTGGCTCGAACGGGCATCCTGACCCGCACCGGAGGCCTGTTGAAACTGGGCCGTGACCTTCCCGCTGCTTTCGGCCACGTTCTGCGCGGCCTGAACTGAATACATCGACCCTGTTGAGGAGTTTGACCATGCGCATTATCAAAGCCACCCTCGAACACCTCGACCTGCTCACGCCCCTGTTCGTCAAATACCGAGAATTCTATGGCGAGCTGTCGTTCCCGGAATCGTCACGCAAATTCCTCGAAACCCGTCTGCGGCGTGATGAATCAGTGATTTACCTGGCAGTACCGGACGGCAGCGAAGATCGCATCCTGGGCTTCTGCCAGCTGTATCCGAGTTATTCGTCCCTGTCGCTCAAGCGCGTGT
This sequence comes from Pseudomonas sp. dw_358, assembly GCF_018449655.1. Classification (GTDB taxonomy): domain Bacteria; phylum Pseudomonadota; class Gammaproteobacteria; order Pseudomonadales; family Pseudomonadaceae; genus Aquipseudomonas. The sequence goes on from NZ_JAAVUX010000001.1 coordinate 495,996, forward strand.
GGATTCTCAACGACATCTACGTGGCCGAAGATGCCCGCCGGCAACTGGTGGCCGACCACCTGCTGAAAACCGCGAAAAAGATGGCCAGGGACACCCAGGCAGTGCGCATGCGCGTGTCCACCAGCGCCAACAACGACGTGGCGCAGAAAACTTATGAATCCATTGGTTTCCGTGAAGATCACGAATTCAAGAACTATACGCTGCCCATCGCCTCTGATTGAGGCGGGCAGGTTCGTGACAAAAAACTCACAGACACTTGGTTATACATAGCCAGGCACTGCCACGTCGCTTCGGCGCCCGTATACTGACCCCCAATTTTTTTAACTCGCCCGTAGCCTCGGGTGACTCACACAGGTGTTGCGCATGGAATTTCACCCTCTAGACCTGATCCTGCATCTGGATGTCTACCTCGACATGCTGGTCACCAACTATGGCCCGTGGATCTACGCCATCCTGTTTCTGGTGATCTTCTGCGAAACCGGCCTGGTGGTGACCCCGTTCCTGCCCGGCGATTCGCTGCTGTTCATCGCGGGTGCGGTGGCCGCCGGCGGCAAGATGGACCCGTTCCTGCTGGGCGGCCTGCTGATGCTGGCGGCCATCCTCGGTGACAGCACCAACTACCTCATCGGCCGCTTCGCTGGCGACAAGCTGTTCAGCAACCCCAACTCGAAGATCTTCCGCCGCGACTACCTCGACCAGACCCACGCGTTCTACGAGCACCATGGCGGCAAGACCGTAACCCTCGCGCGTTTCCTGCCGATCCTGCGCACCTTTGCCCCCTTCGTCGCTGGCCTGGGCAAGATGCATTACCCACGTTTTCTGGGCTTCAGCGTCGCGGGCAGTGTGCTGTGGGTCGCCGCCTTGACCGCACTGGGCTATTTCTTCGGCAACATCCCATTCATCAAGCAGAACCTGACCTTGCTGATCGTCTTCATCATCCTGCTTTCGCTGGCACCGATGATCATCGGGGTGATCAAGAGCCGCAAAGCCCGTACTGCCTGAGTCGTATGCTCCCTGAGCGCCTGGCAGCGTAAATCCCGTTGAGCCGGCTGTTGCAGCTGCAGGCGAACCATCGGGATTATCCGGCGTCCGAGTGAGACGGCTACGCTCCAGCGCACCTCGGCAAACATGGCAAGGCGCAATGAATGTGCCTATAATCGCCACCACTTTTCGGCCAAAACGGCCATTTTTACTGGCCTACAACGGGGGCATCGCCCAATGAGCTACAGCAAGATTCCGGCTGGCAAAGACCTGCCGAACGACATCTACGTCGCCATCGAGATTCCGGCCAACCACGCGCCGATCAAATATGAAATCGACAAGGACAGCGACACCCTGTTCGTTGACCGTTTCATGGCCACCCCGATGTTCTACCCGGCCAACTACGGTTTCATCCCCAACACCCTGGCCGACGACGGCGACCCCCTCGACGTACTGGTGGTCACGCCCTACCCAGTGGCCCCAGGCTCGGTGATCCGCGCCCGCCCGGTCGGCATCCTGCACATGACCGACGACGGCGGCGGCGACGCCAAGGTCCTGGCCGTGCCGCACGACAAGCTGACCCAGCTGTACGTCGACGTCAAAGAGTACACCGACCTGCCACCGCTGCTGATCGAGCAGATCAAGCACTTCTTCGAGAACTACAAAGACCTCGAAAAAGGCAAGTGGGTCAAGATCGAAGGCTGGGGCAACGCGGAAGCGGCCCGCGCCGAAATCACCAAATCGGTTGCGGCCTTCAAGGGCTGAAACGCGATTTGATAAAAAAGCCCCGGCCTTGTGCCGGGGCTTTTTTTTGTCCTTCGCCGACCATTCTGCTTCCCCTGTAGGAAATTTCCGATTTCCAGGCAATAAACCCAAACGCTTTGTTTATTTTCCAGCACACCCCCACCCCGTAAAATCCGCCACCATGAACACATCCGGCGACCGACTCAGAATCCTTCTCAAAGAGTGCAACCTCAGCGCCGCGGACTTCGCTGCCCACCGTAACGTGACCTCGCAGCACATCAACAACTGGTTCACCCGTGGCGTCCCCGCCGCGCGCATGGATGAAATCGCGGAGCTGCTCAGCGTGCGCAGTCACTGGCTGCGCCATGGCAAAGGCCCGAAATACACCAGTCCCTTTGCCGTAGACTGCAACTACCCCACCGCCGCGCCCTACCGCACAGCCCACAGTCCATGCGCGGCTGTTCCCCCCTCCATCGAACACTTTGCCAGCCAGCCCGACGATATACTCATCCCCTTCCACGTCCCTCACGAAAGCCATCTGCTACACCGCCAGAACACTCATCTGCGCCTGCCTCGCATCGCCCTCGCCAGCGCCGGCGTGAGCGCCGAACATAGCTGTGCGCTGCTCATGCCCGACCACAGCATGCTCGACCGCCTGCATCCGGGTTCAGCGCTGACCATCGATCGCAGTCTGACGCACATCGTCGACGGTCAACCCTACGCCATGATGTTCCAGGGCGAATTGCACGTCCGTTACCTTTACCGCCTGCCCGATGGCGGGCTGCGCCTGCGCAGTCAGAACTTCATCGACTACCCCGACCAATCCCTCACCGCCCGCGAAAGCGGCCCACGTCACCTTGAGGTACTGGGCTGGATGTTCTGGCACGGGACGTTTAGCACGAAGAGGCCGCTATGACATTCGCGCTGGGCATGGCGGGGGAATGGCAGTATTATTCTGCCCACGTTCAGGTACCGATCCCCTTTAAGCGGGCATCGATACCCGGTGGGGCTGCTACGCGCGGTTTGCACCATGGCTGGCTAGAGCCAGCACTCCAGTTGATGGCGGTTGGGGTTTGTCAAAAACAGACCGAGACCGTCCGCGAGAAGCCGGCCACAAGCCGGCTTTTTAATGCTTGATTGAAAGTTATTCGGTCCCCCTCCCCCCCGATTTTCTGCGAGCCAATCATCGGCCAGCCGCTCGCGCTTGGTAATACTGCAGTCGCCGTCATCACTTGAAGGGCCAACCTTTGACCTGCTTTTCCCTGGGCTTGGCGTAGGTTCGCACCTTCGAAGTGCTCAGCCCCAGGCGCACCAGCGACTCGGCGAGCATCACCGCCGCGGTCACGCCGTCCACCACCGGCACGCCGGTGCGCGCGCGGATCAACTCATCGAGCCCGGCCATGCCGCCACAACCCAGGCAGATGACTTCGGCCTTGTCGTCGCTGACGGCCAGCGCCGCCTGGGCGACGATGGCCTCTACGGCGCGGATGGGGTCTTCTTCGAGCTCCAGCACGGCGAGGCCGCTGGCACGGACCGAGGCACAGCGTTGAAACAAACCGGCGAGGCGCAGGCGGTCCTCGATCAGCGGGACGGTGCGGTCGAGGGTGGTCACTACCGAATAGGCATGGCCCAGCAACATGGCCAGGCTGGCGCCGGCTTCGGTGATATCAACGACCGGAACCTCAAGCAGCTCTTGCAACCCTTCGCGGCCGTGCTCGCCGTACCCCGCCTGGATGACGGCGTCGAAGGGCTGGTCATAGGCCATGACGCAGTCCATCACGCCGAGCGCGGCAAGGTAGCTTTCAAAGTTGCCTTCCACCGACTCGGCACCGAAGCGTGGGGTCAGGCCGATGATTTCGGTGTCCGGGGAGGCGACGCTGCGGGCTTGTTCGGCGATGGTCTCGGTGATGGACTCGGTGGTGTTGACGTTAACGACCAGGATGCGCATGAAGTGACCTTGAAAACGGGGCAGAGTCACGTGTTTTGCAAGAGCCGCACCAGAGTCAAAGAAAAAACCGTGGCAGTACCCAATCGCGAGTCAGCGGTGCCAGCTGGAGAGTCCCGGCGCCCTCGGCATCAACCCACCGGGCCTCCTCGATTTCAGCAGCGGGGACGACAGTATCGGCAATGGTCACGCGAAACAAAGCGCACTGCACCTGATGGCCAGGTTCGTTCGCGGCCGGTGCTGTGTGAGTGCCCAAGTAGTGAGCCTGCTGCGCGGTGATGTGCAAGCCGAGTTCTTCCTGGAGCTCACGGATCAGCGCCTGAATCGGTTGTTCGCCGGCATCGATCTTGCCACCGGGCTGCATGAAGAACGGTGTGCTGCGCTTACGCACCAAGAGGGTGCGGCCTGGTAGGTCGAGCAGCAGGGCGGCGGCGATGGTGATCAAGGTGGTCATGGGCAGCGCTCGGTGTTCACTTGAAGGTGGCGCTGAATTGTTCCCGAGCAAGCTCGGTCCTGCAAGGGTGACGCTGGGGGCGCAGCACCCGCTATCAAATCCGCCCCTGATACGCCGCCAACAACCGCGCCTCCACTTCAAAAGCCTCCGCCACCCCCATGCCGTTGATGAGGTTTTCGATCACCACCTCGCGCATATGCCGCATCACTTGGGCGTATGGCTCACGGTGTTCGAAGTAGTAATCGGACATCACGCGCGTGGCAGTTTCGCGGCTGAGGCGGTGAGGCGACGTCAGCGCGCGTTCGGCGATGGCACCGTAAAGGTTGAAGTCGGCGGTGGCCTTGGCCCAGGAGTAACCGAAGCAGTCACCGCTCTGGTGCTCCAACAGCGCGGGTTCATGGTCACGGGGCAAGTTGACGGTGCGGGTCAGGTCCGGCAGGTCATGCTGTTCGGTGAAATGACGAATGACGGCGAGCACACGACCCAGTCGCGCAGGGATCAGCTGTCCGACCCGGCGATCGCTCAAAAAGCGCGTGTGGGCCAGGTGCAGAAACTGCTGAGTCGAGCGCGGCGTCTTGCCGGCGGCAATTTCAACCAGCAGCGGATAGAGCAGGCGGGCCAGTTGCACATCGAGCAAGGTCGTCATGGGTGTGCGGTCCTCCGCCCTGGAAAAGATGCCAGAGTGCCATGATCATGGACGGTTTGCTTTGATCTTCTTCCCGCGCATGGCTGCCACCTCACTGGCCTGTCCATCCCGTTGCTTGCCAGTGCGCGCCTGAGTGATCAGTGCTGGAATCAAAGGCCCTTCCGGCAGATTTTTCCAGAAACGGGCCGGCAAGTGACCTTGCATGACCTTGGGGTTGAGCCGCGCCGGGTTGAAAATGTGGCTGTAGTAGGCCAGCCACAAGTCCCCGTGAGGGTCTTCTGCGCCTTGGGCCATCTGTTGCCACTCGAGCGGGCAGCGACGTTCATGGATCAAGCACTCGCCATCATAGTAGACGCCGTCGCGCGGCGTGGCGATCAGCCAGCGGTGGCGGCCCATGCGCCCGATGAAATGCTGGCTGGCACTGGCGAGAATGTCATGAGCCGGCTCGTGCCAGGCGACGAACTCCGGCTGGCTTGCAGCGTCGATGGCACTGGCCGGGCGAGCCACGAAGCGCACAAAGGCATGCAGATGGTGGGCCTCGCGGCTGACCTGCTTGAGGCGGCGGTGCAATTCACTGCCCAGCGTGTCACCGGCCAGCATGGCAGTGCGGTCGCCGTGGCTGACCCGCCAGAGCACTTCGTACAGCAGGCTCCAGCGTTGATCGCCCCGGTAGCAGGCCGCACTTTCCAGCAGAGGGATCAACTCGGCGGGAATGCGTGCCTGGAACGGTCCGGGGTGCTCAGGCAGCGCTTCATCACTGCCGAACAGATCCTGTGCCGCCCAGCTGACGCGGCTTGGGTCGACCTGATGGCTGAGCAACCAGCGCGCTTGCTGTCGCCAGGTCGAAAACAGGTCATCGCAATCAAGGCTGATCATGCCCACAACCCCAATTGCTGCGGCTGCGGCCGCTCGCGCATTTGCTCGCGCAGCAACAGGCTGGTGCTCTCGGCCTGGCGCGGGTGGTAATCGCTGGTGATGAAGAACGGCTTGGCCTTGGCCAGCACACAACGCAAGCGAGTCAGGTCTTCGAAGCGGATACGGCGCTCTCGGCGCAGCTCGATCAGGCGCTGGGTGGTGCGGATCCCGATACCGGGAATACGCGCAATCAAGGCAGGTTCTGCGCGGTTGAGGTCAAGAGGGAATACGTCGCGATTATCCAGCGCCCAGGCCAGCTTGGGATCAATGTCCAGGGCCAGGTTGCCGGGGCCGCCGAGCAGTTCGCCGGCGGTGTAGCCGTAGCTGCGCAACAGGAAGTCTGCCTGATACAGACGATGCTCGCGCATCAAGGGCGGCGCGGCCAACGGGACGCTGCTGGGGCTGTCAGGGATCGGGCTGAACGCCGAGTAATACACTCGCTTGAGTTTGAAGTCACCGTAGAGGGACTGCGCGCTATGGAGGATCACGCTGTCATCGGTGGCATCGGCGCCGACGATCATTTGCGTGCTCTGCCCGGCCGGGGTGAAGCGCGGTGCCCGCGGTTCGTTTTCCACTGTGCGCTGGCCGGTGTAGATGGTGTTCATGGCCTGCTTGATGGATTTGACGTTCTTTTCCGGCGCTAGGGTCTGCAGGCTGGCTTCGGTGGGCAATTCGATGTTGACGCTGAGTCGGTCGGCATATCGCCCGGCCTCTTCGATCAACAGCGGGTCGGCGTCCGGAATGGTCTTGAGGTGGATATAGCCGCGAAACTGGTGCTGCTCGCGCAACAGCCTGGCCACGCGATTGAGCTGTTCCATGGTGTAGTCGGCCGAGCGGATGATGCCCGAGCTCAGGAACAACCCGCTGACGCAGTTGCGGCGGTAGAAGTCCAGGGTCAGGGTGACCACTTCCTCGGGGCTGAAGCGTGCCCGAGGCACGTCGCTGGAGCGGCGGTTGACGCAGTACTGGCAGTCGTACAGGCAAAAGTTGGTCAACAGCACCTTGAGCAACGACACGCAGCGCCCGTCCGGTGTGTAGCTGTGGCAGATACCCATGCCGTTGGTCGAGCCGATACCGTCCTGCCCCCGCGAACTGCGCTTGGGCGCGCCGCTGCTGGCGCAGGAAGCGTCGTACTTGGCAGCGTCGGCGAGAATGCTCAGCTTTTCGATCAGTTGCATGACGGGCTCGGTTTTACTGGTTTTTTGTACAGTATATGGACGCTGCGTCATTCTCAAGCCCGGTGGTCGGGAGACTGCAAGCAACAGGCTATCGATCCCGGCAATATTCACCATCACGCCATTCAAGTTCTGCTCCGAACCCGCACCCGTCAGCATAGCGCCATGCCACACCGCTCACGGAGCACCCCGCCATGAAACTTGCCATCGTCACCCTCTTGATCCTCCTGTTCAGCCTGTCCATCGGCTCGGCATCGGCCGACTCGCCGGTCGTGTTCAAGCATTCGCAGACCGTGGGCGTCATCTTCACCGAGGACACCGAACTCAACCTCGCCTACCTCAAGGCTTATCATGCCGCCGCGCGCAAAGGCGTGGGCAGCCAAGACCTCGACCCCACCATCCAGCAAGCCTACGCCGACAGCTCCGACCCAACCCTGGCGGTGCACTGGCTAGCGGCGTCCTTGAGCAAGCATTTTGCCTCGGTGACGTTCTACGACAACCTCGCTGCGCTGAACGCTGCGCACCCCGATATCGTGGTGATGCTCGACACCCGCGCTCACCTGGTCAGCGACCGCAGCAACAACGTTTCCGCCGACATTCGCGCCGAGTTCTACGACGCCGCCTTCAACTACATCGGCAAGGCCGAAGGCTCGGACGCTCGGTCATTGTCGACGCTCTGGCTGCCGACCCGACGCATCAGCGACGTCGCCCAAGACATCACTCAGCAAAAGACTGTCCAGGAAAACGCCCTGCGCCAGTTCGACAGCTCGCTGGGCAAGCTCATCAGTGGCGCACACGGCCGTCATGAGGCAGCCTGATTTGCCCCGCTGCCCTGGCTCTGCTAGTGTCGCGCGGTTTGAACCCCTGTCGAGATAGCCGCCATGGCCCGCAAAAAAGCTTCCCTGGATTTCGAGCAGTCCCTCGCCGACCTGCAGACGCTGGTGGAGCGCCTGGAAAACGGCGAGCTGTCGCTGGAAGATTCGTTGACCGCCTTTGAACAAGGCATCCGCCTGACCCGCGACTGCCAGAGCGCCCTGGCCCAGGCGGAACAGAAGGTTCAGGTGCTCCTGGAGCGTGATGGCGAATTGGCCGAAGAGCCGTTCGAAGCCGACCTCGACGTGGAAAAACCCTGAATGATCGCAGCTTACCAGGCCACCTGCCAAAAACGCGTCAACGCCGCCCTCGACGCCCTGCTGGTGGCGCCATCCGCGGAGCTGGCCCGCCTGTACGAGGCCATGCGCTACAGCGTGATGAACGGCGGCAAGCGCGTGCGCCCATTGCTGGCCTACGCGGCTTGCGAGGCGCTGGGTATCTCGGCGGACAAGGCCAACGGTGCTGCCTGCGCCGTCGAATTGATTCACGCATACTCGCTGGTCCACGACGATCTGCCGGCAATGGACGACGACGACCTGCGCCGCGGCCAGCCCACCACCCACAAGGCGTTCGACGAAGCCTGTGCAATTCTGGCCGGTGACGGCTTGCAGAGCCTGGCCTTCACCGCGCTGGTGGACCCGCGCCTGAGCCCCCAGCCTGCCGACGTGCTGCTGAGCATGGTCCAGACCCTGGCCAGTGCCGCCGGCCCGGCGGGCATGGTCGGCGGTCAGGCCATCGACCTCGAATCGGTAGGGCGCAAGCTCGACCAGCAGACGCTGGAGAACATGCATCGGCACAAGACCGGCGCCTTGATCGAGGCCAGCGTGCGCCTCGGCGCCCTCGCCAGCGGTCATGCCGAGCGCGATGAGCTCAAGGCCTTGCAGTTCTATGCGCGGGCAGTCGGCTTGGCTTTCCAGGTCCAGGACGACATTCTCGACGTCGAAAGCGATACTGCCACACTGGGCAAACGCCAAGGTGCCGACATCGCCCGCGACAAGCCCACCTACCCGGCGCTGCTGGGCATGGAGGCCGCCAAAGCCTACGCCCTGGAATTGCGCGATCAGGCCCTGCACGCCTTGCGACCTTTCGACGCAGCCGCCGAGCCGCTGCGTGAACTGGCGCGTTTCATTGTTGAAAGGCGTAGTTGATTCGACCTGCCCGAGTGACGTTGCATGATGTAAACTGCCGCGTCCTCATAATTTATAACGATTCGCCTGATGCCCACGACGTTTCATGAGATTCCCCGCGAACGCCCGCTGACGCCCCTGCTCGACAGCGCCGACACCCCTGCCGGCCTGCGTCGGCTGGGCGAGGCGGAGCTTGAGCCGCTGGCTGACGAGCTGCGCCAGGAGCTGCTCTACACGGTCGGCCAGACTGGCGGGCACTTCGGTGCCGGGCTGGGCGTGATCGAATTGACCATCGCCCTGCACTACGTTTTCGACACCCCGGATGACCGGCTGGTGTGGGACGTGGGCCACCAGGCATATCCACACAAGATCCTGACCGGCCGCCGCGAGCGGATGGAGACCCTTCGTCAGAAAGAAGGCATCGCCGCATTCCCGCGCCGCTCGGAAAGCGAGTACGACACCTTTGGCGTCGGCCACTCCAGCACCTCGATCAGTGCAGCCCTGGGCATGGCCATTGCCGCCCGTCTGCAGAACAGTGGGCGCAAGTCCATTGCGGTGATCGGCGACGGCGCCTTGACCGCTGGCATGGCCTTCGAGGCGCTGAATCACGCGCCTGAAGTGAACGCCGACATGCTGGTGATCCTCAACGACAACGACATGTCGATTTCGCGCAATGTCGGCGGACTGTCCAATTACCTGGCCAAGATCCTCTCCAGCCGCACCTACGCCAGCATGCGCGAAGGCAGCAAGAAAGTGCTGTCGCGTCTGCCCGGCGCTTGGGAAATTGCCCGGCGTACCGAAGAGTACGCCAAGGGCATGCTGGTCCCCGGCACCCTGTTCGAGGAGCTGGGCTGGAACTACATCGGCCCGATCGACGGCCACGACCTGCCGACCCTGGTGGCCACCCTGCGCAACATGCGCGACCTCAAAGGGCCGCAGTTCCTGCATGTGGTGACCAAGAAAGGCAAAGGCTTCGCGCCGGCGGAAGTCGACCCGATCGGCTACCACGCCATCACCAAGCTCGACCCGCTGAACGCCCCGGCCGCCGCGCCGAAAAAGGTCGGTGGGCCGAAGTATTCCGCCGTGTTCGGCCAATGGCTGTGCGACATGGCTGCCGTTGACCCGCGCCTGGTGGGCATCACGCCTGCGATGAAGGAAGGTTCGGATCTGGTGGCGTTCAGCGAACGTTTTCCGGAACGCTATTTCGACGTGGCGATTGCCGAACAGCACGCGGTGACCTTGGCCGCCGGCATGGCCTGTGAAGGCGCCAAACCCGTCGTGGCGATCTATTCGACCTTCCTGCAGCGCGGTTATGACCAGTTGATCCACGACGTCGCGGTGCAGAATCTCGACGTGCTGTTCGCCATCGACCGTGCCGGTTTGGTGGGCGAAGACGGCCCGACCCACGCGGGCAGCTTCGACCTGTCGTTCCTGCGCTGCATCCCCGGCATGGTGGTGATGGCACCCAGCGACGAAAACGAACTGCGTCGCATGTTGACCACCGGTCACCAATACCCTGGGCCCGCAGCCGTGCGCTACCCCCGTGGCAATGGCCCGAACGCCCTGATCGAAGAGGCGCTCGAGCCAATCGAGATCGGTAAAGGCGTGGTTCGCCGCCAAGGCAGCAAGACCGCCTTGCTGGTGTTCGGCGTACAGCTGGCCGACGCCCTGAAAGTGGCGGAGAAACTGGACGCCACTGTCGTCGACATGCGTTTTGTGAAGCCGCTGGACGAAGCGTTGGTGCGTGAATTGGCCGCCCACCACGAACTGCTGGTGACGGTCGAAGAAAACGCCATCATGGGCGGAGCCGGCGCCGCCGTCAGCGAGTTTCTGGCGCGCGAGAACCTGCTCAAGCCGGTGCTGCACCTTGGCCTGCCGGATGCGTATGTGGAACACGCCAAGCCGGCGCAGATGCTGGCCGAGTGTGGGCTGGATGCGGCGGGGATCGAGGCGGCGGTGCTGAAGCGGCTGGCTTTGCTGAAGGGTCTCTGACGCTCCAGGACCGAGCTGGCTCGGTCCTGGAGGTCCTGGCATTGCACGTCAGACCGCCGTACCCATCTTCGCCGGTATCCGATACAGGCACAGCAGCCCCACACTGATCACTGCCAGCACGCACTGCGGCAATGGCTCAAGGCCGAAGGGCACTGCCAAGGCGGCCACCCAGGCCGGAATACCCGCCAGCAGAAAAGCAAACCTTCTGATCCGCGCGAGGCCGACCCAGGCCGCCGGCTCGTTGGGCGTGTCCAGCGCATCTTCGGTAGCGTGCAGCGCACGGCGAAACAGGCCAATCCGCGGAATACTCAGAAACAGCCCGGCAATCCCGGCCATGAACAGCGGCAAGGCCAGCATCGGCATGACAGGCTCCATCTGACCGAAAGCCCAACTCATCACAAACATTGGCGCCAGGGTCAGCCCCAGCTGCTGCCACCAGGCGCTGGCCAGCTTGGCCTTGACCTGAGAGCGGGTCACGCGTGGTCGATCCGGGTCAGGACGATCTCACCTTGGTGCTCGTTGCCCATCATGTGCCCGAGCTTGCCGGCCTTGGTCGCCAGGTAATGTTTGTTGTGCGGGTTATGACCCGTGTGCAGCGGCACGCGCTCGGTGACAGTGATGTCCATCCCGGTCAGCGCCTTGACCTTGCGCGGATTGTTGGTCATCAGGCGCAACGCGCTGATACCCAGGTGTTCGAGCATCGGCCGGCACATGCCGTATTCACGCTGATCGGCCGCGAAGCCCAGGCGCTCGTTGGCTTCGACCGTGTCGGCACCACCGTCCTGCAGCTCATAGGCGCGGATCTTGTTCAACAGACCGATGCCTCGGCCTTCCTGACGCAGATACAGCAACACGCCACGACCCGCTTCGGCAATGGCCCGCAGGGCGGCCTCGAGCTGCGAGCCGCAGTCGCAACGCTGGCTGAACAGGGCGTCTCCGGTCAGGCACTCGGAGTGCAGGCGACCCAATACCGGCGCGCCATCGGCGACATCACCAAGGCTCAGCACGACATGCTCGCGGCCGGTGGCCTCATCGAGAAAACCGTGCATGGTGAACTCCGCGAAGGGAGTGGGCAATTTCGAGGCAGCGACAAAAACGACGGGCACTTTGTGCTCCTGATCAATAAGAGTCTTGGTGAGGACCGGCATTGTACAGGACGATGCCGAAGACGCTTATTCCGAATTAGCGAACATATAGATCAACGAAATTGATCACGGCCCTGCTGGCGGCTTACCCGATTCAAACGGGTAGGGCTGCTTCCAGCGTAGGAAGATTTCCCGCAGTTGGCCACTGGCGACCAACTCACCCATCCGCTGGTCATACAACTTGCGCAGCGCACGCCCGCGCGGGTTGTCGGCAAAGCCCAGATACATGGGCAGGTCCACCAATGAGGTAATGTGGTAAGCACTCGCGTCGGGGGCACCCTTGAGAATGAAATTGATCTCGTTGAGCGAGTCGATGTAGTAATCCGCGCGATCGTGCTCAAGCATCGCGAGAATGCTTCCGCGCCGCTGCACCTCATTGAAGTGCAGCACGTTGGGCAGGTATTTCTGGTAGTCGTAGCCGCGCACCCAGGCCAATCGGTAGGTGCCAACCGTTTCCCGGGTCGGATGCGGCGCTGTCGCCCGGCCCAAGGCATAAATGTGGTCAGTGTCGTAATTCCAGCGCGGATAAAGCGCCTTGGTCTCGTCCTGATAGGAACCCACCCAGGCATCCGCCTCGCCACGCTGCACCAGCCCCACCGAGCGGGTGTAAGGGACGATGCGAAAGCGCAGGCTGACACCGGCAGGTTCGAAGACCTTGCGCAGCAGATCCCAGCCCAGCCCCGTGCCATCGGCGTTGGTGTATTCGAGCCACTGATCACTCGCCAGGTTGATCTGCGCCGGCGGCGTCAGCGTCTCGTCCGCGCGCACGACGCCCGTCATGAACATCAAGGTGCACAACCACAAGGCCCACCGCGCCATTCCCTGCTCCCCAGGTCATGCCATCGTTTCAAATCCGTGGATCAAGCCACCGCCCAAACCAGCGCCTGCATGCACAACCAGGCAAAGACCCCGGCCAGCACGTCGTCCAGCATGATACCGACACCGCCGTGCACATGCTTGTCTATCCAGCGTATCGGCCAGGGTTTGAGAATGTCGAAGAAACGGAACATGAGGAAACCCGCGAGAATCCAGTACCAGCCACTGGGCACCAGCCATAGCGTGATCCACATTCCGACCATTTCATCCCAGACGATGCCTTCATGGTCATGCACCCGCAGATCGGTCGCTACCTTGCCGCACAGCCAGAAGCCGAACAGCATGGTCACGCCCAGCATCAGCCAATATCCCCAATCGGGCAGCATCTGCCAGAGCGGGATGAACGGGATGGCCACCAGCGAACCCCAGGTGCCCGGCGCCTTGGGCAACGTCCCGGAGCCAAAGCCGAAGGCAATGAAATGCCAAGGGTTGCGCCACACCGACGGTGGCACGAACTCGGCCGGGACCTGCTTGGGATGGTCTGTCACGGGGACTCCGGAAAATGTTGATAACCACGGACGGCCGGGGTGATATCCCGGCCATGCTCGTCGAGCAATTGCACACCGCTGCCGGACACCGCACGTCCGATCACGTGCACCGTAAAGCCCTCTGCCTGCAGTGCCGGCAGATGCTCGACGGGCAAGGTGAAGGCCAGCACGTAATCGTCGCCGCCGCTCAAGGCAGCAGCCCGGGCGCCATCCAGGCCGAGAAAGGTCACCAATGGCCTGGACAGGGGCAAGGCGGATTGTTCAATTTGCAGGGCGCAGTCGGAGGCTTTGGCGAGGTGGCCGCAGTCCGCCAGCAGGCCGTCGGAAATATCCAGCGCTGCCGAAGCCCGGCCGCGCAAGGCTTGACCCAGCGCCAGTTGCGGGGACGGCGACCAGTACTGCGCCAGCAACGGCACGGCAATGGCAGGCTCGGCCTGACGCTGACCAAGCACCAGCGGCAAGGCTCCGGCGGCAAGGCCCAGCGAGCCGCCGACACAAAGCAGGTCGCCAGGCCGGGCACCACCCCGCGTCAGCGCCGCCCCGACGGGCACGCTGCCGAACACGGTCAGGGTCAGGGTCAACGGCCCACGGGTGGTGTCGCCGCCAATCAGGCGCAGCCGGCACTGCTCGGCCATCCGGTTCAAACCGTCGCTGAAGCCCTTGAGCCAGGCTTCGTCGTTGGCAGGTAAAGTCAGGGCCAGCGCAAAGCCGAGGGGTTCCGCTCCCATGGCAGCCAGGTCACTGGCGGCAACGGCCAGTGCGCGCTGCCCCAGCAGGAAAGGTTCGGCACCATTGGGGAAATGCCCGCCCTCCACCAGGGTATCGGTGGAAACAGCCAGTTGCTGCCCTGGGGCCAGGCTCAGCAAGGCGCAATCGTCGCCGATCCCCAACGCCACGGCACCGCCGGCCCGCGCGCAAGGCGCGGCAGCGAAGTAATGGCGGATCAGCTCGAACTCACCCATGGGCGCTGATCAGCGCTTGTGGGCTTTGACTTCAGCAGCGCGCACCTGCGGTGCGAGCTTGTCGAGTACGCCGTTGACGAATTTGTGCCCGTCGGTCGAACCGAACACCTTGGCCAGCTCGATGCCTTCGTTGATGACCACGCGGTAGGGCACGTCGACACGCTTGAGCAGTTCCCAGGTGGACAGACGCAACACGGCCAGTTCGACCGGATCGAGCTCGTCCAGGGTCAGGTCCAGACAAGGCGTCAGCGCCGCATCGATCTCGCTGCGGTTGGCCGGCACGCCATGGAGGATTTCCCGGAAGTAACCGCTGTCGATGTCGCTGAAATCATTATCCACGCGAAACTGCGCTTCGATTTCATTCAGCGAATGACCGGCCATGTGCCACTGGTACAGGGCCTGGGTCGCCAGCTTACGGGCTTCGCGGCGCTTGGCGCTCTTGCCCTTGGCAGCGTCCGGGTCCTTGGCGTCACGGGGGTTGAATTGATCGGTATCGTCGGAAATCACTTGGCCTCCAACTGCGACAGCAGGCTGACCATTTCCAGGGCGGACAGGGCAGCTTCGGCGCCCTTGTTACCGGCCTTGGTGCCGGAACGCTCGATGGCCTGCTCGATGGAATCGACGGTCAACACGCCGAAGGCAACGGGTACGCCGAACTCCATAGACACCTGGGACAGGCCCTTGGTGCACTCGCCCGCCACGTATTCGAAGTGCGGCGTGCCGCCCCGAATGACTGCGCCCAGCGCGATGATGGCGGCGTATTCGCTCTGCTGCGCGACTTTCTGCGCCACCAGCGGAATTTCGAAGGCGCCAGGGGCACGGATGATCACGATGTCGTTCTCGCTCACGCCGTGGCGAACCAGGGCATCAACGGCACCGCTCACCAGGCTTTCGACGACGAAGCTGTTGAAGCGGCCAACCACCAGGGCATAGCGGCCCTCGGGGGCGATGAAGTTACCTTCGATGGTCTTCAGGGTCATTCGGGTGTGTCTCGTTTTAAAGAGCCAGGGCGCAAACTGCGGCCTGTGGGAGTCATGGGTCACGAATAACGAAAGGGGATCGCACAAACCATAGCGTCGGGCTGTGGTTCTGGCGACCCCTTGACGGTGTTTATTCAGAGGGCACGTATTCTACTACTTCCAGATCGAATCCGGATATCGCATTGAACTTCATTGGCGAACTCATGAGGCGCATTTTACGCACGCCGAGGTCGCGCAGGATCTGCGAACCGGCGCCGACGATGCTGTAGGTCGTCGGCGTTTTCACCGGCGTGTGCTCGGCCGTTTCTCGAATGTGCGCCAGCAGCACGTCGCCATCGAGAGGGTGTCCTAACAACAAGACGATGCCGCTGCCGGCCGCTGCCACTTCGCTCATGGCGGCCCGCAGGCTCCAGCGGCCGGGCTGCTTGACCAGCAACAGGTCGCGCAACGGGTCCATATTGTGGACCCGGACCAGGGTCGGTTCGTCGGCGCTGACGGTGCCCAGCGTGAGGGCCAGATGCACATCGCCCTCTACCGAATCACGGTAGGTGACCAGATTGAACTGGCCCAACTCGCTGTCCAGCGGCTGCTCGGCGATCCGCTGGACGGTACGCTCATGTATCATCCGGTAGTGGATCAGGTCGGCAATGGTGCCGACCTTGATGCCGTGTTCGGCGGCGAAGGCTTCGAGCTCGGCGCGACGGGACATCGTGCCGTCGTCGTTCATCACCTCGCAGATCACCCCAGTGGGTTCGAAACCGGCCATGCGCGCCAGGTCGCAGGCTGCTTCCGTGTGGCCGGCGCGCGCCAGGGTGCCGCCGGGCTGGGCCATCAGCGGAAAGATATGGCCAGGGCTGACGATGTCTTCCGGCCTGGCGTCGCGAGCAGCCGCGGCCTGCACGGTGCGCGCGCGGTCGGCGGCGGAGATGCCGGTGGTGACGCCCTCGGCGGCTTCAATGGACACGGTGAACTTGGTGCCGAAACCGGAGCCGTTGCGCGGCGCCATCAACGGCAGCTTGAGGGCCTCGCAACGCTCGCGAGTCATCGGCATGCAAATCAGACCGCGCGCGTAGCGAGCCATGAAGTTGATGTGCTCGGCCCGGCAGCACTCGGCCGCCATGATGATGTCGCCTTCGTTTTCGCGGTCTTCGTCATCCATGAGAATGACCATCTTGCCGAGGCGAATGTCTTCGACCAGTTCTTCAACGCTGCTGAGGGCCACGCGGCACCTCCTTCTCGATAGGGTGACGGGGGCTCAGGACTTCACGAACCCGTTTTCGGCCAGAAAGCTTTCGCTGATGCCGCCCTTGCTCGACACCGCCGCCTTGTCACCGAGCAACAGACGCTCCAGGTAACGAGCCAGCAGATCGACCTCCAGGTTCACCAGATGACCGGGCTTGTAGTCACCCATGATGGTTTCGCTGAGGGTGTGGGGGATGATGGTCAACTCGAACTCGGCGCCGTCCACTTCGTTCACGGTCAGGCTGGTGCCATCCACGGTGATCGAACCCTTGTGGGCGATGTACTTGGCCAACTCCTTCGGGGCGCGGATGCGGAACTGCACGGCGCGGGCGTTTTCCTCGCGGGACACCACTTCGCCCACGCCATCGACGTGGCCGCTGACCAGGTGGCCGCCCAGACGCGTGGTCGGGGTCAGGGCCTTTTCCAGGTTGAGGCGGCTGCCAGTCTTCAACTGGTGGAACGCGGTGCAATCGAGGGTCTCGCGGCTGACATCGGCGACGAAGCCGTCGCCCGGCAGCTCCACGGCGGTCAGGCACACACCGTTGATAGCAATGCTGTCGCCCAGCTTGACGTCGCTCAGGTCGAGCTTGCCAGTGGCCACGTGGACACGCACATCGCCACCCTTGGGCGTCAGTGCGCGGATGCTGCCGATGGATTCGATGATGCCGGTGAACATGGGATGCTCCTCAAAGCCGGGGACCGCAGGTTATAGGGGTGAGGGTGGTGCAGGGATTGCGATGACTCGCCAGTCGTCGCCCACCGCACGCATGTCGATGATTTTCAGATTCGGCGCCTGGCTCATCTGCGTCAATGGCCAATCCAGCAAGGGCCGTGCCGAGGAGCCGAGGAACTTGCCGGCGATGAACAAGTGGTACTCGTCCACCAGGCCGGCTTGAGCAAAGGCGCCGGCGAGGCGGGCACCCGCTTCCACAAGCACCTCGTTGGCGCCACGGCGGGCGAGTTCGCGCAACAGCGCGTGGAGGTCGACGTGGCCATCCTGTGACCCCGGCGTCAGCAATTCGTGACCCTGCTCAGGGTAGCCCGGCCCCGTGCGCATACTCGCCACCAGCGCCGGACCGGCCTGGAAGAACGGTGCATCCAGTGGCACGCGCAAGCGCCCGTCCACCAGCACGCGCAAGGGCGCTCGCTCGGTAGCCAGGGCCAGGGTTTCACCGCTCAGGCCCAGCTCTTCGGCACGCACGGTCATGCGCGCGCGGTCGGCGAGAACGCTGTCGGCACCGGTCAACACCACGCTGGAGCGAGCGCGCAAGCGCTGCACCGCCGAGCGCGCCGCCGGGCCGGTGATCCATTGGCTCTCGCCGCTGGCCATGGCAGTGCGCCCATCCAGACTCATGGCCAGCTTGATCCGTACGTACGGCAGGCCCTGCTCCATGCGCTTGATGAAACCGGGATTCAAGGCCCGGGCCTCGCCTTCCAGCAGGCCGGACTGCGCCTCGATGCCCACCGCCGCCAAGCGCTTGAGACCGTTTCCGGCCACTTGCGGATTGGGGTCCTGCATGGCGGCCACCACTCGCGCCACGCCAGCGTTGACCAGCGCGTCGGCACAGGGCGGGGTACGGCCATGATGGCTGCAGGGTTCCAGGGTGACGTACGCGGTGGCCCCACGGGCCCGCTCGCCGGCCTGGCGCAGGGCATGCACTTCGGCATGGCCTTCACCGGCGCGCACGTGCCAGCCCTCGCCCACCACTTCGCCATCGCGCACGATGACACAGCCGACCCGCGGGTTGGGATGAGTGGAGTAGATGCCCAGGCGCGCCAGCTCGATGGCACGCGCCATGTGCAGCCGATCAATCATGTCGTTCATGGCTTGGCCGGCTCGCGGGCCAGACGGTCGAGTTCTTCGCGGAACTCGTTCAAGTCCTGGAAGCGCCGGTACACCGAGGCAAAGCGGATATAGGCGACTTCGTCCAGTTGTTGCAGCTCAGCCATCACCAGTTCACCCACCACCAGCGACTTGACCTCGCGCTCACCGGTCGCGCGCAGCTTGTGCTTGATGTGGGCCATGGCCGCTTCGAGCCGCTCGACACTCACCGGGCGCTTTTCCAGCGCCCGCTGCATGCCGGCGCGCAGTTTTTCTTCGTCGAAGGGCTGGCGGCTGCCGTCTTGCTTGATCAGGCGCGGCAATACCAGTTCGGCGGTTTCGAAGGTGGTGAAACGTTCACCACAGGCCAGGCATTCGCGACGACGGCGAACCTGTTCGCCTTCGGCGACCAGTCGCGAGTCGATGACCTTGGTGTCGTTGGCACCGCAGAAGGGACAGTGCATGGTGGCAGGCAACAAAAAAAGGGAGGGCCATGGTAGCGCATCCCACTGGCAAGACAAGTCAAAGCCTTTGCGGTATACAGACGACTTTGATTCTGCCGGAAACGTCCATGTCGCTTCGACCGCTTGTTCTCCTCAGCCTGATCACCCTGCTGGCCGCTTGCAGCAGCACCCCGCCGCCGCCCGTCGTGAACGCACCGGCCCAGGCCAAAGCCGCGCAACCCTTGGGCCTGGGGCCGTTGCCCGTCTACCAGCGTGAGCTGAGCGGGACCCTGTTGGGCATACCGGCCGGGGCCCAGGTGGAGTTGGCCTTGCTGGTGGTCAATGAGCGAAACCTGCCGCAACGCTTGCTGGCCAGCAGTAAATGGATTGGCAACAATCAGCCCTTGGCGTTCCAACTGCGCTTCAACCCCGATGCCTTTCCCGCCGGCGAGCGCGTGGAACTGCGCGGACGGGCAACACAGTCCGGGCAGTTGATTCTGCATTTGCCGTCGCGGCAGATTACCCAGCCGACCACCCAGGCCCTGGGGGCTTTGCAGTTCGAGCAGGCGCCTTGATATGGCCATATTGAACCGCTCGACGATATCATCCCTCAACCAGCCCGCTTTCCCGAGACCGCGATGAGTCAAGAAACCCCGTTCATTTTCGATGCCACCGCCCTCAACTTCGATCAGGCGGTGATCCAGAACTCTTTTGTCAAACCGGTCCTGGTGGATTTCTGGGCCGAGTGGTGCGCGCCCTGCAAAGTGCTGATGCCGCTGCTGGCACGCATTGCCGAGGAGTACCAGGGCGAACTGCTGCTGGCCAAAGTCGACTGCGATGCCGAGCAGGACATCGTCGGTCGTTTCGGCATTCGCAGCCTGCCCACGGTGGTGCTGTTCAAGGACGGCCAACCCGTCGACGGCTTTGCCGGCGCGCAGCCTGAATCAGCGATTCGCGCCCTGCTCGAACCCCATGTGCAGATGCCGCCACCGGCCGAGGCCGACCCGTTCGAAGCCGCCCAGGCGCTCTTCAACGAAAGCCGTTTCGGCGAAGCCGAGGCCGCGCTCAAGCTGCTGCTCAGCGAAGACAACGGCAACGCCCAGGCGTTGATCCTGTATGCCCGCTGCCTGGCTGAACGGGGTGAACTGGACGAGGCGCAGACCATCCTCGGCGCCGTCAAGAGTGACGAGCACAAGGCTGCCCTGGCGGGCGCCAAAGCGCAGCTGACCTTCCTGCGCCAGGCCGCCACCCTGCCCGACCCGGCCGAGCTGAAAAGCCGTCTGGCCCAGGACCCGGCAGATGACGAGGCGGCTTACCAGCTGAGCATCCAGCAGTTATCGCGCCAGCAGTACGAGGCGGCGCTGGAAGGGTTGCTCAAACTGTTCGTGCGCAACCGCAGCTTCAACGAAGGCGCGGCCCACAAGAGCTTGCTTCAGGTGTTCGAGTTGCTGGGCAATGATCATCCGCTGGTGACGACGTATCGGCGGCGGTTGTTTGCGGCCTTGTACTAGCAGGCTCAGCGCGTGGCGATGGCCGTTACGCGCTCATTCCACCCAACAATAAACCGGCGCCTGATCCCCCGCCTGCACACTCACCTGGCTGCAATGACGCAACCGCACCAGCAATCGTTTCCCTGCTGCCGTACTGCCCGCCAGCCCTTCAAGCTGCCCCAGCAACTCTGGTCCGCTGACCTGTCCGGCCTGTTGCACCAGGCGCAACGCCGTCTCCCACAGTGCATCGTTCTGACCACGAGGCGCAGCCGGCGCAGCCGCCTGCGCTTCACCCGCCACTACCGGTAACTGCGCTCCCAGCCGCGCCCAATCCTCGGCGTCCATTTCCACCGTCAGGTCCACCGCAATCGCTCCGACATTGCCACGAATACGTATCATCTCGAGTCCTCTGCGTACGTCACTCGGCATCATACCCGCGAGCGAGGGAGCGGCGGCCGACAAGATTTTCGTCCACCCAGCGACCTGATCAGGGTTTTATTGCCTCAGGTCAAAAAGCGCCGCCCGCGCCTCACTACCATCGGAGCCAAATTTTCAACCTTGGTCAGATGGAGCTCCCATGAACACCCCTCTCGTATGCGCCACCTTGCTCAGCCTGGCGTTGGTCGCACCTTTTGTCCAGGCCCATGAAGCCGGTGACTGGATCATCCGTGCCGGCGCTGCCACCACCGACCCCCACGAAGACAGCGGCGAGCTGAAACTCGACGGTGCAAAAGTCGCCGGGACCAAGGCCACTCTGGACAGCGACACCCAGCTGGGCCTGGCCGTAGCGTACATGTTCGCCGACCACTGGGGTGTCGAGCTGCTGGCGGCCTCACCCTTCCAGCATAACGTTGGCGTACGCGGCGTCAGTGCCGCCACCGGCGTTGCCGGGCTGGATGGCAAGCTGGCCACGGTCAAGCAACTGCCGCCGACCTTGTCCCTGCAGTACTACCCGATGGCGCCAACGTCGGCCTTCCAGCCCTATGCCGGCGTCGGCCTGAACTACACCTTCTTCTACGGCGAAGATCTGAGCAGCGAGCGCAAGGCCGAAGGGTTCAGTAACCTGAAGCTGCGCGATTCCGTCGGCCTGGCCGGGCAAGTCGGCGTGGACTACATGCTCACCGACCACATCATGCTCAACGCCGCCGTGTGGTACGTCGACATCAACACCACAGCCAGCGTGGACGGCCCTACCGCCCTGGGCGTAGGTCGGACCAAGGTCAACGTGGACGTCGACCCATGGGTTTACATGGTCGGGGTGGGCTACAAATTCTGACAGGCACCATTAACGAGCATCATGAGTGCTGGCGCACCATAACAGATCATTCCTGCGCCCCATCTTCAAGCGTCACCCGGCTCAATCAGGGATATTGCGGGAAGAGACCCATTGGCAAGCCCCTTGCTGTGCATTTCCCATCGCAAACAGCCGGATGCCCGCAATGCTGGTGATTCATCGCAGAATCGAGCCAAAACCTGACTGGTCGGCCGAGATCCATCTCAACTTCGACGCGCGCAGCAAAAGCCGCCTGCGCTGTTTCAGTGCCACCGGCGAGGACGTCGGCCTGTTCCTCGAACGCGGCCAGCCGCCGCTGTACGACGGTGAATGTCTGGAGGCGGAAGACGGGCGCATCGTGCGTGTCTGCGCGCGCCCGGAATCGCTGCTGCATGTCACCTGCTCCAGCGCCTTTGAATTGACCCGCGCCGCCTATCATCTGGGCAACCGCCACGTCGCCCTGCAAGTGGGCGATGGCTGGTTGCGGCTGCTGGATGACTACGTGCTCAAGGCCATGCTCGACCAGCTAGGGGCCCATTGCGAGCAGATCCAGGCACCGTTTCAGCCCGAACATGGCGCCTACGGCGGCGGCCACCACCACTCCCGGCACGGCGACGAAGACTTCAACTACCCGCCGCGCCTGCACCAGTTCGGCGTGCGCAAATGAACCCGGCCTGGGCGCTGCTGCGTCTGGCCAGTCCACAGCTGCCGATTGGGGGATACAGCTACTCCCAGGGGCTGGAAATGGCCGTGGAACAAGGCAAGGTTACCGATTCGAGCACCGCAAGGCGCTGGATCGGCGACCAGCTGCTGCTCAACCTTTCACGCTTTGAGGCGCCGCTGCTACTCGATCACTGCCAGGCTGCCGCCGAAGACGACTGGTCGCTGTTGCGCGAGCGCTGTGACGAACATCGCGCCAGCCGCGAAACCCGGGAGCTGGCCCAGGAAAGCCGGCAAATGGGCTATTCCCTCAAGCAACTGCTGCTGGGCCTGCCGGAGCTCGACGACAGCGCGCGCCAATGCCTGACCCAGGTCGACGAGCCGCACCTGGCTCTGGGCTGGGCGCTGGCCGCCCGCGCCTGGGGCATCAGCCCGCAGGACGCTCTCGCCGCCTGGCTGTGGAGCTGGCTGGAAAACCAGTTGGCGGTGCTGATGAAAACCCTGCCTCTGGGCCAGCAGGCCGCTCAACGCCTGACCAGTGAACTGCTGCCGCTGCTGCAGCAGGCCGAACAACGGGCCGCGCGCCTGTCATCCAACGATTACGGCAGTGCCCCGTTCGGCCTCGCTCTGGCGAGCATGGCCCACGAACGGCAGTACAGCCGCCTGTTCCGCTCCTAGGAGAAACATCATGAATGCTCAACCTCTGCGCGTCGGCATCGGCGGACCTGTCGGGTCCGGCAAGACGGCCCTGACCCTGGCCCTGTGCCTGGCGCTGCGCGAACGCTATAACCTTGCCGTAGTGACCAACGACATCTACACCCGCGAAGACGCCGACTTTCTGGTGCGCAACGAGGCCTTGGCGCCGGAGCGCATCATCGGCGTGGAAACCGGCGGCTGCCCGCACACCGCCATTCGCGAGGACGCCTCGATCAACCTCGAAGCGGTGGATCAGCTCAACCGGCGCTTCCCCGGCCTCGACCTGATTCTGGTGGAATCCGGCGGCGACAATCTTTCCGCCACCTTCAGCCCCGAGCTCTCGGACCTGACCATCTACGTCATCGACGTCTCCGCCGGCGACAAGCTGCCACGCAAGGGCGGCCCCGGGATCTGCAAGTCCGACCTGCTGGTGATCAACAAGATCGACCTGGCACCGCTGGTAGGCGCGTCACTGGAAATGATGGACGGAGACACCCGGCGCATGCGCGGCGAGCGGCCGTTCGTGTTCAGCAACCAGAAGACCGGGCAAGGATTGGAGCAGATCATCGCCTTCATCGAACGCCAGGGGCTGCTGACGGCGGCTTGATCGATCCTCGGTAAATCGATCCTCTGCAAGTAGGGGCGCGCGATGGCCGCGCCCAGACCTGCTACCATGTCGCCCACAAAAACGCCCCCCCTTGTGACGACTGCCTGCCCAATGCCTCAAGATCCCAGCCTCGCCCCCCTCGTTGACGCCACCCGTACGCACTTCCTCCAGAAGGTCATGCCGCTGTGGCTGGGCCCGGGCTGGGATGCCGAGCTGGCGCTGCCCTACGAGGCGCTGGACGCCAGCCACGCGCCATTGCCCCCCCAGCGCTATCGCGCCATGGCCTGTGCGCGCCAGCTGTATCTGTTCGCCAGCCACATCGACCAGCCAGGTGCTCGCGAGCGCGCCGCCGCGTTGTTCCGCTCTCTGCAGCGGCATTTCCACGACGCTGAACACGGCGGCTGGTTCTACAGCATCGACCCCCAGGGCCAGCCACTGGACCGCAGCAAGGACCTCTACACCCACGCCTTCATCATCTTCGCCTGTGCTCACTACTGGGCGGCTGTGTCCGAGCCTCTGGTGGAGTCGGTGCTGGATGCCGCGCTGGAGATCGTTGCCACGCGCTTTGCCAGCGAGGATGACCTGTACGCCTCCAGCCTCGCCGAGGACTGGGCGGACAACGGCAGCGGTGCCCTGCAGAATCCGCTGATGCACCTGACCGAGGCTTTCCTCGCCACGCTGGCGGTACGTGATGACGAACAGGTCAAGACTGACCTGCTGGCGCTGGCTGATGCCATGCAACGCCACTTCATCGAACCGGTGCGTGGCCTGATGCTGGAGAAACCCTGCGGGGCTGTGGATAACTGGTTCGAGCCGGGGCATCAGTTCGAATGGTTCTACCTGCTAGAGTCCTGCGCCTTGATGCACGACCATCCGTTGCGACACTCGGTGGCGCGCTGTTTCGCATTTTCCGAGCAGTTCGGCGTGCAGGACGGCGTGGTGCTGTCGATGCTGGAGCCCGACGGGCGAGTACGAGACGGGACACGTCGCATCTGGGCCCAGGCTGAGTACCTGCGCGCCCTGACCTTGCGTGGGGATGCGCAACCGCGCGTAGCGCAGCAGTTGAAGGTGTTCCGAGAGAAATTCCTGCATGCCGACGGCTGGTACGAGTGCCGTGATGCCGAGGGCAAGGTGAGCCGAAGCGACATGCCTTCGACCACGCCTTACCACCTCGAGACTTGCTACAAGGCGTTGTGAGCGGTTCCCGAGCAAATTCGGTCCTGCGCAGTTCGTGCAGGACCAGGCTTGCTCGGAAACACGATCAACCCTGCTTGTGCCGCTCTACCGCAAACCCTGCCCAGCTCTGGGTGACCGGCATCAATTCAAGGCTGTTGATGTTGATGTGCGCCGGCTGGGTGACGATCCAGTAGATGGTGTCGGCAATGTCCTTGGACTGGATCGGATCGACGCCCGCGTAGGTGGCGTCGTACTTGGCCTTGTCGCCACCGAAGCGCACCAGCGAGAACTCGCTTTCGCACATGCCCGGCTCCAGGTTGGTGACCCGCACACCCGTGCCTTGCAGGTCGCATCGCAGGTTCAGCGAGAACTGCCCGACGAACGCCTTGCTCGCGCCGTACACGTGGCTGCCCGGGTAGGGGTAGTTGCCCGCCACCGAACCGAGGTTGACGATCGTTGCGCCCTTGCCGTGGGCAATCAGGCGCGGCAGCAGCAAGCGGGTGCTGTAGATCAGGCCCTTGACGTTAGTGTCGACCATGGTGTCCCAGTCGTCCAGGTCGGTCTTGGGTGCCGGGTCAGTGCCCAAGGCCAGGCCGGCGTTGTTGATCAGGGCGTTGATGGTCGCAAATTGCGCCGGGAGACCGGCAACGGCCGCCTCCATGGCCTTGCGGTCGCGCACGTCGAGGGTCAGGGTGTGCACCGAGGTCACCTTCGACAGCTCGGCGCTCAACGCCTGCAGGCGTTCCTCACGGCGGCCGGTGAGGATCAACGACCAGCCGGCCTCGGCAAACCGCCGGGCACAGGCTTCGCCGAAACCCGAGGTGGCGCCAGTGATAAACACAGTGGAAGTCATCTTGCTCTCCAAGTCAGTCCATTCAGTCACGGTAGGTGAATCGTTTAAAGCATGCCCGGCATGCGCCCGCCCAGCAAGCAAAGCCGTTACGGTCAGTGATTGAAAGTATTTTGCTTGACCCCGGCACTCGCGCTTGATCACGGCGCCCGCAAGCACCAGGCGGTGGCCAACGGGCCAACCGCGCGAGACCAGTCAGCATCATGGCTGGCGAGGTATTTCCAAGGTTTGCCCACAGACTTATCCACAGGCCCTGAGCACGCCTTTCAGATCGGTTGGCCGGTGGATAAAAGAGTTGACAAAAGGCGCGGGGCTGGCCGGGGAATGACCTGATCAAAAAACAATCAGAGGCTTGCAGGCCACGTCAACCGTGGGCTGTGGCCGACTACACCCACGTTGTGCACAGGCGGACCCACAGTAACGGGGGACAACTTGAAACTGTGACAAAACAATGAATTGCGGCGGCCGACTGTCGCAGTTTGGGACCCTGAAAATATGTTTTCCACAAAATCAAGTGTCCCTCATTCGTCTGGAATGTGCTGTCAGTGCCCACCGAGGTAGGCGTTACGCACTTCGTCATTGGTCAGCAGCTCTTGCCCGGTGCCGGTCAGGCGAATCTCGCCGTTGACCATCACGTAGGCACGGTCCGACAGCTTCAGGGCATGGTTGGCGTTCTGCTCCACCAGAAAGATGGTCATGCCGCCCTGCGCCAGCTCGCGCAGGGTCGCAAAGATCATCTTCACCACGATGGGCGCCAGGCCCAGGGACGGCTCGTCCAGCAGCAAAAGCTTGGGCCGGCTCATCAAGGCGCGAGCGATGGCCAGCATCTGCTGCTCGCCCCCGGACATGGTCATGGCACGCTGGTTGCGACGCTCCTTGAGCCGGGGGAACAGCTCGAACATGCGCTGCATATCCTCATCCGAGTGTTTGTCGCCGATGGGAATGGTGCCCATCATCAGGTTCTCTTCCACCGACATGTCCGGAAACACCCGCCGGCCTTCCGGCGACTGGGCAATACCGTTGGAGGCGATGTAGTGGGAAGACTTCTGGGTGATGTCCGTGCCCTGATAGATGATCTGCCCGGCAGCTGCACGCGGCTGACCGAAGATCGACATCAGCAGCGTCGACTTGCCTGCGCCGTTGGAGCCGATCAGGCTGACCGTTTCGCCTTCGTTGATATGCAGCGAGACTTTCTTCAGGGCCTGGATCGGCCCGTAATAGACGTCGATGTCCTTCATCTCGAGGATGGGCGTACTCATACCAGCTCCTCTTCATCGGCGCCCAGGTAGGCGGCGATGACTTTCGGGTCATTGCGGATCTGCTCGGGCTTGCCCGTCGCGATCACGTTGCCGTGGTCAAGGACCACAATGTCATCGGAAATGCCCATGACCATGCCCATGTCATGCTCGATCAGCACCACGGTCATGTCATGCTGGTCGCGCAGCAGGCGGATCATGCCACTGAGCGCCTCGGTTTCCTGCGGGTTGAGGCCCGCCGCCGGCTCGTCAAGGCAGATGACCTGCGGCCGCGTGCACATGGCCCGGGCGATTTCCAGGCGGCGCTGCTGCCCGTACGACAGCTCGCCGGCCAGGCGGTTGGCGCAGTCCACCAGGTCCACCACTTCCAGCCAGTAGAACGCCGTGTTCAGTGCATCCTCTTCGGCCTTGCGGTAGCCCTTGGTGTTGAGGATGCCGGCCAGCATGTTGCGGTTGACCCACATGTGCTGGGCCACGAGCAGGTTCTCCACCACCGACATCTCCTTGAACAGGCGAATGTTCTGGAAGGTCCGGGCCATGCCCGCGCGGTTGACGAGGTGAGTACCCCCGAACATCTTGAAATACAGCCGATTGAGAAAGCTCGCCGGCGAGACAAAATCCTTCACCTGAAACGATTCCCCCAGCAGCTTGATCACGTTGGTGCTCTTGCCCCGCGCGTTGAGCTGGATGCGCCCGCCGGTGGCCTTGTAGAAACCGGTCAGACAGTTGAACACCGTGGTCTTGCCGGCGCCGTTGGGGCCGATCAAAGCGAAGATCGAATTGCGCCGAACCTTCAGGCTGACGTCGCTCAACGCCTTGATGCCGCCGAAATGCATCATCAGGTTTTCCACCGACAGGATGACTTCGTCGCTCATGGCGCCACTCCTTTACGTGGGGTCACACCGGTACGGCTGACCCGAATCAGGCCACGGGGACGCCAGATCATCATCAACACCATCAATACGCCGAACAGCAGCACGCGGTACTCGGCAAAGCTGCGCAGCAATTCGGGAGCCACGGTCAGGACGAACGCGGCAATCACCACGCCCACAGTGGAACCCATGCCGCCCAGTACCACGATGGCCAGGATCAGCGCCGATTCGAAGAAGGTGAACGAGGTAGGGTTGACGAAGCCCTGATAGCTGGCAAAGAACACGCCCGCCAGACCTGCGGTAGAAGCACCCAGGGTGAACGCCGAGAGCTTGACCAGCACATGGTTCAGGCCCATGGAGCGGCAGGCAATTTCGTCCTCGCGCAGCGCTTCCCAAGCGCGGCCGACCGGCATGCGGGTCAGGCGGTGCTTGATATACAGCACGGCCATCACCACCAGGAACAGCACGCTGTAGATGAAAATGAATTTCAGGTCCGGGTTATATTCAAAGCCGAAATATTCATGAATCGGGACACCGCCATCTTTCGCGCGACGACCAAACTCCAGACCGAAGAACGTCGGCGAGGGCACCGGCACACCGTTGGGGCCGCCGGTGAAGGACACCCAGTTGGTCAGCACCAGACGGATGATCTCGCCGAAACCCAACGTCACGATGGCCAGGTAGTCGCCGTGCATCCGTAGCACCGGAAAGCCGAGAATACAGCCCGCCAACGCCGCAGCGATGGCCGACAACGGCAACGCCGACCAGAACCCCAGGCCCAGGTATTGGTAACCCAAGGCCAGGCCATAGGCGCCAATGGCATAGAAGGCTACGTAGCCCAGGTCGAGCAGGCCGGCCAGGCCGACCACGATGTTCAGGCCCAGCCCCAGCAGCACGTAGATCAGACCGAGGATGACCACAGTCAGTATGTATTTGTTGGCGAACACCGGAAACACGATGGCAATGATGATCAATGCCGGGATGATGAAACGCAGATTCGACTTGTGGCTGGGCGGCAGCACATGCACCCCGGAGCCTGCACTTTCGAAGCGGTGCGAGACGGCCTGACCACGGGGGGTCTGCAGAAACAGGCTGATCAGGAACCGTCCGATCATGACCACCAGCACCAGCCAGACCACCCGGGTGGGTTGCAGATTGAAGCTGTAGCCGTCCAGCACGACGCCGACGATCGGACCGAACACGATCAAGGCCAGCAAACCGGCAATGACCATGTCGATCAGGCTTTTCTTGATTTCGATGGGTTTGTTCAGGGCAGCAGACATACTTATACCTTCGCCACGTGTGGGCGACCCAGAAGGCCTTGGGGACGGAAGATGAGGATCAGCACCAGCAGGGCAAAACTGAACACGTCCTTGTAGTCGGAGTTGATCAGCCCGGAGAACTGCGATTCGGCAACCCCCAGGATCAAGCCGCCGAGCATGGCCCCCGGCAACGAGCCGATACCGCCCAGCACGGCAGCGGTGAACGCCTTGATGCCGATGATGAAGCCGGCGTAGAAGTCGAAGGTGCCGTAGTTCAGGGTGATCAGCACGCCGGCCAGCGCGGCCATGGCGGCGCCGATGACGAAGACGTAGGAAATCACGCGGTCGGTGTTGATCCCGAGGATCGACGCCATCTTGCGGTCCTGCTGGGTAGCACGGCACATCCGGCCCAGCTTGGTGTATTTGATGATATAGGTCAGCGCGGCCATGCCGATGAGCGACACCAGCAGAATGAAGGCTTTGGTGTAGGTGATCTGCACGAAGCCGCTGCCGATGTTGAAGCGCCAGGCCCCCTCAAGCAGGGTCGGGATACCTTGCTGCTTGGCACCTTGGGCGATCTGCGCGTAATTCTGCAGGATCAGCGAGATACCAATGGCACTGATCAGCGGCGCCAGCCGCGTCGAGTTGCGCAAAGGCTTGTACGCGACCCGTTCGATCACGAAGCCGTACACACCGGTCACCACGACGGTGAAGATCAGCGTGCCGAGAATCAGGAACGGGAAGGAGTGAATTCCGAAGAACGACAGCACCGCCAGGCCGATGGCCGCCAGGTAGGCCGAGATCATGTACACATCGCCGTGGGCGAAGTTGATCATGCCGATGATGCCGTAAACCATGGTGTAGCCAATGGCGATGAGGCCGTAGACCGAACCCAGGGTAAGGCCGTTGACCATTTGTTGCAGGAAGATACCGTCCATCAATGCACTCTCGTGAACGTCGGTCATCACGCACCGGCTCGCGGCACCGAGTCAGAACACGGCGACGCAGGCAGGCACAATGAATGAGAGAACTGACAGGCTACGCCTGAGCGTAGCCAGGAGCAGGATCGGCCCGCACAGAGGTGCACGAGCCGGACCCATTTTTCACATTACTTCTGCTTGTCCAACTGGTGGTATTTGCCGCTGGCATCCCACTGGTACATCACGTAGTCGGAGACTTTCAGATCGCCCTTGCTGTCCCAGGTCTTCTCGCCCATGACGGTGTTGACCGGGTGCGATTTCAGCCACTTGGCAGCGTCCTCGCCCTTGTTCGACTTGGCGCCGTTGAAACCGGCAGCCAGGGCCTGCACCGAAGCGTAGGCATACAACGTGTAGCCTTGCGGCGCAAAACCGGACTTGGTCATCTGCTCGACCACCGCCTTGCTGCTTGGCAGCTTCTGCGGGTCGGCACCGAAGGTCATGTACACACCGTCGGTGTATTGCGGTCCGCCGGCAGTGGTGACCATTTCGTCGGTGACGATACCGTCGCCGGAGACGAAGTTGACCTTCAGGCCCTGGTCACGAAGTTGGTGAACCAGTGGACCGGCTTCCGGGTGCAGACCGCCGAAGTAAACGGTGTCGGCACCGGTGCCGCGGATCTTGGTGACCAAGGCGCTGAAGTCTTTCTCGCCGCGGGTCAGGCCTTCTTCCAGCACCGGCTTGACGCCGCGCTTGGTCAGCTCGGCAGAGGTGGCGTCAGCCAGACCTTTACCGTAGGTGTCCTTGTCGTTGATGACTGCGACTTTCTTGGCTTTGAGCACGTCGACGATGTAGTCGCCGGCGACGATGCCTTGCTGGTCGTCACGGCCGCACATACGGAACATGGCGCTCAGACCGCGATCGGTGACGGTCGGGTTGGTCGAGCCAGGAGTGATCGCGATCACGCCGGCGTCGGCGTAGACCTCAGAAGCGGGAATGGTCGAGGACGAGCAGAAGTGACCGACCACGCCGGAGACTTTGTCCTGGTCGACCAGTTTGTTGGCGACAGCCACAGCCTGCTTGGGCTCGCAGGCGTCGTCGCCCGGGACCAGAACAATCTTGCCGCCATTCACGCCGCCGGCAGCGTTGATGGCATCAGCCGCAGCTTGTGCACCTTTCATGTACTGCTCGCCGTAAGCGGCGTTGGCGCCAGTCATCGGGCCGGCAACGCCGATTTTGATGTCAGCAGCTTGAACAAACGAAGAAACACCCAAAGCGGAAGCCACTGCGAGGGCCAGAAAACCTTTCCTGTAAAACGTCTGCGACATGAGGTGGTGCTCCTGAGATTTTTTGGTTTCGCACAACAACTTCAGCCCAATGCCCTGAGCAAGCACCGTGCCAGCACTGATTCCCGCTGTTTAAAACCCGTTACATCACCGCCCTAGACCCTTTCATCGACGTCGCTTTGCGGGCCGTGCAACCGTCTGGAATGCGGCAGGTGGTACTTGCAGCAGAAAAAGGTGCAACCCTTCGCCACTATCGTTGCAACCTTTTATTACAGTCTCGTGCAACCATGCTGTAACAGCTTGCGTAACCGAACTGCACATCGGCGGTGCGTCACTGCTACAGGACGCACCATTACTGACGGATCAGCGTAGACGCAATTTTGCCAGACTCGGCAAAACCCTTGTTTTGCGGGGGCTTAGGCCATGGATGGCGGGTAGCCATCAGGTCACGACAGAAAAAATACTTTCCCCGCACGCGCACTTGTGCGCCACTAGCAGCCTGCCCAGCAATTTGTGACCCGGAGAGACCCATGAGCGAAGGCGTTTTCGCTGATCGCATCGTGCAAAACCTGCTCGACACCGATCTGTACAAACTCAGCATGATGCAGGCGGTTCTGCACAACTACCCGAATGTAGAGGTGGAATGGGAGTTTCGCTGCCGCAACGGCGAAGACCTGCGCGATTACCTGCCCGAACTGCGCCTGCAGATAGAACGCTTGAGCGAATTGAGTCTGAGCCCGGACCAATTGGATTTTCTGGAACGCATCAACTTCATGAAGCCGGACTTCCTGCGCTTTCTGGGGCTGTTTCGCTTCAACCTGCGCTACCTGCACATGGGCATCGAGAACGACGAACTGTTCATCCGCCTGCGCGGGCCGTGGCTGCATGTGATTCTGTACGAGGTGCCGCTGCTGGCCACGGTCAGCGAGGTGCGCAACCGCGCACTGCACCCGGACGTGACGCTGGAGCAGGTGCGCAGCCAGCTTTACCGCAAGTTCGATTGGCTGACCGCCAACGCCACCCAGGACGAGCTCGCCCAGCTCCAGGTGGCTGACTTCGGCACCCGTCGGCGCTTTTCATTCAAGGTGCAGGAAGAAGTGGTCAACGTGCTCAAGCACGATTTCCCCGGGCGCTTTGTCGGCACCAGCAATGTCCACCTGGCCCGAGAGTTCGACCTCAAGCCATTAGGCACCATGGCCCACGAGTGGATCATGGCGCACCAGCAACTGGGCCCACGACTGATCGACAGCCAGGCGGCCGCGCTGGATTGCTGGGTGCGGGAATACCGTGGTTTGCTGGGCATTGCCCTGACTGATTGCATCACCATGGACGCGTTTCTCGGCGACTTCGATCTGTACTTCGCCAAGCTGTTCGACGGTCTGCGCCACGACTCGGGCGACCCGATCATCTGGGCAGAAAAAGCGATCGCCCATTATCACAAGCTGGGCATCGACCCGATGACCAAGACCCTGACCTTTTCCGACAGCCTGACACTGCCCAAGGCACTGGACATCTTTCGCCAGCTGCGCGGGCGGATCAATGTCAGCTTCGGCATCGGCACCCACCTGACCTGTGACATTCCAGGGGTCAAGCCGATGAGCATCGTCTGCAAGATGACCGACTGCAATGGCCAGCCGGTGGCAAAGATTTCCGACGAGTCGGCCAAGACTCAGTGTCGTGACCCCAATTTCGTGGCTTATCTAAGGCATGTGTTCAAGGTGCCTGGCTGAAGACCGAAGCCTGTGGGAGCCAGCCTTGGCTGCGATGCAGACGACTCGGTCTGACTGGACGAAGGGGTGCTCCCACAGGGGATCAATCCACCAGTGAGACCGTGCCCTTCATCATCGAGATATGCCCCGGATACGAGCAGAAGAAAGCGTATTTTTCAGACGGGTCCAACTTCGCCACATCAAACGTCACCGAGTCCTTTTCCCCTGCACCAATGATCTTGGTATGGGCGATGACCCGCGTGTCCCCAGGCTTGATGTAGTCGTGGTCCAGCGTCGCTGCCATGCCGTCCGCGGCAATGCCATCGGCATCTGCCTCCTTGGACAGCACCCAGTTGTGCCCCATTACCGCCACCGGCAAGCCACCGGAGTGGGTCAGGTTGACGGTGAAAGTCTTGCAGGCTTTGGGGACCTGAATGGCCTTGGTATCGAAGGTCATGGTGTCGGTGGAGTCGACGGTGGTCTGGCATTCGGCGGCCATCGCATGGGCGCTGGCGAGGGTCAGCAGGGACAGGGTGACGGCTTTGAAGAGCATGGAGGTCTCCGGCAGAGGGAAGAAGGCAACTGCCGCCATGATAGTCCACTGGGGATCATGGGTTTTCATGAAAGATCCGCTACCCCTCCAGCGGCATCACCGTCACCTGGACCTCGGGATCATGATTGCCGCCGCCCAGAATCACCCCGCGCAGTGGCGAGACATCGGAGAAGTCCCGGCCCCAAGCCAGAGTGATGTGCTCCAGGGCCGGCTGCACATTGTTGGTCGGGTCGAAATCCACCCAACCCAGCGCCGGGCAGAACACCGAGACCCAGGCATGGGAAGCGTCGGCACCGATCAGCCTGGGCTGGCCGGGCGGTGGCTGGGTCAGCAGGTAGCCGCTGACATAACGTGCTGCCAGGCCACGAGAGCGCAGGCAGGCCAGCATCAGGTGAGCGAAGTCCTGGCAGACGCCACGACGGCTTTCCAGCACTTCCACCAGGGGCGTTGCCACCTGGGTGGCTTCGGCATCGAAGGTGAACTCGTCGAAAATCTTTTCCATCAACGCCTGGGTGCCTTCCAGCAGCGGTCGGCCCGCCGGGAAGCAGCTCTGGGAAAACTCCACGAAGCTCTTCTTCAAGCGCACGTAGGGCGACTCGAAGCGATAGCGGCAGGCCTCCAGCAACTGGTTGACCATGGGATTGCCGCTGTAGCACAACGCCGCACGGGTGTCCTCCCAGGCTGGCGACCGGGCGAAATCCAGGGTCGGCCGTGGCAACACCTCGACCCACAAACGTGCGCACACTTTCAATTCATCGTGGGGCCGCTCGAACGCCAGACGGGTCAGCGGGTTGCCGAAGACATCCTGCTCGTCCATGCGCGACGTCGGCTCGGGGCTGATGCGCATCTCATGGCGCTCGCAGACTTGCCACTCGCTGGGGCGAGGCCACAGGTGAGCGAGCTGCTTGGCCAGGGAAACCGGGCTGTCGTAGGTGTAGTGGGTGTCGTGAATGATCTGATAGCGCGCGCTCATCACACCGATACCGTCTGCTGGTTGACGTCATCGACGTGGGCGAAATGGCGCAAGGCCAGACGGTCGGAGACCTGACTGCTGGTGGCGGAAATTTCCGCCAGCAGGTCGGCCAGCCCCTCGAGCACGGCATTGGCGCTGCCGGCACCGAACAGCGGGTTTTCCAGAGTGCCGAGGTCGAAGTGGCGCAGGCGCTCGATCAGCAGTGCAATGGCGCGGTCACGGGGCGCGCCGAACTCTTCATTGAGGCGACGCAACGAGCGATTTACCAGCTTGAGCTGGAACAGCACGGCGTGGGGGTTCTGCTCGTCCAGCAGGAGCAGGTCCAGCACCGGAATCAGTTGCGGCACCGCCAGATAACGGGAGCGGTAGGTGATGCTGCTGTTGCCCAGCTCCAACAACCACTCCAACCCGGCCTGATCGTCCACCGCCGTACCGCGCAGGAACGCCGAAAGGCTGGTGCTGAGGAACTGCAAGCGCTCCAGGCGCCGGCCGATCATCAGGAAGCGCCAGCCTTCGTCACGGGTCATGTCGTCGAGGGCGAAGCCCGACAGCGCGGCGAGGGACATGACCAGACGGTTGAGGAAATCCAGCAGCTCGGCAAAGTCCGGCTCTTCACTGTCCAGGGTCTGCGCCTCGCGCTGCAACTCCACCAGCGCTTGCCAGTTTTCCCGGGACAGCTTGCCGCGCACCTGCGACGCTGCCCATTGCAGCCGTTGCAGGTTGGAACGCAGGCTGAATGGCCAGTCCTCCCCCAGCAAGGCGGCGAGCAGGCGCTCTTCGAGGTCGCCCTCTTCCGGCAGCAGGTTGAGGCTGTCGGCCAGCTCCACGGCGGCCTCCAGCGCTTGCGGGTCATCGCCATCGACATAACGGCCAAGGATGATGCGCAGCAACCGCGCGCTGTCGTCGCAACGTTCGCAGTAGCGACCGAACCAGAACAGGTTCTCTACCACCCGCGACGGCAGGTAAGGGTCCAGGCGCACCAGATCGTGCACGCCGATGGGCCGTTGGGCCTTCCACTGCTCGCCCACGGGCGAGCGGTCGCCCAGCACCCAGGTGTCCTTGCTGGCACCGCCGCGCTGCATGGACACCACTTCGGCATCGGCCTCGGCGGCCACGCGGGTCAGGCCGCCGGGCAACACCCGGTAATCATCCTTCCCGGCCACGGCATACACCCGCATGCCGATGGCCCGTGGCTGCAGCTGGCTACTGTCCGCCTGCCAGACCGGCGCCTGGGATAACTGCGCGATTTCCTGCGCCACGTAGGCGTAGGGGCGCGCCTGCATGCGCTTGGCCAGGGTCTTGC
Source organism: Pseudomonas sp. dw_358 (assembly GCF_018449655.1). GTDB lineage: Bacteria > Pseudomonadota > Gammaproteobacteria > Pseudomonadales > Pseudomonadaceae > Aquipseudomonas. The sequence continues at coordinate 531,689 of NZ_JAAVUX010000001.1, forward strand.
GCTGGGCGCTGTCGAGGTCGCGGCCGAACACCGGCACAAAGCTTTGCGACGGAAAGGCCGGCTTGATCAGCAGATCACCGAGCTTTTCGATGGCCTGGTCCAGCACCGGCGGCTCGCCGCACCACCAAGTGGCGACGGAGGGCAGAATCAATGCTTCGCCAAACAAGTGCTGATTGATCTTTGGCAGAAAGCCCAGCAGGCCGGGAGACTCCAGCACACCACTGCCCAAAGCGTTGCCCACCACCACGCGGCCCTGACGCACGGCCTGGAGCAGGCCGGGCACGCCCAGGGCCGAGTCGGTGCGCAACTCCAGCGGGTCACAGAAGTCATCGTCCAGGCGGCGCATGATCGCGTGGACCCGCCGCAGCCCGCTGAGGGTCTTGAGGTATACCGTAGCGTCGCGCACTGTGAGATCGCCGCCTTCCACCAACGGGTAACCGAGCTGGCGCGCCAGATACAGATGCTCGAAGTAACTTTCGTTGAAACGGCCGGGAGTCAACAGCACCACCAGCGGCGTCTCGCCCTCGCTGGGGGCCAGCCGCGTCAGGGTTTCCTGCAGGGTGCGGAAAAAACCGGTGAGGTGCTGCACCCGCAGGTCGCGGTACAGCTCGGGAAACGCCCGCGACACAATCATGCGGTTTTCCAGCGCGTAACCCGCACCGGAGGGCGCCTGGGTGCGGTCGGCGGTGACCCACCACTGGCCGTCCGGGGTACGCGCCAGATCCACCGCGTACAGATGCAGGAAAGTATTCTCCGGCGGGACGATGCCTTGGCAGGGCCAGAGGTAGTTGTTATGGCCGTAGACCAGCTCGGCAGGCAACAACCCTTCGGCGATGAGGGTCTGCGGGCCATAAATGTCGGCCAGCACGGCATTGAGCAGCCGCGCGCGCTGGGCGATGCCCGCCGATACCTGTTGCCATTCGGCGGCGGGGATCAGGTTGGGCAGCAGGTCCAGCTCCCACGGACGGTCCGCACCCTTGGGGTCGGCGTAGACGTTGTAGGTCACGCCGTTTTCCTGGATCTGCCGCGCCATCAATGCCTGCCGCTGGCCGAGCTGAGCCGAACTGCTGCGTTGCAGCTGGTCGAACAGCCGCCGCCAGTGGGGCCGCACGGCACCATCGGCTTCAAGCATTTCGTGGTAGGTACCCGCGCTCAGCGGGTAACGGTCAAGCAGATCAGGCATGGAATGCTCGGCGGCAGCGGTCAGTCGTCAATTTGCACAAATTCAGTTACAAACGCTCACGGCCGCCGACGCCGCACCCTTTCGGGGCGGCACCACAGCGGCCTGTGATGCCCCCGTCCCTGGGGGCGCGCAATATAACTTAAAAACGGCGCATATCGAGTGTCATCGGCAATTCGTCGTTGATCTTGAGGGTAGGCACAGGCAGCGCTCCGGCGGTGTGCCCCAGTCGGAAAAACCGTGCCATGCGTCGGCTTTCCGCCTCGTTGGCGTTGACTGGCAGGGTCTCGTAATTGCGCCCGCCCGGGTGAGCCACGTGATATTGGCAGCCTCCGAGGGAGCGACCCATCCAGGTGTCCAGCAGATCGAAAGTCAAAGGCGCGTGAACTGGAATGGTCGGTTGCAGGCAATTGGACGGCTGCCAGGCACGGAAACGCACCCCTGCGACAAATTCGCCTACCTTGCCGGTGGGCTGCAATGGCACGGCAACTCCGTTACATGTCAGTACATAGCGCTGGGGGGCGAGGCCATTGAGGCGCACCTGCAAGCGCTCCAGGGACGAATCGACGTAGCGCACCGTACCGCCGGCACCGCCCTCCTCCCCCAGTACGTGCCATGGCTCCAGGGCTTGGCGCAATTCCAGCTCGATGCCGTTGACCGCGTAGTCGCCGACCATGGGGAAACGGAACTCCATGTGCGCCGAGAACCACTCGGCCCGCAACGGGTAGCCGGCCGAGTCGAGGTCGCTGATGACATCGGCGAAGTCCTGCTCGATGAAGTGCGGCAACATGAACCGGTCGTGCAGTTCGGTGCCCCAGCGCGCCAGCTTGGCCGGTGCGTAAGGCTCGCGCCAGAAACGCGCCACCAGCGCCCGCAGCAGCAACTGCTGAACCAGACTCATGCGCGCATGGGGCGGCATTTCAAAGGCACGCAGTTCCAGCAGGCCCAGGCGCCCGGTGGCTCCGTCCGGCGAATACAGCTTGTCGATGCAGAACTCGGCCCTATGGGTGTTGCCGGTCACGTCGATCAGCAGGTTGCGCAGCAGCCGGTCCACCAGCCAAGGGGCGCATGGCTGGCCCACCGGTGGCATCTGGGCGAAAGCGATTTCCAGCTCGTATAGCGAATCGTTGCGCGCCTCGTCCACCCGCGGCGCCTGGGACGTCGGGCCGATGAACAACCCCGAGAACAAGTACGACAGCGAAGGATGGTTGTGCCAGTAGCTGATCAGGCTGCGCAGCAAGTCCGGACGCCGCAGGAACGGCGAATCGCCGGGCGTGGCGCCGCCCAGGACAAAGTGGTTACCGCCACCGGTGCCGGTGTGGCGACCGTCGATCATGAATTTTTCCGTGGTCAGCCGGGTCAGGCGCGCCTGTTCATAGAGGAACTCGGTACGCACCACCAATTCGTCCCAACTGGCCGAGGGCTGCACGTTGACTTCGATCACGCCCGGATCCGGAGTGACCTTGAAGTTGCTGATGCGCGGGTCGAACGGCGGCTCGTAGCCTTCCAGCATCACCGGGATCTTCAGTTCCTCGGCGGTGGCTTCAATGATCGACACCAACTCCAGATAATCTTCCAGCCGCTCCAGCGGCGGCATGAACAGGTACAGGCGACCGTCACGGGCTTCGGCGCACAGGGCCGTGCGGGTCAGCCAGCTGGCTGACTCGTCAAGCTTGGGTTCGCGCTCTTCGACCACCGGGGTCTGTCCGGCGGTGACGCCTTGCAATTGGGTGACGCTGGGCAGCACCGGCAGGTCCTGGTTGGGATCGGTGGGGTGCACGTAGGGGTATTCGGCCGCCTTCACCCACGGCTGCGAGCCCAGCGGCAGGCGATAGCCCAGCGGCGAATCCCCTGGCACCAGGCGGCAATATTCGTCGCGCAGGTACCAGCGCCCGCTCTGCCAGTGATCGCCGGCAGCGGTGCGGGCCAAGGGCAGGACCTGGCCAATGACTTTGTCCAGGCCCTGGGCAAAGACCTTGCGCAGACGCTTGCGCTCCATGACATCGCCCAGACGCGAATCTTCGGGGGTGACGTTGCCCGGCAACGCCCCTTCGCGCCACAGGTAGTAGAACTGGTCTTCGTAAGCCGGGAAGACAAAACGCGCGGGCATCTTCAAGCGCTCGGCGACACTGGCCAGAAAGCGCCCGGCCATTTCCCCGGTCACGCCGTCATCACGGCTTTCGTCGGCGATCAGGGCGTCGTTGCGCCAGATCGGCTCGCCGTCCACCCGCCAGTAGCAATTGAGCGACCAGCGCGGCAGCTGTTCGCCGGGGTACCACTTGCCCTGGCCGAAATGCACCAGGCCACCAGCGCCATACTGGGCGCGCATGCGGTGGTAGAGTTCGGTGGACAGCTTGCGTTTGTCGTCGCCCAGCGCAGCGGTGTTCCACTCGGCGCCGTCCGGGTCGTCAATGGAAACGAAGGTCGGTTCGCCGCCCATGGTCAGGCGCACGTCGCCCTTGATCAGGTCGTCGTCGATCTGCCGGCCCAGGGCCTCGATCTCTTCCCACTGCTCTTCGGTGTAAGGCTTGGTGACCCGGGGCGCTTCCCAGATGCGCTCCACCGACATCTCGTGGCTGAACTCGCATTCGCATGGTTCCACCAGCCCGCTGATGGGGGCAGCCGAGGAGGGATCCGGGCTGCACGCCAACGGGATATGCCCTTCACCGGCAAACAGCCCGGAGGTAGCGTCCAGGCCAATCCAGCCCGCACCCGGCAGGTACACCTCGCACCAGGCGTGCAGGTCGGTGAAGTCGACCTCGGTGCCCGAGGGGCCGTCCAATGCCTTGACGTCAGCCGTGAGCTGGATCAGGTAGCCGGAGACGAAGCGTGCGGCCAGGCCGATATGGCGGAACAACTGCACCAGCAGCCAGGCCGAGTCACGGCATGAACCGCTGGCTTCGACCAGGGTGTGCTCGGGCGTCTGGACGCCAGGCTCCATGCGGATGAGGTAACGGATGTCCTGACTTAACCGCTGGTTGATCGCCACCAGGAAGTCCACGGCGGGCTTGGGCGTCAGGTCGATGCTTTTGAGGTAAGCCTCGAAGGTCGGCGTGAGCGGAAGTTTTTCCAGGTACGGCGCCAGCTCGTGTTTTTCATCCTTCGCATAGGCGAAAGGGATTTTCTCGGCATAGGGCTCAAGGAAAAAGTCGAAGGGGTTGAACACGGCCATTTCGGCAACGAGGTCTACTTCGACGCGGAACTCGTCGGTCTTCTCGGGGAAGACCAGTCGGGCCAGATAGTTGCCCTGGGGGTCCTGCTGCCAGTTGATGAAGTGCTGTTCGGGGAGGATTTTCAGCGCATAGGACAACACCCGCGTACGGCTGTGGGGAGCCGGCCGCAGACGGACGATCTGCGGCCCGAGCTCGACCGCATGGTCGTAGCGGTAGTGCGTGACGTGGTGCAACCCGACATGTATCGACACAGCGTGCCTCCTGCAAACCTGGACGTGATCAGAACCGCGCAAGACTTATGCCAAAGGCCCAAGACCGACGGGAGCTGAAAGCAGGACATTACCATGGCACCAAAAACACTCAATCGCGAGGTTTGGCTTTGTGCGAGTGCACTGTGTCGGGGCGCAGGGAAGGAAACGGGGCGCCGGGGCCTTTGTGGGGAGCAGCCCCTGGGTGCGATAGCGTCACCGCTCAGGGCCGCCAGACCGAGTCGCCTGTATCGCGCCCAACGGTTGCTCCCACACAGGTCGCATCACCCTGCGACCCTTGTGGGAATCCAGCCTAGCGCGGCACGACCGGCTGGCGAGCCGGCTTCTTGCCGCCTTTTTTGCCACCTTTGGCGGCATCGGCGCGGGCCTTGGCCGCCTCCTTGTTCCGGGCGAAGGCGGCGGCCTTGGCCTGCTCCCGCTTGTCCCACGGGTTGCTGCCGTCGCTGGCGCGAGGGGGCAAGCCGGTATGCTGGGTGAGGATCTTCTGCTCCTTGGCCACCTTGTGGCTGCCAGCCGGCGTCGAGTTCTTGCGACGGGCGCTCTGGTAGCTGTCGGTGTCCGGCTGGTGCAGCGGAATCAGCTGGTTCTTGCCCGAGCCGATCAGATCACTGCGGCCCATGCGCTCCAGCGCCTCACGCAGCATCGGCCAGCCTTTCGGGTCGTGGTAACGCAGGAAGGCCTTGTGCAGACGACGCTGGGCTTCGCTCTTGACGATGACCAGGTTATCGCTCTTGTAGCTGACCTTTCGCAGCGGGTTCTTGCCCGAGTGGTACATGGCCGTGGCCGATGCCATTGGCGAAGGGTAAAACGCTTGCACCTGGTCGGCACGGAAGCCGTTGCCCTTGAGCCACAGGGCCAGGTTCATCATGTCTTCGTCGGTGGTGCCGGGGTGGGCCGCGATGAAATACGGGATCAGGTACTGCTCTTTGCCGGCTTCTTTCGAATACTTCTCGAACATGCGCTTGAACTTGTCGTAGGAGCCGATCCCCGGCTTCATCATCTGGTTCAGCGGGCCTTCTTCGGTGTGCTCCGGCGCAATCTTGAGGTAGCCACCCACGTGGTGGGTCACCAGCTCCTTGACGTACTCGGGCGACTCCACCGCGAGGTCGTAGCGCAGGCCCGAGGCAATGAGGATCTTTTTTACCCCCGGCAAGGCACGGGCGCTGCGGTACAGCTGGATCAGCGAGGAGTGGTCGGTGTTCAGGTTCGGGCAGATGCCAGGGAACACGCAGGACGGCTTGCGGCACGCAGATTCGATTTCCGGGCTCTTGCAGGCGATGCGGTACATGTTCGCGGTCGGACCGCCAAGGTCGGAGATCACCCCGGTAAAACCTGGAACCTTGTCGCGAATCTCTTCGATTTCACGAATGATCGACTCTTCGGAACGGTTCTGGATGATCCGCCCTTCATGCTCGGTGATCGAGCAGAAGGTACAACCGCCGAAGCAGCCACGCATGATGTTCACCGAGAAGCGAATCATGTCGTAGGCCGGAATCTTCTGCTTGCCATAGGCTGGATGCGGAACACGGGCATAGGGCATGCCGAACACGTAGTCCATTTCCTCGGTGGTCATGGGAATGGGCGGCGGGTTGAACCACACGTCCACTTCACCATGCTTCTGCACCAGCGCACGGGCATTGCCCGGGTTGGTTTCCAGGTGCAGCACGCGGTTGGCGTGGGCATAGAGCACGGCGTCGCCACGGACCTTCTCGAAGGACGGCAGGCGGATCACCGTCTTGTCCCGGGTCATGCGCGGGCTGGCCAGAATCTGCACCACCTTGGGTTCGTTCGGATCCTCGACCGGGCCTTTTTCCTGCTCGATGGCGCAGGCCTGGGTGTCTTGTGTGTTGACGTACGGGTTGATGATCTTGTCGACCTTGCCCGGCCGGTCGATACGGGTGGAGTCCACCTCGTACCAGTCCTTGGGCGTATCGCGGCGAATGAACGCGGTGCCGCGAATGTCGGTGATGTCTTCGATCTTCTGGCCGTAGGACAGGCGCTGGGCCACTTCGACGATGGCCCGCTCGGCGTTGCCGTACAGCAGGATATCGGCGCAGGCGTCGATCAGGATCGAATGGCGGACCTTGTCCTGCCAGTAGTCATAGTGAGCGATCCGGCGCAGGGAAGCCTCGATGCCGCCGAGCACGATCGGCACATGCTTGTAGGCTTCCTTGCAGCGCTGGCTGTAGACCAGGCTGGCGCGATCGGGCCGCGAGCCGGCCAGGCCGCCCGGGGTGTAGGCGTCGTCCGAGCGGATTTTCTTGTCGGCGGTGTAGCGGTTGATCATCGAATCCATGTTGCCGGCCGCGACGCCGAAGAACAGGTTCGGCTCGCCGAGCTTCATGAAATCGTCTTTGGATTGCCAGTTCGGCTGGGCAATGATGCCGACGCGAAAGCCCTGGGCTTCCAGCAGGCGGCCGATGATGGCCATGCCGAAGGACGGGTGGTCGACATAGGCATCACCGGTGACGATGATGATGTCGCACGAATCCCAGCCAAGCTGATCCATCTCCTCCCTGCTCATGGGCAGGAACGGTGCTGGCCCGAAACATTCGGCCCAGTACTTGGGATAGTCGAAAAGCGGCTTGGCTGCTTGCATGGTAGGGACCGTGTTAGCTACAGAGTGAAAAATCGCGGGCGCGGAATATAGCACATTTTTTGACCAAACCCGACAACGGTGGTCGGGTTTGCTCGCTCAGCGCGTGATCGAGGGGAAAATCACTCGCTCGGCAGCTTGGGCGTCTTGTCCACCGGCTTGATGTTGACGTAACCGTAGCCGTTGAGCAGCCAGATGTCGTAATACTTGTTATCGACCAGACGCTGCCCGGTGCTGTGAACCATCAGTCGGAGAAACAGATCGTCGTTGGCTTCCAGGTTCAAGTCGGTGAGGTTCTCGACGGTGTCCATCTCGCACGGCTTGAGGCTCAGGACAAAGCGCAGCGCTGGCAGATTCTCCAGGGTCCCGCTCAGGGCCGGCAGCCAGGCACCGGTGCAATCGACGCTGGTCCAGTAGACCGGCTTGTTGCGCAGCTCCGGCAAACGGGTGATGTCGTGATGCAGATCCTGCGCCAGGCTGCGCTCCAGGGTTTTCTGCGCCGCCAGCACCCGCCCGTAGACGAACGACAGCGACAGCATGCACATCAAGGGGATCACCAGCAGCCATTCCAGCCGCGGGTGCACCCGACTGAGGCTGAACTGGGCCAGGTAGAACAACGCCACCAGCACCGGCGACAGCCCCATCAAGGTGCGGGCTTCAAGGGTGAACTCGGCAAACGGCAGGATCATCCCGCCGATGCTGAAGGCCAGCACCAGCGGCACCAGCAGATAGATCAGCACGCCACCCAGGCCAGCCAGGCCCAGGGCACGCAGCTGGCGCAGGGCGATCCACAGGTAACCGATCGCTGCCAGCACGGCCAGCGCGATCCACATCCAGCCGTTGCCGTCGGTGATGAACAAGCTGATCTTGTGCATGATGCGGCCCGCACGCAGGCCCAGCTCGCCCAGCCCTTCGGCATTGAGCGGCAGCATGCCTTTGCGGTCGGTGTGCATCAGCTGGTAGGCGCTGGCGTAGTAGACGAAAAGCCCGAGCACCAGCTGCCCCAGCTGACGGCCCAGCAGGCTGCAGACACTCCGGCCCGGCAGCTGGAAGCGCACTGCGCGAATCAGTTCGATGCAGCACAGGCCGACGAACACATTGACTGTGACCTGATACAAGCACAGCGCCACGCCCAGCAGGCAGCCTGGCACCAGCACGTTGAGCAGGGTATTGCGTCCGCGCCAGATCACCGCGTAGATCGCTGCCACCATGCTCAGGGTCATGGTCGGGCCGTCATACTGGTACGTCAGGTTACCCAGGTACATGGGGCTGTACCACAGCGGCAGCACCACCAGACAATGGCTCAGGCGCGGCTCGATGAAGTAATGCTTCACCAACGCCGCCAGAGCAAAGGCCATGGCCACACAAGCCAGCAGCAACGGCAGTGGGAAGATGTCCACCGTCACGCCGCTGAAGGTCATGATGCGGTAGAACACCTCGGCCAGAATGCGCCCCTCGACACGCCAGGCGCGCTGTACGTCCAGTTCGGAGCGCCAGTTGTCATCGACGTAACGATAATCGGCAAGGATGAAAGGTAAAGCGAACGCCAGCACCGCCAGCAGAAAAAACCACCGAGCCTGGGCCGGGCTCAACTCGCGATCCAGCAGGTGTCGGGGTGCAATAGAAGCGTAAGCCACGCAGTTACTCGTCGTCGAAGTTATAGCTGCCCGGTGCGAGATTCTCGAAACGGGTATATTTGCCAATGAACGCCAGCCGCGTGGTGCCGATCGGGCCGTTACGCTGCTTGCCGATGATGATCTCGGCAACGCCCTTGTGTTCGGTCTCGGGGTGATACACCTCGTCCCGATAAACGAACATGATGACGTCGGCGTCCTGCTCGATTGCACCGGACTCACGCAAGTCGGAGTTGATCGGGCGCTTGTTGGGCCGCTGCTCCAGCGATCGGTTCAACTGCGACAGTGCAATCACCGGGCAATTGAACTCCTTGGCCAGGGCCTTGAGCGAGCGGGAGATCTCGGAAATCTCGTTGGTACGGTTGTCGCCGCCGGAACCCGGGATCTGCATCAGCTGCAGGTAGTCAATCATGATCATGGCGATGTCGCCATGCTCGCGCACCAGACGACGGGTGCGGGCACGCATTTCCGACGGGCTGATGCCGGCGGTATCGTCGATGAACAGCTTGCGGTCGTTGAGCAGGTTGACCGCCGAGGTCAGGCGCGGCCAATCGTCATCGTCCAGGCGCCCGGAGCGGACCTTGGTCTGGTCGATGCGCCCCAGCGACGACAGCATCCGCATGATCAGCGATTCGCCGGGCATTTCCAGCGAGTAGACCAGTACGGCCTTGTCGCTGCGCAGCACGGCGTTCTCCACCAGGTTCATGGCAAAAGTAGTTTTACCCATGGACGGACGACCGGCGACGATGATCAGGTCGGCGGGTTGCAGGCCGCTGGTCTTTTCGTCGAGGTCGGCGTAGCCGGTGGAAAGGCCGGTGATGGTTGCATCGGTATTGAACAGCGTGTCGATGCGGTCGATGGCCTTGGTCAGCAGGTCGTTGACGCTGACCGGGCCGCCGGTCTTGGGCCGCGCCTCGGCAATCTGGAAGATCTGCCGTTCGGCTTCGTCGAGGATCTCCGCAGCATTGCGACCCAAGGGGTTGAATGCGCTGTCGGCGATGTCGGTACTGATACTGATCAGCTGCCGCAAGGTCGCTCTTTCGCGCACGATTTGCGCATAGGCCTTGATGTTCGCCACTGATGGCGTGTTCTTCGCCAGCTCGCCCAGGTAGCCAAGGCCACCGACTTGCGAGCTCTGCCCTTCCTTGTCTAGCTGCTCGTGCAGGGTGACGACGTCGAAGGGGATGTTCTGATCCACCAGCCGGGAAATGGCCCGGAAGATCAGGCGGTGGTCATGCCGATAGAAGTCGCCGTCCGAAACCTGATCCAGCACCCGCTCCCAGGCATCGTTGGACAGCATCAGACCACCGAGCACAGCCTGTTCGGCCTCGATGGAATGCGGCGGCACCTTGAGGGCGGCGGTTTGCAGATCGTACTGCTCGGGAGCGCTGATTTCGTTCATGGCCACGCAGGATTCTGTTGTTCAGGGGTACAGCAAAGACAAAGGGCACGTCTGCTTGCGCAGAGCGTGCCCGATGTTAAACCGACCGGCACACGAGGTGCCAGCAAGGTTTTTACGCCGCTACAACGACCACACGTACGGTGGCTTCTACGTCGCTGTGCAGGTGCACGGCAACGTCGTATTCGCCAACGTTACGGATGGTGCCGTTCGGCAGACGAACTTCAGCCTTGGCCACTTCAACGCCGGAGGCGGTCAGTGCGTCAGCGATGTCGTGTGTACCGATCGAACCGAACAGCTTGCCTTCATCGCCAGCGGTGGCAGTGATGGTCACTTCCAGCTCGGCCAGTTGGGCAGCGCGGGTTTCGGCCGAAGCCTTCTTGTCGGCAGCAGCTTTTTCCAGCTCGGCGCGACGCTCTTCAAACGCAGCCAGGTTGGCGGCGGTTGCAGCGGTAGCCTTGCCGAACGGCAGCAGGAAGTTACGGCCGTAACCGGCTTTAACGTTTACCTTATCGCCCAGGTTGCCCAGGTTGGCGACTTTTTCCAGCAGGATCAGTTCCATTTGGTAATAACCTCTTAACTTTTAACCTTCACCGTTCGCGGAACCTTGGTCGGCCCCATCTTTAGGGCCTCGGCGTCCGCGAAAATCAATCAGGCTGTCGACAATGGCCGCAACCACGAGCAACAGGTAGACCAGCTGCATGAACGGCACCAGCGTTACATACATCCCCACGAGCCAGAACCGTGCCAGGCGCTTTTGAGCGACCAGACCGTGCACCAGGGCCAACCCCGAGATCAACAACGGCAAGCTGCACAACGGCGTCAACATGGCGACCTGGGAACCGAAGTTCGGCCCGATCAACATCAACGCCAGCAGCATCATCGCTGGCCAAGGAGCGATCCGGATTTCGCGAAACTCGCGACCGAACCCGCCGGGGTTATACAACACTGCCTGCCAATACCGCCCCAACATCAGGGCCAGCAGACTGAGGGCTTGCATCATTGCCGCTATCAGACCGATCAGTACCGGTGTAATCAGCGATCCCAGGCGCGCACGTTCCTCTATCGACATCTTTTGATAGATACCCTCGAGCATGTCGGGCAGGTGCTGTTGCAATACCTGCGAAAACTGCTCGATGGGCTCGCGGAACACCGCGCCCAACACCACCCCAAACACCAGACCCAGCGCCACGCTGACCAGCAGCAGGCGATTCCAGGCCATTCCCGAGCGCAAACACGCTGCGAGCCCCAGCGAGCCCAGCAACACCATCAAGGTGCGCGGCTCACCGTAGAACCACCAGGCCAAAGCCGGCAGTAACGCCCAGAGAAGCACGCTGAAAGCGTCCTTCGGACCCCGCCGCAGGAGCACCAGGCACCCCGCGGCAGCACTTAACCAGACCATCAGCGGCAATGCCGCACATCCCGCCACCACCAGGGTGGCTTGCACGCGACCGCGCATGATGAAATCAGCCAAGGCGCGCATGCATCTATCCTTTTGCTACGTATCGACTACCTGGACTCAGCGGCCGTGGCTGTCGGTGTAGGGCAGCAGGGCCAGGAAGCGGGCGCGCTTGATAGCGACGGCCAGCTGACGCTGATAGCGAGCCTTGGTACCGGTGATACGGCTTGGAACGATCTTGCCGGTTTCAGATACGTAGGCTTTCAGCGTGTTGAGATCCTTGTAATCGATCTCTTTCACGTTTTCAGCGGTGAAACGGCAGAATTTACGACGACGGAAGAAACGTGCCATGTAATTGGCTCCTCAAAAGATCCGGGAATTACTCGTCAGCGTTATCGCTGGCGTCGCTGTTATCGCCATCATCGCCATCGGCGCTGTCGGCGTGCTCAGGACGGTCACGACGCTCACGGCGCTCACCGCGGTTTTCTTCGGCTTTCATCAGCTCGGAAGGACCGGTGACAGCTTCGTCCATGCGGATGACCATGTTACGGATCACGGCATCGTTGTAACGGAAGTTGTCTTCCAGCTCGGCCAGGGCCTTGCCGCTGCATTCCACGTTCAGCAGAACGTAGTGAGCCTTGTGCACGTTGTCGATGGCGTAAGCCAGCTGACGACGGCCCAGATCTTCCAGACGGTGGATTTCGCCGCCGTCGTCTTTGATGGCCTTGGTGTAACGCTCGACCATCGCGGGAACTTGTTCGCTCTGGTCCGGGTGAACCAGGAAAACGATTTCGTAATGACGCATGAATGCTCCTTACGGGTTGTAGCCTGCCGCCAGGGCGGTCAGACAAGGAGTGAATGACACTAGTGAGTCTTGCCCACAGGCAAGGCGCGCAATTGTAGAGAAGGGGGTGGGGGGAAGCAAGGGGATTGGTGATTATTTGAGCAGATGACTGCACTGCCATGCAGGACCGAGCTTGCTCGGGAACGGTGATGCTCGGGACCCATGTTGCACCGGTTCCCGAGCAAGCTCGGCCCTGCAGGATGACCCCGAGGCCTATTTCTTCGTCGCAGCCTTCACCTTGCGCTGGCGCACGGCTTCAAACAGGCACACCCCGGTCGCCACGGATACGTTCAAGCTGCTGACACTGCCGGCCATCGGCAATTTCACCAGGTAATCGCAATGCTCGCGGGTCAGGCGGCGCATGCCCTTGCCTTCGGCGCCCATGATCAGGATGGTCGGCCCGGTCATGTCCTGGTCGTAGATCTCGACGTCCGCTTCGCCCGCAGTCCCGACCACCCACAAACCACGTTGCTGGAGCTTTTCCAGCGAGCGCGCGAGGTTGGTCACGGCCACCAGCGGGATCACTTCCGCCGCACCGCAGGCGACTTTGCGCACTGCCGGGGTCAGGGTCGCGGACTTGTCCTTGGGCACGATCACGGCCAGGGCGCCAGCTGCGTCGGCACTGCGCAGGCAGGCACCAAGGTTATGCGGATCGGTCACGCCATCCAGCACCAGCAACAAAGGTGCACCTTCCGTGCGGTCGAGCAGCTCGTCAAGCATGGCCTCGCCCCAGACCTGGCTCGGGCTGACTTCGGCCACTACGCCCTGATGCACGCCTTCGACCCAGGCATCCATCTCGCGGCGCTCGGCCTGACCGATGGAGACCTTGTTCAGATTGGCCAGCTCCACCAATTTCTGTACCCGCGGCTCGCTGCGACCATCGGCCAGCCAGACTTGCTTGACCCGCTTGGGGTGATGACGCAAAAGCGCTTCCACGGCATGCACGCCGTAGATCTTTTCCAACTGACTCATGACTTCGCCTTGGGTTTACGGGCGCCAGACTTGGATGGCCCCTTGCGGTGCGTGGTGGGCTTGCCTTCGGCCTTGGCCGATGACTTGCTGGCACTACCGCCCGCCCCTTTGGCATCGGCCAGCAGGGCTTTTTTCATTTCACGGCTTTTGCGGATATCGGCATTGTTGGCCACCGCGTCGGAAACGCGGTAAGCCTCACTGGAGCCGGACGCCTTGGCGCTGGATTTTTCCGAGCGACGGGGCGCCTTGATCGGCGCCTCTTCCCGTGCGGCGGGCTCCTTGGCCCGCGAACGCACGGCCGGCTTGGCCTCTTCCTGGCGCTGAGCCGGCTTGGTAACAGGCTTAGCGGCGGCTACCGGAGCGCTGGCTTGACGGTTTTTTTTTCCGATAGGCGCATTCAGCGTGTTCTCGGCCATCTCGAAGTCGATCTTGCGTTCGTCGAGGTCGACGCGCATGACCCGCACTTCCACGGTATCGCCCAGACGGAAGCTGCGGCCGGTGCGCTCGCCCGCCAGGCGGTGATGCACAGGGTCGAAGTGGTAGTAGTCGCCTGGCAGCGCAGTGACGTGGACCAGACCCTCGACGAAGATATCGGTCAGCTCGACAAACAGACCGAAACCGGTCACCGCGGTGATCACACCTGGGAAGCTCTCGCCGACGCGGTCCTTCATGAACTCGCACTTGAGCCAGTTGACCACGTCGCGGGTGGCTTCATCGGCGCGGCGCTCGCTCATGGAGCACTGCTCGCCCAATTGCTCCAGGGCGTTTTCGTCGTACGGATAGATGCGCGCCTTGGGGATGGTCGGTGCATCGGCACGACGTACGTGCGGGGTGTCCTGCCTGGAGCGGATGACGCTGCGGATGGCGCGATGGGTGAGCAGATCGGGGTAGCGACGAATCGGCGAGGTGAAGTGCGTGTACGCCTCGTAGTTCAGGCCGAAGTGGCCCTGGTTGTCGGCGCTGTACACCGCCTGGCTCAGCGAGCGCAGCATCACGGTCTGGATCACGTTGAAATCCGGGCGCCCCTGAATGCTGGCCAGCAAGGCACGGTAGTCCTTGGGCGACGGACCATCCTTGCCCTTGTTGATCGACAGGCCCAGCTCGCCGAGGAAGGCGCGCAGTTTTTCCAGGCGCTCTGGCGGCGGACCGTCGTGGACCCGGTACAACGCCGGAATCTCGTGCTTCTTGAGGAACTCGGCGGTGGCCACGTTGGCCGCCAGCATGCATTCTTCGATCAGTTTGTGGGCGTCGTTGCGCACCGTCGGCTTGATCTCGGCGATCTTGCGTGACGAACCGAAGACAATTCGGGTTTCCTGGGTTTCGAAGTCGATGGCGCCACGGGTGTGACGGGCTTCGAGGAGCACCTTGTAAAGCGCATAAAGCTGCTTGAGGTGCGGCAGCACATCGCCGTACTCGCCACGCAACGCCTTGGCCTCGCTGGAGCGCGAATGCTCGAGCAAGGTGCTGACCTTGTTATAGGTCAGGCGCGCATGGGAGTGGATGACTGCTTCATAGAACTGATAGTCGGTCATCTCGCCGGTCTTGGAGATGGTCATCTCGCAGACCATGGCCAGCCGATCGACGTGCGGGTTCAGGGAGCACAGGCCATTGGAAAGCTGCTCGGGCAGCATCGGGATCACGCGCTCGGGGAAGTACACCGAGTTGCCGCGTACCTGGGCTTCGTCGTCCAGGGCCGAACCGAGCTTCACATAGCTGGACACGTCGGCGATCGCCACGTAGAGCTTCCAGCCACCGTTGAACAAGCGCAGCTTGCTCTTGGCTTCGCAGTAGACGGCGTCGTCGAAGTCGCGGGCGTCTTCACCGTCGATGGTGACGAAAGGCAGGTGGCGCAGGTCGATGCGCTTCTCCTTGTCCTTCTCTTCCACTTCCGGACGCAGCTTCGCGGCTTCCTTGAGCACAGCCTCGGGCCAGACGTGGGGAATGTCGTACGTGCGCAAAGCCACGTCGATTTCCATGCCCGGCGCCATGTAGTTACCGACCACTTCGACGATATCGCCTTGAGGCTGGAAGCGCACGGTAGGCCAATGCGTGATCTTCACTTCGACGAACTGACCGACCTTGGCGGCGCCATGACGACCCGGGGTGATCAGCACTTCCTGCTGCACTTTAGGGTTGTCAGGGACCACAAAACCGATGCCGCTCTCTTCGAAATAGCGGCCGACGATACTTTCGTGGGCGCGGGAGATGACTTCGACGATCACCCCTTCGCGGCGACCACGACGGTCCAGGCCCGAGACCCGCGCCAGCGCGCGGTCGCCATCGAACACCAGGCGCATCTGCGCCGGGCTCATGAACAGGTCATCGCTGCCATCGTCCGGCACCAGGAAGCCGAAGCCGTCACGGTGGCCAGTGATGCGACCCAGGATCAGGTCGAGCTTGTCGACCGGCGCATACGTGCCGCGGCGGGTGTAGATCAATTGACCGTCGCGCTCCATGGCGCGCAGACGGCGGCGCAAGGCCTCCAACTGGTCTTCGGTGGTCAGGCCGAACTCTTCCACCAACTGCTCACGGCTGGCGGGCGAACCCCGATCGGCGAGATGCTTGAGAATCAGCTCGCGGCTGGGAATGGGGTTTTCGTAGTTTGCCGCTTCACGAGCGGCCTCGGGATCGAGGGTCTGCCAATCGGCCATTAGAGAGAATTCACCTTGTCTATATAGGGGTTAGTTTGGCATACGGCGATTGAAACGGGAAATTTCGGGGGCGCCAGCGCCTATGAACGTGAGAGTAGCGCGGCGCAGATGAACGTTCATCCGTTACTTTTGAAATAAATCATTTTTTTTGTGATTTTACGCTTTACAGCTTCGGGAGCGCTCCGTATAGTGCGCGCCATCGACAACGCACAGCGATGTTGATACTGCCCAGATGGTGAAATTGGTAGACACGCCAGCTTCAGGTGCTGGTGACCTTACGGTCGTGGAAGTTCGAGTCTTCTTCTGGGCACCAATTCAACAAGAACCCGCGAAAGCGGGTTTTTGCGTTATGAAACAAGGGTTTCTTAAACCTGCAACTGGGGGTTTACAGATTCCGAGAGCCTCTATATAGTGCGCTCCACGACGACGAACAAGGTTTTCGTGATTGCCCAGATGGTGAAATTGGTAGACACGCCAGCTTCAGGTGCTGGTGACCTTACGGTCGTGGAAGTTCGAGTCTTCTTCTGGGCACCAATTGAGTAGAAACCCGCGAAAGCGGGTTTTTGCGTTTCCGGGCCACGATAATGTCTTTCGTCTGCAGGACCGAGCTTGCTCGGGAACGGCGCATGCGAGCAAGCCCGTTCCCGAGCAAGCTCGACCCTACAGAGACTGAGGGCGACCTCAAGCCCTGAACTGCCCCAGGCTCGCCTTCAACTGCGCCGCCAGCCCATCCAGCACCTTGCTGCTGGCCGTGGTCTCCATGACTGCCTGTGCTGCCTTCTCGGCCTGAGCATGAATCGTCTCGACCCTGCCCTTCACCGCGTGCGCGCCCTGCGCCTGGTGCTCCGCTGCGCGGGTCGCCGTGCCGATCGCATCGTGCACTTGCTCCACCGAAGACTGCACCGACTGCTGCAAGCGTGCATTGTCGCGCAGCACCAATAGCCCCTCGCTGGCCTGACGCCCCGCCTGGCTGATCGCCGCCACCGCCTCCCGCGCACCGGATTGCAAGGCACCGATGTGAGCCTGGATGTCGCCGGTGGAGCTCTGGGTCTTGCTTGCCAGGGCACGCACTTCGTCGGCCACTACCGCAAAACCGCGCCCGGTCTCGCCCGCTCGCGCCGCCTCGATGGCCGCATTCAGTGCCAGCAGGTTGGTCTGCTCGGCGATGCCATGAATCACGGTCAGCACCACTTCGATCTGCTGGCTCTGCTCGGCCAGCCGCTCGATCACTTTCGATCCAGTTTCCACCTGCACGGCCAACGCCTCGATCAGACCGCCCACTTTGGCCGAGGCCTTGGTGTTGTCGTCCGTGGCGCGACGAATTTCGGCAACCTGCCCCAAGGCCGCCTGCATGGCCCGACTCTCGGCCTGAGCCTGAACAGCCATGGTGGACAACGCCTCCAGGCTCGCGGCCACCTCATCACGCTGGCGCTCGGCCGCGGCATCGGCGCCGGCGTTGCGCTTGGCCATGGCGCCGATCTCGATCCCGGTGCGCTGGGCAGCCTCGCCGGCCTCGCGAACAATGGGCTGGAGCTTGTCGATAAATCGGTTGACCGCGCCCGCCATGTCGCCGATTTCGTCGCGACTGTCGAGTTTGACGCGCTTGGTCAGGTCGCCGTCGCCGGCCGCCAGATCATTGAGTGCGGCAATCAGCAGGTGCAGCTTGCTGACCACTCGGCGCCCCAGCACCACGGCCAGAGCCAGCAGAACCCCCAGACCCACCAAGGCCAGACCCAGACCGATCCGCCAGCGCAAGGTCGCAGCGGCATCCTGCACGGTGCTGGTGGTGTTGGCCTGCATCGCACTGGCACTGACCTGAGCGCTTTGCAGGCGCGCCTGCAAAGCCTTGGCACTGTCAGCCGACGCCCCCGCCAGACTGTCGCCAACCAGTTGGTCGCTGCTGGCAATCAAGGCGGCGAAACGCTGATCCAGCGCCTTGAGCTCGGTATCGACCGAAGCCTTGGACACCGCCATCAATACCTTGCCGATTTCGACGCCGTTCGGGCTGATCGAAGACTCGACATAGAAGACTTCAGGGTCGACCTTGGCGGCGCTGAGCACCTTGTCCAAGGCACGATCCCCCTGCCCCTTTTCCAAAAGGGCCTGGTTGATCGGGTTGTCGCGATTGAGGTAGCGCGTCAGGTGCTCGCCCTGGGCATCGTCGTAGACCACGAACAACACATTGGGGTTGCGCTGGGCACGTCGTGCGAATTCGCTCAGGGTCGGCACGTCGTTGTCCCACATGGCCCGCGGCGCTACCGAAGCCAGCAAGCCGGCCATGTCCGTTGCCGAATCTTCCAGCGCTTTCTCCAGAGTGACACGCAACTTCGCCTGCTCATCCTTTAAACGGGCGGACAGACCGGCGCTCAGGCGCTGACGAGTATTGCTCGACAGGCTGTCGAGCCCGGAGGTGACTTCCTGACTGGCTTTTACCAGATCACCGGAAAGCTTCTGACTGTCGGCACCCAGGTGCTGATCAAGGTCCGATTCCAGCGCGGTGACCGTGCTCCGGGTCAGCGCGACCGCCACCAGCACTTGCACCAAAAGAGCGAGGCCCAGCGCAATGAACACCGGGCGCAGCAAACGACTGCGTAATAGAGAGAGTACGGCCGACACTGGAATATCCCCTGGACTTCTGGCGCCATAAAAAGATGGCCACCCACATAAGGGATCGCTAGCAAAGGGCGTGCCGCGAGGGTATCAAAACCGACAAAGGGCCCCGAGGGGCCCTTTGTCTTCCAGCATCAGCAGCGATCAGGCAAACGGATGACGCAGCACGATGGTCTCGTTGCGGTCCGGACCGGTCGAAATGATATCGATCGGTGCACCGACCAACTCCTCGACACGCTTGATGTAGGCACGTGCGGCAGCCGGCAGCTCTTCCAGGGTCTTGGCACCCACAGTCGACTCGCTCCAGCCCGACATTTGCTCGTACACCGGTTCCAGGCCCAGGTAACTGTCAGCATCGGTCGGCGCTTCGATCACAGCGCCTTCGGCGTTTTTGTAGCCGACGCAAATGTTGATGGTTTCCAGACCGTCCAGCACGTCGAGCTTGGTCAGGCACAGGCCCGAGATGCTGTTGACGTCGATGGCGCGACGCAGGATAACGGCATCGAACCAGCCACAACGACGAGCACGGCCGGTGGTCGCACCGAACTCGTGGCCGCGCTTGGCCAGGAAAGCGCCTACATCGTCGAACAGCTCGGTCGGGAACGGCCCCGAGCCGACGCGGGTGGTATAGGCCTTGGTGATGCCCAGGATGTAATCCAGGTACATGGGACCGAAGCCCGAACCTGTGGCGATGCCGCCAGCGGTGGTGTTGGAGCTGGTCACGTACGGGTAGGTACCGTGGTCGATATCCAGCAGCGAGCCTTGCGCGCCTTCAAACATGATGTCCTTGCCGGCGCGGCGCAGGTTGTGCAGTTCGGCAGTGACGTCGAGCATCATCGGCTTGAGCAGCTCGGCGTACTCCATGCACTCGTCCAGGGTCTTCTGGAAGTCGACGGCAGGCTCTTTGTAGTAATTGACCAGCACGAAGTTATGGTAGTCCAGCAGCTCGCCCAGCTTGGCCGCGAAACGCTCACGATGGAACAGATCGCCGATGCGCAGACCACGACGGGCAACCTTGTCTTCATAGGCCGGGCCGATGCCGCGACCGGTGGTGCCGATCTTCAGCTCGCCACGGGCTTTCTCGCGAGCCTGGTCCAGGGCCACGTGAAAAGACAGGATCAGCGGGCAGGATGGGCTGATGCTCAGGCGCTCGCGCACCGGTACGCCCTTCTCTTCCAGCTTGAGGATCTCGCGCATCAGGGCGTCAGGGGCAACCACAACGCCGTTGCCGATCAAGCACTCGACCCCGTCACGCAGGATGCCCGAAGGAATCAGGTGCAAAACGGTTTTTTCGCCGTTGATCCACAAGGTGTGACCCGCGTTATGGCCGCCCTGGTAGCGCACCACGGCCGCAGCATGTTCGGTCAGCAGATCGACGATCTTGCCTTTGCCCTCATCACCCCATTGAGTGCCCAGGACTACGACATTCTTACCCATGATACTTGTCCTCATTCACGCAAGCTGGGCCGGCAGCGGCCGGCAAAAAAATCAAAGGGCCAGCGGCAGTACTTGCCATTGCCCGTTCTGCTGAATCAGTTGGCGGTCGCAGTCGGCTTGCGCCGCGTCGCTCAAGGCTTGGCCCGGCAACGCCTGAACCACGCGCTGGCCTTCATGACGCAACCGGGAAACCTGCTGCCACAAGGCAGACTCGGTGCTGTCAGGGGCCCAGATGCCGCCGCTCGGCACTTCAATTTCGGCGCGACCGAGGGTCACCAGGCTTTTCAGGTCCGTGGAAAACCCCGTTGCGGGCCGTGCGCGACCGAAGTCGGCGCCGATATCATCGTAGCGGCCACCCTGTGCAATGGACTGCCCCATGCCAGGAACGAACACGGCGAACACCACACCGGTGTGGTAGTGGTAGCCGCGCAGCTCGCCAAGATCGAAATACAGCGGCAGCTCGGGGAAACGCAAGGACAGGCGTTCGGCGATGGTCAGGAGGTCATCCAGTGCCGCGACGACGGGACCCGGCGCACCGGCCAGCCGCACACGGGCCTGAGCCAGCACCTCGCGACCACCACACAGATCCACCAGCGAACGCAGCATGGCCGCCAGCTCGGCGGGCAGATCTGCCGTCAGGGCGACCACTTCGTCGATAGCCTTGCGCTGCAGGGCGTCGAACAGCTGCTGTTCCACGGCCCCGGACAAGCCGGCCGCCCTGGCCAGGCCGCGGTAGATGCCGACGTGACCGAGGTCCATGTGCACATCCGGCACATCCGTCAGTTCAAGCATAGCCAGCATCAGGCTGATCACTTCGACATCGCTGCTCGGGCTGGCATCGCCATACAACTCGGCCCCCAGTTGAATCGGGCTGCGCGATGACGACAACGCTCGCGGCTGCGCATGCAGGACGCTGCCGGCGTAGCACAGACGGGTCGGGCCCTCGCGGCGCAGGGTATGCGCGTCGATGCGAGCAACCTGTGGCGTGATGTCGGCGCGAAAGCCCATCTGCCGACCCGATTGAGGGTCGATCACCTTGAAGGTACGCAGATCCAGATCCTGGCCGGCACCGGTCAGGAGTGATTCGAGGTATTCGATATGCGGGGTCACCACGAACTCGTAACCCCAGCTCTGGAACAGGTCCAACACCTTGCGACGCGCCACTTCGATACGCGCAGCCTCAGGTGGCAGTACTTCTTCGATGCCATCTGGCAGCAGCCAGCGGTCTACCGTTGCCATTACGCCTTTCCCCTATGATCCCGCATGGCCCACCCTGCGGCAGACCTTGTGTGAAGCCCGACCCGCGCCCCGACGGGGCCGCGAATCGGCAATCGAACTTGCAGACGCAAAAAAGCCGGGAATTTCCCGGCTGCCGCATGATACACACGTTTTCGCAAAGGATCACCCCGCCAGGCGCTTTAGCCGCCCGGCGGAGCCGTGTGGATCACGGTTTGAACTTCTCCATGTACTTGAAGAAGTCACTGCTTGGATCGAGCACCAGCACATCGCCCTTGTTCGAGAAGCTCTGGCGGTAGGCCTGCAGGCTACGGTTGAACGCGTAGAACTCCTGATCCTGGCCGTAGGCCTTGGCATAGATGGCCGCCGCTTGCGCATCGCCATCACCCCGGGCCTCTTCAGATTCACGATAGGCTTCGGCCAGCAGCACGCGGCGCTGACGGTCAGCATCAGCGCGAATACCCTCGGCCAACTCGTTACCCTTGGCCCGATGCTCGCGCGCCTCGCGCTCACGCTCGGTGCTCATGCGCTCGAACACGCTGCGGTTGACTTCCTTCGGCAAGTCGATGGCCTTCACTCGCACGTCGATGACTTCGATACCCAACTCGTCGTTGGCCATCTTGTTGAGCGACTCGGTGATGCCAGCCATCAGCTCGTCACGCTGCCCGGAAACCACCTCGTGCAGGGTGCGCTTGCCGAACTGGTCACGCAGCCCGGACTCCAGGCGACGGGACAGGCGATCATCGGCAATCTGCTTGAGACCGGACGTCGCCGTGTAGTAGCGCTCTGCGTCCTTGACCCGCCATTTGGCATAGGCATCGACCATCACCGCCTTCTTCTCCAGTGTCAGGAACCGCTGGGTCGGAGCGTCAAGGGTCATCAAGCGGGCGTCGAACTTGCGCACCTGGTTCACGTAAGGCACTTTGACGTGCAGGCCCGGCTGGACATCGGCCTGGACCACACGACCAAACTGCAGAAGAACCGCACGCTCGGTCTGGGACACGATGTAGAAACTGTTCCACGCCACGACCGCCAGGATGACGGCGACGACCAGGGCGATCAGTGATTTATTGCCCATCAGCGACTCTCCCTTGAACGCAGTTCACGCTGTTGCTGCTGCAGATCGGCAGCCGCGCGGGCGCCTGCATCGCTGGCAGCAGCCGGCGTACCGGTAGCGGATGCGCTGTTGCTGCGGCCACCGTCGACCATCTTGTCCAGCGGCAGGTAGATCAGGTTGTTCTGACCTTCCTTGCTGCTGACCAGCACCTTGCTGGTGTTGCTGTACACGTCCTGCATGGTTTCCAGATAGAGACGCTGACGCGTCACATCTGGCGCCTTGCGGTATTCGGTCACCAGCTTGGTGAAGCGGTCGGCCTCACCCTTGGCACGGGAGATCACTTCATCGCGGTAGCCATTGGCGTCCTCGATGATGCGCTGCGCCTGGCCACGGGCTTCCGGCACCACACCGTTGGCGTAGGTCTCGGCCTGGTTGCGCGAACGCTGCTCGTCTTCACGGGCACGGATCACGTCGTCGAAGGCTTCCTGCACCTCACGCGGCGCGGCGGCGCTCTGCACGTTGACCTGAGTCACCGTGATGCCGGTCTTGTAGGTGTCCATGAAGCCTTGCAGACGCTTCTTGATTTCGCTGGCCATCAACTCGCGGCCCTCGGTCAGGACCTGGTCCATGGCAGTCGAACCGACCACATGACGCAGGGCACTGTCGGTGGCGTGCTGCAGGCTGACTTCCGGCTGATCGACGTTCAGTACGTAATCTTGCAGATTGGTGATCTTGTACTGCACGGTCAAAGGCACCTCGACGATGTTTTCGTCCTCGGTCAGCATCTGGCCCTGCTTGGTGTAGGCACGCTCGCGCGTGACGTTCTCCATGTACTTTTTATCGAACGGCGGGAAATAGATGTTCAGGCCCGGGCCGACCGTTTCGTAGTACTTGCCCAGGCGCAGCACCACAGCCTGCTCCTGCTCGTCGACGACATAGACGGCGCTGTACAGCCAGATGGCGGCCAGCACGACCAGACCGATCCCCAGCAGGCCGAAGCCACCGCCACGGGACGAGTTGCCGTCACCACCTCCGCTGCCGCTGCGTTTCTTTCCGCCACCGAACAAACCGTTCAGGCTTTCCTGCAGCTTTCGGAAGGCTTCGTCGAGATCCGGTGGCCCCTTGCGGTCGCCGCCACGGCGTTTGCCACCCCAGGGATCCTGATTGTTCGAGTTGCCACCCGGCTCATTCCAAGCCATAGCGCTCTCCATCTGATAAAGCAAAGACGCGCCCACGGCGCGCCAACCAATGCTACAGAATGCGCAGCGTCACGGCACAACCGCTTTGCTGCGCTTTTATTGCAAAGTGTGTTTCTCGATGAAATCTTCGGGCTCCATCCCTTCTCGGCTAACCAGGCGATTCAACTCGATTCGAGGTATGCGCACGTCCAGCAGGCTTGAGCCCTGCTCGTCATGGCGCTCGTTGCGCACGGCCCCCAGGGCAAAGAACTGAGCACGCAGCCGGCCCAGATTCTGCGGCAGGCACAAGGTCGCCACGAACAGGTCTTCGCCCAACAGCTCTGCCACGGCCTGGCGCACCAGGTCAAGACCGCGTCCGTCGCGGGCCGAAACCCAGACCCGCTGCGGCTTGCCATCGGCATCACGCTGAATCTGCGGCTCCACCCCTTCCAGCAAATCGAGTTTGTTATACACCTCGAGGATCGGCAACCCTTGCGCGCCGATCTCGGTGAGCACGGCCATGACTTGCTCGATCTGCGCCATGCGCTCGGGCTCATGGGCATCGATCACATGCAGCAACAAATCCGAGTTGCTGGACTCTTCGAGGGTGGCACGAAACGCTTCGACCAGCTTGTGCGGCAGGTGGCGAATGAAACCTACCGTGTCAGCCAGCACCACCGGACCAAGGTCGTCCAGTTGCAGGCGGCGCAAGGTCGGGTCAAGGGTGGCAAACAGTTGGTCGGCGGCATACACCGTAGAATCGGTCACCGCATTGAACAGCGTCGACTTGCCGGCGTTGGTGTAACCCACCAGCGACACCGAGGGGATGTCGGCCCGTTGGCGGCCGCGCCGCGCCTGTTCGCGCTGGCTGCGGACCTTTTCCAGGCGCGCCTTGATCTGCCGCAGGCGCACCCGCAACAGCCGCCGGTCGGTTTCCAGCTGGGTTTCACCGGGCCCGCGCAGGCCGATACCACCGCCCTGGCGCTCAAGGTGAGTCCAGCCGCGTACCAGCCTCGTGCTCATGTGCTCGAGCTGGGCCAGTTCGACCTGCAGCTTGCCTTCATGGGTGCGGGCGCGTTGCGCGAAGATGTCCAGGATCAGACCGGTACGGTCAAGCACACGACACTCGAAGACCTTCTCGAGGTTGCGCTCCTGGCTGGGTGTAAGGGTGTGATTGAAAATGACCAGGTCGGCGTGTTCGGTTTTCACCTGATCACGCAATTCTTCGACCTTGCCGCTGCCAATCAGAAATTTTGCTGAAGGACGGTGCCGCGCCACATTGACGAACGCGACGGTTTCGGCGCCGGCCGAAATGGCCAGCTCCTGAAACTCCTGCGGATCTTCTCGCGCCTCAGGGTCCTGACCATCCAGATGAACGAGTATGGCCCGCTCACCACCACCGTGGCGCTCAAAGAACAAGGCAGACTCCTATCAAGCGTTACCTGGCTCGTTGTCGCCCTGCTCGGATTCGGTTGCGCTAGGCAAACGGATCGCACGCACGGGAACCACGGTGGAGATCGCGTGCTTGTAGACCATCTGGCTGACGGTGTTTTTCAACACGATCACGAACTGGTCGAACGAGTCGATCGTACCTTGCAACTTGATGCCGTTAACGAGATAGACCGAAACGCCGACCTTCTCTTTACGCAAAGTGTTCAAGTAAGGGTCTTGTAGCGAATGCCCTTTTGACATGTGCCGCACTCCTTTAAGGATCAATAGAAAAAGCTGAGAAATTAGATGGTTCACGCCGCCCCACCCCCAAGGATAGACGGCAATTGCAAAGGACTCAGGCCAATATGGAGACCGAAGCCAGGTATTTCAAGGTACGCGATAGATTGTCGCGTTCCAGGCTGTCAAGCCAGTGAAGATCAGCCCAGCTGCGCAACCAGGTAAATTGCCGTTTCGCCAACTGGCGAGTGGCTATGACCCCACGCTCCTGCATTTCAACTGCTGTCAGCTTGCCATCCAGGTGATCCCAGACCTGGCGATAACCCACTGCACGTATAGACGGCAGCGCCGGATGCAAGTCACTTCGTGCGCGCAGGGCAATGACCTCGTCGACGAAGCCTTGTTCCAGCATTTGCTCGAATCTCAGCGCAATTCTGCGGTGCAACACCTGCCGATCCTGTGGAGCGATGGCCAGGTTGGCCACAGTATAGGGTAATTGTGCCCCGCCCGATGCGGCTACCTCGGTACTTTGCGCCAATTGCCGTGCACGGTGCCCGCTCATGCTGGTACCGCTGGCACGAAACACCTCGAGCGCGCGGATCAGACGCTGCGGGTCATTGGGATGAATACGCGCTGCGGACTCGGGATCGACACGCGCCAACTCGTCATGCAGCCTCTGCCAGCCCTCGGTAGCCGCCTGGGTTTCGAGTTCGGCGCGAATCAGCGGGTCGGCCGCCGGCATGTCGGCCAGGCCGTCCTGTAACGCCTTGAAATACAACATGGTGCCGCCCACCAGCAACGGAATGTTGCCGCGACGTGTGATGTCAGCCATGGCCTCGAGGGCGTCGCGACGAAACTCTGCTGCCGAGTAGCTCTGGGCCGGGTCGATAATGTCGATCAGGCGATGCGGGTGAGCTGCCAGCAGCTCTTTGGACGGCTTGGCGGTGCCGATGTCCATGCCGCGATAGACCAGCGCCGAGTCGACACTGATCAGCTCGCAGGGCAGCACCTTGCTCAATTCGATGGCCAGGTCGGTCTTGCCGGAGGCAGTGGGCCCCATGAGAAAGATCGCCGGAGGTAGCGCACTCATGCTCAACGACCGCGCATGAAGAGTTTATCGAGGTCATCCAGACCCAGTTGCGTCCAGGTCGGGCGACCGTGGTTGCACTGGCCGCTGCGCTCGGTGTTTTCCATGTCCCGCAACAAACCATTCATTTCCGGCACCGCCAGGCGGCGGTTGGCGCGAATGGCACCATGGCAGGCCATGGTCCCGAGCAGCTCGTTGAGGTGGGCCTGGATGCGGTCGCTGGTACCGTATTCCATCAGGTCGGCCAGCACATCATGGACCAACCGATTGGCTTCGGCCTGCTTCAGCAAGGCCGGTATCTGGCGGATTGCCAGCGTTTCCGGGCCCAGGCGCTGCAATTCGAAACCCAGCCGCTGAAACCAGCCGGCATGTTCTTCGGCGCAGTCGGCCTCGCGCTGGCTGACGGCAATCGACTCGGGCACCAGCAATGGCTGACCGCTGAGGCCTTCACTGGCCATGGCGATTTTCAGACGCTCGTACATGATGCGTTCGTGGGCGGCGTGCATGTCCACCAGCACCAGTCCCTGGGCGTTCTCCGAAAGAATATAGATGCCCTTGAGCTGCGCCAGGGCATACCCCAATGGCGGAATGTCGCCTTGCCCTTCCGGCAGATTGGCACCCTTCAACCCATTGACCGCTGCTGGCAGAGGCGCGAAAAATTCCCGGTAGGCGGCCTGGGACTCTGCCACCGGCAGGGCCGAGGTGCTGCGAGGTACATATTGATAGCCGGCGCCAGCGCCGGAGCTGTAGGCACGCGGCTCGGCCATCGGCGGCTCCAACAGGTTGGCCGCCAGACGCATTTCACCCTGCGGACCGAACTCGCCGGCGCCGAGTCCAGTCGGACGGACCATCTCGCTGACTGCAGCCGGCGCGGCCAGCTGATCTTCAGGGCGCACGTCGGCCAGTGCACGGTGCAGGGTGCCGTAGAGGAAATCGTGAACCATGCGGCCGTCGCGGAAGCGCACTTCGTGCTTGGTAGGGTGCACGTTGACGTCCACCACCGCCGGGTCGACTTCCAGAAACAGCACGAAGGTTGGATGCCGGCCATTGAACAGCACGTCGCGGTAAGCCTGGCGCACCGCATGGGCCACCAGCTTGTCACGCACCGCGCGGCCGTTCACGTAGAAATATTGCAGGTCGGCCTGGCTGCGGGAAAACGTCGGCAGCCCCACCCAGCCCCACAGATGCAGGCCGTTGCGCTCCACCTCGATAGGCAAGGCCTGTTCGAGGAACGCGGGGCCGCAGACCGCTGCCACACGCCGGGCACGCGCGATATCGTCAGCGGCTTCATGCAGGCTGAGAATGCTTTTACCGTTGTGGCGCAGATGAAAGCCGACATCGAAACGTGCCAGGGCCAAACGCTTGATCACTTCCTGCAAGTGATCGAATTCGGTTTTTTCGGTCTTGAGAAACTTGCGCCGCGCCGGCGTGTTGAAAAACAGGTCCCGCACCTCCACCGACGTTCCCACCGGATGCGCAGCGGGCTGCACGCGGGGCGCCATGTCCCGACCCTCGGTCTCCACCTGCCAGGCCTCGCTGGCCTGGCGCGTGCGGGAGGTCAGGGTCAGGCGCGCCACCGAACTGATGGACGCCAGCGCCTCGCCGCGAAAGCCCAGGCTCATGACCCGTTCAAGGTCCTCCAGGTCGCGGATCTTGCTGGTGGCATGGCGCGCCAGGGCCAACGGCAGGTCGTCGGCAGAAATGCCGCTGCCATCATCGCGCACACGCAACAACTTGACGCCGCCTTGCTCGACCTCCACGTCGATTCGCCGGGCACCGGAGTCCAGGCTGTTTTCCAGCAGCTCCTTGATCACCGAGGCAGGACGTTCGACCACTTCGCCAGCGGCGATCTGGTTAGCCAGACGGGGGCTGAGCAGTTCTATACGGGCACTGTCCATTGCGATGGCCTCACTCATGGTTGCGACGCCAGGGTCGTGCCGGGAATCGTCAGGTTCTGACCTATCTTGAGATCGTCGCTTTTCAGCTCATTGGCATTGCGCAAGACGCCCGGGCTGACCTGATAACGCACCGCGATCATGGCCAGGGTCTCGCCACTGGCCACCACATGATTGCGCGGGCCCTGAGCGATCTTGCCGCTGTCACGCAGCCAGGCAATGTAGGTCCCCGGCGGCGGGTTCTGCTGGAAGAACTGCTTGACCCCCGCGCGGATCGAGCGGGCCAGCGCCTGCTGATGGGATGCGCTCTGCAACTTGGACGCTTCGCTGCCATTGGAAATGAACCCGGTTTCCACCAGGATCGACGGAATATCCGGAGACTTCAGTACCATGAACGCGGCCTGCTCCACACGGCGCTTGTGCAGCGTGGTGACCTGGCCGATGTTGCTCAGGACTTTTTGTCCGACGTTGAGGCTCGAGGTCAGCGAGGCCGTCATTGACAGGTCCAGGAGCACCCCGGCCAGCATGCGATCCTTGTCATCGAGACTGACGTTGCCAGCGCCGCCGATGAGGTCGGAGCGGTTTTCACTGTCAGCCAGCCAGCGCGCCGTCTCCGAGGTGGCGCCACGCTCGGACAAGGCAAACACCGACGCGCCGAAGGCTGCCGACGAAGGCGCCGCATCGGCATGGATCGACACGAACAGGTCGGCGCCCTTCTTGCGAGCGATCTCGGTACGACCACGCAGCGGGATGAAGTAATCGCCGGTGCGGGTCAACTCGGCTCGGAAGCCCTTTTCGCTATTGATCTGACGTTGTAGCTCTTTGGCGATGGAAAGCACGATGTCTTTTTCATGTTGGCCCCGGGAGCCCGAAGCGCCCGGGTCCTCACCGCCATGACCGGGATCGATCACGACAATGATGTCGCGCTTGCCATTGGGCACCGGCGCCAGCTTGATCGGTGGCTGATTCGGCAACACCGGCACCGCCGGCGCGCTGCTCACCGGCGTGTCGACGGGACTTGGCTCGGCATCGGCCGGCGAGTCGTAGAGGTCGACCACCAGGCGATTGCCGTACTGCTGGTTGGGGGCGAGCACGAAGCTTTTGGGGGTGACCGCCTTTTTCAGGTCGATCACCACCCGCAGGTCGGTGGGCGTGCGCTGGGCCGAGCGCAGGCTGGTGATCGGCGTGTTGGCGGTGGATACCTTGAGCGGCGATGCCAGGTTGGCGCCATTGATGTCGATGACCAGGCGATCAGGTGAAGTCAGGGTGAACAGGCTGTGTTCCACCGGCCCGGACAGGTCGAACACCAGCCGCGTGTTATCCGGCGCTCGCCACAGACGTACGCTCTTGACCTGGGTGACGGCCCACGCGTCGACGGCCTGCGCCATGAGAAACAACCCGGCGACCGCAACCATCGCGCGAATGCGCATACCTAACCTCACCTATGGCCTCATCTATATGTATTCCCGTGCCAGAACGGCACACCACGACTCGCCACGCGAGCCCAGTGGCGACAAAATCAGCGAACGTCCGCTTGCCTGGGCGCTTATGGTAATGGTCAGGTCGGGCTTTGGCAAAAAGCCCGCGCCGCGCTCCGGCCATTCAACCAGGCACAGGGCCTGACCGTCGAAATAGTCGCGAATGCCGAGGTACTCCAGCTCTTCGGGGTCGACCAGACGATATAAATCGAAATGAAAGGCACGCACATCGTCGAACTCATAGGGCTCGACCAAGGTGAATGTCGGACTTTTCACCGCGCCCACGTGACCCAGGCCGCGGATCAGGCCACGTGACAGGGTGGTCTTGCCCGCGCCCAGATCCCCCTCGAGAAAAATCACCCCCGTGCCGGCCGTCACCTGGGCCAGACGCCCACCAAGACCGACCATGGCGGCCTCGTCAGGGATATAGAGGTTCAGCTCAGGCATGGTTGTTGCTCCTCCAGAAGTCGACGGATGACCGGGATCAGATCGGTCGCCGCCAACCCTCGGCCGTGGGTGCCGAGCTCCTCTCCGGCACTGGCGTGCAGCCAGACCGCCAGGCAAGCCGCTTCGAAAGGCGGCAGGTGCTGCGCCAGCAGCGCGCCGATCACCCCCGACAAGACATCCCCCAGGCCGCCGGTGGCCATGGCCGGGTGGCCTTTGTCACACAGGGCCAGGCGGCCATCCGGCGCGGCAATCAAACTGCCAGAGCCCTTGAGGACCACTACGCTGGCGTATTTTTGTGCCAACTGGTGCGCGGCACTGGCTCGATCAGCCTGCACCCGGGCGACGTCACTGCCCAGCAACCGTGCCGCTTCACCAGGGTGCGGTGTGATCACGCAGCCCCGGGGCAAAGACACATAGCCGCTGGCCAGCAGGTTCAACGCATCGGCGTCCCAGACTTGCGGCTTGTCGGCGTTGGCCACGGCGGAGAGCAGGCTGCGCGCCCATGCGCCCTGCCCCATGCCCGGCCCCACCACCAGCACAGCCGCCGCCTCCAGTAACGGCATCAACTGGTTGGCCGAAGCAACGGCTACGGTCATGACTTCCGGCAAACGGGTCAGCGCGGGAGCCACATGCTCGACGCGGGTCGCCAGCGAGACCATGCCAGCCCCACAACGCAGACTGCTCTCGGCCGCCATGAGGGTGGCACCGCCGGTGCCATGATCGCCGCCTATCACCAACACTCGGCCATATTTCCCCTTGTGCGCCGTCGGCGGCCGCGGCGCCAGCCGGGGCAGATTGGCCGGGCGCAAACGCTGAGCCACCGTCGGCGAGGTCAGCAGATCCGGCGACCCCACCAGCAGGTCGTCGAAAACCAAGGCCCCGACCACGTCGGCAGCCTGTCCCGTCAGCAGGCCGAACTTGAGGCCGACCAGGCTGACCGTGAGGTCGGCCTTGACCGCACAGCCGAGAATCTGCCCGGTGTCGCTGCTCAAGCCGGAAGGAATGTCCACGGCCACCACCGGCAGGCCGCTGGCATTGATCGCCTGGATAGCCGCCACATAAGGCCCGCGCACTTCGCCACTGAGGCCGGTGCCCAGCAGGGCATCGAGGACGATGCCTTGCAGGACGTCATCGGCACTCCAGTGCTTGACCAGCACACCCGCCACTTGCGCCTCGGCATGTGCCGTGGCGGCATCACCTTGCAGCCGACCCGGGTCGGTCACCGCCAGCACTTCCACGTGCCAGCCGGCACGCCGAGCCAACGCGGCGACCAGGTAGCCGTCACCGGCGTTGTTGCCGTGACCGGCCATCACGCACAGCGAGCGGGCCTCAGGCCAGTGTTGACGCAAGGCGCACCAGACCACGCTGGCCGCCCGCGCCATCAGCTCGATGCCTGGCGTTCCGCCGTCAATCAACTGGGCGTCAATGGCGCGCACCTGCGCGGCGCTGTACAGCGCTTCCGGTAATTCGTGGTTAGGCGTCGGCATGATGCAACTCTGGGGGTCGATGTCTGGCAGAATTATACGCACCTCCGCTTCGGTTTCCTCATCGCATGACCGCGTCAACGCTCAACCTTCCCGAATTAGCCGACTCCATCAAGCAATGGGGCCGTGAGCTGGGCTTTCAGCAGGTCGGCATCTCCGGCCTTGACCTGGCCGAACACGAAAATCATCTGACCCGCTGGCTCGAAGCGGGCTATCACGGCGAGATGGACTATATGGCTGCCCACGGCCAGAAACGTTCCCGGCCTGCCGAACTGGTACCGGGCACCTTGCGGGTGGTATCCCTGCGCATGGATTACCTGCCGGGCGACACCCAGATGGCCCAACGCCTTGCCCAGCCCGAGAAAGCCTATGTGTCCCGCTACGCCCTGGGCCGGGATTATCACAAACTGATCCGCAAGCGCGTCCAGCAGTTGGCCGAGCGTATCCAGCAGGACATCGGGCCGTTCGGCTTTCGCGCTTTCGTCGACAGCGCGCCGGTGCTGGAAAAGGCCATTGCCGAACAGGCAGGGCTGGGCTGGATCGGCAAGAACACTCTGGTGCTCAACCGCAAGGCCGGCAGCTACTTCTTTCTCGCCGAGCTGTTCGTCGACATTGCCCTGCCGGTGGACCCACCCCATGCCAGCGAGCACTGCGGCCGTTGCACCGCCTGCCTGGACGTATGCCCGACCGATGCCTTTGTCGGCCCTTACGTACTGGACGCGCGACGCTGCATTTCATACCTGACCATCGAACTGAAGACTTCAATTCCGGTGGAACTGCGCGGGCTGATCGGCAACCGCGTGTTCGGCTGCGACGACTGCCAGATGGTCTGCCCATGGAATCGCTTTGCGCGGCCGTCAGCGGAAAGTGATTTCACCCCGCGCCATAGCCTGGACAATGCCGAAATGGCGACACTGTTTCTCTGGGATGAAGAGCAGTTTCTGAGCAATACCGAGGGCTCGCCCTTGCGGCGGGCAGGTTACGAGCGCTGGCTGCGTAATCTGGCGGTGGGGTTGGGCAATGCGCCCTCCACCATCCCCGTACTGGAGGCCTTGCAGGCGCGGCGCGATTCGCCCTCGGAGATGGTGCGCGAGCACGTGGAATGGGCGCTGGCGGAGCATGCCAGCCGGTCTGCGTAACGCTCAGGCTTCGTCGTCATAAACGAACTTGGGCATTTCCCAATGAAAACGAATGGCCAACAGCCGCAACAGAAACCCGCCAAACAACGTGATCAACAGCCCCTGCTCATCGGGCAAGCCGACGTACCGGCAGCCTAAAAAGCACCAGGCTGAAACAAATGAGACACTCGCATACAATTCCCGCCGAAAAATCAGCGGAATATCGTTACAAAGAATGTCCCGGAGAATCCCGCCAAACACCCCGGTGATCATCCCGCTGATGGACGCCACCAACGGGTCGAGCCCCAGTTCAAGGGCAATCTGGCAGCCGATCAGGGTAAAGGCCACGAGGCCCAGCGCGTCCAGCACCAGAAACAGACTGCGCAGACGCGGCATCAACGGCGCCAGGAAAATCGTCAGCAAGGCCGCGACACTGGTCAGGATCAAATAGCGCGGATGCGCCACCCAAGTCAGTGGATAGTGCCCCAGCAGCACGTCGCGTACCGAACCACCGCCCAGCGCCGTCACGCTGGCGACCAGCACCACGCCGAACCAGTCCATGCCGCGACGCCCGGCGGAAAGGGCACCGGTCATGGCCTCGGCAGTGATGGCAATCAGATAGAGGGTAAACAGCACCGGGCCGGAACCCTCAAGCCTTGATGAAGTGTTTGCGGTAATGCTGCAGCTCGGCAATCGACTCGCGGATGTCGTCCAGTGCCAGGTGAGTGCTGCCTTTCTTGAAGCTGTCCTTGACCTCCGGTGCCCAGCGCGCGGCCAGCTCCTTGAGGGTGGAGACATCCAGGTTGCGGTAGTGGAAGTACTCTTCCAGGCCGCGCATGTGGCGATACAGGAAGCGGCGGTCCTGGCAGATACTGTTGCCACAGATCGGCGACTTGCCTTTGGGCACCCACTGCTCCAGAAAGGCTATGGTCTGCGCCTCGGCCTCGGCCATGCTGACAGTGCTTTCGCGCACCCGCTGGGTCAGGCCCGAGCCGCCGTGCTGGCGGGTGTTCCACTCGTCCATGCCAGCGAGAATCTCGTCGCTCTGGTGAATCGCGATCACCGGGCCTTCGGCCAAGGTATTGAGCTGACTGTCGGTGACAATGGTGGCCATTTCGATGATCACGTCATGGTCAGGGTCCAGACCGGTCATTTCCAGGTCGATCCAGATCAGGTTCTGTGGGTTTTGCATGGTTGGGCTCCTCGGCATAGGCGCGCAGTTTAGCCCAGGCGAGCGTGCTAAACTCGCTGCCGTTCGATTCTTGTCGCTCGACCTTTTATCTAGACGCATTCACTCGGAACACTCATGGCCAAACGCCAGCTCAATCGCCGCCAAAACTGGCGCATCGAAAAAATCCAGGGCGAGCGCGCCGCCCGCGCTGCCAAACGCGAATCACAGACCCTGGAGACCCTTGAGGGCGGCGACCTTGGCCCCGAGCAGACCGGGCTGGTGATTGCGCACTTTGGTGTGCAGGTGGAAGTCGAAGCCACCGAAGGTGAACTGGCCGGCCAGGTGTTTCGTTGCCACCTGCGCGCCAACCTGCCAGCGCTGGTCACCGGCGACACTGTAGTCTGGCGGGCAGGCAACCAGGGCATCGGGGTGATCGTCGCACAGCTGCCGCGTCACACCGAATTGTGCCGGCCCGACAGCCGTGGCCAGCTCAAGCCAGTGGCGGCCAACGTCGACCTGATCGTCATCGTTTTCGCCCCTATGCCCGAACCCCATGCCAACCTGATCGACCGCTATCTGGTGGCCGCCGAACATGCCGGCATCCACCCGCTGCTGCTGCTGAACAAGGCCGACCTGATCGACGAGCAGAATGCCCCGGCGCTCAATGCGCTGCTGGCCGTGTATCGACAGCTGGGCTATCCGTTACTGGAAGTGTCGGCACACCACGGCGATGGCATGCAGCAATTGCAGGCGCGTCTGGATGGGCACATCAGTGTGTTCGTCGGGCAGTCCGGGGTGGGCAAGTCATCGCTGGTCAACAGCCTGCTGCCCGAAGTGCAGACCCGGGTCGGGCCCCTGTCGGAACTCTCCGGCCAGGGCACCCACACCACCACCACGGCGCGACTGTTCCACTTCCCGGGCGGCGGTGAACTGATCGACTCACCGGGGATTCGCGAATTCGGCCTGGGGCATGTGAGCCGAGCGGATGTGGAAGCCGGCTTCATAGAGTTCAACGACTTGCTGGGTACTTGCCGCTTTCGCGATTGCAAGCACGACCGCGAACCTGGCTGTGCCTTGCTGATGGCGCTGGAGGATGGCCGTGTGCAGCAGCAGCGGATGAACAGCTACCGGTCGATCATTGCGAGTTTGCCGCAGGATTCCTACTGATCGCATCGCCGTTTCTGTGGGACCTGTGAGAGCATGGCCGGCCGACTGCGTCGCCTGAATCGCGCCCAAGGGCTGCTTGCTCCCACAGCGCCCAGGCATGCCCCGGATCCGATATCCAGCCTTTACAGCGCATTACCCTTGCCCGGCGCGCCCAGCGCCGGTTTACCGTTATCGTCGAACAGGTTCAACTTCTCCCGTACCTCATGGGCCGGCACCTGCACATTGGACGGCGACGCCGAAGCACCCGGGGCGCCCGCTGGAGCGGCTGGAGCCGGGGTGCTTTCCGGGGCTGCCGGCGCCGACGCACCATCGGCCGGTGCCGCAGGCGGCGCTGCGTCCTCAGGCTTCTGCTCACCCTCAAGGTCACGCTGGGCCTTTTTGGTCATGACGATGATATCGATCCGCCGGTTGACCGGGTTCAGCGGGTTCTTGCGATCAAACAGCGATGAAGACGCATAGCCCACCACTCGGGCCACCTGAGTATCCGGGTAGCCACCGGCAACCAGCGCACGGCGCGCGGCGTTGGCGCGGTTGGCCGACAGCTCCCAGTTGCCCATGCCGTTGGCGCTGGCGAACGGCGTGGCGTCGGTGTGACCGCTGACGCTGATCTTGTTCGGCACGTCCTTGATGGTGTCGGCCATGGCCAGCAGGATGTCCTCGAAGTACGGTTTCAGGCGCGCGCTGCCGAGGTCGAACATCGGCCGGTTCTCGGCATCCATGATCTGAATGCGCAGGCCGTCCTGAGTGATCTCGAACAGGATCTGATCCTTGAACTTCTGCAGTTCGGGGTTTTCGTTGACCTTGTTCTGCAACTCTTGCAACAGCAGCTCGAGCCGGTCTTTTTCCAGTTTTTCGGCGATGTTCTCCGCCTGTTGATCATTGACTGCGGTTTTGCTCTCGGTGTCGCTCTGGCTGGGCTGGCTCTCGGGCTTGCTAGGTTCATCCTTGATCTCGGGGTTCAAGGTCTGGTCCGGCGCGAGCTTGGGGGAGCCGCCAAGGTCGATCACGTAAGGAGTGCCGCTCTCGGTGAAACCGATGGGGTCCTTGAAATAGCCGGCGATGGCAATTTTCTGTTCCGGCGTGGCGTTGGACAACAGCCACAGCACCAGAAAGAACGCCATCATCGCCGTGGCAAAGTCGGCAAAGGCGATTTTCCAGGCGCCGCCGTGATGGCCTCCGCCGAAGCGCTTGACGCGCTTGATGATGATGGGCTGGTTATTTTCCATGGCTTAGCGACCGCGAACCGCTTGTTCCAGCTCGGCGAAACTTGGCCGATGGGCTGGGTACAGCACTTTGCGACCGAATTCCACGGCCAGGGAAGGCGGCATGCCCGAGGCCGAGGCCACCAAGGACGCCTTGATCGCTTCGTACACGTTCATTTCTTCCTTGGCATCGTGAGCCAGGCACTGGGCCAGCGGGCCGAAGAAGCCGTAAGCCGCGAGAATACCGAGGAAGGTACCGACCAGTGCTGCACCTACGTGACCACCGATCGCCGCCTTGTCGCCATCACCCAGGGACGCCATGGTCACCACGATACCCAGTACTGCCGCCACGATACCGAAGCCGGGCAGGCCGTCGGACACACCGGTCACGGCATGGGAAGGGTGCTCGAGCTCTTCTTTCATGCTCAGCAGTTCCATGTCGAACAGGCCTTCGAGTTCATGAGGGGCCATGTTGCCCGACGACATGATGCGCAGATAGTCGCAGATGAACGCGATCATCTTTTCATCCTTGAGCAAGGCCGGGTACTTGGCAAAGATCGGGCTGGCGGCGGCGTCTTCGATATCGCTTTCGATGGCCATCATGCCTTCACGACGGCTTTTGTTGAGAATCTCGTAGACCAGGCTCAAAACGTCTATATAGAAGGCATGGGTGAAGCGCGAGCTGAACATCTTCAGCGACTTCTTCAGCACCAGCATGGTCATGTAGCCGGGGTTGGATTGCAGGAATGCACCCAGCGCCGCGCCGCCGATGATCATGACCTCAAAGGGCTGGATCAGCGCACCGATCTTGCCATGGGAAAGTACGTAGCCGCCGAGTACACAGGCGATGACGACGATAATGCCAATAATTTTAGCCATAAGTTAGAAGCACTTTTACGGTCGTTGAAAGGGGGTGGTTCGCATGTTGTTCATTCTCTGCTTCTACTTATCGGCAGAAGTGCGCCAGACTATAGTTGAGCTTTGTGAAAAGCCAGTTCAGCCCCATTCACCAGCCTGGTGACGTATCGTGTCGAGCCCTACCCCGCAAAGCCTCGAAGCCTGGATCAAGCTACTCGATAGCGTCCGCTTGCCCATACCGCGCCCCCATTATGAAAAGGTGCGTACGGCCTTGGGCGACAGCCGTCGCTCGCTGCGCGAAATCGCCGACTTCATGCAGGAGAGTCCCGCCCTGGTACTCAGCGTCATGCGCGAGGCCAATCAACAGAGCAGCAACAGCCTGGTGGAACCTACCGAAACCCTGGAAGTGGCGCTCAACCGCCTGGGCCTCAAGCGCACCGAAGACCTGTTGGCCAAACTGCCCTGCGTCGACGCCAAGGAAGTGCCGCCAGTACTGCGACAGATGCAATTGATCAGCCAACATGCCGCCCAACAGGCCAACGGTCTGTTCGCCGGGCGCATGGCCCGCCTCTGGCAGGAAATCCACTGGGGCAGCCTGTTGTTCATGTCGCCGACCTGGGCCCTGGCCTTTACCCACCCGGAGCTGCTGGAAGAGTGGGAGCTGCGCGTGGTCAACAAAGGCGAGTCGGCGGCCAAGGTCGAGCGTCAACTGTTCGGCGTGCCACTGCTGTTACTGTGCCGCGAACTGGCCGAGCGCTGGCGGCTGCCCGGCTGGGTGCTGCATGCCTACCGGACCTTGCTTGAAGACCGCCGCTGGCTGGTTCAGGTCCTGCACATCGCCCGCGATAACGAAGACCGCCTGCGCCAGCAGCTGGCACTGGATGATGAGCCGCCGCTGCGCCGCTGGCTGGGCCAACCGGCCAACACCGTGTTGCTGGCCAACGGGCTGGCCATCGCCAGTCAGCAAGGCTGGACCACTGCGCACATGGTGCGCTGGCAATACCTGGCCAGTCTGTATCTACAGGCGCCGCTGGAAAGCTTGCAGCAGCAGGTCCACCAGCATGCCGCACAAAGCGCTCGGCACCATGCTCAGCCCGGCCTGTGGCACCCGGCACTCGCCCTGATCTGGCCGTGGGACGAGCGCCGCGTGCACCGCGCCATGCTTCCGGCGCCGCCGCCGACGCCCGAAGCCCTGGTCCTGTGGCGCAAACGCTGTGCCGAGCTGCTGCTCGAACCCAGTCGTTTCAACAATGCCATGCACCTGACCACTGAAGCGCGAGACGCGCTGGTGGCCTGCGGCATGCAGCGGGTCATGCTGTTGATGGCCGACAAGACCCAGACCCAGTTGCGTGTGCAGCAATTGGGGGGTCTGCCAGGCACCGCGGCGAGCCTGACCTTCACCATTGCCAACAGCACCGTGCTGACGCGACTGATGAGCGCACCGGCCCAGATCCGTCTCAATCCCGGCAATAATGCGCAGTTCTCGGCATTGCTGCCCCCGAGCCTGCGTGGCCTGTTTCGCGGCGACAACCTGCTGCTGCGCTCACTGAGCAATAACGGCCGGGTGGTCATGCTGGTGGTAGCCGATCAGGGTGGCGGACCATTTTCCGAGGTCTCGGTGCAAGCGTTTGCCAAGACCGGGCAATGCATCGAACGCGCCCTGGCCAGCTTTACCAACCGCAGTGGCTGACGCTTGCGCTACAATTCGCCTTTTGCTCCTTTGCTCACTGGAGATGTCCCATGCCTGATTTTTCCGGCCTGCCGCTGGTGATCGAACCGGCCGACCTGCTGGGCCGGCTTGAAGCACCGGAACTGATCCTGGTCGACCTGACCAGCCAGGGGCGTTACAGCGCCGGGCATATTCCCGGCGCGTGCTTTGTCGACCCCAAGCGCACCCAACTGGGCCAGCCACCCGCCCCGGGCCTGCTGCCATCGATGCCGCAACTGCAAGCGCTGTTCGGCGAGCTGGGCCATCGCTCCAACGCCACTTATGTGGTGTATGACGACGAAGGAGGCGGCTGGGCCGGGCGCTTTATCTGGCTGCTCGACGTGATCGGCCACCACCGCTACCACTATCTGGACGGCGGACTGCTGGCCTGGGAAGCCGAGGGCATGGCCCTTTCCACCGACGTGCCCACCCCAACCGGCGGCCCGGTACCGCTGACGTTGCACGACGAGCCCACCGCCACCCGCGAATACCTGCAAAGCCGTCTCGGCGCTGCCGACCTGGCGATCTGGGATGCGCGCAATCCGCTGGAGTATTCGGGAGAGAAAGTGCTGGCCGCCAAGGGCGGACACATTCCCGGCGCGGTCAACTTCGAATGGACGGCGGGCATGGACCCCAAGCGCAATCTACGGATCCGCCGCGACATGCCGCAAATTCTGGCAAACCTGGGCATCACCCCGGACAAGGAAATCGTCACACACTGTCAGACCCACCATCGCTCGGGCTTCACCTATCTGGTGGCCAAGGCTTTGGGCTATCCTCGCGTCAAGGGCTACGCCGGCTCCTGGGGTGAATGGGGCAATCACCCCGACACGCCTGTAGTAATGCCCGCAAGTCGTAAAGCCTAAGGAAATTTCATGAAATCGCGTTTGTTCATCATTACTCAGTACCTGCTGCCACATCACCTGTTGTCCCGCCTGGCCGGCTGTGTTGCCGAATGCCGGGCCCGCTGGTTCAAGAATGCCTTCACCGCCTGGTTTGCCAAGCGCTACCAGGTGGACATGTCGCAGGCTTTGGTTGAAGACCTCACCGCCTACGAACATTTCAACGCTTTCTTCACCCGCGCCCTCAAGCCCGGCGCGCGCCCGCTGGACCCGACGCCTGATGCCATCCTGAGCCCTGCCGACGGCGCCTTCAGCCAACTGGGTCCGATCGAACACGGGCGGATTTTTCAGGCCAAGGGCCACAGCTTCAGCGTGCTCGAACTGCTGGGCGGCGATCCGGTCAACGCCGCGCCCTTCATGGGCGGCGAATTCGCGACTGTTTACCTGTCGCCCAAGGATTATCACCGGGTACACATGCCCTTGGCCGGGACCTTGCGTGAAATGATCTACGTGCCCGGACGGATTTTCTCGGTCAACCAGACCACCGCCGAAAACGTGCCGGAACTGTTCGCTCGCAACGAACGCGTGGTGTGCATCTTCGACACCGAGCGCGGCCCCATGGCCATGGTGCTGGTGGGCGCGATGATTGTTGCTTCGGTTGAAACCGTCTGGGCCGGTCTGGTGACGCCACCCAAACGCGAGCTGAAAACCTTCAGCTACGATGAGGCTGCGCGCGCACCGATCCATCTGGAAAAGGGCGCAGAAATGGGGCGCTTCAAGCTGGGGTCCACGGTGATCGTGCTGTTCGGTCCGGATCAGATGAAATGGGCCAGCCAATGGACTGCCGGCAGCCCTGTGCAAATGGGTCAGGCCATCGGCGCACCGGCGTCAGCCTGATTGCGGAGGCCGCGGGATGACTTCACGGTCGGCTTGGGAACGCTATAGCTGCGGGCGTTATCCAATGCTGGTAGAGTCCGATCAAGTTCGTCCCGCTCGGTCGCTTCGCCCCAATGGACTCGAAGCCACGGGCTTCGGTAGAAGAACCAGGAAAAATGATTGATGTCTCGCCCTAGCCCCCATCTGTTGTTGCGCGCACCCACGCCCACGCAGCTGAGCCTCACGTTCTGCGAAGCGAACCCGCGCGACCTCAAACGCTGGATTTCCACGCTTCCCAAGGCCAACCTGGGCGAAACCGCGCGGCTGTTGTATCAAGGTATGGGCGAGCTCAACCAGTTGCTCACACCGAGCGACAATCGTCTGCAGATGCTGGAATTGTTGCGCCCCGAGGTCTACTACGTCTGCAAGAACCTCGAACGGCACTTCCTCAATCAGTCTATCGTGCTGGACGAGCGTGCGCGCAAGGTCGCCAATCTGTGCCAGGCGCTGCAAAACTACCTGGCCATCGGCTACAAA
The DNA here is from genome assembly GCF_018449655.1 of Pseudomonas sp. dw_358. Taxonomy (GTDB): domain Bacteria; phylum Pseudomonadota; class Gammaproteobacteria; order Pseudomonadales; family Pseudomonadaceae; genus Aquipseudomonas. The sequence continues at coordinate 572,862 of NZ_JAAVUX010000001.1, forward strand.
CAGATTGTCGCGCGGCAAGCGCCCAAGCCGGCCAGCAAGGAGCGCGCCCAGCTGTTGACGGCGAGCATCCAGCGCGCCTTGCACTGCCTCAACGGCCCGCTGATCCGCGCCTGCCTGCTATATTGTCCGGTACCCGAAAGCGTATGGCTGGAGCTGCACCAACTGTTCCTGATTGCTCAGGAGAGCAAGCTGGAAAATGTATCCATCAGCGACAACCTGTCCACACCGCGCAGCATGACCATCCAGCAGACCTACCTGACCGGGCTACTGCTGGGCACATCGCGCAGCAACCAGATGCGTCAGAACGCAATCGCTCGCCTGACCGAAGTCATCGAAAGCTGGAGCGCCCTTGCACGGATACTGCCAGCCAGCGATGCCAGCAGCCTGTTCGCAATTGCTCCGGGCATCGATGGACCGCCGCGCTACAAGACACTGTTCCCTGAGGCACAGATCTCCGGCCTGTTGGGCATCGACCCGATGCCGCTGGTCAATGCGCTCAAACAGTTCCTGGAAATGACCCGCGAACAACGCGCCCAGTCACGTCTGGTGCCCAGCGGTTTCAGTCTCGACCTGTTGCAACACCTGAGCGCGGCCTGGGGCGACGTGGCCGAGCGCACTTTCCAGCGCACGCCGGGCCACGGGGACCTTACCGTGTGCATCGGCATGAGCGCATTGCATTACTACCTGGGCGGCGAGCGCTCGTTCGGCGAGATCCTGCGCCGCCCGACCCTGGCGCCCACGCCGCAGTTCGGCGAGCAGAATCGCGATCCGGGCTGGAGCCAGGCCTTCGATGTCGAGGCCGAAATCAACATGGACGCCGGCCAGCCGTACGAGGAAATTCAATATGGACTGCCAGCAGGCGACGGTACTGGCGGCCCGATGAACAGCGAAAGCAGCTTTCCCAAGTTTGCGCTGCGCATCGTCAACCACAGCCCGGGCGGTTACTGCCTGGCCTGGCCCAAGGAAGTGCCGCCGCAGTTGCAGGCCGGGGAAATGGTCGGCATCCAGGATGCACCCTCCCACGGCTGGAGTGTTGCGGTGGTGCGCTGGATTCGCCAGGTGCGCGATGGTGGCACCCAGATGGGCATCGAGCTGGTTGCGCCCCATGCGCAGCCCTGCGGCCTGCAACTGGTGCGCAGCAGCGAGGACAACAGCCAGTTCATGCGCGGGTTGCTGCTCCCGGAAATCCGCGCCATCGACATCCCGGCCACCTTGCTGGCGCCCCGCCTGCCCTTCCAGGAGGGCAACAAGATCATCATCAACACCAATGGCGACGAACGCCCGGCCAGTCTGAGCAAGCGCCTGGCCAGTACCGGCAGCTTCAACCAGTTCGAGTATCGCCATCTGGAACAGGTAGTGCTGGAAGAGAAGGCGCCAGGCACCACAGCGGATGGCGAAGAGGACTTCGATTCGCTGTGGAAGGATCTTTGATTCGCAGAGGCTGCAGGCCGGCTGAACCGTGGGAGCAGCCCCCTCCTTGAATCAGAGGCTCCGCTGGCCCAGCAGGTACAACACTCCGTCCAGCCCCAGCGTCGAGATCGCCTGACCAGCCGAGGCCTTGACCAACGGCTTGGCACGGAAAGCGACACCCAAACCGGCAATCGCCAGCATCGGCAGGTCATTCGCACCGTCACCCACGGCAATGGTCTGCTCCAGCGTCAGGCCCTCCTTCGCGGCCAGTTCGCGCAACAGGTCAGCCTTGCGCTGGGCATCGACAATCGGCTCCACCGCCACGCCGGTGCATTGGCCATCGACCACTTCCAACTCGTTGGCGAATACGTAGTCGATACCCAGCTTCGCCTGCACCTGACGGGCGAAATAAGTGAAGCCACCGGACAGAATCGCTGTCTTGTAGCCCAGGCGCTTGAGCTCGGCAAACAGCGTCTCGGCCCCTTCCGTCAGTTGGAGCGACTCACCAATCGCATCGAGTACGTTGACGTCCAGGCCCTTGAGCAGAGCAAGGCGCTCCTTGAAGCTGGCACGAAAATCCAGCTCACCGCGCATGGCCCGCTCGGTGATGGCCGAGACCAATTCGCCGATGCCGTGAGCCTTGGCCAGCTCGTCGATGACTTCCGCCTGGATCAGCGTGGAGTCCATGTCGAACACCGCCAGCCGGCGATGACGGCGGTACAGCGTGTCTTCCTGCCAGGCAATGTCGATATCCAGTTGCCGGGCCGCCTCGAGAAACTCACTGCGCATCACCCGCGGCTCGGTGGCGTCGCCGCGCACCGTGAACTCCAAACAGGCCTTGGCACCGATCAGCGCGCCACCCTGCAGCTGGGGAGCCGACAGACGGTTAATGGCTTCGATCTGCAAACCGTGGCTGTCAGTGATCGAGGTCACTCGGCGCACTTGCTCGGCGCTGACCTCGCGGCTGAGCAAGGTGACGATGTGCCGAGGCGTCCGCTGGCCCGCAGCCCAGGCCTGATAGTCGGCCGGGGACAATCGGGTGAACCGCGCCTCCAGTGACTGATGACGCGCCGCCGACTGGATTTCCTCCATGAAGGCCGCATGGTTGGCGGCTTCGACCTGGGCCACCAGGGTCAGCGTCTGAGTGTCATGGACCAGCCGCTGCTCGATGTCCAGCAGGGTGGCATCGACATTGGCCATGACGCCGGTCATCAATGCCGTCAGTCCCGGACGCTGCGCGCCGGTGATATTGATCAGGACGATTTCGCGCAAGGCGCACCCCCAGGTTGGAAAAAGAGCGCATTCTACCTGCTTTGCAGCGTGTATCGGCACGCTGAAAAAGCCATGGGTTAACCGAGACAGAATCGACGAGCCATCGTTATACTGCGCCCCAACTCCACGGACAGAAGAGCCGAGCTCTGTGAACCGGCCTACGCCAGTCAAAAACGACAATTTCTTCCTGCTGATCTTTCGGGCGTTGCGCCATCGCCGCGCACCGATCGCATTACGCATCGCCACCCACAACATCGTTCTGGTCGCCTTGGCGCTGATCATCTACGCCGCCGTGATGGGCTTGCAGTTCAAGCAAGCCATGCACGAGCAGGCCGATGCCCTGGGCCAGAGCCTGACCACGCAGACGGCATCGTCCGCCACCGAATTGCTGGTGGCCAATGACATGCTCAGTCTTAACGTCCTGCTTAACAACCTCGTGAAGAACCCGTTGGTGGCGCACGCGGCGATCTACAGTGCCGATAACCGAATCATCGCCGAAGCCGGCCAGCGCCCGAAAAACGGCTTGCTCGGTCCGGCCGATGGCCTGTACGAAACCAAGATCAGTTTTCAGGACGTGACGGCCGGCACCCTGCGTATCAGCCTGGACATGAACCAGTTCCAGCAACCACTGATGCTCAGCCTGCAAAGCATGGCTATCCTCGGCGCGATTCTGCTGGCCCTCGCGCTGGCCCTGAGCCTGCGCCTGGGTCGCAAGATATCCACCCCTCTGATGCAACTGCGCGTCTGGCTGCGGGCGCCGGACCCTTACACCCCCGGCGTGCAGCGCCAGGATGAAATCGGCGATCTGGCCCGCCAGCTTCACGCCAACCTCGCACCGCCGGAGCCGGAGCCAGAACCCGAGCCGGAAGAAGAGGAAGAAATCTTCGAAGTACCCGAGCCGGCCGTGCAGGTCCGCGCCGCACGCGAGCCCGGCTTCGACAAGTTGCCGCCGCTGCCGGTCAAGATGCCTCTGCGCCGCATCCAGGCCGAAGAAGACCTCGACGACGAAGACGGCGACGACCCTTTCGCCGACCTGCGTGATCACTCCCCTGCCGTCGTGGCCGCTGCCACACCGGTGGCGGTTGTGCCCGCGCCGGCAGCGAAGCGTTCCAGCACCAGCGCCGTCCTGGCGGTGCAGCTGGGTGCCCAGGAACAGCTACGGCGCCTGCCTCGCCAGCGTCTCACGGAGCTGCTGCAACGCTATCGCGACTGCCTGGATCAAGCCGCATCCCTGTACCAGAGCGAGCTGCACACGCTCAACGATGGCAGCACGCTGATGCTGTTCCACAGCGAGGACATCGGCGACGACTACCTGACCAACGCCATCTGCTGCGGCGAACTGTTGCGGGCCTTGGGCCATGCATTGCAGGTTGAAGTAGCCGACAGCGGCATCACCCTGCAATTGCAACTGGGGCTGGTATTGAGCGAGGAAGTCTTCGGCCTGGGACAGCTCGACCTGCTGCTGACGGAGAGTGCTCAGGATGCCTTGGCACTGTCCCAGCACAGCCGCAATCTGTTGTTGGTGGAACGGCGTATTGGTGATGACGGGCTGATCCGGCAACGGGCACGTATTCGGCCGATCGCCAGCCCAGAGGGGGCCTGCTGTGTGGAGCGATTGCTGGAGCCTTATCCATCACTGCTGGAGCGGCAGTTGGCACGGATGCATGAAACCAGGGCTTGACTGAATATCGCACCGGCTGCACCGCGGGCAAGCCCTGCTCCCACAGGATCACAACATGCCTGTGGAAGCAGGGCTTGCCCGCGATGGCCGTTGCTGGGTCTAGAACCGGAAAATCTCCATTTCCGTCCGAATCGGTGCCGCCAGCGGCATCTTCGGTTTGTCCGAGGCCTCTTTCGGCACGGCCTTCAGCACTTTCTTCTCGTCCGCCAGAGGCGGCTGATTGGCCAAAGGCCTGACCGCAACCGTCAACTGCTCGGCCAGGCGCTGCAGCAGAATGCCCTGAGCCTGCACCTGCGCCGGCGTATTGCCCTCATGTTTCTGTTCGAGGTGAACGATTCGGCTGTCACGGACCACCCCGCGACGATCCAGCACCCGCCATTGCGCATCCAGCACCGCCGGCTGAGTGTCACCCGAATCCAGACGCGTGATCGACAGTTGCACCTGCACATCCGGGGCCGTCACCGACGGCGCGGGCGCCAGGGCGACACGGGAGCTGTCCAGGCGCCAAGCGAGCTGGCGTACCAGTAATTGATCGATGTCGGCGGACAGGCTGCCCGCCCAGCGTCCGTCGGTGGCGGCACGCAAGCTGCCGTCAGGTTGGCGCTGCAACAAAGTGTCGTGCTGCAGGTAGTCGGCAACGGCCACAGGCCCCAGTACCACCGACATGCCGGTGGACGCCTTGGGCAGCCTGGGGCTGCCCGCGTCCAGTTGATACAGGGCGACCGGCGGGTGCCCGGCACAGCCAGCCATGGCCAGAACGCCGGTCAACCATAAAGCGCGTAGGCGTAAAAAAGTCATGATCCCATCCAGGCGGCCGCTTCGACGCGTGCCGCAGTGATACTCAACGAATTCGTCTGCACATCAGGATCGCTGATGTCGCAAGGCGCCTATCATCCGAGAATATGCGCCCTGACTCCAGCGCTTAAACCGCGCCGGGTCAATGTTCTGCGACTTTTTTACACACCCTGACCGATAGTTTCCACCAGCAAGGCATCGACACGCTGGAAGCCACGGGGCAACTTGTTGCCGCGCCGCCCGCGCTCACCCTTGTAATGTTCGAGATCATCGGCCTTCAGCGACAATGTACGCTTGCCCGCTTGCAATACAAGGGTTGCCCCCTCGGAAATTACCGCCAGATCCGTGACGTATTCCTCACGGCTGAGTACCCGCTCACCGGGCACACCGATGATCTTGTTGCCCTTGCCTTTGCTCAGCTGCGGCAAGTCCGCCACTTTGAAGATCAGCAGACGCCCTTCAGTGGTCACCGCAGCCAACCAGCTGCTGTCCAGACTGGCCACTGGCCGAGGCGCCAGCACCTTGGCGCCGTTGGGAAGGCTCAGCAAAGCCTTGCCCGCCTTGTTCTTGGCTTGCAGGTCTTCGCCCTTGACCACAAAGCCGTAACCGGCATCGGAGGCGATGACAAACAGCGCGTCATCGTCTGGCAGCAACACGCATTCAAAGCTGGCACCCGGTGGCGGGGTCAGACGACCGGTCAGGGGTTCGCCCTGCCCCCGCGCCGACGGCAGGGTGTGGGCGGCCAGCGAATAGCTGCGGCCGGTGGTGTCGATGAACACCGCAAACTGATTGGAGCGGCCCGGCGCCGAGGTCTTGAAGCCGTCGCCGGCCTTGTAGGAAAGCCCGGTAGCGTCGATGTCGTGGCCCTTGGCGCAACGCACCCAGCCTTTTTCCGAGAGAACCACGGTGACCGGCTCGGTCGGCATCAACTCGTTTTCCGACAGCGCGCGCGCTTCGCTGCGCTGTACGATCGGCGAACGACGGTCGTCGCCATAGGTTTCGGCATCTTTGATCAGCTCGCTGCGCACCAGCTTGCGCAATTTGCTTTCGCTGCCCAGCAAGGCTTGCAGCTTGGCCAGTTCCTTGGCCAGCTCTTCCTGCTCGCCGCGAATCTTCATTTCTTCCAGACGGGCCAGTTGGCGCAGGCGAGTGTCGAGGATGTAATCGGCCTGGATATCGCTCAGTGCAAAGCGCTCGATCAGACGCGCCTTGGGGTGCTCCTCGGTGCGGATGATATGAATCACTTCATCGAGGTTGAGGAAGGCGATCAGCAAACCGTCCAACAGATGCAGGCGACGCTCGACCTTGTCGAGGCGGAACTGCAAGCGGCGCTTGACCGTGTGAATACGGAACTCCAGCCATTCCAGCAGCAGAGCTCGCAGGTTTTTCAACTGCGGCCGGCCGTCCAGGCCGATGATATTGATGTTGACCCGGTAGCTGGATTCCAGCTCTGTGGTGGCGAACAAGTGCTGCATCAGCTCGTCGTGATCGACCCGATTGGAGCGCGGGATGATGACGATGCGGCACGGGTGTTCGTGGTCGGATTCGTCGCGCAGGTCGGCGACCATCGGCAGTTTCTTGGCCTGCATCTGCGCGGCGATCTGCTCCAGCACCTTGGCCCCGGAGACCTGGTGAGGCAGCGCCGTAACCACGATGTCGCCGTCTTCGATCCGGTACACCGCACGCATGCGCACCGAGCCCTTGCCGGTTTCGTACATCTTCAGCAGGTCGGACCGTGGCGTGATGATTTCCGCTTCGGTCGGGTAGTCCGGGCCCTTGATGTGCTCGCACAGCTGCTCGACCGTGGCCTTGGGCTCGTCCAGCAGACGCACACAGGCAGACGCTACTTCCCGCAGATTATGGGGCGGCACGTCAGTGGCCATGCCTACGGCAATACCGGTGGTGCCGTTGAGCAGGATATTCGGCAAACGTGCCGGCAATACCGCCGGCTCGTCGAGGGTGCCGTCGAAATTCGGCACCCAGTCGGCTGTGCCCTGCCCCAGCTCGGTCAGCAATACTTCGGAATAGCGCGACAGCCGGGCCTCGGTGTAACGCATGGCGGCGAATGACTTGGGATCATCCGGCGCGCCCCAGTTGCCCTGGCCGTCCACCAGGGTGTAGCGGTAGCTGAACGGCTGTGCCATCAGCACCATGGCCTCGTAGCAGGCCGAGTCGCCGTGGGGGTGGAACTTGCCGAGCACGTCACCGACCGTACGCGCCGACTTCTTGTGCTTGGAATCGGCGTCCAGGCCCAGTTCGCTCATGGCGTAGACAATCCGCCGCTGAACCGGCTTCAGACCGTCGCCGATGTGCGGCAAGGCGCGGTCCATGATCACGTACATGGAGTAATTCAGGTAAGCCTGTTCGGTGAAGTCGGCCAGTGACCGACGCTCCACGCCATCCAGACTCAGATCAAGGGAGTCGCTCATGGGGACCTCAAGAAGAGAATGCTTTCAATAGATTCGGTAGCGCTCACGGTGCCTCCCAGCCGGACTGGGGCGCGGCGAAGCGCCAGACAATCGGACGCACCTCACCGTCTTCGCGAGGCTTGTCGTTGTTGTCAACGCCCAGCCAGGCGCCTTGTTCGTCGATGACCAGCGCTTCCAGCAGGCCGTAGGGCTGATCGTAGCGGCGCCCCGGAGCCAGTACTTCATTGGCGAACGACCAGCAATGCTCGACCGTGGCGGTGACCGGGTCACGCCGGCAGATCTGGTAGGCGTTGCGCTCAAGGGTGTATAGCTTGCCTTTGTACAAGGACAGATCGGAAAAATCCTTGACCCGAGGCTGCCGGGAGGTGATCTGCGTCGGCAAAGCGACGTAGCCGGCTTCGCTGAGCAGCACACAATGGCCTTCGCAACCCCAACCCTGATCGCCGTCGCGGCGCTTGATGACCAGCAGGCCACGCTGCTCACGCTCGGCCGCCAGCCACATGCGCTTGCCACCAGGGTCCACGGCAATGCCTTCGAAAATGGCGTTGAAGTGAGCCAGCAGGCCGCGCTCGCGCGCTTCGCCAACCACCGCCGGGTCGATCGGCAGCCACTGCGGCGCTCCGCCGCGCGGCACCTTGAGCACCGAGGCATAAGCCTCGCTGACCACATAACGGTTGCCTTGGGCATCGCAACTGATGCCCTCGAAGTCCAGACTGCCGCCACGCACGTAGGTGCTGGCCTTGACCATCAGGCGAACGCCTTCCGAGAGGCCGCTGGGCGGTGGAGCAGGCACCTTGATCGCCAGTGCATGGGCCTGCCACACCGGGCTGGACGAAGGGTCAAAGCGATAAATAACATCGTCGTCGCGGTCGGAAACCGTCCACAGGCCATCCCCGCACGCGGCCAGGCCCGACAGGTTGCCACCGCGCATGCCGTCCACCACGTGCTCGGACAACAGCTTGAGCTGCTCCACCGGGGCCGCGAGACAAGGTGCAGCGATGCACATCAGGGCGATCGACAGCCAGGCTGCCGGCGCCTTGGCCATCAGGTCAGCACCTCAGCCAGGTTGCCCTTGGACTCCAGCCAGCTCTTGCGGTCGCCGGCGCGCTTCTTGGCCAGCAGCATGTCCATCATCTCGCTGGTGCCGGCGAAGTCTTCCAGGGTCAACTGCACCAGACGGCGGGTGTTGGGGTCCATGGTGGTTTCACGCAACTGCGGCGGGTTCATCTCGCCCAGGCCTTTAAAGCGGGTAACCTGCGGCTTGCCGCGCTTCTTCTCGGCCACCAGGCGGTCGAGGATGCCGTCGCGCTCGGCTTCATCCAACGCGTAGAAAATCTCCTTGCCAAGGTCAATGCGGTACAGGGGCGGCATCGCCACGTACACGTGCCCAGCATCCACCAAAGGGCGGAAATGCTGGACGAACAGCGCACAGAGCAAGGTGGCGATGTGCAGGCCGTCGGAGTCGGCATCGGCGAGGATGCAGATCTTGCCGTACCGTAGCTGGCTCATGTCTGCCGCACCGGGGTCGACACCGATGGCCACGGCGATGTTGTGTACCTCCTGGCTGGCCAGAACTTCGCTGCCGTCCACTTCCCAGGTGTTGAGGATCTTGCCGCGCAACGGCAGGATCGCCTGGAACTCCTTGTCCCGCGCCTGCTTGGCCGAGCCACCGGCGGAGTCACCTTCCACCAGGAACAGCTCGGAGCGCATCGGGTCCTGGCCGGCGCAATCAGCCAGCTTGCCCGGCAGGGCCGGCCCTTGGGTGATGCGCTTGCGCTCGACCTTCTTGCTGGCCTTGAGCCTGCGCCCGGCGTTGCTGATGGCCAGTTCTGCCAGTTGCAGCCCCAGCTCCGGGTGCGCGTTGAGCCATAAGCTGAAGGCGTCCTTGACCACGCCGGAGACGAAGGCCGCCGCTTCACGGGAGGAGAGGCGCTCCTTGGTCTGGCCGGAGAACTGCGCGTCCTGCATTTTCATCGACAGGACGAAGGCAATGCGCTCCCAGATGTCTTCCGGGGCCAGCTTCAAGCCGCGCGGCAACAGGCTGCGGAACTCGCAGAATTCGCGCATGGCATCCAGCAGGCCCTGACGCAGGCCGTTGACGTGGGTACCACCTTGGGCCGTGGGAATAAGGTTGACGTAGCTTTCCTGCACGCTATCGCCGCCTTCCGGCAACCACAGCAGGGCCCAGTCGACCGCTTCCTTGTTACCGGCCAGGCTGCCGCAGAACGGCTCGTCGGGCAGGCGCGCATATTCGGTGACCGCATCCATCAGGTAGGAGCGCAGGCCGTCTTCGTAATGCCACTCGACCTTCTCGCCTGTGCCCTTGTCTTCGAAGCTGACCAGGAGCCCCGGGCATAGCACCGCCTTGGCCTTGAGCACATGCTTGAGGCGGCTGACGGAGAACTTCGGCGAATCGAAATATTTGGGGTCTGGCGCGAAGTACACGCTGGTGCCGGTGTTGCGCTTGCCGACGATGCCCACCACTTCCAGGTCGGTGGCCTTGAAGCCGTCGGCGAAGGTCATCTGGTATTCGTTGCCGTCGCGCTTGACGCGCACCCGCACCTGATTGGACAGGGCATTGACCACCGAGATGCCCACGCCATGCAGGCCACCTGAGAACTGATAGTTCTTGTTGGAAAACTTGCCGCCGGCGTGCAGTTTGGTGAGGATCAGCTCGACGCCGGAAACCCCCTCTTCGGGGTGGATATCCACCGGCATCCCGCGGCCATCGTCGGCGACCTCCAGCGAATGGTCGGCATGAAGGATGACTTGAATGGATCTGGCATGCCCGGCCAGTGCTTCGTCGACGCTGTTGTCGATCACTTCTTGGGCAAGGTGGTTCGGCCGACTGGTGTCGGTGTACATGCCCGGGCGCTTGCGCACGGGGTCGAGGCCCGAGAGGACTTCGATGGCGTCTGCGTTATAGGAGCTAGCGCTGGGATTGGCCATGGGGTCTCGTCGTCAGTCGTTCATTGAAGATAAAAAAGTGTCAGCCGAGGTGCAGATCGACAGGGCGGTAGAGCTCGGGAGCGATGCCGGCAAAGCTGAACAAGCTCGGCAGTCGAGCGACGAAACCCTGGAAGCCGTGATCGCCGCCGGCCTCGATACGCAGGTCGCAACGGGCGTAGAAGCGTTCGGCATGGCGGTAATCCAGGGTTTCGTCGCCTGTCTGCAACCACACTTGATAGCGCAGCGGGTCGCTGGGAGGCTCGACTTCAAGCTCGGCCAGTGCCGCCACGTGATCGAGGGTCAACTCCCAGGACTCACCGGTGTAGAGGTTCTGCTGCGTGCCCAGAAAGCCGTCGAACAGCCGGTGCGGGTTGACCGCAGGGTTGATCAACAGGGCCTTGAGGCCGTGGCGCTCGGCAAGGTGAGTGGCATAGTAGCCGCCGAGCGAGCTGCCGACCAGCAACGGTTGCCCCAGTTCACGGATGGCCGCGCTCAGTTGCGCGATGGCCTGGCGCGGATGGTGATGCAGCGCCGGCACGCGCAATTGCTCAGCCAGGCCCATGTGCTGCATGGCGGTGCTCAATTGGGTGGCCTTGGTCGAGGCCGGAGCGCTGTTCAAACCGTGGATATAAAGAATGGAACCCGACACGCGACCGCCTCCTGTGAAGATTGGGGACTCGGCAGTTTACAGGGGTTATGTGAAAATCGGGTTTTCGATGTGTCTCGAAATCGTGTAACAGCCCTCAGTACCCTTCAGCTGTAAAATCCGGCGTGAATTCAAAATCCTTGACCCGCGACACCCCGGTCTCCAGCCCACCATCGGGCAACAACCGCAACCAGCGATACCCCGGCGCCAGCTCATCCAGCGCAAACCCCTCGCTGCGCGGTTTGAACTGAATGCAGGTCGATGGCGACGCCAGCATGCGCAGCCCCTTGTGGGTCTGGTCGAAATCCTGGTGGATATGCCCCCAGAGCACGGCTTTGGCTTGCGGGAAGCGTTCCAGCAGATCGAACAGCGCATTGGGATTGCGCAGTCCGATCGGCTCCATCCACTGGCAGTCGATCGAGACCGGATGATGATGCAGACACACCAGATGATGGCGGTCAGGCGCCTCGCTCAGGGCCTGGGCCAGCAGTTGCAGCTGATCGTCGGCCAGGAAACCGGGCACAGATCCGGACACCGACGAGTCCAGCAGTGTGACCCGCCAACTACCGATGTCCACCACTGGACTCATCAAATCCTTGCCCCGGGTCACTGCCTGCATGACCTGGGTTTCGTCATGGTTGCCGGCGAACCAACGCTTGGGCACGTCGAATGCCTGCGTCATGGCATCGAACGCCTGATAGGACTCTGCCGTGCCGTCCTGTGACAGGTCACCCGTGGCCAGAATCAGGTCGATCTGCGGTTGCTCCGCGGCCACCAGTTCGATCACCCGCTGCAGGCTGTCGCGGGTGGTCATGCCCAGCAATTTACCCTGCGCCTCGGCAAACAGGTGGCTGTCCGTCAGCTGCACCAACAAGGCCGCTGAGCCGGCAGGAAGAAGTGGGACGTTGGGCAAGGGAAGCTCCTCGGGCTTGTTCGCCATCGGAGTATGGTGCTTGTAAGAGGGATCGGCAAATACGGCAACGGCAGCGTGGGACAGAGCTCTCAGACAACCGGATGCATTTCGTGGCCACATTCCAGACAGTGGTTCAGCCATTCGCCGAGAAACAGGTTCAACTGCGCCTTTTCGTCGGGCTGGTGCATGGCATCGTTGGGGTACGGGTATACGCTGCGAAACCGCCGTGCGTGCTCGGCGCTGACCACTTCGGCCATCCGCGCATCATGGTAGACCTGCACCTCCAGTTGCGGCACTGGCAGCCAAGGCAGGCTGTGCTCCTGACGCACCCGCAGGGTAGTCGTGTAGGGGCAGGCCTGCGCCACCTCCAGGCTCAGCACGCCGAGCATCTGGTCGCCCTGGGTCATGCCGATGCGCCGCGAACGCTGCTGGCCGCGCATATCCGGCAACAGGCGCAGCAGGCGCGCGTAATTGGCCTCGCAAGCGGCCTGGAGCCCGATCAGGTCGACCCGGTAGCGTTCGCGTAATAGATTCAAGTCCACTTCCCCCTTATTTCGTCACGGTTCAAGGCCAGCCACTGCAGGGCGATAATTGCCGAACCGTTGATGATCCTGCCGTCACGCAAGGCCTGCAGCGCATCCTCGAACGCCCAGACCTTCACGCGAATGTCTTCACCTTCTTCTTCCAGACCGTGCAGACCGCCCACCCCCTGAGTGTCACAGCGGCCCAGATACAGATATACATATTCATTGCTGCCGCCCGGCGACGGGAAATAGCGAGTGATCGGCAACAAATCGGTGAAGACCAGCCCAGCTTCCTCCTCGGCCTCGCGCCGCGCAACTTCTTCGGGCTGCTCCTGTTTGTCGATAAGACCGGCGACCACCTCGATCAGCCACGGATTGTCGATCTTGCCCACCGGCCCGATGCGAAACTGCTCGATCAGCACCACTTCGTCACGGATCGGGTCGTAAGGCAATGCGCACACCGCATCGTGGCGCACAAACAGCTCGCGGCTGATTTCCTTGCCCAGGCCGCCGGCGAACTGCTCGTGGCGCAGGTGCAGGCGGTCAAGCTGATAGAACCCCTTGAAGCAGTTCTCTCGCTTGACGATCTCGATCTGGCGCGGGGTCGAGCTGTTGCTGTCGGTCATCGTTGCTCCTGCCTGGAAATAGTGCTGCGGGAAAAGTCGTTCTGGCCACATCCTAACCGCGATGCCAGCGCATTGCAGCCCCTTTGAAGATTAGCTCCGGAGTGTCAGGATAGGCGGCTGCCGATGGATTTTTTTACATGCAGGGGCAGCGAACCGAAGCCCGGACAGCGAGTCCAAGCCTCACTTCTGCGCCCCCTGAACCAAGGAACACCATGTCGTTTTTGAAGCTCACTGCCCTCGCCTGTGCGGCCTTGACCCTGGGCGCCTGCTCGAGTCTGTTCCAGCCTGACTACCACAAACCGCTGCAGGCCAAGCGTGAAGCCTGGGAGCACATCAAGCCCGGTTGCAGCAGTGGCGCCGACTGCCCGCTTGTGAATGTGGACACGGTGCATTTCGCTGACGAACCCCAGCTCGACACCTTGGTCCAGCAGCGTCTGCTGCAAATGACCCGCAACAGCCCCGACTCCTCGGTCGCCCCGACCCTGCAAGCCTATGAGCAGCAGTTTCTGAACAGAGCGGCACCGCGCTTCAGCAGCTACCTGCAAGCCAAGGTACGCGAGCAGCATGACGGACTGGTGATCATCGAGTTGTCCAGCTACCTGGACGAAGGCGGCGCCCACGGGGTTCCGGGGCGTGGTTTCATCAACTGGTCACGCCCGCTGCACAAGGAATTGACCTTGCAGGACATGCTGCTGCCGGGCCAGGAGGCCGCGTTCTGGCAGGCCGCCGAAGAGGCTCACCGCGGCTGGGTGAACATGCTGGCCGACCGGCCGGCCAGCTTTGCCACCGACTGGCCGTTCAAGAAGACCCCGCATATCGCCCTGACTTACGGCGGGGTCATTCTCAAATATGACGTGCTGACCATTACGCCATACGCCATGGGCCACCCGGAAATCAAGATCGACTACCCGCGGCTCAACGGCGTGCTCAGGCCGGAACTGTTCCCGGGTCGCGGCTGAACACACGGTTGAACCCGTAATGCAGCACCCCGGCGAGGATCAGCGACGGCAAGGTCGCGCCCACGTTGGGGTACAGGTTGGCCAGGACTTGATAGGTGACAATACCACCCAGCCAGGCAATCAAGGCTGCCCAGCGCAGACCGACGTGCGCTTCGGCGCCTTGACGGCGGCGCAGCACAAAGTGATCCACCAGCACCACGCCGAACAACGGCGCAAACACCGAGCCGATCAGCAACAGGAAGTTCTGGTATTGCGCCAAGGGCGCAAAACAAGCGATCAGGGTGCAGATCACACCAATGGCCAGGGCGATATGCTCGACCTTGGCCTTGACCAGCAAGCCGCTGGACACCGCCGCCGAGTGAATGTCGGCGAAAGCGTTTTCCGACTCGTCCAGCAGAATCAGCAACAGCGGGATACCCAGCCCGGCGCCGGCCAGCGCCATGAGCAGGGCGTTGGTTTCACCACTGGGCGCGAACGCCAGGGTGTAGGCCACGCCTAGACTCATCAGCCACAGATTGCCGATGAAGAAGCCCAGCGCGGTGCCGCCGAACACGCCTTTGGCCCGACGACCGAAGCGCGAATAGTCGGCAATCAACGGCAGCCATGACAGCGGCATGGCGATCGCAATGTCGAAGCCCACGGCGAAGGTCATGCTGCCATCGCCCACCTTGGCCCAGAGGCCGGCAAGGTCGGCCTTGGCAAACAGGTTCCAGGTCAGCCACAGGCAAGCGGCCAGCAGAATCCACACGCCCCACTTCCTCAGTACCTGGCGCACGAAAGTCAGCGGGCCGCTCACGGCCAGAACTGTCGCCAGCGCGCCGAACAGCAATGTCCAGACCAGTGGCTTGGTCCACAGGCTGTCGGCACCAAAAGCGCCCGCGCTCAGCAGACTGGCCGCATCACGCATGACGATGATTTCAAAGGCACCCCAGCCAATCAGTTGCAGCAGATTGAGCAAGGCGGGCAAGGCGGCGCCGTGACGGCCCAGGCTCAAGCGTAACGCCGCCATGGCCGACAGGCCGGTGTCGCTGCCGATCACGCCGACGGCTGCCAACAGCAAAACCCCCACCAGCGTGCCGCAGAAAATTGCCATGACCGAACCGGCCAGCCCCAGGCCTGGCGCCAGCAAAGCCCCGGTCTGCAACACCATCAGGCCGATGCCCAGGGAAAACCACAGGGAAAACAGATCGCGCGCGCCGAAAACCCGCTGGCTGGCGGGAACGGCGATGTCGGGTGAGTAGGTACTGGGTGTGTTCACGTGTGTTGCTCATGGGAAATTGAGGGTGGCCTTCCGGAGCACATTCGGCCCTACGTAAAAATCAGCGCAGGACCGAGCGTGCTCGGGAACCGGACGACGCGATGCCTAGACCTTCTTGTACAACTGCGACCCTTCCTGCTTGAACCGCTCGGCCTGCTCACGGAGCCCCTCGGCCACGGTCAGATCGACCGCTTCGATTTTCTGGTTGGCGGCGTATTCGCGCACTTCCTGAGTGATCTTCATCGAGCAGAATTTCGGCCCGCACATGGAACAGAAGTGCGCCACCTTGGCAGAGTCCTTGGGCAAGGTTTCATCGTGATAGGAGCGCGCGGTGTCCGGGTCCAGACCGAGGTTGAACTGGTCCTCCCAACGGAACTCGAAACGTGCTTTGCTCAAGGCATTGTCGCGGATCTGCGCACCGGGGTGCCCCTTGGCCAGGTCGGCCGCGTGGGCGGCGATCTTGTAGGTGATGATACCGGTCTTGACGTCATCCTTGTTGGGCAGGCCCAGGTGTTCCTTGGGCGTGACGTAGCAGAGCATGGCGCAGCCGAACCAGCCGATCATTGCCGCGCCAATGCCCGAAGTGATGTGGTCATAGCCCGGGGCAATGTCGGTGGTCAGCGGACCGAGGGTGTAGAACGGCGCCTCGTCACAGCACTCCAGCTGCTTGTCCATATTCTCCTTGATCAACTGCATCGGCACATGGCCGGGCCCTTCGATCATGCATTGCACGTCGTGCTTCCAGGCGATCTTGGTCAGCTCCCCGAGGGTTTCCAGCTCACCGAACTGGGCAGCATCGTTGGCGTCGGCAATGGAACCCGGACGCAGGCCATCGCCGAGAGAGAAGCTGACGTCATAGGCCTTCATGATCTCGCAGATCTCGTCGAAGTGCGTGTACAGGAAGTTTTCCTTGTGGTGCGCCAGGCACCACTTGGCCATGATCGAACCGCCGCGACTGACGATTCCAGTGACCCGCTTGGCGGTCAGCGGCACATAACGCAGCAGCACACCCGCATGGATGGTGAAATAGTCCACGCCCTGCTCCGCCTGCTCGATCAGGGTGTCGCGAAACAGCTCCCAGGTCAGGTCTTCGGCGGCACCGCCGACTTTTTCCAGGGCCTGGTAGATCGGCACGGTCCCGATCGGCACCGGCGAGTTGCGGATGATCCACTCGCGGGTTTCGTGAATGTGCTTGCCGGTGGACAGGTCCATGACCGTGTCCGATCCCCAGCGGATGCCCCAGGTGAGTTTGGCCACTTCTTCCTCGATCGAAGAGCCCAGCGCGCTGTTGCCGATGTTGCCGTTGATCTTCACCAGGAAGTTGCGGCCGATGATCATCGGTTCCAACTCGGTGTGGTTGATGTTGGCCGGGATGATCGCGCGGCCGCGGGCGATTTCCTCGCGCACGAACTCGGCAGTGATTTCCTTGGGGATACTGGCACCGAAACTGTGGCCGCCATGTTGCTGGGTCAGCAACCCCGCAGCGCGGGCCTCGGCCAGCTTCATGTTTTCGCGGATGGCCACGTATTCCATCTCGGCGGTGATGATGCCCTGGCGCGCGTAATGCATCTGGCTGACGTTGGCCCCGGCCTTGGCCCGACGCGGGTTGCGCACATGGGCAAAGCGCAGCTGGGTCAACTCGGCATCGCTCAGGCGCTGCTGACCAAAATGGGAGCTCAGCCCCGGCAGGCGCTCGGTGTCGCCCCGGTCGTCGATCCACGCCGAACGCACGTCGGCCAGGCCTTTTCGTACGTCGATGATGACGTCAGGGTCGGTGTAGGGGCCCGAGGTGTCATATACGGTCACCGGGGCGTTGATCTCGCCGCCGAAGTCGGTGGGGGTCACGTCCAGGCTGATTTCGCGCATGGGCACGCGAATGTCCGGGCGCGAGCCTTGTACGTAGATTTTCTGGGACCGGGTAAAAGGCTTCACCGATTGCTCGTCGACCTTGGCCGACTCGCTGAGGTGCAGTGCATTCTTTGGTTTTATGGTCATCACAGGCTCTCCAGACAGCATCCAGCGGTTGGGATGTCGGAGTGAACCTGAAGGCACGGAGGTACCGCGTGAAGCGGCACTGTGCCTCGTCCTCGGCGACGAGTTCGTTGAACGAACACCCCCTTGGACGAAACACAAGAGGGCTCGCCGAGTGACGAGCAATCTTGTTCCCTACGCAGGCTTTAACCTGATCAGGTTCAACGGGATCCGGCTTAACCGATCTCAGCCTCATAGCAAGGCACCCCGACAAGAACGCTCACAGCATAGACGGGCTTGCGCGGGAACACCATCCCTGTGAACAGACGCGGCCAGCGTCAGGACAAATGGCGTAAATGGCCGATTGTTGCGCCGAGCCCGCCCCTCTACACTCGGCCGCTGGAAGATGCCAATAAAACATACCGATAGATCAAAGGATTGCTCAATGCCGCGCGCACTGACGCTGTGCAAGCTTTCACTGGCCCTGGCCGGCGCTTGCGCAGTCAACACCCTGGCCTGGGCCGAGCAGGCACCGCTGGCCAACAAGACTGATCTGATGAGCGTTTACCAGGAGGCCGTGAACAACAACGCCGACCTGGCCGCCGCCCGCGCCGACTATGCCGCCCAGAGCGAGATCGTGCCTCAGGCCCGCGCTGGGTTGCTGCCCAACCTGTCGGCCGGCGCCGACAACACCAGTACGCGCACGTCCATCCATCAGCCGGACTACACCGCCACCCGCAGCGGCCTGCTCTACCAGGCCACGCTGAGCCAGCCTATTTTCCATGCCGACCGCTGGTTCCAGCTCAAGGCGGCCAAGGCCACCGATCAGCAAGCTGCCCTGCAGCTGTCGGCCACCGAGCAGAACCTCATTCTGCAAAGCGCCAACGCCTACTTCAGCATCTTGCGTGCGCAGGACAGCCTGGCCACTGCCCGCGCCGAAGAGCAGGCTTTCCAGCACCAGCTGGACCAGTCCAACGAACGCTTCAAGGTCGGCCTGACCGACCGCACCGACATGCTGCAATCCCAAGCCAGCTACGACACCGCTCGGGCCAATCGGCTGGTGGCCCAGCGCCAGGTGGAAGATGCCTTTCAGGCGCTGATCACCCTGACCAACCGCGAATACAATTCGGTGGAAGGCATCAGCCACAGCCTGCCGGTACTGCCGCCCATACCTAATGATGCCAAGGCCTGGGTGGACACGGCTTCGCAGCAGAACCTCAACCTGCAAGCCAGCAATTTTGCCGTGGCCTCCGCCGAAGAGACCCTGAGCCAGCGCAAGGCCGGGCATGCCCCCACGGTGGACGCCGTGGCGCAGATCGAGAAAGGTGACAACGACAGCCTGGGGTTGACCAACCCCAACTACACGGGTGTGCCCTATGGCGGCCCGGTGGAACAACGCTCGCTAGGCCTGCAACTGAACATCCCGCTGTACAGCGGCGGCATGACCAGCTCGCAGGTGCGCGAAGCCTACCAGCGCTTGAATCAGAGCGAGCAACAGCGCGAAAGCCTGCGCCGTCAGGTCGTGGAAAATACCCGCAACCTGCACCGCGCGGTCAACACCGACGTGGAACAGATCCAAGCGCGCAAACAGGCGATCATCTCCAACCAGAGCGCGGTGGAGGCCACACAGATCGGCTACAAAGTCGGCACCCGCAATATCCTCGATGTGCTCGACGCCCAGCGCCAGCTCTACGCCTCGGTGCGCGACTACAACAACACTCGCTATGACTACATCCTCGATAACCTGCGACTGAAGCAGGCGGCCGGCACCCTCAGCCCGGATGATCTGCAGGCGCTGGAGGGATATTTGAAGCCCGACTACAACCCGGACAAGGATTTTCTGCCGCCGGATCTGGCCAAGGCGGCGCAGGCGTTGTTGCAGCCGCCGGGCAAGCGGTGAGGCTGCTATTGGCCGGTCATGGCAACCTTGTGAAACCTACCCCAAGAACCGCCCCAACCCATCCAGCAACCGCTCCAGAGCCCCCTGATTGCCCCGCATCACCGCCAACCCCGCCGCCCCCATCCGCGCCGCATCCCGGGGCAACTCGATCAAGCGCTGCACCGCCACTGCCAGGGTCTGTGCATCGTCTACTTCGAGCAAGGCGCCCGAGGTTCGCAGCATCCCGGCGATATCGAGAAAGTTGAACAGGTGCGGCCCGCTCAAGACCGGCTTGCTGAGGGCTGCCGGTTCCAGCAGATTGTGGCCGCCATTGGGCACCAAGCTGCCGCCGACGAAGGCGATGTCCGCCAGCGAGTAGAGAAACAGCAGCTCACCCATGGTGTCGCCCAGCAGCACCTGGGTTTCGACTTCCACCCCGGCGCCGGCCGAGCGGCGCACAGGGGTGAAGCCTTGCTGCCGACACAACGCAAACACACCGTCGAAACGCTCTGGATGGCGTGGCACGAGGATCAGCAAGGCATCGGCATGGGCGGCCAGCAACTGCCGGTGTGCCGCCAGAATCATCTCGTCTTCCCCTTCATGGGTACTGGCCGCGATCCATACCGGCCGAGCGTCAAGCTGCCACTGATGACGCAGCTCGGCGGCGTGAGTCAGCAACTGCGCATCGACGCTCAGGTCGAATTTGATGGAGCCGGTCACCTGCACCGTCTCAGGCCTTGCCCCCAGGCTGCGAAAGCGCTCGGCTTCGGCCTCGGTCTGCACGGCAATGAAACTCATTTCTTCGAGCATTGGCCGGGTCAGGCGGGCGAAGCGCCCATAACCACGGGCCGAGCGCTGGGACAACCGGGCGTTGGCGAGTGCCACCGGAATCTTGCGCTTGAAACACTGGTGGATATGGTTGGGCCACAGCTCGGTTTCCATGATCACCGCTAGCCGGGGCCGTGCGCGATCAAGAAAACGTGCAGCAGCCCAGGGCAGATCGTAAGGCAGGTAGCAGTGCTGGACGCGCGGCTCATGGGCAAACAATGCGCGAATCCGCTCGCTGCCGGTCGGGGTCATGCAGGTGATGGTCACCGGCAACTGCGGATACCGCTCAAGCAGCGCGCGAACCATGGGCGCGGCGGCAATGCTTTCTCCGACCGACACCGCATGCACCCAGATGCCGCCGGGCTGCAAGGGTGGCAGGCCGATGGCAAACCGCTCGCCGATGCGTTGCGCGTAGGCAGGCGCCTTGCGCGAACGCAACCACAGGCGCAGCGCAACCAACGGCAGGCCGAGATGGAACAGGAGGGTATAGAGATTTCGATTCATGGCGCGAGAGTCTACCGTTTAACCATGGGCACGCAAATGCCGGGCAAAGCGCTCGCCCAGCCAGCGCGCCGCAGGCCCCAGCGGCTCATCGCGCCGCCAGACAAGCTCGACTACCAGGGCGGGCGGCTTCCAGTCGCTGTCCAGTTCCACGATCAGGCCGTGATAGGTGGGGTACTGCACCACATGCCGGGGCAACCAAGCCCAGCCGATCCCCCGGGTCAGCAGCTCGGCCAGCATGTAGACGCTGTCGACGCGCCAGACCTGCGGGCTGACCGGGCCGTCACCGGGGTAGCCACTGTCGTCCGAAGCCACCAGCAGTTGGCGGTGGCGGGCGAGCTGCTGACGCGTGACCCGCGCCCCCGTCACCAAGGGGTGGCCGGTCGCGCACACGGTCACCATCTCGACGCTGCCCAGTGCCTGACGCTCCAGCGCCGCCGGCATCTGCGTCTGGTGCAGCATCAAGCCCAGGTCCGCTCGGCGATCCAGCAGCTTGCGCGCCACTTCGCCTTGGGCGCCCGTCGCCAACTGCACCTCCAGCGCCGGATAACGCTCGGACAGCGCCTCCAGGCTATCCAGCACCGGCTGGTAGGGCATGGCTTCATCCTGGGCTACCCGCAAGCGCGCCTCCTGGCCGCGCACCAGTGCCAACGCGCGACCGTCCAGGCGCTCGCACTGACGCAACAGCTCCCGCGCCTCTTCCAGCAGGGCACCGCCGGCTTCGGTCAAGCGCGGCTGGCGACCGCTGCTGCGCTCGAACAGTTCGACGCCCAGGTCGGTTTCCAGCAGGGCAATGGCTTGACTCACCGCCGACTGGGCCTTGTGCTGCATCCGCGCCACGGCCGAAAAGGAACGCTGCTCGGCGACCTGCACAAACAGGCGAATTTGCTCGAGATTCCAGAGTGGGCTCATCAACCTATCTTCAGAGGAGATAGGTAATGACTTTACCCCATCTGCCTAGCGGTTAGTATGGCGACCATGAAAACAGAAACACCCCTTATCAGAGGAACATCCCATGCCCGCCTACTACTACCTGGCCCTGGCCATCTGCTGTGAAGTGATCGCCACCGCCTCGATGAAGGCCGTCAAGGGGTTGAGCACCCCGCTGCCTCTGGTGCTGGTCATCGCCGGCTATGCCATGGCTTTCTGGATGCTGATCCTCGTGGTGCGGGTCATCCCGATTGGCGTGACCTACGCCATCTGGTCGGGAATGGGCATCGTGCTGGTGAGCGTGGCGGCGTACTTCGTCTACGGACAGAAGCTCGACACTCCGGCACTGATCGGCATGGCGCTGATCCTGCTGGGCGTGGTGGTGATCCAGCTGTTCTCGAAAACCGCTGGCCACTGACCCTGTATACTTGCCCGCTGTCCCTGTCGATGAGGTCGCTGCATGTCATCCGAATTGTCCACTGACGTGCTGATCGTCGGCGCCGGTGTCGCCGGCCTCTGGCTCAACGCACGGCTGCGCCGCCTTGGCTACGCCACCGTATTGGTGGAGCGCGCCACCTTGGGCGGCGGGCAAAGCATCAAGTCCCAGGGGATCATTCATGGCGGCGCCAAATACGCCCTGCATGGCGCCCTGACCGGTGCCTCGGAGGCGATCGCCGACATGCCCCGGCGCTGGCGCGAAGCCCTGCAAGGCAGCGGCGAGCTGGACCTGCGTGGCGTGCGCCTGTTGTCCGAGGCCCATTATCTGTGGTCCCCCGGCACTCTGGCGGGCAACCTCACCAGTTTCTTCGCCAGCAAGGCCGTGCGCGGCCGGGTCGACCAGGTCAAGGGCGATCAGCTGCCCCCTGCCCTGCAAGACCGCGGCTTCAAGGGCAAGGTGTATCGCCTGGCCGAGCTGGTGGTGGATGTGCCCAGCCTGATCCAGCAACTGGCTGAACAGGCCGGCGAAGGCCTGCTGGCGGGCGAACAGATCGAGCCCTGGCGCGATGATGAAGGCCACCTGCTCGGCCTGCGCGTAGACGGCCGTGCCATTCGTGCTCAACGCGTGGTGCTCAGCGCGGGTGCTGGCACCGAGACGCTGCTGGCGGACCTGGGCTTGCAGCAACCGGCCATGCAGCGTCGACCGCTGCACATGATTGTCGCCAAGGGTGCCAGCCTCAAGCCGCTCTATGCACATTGCCTGGGCGGTGGGCCGAAACCGCGCCTGACCGTGACTACCCACCCGGCGGCGGATGGCCAATGGGTCTGGTACATCGGCGGCGACATCGCCGAAAGCGAGGGCGTGGCGCGTCAACCGGCCGAGCAGATCGCCGTGGCGCAAAAGGAACTGGGCCAGTTATTACCATGGGTCGACCTGAGCCAGGTCCAATGGGCAACCCTGCGAGTGGACCGCGCCGAGCCGGCGCAATCGGGCCTGGCGCGCCCAGACAATTCCTTCCTAGCCGACCAGCAAGGTTTGCTGGTCGGCTGGCCGACCAAACTGGCGCTGGCACCGGATTTCGCCGACCGCGTGCTGGCCTGCCTTGAGCGGGATGCGGTCAAACCCGGCGTGCACAGCCCGCTGCCGACCTTGCCGCGCCCGGCCCTTGGCGTGCCCGTCTGGGACCAACTGCTGCCATGAGCCTGCCCACCCTGCATCACCTGCATCGCCCACTGTGCAGCACTGGCCTGAATGTCTCGCCCCTGGGCCTGGGCACGGTCAAGCTGGGGCGCGACCAGGGCGTCAAATACCCCAGCGGCTTTCGCATTCCCGATGACCAGGAAGCCGCCATGTTGCTGAATCAGGCCAAGGGCCTGGGCATCAATCTGATCGACACCGCGCCCGCCTACGGCACCAGCGAAGCGCGCCTCGGGCCACTGCTGCGCGGGCAACGACAGGACTGGGTAATCGTCAGCAAGGTCGGTGAAGAGTTCGACAACGGCCAGTCACGCTTCGACTTCAGCGCAGCCCATACCCGCCTCTCGGTGGAACGCAGCCTGCAGCGTCTGGAAACCGACTTCATTGATCTGGTGCTGGTGCATTCCGACGGCAACGACTTGCATATCCTGCAGCAGACGGAGGTCTACCAGACCCTGGCGGCGCTCAAACAGGAAGGCAAGATCCGCGCCTTTGGCTTGTCCGGCAAGACCGTCGAGGGCGGCATCAAGGCCCTCGAAACCGGCGACTGCGCCATGGTGACCTACAACCTGCGCGACCAGGGCGAGAAACCCGTGCTGGATTACGCCGCCGCCCACGGCAAAGCCATCCTGGTCAAGAAAGCCCTGGCCAGCGGTCATGCTTGCCTGACTCCCGGCGTGGACCCGGTGCGGGCCAGTTTCGACCTGCTGTTTGACCACCCGGGTGTGGTCAGTGCTATTGTCGGAACGATCAATCCGCTGCACCTTGCCCACAACGTAGCCATCGCCGCGGCCGTGTTGCGCGCCAGGTAGGGAGCCCACCGACCAAAGGAAACGCCATGCCGCGGACGCTCATAAGAAAAAACCCGAGCAATTTCAAAACCCTTCCACTCTCCGTCAGCGCCACCCCTGATTCGCTGAGTTATCAAAGTGTGGGCATGCCGATGAACTTCGCGCAGACCCTCAAGCGCCGCCAACCCGTCTCGGTGGACGACCACGAACGTTTTACGCTGGAACTGGCCAACCTCGGCGTGTCAGTCCGCCTGACCTTGAGCTGGGAGGGGCGTGATTACTGGGTGCTGGTGCGCCAGCGCCGCGCCGATCGCGGCGACGTGGTGCTCAAGCTGATCTCGGGCTATGTCCCGGCCCACGAACTCAATCTGCCGCTGCTCACCGCACTGCAAGAAGTCGCCGAGGAGTGCCTGCTGGAGACCAGTGAAGGCTGGCTGGGCGGACGCTTCAACGATACCTGGCTGCCCACCCCGTACGCCCAGACCCTGATGTACCGAGAGTCAGCCGTGTTTCGCCTGACCCCGCGATCCGGTGCCGCACGGCCCGTACGCTGCGCCAGCTTGAATCTGATCGAGCGGCCGCGGGCCTATGTGCATACGCCCACAGCGTCGTTGCAGTTGGTCTATGACCTGCGCCTGGAACTGCCCAAGGACACCCACGGGCTGAGCCTGTTTCACGTCGACGAGCGCCTGGAAAAGGAACAACTGGTGGCCAGGCTGGATCGTAAACGGCCGGATCTTTACCTGATACCCTTGACAGACGGCCAGCCGACGGCGGAGTTGTTCACCCTGAAGAGCGATGAGTTGCACCCGGCCAGCACCCGGGGTTTGTACCTCGCAGAAAGCTTCGCGCCGCAGCAAGGTTGGCTGGTGCACGACGAGCGCATTCGCTGGAAGGATTGGCTCAAGCAGCAAGGGCTGGCGCCCAAGGCCAAGCCCAGGTCGGGGCTCAAACGCTTGACCGTGAAAGCGCGCAGGCTGGTGAAGCTGGTGTTGCATAAGTGACCGAGAAAATGCATCGCCCGCATCGCGAGCAAGGTCGGCACCTGCGGATCACTCCGATGGCGTAGGCGCCGAACTGGGTCGCGATGGGTCACGCAGCGGCCCGGGCAATCTGTTGCAGATCACCGACTCCTGATCTTCTCCACAATCGCCGTGGTCGAGCTGTTTTCCACCAGCCCCAGCACTTTCACCGTGCCACCGTAGCCCTTGACGATATCGGCGCCCACCACCTGGTCCACCGAGTAATCACCGCCCTTGACCAGCACATCCGGGCGCACATGGCTCAGCAGGTTTTCCGGCGTGCCTTCCGCGAAGCTGATGACCCAATCCACCGCGCCGAGACCGGCCAGCACCGCCATGCGTCGGTCGACCGCGTTGATCGGACGGCCTGGCCCCTTGAGGCGGCCGACGGAAGCGTCGTCGTTGACCGCCACGATCAGACGGTCGCCCTGGGCCCGCGCCTGTTCCAGGTAGGTCACGTGGCCGGCATGTAGAATGTCGAAGCAGCCATTGGTGAAGACAATACGCTCGTTGTGCGCGCGCGCGTCATCGATGGCCAGCAATAGCTGATCAAGGGTGAGCACACCACGCTCGGAACCTTCCTCCCGCTGAATCGCGCGGCGCAGCTCCGGCGCGCTGATGGCTGCCGTGCCGAGTTTGCCCACCACGATACCGGCGGCAAGGTTGGCCAGCGCCACCGCATGAGGCAGTTCCTCGCCCGCGGCCAGGGCGGCTGCCAAGGTGGAAATCACGGTGTCGCCAGCGCCGGTCACGTCGAACACTTCCCTCGCCCGAGCGGGCAAATGCAGGGCTGGGTGATCGGCACGCAACAGGGTCATGCCGTGTTCACCACGCGTGACCAACAGGGCGCCCAGGTCCAGATCACTCATCAAGTCGGCGCCTTTGGCCACCAACTCGGCCTCGTCGAGGCAGCGGCCGACGATGGCCTCGAACTCGCTGAGATTCGGGGTCAGCACGGTGGCGCCCCGGTAAATGCTGAAATCCTTGCCTTTGGGGTCGGCCAGCACGGGAATGCCCCGCTGGCGCGCGGCCTGAATCAGGCTTTGATGGTTTTGCAACGCACCCTTGCCGTAGTCGGAGAGCACCAGCACCTTGACGCCTTCGAGCAGGGTTTCGACATCCACGGCCAACGCCGCTGCGTCGGTGGCGAAGGGCTCTTCGAAGTCGATGCGCAACAACTGTTGATGACGGCTCATCACCCGCAACTTGACGATGGTGGGCTGATGGGCGATGCGTTGGAACACCGCGCGCACGCCTGCCGCCTGGAGACTGTTGCCAAGGCTGTCAGCTGCTTCGTCCTCGCCGGTCACGCCGACCAGAGAGGCCGGGGCACCCAGTGCAGCGATGTTCAGGGCAACGTTGGCCGCACCACCGGGACGGTCCTCGATCTGCTCGACCTTGACCACCGGCACCGGCGCTTCAGGTGAAATTCGCGAGGTACCGCCGTGCCAGTAGCGGTCGAGCATGACATCGCCGACTACCAATACAGGCGCCAGATCGAATCGCGGCATGGACAACTTCATGGGCAACCCACATACAAAATGAACAGGGCGGCGATATTAACACAGCCCTGCCCAGCGTCAGGTGATGTCCACAGCCTTGGCCATTTCCGGCTCGTCCAGGCCCATGGCATGCAGGCGCGCGTAGTAGCCGTTCTGGGCCAGCAACTGGGCGTGAGTGCCACGCTCGACGATCTGGCCCTGGTCCATGACCAGAATCAGGTCGGCCTTCTCGATGGTGGTCAGCCGGTGAGCGATCACCAGCGTGGTTCGGCCCTTCATGACCTGATCCAGCGCTGCCTGGATGTGCCGTTCCGACTCGGTGTCGAGGGCCGAGGTGGCTTCGTCGAGGATCAGCACCGGAGCGTTCTTGAGCAGCGCACGGGCAATCGCCAGGCGCTGGCGCTGGCCACCGGACAGCATCACGCCATTTTCCCCGACCTCGGTGTCGAAGCCATGGGGCAACTGATCGATGAAGTCCTTGGCGTAAGCATCGGCCGCTGCCGTTTCCACCGCCTCGCGCGGCGCGGCGGCCAGGTCACCGTAGGCGATATTGGCGTGCACCGTGTCGTTGAACAGGGTGACGTTCTGGTTGACCTGGGCAATGTGCCGACGCAGGTTGCCGAGCCGGTACTGGTCGATCTCCACGCCATCCAGCAGTACTTGCCCTTCGCTGTGCTGATAGAACCGCGGTATCAGATTGGCCAAGGTCGACTTGCCGCTGCCCGAACGGCCCACCAGCGCGATCATCTGCCCTGGGGACGCGGTGAAATTGATATCCCGCAGCACCTGACGATCGGTGCCGGGGTAGGTGAAGCTCAGGTTGCGCACCTGCAGCTCGCCAGCCACTCGGTCGCGCTCGACGGTGCCCGCATCCACTTCGGACACTTCATCCAATTGCTCGAAGATGCTCTCGGCACCGGCCACGCCCTTCTGGATCGTCGAACTGACCTCCGACAACTGGCGGATCGGTTTAGGCAACAGGCCCGCCGCCGTGATATAGGCAATCAGATCACCCGGGCTGGCATCGCCGCGCAGCAGCAGGACGAGGAACATCAATGCGGCCATGGCGGTGTAGATCACTACCTGCAACATCGGCGTGTACACCGCGCTGGTCTTGTTCATGGTCAGCTGCTTGTCGGTGTTGCTCTGGCTGGCCTTGGCAAACCGCTCGCGCTCGTAGGGCTCGCCACCGAAGCTGCGCACCACGCGATAGCCCTGGATGGTTTCCGAGGCGACGTGGGTGACGTCGCCCATCGCCACCTGGATTTTCTTGCTCTGCTTGCGGAATTTGCGGCTGGCACTGCCGACCATCAGGGCAATGATCGGCAGGATCGCCAACATGACCAAGGTCAGTTTCCAGTTCATCCACAGTAGATAGCCAAACAGGAACACCACGGTCAGGCCTTCACGGATCACGGTCTTGATCGCATCGGTGGCGGCACCGGTGACCATGGTCACGTTGAAGGTGATGCGGGAAATCAGGTGGCCAGAGTTATGGGTGTCGAAATAACGATTGGGGAGCACCAGCAGCTTGTTGAACAACTCGACCCGCAGGTCGTGGACCAGACCCAGGGTGACCTTGGCCAAATAAAAGTTACCCAGAAACGACCCCAGGCCTTGCCAGGCAGCGATCAACACCAGCAGCAGCGGCACCGCCTGCAGCAATTGCAGGTCGCGCAGGTAGGGAATCTTCGGGAACAGCGCCGCTTGCGGATTGGTCAGCCCGTCGACGAAGTACTTGAGGATCCCGGCCAGCATGGGTTGGGTCGAGGCAAAGATCACAAAGCCCAAGATGCTCAATGCGAACACACTCACGTACGGCACAACATAGGTGAGCAGGCGCATGTAGATTTTCATGCTGGAAGTTTCTGGCTGGCTCATGGTCATCGGTATGAAAAAATGAGGCCGAATTCTAGCACAGCACCAGCCCAATGACCCCAAGCGCCCCGGCTGCGGTATCATGTGCCGATTTGGGAGGCCCGCATGCGCGCACTCGCTTATACAGACTACGAAGCTTTGCGCAGCGGCGCCGAGGTGATCGAGGCGGATGCCTCCGGGGACAAGGTCCTGCTGCTGCCTGATGGAAATTTCATCAAGCTGTTCAGGCGCAAGCGCCTGATTTCCTCGGCCGTGCTGTTTCCCTACGCCAAACGCTTTGCCGAGAACGCCAGCCAGCTGCGTCGGCGCGGCATACCGGCGCCCCACGTGCTGCATACCTGGCGCGTGCCGGAGATCAAGCGTGATCTGGTGCATTACGAGCCCCTGCCCGGCAAGACCCTGCGCCAGCTGATCGGCCAGCCCGAGCACTTCAACGACCTGACCCTGCTGGAGCGCTTTGGCGAGTTCGTCGCCCTGCTGCACAGCAAGGGCATCTACTTCCGCTCGGTGCACCTGGGCAATGTGGTCATCACCCCGGACAACCAGATCGGCCTGATCGACATCGCCGACCTGCGCACCTTCCGCCATACCCTGCCGAAGAACATGTGCCTGCGCAATTTCCAGCACATGCGTCGTTACAAGCGGGATGTGGCGTGGTTGTTACAGCAGGATGGCCGGGTGTTTTTCGAGAGTTATGTAAAGCACAGCGGGCATGAGTGGAACGGGGCGAATCTGGCCGAGGGGTTGCGCAGCGCCGCGCAGGGATGATTGACCCCAGGGGGTGGGCTTAAACCCCCAGCGCCCGGCGCAACCGCTGCCAGGCATTGATCGGCGCTTGCGGGCGCAGTGGCGCTCGCAAGTCTTCAACGATGCGCTGACCAATCGCCGCAAAGGAAAACTGCGCCACGGCCAGATCCCGCCCATTTTGCGCAATGCTCTGCGCCAATGACGGATCGGCTCGCAAGATAGCCAGCTTTTCCTGCAACTGGCTGATGCTGGTGTAGAACACC
The DNA here is from genome assembly GCF_018449655.1 of Pseudomonas sp. dw_358. GTDB lineage: Bacteria > Pseudomonadota > Gammaproteobacteria > Pseudomonadales > Pseudomonadaceae > Aquipseudomonas. Next base: position 602,272 of record NZ_JAAVUX010000001.1, read on the forward strand.
ACGTTGTGCATGTCCCGCAGACCCAGGGCGCGGTTTTCGGCTTCGCCTTGATCGTAAGCCAGCAGCACGCAACCGCAGGCCATGGCCTCGAAATTCTTGATCATGTATTCACCCATGCCCACGTCGGCACTGGCAAAGAAGCGAATCCGGTTCAGCGTCTGCAGGTATTCATCCCCCGACTTGGTACGGGTGACCAGTAGATCCTCGACCTGCCCGAGTTCATCGAGCAAGGCCTTGCGCCCACTGTAGGCCACACTGTTGACGCTGCCGACGAAGCCCAGTTCGATGTCCCGCGCCAGCCCCAGATCGCTCAATAGACGCTGGTCGTAGCCCTTGGGCACGAACAGCGCATCGAAGCCTTCGCTGCGCAGCCGTTCGCTGACCACAAAGCCCGAGATCAACACCCGCACCCAAGGCATCTTGCGGTAGTGGGCGCTGAACTTGCCGGTGTATTTGCAGGCGATATAGTTCTGGTAGGCGTCGTGTTCGAGGATCACCAGGTTGGGCACGGTGCGGATAAAGCCGGCTTGACGAATCTCCTGCTTGAATCGCAGGAAGAAGACGATGCGGTCGTAGCGTGAAACGTCCACCTCACGGCGAAAGTAGCCGCGCAGGTCACGCTGGTCGGCCGAGGTGAGCCAACGCAGGTCGCATTCGCAGTGGGCGGCTATGCCTTCATACAGACGGTCGAGAATGACACGCTGCTCTTTCTGCACCAGAAGTAGGACTTTCATCAGGAACCCGGCTGATCGTCATCGCGGCCCACGTCACGGCGCCAGAACAACTCATGGCGGCGCACGGCCTTGCGGAAAAATTCGTTTTCACCTTCAGCCGGCCAGCGCCGAGCGGCCAGGCGCTGCTGCAACCAGCGGCGCAGACGGCGCTTGAACGGCATCGGAGGCTGCAGGTCGTGCATCATGCCCAGCGCCATGGCCTTGTCCCGACGCAGCGGCGCCGGCAGTGACAGGCTGCAGGGGATCAGGCTCGGATCGGCCGCGAACACGGGTGGCAGGCTAACGCCCATGTGCGCATCACCCATGGGCCAGCGGTCGTTGTCGTGCAGGTGGTTGGCGTAACCCAGCAGGGTTTCGGGCTGCCAGGCCAGGCCCAGCAACGCTTCGTGCACCGCGGCCTGGGCGCAGATGTGGTCCGGGTGCGGATCGATGCTGGCATGGGGCATTACGATGACTTCGGGACGGGCCAGCAATAGCAGCGCGCGCAGATCGGCCAGCAGGTTGTTCCAGCTGGGCACACCATCATCACCCGGCAACGCCAGCCGGTTGTATTGGCGGAACAACCGGGTATCCGAGAGCTGCGCTTCACGGGAGGCAATCGGCTGATCCGGAGCAGCCTGCATCGCCGGCAACTGCAGACAAAAATACCCCAACTGCACACAATGCTCCGCCGGGACGCCACCCCACAGCGGCACGGCAATACTGTCCCAGGCCCGCAGGCGGCCTTTGGTTTGCGCCGCTTCGGCGCCAGACATGCCCATGTCCTGGTAGAACTCAGCCTCGATCTCGCCGGCGGTGAGGGTGACGATCCAGGCTTCAGCCGCCTGACTGTACAGCCCGAAGGCCGCCAGCTCGGCGTCATCGGCATGGGGCGCGATGACCATCACACGCTTGGGGCGCAGATCGGAATGATTGAATGCCCAGAGTCGCGGCGCTCCGACGACGCGGCAATGCTGGCCAAGCAGCGCCAGTCGCCCGGCCTGCAGGGCCTGGCTTTCGCCGGTGATATTCAGATAACGCAGGCCCTGGACACCGCGCTCGAAGGCCTGGGCATCGTCCAGCGCGCCTCCTACGACACGGATCACGGGGTCGAGAAAACGGCCAAGCCATCGGCTTTTCAGACGCACTTCAACGATCAGCGTTGCATCCACCGCCACGCACGCCCCCTGTGCCAGGCTCAAGCGGCCGCCGTCGAAGCCGACTGGCAGTTCATTGGCTTCGGGCAGCCGATAGTGGTAATCGTCTTTTGGCGAATAGAACAGATGGTCAGCGAACCAGGCTTCATGGGCAACCCACCCGACCACAGCCAGCACCAAGGGCAACCACCAAGCGACCAGCACGCCCGCCACGATCAGCACCCAGAAAGCGATCAGCAGCGCCACCCGCTTGTGGCGACGATGGCGCTTGAGCAACTGCTGCTTACGGCTACCGGCACTCATGACTGGAACACCGGCACCGGGCTGCACCAGCGCTCCTTGTACTCGCGGTCGGCACGGCCGAAGGAAAAGCGCAGCGCCTTGCCATCGGCCCGGGCCTGCTCCCAGGCCGCCTGGGTGTTGAGAAAGCTCAGCACGCTGCCTGGACTGAAGTCGCGCATTTCGGGATCGACTCCGCCATTGACGTATTCGACACTGACCCACTGCGGCGCCTGCACCCGATAGATCAGCTGTACGGCGATCGGCGCGCCATTGAGGAAGATCACCGACCCCATCAACAAGTCCCGCAGACGCTCAAGCACCTCGGTCATGAGCGCGGCACCGGTGGCGGGAAAACCCCAGCGGCGCTGGAACAGATCGCAGTAGATCGCCGCCAGGTCGCCGCTGGAAATTTCTGCTACCGGCTGGACGATACCGCCCGCCTCTTCCAGCAAACGCAACTCGCGGCGCTGGTTGTAGCGAAACTTCTTCGACAAGTCCTCCGGGGCACGGGCCATGGCCAAGGCCTCGGCCTGTACCTGCAGGCCCCCGACGCGCCCGGTATTGAGCTCGGAGAGGTAGCGGGCGCGGTGGCGCAAGGGCACTTGGGCGTTGTCGGCAGCGGGCAGAATCAGCTCGGCGTTACCCAGGTCGAACAAGCCTTTCTTGCCCCGACGCTTGAGCACGTCCTTGGACAGGGCCAGATCACGGCCCCAGGTAGCAATGGCGGCCTTGAGCTCGCCGTCCTGCTCCCAGCCCAGATAGCGCACCGGAATGCCAGCCAGGTCCGCCAGCTGCTCGATCACCCGCGGATGGGTCGCCACGCTGCCACCGAAGCGCTGCCAGGTGACCGCGTAAGCGTCGGCGTCGATGGTCGCCCAGCCGCGCTCGCGCCAGCTTTGCAGTCGATTGAGCATCAGGCCTCCGCTGTCAGCGCGGCAACGGCGGGCAAGCGCCAGAAACTTTCGCGCACGGCTTCATCGGAAAAGCGTTCGTGCAGCCGCACCCGCATCGACTCGGCACAGGCCTGGCGCTGCCCGGCATCCAGCCCCTGCAAGTGCACCAGCCCTTCGGCCAGTCGCGTCGCATCGCCCAGCGGGAACAGCAGGCCAACGCCATCTACCACTTCCCGGGCGCCCCCTGCAGCAGTGGCTATCACCGGCACTCCGGCGGCCATGGCTTCGAGCAGTACCATGCCGAACGGCTCGTGATCAGAGCTCAGGGCAAACACATCGAAGGCTGCGAAATAGCGACGCGCGTCAGCCACCTGACCGAGAAAGCGCACCTGGCTCTCGATACCCAGCTCACGGGCCAGCTCAATCAGGTCCTGCTCCAGCCGGCCCTTGCCCATGATCACCAATTGGGCGTGTTGCGGCAGGGACGGCAGAGCCTGAGCGAAGCCGCGCAGCAGCGTGGCCTGGTCCTTGTCCGGATGCAGACGGCCGACGTTGCCGACAATCCAGGCGTCCTGGGGCAGCCCCAAGGCATCCCGGGCCGGCCCTTCGGACAGTTGCTGCGCCTGCAGCCCCTCGATATCAATACGGTTGTATAGCGTGCGAATACGCCCGGTGGGCCATTTCGGCAGGCACTGACGCATGTCGTCGCGCACAGCGTCGGATACACCGATCAGGCTCAGGCGACGACGAAACAGGTTGGCAAACAGACGCCGCCCCGGCCGCTGGTAGTCACCGAAGGCGTGATGCACGCCCATGACCGGCAAGCGCGTCCCCAGCAGCGCGATGTAAATGGGCTTGAAGCGATGGGCGATGCAGAAGCTGAAATCCCGGGACGCGGCAATTCGGCGCAGATCCCGGATAGCGGCCAGCTTGAGGCCACGGATAGCCTTGGAGCTGTACTCCATGAACAGGACTTCGTCGCTGGCGCAACCCGCCGCCACCTCAGGGTCTGCCACCCCGGTGAGAAACACCGTGGTCACCCGATAGCCGCTACCGGCAAACAGGCTCGCGTACTGACGGGCGCAATCGAGGAAAGGCCCGTCATAGCCGTGGCAGAACTGCAGCACATGACGCTCAGCCGAGCGTGTCATAAGCGTCAGCGCCCTCTTTGACCACGAGGATGTCTTCCATGATCAGGTACTGCAGGTCGGAGCCGAAGAACATGTTCAAGGCGTCGGTGGGCGAGCAGATCATGGGCTCGCCACGACGGTTGAGCGAGGTGTTGAGCGACACGCCGTTGCCGGTCAGGTCTTCGAGGGCCTTCATCATGTCGTAATAGCGCGGGTTATATTCGCGCTTGAGCACCTGGGCGCGGGACGTCCCGTCCTCGTGCACGACTTCCGGCACGCGGGTCTTCCACTCTTCTGCCACTTCAAAGGTGAAAGTCATGAAGGGGGCCGGGTGGTCGACCTTGATCATCTGCGGCGCCACGGTGTCGAGCATCGACGGGCAGAAAGGCCTCCAGCGTTCGCGGAACTTGATCTGGTGGTTGATGCGATCGGCCACGCCGGCAACGCTCGGGCAACCAATGATCGACCGGCCGCCCAGGGCGCGCGGGCCGAACTCCATGCGGCCCTGGAACCAGGCCACCGGGTTGCCATCGACCATGATCCTGGCAATCTGCCGAGGCATGTCGTCCAGCTTGCGCCAAGTGGGCGCGCTCGGGTGCCGGGCGCACGCAGCGATCACATCTTCGTTGCTGTAGGACGGGCCGAGGTAGACGTGTTCCATCTTCTCCACCGGCACGCCACGGGCATGGGACACATAGGCCGCCGCGCCGACTGCCGTCCCTGCATCGCCGGAAGCCGGCTGCACGAACAGCTCCTTGACATCGTTGCGCGCGATGATCTTCTGGTTCAGCTTGACGTTCAGGGCGCAGCCGCCGGCGAACGCCAGCTTGCCGGTTTCCTTGAGGATGTCGCCCAGGTAGTGGTCGATCATCTGCAAAGACAGCTTCTCGAACAGCGCCTGCATGCTGGCCGCATAGTGAATGTACGGCTCGTCGGCGATGTCGCCTTCACGCTTGGGCCCCAGCCATTCGATGAGCTTGGGCGAGAAGTAGAAGCCCTTGCCCTTCTCCTTGTAGCGGCGGATGCCGACCACGTTGGCGTAGTCGGTGTTGATCACCAGCTCGCCGTTTTCAAAAGTGGCCAGGCGCGAGAAGTCATACTTGCTGGCGTCGCCGTACGGCGCCATGCCCATGACCTTGAACTCGCCGTCGAGCATCTCGAAGCCAAGGAACTCGGTGATCGCGCCGTACAGGCCGCCGAGGGAGTCCGGATCGTAGAACTCCTTGATCTTGTGGATCTTGCCGTTCTCGCCATAGCCGAAGAAAGTGGTGGCGTACTCGCCCTTGCCGTCAATGCCGAGGATTGCGGTCTTCTCCTGGAAGCCCGAGCAATGGTAAGCGCTGGAGGCGTGGGCCAAGTGATGCTCGACCGGCTCGATCTTGATCTTCTTCGGGTCGAAGCCCAACTGCTGCAGGCACCAGACGATCTTGTTGCGATAGCGCTTGTAGCGACGGTTGCCCATCAGGATCGCATCGAACGCGCGGTCCGGGGCATACCAGTAGCGCTTGGCAAACTTCCAGCGCGCCTCGCCGAACAGGCTGATAGGCGCAAACGGAATGGCCACGACGTCGACGTCGGAAGGCTTGATGCCCGCCTGCTCCAGGCAGAACTTCGCCGACTCGTAGGGCATGCGGTTCTTTGCGTGCTTGTCACGAACGAACCGTTCTTCTTCGGCGGCGGCGATCAATTTGCCGTCGATATAAAGGGCCGCGGAGGGATCATGGCTCAGGGCGCCGGACAGGCCGAGAATCGTCAATGCCAAGGGTCTAGCCTCTTTAAACTGGATAGTCAGGCTGGCGGCCGACGGGCGGCGGGCAGCTAAAGCGCGGGATTATAACGTAATACAGCCCAAGGCAGTAACGGCGGCAGCGCGCCCTGGCCGATCCAGCCAGATGAGATTTTTATACCGCCCCCTGCCCCTGCCCCCGTCCTACCCTCGCTCCCTTTGCCTGGAGCGCCCTGATGCCCGCCGCCATCGAACAGTTAGAAACCCTGGACATCCGCCTGCAATCATTGCTGGAGCCGACCCCGACCTTGACCGGCATTGCCCGGGAACGTTTGCACGCCCAGTTGCCACGCCTGCCACACGATCTCGGACCTGAGCAACTATGGGTCGGCGAGCACACATTGGCCCATAGCCTGGAACGGTTCTGGCAGGACCAAGGGCTTCCCGACCCCCAAGCTGACTGCTATTACCTGGCCAACCATGAACGCCACCCACTGCCGCGTACGTACACGCCGCTGCTGATCCGCTGGATCCGTTTACTGGGCAGCGAAACCTTGACCCTCTACACAGATGCCCTGAAACGCTTCTGGCTGTCCCGAAAAGCTGAGTTGCGCTCCATTCAAATTCAGCAACTGCGTGCTGAAGTGGCGCTGCGCTTGCAGGACGGCACCTTGCCGGCGAATGCTGGGCAACTACTGACCCTACTGTTCAAGCACCCCGACGCCCTCAGCCGAGAAGCCCTGCCCCCTCTGCGCCGCCCAGGTGTCTACCGACTGTCTCTACGAACCGACGCTGACGAAATCATCTTGAATGGCAGTTTCGTGCTGACCCAACGCAATGCCCGGGGCTACCACGACCCGCACGGGGCCTTTGCCGTACCGCTCATCGGCCCGCCTCAAACGGTCGCGCCAGCCAGCGATAGCGGCGTGGTGTTGCTGTACAGCCGGGGCGTCGGACTGGAAGCGTTCGACTCACTCGGCGCCCTGCATCAGGAATTGGCAGAGCGGCTGGATGACCAGCGTCAAGGCGCCCTACTGTTGAGCGGCTTGACCGGGCAAGAGCGTCGCGCCGTGCAAAACCCAGATGAATTGCTGATTACCGAAATGCATCAAGACGCCTTCACCTTGGGCGTGGAACAGCTGTTACGCGGCCAGCGCCAGGCCGTCTTCGAGGCTTGGCGCGGTGTTCAGCATCCGGCTGCCCAGCGCACCCTATCGCGTTACGAGCGCGCCCTCACTCGGGCGGCCGCGCTACTGCCATTGATCGACCGTCACGGACGGTTGCGCACCCGCTATGGCGCGCTGCTGGAGAACTACATGCCTGCCTGGCTGAAAAGCGCCTCGCAAGAGGCCAAAGTGGAGATCGTCCAGGCCATGCAGGCACTCGCCTTGGCGACCGCCAAGGCCGCGACACCCGGGTTGCCGAGCGTTCGCACCTTTGGTGCGCGCAGCAGCTTGCTGGCTTACGCCAAGGCGCAGTTACGGCGCCCTTTGCATGCACTGTCGGGCCAGGAATTGAACCCGGACCACCTCTTCATCGTGACCACCACCGCTTATCAGACGGGGCCGCTGACCCCGGCGACCAACCCGGGTCACATCATTCCCGGCTGGTTGCGCGCCCATACCGGCGAGATCGTCAACTTGCAGAGTCGCAAGCGCTCGCTCACCGAGCTGGCTTTGGAAAACATCGGCGCCCTGGACTTCGACTATTGGCTCACCGCCAGAGTATTCGATCAACAGAATCAGCCTGTGCCAGGCGTGACACCGACAGCGGTCAAACAACTGATGCGGCGTTTGAATATCGGCAGCCGCTACGCAAGCCATATCAAGCATCGCCTGATCGACGCTCCCGAAGCGCAGTGGCGGCGTGACAGTCACTATCGGCTCACCCTGACCAGACTGCGCGCAGAGGCCTTGAAGGCGCGTCACGCCGGCCATCTGGGCAGTGATCGTGAAGAGCGAGCCTATTTCTGGATCGACACGTTGCTCCGTCATCCGTCCCGCACCAGCCGGCCGACCGTGTATGGGCACAGCCTGGAAGTCCAGACCCTGGAACTGGCCGGCGCGCGGATAACGGGCGTGCTGGTGCTCTCTGTGAGGTCCCCCGACAGTGTGGCGAGCCTGGTGCTCTATACGCCGGATGCGCCGGATCGGCGGCCGTGGCGCTATTTCAGGGACCGGGCAGCACTATTGGCGGCGTTCACGGGGCAGGCTGCCCTGAGCGCCTATGCCCTGGAACGCATCAATATCGCCTCCCGCGATGCCGCGCGCAGGTTGCTGGAGAGCGGGCACGCTGCCACGTCGGTCAAGCTTGGCGTGATCGAGGGTGATTTTATCGAGCAGTGCTACCTCGCCGAAGTCGACCGGGTCATGACGGACAGCGACGCACTGTCCACCACCACCTCCGAGATCAACCTGGAAACCCTCTGGCACACCGCGCTCAGTGTGCTGGACATGATCACGCTGATCCTGCCAGGACGGCTCTTGGTGCCACTGGCATTGGGCCGCGCCATGATCTCGCTGTGGGACGCCAAGGAAAGCCTGCAAGCTGCCGATCGCATCGAAGGCCTACGCCACTTGTTGCTGATGCTGACCTATCTGGGCGATGCGGGAGCGGGGATCGCGGCTTGCTCGTTTTTCAGCCGAACTTTCCGCCACCTGCCCATCAAGCAACCGGCCCCACTCAATCCCAACCTGGCCGCCACGTCGCCATCGCGTAACCTGCGCTATCGCATCGACAGCATCTACAAGGAAGGCGTCTATGAGCATGTACCGGCCGAGGGGGGCCAATCTCGATACTTCATTGAAGATAAAGCAGGACGCCGCTACGAGGTGGACTTCGACGGACAGGCATGGCTGGTGGTAGACGCCCGTAACCCAAACGCCTACTTCAAGTCGCTGGTGCGCAGAAACGCTGCGGGCGAATGGGTTCTCCCCCAGGATGTACGGTGGGACGGGGCCGTTCCTGACTTGGCCGAGCTGGTGGCACAGGTACGAATGGACTCCGAACAAACGCCCGGCGCCAGCCCCGACGGGCACGGTATTATTCGCCAGAATGGTCTCCTGTACCTGCGTTGGGGTGCTCACACCTTCAGGATTCAACGCAGCTTGCGAGACAACCGCTATCGCCTGATGCCCGCCGGCGAAAAATCGAAGGACGCCACAATCCTGGTCAGACGCAACCTGAGCGACGATGGCTGGGAGATCAAGGTCAGGCAGACCGGGCTGGCGAGCGAATGGCTTGAGTTCGCGGCGCTTGCTTGAGCGCGATAGCATCACCGCGCGCGCAAAGAGCCGAGCTTGCTCGCGAAGGCCGTTACGGCGGGACGGATGCATCGCGGCGCCTGCATCGCGACCAGATTCGGCTCTTGCCCCGCTTGTGTAAAACCCTATCGGCCACAACGTTGTTCTCGGGATAGACTTCGAAGGGCTATAACCTCGGCAATCGCCCATCCAGCACCTGATACAACCCACTCTGCACCGGCCAATTACGCAACAACCGCGCCCGATCCCGGGCAAACGCCGGGGCGAAACTCGAATCACTGCCGTGCTGACACATGGCATCCAGATCGATCATCGACCATCTGCCCTTGTCCCAGATCAGGTTATGGCCTTTGAGATCCCCATGGCTGATGCGCTCGCGGATCAGTTCGGCGAACAGCTGGGCCAGCGCCAGCAACTCGGGCTCGGGGACCTCACCGCTATCGACGTGGGGAGCGAAGCGCTGGATCAGGTCTTCGCCGGGAAGGTATTCGGTCACCAGGTAGGCGCGACGGCGCAACCACAGGAAGCGCTTTTCCAGCAGCGCCAAGGGTTTGGGCGTAGCCATGCCAAGGAAGGCCAGGCGATTGCCGTACTCCCACGAATGCCAGGCGCGGCTCGGCCGCCAAAAGCGCTTGAGCCAATGGGCGAAGCTCTTGATGTTGTAGCGTTTGATCACCAGCTCGCGGCCCTGGCTCTGCACACGGCCGACGCTGGCGGCGCCGCCGGTCTTGTACAAATGGCCTTGGTCCAGCAACTGATCGGCCTGCTCCAGCACCGGCAACATGGCAGGTTCTTCTTCACGGCGAATCGCCCGCAAGACAAAAGCGCCGCTGCGCACGGCGAACAGACTGCACTCGCGGCCGACCTTGCCGAGAAAGTCCTTCAGACGCCAGGCACGCACCTTGTCGATCTGCTTCTGCAGCGCCTCGAGGGGCAGTGCGTGCTCGCCGTTGGCCAGCAGATAGTGCACCAGCAGCTCTTCGGTGAAGGGCTCGAAGGCTTTGGGCAACTGAGCGAAGAACACCCCAAGGTTCTGCAAAACCTGCTGGCGGGACAACGGCGTACCCGCCTGTTGGGCGCGCACGCCGGCGCCATCGATCAGGTACAACCGGCCGTCATGGCGCATCAGGTTGTCCAGATGCAGGTCCTCTTGCCACAAGCCCCGTGCGTGCATCTGTGCGATGGCCGTCAGCGCTTGCGCCAGGACAAGTTGTTGTTCGTCAGCCAGCACGGGCAACGACTCCACTTCGGCCCAGGCCTGGGCCAGGCTTGGTGCGCCCTCCAGCAACTCGAACAGCAACCAGCCGCCCTCACCTTCCTGCAAGCCGTCCGCCAACAACTGCGGCGTGACCAGCCCCTGTTCGGCCAGCAGCCGCACACCGGCCAGTTCACGCTGAAAGTGCCGCGGGGCTTTCTGCCCCACCAGCAATTTGGCCAACACCGGCCGGCCGCGCCAGACACCAGCACCGACATAGCGCTGACCCGGCAGGGAGCGCAGCAGGCTCAACAATTGCAGTTCGGCGCTGCCGGCAGCATCGGCCAGTGACACATTCAGGGGCAGGGCCGGCGTGCGACCGGCCTGCTGAAGTTCGGACAAACGCATCAACGGGCCTCTTTTCGGCTGCGACGACGACCCAATCGGCTGCCCCAGGCGTCCAGCTGCGGGCTGTCCAAAGCGCAGTGCAAGTAGGTCGCGAGGAACACCCTCGTGTCGGCGACGCTCCAGGCCGTCGCACGGCGCAGCAAGGGCTCGAGATCGCGCACCCGGTCCTGTTGGCCGAACAGCAAGGCTCGAGTCTTTTCCAGATCGATCAGTTGAGCCAGATACTGCTCGCCGCTGGCCCGCAGGAAAATATGCTTGGGATAGAAGCAGCCATGCACCTGCCCGGCATCGTGCAGGGTACGCGCCAGCTCGCCGCAAGCGCGCAATACCGCATGCCGGCGCACTTCGCCAAGCAATGACCACTGCCCCAGCAAAGTGTCCAGATCGGTCCAACCATCCAGAGCGCGGGTCATCAGCATGGCACGCAGTTCGCCATCCACCTGACGCTGGCCATAATAGGCGGCCTGCAACGCAGGGATGGCCAGCTTGCGATAGCGATCGATGTTGCGAAACTCACGGGCGAAGGTCGGCTCGCCCAGGGGGCGGGCCAGGCTGCGGGTCAGGTAGTTGCTCTGCCGCTTGAGGTAATAACCCTGGCCATCGACATCCAGGCGAAAGACACTGCTCCAGCCCCCACGCCCGGTGTTGGGCTCATCGACTGCCTCCAGGGGCAAGGCCCACAGCGTGTCGAACTGATCCAGCCCTTTTGGGTGCAGCAAGGCGCGGTCAGCCTCGGCAATGAAATCACTCATGGGCAACTCTCGAAAAAAACCTCAAAGCGCGTCTCCGTAACGAAGTTTGCGGTCGTACAGTTTCTGCGCCTTGGGTTCGAGCCAGGCCAGCAGGCGAGCCTCCTCGCGCAGAATGTCGCGCAACGGCCGCTGAAAGTAACCGCGCAGAAAGCGCAGTTTGTCACGGCGAGTCAGGCCGATGTCCAACGCAGAAAAGTACAACGCGGCCAGGTCCTTGTCGCGCCAGCGACGGGTGATCTGCCCGCGCACCTGGGCGCGGTGCAGGTCGATCAACGACAACCTGAAATGGTCGGGGGTGATGGCCTGGTCGGTGTGCAATAAAAAGTGCGCCAGGTAGCAATCCCGGTGATTGACCCCGGCGCGGTGCATGGTACCGGTCATCCGCGCCACCTCGGTGACCAGCGCCCGCTTGAGCCGTGGCTGCGGGGGCTGAGTGGGCCAGGGCATGCAGAAATCTTCCAGGCTGATGGTCGGCGCCAGCTCTTCGGTAATGATGAAGGAATGCTGCGCCGACGGATCATTGCCGCGCTCGCCATAGGCAACGGCCGTCATGGTCGGCACACCCGCTTCGGTCAGCCGCTCGATGGCCCGCAGCTCTTGCCCGGCACCCAGTACCGGCAGCTTGGCGCTCAACAGGTTCTTGGCGATCTCGCCCCAGCCGATACCTCGGTGGATCTTGACGAAGTAGCCGCGCCCGGCTACTTCCGTACGCAGCGTGCGGCGGTTTTCCAGTTCGCGGTAGACCTCGCCTTGCAGCTGCTCGACCTCGACGAACGGATCACCGCCGGCCCACAGACTCTCGAAGGGCTCGAGCAACAGCAGCTTCATGCGGCCCCCCGGGCAAGAATCACATCGGCGGCATGCTGCGGCATGCTGTAGATGTCGGCGGTATCGGCAAACACCAGGCCGTTTGCGCCCCAGCGCGCACGGGCCTCGTCGTCCTCAAGCATACGTACCAGATGCTGATTGAGCTGAATCTGATCAAACGGCTCATCCAGCACCAGGCCGCCATCCGCTTCAGCGATATAATGGGCATAGCCGCAGACCGCCGAGACCAGCACTGGCAGACCGGCTACCAGTGCTTCCAGCAGCACGGTACCCGTGTTTTCGTTGTAGGCGGGATGAATCAGCACGTCAGCCCCCAGCAGGAAACGCGGGATATCGCTGCGCCCCTTGAGAAACTGCACCCGATCCCCCAGCCCCAGAGCCGCACTTTGCACCTGGAACACCTTGGGGTCGTCCTGGCCAATAACCATCAGCCGCACACGTTTTTTCAGCTCGCCCGGCAACGCGGCGATGGCCCTGAGGGTGCGGTCGACGCCCTTGGTCTTGAAACCGGAGCCGATCTGCACCAGCAGCAGTTCATCATCTTCAAGCATGAACTCACCGCGGAACTCGGCACGAATCTCGGCGGCATTGGCCGGGGCGCGACGGTCCAGGGAGATCCCTGGCGGCAACAGGTGGAAGCGTTCGAGCGGGGTGTGGTAATGCTTGATGAACAGCGGCTGCTGCACTTCGGAAATCATCAGGATCTGCGTCGTGGCGTCGGCGGCGAACACCGCGCGCTCGTACTCGGCGAAGTGCTTGTAGCGGCTCCAATAGCGATAGAACGCGTGGCGCAGGTTCTGCGCCTTGTCTTCGTAGCAACCGTCGGCGGCGTAATACACGTCCAACCCGGCCATCTTGTTGAAGCCGATCAGACGGTCCACCGGACGCTTGGCCAGGTCGGCGTTCATCCACTTGAGCATCTTTTCATTGCGACTATGGTTGGACAGCGCCTTGACCGGCACCACCAACACCTCGAAGCCAGGGGGCACATCGCCTTCCCAGATCAGGGTATAGACACGAATTTCGTGACCGCGCTGCTGGCACTCAAGGGCAATGCGCATGAAATCGCGCTGCAGGCCGCCGAACGGAAAGTATTTATAGAGCACAAAGGCCAGTTGCATCAGCTTGGATCCTGCATCAACGTAACTCCTCGGCCAGCAGCAGGGCACTGAGGCGGGCCGCCACTCGCTCGGAGTTCAGGCGAGTGAAGCACAGCGGCCACTCGCGTTTAAGGTCGAACCGGGCCTGATCCTCGGGCGTCGGCTGGTAGGTGCATTTTTTCTTCAGGCAAGGTGCGCAGGGCCAATCGCTGGCGATGTGGACCTGGCTGCGCCCATAGGCGCCGGTCAGGACCGGGTTGGTAGGGCCGAACAGCGACAGCGTCGGCACGTCCAGCGCCGCTGCCAGGTGACCCAGGCCGGTGTCCACCGCCACGCAGGCACTGGCCTCGGCCAGCACTGCGGCAACCCCGGCCAGGTTCAGCCGTGGCAGTACCTTGACGCTGTCGAGCCCCGCCGCCAGGCGCTGGGCCCGGGCAAACTCGGCGTCGTTGCCCCACGGCAGGCGCACTTCGATCCTGGCACTGGCCAGGCGCACGGCCAGGTCGCGCCAGTAGGCCTCCGGCCAGAACTTGGTGTCCCAGGTGGTGCCGTGCAGAAACACCACGTAAGGCGCCAGCCGCCGGCCACCGACGGGCCGCAGGGGATTCAGGCCGTAATCGCCCATGACGTCCGGCAAATCGTAACCCAGTGCCAGCGCGAACAGCCGACGCAGACGCTCGACCGCGTGCTGGATGCTGCGATGCCCCACTGCCAGGCGCCGATCATAGAAATGGCTGGCCAGGGGTTCGCGCACGGAGCGACGGTCCATCCCGGCCACCGGGGTGTTCTTGACATAGCGGGTCAGCCAGGCGCTCTTGAACAGCCCCTGAGCTTCGATCACCAGGTCATATTTCTGCTCGCGCAGCTGCTTCTTGAACCCGCCCCACTCGCCGCTTTTGACCGCTTGCCATGGGGCGCCGCGCCAACGCCTCATGGCCACCTTGATGACCTTGTCCACTGCCGGGTGCCAGGAAGGGATTTCGGCAAAGCCCTCTTCCACGACCCAGTCGAAACGGATGCCGGGAATGGCTCGGGCCGCATCGGTCAGAGCTGGCAGAGTATGGATGATGTCGCCCAGGGACGATGTCTTGATGACCAGCACACGCAATTCAGTTGACCTCGCTCATTACATCGACCGGCGGCGGCCCGTCCAGTCGCAGCAAGGCTTCGTTGACCTGCCGAGGCTCCAGCAGGCGCAAGCAATTATAGTGACCGAAACGGCAGGTGCGGTCGAAGCACGGGCTGCATTCCAGGCCCAGGCGCACCACTTCGACCTGATCGGCCAAGGGCGGCGTAAAACCTGGGGAGGTCGAGCCGTACACCGCCACCAACGGCCGATCCAGCGCCGCCGCGACGTGCATCAAGCCCGAATCATTGGACACCACTGCGTCGCTGCACGACATCAGGTCGATGGCTTCGGCCAGGGACGTCTCGCCACTGAGGTTGACGGCCTCCTCGCGCAGGCCGGGGATCAGCCGCTGGCGAATGTCCTCGCCCACCGGATGATCCTTTTTCGAGCCGAACAGCCAGACTTGCCAGCCTTCGCGAATGCGTGCTTCGGCGACCTTCGCGTAATGCTCCGAGGGCCAACGCTTGGACTCACCGAACTCGGCGCCGGGACACAGGGCCAGCACCGGGCGATCCAGCATCAGACCGAACTTGGCCAGCGCCTGATCGCGACTGGCCGCCTCGATCTGCAGGCGCGGCCGTGGGTACGGCTGCTGCAGCAACGCGCCCGGCTCATGGGCCAAGGCCATGAAGCGTTCGATCATCAGCGGATAACGGGCCTTGTCGAGGGTGCGCACGTCGTTGAGCAGGCCATAGCGGAACTCGCCGCGCCAGCCGGTGCGCTTGGGGATGCCGGCAAAGAAAGGCACCAGCGCCGACTTCAGCGAGTTGGGCAACAGGATGGCCTGGTCGTACTGCCCCTTGAGCGCCTTGCCGATACGCCGGCGAGTCGCCAGCGCGAGGGCGCCGTGACCGAGCGGAAAGCTCAAGGCCGCGCGCACTTCGGGCATGCGCTCGAGCAACGGGCGGCTCCATTCGGGTGCCAGCACGTCGATCTGGCAGCCCGGATGCTGCTGTTCAAGGCTCTGGAACAGGGTCTGCGCCATCACCATGTCACCGACCCAGCTGGGTCCAATGATCAGAATTCTCATAGTTTTCCAGATTAAACGAAGGCTTGCGGGAGCAGGGCTTGCCCGCGATGGGCTCAACGCGATAGCGCTGATGGTCCGCAGCGCCTGCATCGCGGACAAGCCCTGCTCCCACAGCGCCCGGCTCCGACCCCTGCGGATACGGGGGCCCTCAGGTCAACCCCAACTCACCCCAGATACGCCGAACCTCGCGCCGTTCATTGATGAACTGATTGCCGCTGACCACGCCCGCCTGCTTCTGCAAGGCCTGCCGGTGTGCCGCCGAACGATAGGCCTTGTAGGCCTCGCGCAACAGGCTGGCATCGGCGCCAGGCAGCAAGCCCGCCTGCTCAAGGCCTTCGAGGATGCGGATGTTATCGGTGTACTGCAACAGGCCCGGATGCTGGCCCGACCACGCCAAGGCCGCGTATTGCACCATAAATTCAATATCGACGATACCACCGGCGTCCTGCTTGAGGTCCAGCGGAGCGTTGGCGTCGAAAGCGTTGGTGCCGGTGCCCGCAGCAGTGACCCGGCTGCCGAGGTTGTCGCGCATCTTCGCGCGCATCTCGCTGACCTCCACGCGCAGGGCCGGCAAGTCCCGAGACTGGCTCAAGACCCTGGCCCGCACCTGCTCGAATGCACTGGCCACCCGCGGGCACCCCACCAGCACCCGAGCACGCACCAGCGCCTGATGCTCCCAGGTCCATGCCTCTTTCTCCTGATAGCGCTCGAACGCACTGATGGAGCTGACCAGCAGCCCCGCCGCACCGGAAGGCCGCAGGCGCATGTCGACCTCATACAGTTGCCCGGAGTTGGTGTGCGCGGTCAGCATGTGAATGATCCGCTGCCCCAGGCGGGTAAAAAACTGGGCGCTGTCGATCGGCTTGGCCCCGTCGGTTTCGGCATTGGCGTCGGCGTCATGGATGAACACCAGGTCGAGGTCCGAGCCATGGCCCAGCTCGATCCCGCCGACCTTGCCATAGCCGACAATCACGAAGCCCGGATCACAAGGGCTGCCATCCGTGCGCAGCGGCGAACCGTGGCGCGCGACGGTCTGCCGCCAGGCCAGGGCCAGCACCTGCTCCAGGATCGCCTCTGCCAGCCAGGTCAGGTAGTCGCTGACCTTCATCAACGGCAGGTTGCCGGCGATTTCCGATGCAGCCACCCGCAGGTTGTGGGCCAGCTTGAAGTGCCGCAGCGCCTCCATCTGTTGCTCAAGGTCGTCCTCGGGAATGCGCGTGAGGCGCTCGCGCAGTTCGGCGGCAAGCTCCGGCGCGAAGGGCGGGCTGAACAGCCGGTCCTCATTGAGCAACTCGTCGAGCAACAATGGAAAGCGGGTGATCTGCTCGGCGATCCACGGGCTGGCGGCACACAGTGTGAGCAAGCGGCGCAGAGCATCCGGGTTTTCGGTGAGCAGGACCAGATAGGCGGAGCGCCGCGCCACAGCCTCCACTAACGGCAGCACCCGTTCGAGGACCAGGTCCGGGTCGGCGTGCTCCACCGCCTGAGCCAGCAAGCGCGGGATGAACGCATCGAGGCGCTCGCGACCGACCCGCTGCATGGCGCGCAGTTGCGGGCTGACGCGCAAGTCGGCGAGGCGCTTGAGCGCCCGGGCGGCGTCATGGAAGCCGGCCTCTTCCAGTTGCCGACGTGCCGCCTCCTCGTGCTGATCTTCCTCCCACAACGGCAGCCATTCGCCACCCACAGAGAGGTCGCCCGTGGCGCCTTCTTCCTCATCTGGATCCGCGATCACCTGCCGGAAGTGCCAGTCGATACGGCCACGCCAGTGCATCAGCTGTTGATGAAATGACGCCCAGTTCGCAAAGCCCATCATCAGGGCGATGCGCGCCTGATCCAGCGCGCCGTCGGGCAGCATCTGGGTCTGGCGGTCAGCAATGGCCTGAATCGCGTGCTCGGTGTAGCGCATGAACGCGTAGCCGTCACGCAGTTCATTGACCACGGCCGCTGGCAGATAACCCTGGCCTTCCAGTGTCGCCAGCACCCTGAGCAAGGGGCGCTGTTGCAGGCTCAGATCGCGGCCACCATGGATCAGCTGGAACGCCTGGGCAATGAATTCCACTTCACGAATGCCGCCAGCCCCCAGCTTGATGTTGTCGACCATGCCCTTGCGTCGGACCTCCTGCTGGATCAGCTGCTTCATGGTGCGCAGTGCCTCGATGGCGGAAAAGTCCAGGTAGCGCCGGTACACGAAGGGCCGCAGCATCTCCAGCAAACGTGCGCCAGCCACTTTGTCTCCGGCCACTACACGGGCCTTGATCATGGCGTAACGCTCCCAGTCGCGCCCTTGATCCTGGTAATACTGCTCCAGCGCATTGAAACTCAGCACCAGCGCGCCTGACGAGCCATAAGGACGCAGGCGCATGTCGACACGAAAGACGAACCCGTCGACCGTCACTGGGTCCAGCGCCTTGATCAACCGCTGGCCCAGGCGAATGAAGAATTCCTGATTATCCAGCGGGCGTTTGGTGCCTTCGGTTTCGCCGCCTTCCGGGTAGCCGAAGATCAGATCGATGTCCGATGACAGATTGAGCTCCACGGCGCCCAGCTTGCCCATGCCCAGAACCACCAAGTGCTGCGCTTCACCGGTGCGCCGCCCCTTCGGCGTGCCGAACTGCTGGCAATGTCGCGGGTACAGCCAGTGGTAGGCCTGATCGATGCAGGCATCGGCAAGGTCGGACAGGTCGCGACAGGTGTGCACCAGGTCCGCCTGGCGGGTCAAGTCACGCCAGATGATGCGCACCTGCTGGCGCGTGCGCTGACGACGCAACAGGCGTCCCAACTGGTCCTCGGACTCGGCAACGCTCACTGCAGCGGTGATCTGGGCGCACAACTCGCCAGCCTGGAAAGCCCGCTGCAACTGGCCACTGGCGTGCAGCTCAAGCAGCAGCGCCGGGTCTTGTTGAACCTGCTGATAGACGAAATCACTGGCTGTGCAGACCCGGTCGAACTGGGACCAGAAGTCTTCAGGCCAGGGAATGTCAGTCTGCGCGGCGGCCATGAAGCCTTCGCGACGAGGTTGGGTCAGTGCTTGCACCAACGGGGGCAGATCGACCAGCTCAGGCAGGTTCATGGTCTATCCTTGATCGGCGTGTTAAAGGTAGTCACCGAGCCGACAGGCAGAGGGCATAATGGCCAGACTGTCGTACAAAGGTAATAAATAGCTGTAGTTTTATGAAATTTGGCAGAAAGCATCGCAAGTCAGCCCGCAAAGATTTATTTTTAACCCGCAGTATCGGTTTTTCTCACAAGCTGACAGGGTTCCGGGTATCGCTACCCTGTAGTTTTGCTACTGAGGCCATTCAGCAGGAATATGAATTGATCCTCGATTTGTAGTAAAACTACACGCCGTCAGAACGGCTCGACCCGAGCCACACCCGGCAATCCAAGAATTCAATATCGTCTGCCCACAAGGCCAGTCGCAAACTCAGGCTTCGATTCTGGAAGCCTTTCCGCCCTGGAGCAAGCCATGCAAGACCTCGATCCCGTCGAAACCCAGGAATGGCTGGACGCCCTGGAGTCGGTTCTCGACAAAGAAGGCGAAGACCGCGCTCATTATCTGATGACCCGTATGGGCGAACTGGCAACCCGCAGCGGTTCCCAGCTGCCATATGCCATCACCACGCCATACCGCAACACGATCCCCGTCACCCACGAAGCACGCATGCCCGGCGACCTGTTCATGGAACGCCGCATCCGCTCGCTGGTGCGCTGGAACGCCTTGGCCATGGTGATGCGTACCAATCTGAAAGATTCGGATCTGGGCGGTCACATCTCCAGCTTCGCCTCCAGTGCGACGCTGTATGACATCGGCTTCAACTACTTTTTCCAGGCGCCAACCGACGAGCATGGCGGCGACCTGATCTACTTCCAGGGCCACGCTTCGCCTGGCGTCTACGCCCGCGCCTTCATGGAAGGCCGCATCAGCGAAGACCAGATGAACAACTTCCGCCAGGAAGTCGATGGCAAGGGCCTTTCGTCCTACCCGCACCCTTGGCTGATGCCTGATTTCTGGCAGTTCCCGACCGTTTCCATGGGTCTGGGGCCGATCCAGGCGATCTACCAGGCACGCTTCATGAAGTACCTGGAAGCCCGTGGCTACATCCCGGCTGGCAAGCAGAAGATCTGGTGCTTCATGGGCGACGGTGAGTGCGACGAGCCGGAATCCCTGGGCGCAATCTCGCTGGCAGGCCGCGAGAAGCTGGACAACCTGATCTTCGTCATCAACTGCAACCTGCAGCGCCTCGACGGCCCGGTTCGCGGCAACGCGAAAATCATCCAGGAACTCGAAGGCGTGTTCCGTGGCGGTGGCTGGAACGTCAACAAGGTGGTCTGGGGCCGTTTCTGGGACCCACTGCTGGCCAAGGACGTCGACGGCATCCTGCAACGCCGCATGGACGAAGTCATCGACGGCGAATACCAGAACTACAAGGCCAAGGACGGCGCGTTCGTCCGTGAGCACTTCTTCAACTCGCCGGAACTCAAGGCCATGGTCGCCGACCTGACCGACGACGAGATCTGGAAGCTCAACCGTGGCGGCCACGACCCGTACAAGGTCTACGCGGCTTACCACCAGGCCGTGAACCACAAGAACCAGCCCACCGTCATCCTGGCCAAGACCATCAAGGGCTACGGGACCGGTGCCGGCGAAGCGAAGAACACGGCGCACAACACCAAGAAGGTCGACGTCGACAGCCTGCGCAAATTCCGCGATCGCTTCGACATCCCGGTCAAGGATGCGGACCTCGAGAACCTGCCATTCTTCAAACCCGAGGAAGGCAGCGCCGAGGCTCGCTATCTGGCCGAACGTCGTGCCGCACTGGGCGGCTTCGTGCCCCAGCGCCGGACCAAGAGCTTCAGTGTGCCGACGCCACCGCTGGACACCCTCAAGGCCATCCTCGATGGCTCGGGCGACCGCGAAATTTCCACCACCATGGCCTTCGTGCGCATCCTGTCGCAGCTGGTCAAGGACAAGGAAATCGGCCACCGCATCGTTCCGATCATTCCCGACGAAGCCCGTACCTTCGGCATGGAAGGAATGTTCCGCCAGTTGGGCATCTACTCGTCCGTCGGCCAGCTCTACGAGCCTGTCGATAAAGACCAGGTGATGTTCTATCGCGAGGACAAGAAGGGCCAGATCCTCGAAGAAGGCATCAACGAAGCCGGCGCCATGTCGTCGTTCATCGCGGCCGGTACCTCGTACAGCAACCACAACCAGCCGATGCTGCCGTTCTACATCTTTTACTCGATGTTCGGCTTCCAGCGCATCGGCGACCTGGCCTGGGCCGCTGGCGACAGCCGCACCCGTGGCTTCCTGATCGGCGGCACCGCCGGCCGGACTACCCTTAACGGTGAAGGCCTGCAACACGAAGACGGTCACAGCCACATCCTGGCCGGAACCATCCCGAACTGCCGCACCTATGATCCGACCTACGGCTACGAGCTGGCGGTGATCATCCAGGACGGCATGAAGAAAATGACCGAAGAGCAACAGGACATTTTCTACTACATCACCGTGATGAACGAAGCCTACACGCAGCCTGCCCTGCCGGCCGGCGCCGAGGAAGGCATCATCAAGGGCATGTACCTGCTCGAGGAAGACAAGAAGGAAGCGGCGCACCACGTCCAGTTGCTGGGCTCGGGCACCATCCTGCGTGAAGTCCGCGAAGCGGCGATCATCCTGCGTGAACAGTTCAACATCGGCGCTGACGTGTGGAGCGTGACCAGCTTCAACGAATTGCGCCGCGATGGCCTGGCCGTCGAGCGCTTCAACCGCCTGCACCCGGGCCAGAAGCCTCAGACCACCTATGTCGAGCAGGCACTGACTGGCCGTAAAGGTCCGGTCATTGCGTCCACCGACTACATGAAGATCTTCGCCGAGCAGATCCGCCAGTGGGTTCCTTCCAAGGAATTCAAGGTGCTGGGCACCGACGGTTTCGGCCGTAGCGACAGCCGCAAGAAGCTGCGTCACTTCTTTGAAGTCGATCGCCACTTCGTTGTGCTGGCAGCCCTGGAAGCCCTTGCTGATCGTGGCGACATCGAACCCAAGGTCGTGGCTGAAGCCATTGCCAAGTTCGGTATCGACCCCGAGAAACGCAACCCACTGGACTGCTGAGGAGAACTTTCGTGAGCGAACTCATTCGCGTACCTGACATCGGCAGCGGTGAAGGTGAAGTCATTGAATTGCTGGTCAAGGTCGGCGACCGCATCGAGGCCGAGCAGAGCCTGCTCACCCTCGAGTCGGACAAGGCCAGCATGGAAGTGCCGGCCCCCAAGGCTGGCGTGATCAAGAGCATCAAGGTCAAGCTGGGCGACCGCCTGAAAGAAGGCGACGAACTGCTGGAGCTGGAAGTCGAGGGCGCCGCCGAGGCGCCCAAGGCGGCCGCCCCTGCTGCTGCGCCGAAAGCCGAAGCAGCCCCAGTCGCTCCGGCGGCACCGGCAGCTCCTGCTCCAGCCGCCGCGGCGTCGAGCCAGGATATCCATGTTCCGGACATCGGCTCGTCGGGCAAGGCACAGATCATCGAGATTTCGGTCAAGGTCGGCGATACCGTCGAAGCTGACCAGTCGCTGATCACCCTGGAATCGGACAAGGCCAGCATGGAGATTCCATCGCCAGCGGCCGGCGTGGTCGAGAGCATCAGCGTCAAGCTCAACGACGAAGTCGGTACCGGCGACCTGATCCTCAAGCTCAAGGTGCAAGGCGCAGCCCCGGCGGCAGCACCTGCCACTGCACCGGCTCAGGCTCAGGCTGCTGCGGCTCCGGCACCGGCTGCTGCGCCTGCAGCGCCAGCCGCCGACAGTGTTCAGGACATTCATGTCCCGGACATCGGTTCGGCCGGCAAGGCCAAGATCATCGAGGTACTGGTCAAGGCCGGCGACACCGTGGCCGCTGACCAGTCGCTGATTACCCTGGAATCGGACAAGGCCAGCATGGAGATTCCGTCTCCTGCGGCCGGCGTGGTGGAAAGCGTCAGCATCAAGCTGGACGATGAAGTCGGCACCGGCGACCTGATCCTCAAGTTGAAGGTCAAGGGCGCGGCACCGGCACCGGCTGCGGCGCCAGTCTCGGCTGCGGCTGCACCGGCCCAGGCGGCGGCCGCGCCTGCTCCGGCCAAGGCTGAAGCAGCGGCACCTGCCGCTGCTCCGGCGGCTGCCAGCGGTGCCAAGGTTCACGCCGGCCCGGCCGTGCGTCAGCTGGCTCGCGAGTTCGGCGTCGAGCTGAGCGCCGTGGGCGCTACCGGCCCGCACGGTCGTGTCCTCAAGGAAGACGTGCAGGCTTACGTCAAATCGATCATGACCCAGGCCAAAACCGCTCCGGCCGCTGGCGCGGGCGCGACCGGCGGCGCAGGTATTCCACCGATTCCCGTGGTGGACTTCAGCCGCTTCGGTGAAATCGAAGAAGTGCCGATGACGCGCCTGATGCAGGCGGGTGCCACCAACCTGCACCGCAGCTGGCTGAACGTGCCGCACGTGACCCAGTTCGACCAGGCTGACATCACCGAGTTGGAAGCTTTCCGCGTGGCCCAGAAAGCCGTGGCGGAAAAGGCCGGCGTCAAGCTGACCGTCCTGCCCCTGCTGCTCAAGGCCTGCGCCCACTTGCAGAAGGAACTGCCGGACTTCAACAGCTCGTTGGCGCCCAGCGGCAAAGCGATCATCCGCAAGAAGTACGTCAACATCGGCTTTGCCGTAGACACCCCGGATGGCTTGCTGGTGCCGGTGATCAAGAACGTCGATCAGAAAAGCCTGCTGCAACTGGCCGGCGAAGCGGCGGCGCTGGCCGAAAAAGCCCGCACCAAGAAGCTGTCTGCGGACGAGATGCAGGGCGCCTGCTTCACCATCTCCAGCCTCGGTCACATCGGCGGTACCGGCTTCACGCCGATCGTCAATGCACCGGAAGTGGCGATCCTCGGCGTCTCCAAGGCCACCATCCAGCCGGTCTGGGACGGCAAAGCCTTCCAGCCCAAGCTGATGCTGCCGTTGTCGTTGTCCTACGACCATCGCGTCATCAACGGTGCCACTGCCGCACGCTACACCAAGCGCCTTGGTGAGCTGCTGGCGGACATCCGTACACTGCTGCTATAACCCGCCTGACCCCGGCGCTGCTGCCGGGGCCACGCACGCCTTTGCGGGCACTTGGCCCGACCTCAAAATCCCTGCCCTCCGGCGGGGATTTTTTTGCCTCGAATCAATGCTATCCGTCTGGCGAATGAGGGCCGATACACAAGGGCCATTTGCTGAGGATTGATCGAGCTTTTCAGTGTAAACAAGCGCCAGGCATCAAAAAAGCCTATCGGATCCAGATTTCCAACCCTGAAATTACAGAAATTCGCGACGTGGCCGACAACATAGAGGCAAGGCGCCACTGTATTGCTTGTCAGTCTGTCGCGCTTGATGCAACCTTACTGCACGCGCTGGTTCACGCAGTCGAACGGTGGCGCATAGCACTCCCTTAAGTGAGCTCTCAATGAAAAGCCAACCGGATGCCGCCAGCCGCATGGTGGCCGAGGTCGTGACGCAGCTACCGGTGCCTTCACGGCTCGGCATGCTTCGTTTCGAGCGGCTGAACGAGGCCAACTGGGCGTTGCTGTTCCTCGACCCCAACTGTGAAAAGCACTTCGGCCTGCCGGCTTCCGAGCTGTGCGCCCTGATCGGCTCGCCCTACGCGAGCC
Organism: Pseudomonas sp. dw_358; assembly: GCF_018449655.1. Classification (GTDB taxonomy): domain Bacteria; phylum Pseudomonadota; class Gammaproteobacteria; order Pseudomonadales; family Pseudomonadaceae; genus Aquipseudomonas. Next base: position 626,544 of record NZ_JAAVUX010000001.1, read on the forward strand.
TCATGGAGCCCGAGGCACGCTATCAACTGCACGACGCCGTCCAGCAGCAGTTGGCCGATAAAAACAACTACCGCATCCGCTACACCCTGCACACCGCTCAAGGGCCGTTGCATCTGCTGGAAATCGGCGAAGCCTACAAGCAGCACAATCGCCAGTTGCTGCGCGGTTATCTGCTCGTGGTGGACCCGGCCGAGCCGCTGGCGGCCAGCCCCAGTGCCAACGAACTGGAAACCCAGAACAGCCGGCTGCAGGCCGCCCTGGAGCTGAACCAGAAGACCCAGCAGGAACAGCTGCACCATCTGGAACGGGTCCGCGCCCAGCAGGCGTTGATTCTGCGTCTGGCCCGCCAGCGCTACCAGACGAACGACCCGTTGCTCGAAGCCGCCGAGCTGATCACGCGCAGCGCCTGCCAGATCTACGCTGTCGAATCCGCGAGCCTGTGGAATCTCGACGGCGACCGGCTGGAGCCGATCACCAGCTTCAATCGGGGGGATGACGCTTATCGTGCGTTGGCCACTCTGGACATCGGCCAATACCCCAATTACCTCGACGCGCTGCACACCAGCCGCGCGGTCAACATCAACGATGTCAGCAGCGACCCACGCACCCGAGAAATGGCCCCCAGTCTACGCAAGCGCGATGTCGCCGCCCTGCTGGACGCCGGCATTCGCGTGGACGGCCAACTGGTGGGCGTGCTCTGCCTGGAGCAGACCGGCACATCACGGGTCTGGCAGGCGGACGAGATCGCCTTTGCCGGGGAATTGGCCGATCAATTTGCCCAGGTCATCAACAACCACCGCCGCCGGACCGCCACCAGCGCCCTGCATCTGTTCCAGCGCGCGGTGGAACAAAGCGCCAATGCGTTTTTGCTGGTCAACCGCGATGGCATCGTCGAATACGTCAACCCGAGCTTCACTGCGATCACCCAATACAGCTCGGATGAAGTCCAAGGGGTGCGGCTGTCCGAGCTGCCGGCACTGGAAAATCTCAGCGAGCTGATGTTCGACGCCCGTTCGAGCCTGGCCAGCAACAACAGCTGGCAAGGCGAATTCAAGAGCCGACGCAAAAACCTCGAACCCTACTGGGGCCAGCTGTCGATCTCCAAGGTGTATGGCGATGACCGCGAGCTGACCCACTACATCGGCATCTACGAGGATGTCACCCAGAGCAAGCTGGCCCAGCAGCGCATCGAGCGCCTGGCCTACACCGACAACCTGACCAGCCTGGGCAACCGTCCGGCCTTCATTCGCAACCTCGATGAACGCTTTGCCCGAGACAGCGACACGCCCATCAGCCTGCTGCTGGTGGACATCGACAACTTCAAGCGCATCAACGACAGCCTGGGTCACCAGACCGGCGACAAGTTGCTGATCAGCCTGGCCCGGCGCCTGCGCAACAGCCTCAGCCCCAGCGGCAGCCTCGCGCGCTTTGCCAGCAATGAGTTCGCGGTACTGTTGGACGACACCGATCTGGAACTCGGCCAACAGATCGCCATCCAGGTGCTCAAGACGCTCGACAAGCCAATGTTCGTCGACAACCAACTGATCAACGTCACCGGGTCCGTAGGCCTGGCCTGCGCGCCGCTGCACGGCCGCGACCCCCAGACCCTGATGAAGAATGCCGGCCTGGCTCTGCACAAGGCCAAGGCCAATGGCAAGCATCAGGTGCAGGTATTCACCGAGGCGCTGAACGCCGAGGCCAGCTACAAGCTGTTCGTGGAAAACAACCTGCGTCGCGCCCTGACCCAGAACGAACTGGAAGTCTTCTACCAGCCCAAGCTGTGCCTGAAGACCGGGCGCCTGCTGGGGCTGGAGGCCTTGCTGCGCTGGAACCATCCGGAAAAAGGCATGATCCGCCCGGACCAGTTCATCAGCGTGGCCGAAGAGACCGGGCTGATCATTCCTATCGGAAAATGGGTTGCACGCCAGGCCTGCCGCATGAGCAAGGCGATGACCGAGGCCGGGCTGGGCCGTCTGCAAGTGGCGATCAATCTGTCGCCCAAGCAGTTCTCCGATCCGGACCTAGTGTCGTCCATCGCCAGCATCCTCACCGAAGAGCAACTCGACGCCGAGTTGCTGGAACTGGAGTTGACCGAAGGCCTGCTGCTGGAGGCCACCGAGGACACCCACCGGCAACTTGACCAACTCAAAAGCCTGGGCCTGACCCTGGCCATGGACGACTTCGGCACGGGCTATTCGTCCCTGAGCTATCTGAAGAAATTCCCGATCGACATCATCAAGATCGATCGCAGCTTCATCCACGAAATCCCGGACAATCAGGACGATATGGAGATCACCTCGGCGGTGATTGCCATGGCCCACAACCTCAAGCTCAAAGTGGTGGCTGAAGGCATCGAGACCGCCGAGCAGCTCGCCTTCTTGCGTCGGCATCGCTGCGACGTCGGCCAAGGCTACCTGTTTGACCGGCCGATCCCCAGCCAGGAACTTATCGAGCGACTGCGTCGCTACCCTCGCGGGCCGGACGTCTGATCGGACACTGTGGCAAAATGACTGTCTACCTAAAGTCATCAGCCCGGAGAGTCGATCTCATGGCCCTGCGCTCGGAAATACTCGTGAACAAGAATGTACTGCCCACTGCCGCCCAAGCCCTGCCTGGCCGTGAAACGCCCATGGCTGTCCCCGACGAACACTTCGTCAATGGCAAGCCGCTGACCGGCCCTTTTGCATCGGGCCTGGAGCAGGCGGTGTTCGGGCTTGGTTGCTTCTGGGGCGCCGAGCGGCGCCTGTGGCAACAACCGGGGGTGTACACCACCGCCGTGGGTTACGCCGGTGGCTTCACCGCCAACCCCACTTATGAAGAGACCTGTTCGGGCCTGACCGGCCACAGTGAAGTGGTGCTGGTGGTGTTCGACCCGAAGCAAACGTCCTATGACGCACTGCTCAAGGTGTTCTGGGAAGCTCACAACCCGACCCAGGGCATGCGCCAAGGTGGCGATATCGGCACCCAGTACCGTTCAGTGATCTATTGCACCAGCGAGGCGCAGTTGCAGGCGGCGCTGGCCAGCCAGGAGGTCTTCCAGGCTGAACTGAGCAAGGCCGGTTTAGGCGAGATCACCACCGAGGTGCAGATGGCGCCAGCGTTCTATTACGCCGAGGCGTACCACCAGCAGTACCTGGCGAAGAACCCGCAGGGTTATTGCGGGCTGGGCGGGACGGGAGTTTGTTTGCCGGCGTGAGCCAGGCAGACCCGCATCAATCCCATCACGGGCAAGCCCTGCTCCCACAGTGTCAGCTCCGATCCAGGGCCGACGCTGTGGGGCAAGACTTGCCTGCGATGTGCCTGGCGCGGTCTTCAGGATTCAGCAATCAACCAATCCAGCGTCCAGCCACCCCGTGTCTGCCCCAGCAGCTGCGCCAGCCATGGCAGCAGCTCGCGTAACTCCTCTTCCAGCCCCCACGGCGGGTTGGCGATCGCCAGGCCCGAGCCGTTCAGCGAGTCCGGTGTGTCCACCGGGTGCACCAGCAACTCCACGCGCAACAGCTTCGGCGCACCGCTGCCGGCCAGGTCCTGATAAAAACGCCGCAAGGCGCGAGGGTCCTTGATCGGGTACCAGATGGCGACCACCGTCTGGCGCATCCGGCTAATGGCTTCCTTCAACGCCTTGGCGCAGCGCTGCAGCTCGTCGAGTTGCTCGAAGGGGGGATCAATCAGCATCACTGCGCGTTTTTCCGGCACCGGCAGCAGGGCACGCGGCACATGCCAGCCCTCCCCCAGGTGCACGGCGACCCGCGGATCCTTTTTCATGTTGTCCTTGAGCAACTGACCGTCTTCCGGGTGCTTCTCGTTGAGCAGCACACGATCCTGCTGGCGCATCAGGCGCCGGGACAGCTCTGGCGAACCGGGGTAGTAACGCAGCTCGCCGTCCGGGTTCATGCGGTTGATCACCCGCAGGTAATCGTCCACCAAGGCAGGGCGATCCGTGGCCTGCCACAAGCGCCCGATGCCCTCCAGCCATTCACCGGTGCGCGTGGCCTGATCGCCGCGCAGGTCGTAAAGCCCCAGTCCGGCATGGGTGTCCAGGTAGGCAAACGGCTGTTCCTTGCGCGACATCAGCGCAATCAGCCGGGTCAGGACGAGGTGTTTGAAGACGTCGGCGTGGTTGCCGGCGTGATAGGCGTGACGATAATTCATGGCAACTCCTGCAAGGCCGGGAAGTTTACCTTGAGCCGACGCACCAGCCAAAGGCCAGCGCGTCGGATGGCGCCTCAGCAGTCGGCCTGATAGGCGGTTTCAGCCGCTTCGAAGCGCTTGACCATATCACCCTCGGGCCGCCCATCCATCCGACTGACCAGGACGATAGACAGCGTGGCGAAGAGGAAGCCTGGAATGATCTCGTACAGGCCCAGCAACGCAAACTGCTTCCAGACCAGCACGGTCACCGCGCCCACCACGATCCCTGCCAACGCGCCGTTGCGCGTCATGCCCTTCCACAACACCGACAGCAGCACCACCGGGCCGAACGCCGCGCCGAAACCGGCCCAGGCATAACTCACCAGGCCCAGCACACGGTTGGCGGGGTCAGCCGCGATACCAATTGCCGCGCACGCCACCAGCAGCACCATCGCCCGACCGACCCAGACCAGCTCCTGCGCCCCCGCCTGCTTTCGCAGGAAGACCTTGTAGATGTCCTCGGTCAGCGCGCTGGAGCAGACCAGCAACTGGGTGCTCAAGGTGCTCATCACCGCCGCCATGATGGCGGACAGCAACACTCCGGCGACCCAGGGATTGAACAGCAGCTTGGCCATTTCAATGAAGACATGCTCCGGGTTGGCCAGGGTCACGCCCGCGTCTGCTCCCACCGCCGCATACCAGGCGAAGCCGAAAAAGCCCACGGCAATGGTGCCGAGCAGGCACAGGATCATCCGGGTCATGGAGATCCGCCGCGCCTTGACGATGGACTTCGCCGAATCGGCAGCCATGAAACGCGTCAGGATGTGCGGCTGGCCGAAATAGCCCAAGCCCCAGCCCAGCAACGAGATCACGCCGACGAACGTCGCGCCCTTGAGCACATTGAAATGCTCCGGCGAGACTGACTCGATGGCCAGGAAGGTGGTGTCGACACCACCGGTGGCCAACACCACAATGATCGGCGTCAGGATAAGCGCGAACAGCACCAGCGTAGCTTGCACGGTATCGGTCCAGCTGACCGCGAGGAACCCGCCGATGAAGGTGTAGGCCACCGTCGCAGCGGCGCCCGCCCAGATTGCAGTGGAGTAAGGCAGGCCGAAGATGGTCTCGAACAACCATGCGCCCGCCACAACGCCGGAAGCACAATAGAGGGTGAAGAACACCAGAATCACCAGCGCCGAAATCACCCGCAGCAGGCCGCTGTGGTCATCGAAGCGCCGCGCCAGGTAGTCGGGCAGCGTCAACGCATCGCCATGATGCTCGGTCTGCACCCGCAGGCGCCCGGCAACCAGACGCCAGTTCAGATAAGCACCGGCGATCAGGCCGACGGCGATCCAGGCTTCGGACAACCCTGAGAGGTAGATCGCTCCAGGCAAGCCCATCAACAGCCAGCCGCTCATGTCCGAGGCGCCAGCCGAAAGGGCCGTCACCACACTGCCCAGCCGCCGGCCACCGAGGATGTAGTCGGAGAGGTTGCGGGTGGAGCGGTAGGCGAGCAGACCGATCGCGACCATTAAAAGGATGTAGATCACAAACGTGATCACGGTTGGATTGCTGGCAAACATAGCCTCAAGCCCCATAGTCATTATTATCGGGAGCAACCCGGAAACCGGTTGCACCAAGCAGGGGCATCCTAGGAGTACCTTCATTTGAGGTGCAACCAGAAACAGAGCGGCGGCCGCGCTGAAAGCCTGATAGATTGCGACAAGAAATTACAGTCACATTTTGGCGCACAAACCCCGGATTTATTGGCCTTCGCACCAGCAAAGAGCAGAGCTTTCCTATTGCCATTTCCACCCATTACCGCTCATGAAATAAGTTCAAATAACTGGTTGCACCTGGTTGCACCCATGTTCACCTCGGGATAACCTTGCGTCAGCTGATGCCACCCGATCGAGTGGCTTTGATGAGGATAAGAAATTGGCGACCACCACCCTTGGGGTCAAACTTGACGACCCGACTCGCGATCGTTTGAAGGCCGCGGCTCACTCCATCGACCGCACGCCGCACTGGCTGATCAAGCAGGCGATTTTCAACTACCTCGAGAAACTCGAGGGTGGCGCGACACTGTCCGATCTCAACGGTATGGGCGACAAGACCGCCGAAGAAATCGGCGAGATCCTGGCCGACCCGACGCATCAATGCTTCCTCGAATTTGCCGAGAGCATTCTCCCGCAGTCGGTGCTGCGCGCGGCCATCACCGGCGCCTACCGTCGTCCCGAGCAGGAAGTGGTGCCGATGCTGCTGGAGCAGGCACGCCTGCCCGTGGCCATGGCCGAAGCCACCCACAAGCTGGCCGCCGGCATTGCCGAAAAGCTGCGCAACCAGAAGAGCGCTGGCGGCCGGGCCGGTATTGTCCAGGGCCTGCTGCAGGAATTCTCCCTGAGCTCCCAGGAAGGCGTGGCCCTGATGTGCCTCGCCGAAGCCCTGCTGCGTATCCCGGACAAGGGCACCCGCGACGCCCTGATCCGCGACAAGATCAGCACGGGCAACTGGCACCCGCACCTGGGCAACAGCCCGTCGCTGTTCGTCAACGCCGCCACTTGGGGCCTGCTGCTGACCGGCAAGCTGGTCTCGACCCACAACGAAACCGGCCTGACCTCGTCCCTCTCGCGCATCATCGGCAAGAGCGGCGAGCCGATGATCCGCAAAGGCGTCGACATGGCCATGCGCCTGATGGGCGAGCAGTTCGTCACCGGCGAGACCATCGCCGAAGCCCTGGCCAACGCCAGCCGCTTCGAGAGCAAGGGCTTTCGCTACTCCTACGACATGCTCGGCGAAGCGGCACTGACCGAGCACGACGCACAGAAGTACCTGGCGTCCTACGAGCAGGCGATCCACTCCATCGGCAAGGCCTCCCATGGCCGCGGCATCTATGAAGGTCCGGGCATCTCCATCAAGCTCTCGGCCCTGCACCCGCGCTACAGCCGCGCCCAGTACGAGCGCGTGATGAGCGAACTGTACCCGCGCCTGCTGTCGCTGACCCTGCTGGCCAAGCAATACGACATCGGCCTGAACATCGACGCCGAGGAAGCCGACCGCCTGGAGCTGTCCCTGGACCTGCTCGAACGCTTGTGCTTCGAGCCGCAACTGACTGGCTGGAACGGCATCGGCTTCGTCATCCAGGCCTACCAGAAGCGTTGCCCGTACGTGATCGATTGCGTCATCGACCTGGCGCGCCGCAGCCGCCACCGCCTGATGATCCGCCTGGTGAAAGGCGCATACTGGGACAGCGAGATCAAGCGCGCCCAGGTCGAAGGCCTGGAAGGCTACCCGGTGTATACCCGCAAGGTGTACACCGACGTGTCCTACATTGCCTGCGCCCGCAAGCTGCTGTCGGTGCCGGAAGTCATCTACCCGCAGTTCGCCACCCACAACGCCCACACCCTGGCGGCCATCTACCATATTGCCGGGCAGAACTATTACCCCGGTCAGTACGAGTTCCAGTGCCTGCACGGCATGGGTGAACCGCTCTACGAGCAGGTGGTGGGCAAGGTTGCCGATGGCAAGCTGAACCGACCGTGCCGGGTCTATGCCCCCGTCGGGACTCACGAAACCCTGCTGGCCTACCTGGTGCGCCGACTGCTGGAAAACGGCGCCAACACCTCGTTCGTCAACCGCATCGCCGACCAGTCGATCTCCATCCAGGAGCTGGTGGCCGATCCGGTGGCAACTATCGAGAAGATGGCCACCCAGGAAGGTGGCTTCGGCCTGCCCCACCCGCGTATCCCGCTGCCTCGCGACCTCTATGGGCCGGAACGTGCCAACTCGGCCGGCATCGACCTGGCCAACGAACACCGCCTGGCCTCGCTGTCGTCGGCCCTGCTGGCCACCGCTCATAACGACTGGAAAGCCGGCCCGATGCTGGGCTGCGCTGCCAGCGAAGGTACGGCCCAGCCGGTTCTCAACCCGTCCGACCTGCGCGATGTGGTCGGTCACGTTCAGGAAGCCACGGTCGACGATGTCGACCACGCCATGCTCAGCGCCTTGAGCGCCGGGCCGATCTGGCAGGCGACCCCGCCCGCCGAGCGGGCCGCGATTCTGGAGCGCGCTGCCGACCTGATGGAAGCCGAAATCCAGCCGCTGATGGGCCTGTTGGCTCGCGAAGCAGGCAAGACCTTCGCCAACGCCATCGCCGAAGTGCGCGAAGCCGTGGACTTCCTGCGTTACTACGCGGTACAGGCGCGTAACGACTTCAGCAACGACGCCCACCGCCCGCTGGGCCCCGTGGTGTGCATCAGCCCGTGGAACTTCCCGCTGGCGATCTTCAGCGGCCAGGTCGCGGCCGCCTTGGCCGCCGGTAACCCGGTGCTGGCCAAACCGGCAGAACAGACCCCGCTGGTGGCGGCCCAGGCCGTGCGTCTTCTGCTGGAAGCAGGCATCCCTGAAGGCGTGGTGCAATTGCTGCCTGGCCGTGGCGAGACCGTGGGTGCCCGCCTGGTCGCCGACGAGCGTGTCAAAGGCGTGATGTTCACGGGCTCCACCGAGGTCGCCCGCCTGCTGCAACGTAATATCGCCGGCCGCCTCGACAACTTCGGCCGTCCGATCCCGCTGATTGCCGAGACCGGCGGGCAGAACGCCATGATCGTCGACTCGTCGGCGCTGACCGAACAGGTGGTGATCGACGTCGTCTCCTCGGCGTTCGACAGTGCCGGCCAGCGCTGCTCGGCCCTGCGCGTGCTGTGCCTGCAGGAAGACTCCGCCGACCGCGTGATCGAGATGCTCAAGGGCGCCATGGCCGAAGCACGCCTGGGCAACCCCGAACGCCTGAACGTGGACATCGGCCCGGTGATCGACGCCGAAGCCAAGGCCGGCATCGAGAAACACATCCAGGCCATGCGCGACAAGGGCCGCACCGTTTACCAAATGGCCATTGCCGACAGCGAAGAAATCAAGCGCGGCACCTACGTGATGCCGACCCTGATCGAGCTGGAAAGCTTCGACGAACTGCAACGGGAAATCTTCGGCCCGGTGCTGCACGTGGTGCGCTACAAGCGCCGCGAGCTGGACCAGTTGATTGGCCAGATCAACGCCTCGGGCTACGGCCTGACCCTGGGCGTGCACACCCGCATCGACGAGACCATCGCCAAGGTCATCGACAACGTCAACGCCGGCAACGTCTACATCAACCGCAACATCGTCGGCGCCGTGGTCGGCGTACAGCCGTTCGGCGGTGAAGGCCTGTCGGGCACCGGCCCTAAAGCCGGCGGCCCGCTGTACCTGTACCGGCTGCTGTCGACTTGCCCGGCAGACAGCATCAGCCAGGCCTTCCTGCGCACCGACGGCAGCATTGCGCCGGACGTACGTCTGCGCGACGCCATGGCCAAGCCATTGCAAGCCCTGCAAGCCTGGGCACAGAGCAATCAGCAAAACGCTCTGGATGAAGTCTGCCAGCAGTTTGCCCAGCAGTCGCAAAGCGGGATCAGCCGCCTGCTCACCGGCCCGACCGGCGAGCGCAACAGCTATTCGATCCTGCCACGCGAGCACGTGCTCTGCCTGGCCGAGGTCGAAGCCGACCTGCTGACTCAACTGGCTGCCGTTCTGGCCGTTGGCAGCAGCGCCGTATGGCCGGACAGCGAGCTGGGCAAGACCCTGCGCGGGCGCCTGCCGAAAGAGGTACAAGCGCGCATCCAGCTGGTCAGCGACTGGAACAAGGATGAGGTGGTGTTCGACGCCGTCCTGCACCACGGCGACTCTGATCAGCTGCGCGGTGTGTGCCAGCAGATCGCCCAGCGTGGCGGTGCCATCGTTGGCGTGCAGGGCCTGTCTCAAGGCGAAACGGCCATTGCGCTGGAACGCTTGGTGATCGAGCGCGCCTTGAGCGTCAACACCGCGGCAGCAGGTGGCAACGCCAGCCTGATGACCATCGGCTAAGGGCTTTGTAACAGCCAACGCCTGCCCCACCATCCCTCGCCATCACGGCGACAAATGATGGTGGGTGCCAGGCGTACGTCCTTGTACTCTCGGCGGATCCTCTACTGCCGGAGCCCGACCTATGCCACAGACGCTGCTCTGCCCGCGCAACCTGGCGTTCGAACTGTACGAGGTGCTCGACGCCCAGGCCTTGACTGAACGCGAGCGGTTCGCCGAGCACAGCCGCGAAACCTTCGATGCCGCCATCGCCACTGCGCGACGGATTGCCGAAGACCTGTTCGCCCCCCACAACCGCAAAGCCGACGAAAACGAGCCACGCTACGAAAATGGCGAGGCGTTGCTGATCCCCGAGGTCAAGGTCGCCGTCGACGGGTTTCTGCAGGCCGGTTTCCTCAACGCCACTCGGGATTTCGAGGCCGGCGGCATGCAGCTGCCGACCCTGTTGTCCCAAGCCTGCTTTGCCCACTTCCAGGCCGCCAACGTTGGCACCACGGCCTACCCATTCCTGACCATGGGTGCGGCCAACCTGATCGAAACGTTCGGTACCGAGGCGCAGAAACGCCGCTTTCTGCACCCGATGATCGAGGGCCGGTTCTTCGGCACCATGGCCTTGACCGAGCCCCATGCCGGCTCGTCCCTGGCCGATATCCGCACCCGGGCCGAACCCTTTGGTGACGGCAGCTACCGGTTGCGTGGCAACAAGATCTTCATTTCCGGCGGCGACCACTCTCTGGCCGAAAACATCGTCCACCTGGTACTGGCCAAGCTGCCGGACGCGCCGGCCGGGGTCAAAGGCATCTCGCTGTTCATCGTGCCCAAGTTTCTGGTCAACGACGACGCCAGCCTGGGCCCCCGCAACGATGTACTGCTGGCCGGCCTGTTCCACAAGATGGGCTGGCGCGGCACCACCTCGACCGCGTTGAACTTCGGCGACAACAGCGAGTGCGTCGGCTACCTGCTTGGCCAGCCCCATCAAGGCATGGCCTGTATGTTTCAAATGATGAACGAAGCACGCATCGGCGTCGGCCTCGGCGCCGTGATGCTCGGCTATGCCGGCTACCTCTATTCCCTGGACTATGCCCGCCAACGCCCACAGGGCCGCCTGCCCGACAACAAGGACCCGGCCACTCGCCCGGTAGCGATCATCGAGCACGCGGACATCCGGCGCCTGTTACTGACGCAAAAGGCCTACGTAGAAGGCGCCTTCGACCTCGCCTTGTACGCGGCTCGGCTGTTCGATGACAGTCAAACCGCCCCCGCCCCTGACGTCCGGGACCAGGCTCGGCAACTGCTGGACCTGCTGACGCCCATCGTCAAATCGTGGCCATCGGAGTACTGCCTCAAAGCCAACGAACTGGCCATCCAGGTGCTCGGCGGCCACGGCTACACCCGCGAGTATCCAGTGGAGCAGTACTACCGTGACAACCGCCTCAATCCCATCCATGAAGGCACCCACGGCATCCAGTCCCTCGACCTGCTGGGACGCAAACTTGGGCAGAACGGCGGCGCCGGGCTCAAGTTGCTGCTCAAGGCCATGTCTCAGACCTGCCAACGCTCGTTGCCCTTCGAGGGGCTGGCGGCGCTGCGCACACCTCTGGAACGGCTGATCAATGCCCTGCAGAAAGTGACCCTCGAACTGCTGGGCGACCTTGCCCAGGGGCAGGTCACCCGCGCTTTGGCCAACTCGGCGCTGTACCTGAAAGTGTTTGGCCACACCGTCATCGGCTGGCGCTGGCTGGAGCAAGCCATCCATGCCGAACAGGGCCTGACGCAGGGCGATGCGGCGGATGAGGATTTCTACCGGGGCAAGTTGCAGGCTGCGCGGTATTTTCTGACGTGGGAAGTGCCCGCTTGTCATCATGAGCTGACGCTACTGCAGGCGCGGGATGATGTGTGCCTGGGGGCCCGGGCGCAATGGTTTTGAGCGACGGCCCTCTCGTCAAGACTTACCGCCCATTGGCTGCCCCTCTTTGAAACCTTTTTGACAGTGATACATTTCAGCAGGTTAGAATCCCTTGGCACGCTGGGTGCATACGCTCCAATGAATGGAGCCCTTCCCAGCGCCTTGCCTTTTCTCTAGGGAGTACTGCCTTTGGATGCGACAACCATCAACAGCCTGTTCTTGATCGGCGCGTTGCTGGTGGGTGCGAGCATTCTGGTCAGTTCGCTTTCGTCGCGCCTCGGCATTCCGATTCTGGTGATCATCCTCGCGGTAGGCATGGCCGCCGGTGTGGACGGTGGCGGGATCATCTTCGACAACTACCCCACGGCCTATCTGGTCGGTAACCTCGCGCTGGCAGTGATTCTGCTCGATGGTGGCCTGCGCACACGGGTCGCGAGCTTTCGCGTGGCGCTGTGGCCGGCGTTGTCGCTGGCCACAGTGGGGGTGCTGATGACCACGGGACTGACCGGGCTGATGGCCGCGTGGCTGTTTAATCTGAGCCTGCTGCAAGGCCTGCTGATCGGCGCGATCGTGGGCTCTACCGACGCGGCGGCGGTGTTCTCGCTGCTGGGTGGCAAGGGGCTGAACGAGCGGGTGACCGCCAGCCTGGAGATCGAATCAGGCAGCAACGACCCCATGGCGGTGTTCCTCACCGTGACGTTGATCGACATGCTCGTGCGCCACCAGACCGGCCTGCACTGGGGTCTGCTGGGCCACCTGGTGCAGGAGTTCGGCATCGGCGCGATCATCGGCCTGGGCGGCGGTTGGATGCTGTTGCAACTGGTCAACCGCATCAACCTGGCCACCGGCCTCTACCCGATCCTGGTAGTGGCTGGCGGTCTGGTGGTGTTCGCCCTGACCAACGCCTTGCATGGCAGTGGCTTTTTGGCGGTGTACCTGTGCGGGCTGGTGATGGGCAACAAACCGATTCGCAGCCGCCACGGCATCCTGCACATGCTCGATGGCATGGCCTGGCTGGCACAGATCGGCATGTTCCTGGTCCTGGGCCTGCTGGTAACCCCCCATGATCTGCTGCCCATTGCCCTGCCGGCACTGGCATTGGCGCTGTGGATGATCCTGGTGGCGCGCCCGCTGTCGGTGCTCGTCGGCTTGCTGCCGTTCAAGGCCTTCCACGGCCGGGAGAAAGCCTTCATTGCCTGGGTCGGCCTGCGCGGCGCCGTGCCGATCATTCTCGCGGTGTTCCCGTTGATGGCCGGGCTGCCCCACGCCCAGCTTTACTTCAACCTGGCCTTCTTCATCGTGCTGGTGTCGCTGCTGGTGCAGGGCACCAGCCTGCCTTGGGTGGCCAAGCTGCTCAAGGTCATGGTGCCGCCTGACCCGGCGCCTATTTCCCGCTCGGCGCTGGAAGTGCACGTCACCAGTGAGTGGGAGCTGTTTGTCTATCGGCTCGGCGCGGAAAAGTGGTGCATCGGTGCCGCCCTGAGGGAGCTGAAAATGCCCGAGGGCACGCGCATCGCCGCGTTGTTTCGCGGTCAGCAGCTGTTGCACCCCTCTGGCAGTACCGTATTGGAAGTGGATGACCTGCTCTGCGTGATCGGCCACGAACACAATCTGTCGGCCCTGGGCAAGCTGTTCAGCCAGGCGCCTCAGCGTGGCCTTGACCTGCGTTTCTTCGGCGACTTCGTGCTCGAAGGCGACGCCGAACTCGGTGCCGTTTCGGCGCTTTACGGCTTGCAACTGGACGGCCTCGACCCGCAGATGCCCCTCAGCCGGTTCATCACCCAGAAAGTCGGCGGCGCGCCGATCGTGGGCGATCAGATCGAGTGGAACAGCACCTTGTGGACCGTCGCACTGATGGACGGGAACAAGATCCGCAAAGTCGGCGTCAAATTCCCCGAAGGAACTCGCCCAGGCCCGGGATTGTTCCTCTAAACTGCCCTTCTCTCTTCGAGCTGTACGACTTTTCCTATGCCTTTTTTGCGCTTCTTTTTCCTCTCGGTCCTGATGGGGCTGAGCCTCTGCGTTGCCCATGCAGACGCTGCCGATGCGCCCACGATCGACTCGGTGCAGCAGAGCATCGACAAGATTGCCGACCGCAAGCTCTCCGACGTCGACCAGAAAGCCCTGCAACAAGTGCTGGAGCAAACCCTCGCGCTGTTGACCAACCAGCAGGACAACGAGAAAAAACTCTCGGACGTCAAAGCGCAGCTGGCGTCCGCGCCCCGGGAAACGACCGACAATCAACATGATCTGACGCGACTCAAGGCCACCAAAGTGATCCCGGTGGCCCAGCGTTACGCCAACCTTTCGGTGCCACAGCTCGAACAACTGCTCACCGACCGCGGCACCGAGCAGACCGAACTGCAAAAGTCCCTGGCCGATGCCAACAGCCTGGTCATCACCGCCCAGACCCGCCCCGAGCGCGCGCAGACCGAGATCAGCACCAACCAGACGCGCATCCAGCAGATCAACGCCATTCTCAAGAGTGGCAAGGACGCCGGCAAGGTCATCAACAACGACCAGCGTAACCAGTACCTGGCCGAACTGGCCTCCATCAATGCACTGATCAACCTGCGCCGCCAGGAACTGGCCGGCAACAGTCAGCTACAGGACCTGGGCAACAGCCAGCATGACCTGCTGGCCGAAAAGGCGGCGCGCATCGACCAGGAAATTCAGGACCTGCAGACGCTGATCAACCAGAAGCGCCTGGCGCAGTCTCAGGAAACCGTGACCCAGCAATCCCTGGAAGCGCAGAAGTCCGGGAGCAGCAGCGTGCTGACCACCGAGAGCGCCACCAACGTCAAGCTATCCGACTATCTACTGCGCAGCACCGACCGACTCAACGAACTGACCCAGCAAAACCTGCAGACCAAACAACAGCTGGACAGCGTGACTCAAAGCGATCAGGCCCTGGACGAGCAGATAAGCGTGCTCAAGGGCAGCCTGTTGCTGTCCAAGATTCTCTACAAGCAGAAGCAGGCCCTGCCGCACCTCAAGGTCGACCGCGATCTGGCTGACCGGATTGCCGACATTCGCCTCTACCAGTTCGAGGTCAGCCAGCAGCGCGAAGAAATCAGCGTACCCAGCACCTATGTCGACGGCCTGCTGGCCACGCAGCCCCCAGAGGAGGTCACCCCGCAACTGCGCAAGAACCTGCTGGATCTGGTGGCCACCCGCAGCGACCTGCTGGAACGCCTGAACCGCGAGCTGAGCGCCTTGCTGAACGAGTCCATCACCCTGCAACTCAACCAGAAGCAACTGCTCAGCACCGCCCAGAGCCTGCGGGCGACCCTGGACGAGCAGATGTTCTGGATCCCCAGCAACAAGCCGCTGGACCTGGACTGGTTTTCCGGCGTGCCCAATCGCCTCAAGAAGGAAGTGACCTCGCTGCCCTGGCTGTCGAGCCTGAGCGAACTCAAGGAAGGGTTGCTGAGCCGCCTGTGGCTGTTCCTGCCACTGTTGCTGGTGATCGGCCTGCTGCTGTGGCGCCGCGACTACCTTTACCTGCAATTGAACAAGGTGCATCAGGACATCGGTCACTTCAAACGTGACCGCCAGTGGCACACGCCCTTGGCCATCCTCATCAATGTGCTGCTGGCCATGCCCATGGCCTTGGCCTTTTCCCTGTGCGGCTATGCCCTGATGATCGACGCCCGCGGGCAGAATGCCGGGCTCGGCGCGGCGATCCTGCAGATCGGCCTGGCCTGGCTGGTGTTCTACACGGCCTATCGCATCCTGGCCCCCGGCGGCGTGGCCGAATTGCACTTCCGCTGGCAGAAATCCCAGGTGGAATTTCTGCAGGGCTGGGTACGGCGGTTGGGCTTTGTGGTGCTGGCCCTGGTCTCGGTGGTGGCGGTGGCCGAGTTGCAGCCTTCGTCCCTGGCCGATGACGTGCTGGGCATCGCCGTGGTGCTGACCTGTTACGCCTGGATGGCCTGGCTGCTCAGCCGGCTGCTGATCAGCAGCCCGACCACCCGTAATGCCTCGGTCTTTCGCAAAGTGGTCGGCGTGGTCTTCACCGCGCTGCCCATAGCGCTGTTCATTGCCGTCTGCTTTGGCTACTACTACACCGCCTTGAAGCTCACCGACCGCCTGATCGATACCCTCTACCTGACCATGTTCTGGCTGGTGATCGAGGCAGCTTTCGTCCGCGGCCTGGGCGTGGCGGCGCGGCGCCTGGCCTACCAGCGCGCCTTGGCCAAGCGCCAGGCCGCAAAGGAAAGCGGCGACGGCGAGATCCCGGTGGAAGAGCCGACCCTCGACATCGAGCAGGTCAACCAGCAGTCATTGCGTCTGGTACGGCTGGCCCTGCTGGGCGGCTTCATCGGTGCGCTGTACTGGGTGTGGAGCGACCTGATCAGCGTGTTCGCCTATCTGGACAACATCACCCTGTACGAATACACCAGCGGCACCGGCGCGGCCATGAGCATGGTGCCCATCAGCCTCGGCGACTTGCTGGGCGCGCTGATCATTATCGGCATCACCTTTGCTTTGGCCGGCAACCTGCCCGGCCTGCTGGAAGTGCTGGTGCTGTCACGGTTGAACCTGGCCCAAGGCAGCTCCTACGCCACCACCACCCTGCTGTCCTATCTGATCGCCGGAGTCGGCTTTGTATCGACCCTGTCCACCCTGGGGGTGAGCTGGGACAAGCTGCAATGGCTGGTGGCGGCCCTGTCCGTAGGGCTGGGGTTCGGCATGCAGGAAATCTTCGCCAACTTCATCTCCGGCATCATGATCCTGTTCGAACGCCCGGTGCGCATCGGCGACACCATCACCATCGGCAGCCTGTCCGGCACGGTGAGCAAGATCCGCATCCGCGCCACCACCATTACCGATTTCGACCGCAAGGACATTATCGTCCCCAACAAGACCTTCATCACTGGCCAGTTGATCAATTGGTCGCTGACGGACACCATCACCCGCGTGACCCTCAAACTGGGGGTAGACTACGGTTCGGACCTGGACCTGGTGAAGTCGCTGCTGCTCAAGGGCGCCCATGCCAACCCGCGAGTCCTCAAGGAACCGGGCCCCAGCGTGTACTTTCTCAACTTCGGCGAGAGCACCCTGGACCACGAATTGCGCATGCACGTGCGCGACCTGGGCGACCGCAACCCGGTGCTGGACGAGATGAACCGCTACATCAACCGCGAGTTCAAGAACCATCACATCAACATCTCTTTCCGGCAGATGGAGGTGTACTTGAAGAACACCCAAGGCCAGGAATACAAACTGACACCGATAGAGCATCCGCAACCGGAGCCGTCGCCCGCACCTGTGGTCAAACAGGCACCGCCGCCGCTGTCGCAACTGGATTGATGCCGGGAGGCCACCTTGAACGCGCTGGACGAACTGACATTCGACAATCGCTTTGCCCGACTGGGCGACGTGCTGTCCACTCACATTCTGCCGCAACCGCTGGACGCACCGCGTCTGGTGGTGGCAAGCGATGCAGCCTTGGCCCTGCTCGATCTCGATGCTGCCCAGGCCGAGCTGCCGCTGTTTGCGGAAATCTTCGGCGGCCACAAACTGTGGGCCGACGCCGAACCCCGGGCGATGGTGTATTCGGGCCATCAGTTCGGTCACTACAACCCGCAATTGGGGGATGGCCGGGGCCTGCTGCTAGGCGAGGTCTACAACGACGCCGGCGAGCACTGGGACCTGCACCTCAAGGGCGCCGGCCAGACGCCCTACTCCCGTGGCGCCGATGGCCGCGCCGTGCTGCGCTCGTCGATCCGCGAGTTTCTCGCTTCAGAGGCCTTGCACGCCCTGGGCATACCCAGCACCCGCGCCGCCTGCGTGATCGGTTCGGACACGCCAGTCTGGCGCGAGAAGCAGGAGCGCGGCGCGACGGTCCTGCGCCTGTCTCCCAGCCACGTGCGGTTCGGCAGTTTCGAGTTCTTCTATTACACCCGCCAGCCCGAAGCGCAAAAAACCCTCGCCGACCATGTGCTCAATGCCCATTACCCGGAGTGCCTGGAGCAACCGCAGCCGTTTCTGGCGATGTTTCGCACGATCGTCGAACGTAACGCCGAGCTGATCGCCAAATGGCAGGCCTACGGGTTCTGCCATGGCGTGATGAACACCGACAACATGTCCATCCTGGGCATCACCTTCGACTTCGGCCCGTTCGCCTTTCTCGACGACTTCGACGCCAACTTCATCTGCAACCACTCCGACCACGAGGGCCGCTATGCCTTCAGCAACCAAGTGCCCATCGCCCACTGGAACCTCAGCGCGCTGGCCCAGGCGTTGACGCCGCTGATCGAAGTGGACGGTCTGCGCGAGGCGCTGGCGTTGTTTCTGCCGCTTTATCAGGCCCACTACCAGGACCTGATGCGCCGGCGCCTGGGCTTTGTCAGCGCTCAGGAAGATGATTTGGCCTTGGTGGAGCGGCTGTTGACCCTGATGCAGCATGGCGGGGTGGACTACAACCTGTTCTTCCGCCGACTGGGTGAACAGCCCGCCGAGCAGGCGCTGCAAAAGCTTCGGGACGATTTTATCGACCTGGCAGGCTTCGACCAGTGGGGGCAGGACTACCTGGCCCGCATCGCCAATGAAGACAACACCGAGCGCACAGCCCGTATGAACGGGGTCAACCCGCTCTACGTGCTCCGCAACTACCTGGCGCAAAAAGCCATCGACCGCGCCGAGGAAGGCGACTACGAAGAGGTCCGCCGCCTGCACCGGGTGCTGACCCGGCCGTTTGAACAGCAAGGCGGGATGGAGGCCTATGCACAGCGGCCTCCGGAGTGGGGCAAGCATCTGGAGATCAGTTGTTCGTCTTGAGTTGCCGGTTCAGCCTGTCATTTCCCAGCAACCACTCCAACCCCATGCGCACATGCTCCGCCGTACTATCGACCAATGGCAGCGGGCTGTTGCCAGGGTCCAACAGCAGGCTGATCTCGGTGCACCCCAATACCGCCGCCTCGGCGCCGGCCTCGCGCAGGCCCGCCAGGCAATCGAGGTAATACTGCCGCGACACGTCGCGGATCACGCCCAGGCATAGCTCGGAATAGATGATGCGATCCAGCTCGATGATTGCCTCGGCGTCGGGCAGCAGCACCTCGAACCCGTACTGCTCGACCAGACGCAGCCGATAGAAATCCTGCTGCAACGTGAAGCGAGTGCCCAGCAGAGCCACGCGCTTGATCCCGCGGCTTTGCAAGGCGACTCCGACGCCATCACCGATGTGCAGCAGCGGAATGTTCACGGCCGAGCTGATGAGCGGTGCAACCTTGTGCATGGTGTTGGTGGCCAGCAGCAGGGCCTTGGCCCCGGCGCGCTCCAACCCTTGGGCGGCCTCGGCGAGCAGGCGCCCGGCCTGATCCCAGTCGCCGCTTTTCTGCAAGGCAGCAATGCCGGCAAAATCGACGGAATGCAAGATCAATGGCGCCGAATGCAGCCCGCCCAAGCGTTCTCGCACGCCTTCGTTGAGCCAGCGGTAGTAGCTCAGCGTGGATTCCCAACTCATCCCGCCCAATATGCCGAGGCTTTGCATGGTGCGCTCCTTCTGATCAGTGGGACAGGCAGGCTAGCCCGCCGTGAAGGCGTACGGGAGATACAGCGCCGGAGCAACCTGGCGGTACAGTCCCTTGAAGTCTGCCCCTTGAAATCGGCGCGGAAGAGCGCCAGATAGGGAGCCTGATTCCTCTATTTCCGGAGCCCGGCATGACCGACTCGCTCGTGATCCCCTGCCCCCATTGCAATGGCTTGAACCGCATCCCCGCCGAACGCCTGGGCGACCAGCCCAAATGCGGGCGCTGCAAGGCCGAAGTATTGCTGAGCAAGCCTTTCGAATTGAAACAGGGCGATCATGCTAGCCAGATCAAAGGGGATCTGCCGCTGCTGGTGGACGTCTGGGCCGAATGGTGCGGGCCGTGCAAGTCGTTTGCGCCGGTGTTCGAGCAGGCTGCCACACGGCTGGCCGGGCACTGCCGGCTGGCCAAGCTGGACAGCGATGCCAACCCGCAACTGTCCAGTCAGCTGGCGATTCGCTCGATCCCCAGCTTGATCCTGTTCAAGAACGGCCGCGAAGTGGCGCGTCAGAGTGGGGCCATGCCATTGCAGCAGTTGCTGGCGTGGCTGGAGGGGCATGGCGTCCAGGGTTGATTGCGCGTAATCGGGCCCAGCCTCAAACCGACTCCAGCAACCCATGCAACTCTACAAACTGCTGCGTCAGCTTGTGCCGTGGGTCAAAGTAGATCAACGGCACGCTGGCCTCATGGGACTCGCGCATTTTCACTGAACTGGCGAGATACACCGGCAGCACCGGCAGCCCTTCGGCAATCAACTCGTCAAGCATCTGCTGCGGCAGGCTGGCGCGGGCCTGGAACTGGTTGACCACGATCCCTTCCACTTCCAGCCCTTCGTTATGGTCCTCCTTGAGCTCGGCAATTTCGGCGATCAGGCCATAGAGCGCCTGACGGGAAAAGCTGTCGCAGTCAAAGGGAATCAGCACACGATCGGCGGCAATCAACGCCGAAACGGCATAGAAATTCAGGGCTGGCGGCGTGTCCAGGTAAATCCGGTCGTAGTCCTCGGCGAGTTCGTCGAGCAATTTGCGCAGCTTGTTGATCTTGTGTTTCGCCTCAAGTTTAGGCTGCAGATCCGCCAGCTCCGCCGTGGCCGTCACCACATGGAGGTTTTCGTAGGGCGTTTCGTAGATATCCACCTTGTTCTTCTTGGCAAACGGCCCGGAGGACAAGGTCTGCTTGAAGAAATCAGCGATGCCCATGGGGATGTCACCCCCGGTCAGGCCCGTCAGGTACTGGGTCGAATTGGCCTGAGCATCGAGGTCGATCAACAGCGTGCGGTAGCCTTGCTGAGCACTCACCGCCGCTAGATTGCAGGCAATACTCGACTTGCCCACGCCACCTTTCTGATTGAACACCACGCGCCGCATGGAAAAACCTCCGTGTACAAATTCGTTCGAGTGTAGGGGCCGGGTGTGACGTTTAGCCAGTAAAACCGGTCACGACCTCACTACCCCCGCCTCGCGGCTCAGCAATCGCGCGAACGCCTCGGCCATGGCCGAGCGGCGGCCCTTGCGTTGCAGCAGCCACACGGCCGTCATGGCTTCGGGGTCGAGCAGGCGCCGGTAAACCACGCCGTCGATGCGCATCCACTGGAACGAGGCCGGCAGCACCGACACCCCAAGGCCGGCGGAGACCAGGCCGATGATGGTCATGGCCTCGCCGGCCTCCTGGGCGAAATGCGGGCTGAAGCCGGCCTGCTGCGCCAGGTGCAGCAGTTGCGCGCGCAGGCCGCTGCCGTAACTGCGAGGGAAAAACACGAAAGGTTCGTCGGCCAGCGCGGCCAGCTGTATGCCCTCTTCGTTGCCGACGGCCAGTGGGTGCGAGGCGCTGATGACGGCTACCAGCGGCTCACGGAACATTTCCAGGGCCTCGATGGAGTCCGGCAGTGCGAACGGACGAATCAGCCCGACTTCAATGGACTCATCGACCAAGGCGTCTACCACGTCGCGACTGCTCATTTCCTCAAGGTTGAGATGCACGGCCGGGTGAGCTTGGCGGAAGGCATAGATGGCCTTGGGAATCATCGAATTGAAGGGGGCCGAGGTGGTAAAGCCGATTTTCAATTCGCCCAGCTCGCCCAGCTGCGCACGCCGCGCCACGTCGGCGGCCTTGTCGACTTGGGCCAGCACTAACCGCGCCTCATCGAGAAACAGCCGGCCCGCCTCGCTCAACGCCACTCGTCGGTTAGTACGCTCGAACAAGCGCGCGCCCAACTCCCGTTCCAGCACCTGAATCTGTTGGCTCAACGGCGGCTGGGAAATCCCCAACAGCTCAGCAGCACGGCCGAAATGCAGCTCTTCTGCCACGGCAATGAAATAACGCAGATGACGCAGTTCCACATGGCCCCCAATAGGTCGTAAAACCTCTTAAACAGGTCGAATTATATATTGGAAAGAATCATTAGCCAGCTATATGCTTTTTCCACTACCCCCAGCCTTGCCCTACGCAAGAGGTCCCCGTGAAAACTGCTGTTGCTCCACAGGCTCAGGAAATCCACGATTCAACCCTCGCCGACATCGCCACCCAGCTCAGCGAAACCTATATCGAAAAAGGCACTCCGCTGTTCATGCGCACGGTTCTGGCGCTTTTTTCCGGCGGCTTTGCCACCTTCGCGCTGCTGTACTGCGTGCAGCCGATGATGCCGATCCTGTCCCACGAGTTTTCCATCAACGCCGCCCAGAGCAGTCTGATCCTGTCGGTGGCCACCGGGATGCTCGCCATAGGCCTGCTCATCACCGGCCCCATCTCCGACGCCATCGGGCGCAAGCCGGTCATGGTGGCAGCGCTTTTCTCGGCGGCGTTGTGCACCATTGCCAGCGCCTTGATGCCGACCTGGGAAGGCGTACTGGTGATGCGTGCGCTGGTGGGGCTGTCGTTGAGCGGACTGGCAGCAGTCGCCATGACCTACCTCAGTGAAGAGATCCACCCCGAACACATCGGCCTGGCCATGGGCCTGTATATCGGCGGCAACGCCATAGGCGGCATGAGCGGGCGGCTTATCAGCGGAGTGTTGATCGATTACGTCAGCTGGCACACCGCAATGCTGGTGGTCGGCGGCTTGGCATTGGTAGCGGCCAGCGTGTTTGTCAAAGTGCTGCCGGCGTCGAAAAACTTCCGCCCCCGGCAGATGAACCCGCGCGGGTTGCTCGACGGTTTCACCATGCATTTTCGCGATGCGGGCCTGCCTTGGCTGTTTCTCGAGGGCTTCCTGCTGATGGGTGCCTTCGTCACGATGTTCAACTACATCGGCTACCGCCTGCTCGGTGAGCCGTACCATATGAGCCAGGCGTTGGTCGGCCTGCTGTCGGTGGTGTATCTGTCGGGCATCTACAGTTCGGCGAAGATCGGCTCGCTGGCCGACAAGTACGGCCGCCGCAATGTGTTCTGGATGAGCATCGTGCTGATGTTCGCAGGCCTGCTGATCAACCTCTTCAGCCCGCTGCCGATGGTGATCGGTGGCATGCTGATCTTCACTTTCGGCTTCTTCGGTGCCCACTCGGTGGCCAGCAGCTGGATAGGCAAACGCGCGATAAAGGCCAAGGGGCAGGCCTCGTCCCTGTACCTGTTCTGCTACTACCTGGGTTCCAGCGTGGCCGGCACCCTGGGCGGCCTGGCCTGGCATTTTGGGGGCTGGAACGGCATCGGTGCATTCATTTCGACGCTGCTGGTGCTGGCCCTGCTGGTGGCGGCCAAACTGGCCAAGCTGGCGCCGCTGCGGGCTAAAGCATCCGCCTGAGCACCCGGCGGCCACTGGCTTCGTGCTTGATGACCGCCAGCACATGCAGCAACACCAACGCCCCCAGCACGGCGCAGCTGCCGGCATGCACCTGCATCAACCGGTGCAGCAGCGCCGGGTCGTGCAGGGGTTGGGGGAGGGTCAGCCAGTCAAAGACGCGAATAGGTCGATTCATCATCAGTACGCCGGTGACGAGGACCGCTCCGGTCAGCAGGTACAACAGGTTGTGTGCCCAATGCGCAGCGTGCTCGGCCAGGGTCTTGGGCGCTTGCCGCTCGGCGCGCAGGCGCAGCCACAGACGCCAGGCGAACAAGGGGATAAACAGCGTGGCCAAGGAGACATTCAAGGCCGCCACCCCGGTACGCAACGGCGCGTCTTCAGCCAGGGTGCCAGCGTAGGCACCCATGATCAACGCCCAGAGAATGAACGCTGCCGATAGCCAGTGCAGAGCGATCCGCACCGGGGAGTAACGACCTGCGGACATCTGCGCCCCCCAACAAAAGGGCAATATGCTATCAGAGCACCCCCTTCAAACGCGAGCTATTCTCAGTCTCATTACTGTGCAATCAGAAAGGCCATGAAAATGAAAGGCGGCTTTTAAGAGGCCGCCTTTCATTACTACAACAACTTGTAATATCTGTATTTGCAAACTAACGGTGATACTGCGCGGAGAACTCGTGCACCGCCCGGATAAACGCCCCCGCATGCTCGGGATCGACTTCCGGGGTGATGCCATGTCCCAGGTTGAACACATGACCGCTGCCCGGACCGTAGCTGGCCAGGATCCGCGCCACTTCAGCACGGATGGCTTCTGGCTTGGCGTAAAGCACCGTCGGGTCCATGTTCCCTTGCAGGGCGACCTTGCTGCCGACGCGACGGCGGGCTTCGCCGATATCGCAGGTCCAGTCCAGGCCCAGGGCATCGGCGCCCGCGTCGGCGATGCTTTCCAGCCACAGCCCACCGTTCTTGGTGAACAGAATGACCGGCACCTTGCGCCCGTCGTGCTCGCGGATCAGGCCGCTGACGATCTTGCGCATGTAGGCCAGGGAGAACTCCTGATAGGCCGCCGCCGACAGGTTGCCGCCCCAGGTGTCGAAGATCTGCACGGCCTGAGCGCCCGCGAGGATCTGCCCGTTGAGGTAGCTGGTCACCGACTGCGCCAGCTTGTCCAGCAGCAAGTGCATGGCCACCGGATTGTCGTAGAGCATGGCCTTGGTCTTGCGGAAGTCCTTGGACGAGCCGCCTTCAACCATGTAGGTGGCCAAGGTCCACGGGCTGCCGGAGAAACCGATCAACGGCACACGGCCATTGAGCTCGCGACGGATGGTGCTGACCGCGTCCATGACATAGCCCAGGTCCTTTTGCGGATCAGGAATGGGCAGGGCTTCGATGTCGGCCAGGGTGCTGACCACCTTGCGAAAACGCGGGCCTTCGCCGGTTTCGAAGTACAGGCCCTGGCCCATGGCGTCGGGAATCGTGAGAATGTCGGAGAACAGGATCGCGGCATCCAGCGGGTAGCGTTCCAGCGGCTGCAGGGTGACTTCGCAGGCGAACTCCGGGTTCATGCACAGGCTCATGAAGTCGCCGGCCTTGGCGCGGCTGGCACGGTACTCGGGCAGATAGCGACCGGCCTGACGCATCATCCACACTGGCGTGACGTCAACGGGCTGTTTGAGCAGGGCGCGCAGGAAACGGTCGTTCTTCAGGGCAGTCATGTCAACATCCGGCAGAAAAGTGCGCGCATTTTCCCAGACTGGCACGCAAAAGGCACGGCTTGAGCCGTGCCTTTTGTCTATGGGGTCAATTTACCGCAGGAGGCTACTGAACTCAGCAGGAGCTCAGACCTCCAGGTAATCGAGCATCCCTTCAGCCGCATTGCGGCCTTCGAAGATGGCCGTCACCACCAGGTCCGAACCGCGCACCATGTCGCCACCGGCGAAGATCTTCGGGTTGCTGGTCTGATGCTTGAACTTGCCTTGCTCCGGGGCGATCACACGGCCCTGGCTGTCGGTCTGGATCGACTGCTGATCGAACCATGAAGCGGGGCTTGGCCGGAAGCCGAAGGCGATGACCACGGCGTCGGCCGGGATGATCTCTTCGGAGCCCGGAATCGGCTCGGGGCTGCGACGGCCACGGGCATCCGGTTCGCCGAGACGGGTCTCGACCACTTTCACGCCTTCGACCTTGTCCTCGCCGACGATGGCGATGGGCTGGCGGTTATAAAGGAACTTTACGCCTTCTTCCTTGGCGTTCTTCACCTCTTTGCGTGAGCCCGGCATGTTCGCTTCGTCACGACGATAGGCACAGGTGACCGCCTTGGCGCCCTGACGGATCGAAGTCCGGTTGCAGTCCATCGCGGTATCACCGCCGCCCAACACCACGACCTTCTTGCCTTTCATGTCGACGAAATCTTCCGGCGACTTTTCAAAGCCCAGGTTGCGGTTGACGTTGGCGATGAGGAAATCGAGGGCATCGTGCACCCCGGGCAAGTCTTCGCCGGGGAAACCACCCTTCATATAGGTGTAGGTGCCCATGCCCATGAACACGGCATCGTACTCTTCGAGCAGCTGCTCGATGGTGACGTCCTTGCCCACTTCGGTGTTCAGGCGAAACTCGATGCCCATGCCGGTGAAGACTTCACGACGATTGCTCAGCACGCTCTTTTCCAGCTTGAACTCCGGAATACCGAAGGTCAGCAGACCACCGATTTCCGGGTTCTTGTCGAACACCACCGGGGTTACGCCACCGCGTACCAGCACGTCGGCGCAGCCCAGGCCCGCAGGCCCGGCACCGATGATGGCAACGCGCTTGCCGGTCTTCACCACCTTGGACAGGTCCGGGCGCCAGCCCATGGCGAAGGCGGTGTCGGTGATGTACTTCTCCACCGAACCGATGGTCACCGCGCCGAAGCCGTCATTGAGGGTGCAGGCACCCTCGCACAGACGGTCTTGCGGGCAAACACGGCCGCACACTTCCGGCAGCGTGTTGGTCTGGTGGGACAACTCGGCGGCCTGGAGGATGTTGCCCTCCGCAACCAGTTTCAGCCAGTTGGGAATGAAGTTGTGCACCGGGCACTTCCACTCGCAATAGGGGTTGCCGCACCCCAGGCAGCGGTGGGCCTGGTCGGCCGACTGCTGGGGTTTGAAGGGTTCGTAGATCTCCACGAACTCTTTCTTGCGCTGACGCAACAGTTTCTTCTTCGGATCCTTGCGCCCGACCTCGATGAACTGGAAGTCATTACTCAGACGTTCAGCCATGTTCAAAAAACCTCATCAAACTCTTCAGGCGCATATCACTGCGGGTTGGCACGGGTGCTGGACAACAAGGATTTCAGGTTGGCAGCCTTGGGCTTGACCAGCCAGAAACGGCGCAGGTAATCGTCCAGGTTTTCCCAGACGTTGCGGCCCCACTCGCTCTCGGTTTCCTCGACGTACTCTTTGAGCACGCGATCCAGGTGGGTGCGATAGGCTTCCATCGCTTCCCCGCTGATCCGCTGGATCTCCACCAGTTCGTGGTTGACCCGGTCGACGAAAGTGTTATCCAGGTCAAGCACGTAGGCGAAACCGCCGGTCATGCCGGAGCCGAAGTTGTAACCGGTCTTGCCCAATACACAGACGAAACCGCCAGTCATGTATTCGCAGCAATGGTCGCCGGTGCCTTCAACGATGGTGTGTGCGCCGGAGTTGCGCACGGCGAAACGCTCGCCCGCAGTGCCCGCGGCAAACAGCTTGCCGCCGGTGGCACCGTACAGGCAAGTGTTGCCGATGATGGCGCTGTCCTGGGTCTTGAACGGGCTGCCCTTGGGCGGCACTATCACCAGTTTGCCCGCCGTCATGCCCTTGCCCACGTAGTCGTTGGCGTCGCCTTCGAGGTACATGTTCAGGCCGCCGGCGTTCCACACACCGAAGCTCTGCCCGGCGGTACCGGTAAAGCGGAAGGTCACCGGGGCCTTGTTCATGCCCTGGTTGCCGTGACGCTTGGCGATTTCGCCGGAGATCCGCGCGCCGATGGAACGGTCGCAGTTGCAGATGTCCATGCTGTAGTCGCCGCCGCTGAGGGACTCGATGGCCGGCAATGCGAGCTCGACCATTTTCTCGGCCAGCAGGCCTTTGTCGAACGGCGGGTTGCGCTCCACCTGGCAAAACTGTGGCTTGTCGGCCGGAATGTGGTCGCTGCCCAGCAACGGGGTAAGGTCCAGGTGTTGCTGCTTCTCGGTCTCGCCGGCAAGGATTTCCAGCAGGTCGGTCCGCCCGATCAGCTCGCCAAGGCTACGCACGCCGAGCTTGGCCAGCCATTCGCGGGTCTCTTCAGCCACGTAGGTGAAGAAGTTGATGACCATGTCGACGGTGCCGATGTAATGGTCCTTGCGCAGCTTGTCGTTCTGGGTCGCTACGCCGGTGGCGCAGTTGTTCAGGTGGCAGATGCGCAGGTATTTGCAGCCCAGGGCGATCATCGGTGCGGTGCCGAAGCCGAAGCTTTCCGCGCCGAGGATGGCTGCCTTGATCACGTCGAGGCCGGTTTTCAGGCCGCCATCGGTCTGCACCCGGACCTTGCCGCGCAGGTCGTTGCCACGCAGGGTCTGATGGGTCTCCGCCAGGCCCAGCTCCCACGGCGCACCGGCATACTTGATCGAGCTCAGCGGCGAAGCGCCGGTGCCGCCGTCGTAGCCGGAAATGGTGATCAGGTCGGCGTAAGCCTTGGCCACACCGGCGGCGATGGTACCGACGCCCGCTTCTGCCACCAGTTTCACCGAGACCAGCGCTGCCGGGTTGACCTGCTTGAGGTCGAAAATCAGCTGCGACAAATCCTCGATCGAGTAGATGTCGTGATGCGGCGGTGGCGAGATCAGGGTCACGCCGGGCACGGCATAGCGCAGCTTGGCGATCAGGCCGTTGACCTTGCCGCCTGGCAGCTGGCCGCCCTCGCCCGGTTTGGCACCCTGAGCCACTTTGATCTGCAGGACTTCGGCGTTGACCAGGTATTCTGGGGTCACACCGAAGCGGCCGGTGGCCACTTGCTTGATCTTGGAGCTGCGGATGGTGCCGTAGCGAGCCGGGTCTTCACCGCCCTCGCCGGAGTTGGAACGCGCGCCCAGACGGTTCATGGCCTCCGCCAGCGCCTCGTGAGCTTCGGGCGATAGCGCGCCGAGGGAAATCCCGGCGGAGTCGAAGCGCTTGAGAATGGCTTCCAGCGGTTCGATGTCGTCCATCGCCAGTGGCTGCTCGGCTTCCTTGACCGCGAACAGGTCACGGATCATCGACACCGGGCGGTTGTCCACCAGCGCCGTGTATTCCTTGAACTTGCTGTAGTCGCCCTGCTGCACAGCCGCTTGCAGGGTGTTGACCACGTCCGGGTTGTAGGCGTGGTATTCGCCACCGTGCACGAACTTCAGCAGACCGCCCTGCTGGATCGGCTTGCGCACGCTCCAGGCTTCGGCGGACAGCGCTTTCTGTTCGGCTTCAAGGTCGACGAAACGAGCGCCCTTGATGCGGCTCGGCACGCCGCGGAAGCTCATCTCGCAGACTTCTTCGGACAGACCGATGGCCTCGAACAGCTGGGCGCCACGATAGGACGCGACCGTGGAAATCCCCATCTTGGAAAGGATCTTCAGCAGGCCCTTGGTGATGCCTTTGCGGTAGTTCTTGAAGACTTCGTAGACGTCGCCCAGCACCTCGCCGGTGCGAATCAGGTCGCCCAGCACTTCGTAGGCCAGGAATGGATAGACCGCCGAGGCGCCGAAGCCGATCAGCACCGCGAAATGGTGCGGATCACGGGCCGTGGCGGTTTCAACCAGAATGTTGCTGTCGCAGCGCAGGCCTTTTTCGGTCAGGCGATGGTGTACAGCACCGGTGGCCAGAGAGGCGTGGGCCGGCAGCTTGCCGGGCACGATATTGCGGTCGCTGAGGACGATCTGCGTGCAACCGCCACGCACGGCCTCTTCAGCCTGATCGGCGATGTTACGCACCGCAGCTTCCAGACCCATGGACTCGTCGTAGTTGAGGTCGATCACCACGCGGCCGAAGCCCGGGCGGTCGAGGGTACTCAACGAGCGCCATTTGGCCGGCGAAATCACGGGCGAGCTGAGGATGACCCGCGAAGCGTGCTCCGGGGACTCCTGGAAGATGTTGCGCTCGGCACCCAGGCAGATTTCCAGCGACATCACGATCGCTTCGCGCAGCGGGTCGATCGGCGGGTTGGTCACCTGGGCAAACTGCTGGCGGAAATAGTCGTACGGCGTGCGCACACGACGCGACAGCACCGCCATCGGAGTGTCGTCGCCCATGGAGCCGACGGCTTCCTGGCCCTGCTCGCCCAAGGGGCGCAGGACCTGGTCACGCTCCTCGAAAGTGACCTGGAACATCTTCATGTATTGCTTGAGCTGGTCCGGGTTGTAGAAAGCCGAGCCGTGATCGTTGTCTTCCAGGTTGGCCTGGATACGCAGGGCGTTCTTGCGCAGCCACTGCTTGTAGGGATGGCGCGACTTCAAGCGGTTGTCGATGGCATCGGTGTCGAGGATCTGACCGGTCTCGGTGTCCACGGCAAAAATCTGGCCCGGGCCGACGCGCCCCTTGGCAATCACATCTTCAGGCTTGTAGTTCCACACGCCGATTTCCGACGCGAGGGTGATGTAGCCATTCTTGGTGGTGACCCAGCGCGCCGGGCGCAGGCCGTTGCGGTCGAGCAGACACACCGCATGGCGGCCTTCGGTCATGACCACGCCCGCCGGGCCGTCCCACGGCTCCATGTGCATCGAGTTGTACTCATAGAACGCCCGCAGATCGGGGTCCATGGTCTCGACGTTCTGCCACGCGGGCGGGATGATCATGCGCACGCCACGGAACAGGTCGATGCCGCCGGTGACCATCAGCTCGAGCATGTTGTCCATGCTCGACGAGTCGGAACCGACGCGGTTGACCAGTGGGCCGAGTTCTTCCAGGTCCGGGATCAATTCGTTGGCGAACTTGGTGCGACGGGCCTGGGCCCAGTTGCGGTTGCCGGTGATGGTGTTGATCTCGCCGTTGTGGGCGAGAAAGCGGAATGGCTGGGCCAGTGGCCATTTCGGCAGCGTGTTGGTGGAGAAGCGCTGGTGGAACACGCAGATGGCGGTTTGCAGACGCTCGTCGCCCAGATCCGGGAAGAAGGCTTCCAGATCGGCCGGCATCATCAGGCCTTTATAGATGATGGTCTTGTGGGAAAAGCTGCAGATGTAGTGATCGGTGTCGGCGGCGTTGGCCACGGACGAGCGACGACGGGCACTGAACAGCTTGATGGCGAACTCCTGATCGCTCAGGCCTTCACCACCAATGAACACTTGCTCGATCTGCGGCAGGCGCTCGAGGGCCAAGCGGCCGAGCACGCTGGTGT
Source organism: Pseudomonas sp. dw_358 (assembly GCF_018449655.1). Taxonomy (GTDB): domain Bacteria; phylum Pseudomonadota; class Gammaproteobacteria; order Pseudomonadales; family Pseudomonadaceae; genus Aquipseudomonas. The sequence continues at coordinate 657,106 of NZ_JAAVUX010000001.1, forward strand.
CGATCGGCACCTTGCGCCAGCCGATCAGCTGCAGACCGGCGGCAAGGACTTCGCGATTCATGTTTTCGCGAGCGGCGCTGGCGCGGCTTTCGTCCTGGTTGAGGAACACCATGCCTACCGCGTACTGTGCGGGCAGCTCGTTGCCGAAGGTCTCCTTGGCAATAGCACGCAGGAACAGGTCGGGCTTCTGGATCAGCAGCCCGCAGCCGTCACCGGTCTTGCCGTCGGCGTTGATCCCACCACGGTGGGTCATGCAGGTCAGGGCCTCGATGGCCGTCTGCAACAGGTGATGACTTGGCTCGCCCGTCATATGGGCGATCAGGCCAAAACCACAGTTATCCTTGAATTCGTCGGGATGGTACAGACCTGTTTTCATAGACACTTTCTCACCAGGCTGCCTCTCTTGGAGGCAAATTTCTTTTCAATTCAACCACTTGCAACCAGCGCTGAACGTCTGTCAGCTTTGCGGGGGCAAAAGGGAGGTCATTGTACACAGCGACAGAGTCGCTCACAAATCTGGCGACGAAACGACATAAATCGATGTCGCAATTCTGAATGTTTTTAGCGAGATGTTGTGATAGCAACTTCGCTGGAGTCTGAAGGTATTCAGATCGGACGGCAATAGCTCATGGCCACAAACCGCTCTGGGACGCGAAAGCCCGCCGCATTGTGCGCAGCAGGCTCGCCTTGTTTCGATGTGTGCTACTCAGGTGAAGCCGGCGTGGATAGTGCCGGTATCAATGCGCCGAGGCCAGGTCCTGTTGGACGCTGGCGACAGACCGTGGCCAAGGTTTACCAGCCTGGACCTTCTCTGGCAAGTTCTTGATGGCCGCGAGCGCTGCAGCGCGGTTGGCGAAGTTGCCGTATGTCACCACATACAGAGGCTTGCCCTGCAGGGTTTTCTTGAAGTAGCGGTACTCGCCACCTTGAGCAGTATAGGTGCGCGCGGTAGCTTCAGAGCTGGTCCCGATGATCTGCACGACGTAGTTGCCCGGAGCCTGACCGGCGTACCAGCTACCGCCGGCACCGTGGGCAACAGGCTTCTCGACGACTTTGGGCTCGACCTTGGGCTCGACCTTCGGCACATGGGCAGGCTTGGCTTCAGCAACGTGCACAGGCTTGACCGGTGCAGGCTTGGCGGCCGCGACCGGGGCGCGCTCCTTGACGGGAGCCGGCGCAGGCGTCTCGGCCATGGTGGCAGCAGGACCCGCCTCCATGCCAACCGGCGGGGCCGTGGTGGTCACGGTCGGCGGCTTGAAGGACGACTGCGGCACTGCGTTGTTGGGTGTAGCCGGAGCTGGAGCCGGCAAGGCACCGGCATTGGTGTCTTCACCGTCGGCATCGCCAGCACCGGCGCCTGCACCGGCATTGGAAGCCAGAGGGCTGCGCACCACTGGCTGGCCGTTCAAGGGCAGCGCCTGCGTATTGCCGGAGAACTCCACGGCCGGACCATCACCATTGTTGGACTTGGCCGTGGTCGGCTGTCCCTGCCCCAGCGGCAGCTGAGCTTGTTGCGGCACCCCTGCGGTCGATGGCCCCTTGTGCCCCGGAATGATCCAGGCGGCGGCAACGGCAACCACGACGACGGCGGAGAACGCCAGTACCAGTTTTTTCGGCATTTTAAACCCCATAGAAGGACGCTTAACCGCAGAACGGCTTGCGATCATTGCCTCGATCATTGCATCGCGGGCGACCTGATTGATGGCTCCCGGCCAACCCGCCGAATTCTCGTGGATATCGGTGATCTGCTCGTTAGTGAACAGCTTGATGCCCTGGCCGGCCCCTTCGAGGCGCTGGGCCAGGTACTCGCGTGTTTCATCTTCGGTGTACGGTTCCAGCTCGATGACGTGAAACACTTCCTGTTCGACAGCCAGATTGTCGAGGCTGGCAATCAGCGACGGCTCACCAAACAGAAACACATGCGGACGCCCCTCGGGGGCGCCTGCCGCCAAGGCGAGCAGGGCTTCGAGTGCGGATTCATCGAGTTGTTCCGCGTCGTCCACCAGCAGATAGACTTCCTGCCCGGTAAGCGCCAGCTGCACGATCTGCGCAAGAATGGCCGAGACATCCAGCTGTGCCACACCTAGCGCCTGGGCCACCTGACCGAGCACAGCCGCCGCATCGCCCGCGCCACGGGCCGAGAGCACCACGCTCTGCACCGACTGCTTGTTGGTACTGGCCACCAACGCCTGGCGCAGCAGGGTCTTGCCGCTGCCAAGGGGGCCGGTCACCACCAACAACAGCTGGCTGTAGCGAGCCAGGTGGTGCAATTGACCCAGCACCGGCTTGCGTTGGGCCGGAAAGAACTTGAAGCCAGGTACGCGTGCCGCAAAAGGGTCGTGCTCCAGCTGGTAATGGCCGAGGAAGGCCTCGTCGGCGTGCAGACTTGTCATCGAATTCTCATAAATCTGATTGTTTGTTGATGGACGACCACTGTTGCTGTCAAGCCACGGCCGCCGGCGCCGTGATAGCACGATAATCCGCCGCCAGCGTGGCCTGTAGAACTTCCTTCGGGTATTGATCCGTGACCACCGCCTCGCCGATCTGTCGCAACAGCACCAGGCGCAGGCGCCCGTCGATGACTTTCTTGTCGATCGCCATGTGCTCGAGGAAATCAGCGGGGGTCATGTTGTCGGGCGGGACCACCGGCAGACCGGCGCGCTGCAACAATCGCACGCCACGATCGCGCTGCCGGGCGGTGATCCAACCCAGACGCATGGACATTTCCAGCGCCATGACCGTACCCGTGGCCACTGCCTCGCCATGAAGCCAGACACCATACCCCATATGGGTCTCGATGGCGTGACCGAAGGTATGCCCGAGGTTGAGGGTGGCGCGCACGCCCGTTTCACGTTCGTCAGCCCCGACCACGGCGGCCTTGGCTTCGCAGGAGCGTTTGATGGCCTGGGTCAGCGCCGCCTGATCGAGGCCGCGCAAGGCATCCATATGCTCTTCGAGCCAGGTCAGAAACGGCTCGTCGCAGATCAGGCCGTATTTGATCACTTCCGCCAAGCCGGCGGACAGCTCGCGAGGCGGCAGGCTTTTCAGGGTTGCGGTGTCGATCAGCACGGCGTTGGGCTGATAGAAGGCGCCCACCATGTTTTTGCCCAGCGGATGGTTGATGCCGGTCTTGCCGCCTACCGAAGAGTCCACCTGGGACAACAGGGTGGTGGGAATCTGGATGAAATCCACGCCACGCTGATAACAGGCCGCCGCAAAACCAGCCATGTCGCCGATGACTCCCCCGCCCAAAGCGATGAGAGTCGCGCGCCGGTCCAGCCGAGCGCTCAACAAGCCATCGAAAATGGTCTGAAGGGTTTCCCAGTTCTTGTAGGCCTCGCCATCGGGAAGCACCACGGACACCACGGAGTAGGCACTCAATGATTGGGTCAGGCGTTCCAGGTACAGCGGCGCGATGGTGGCGTTGGATATCACGGCGACCTGGCGGCCGCCGATGTAGGGCGCCAGCAGTTCGGCCTGACCCAGAAGGCCTTCGCCAATATGGATAGGGTAGCTACGCTCGCCCAGTTCGACGGTCAGTGTCTGCATGATGTCCACTCTATTTGTTGTTGGCCGGCGCAATGCTTGCCGAGCTCAGCGCGGCGGCAGCTTTTGCAGGCGCTCGAGGATATCCAGCACCACCATGCGCGGCGGCCGTTCATCGGTGTGGATGATCACATCGGCGATTTCCCGGTACAGAGGATCACGCACTTCCAGCAGTGCGCGCAAGGTGGCGGCAGGATCGGCGGTGCGCAATAGCGGCCGGTTGCGATCGCGGGCCGTGCGCCCGACCTGCTGCTCCACGGAAGCGTGCAGGTAGACCACCCGCCCGCCCGCGTGCAGGGCCAAGCGGTTTTCGCCACGCATCACGGCACCGCCTCCGGTGGCCAGCACGAGACCGTCATAGGTGCACAGCTCGGTCAGCACCGCCTGCTCGCGATCACGGAAGCCCGCCTCGCCTTCACGGTCAAAGATCCACGGGATATTGGCCCCGGTACGCAGTTCGATTTCCTTGTCGGAATCCTTGAACGGCAGGCGGAGCTCTTTGGCCAGCAAGCGGCCGATGGTGCTTTTACCCGCACCCATCGGCCCCACAAGTATCAAATTTCGCACGGAATCAACGACTCACAGCAATCGCCTGGTTGTTCATGATACGCGGAGTCAGGAACACCAGCAGCTCGGATTTGACTTCCGAGACGGTATCGCTGCGGAAGAGGCGGCCAAGATACGGCACATCGCCGAGAAATGGCACCTTCGCCGTGCTTTTAGTTTGCGAGTTGCTGAACACGCCGCCGATCACGATGGTCTCGCCATCATTGATCAGAACCTTGGCATTGACCTCGTTTTTCTGGATAGGCGGCACGCCCAGCACAGCGTTCAGGTAGTCAGGCGCATCCTTGTTGACCTTGACCTCCATGATGATCCGGCTGTCCGGAGTGATCTGCGGCGTCACTTCGAGGGATAGCGCCGCCTCCTTGAACGATACCGTGGTTGCACCGCTGGAGCTGGCCTCTTGATACGGGATCTCGCTGCCTTTGAGGATCTTCGCGGTCTCCTTGTCGGAGGTCACCACCTTGGGCTGCGACACCACCTCGCCGTTACCGGTGGCCTCCATGGCGCTCAGCTCCAGGTCCAGCAAGGTGTTATTGGTCAAGAAGCCGATACCGATGCCCGAAGTGGCATCCGTGGCGCCCAGGTCGACAAACGGTGTAGTGGTACCCGCAGCCGTAGTCGTCGTGGTGGTCGAACTGCCACCGTAGAGCGTCAGGTTACTGCTCTTGGCGGTGTTGGTCTGCCCCCCCCAGCGCACACCCAGGCTCTTGTTGTAATTGACGTTGGCTTCAACGATACGCGCTTCGATCATGACCTGGCGAACCGGGATGTCGAGTTGCGACACAATGCGACGTAATTCGTCAAGTCGCTCCTGGGTCTGGTAAGCAATGATGTTGTTGGTGCGCTCGTCCACCGTGATCGAACCACGCTCGGTCTCCTTGCTCTCGCCGGCAGTCACCGACTGGAACAATTTGGCGATGTCGGCAGCCTTGGCGTAGTTGACCTGCAGTAACTCGCGACGCAACGGCGCCAACTCCTGGATCTGCTTCTGCGACTCCAGTTCCTGACGCTCGCGAGCGGCGATCTCGTCAGCTGGCGCGACCAGCAGGACGTTGCCGATCTTGCGCTTGTCCAGGCCCTGGGTTTTCAGCACCAGGTCGAGCGCCTGGTCCCATGGCACGTTTTGCAGACGCAGGGTGATGCCGCCCTTGACCGTGTCGCTTGCCACCAGGTTGAGATTGGTGAAGTCGGCAATCAACTGCAGTACCGAACGCACGTCGATGTCCTGGAAGTTCAGCGAGAGCTTTTCGCCGGTGTAGACATTGCGGTCGGCGTTGCGACGCGCCAGGTCATCATTGGTCAGGGGGCGAACGCTGATGGTCAGCTTGTTATCGGTCTGGTAGGAGGAATAGTCGAACGCGCCACTAGGCTCGATCAGGATACTCGCCCGATCAGGAGTGACCGAGGAGCTGACAAACTGCACCGGGGTGGCGAAATCTTTCACATCCAGGCGCACGCGCAGCGCATCGGGCAGTTGGGTACGGGGGAAATCGACGCGGATCTTGCCGCCCTCTTCCTTGATATCGGCACTGATGGCCGGGTCGCTCAGATCCACCACCACATTCCCTTCGCCCAACTCGCCGCGCTGGAAGTCGACGTTGCGAATGGCGCGTCCAACCGGCACGCCGGGGCGACTGACCACAGGTGCTGCGGCCGCTACCGGCCGGGCATTGGCCGGGGGATTGGCTGGCGCACGAGGCGAAGCATTCAGGGATGCCGCACCTTCACCGATCAGCACGTACATGACGTTGCCTTGCACACGAGTGCTGTAGGGCACCAGCGTGGTCAGATTGATGATCACCCGCGTACGGTCCTGGGACTCGACCACCACCGCACTGCGGGCATTGCCGCCGCCCAGGTCGCGACTCTTGGTGCCGACCCCATTGGTCACGCCCGGCAGATCCAGGGCGATACGCGCGGGCTGGTCGGTGGTGTAGCCACGAGGGGGCGTCACCGGCCCGTCGAAGGACAGTTTGAGTTCGACCCGGTCACCCGGCAGTGATGCCACGTCCATGCTCTTGAGCGCAGCCGCCATGGCGCCAGGCGCTCCCAGGGCCATGCATAGGCAAATGCCGAAAGCGGAGAGGATCCTGTTCATTTTTGAATTCCACTGTGCATGCTAGACCAGCCCTTATGAGCGTTCCTTGAGAGGTATGGTGCGCGGCCGCTCCAGCCACCCCCCTTCACCATCCGGAACAATTTCGACGATGTCGACCTGTGATTCGGTGATCGCGACAATGCGACCTTCGTTACGTCCCAGGTAGTCGCCTACCTTCACTCGATGAACGCCTCCCGCACCGCGCATCAGCGCGTAGCGTCCAGTTTCGTTGGCCAATGTGCCGACCATCTCGAAGCTTTCGATGTTGAAGCCTTCAAGGAACTGCTTGGTGCGATTGGGATCGGGCTTGACCAATTGCGAACCCTTGGCGCGCTTGGTCAGGTCGATCTTGACCGGCGGTTGAAACGGGCTGCGCAACGCGGCCGCTTCGTAGGTAAATGCCTGATACGGGGCAAACCGCGGTATCGGCTCGATCGGCGTCTTCGGCCGGCTGTCGGCATCGCGCATGAACGCCTGGATATCACTCATGTCACTGTTGCCGCAGCCGCTGAGCATCAAGGTCACGGCAACCAGTCCCGCTACTACCCGCGCCTTCATTTCTGCTGCCCCTGTACCGTGCCTGGCTTGGCCAGACCTTGATCGTTGTAGCGATACGTCTTGGCCAGAATGCTCATGCGCAGCTTGGTGGTGGAGGTGTCGTCTGCCGGTTTGATCTCGAAATCGTGCAAGGTCACGATGCGCGGCAGGCTGGCCACGCCGCTGACGAAGGTCGCCAGGTCATGGTAGTTGCCGGTCACGGTGATCTGGATCGGTGTTTCGATATAGAACTGTTGCGGCACTTCGGGCAATAACTTGATCTCTTCGAACTCCAGACCGCTGCCCAGCCCCGTGCGTGTGATGTCTTCCAGCAGCCCGGGGACCTCGGTCACGCTGGGCAACTGACGCAGCATGGCACCAAACGAAGTCTCCATTTCCTTCATCTGCTCGACATAGGCCTCAAGATTGGTGGCCAAAGCCGCCTTGCTCAAGTATTGAGCCCGCAGCTGTTGTTCCTGGGCACGGCTGGCCTCCAGCTGATCGCCCATGTCGCTGATATGAAACTGGTACCCGAGGCCGAGCAGCAGGATCATCAGCAGCACCCCGGCAATGGTCTTGATCGCCGCCGGCCAAGAGCCGATGTTGTTGATGTCCAGGTCACTGAGGTTGACCTTGCGCAGGCTGTCCATCCATTCCGACATGTTCATTTGCTGTCACTCTCCGCCGGTACCGTCTGACGAACCGTGAGCTGGAAGGCATTGGCCTGATCAACGTCTCCGGAGGGCTTGGTCTTGACCTCGGTCAGCACCGCCTGCTGCAGCCAGGGAGAACCCTCGAGGTTGCGCAGCAACTCGGAGACGCGATTGTTGGACTCGGCGTTGCCTGAAATCGAGATCACCTTGTCGACCATCTTCACGTCGGTGAAATACACCCCGTCCGGCAAGGTACGCGCCAGCTGGTCGAAGATGCGCCCGCTGATGGGCCGGTTGCCTTGCAGGTCCTGGATGATTTTCATGCGCTCGACCAACTGCTTGCGCCGCGCCTTGAGGTCGCTGATCTGTTTGATCCGGTTGTCCAACGCCGTGAGCTGGGTCTGGAGGTATTGATTGCGCGCCGTCTGCGCATCGATTTCGCTGGCGTAGTAGCGATCGGCAAGAATCACGATTCCGGCAGCCGCAATGGCGACAGCTGCCAGAGAGGACAGGAAGCGCTTACGGCGCTTTTCGCGCAGCTGCTCGCGCCATGGCAAGAGGTTGATGCGTGCCATCAGTCAAAGCTCCTCAACGCCAGCCCGCAGGCAATCATCAGGGCCGGAGCATCACTGGCCAGTGCACCGGCGTTGACCTTGTTGCTCAAGGCCATGTCGGCAAACGGGTTGGCAACCAGGGTCGGGGTGCCCAGGCGTTGCTGGATCAGGTGGTCAAGACCGGCGATCGACGCCGTACCGCCGGCCAGCATGATGTAGTCGACATCGTTGTACTGCCCGGCCGCGAAAAAGAATTGCAGCGAGCGCGAGACCTGCTGCACCACGGCGTCCTTGAACGGCTGCAGCACTTCGGCGACGTAGTCGTCCGGCAGACCACCCTGCTTCTTGGCCAGGCCGGCTTCTTCCACCGACAGACCATAGCGGCGCTGGATCTCTTCGGTCAGCTGGCGGCCGCCGAACAGCTGTTCGCGGGTATAGATGATGCGTCCGTCATGGAGGACGCTCAGGGTGGTCATGGTGGCCCCTATGTCCACCACCGCCACCGTCAAAGGCACGTCGCCGGAGGCCATCTGCGGTGTCAGCAGGCTGAAGGCACGCTCCAGGGCATAAGCCTCGACATCCACCACCCGCGCCTCAAGCCCGGCCAGGGTCAGGGCCGCCTCGCGCACCTCGACGTTTTCCTTGCGGCAAGCAGCCAGTAGCACTTCAACCCGCTCGGGATTGCGCACCGACGGGCCCTGGACCTCGAAATCGATCGCCACCTCTTCCAGCGGGTAGGGAATGTACTGGTCGGCCTCGACCTTGAGCTGGTTTTCCATTTCATCGTCGGAAAGCCCGGCGTCCATCTCGATGGTCTTGGTGATAACCGCCGAGCCCGCCACTGCCAACGCCACGGTGCGGGTATTGGAGCGTGCCTTGACCAGCACCCGGGTCAAGGCATTGCCGACGCCTTCGAGCTCGACAATGTTCTTTTCCACCACGGCGTTGGCGGGCAGCGGCTCGACCGCATAGGCTTCGACCCGATAGCGATTACCGGAGCGGCTGAGCTCGAGCAGCTTCACCGAGGTGGAGCTGATATCGATACCTAAAAGCGAACTTGTTTTCTTGCTGAAGAGTCCAAGCACACCCAATTCCCTATTGCTTTCCGTGACTTACGGACCATTTTTTATGCGAAGCATTTAATAGCAGTCTTGACAGAAGCGCAAATGACGCTATCAGCCGAAAAATGCTTATAATGCCCAGCGCTTTTTCCTTACCCTTGCTGACTGCGTTCAATCCATTCTTTTATCTGGAAATCCAAAAGCCTTGATACGTTTGCTGAAGTTTATCGGGTGGTCCATTGTCGCCGTGGTCTGCGGGCTGGTGCTCGTCGTGAGCGGTGCGTTTCTTTATCTTAGCCCCAGCCTTCCCTCCGTGGACGCGCTGAAAAGTGTCGAATTGCAAATCCCGCTCCGGGTCTACAGCAGCGATAACAAGCTGATTGCAGAATTCGGCGAGATGCGCCGCTCGCCGATCAAGTTCGCCGACGTCCCACCTCATTTCATTGACGCGCTGCTGTCGGCCGAAGACGACAATTTTGCCAACCACTACGGCGTCGATCCCGGCAGCCTGGTCCGCGCTGCCTCGCAGTTACTGCGTACGGGGCACATCCAGACCGGCGGCAGTACCATCACCATGCAGGTGGCGAAGAACTATTTTTTGACGAATGAGCGCAGTTTTTCGCGAAAAATCACTGAGATCCTCCTTGCCTTGCAAATCGAGCGCCAACTTAGCAAGGACGAGATTCTCGAGCTGTACGTGAACAAGATTTACCTGGGTAACCGCGCCTACGGCATCGACGCCGCGTCGCAGGTCTACTACGGCAAGTCCATCCGCGATGCCAGTCTTGCGCAGATGGCGATGATCGCCGGCCTGCCCAAAGCGCCGTCGCGTTTCAACCCACTGGCCAATCCGGCGCGCAGCAAAGAGCGACGCGACTGGATCCTCGGGCGCATGTACAAGCTCGGCAAAATCGACGCCGCCAGCTATCAGGCTGCGCTCGCCGAACCGCTCAATGCCAGCTATCACGTGCCGACCCCGGAAGTGAACGCGCCGTGGATTGCCGAGATGGCCCGCGCCGAAATGGTCGGCCGCTATGGCAGCGACGCCTACACCCAAGGCTTCCGTGTCACCACCACGATTCCAAGCAACCTGCAGGAAGACGCCAACAAGGCGGTGTTCGACGGCCTGACCGAGTACGACCAGCGCCACGGCTACCGCGGTCCGGAAGCCCGACTGCCCGGCAAATCCCGCGACGCCTGGGTGACCGAACTGGGCAAGCAGCGCCCGCTCAACGGCCTGGAGCCGGTGATCGTCAGCCAGGTCACCAAAGATGGCCTGACCGTCGTCGATCGTGACGGCAAGGATGGCCACGTCAGCTGGGACACCATGAAATGGGCCCGCCCGTTCATCAACACCAACAGCCTGGGCCGCAGCCCGAGCCAGCCAGGTGACGTAGCCCAGGCAGGCGACCTGATCCGCGTACAGCGCCTGCCCGATAATTCGCTGAAGTTCAGCCAGTTGCCGCAGGCCCAGAGCGCACTGGTATCCCTTGACCCGCAAAACGGTGCGATCCGTGCCTTGGTCGGCGGTTTCGCCTTCGAGCAGAGCAACTACAACCGTGCGACCCAGGCCAAGCGCCAACCAGGCTCCAGCTTCAAGCCATTCATCTACGCCACCGCGCTGGATACCGGCTATACGCCAGCAACGCTGGTCAACGATGCCCCGATCGTGTTCGTGGACGATGCTTCGGACAATGTCTGGCGTCCAAAAAATGACACTAACACCTTCCTCGGCCCCATTCGGCTGCGTGAAGCGCTGTACAAGTCACGCAACCTGGTGTCGATCCGCGTGCTGCAGAGCCTGGGGGTGGAACACACCATCGACTACATCACCAAGTTCGGCTTCAACAAGCAGGACCTGCCGCACAATCTGTCGCTGGCCCTGGGTACTGCCACCCTGACACCGATGGAAATCGCCACAGGCTGGAGTACATTTGCCAACGGCGGCTTCAAGATCACGCCGTACCTGATCGACAAGATCGAAAGCCGCAGTGGCGAAACGCTGTTCACCGCCAACCCGCCCAGCGTCCCGCCTGCTGACGTAGCCGCTTCGGCTCCGGTGGCAGCACCGGCCGACCCGGCGCCGATTGTCGCCGGCACTGCGACCGGCAACGATGCGACCCCAGCCCTGAACAGCGCCCCTGCCGCGCCTGCGTACGCGCCACGAATCATGGATGGACGCACCACCTATATCCTCAACAGCATGCTCGAGGACGTGATCAAGCTGGGCACCGGCCGCAAGGCACTAGCCCTGGGCCGTCCGGACATCGCTGGCAAGACCGGCACCACCAACGACTCCAAGGATGCATGGTTCTCCGGCTACAACGGCGACTACATGACCACCGTCTGGACCGGCTTCGACCAGCCTGAAACCCTGGGCCGCAAGGAGTTCGGCGGCACCGTGGCACTGCCGATCTGGATGGACTACATGGGCGCCGCACTCAAGGGCAAGCCGCCACACACTCAGGCGGAGCCGGAAGGCGTACTCAGCCTGCGGGTCGACCCGATCAGCGGACGCGCCGCCACCCCGGGCACGCCGAACGCGTACTTCGAGCTGTTCAAAAGCGAAGACACCCCGCCGAGCAATAGCGAGCTTGGTAACGGTACGGCACCTGGCAGCCCGCTGCCGGCGGACGAGCAGGCGCCTCTGGATCTGTTCTGACCCGTGGGAGCCCTGCTCCCAAAGCCCGCGCCGGAAACAAAAAAAGCCCCGACTCTCGCGAGTCGGGGCTTTTTTATCCAAGCGCCAAACGGTTATCAGCCGTTGAACACATCATCCACGCTCTTGAGCGGGTAGTGCTTTGGATACGGCAGGGTCGCCACACCGGTCTCGATCGCCGCTTTGGCCACAGCATCGGAAATCAGGGTGATCAGGCGCGGGTCCATCGGCTTGGGAATGATGTACTCACGGCCAAATTCCAACGAAATACCGCCGTAGGCATCGCAGACTTCCTGTGGCACCGGCAGCTTGGCCAGTTCACGCAGCGCCGTGGCTGCCGCGATCTTCATTTCTTCATTGATGCGCTTGGCGCGAACGTCCAGGGCACCACGGAAGATGAACGGGAAGCCCAGCACGTTGTTGACCTGGTTCGGGTAGTCCGAACGGCCAGTGGCCATAATCACGTCGTTACGGGTGGCATGGGCCAGCTCCGGGGAGATTTCCGGATCCGGGTTCGAGCAGGCGAACACGATCGGATTGGCCGCCATGCGCTTGAGGTCTTCCGGGCTGAGCAGGTTCGGACCCGACAGGCCGACGAACACGTCGGCGCCTTCCAGCGCTTCGGACAAGGTGCGCTTGTCGGTCGGGTGCGCGAACACCGCCTTGTACTGGTTCAGGTCTTCACGGCCCGCGTGGATTACACCCGTGCGGTCGATCATGTAGATGTTTTCGATCTTCGCGCCCATGCTCACCAGCAACTTCATGCAGGAGATGGCCGCGGCACCCGCACCCAGGCAGACGATCTTCGCTGCTTCCAAGGTCTTGCCGGCGATTTCCAGGGCGTTGATCATGCCTGCGGCCGTCACGATGGCCGTGCCGTGCTGGTCATCGTGGAACACCGGGATATCGCATTGTTCGATCAAAGCCCGCTCGATCTCGAAGCACTCAGGCGCCTTGATGTCTTCCAGGTTGATGCCACCGAAGGTGATGGAGATGCGCTTGACGGTGTCGATGAACGCCTGCGGGCTTTCCGAATCGACTTCGATGTCGAACACGTCGATGCCGGCGAAGCGCTTGAACAGCACCCCCTTGCCTTCCATGACTGGCTTGGAGGCCAACGGGCCGAGGTTACCCAGGCCCAGAATCGCGGAACCGTCCGAAATCACTGCCACCAGGTTGCCTTTGCCGGTGTACTTGTAAGCCAGCTCGGGGTCACGGCCGATTTCACGCACAGGCTCGGCCACACCCGGGCTGTAGGCCAGGGACAGGTCGCGTGCGGTGGCGGTGGGTTTGGTGAGTTCGACGCTCAGCTTCCCCGGACGCGGGTGGGCATGGTACTCGAGAGCGGCAGTTTTCAGATCTGACATGGTGGCATTCCGCTTTTTATAGGGTCTGACGGGATGGCCGAGGATACGCAAGTCGCAAACGCCCGACAAGACGGGTCAGTCATCGTTCACCCTGCCTGTAAAGCCTGACTTTGGTCGCAAGACCATAGCCCAGGCGGGCCAGAGTGTTCACAATTTAATTTTTTATTGTGTACATATTTTAATGCACCAACTGCAACATGCTCGGATCACTCAACGTCAGCATCCATCGGGCCTGACCGCGCTGCGATCCCCCTCGCCGCGAACGATCCAGTACCCAGCCGCGGACTTCCACGGCCTGGCCTTTATAGCGTGCCAGCCATTGATCGTCGAAGCGCGCTTGATCGCGGGCGGCAATGTGCAGCACCAGGCTGTCGCTCAGGTTGAGCCAGAGCCCACCGCGATTGCGCTGCACCTCACCGACTGTACCGCTGACCAGTGCAAAACCGGATTGGGAGACTTGGCTGGCAGCGACCATCGGCGACCGGCGCCACAGCCCAAGGCCTGCTGCCCGGGCCTGAAGCTCGGCACGCCGCTGGCAATCGGCCCGATCGACATTGGGCGCCACTGCGATCTGGTAAGCCAGCCCTTGCGCCAACAGTTGCGTCTCAAGGTTGGTCCCGTTCAGGCTGTAAAGGTGGGCGAGGGTACGACCGTATTTGTCCGAGGCCTCGCGCCCCGGCTGTAACAGCAGACGGCCATCGCTGGCTCGTACAAGTGCTTGCAGACGCTGGCGGGCAGCCACGGCAAAGGGCTCGTCGCTACGCCCCTTGCGACCCAGCTCCGGCGCATTGAGGCCGATCAGTCGCACGCTGCGGCCATCCTGCAAGCGCAGTGTGTCTCCATCCACCACATGGCGCACCTGAACCTGCGCCAGCCCGGATGGGGCAGGACAAAAGGTCTCGGCCATGGCCTGGAACGAAAAACATGCGGATACAAAAAAGGCGCCCACAAGGGGCGCCTTCTTTAACAACAGCTTGATCAATGGGATCAGGCCTTTTTGGCGCCGAAGCCACCGAAACGCTGCTTGAAGCGGTCAACACGGCCGCCTACGTCCAGCACTTTCTGTTTGCCGGTGTAGAACGGGTGGCACTCGGAGCATACGTCCAGGCTCAGAGGCTTGGCCAGGGTGGAACGGGTGTGGATGACGTTGCCGCAGCTGCAGGTGGCGTCAACGGCTTCGTAAACTGGATGGATATCAGCTTTCATGGTTACTTCCTCAGCTAGCGTGCCGCCACTCAACACCATTGTTGAATACCGCACGTAATAGGCCGGCCATGTTATCAGAGTTCTTCGATCACGCAAGAGGTCGCCGGTACCGATGGTCGTCTGCTAACCTGCCCGCCGATAAGCCATCCAGAGTACCCCCCGCGTGCCCGACGTCATCCTGCGCCTCGCCCTGCCCTCGCCGCTGCGACGCCTGTTCGACTACCGCGCGCCGGCAGGCATGCCCGCCACCGCCTTCACCCCCGGCATGCGCCTGCGGGTGCCGTTCGGGCGCAGGGAGATGATCGGCGTGCTGATCGAGGTGGCCGAGCACAGCGAAGTCCCGGCCGACAAGCTCAAACCGGCACTGACCTTGCTCGACCCGGTCAGCCCGCTGCCAGCCAGCCTGTTCAAGCTGTGCCTGTGGACTGCGCAATATTACCAGCACAGCCTGGGCGACACCCTTAGCTGGGCGCTGCCGGTGCTGCTGCGTCAGGGTGAAGCGGCCGAGGCGCGCCAGGAACGCTTCTGGCAGGCCGCCGTCGACGCCCGCATGGACGACCCTCGCATCGCCCGCGCGCCCAAACAGCGCGAAGCGTTGGCGACCCTGGCGCAACACCCCCATGGCGTTGCCCACACCCTGTTGAGCAAGTTGCAACTGAGCAAGGACAGCCTGGACCTGCTCTTGGCAAAAGGCCTGGTCACCGTCGAAGTGCGCCGCCACAGCCCGGGGCCCCGCCATCAACGCTGGCTCGCGCAACCGGAACTGCCGCTCAACCCGGAACAGAGTGCAGCGTTCGAAGCGGTGCGCGCCGGTTTCGGCAGTTACCATGCCTCCTTGCTGGCGGGCGTCACCGGCAGCGGGAAGACCGAGGTCTACCTGCAACTGATCCGCGAAACCCTCGAAGCCGGCAAGCAGGCACTGGTGCTGATCCCGGAGATCAACCTGGGCCCGCAGACCCTCGCGCGCTTCGAACAGCGCTTCAATGCCCGCATCGCCCTGCTGCACTCGGCCGTCAACGACCGCGACCGTCTCGACGCCTGGCTGGCCGCCCGAGATGGCGAAGCCGACATCATCATCGGCACCCGCTCGGCGCTGTTCACGCCAATGAAGAACCCTGGCCTGATCATCATCGACGAAGAACACGACGGCTCCTATAAACAGCAGGAGGGTCTGCGTTACCACGCCCGCGATCTGGCACTGGTGCGCGCGCACCAGGAAAACATCCCCATCGTGCTGGGCTCGGCCACGCCGTCCCTGGAAAGCCTGCACAACGCCTACATCGGCCGCTACGCCCTGCTGCGCATGGATCACCGTGCCGGCGGCGCCAAACCACCGAAGTTCCTGCGCCTGGACGTCAAGAGCCGGCCACTGGACAGCGGCATCAGCGGCCCCATGCAACAGGCCATCGGCCAGACCCTGGAGCGTGGCCAGCAGGTGCTGGTGTTCCTCAACCGCCGCGGGTTTGCCCCGACCCTGCTCTGCCATGACTGTGGCTGGCTCTCCGAATGTCCACGCTGTGACGCCCGTACTACGGTGCACCAGCGCTCCGGCGAACTGCGCTGCCACCATTGCGGCCACGTCGAAAGAACGCCACGCAAATGCCCGCAATGCGGCAAGGTCGACCTGCGCCCGGTGGGCGCCGGCACCGAACGGGCCGAAGAGCGCCTGAGCATTCTCTTCCCCGATTACCCGGT
This sequence comes from Pseudomonas sp. dw_358, assembly GCF_018449655.1. Taxonomy (GTDB): domain Bacteria; phylum Pseudomonadota; class Gammaproteobacteria; order Pseudomonadales; family Pseudomonadaceae; genus Aquipseudomonas. The sequence goes on from NZ_JAAVUX010000001.1 coordinate 673,049, forward strand.
GCTGCGGGTCGACCGTGACAGCACCTCGCGCAAGGATGCGATGAATCAACTGTTCGCCACTATTCAGAAAGGCCAGCCGTGCATCCTCGTCGGCACCCAGATGCTGGCCAAGGGTCACCACTTCCCCCGAGTGACCCTGGTGTCGATCCTCGACGCCGATGGCGGCCTGTTTTCCGGCGACTTCCGTGCCAGCGAGCGCATGGCGCAACTGATCGTCCAGGTCGCCGGCCGTGCCGGCCGTGCTGAAGAGCCCGGCAAAGTGATCATTCAGACCCACCTGGCCGAACACCCTTTGCTGGTGCAACTCACCGAACAGGGCTACTTCGCGTTTGCCGACCAAGCCCTCAGCGAACGCCGAGCGGCCGGCCTGCCGCCCTTCGCGCACCTGGCCTTATTGCGCGCCGAAGCGCATAAACCAGGGCAGGCCGAAGGGTTTCTGGATGAAGCCTGCGCGGCGGCCGAACAGTTGCTGCACAGCCTGCAACTGAGCGCCATCGAACTGCTGGGACCCGTCCCGGCGCCAATGGAGCGACGTGCCGGGCGCTTTCGCGCCCAACTATTGATACAAGCCAGTGCCCGCGCACCGCTGCACAAGTTGCTGAACGCCTGGATGCTGCAGTTGGAGCAAATGCCCAGTGGGCGGCAAGTCAGGTGGTCACTGGATGTCGATCCGGTGGATTTGTACTGACACCCGAATGGGCCACGCAGGAAGCCGCACTCAAGTTCATGCCCGAACTCTGTGCCTTGATCCCGGCCCGGCAGCCCTTGGGAAGGCGACAAGACAGGATGACCAAAATGCGGTGGAAAACTGGGACATCAAGGGCGACGGACTGATTACCGCGCACTGGATGTGATACGTGCTCGCCGCCGGCAACAGGCGGTGGTCAGGGCCACGAAGGCAGGGTCATGAGTCGCTCGACACCTTCAACGGTTGGCAACCGCCCCTTCACACCGGATAATGCTCCGTTTTACACCGACACCCCGCGCACTTCAGCGCCGCCGCGCGTCGAAAGAGATCCCGATGAAAGACATTATTCGCCAGCTCATCCAGCAAGCCCTCGACCGCCTCGTCACAGAAGGTGTGCTGCCTGAAGGACTGACGCCGGCGATCCAGGTGGAAAACGCCCGGGACAAGACCCACGGCGATTTCGCCAGCAACATCGCGATGATGCTGGCCAAGCCTTCGGGCATGAAGCCGCGGGACCTGGCCGAGAAGATCATCGCCGCGCTACCGGCCGACGAGCAGGTCACCAAGGTCGAGATCGCCGGCCCCGGCTTCCTCAATTTCTTCCAGAACACCCAGGCACTGGCTTCGCGACTGGACGCCGCCCTGGCCGACGAACACCTGAATGTGCGCAAGCACGGCACGCCCCAGCGTGTAGTGGTGGACCTGTCGGCGCCTAACCTGGCCAAGGAAATGCACGTCGGCCACCTGCGCTCGACCATCATCGGCGACGGCGTGGCCAATGTGCTGAGCTTCCTGGGTGATGACGTCATCCGCCAGAACCACGTTGGCGACTGGGGCACCCAGTTCGGCATGTTGCTGGCGTTTTTGCAGGAAAACCCGGCGGCCAGCGACGAATTGTCGGACTTGGAAAACTTCTATCGCGCAGCCAAGCAGCGCTTTGACGAGTCCCCGGAGTTCGCCGAGCGCGCCCGTGGCCTGGTGGTCAAGTTGCAGGCCGGCGACCCTGAATGCCTGAAGCTGTGGAAACACTTCAACGAGATTTCCCTGTCTCACTGCCAGGCCACCTACGAGCGCCTCAACGTCAACCTGACCCCGGCCGACGTCAGGGGCGAAAGTGCCTACAACGACGATCTGGCCAATGTGGTCAGCGACCTCGCAGCCAAGGGCCTGCTGCAGGAAAGCAATGGCGCCCAGTGCGTGTTCCTCGACGAGTACAAGACCGCCGAAGGCACACCGCTGCCGGTGATCGTGCAGAAGGCCGGTGGCGGTTACCTGTATGCCACCACTGACCTGGCGGCCGTGCGCTACCGCAGCAACGTGCTCAAGGCCGATCGCGCGCTGTATTTCGTCGATCAGCGTCAGGCCCTGCATTTCCAGCAAGTGTTCGAAGTGGCCCGCCGCGCGGGCTTCATCAGCAACGGCATGCTCACCGAGCACATGGGCTTCGGCACCATGAACGGCGCCGACGGCAAGCCGTTCAAGACCCGCAGCGGCGGCACGGTGAAGCTGGTAGACCTACTCGACGAAGCCGAAGAGCGTGCCTATACCCTGGTCAAGGAAAAGAACCCGGAACTGGCCGAGGCCGAATTGCGCGTGATCGCCAAGGCAGTGGGCATCGGTGCGGTGAAATACGCCGACCTGTCCAAGCATCGCACCAGCGATTACAGCTTCAACTTCGACCAGATGCTCAGCTTCGACGGCAACACCGCGCCTTATCTGCTGTACGCCTACACCCGCGCTGTCGCCGTGTTCCGCAAGCTGGGCAAGGGTCTGGACGAGGCGCCAGGGCAGATCGTGCTGCAGGCCGAGCATGAACTGGAACTGGCCGCGCGCCTGGCGCAGTTCGGCGAAGTGCTGAACAACGTCGGCGAAAAAGGCACACCTCATGTGCTGTGTGCATACCTCTATGACGTCGCCGGCCTGTTCTCCAGCTTCTACGAGAACTGCCCGATCCTCACCGCCGAAAACACCGAACAACAACAGAGCCGCCTGCGCCTGGCTGCTCTGACCGCCCGCACCCTCAAGCAAGGCCTGCAGCTGCTGGGCCTGGAAACACTGGAGCGTATGTAAGTTGGTCGCCAAGAAAAAACCTGCTCCCAAGCGTGGCGCCAGCCGCAACTCCGCACCGTCGAAGAAGCCGATTCCAGGATGGATATGGCTGGCCATCGGCCTCACCGTCGGTGTCTTCGTGATGTTTCTGACCAAGCTGGAGCCCGGCCACACGGACGTCAAGCGGACCAAGGCCGAGATCAAGGCTGACCGTATCGCCGAGGCGAACAAGACGCCACCGAGCCCGCAGGCACCGGTCAAACCCAAGTACGACTTCTATACCCTGCTGCCGGAATCGGAGGTCATCGTGCCGCCGGACGCCGTGCCGGAGAAAACCCCACCCGTGCCGGCGCAGCCACTGACGCCGGTGACTCAGGCGGAGGCGGCGAAGATCGACACCAATCGTGCCCTGACCGCTTTGAGCGGGCAGACGCCACCGCCGGCACCGGCTGTAGTCAAGCCAGCCACGACCACGCAGTTCTTCCTGCAGGCGGGCTCGTTCCGCAAGCAGACCGACGCCGACAAGGTCCGTGCGCAGATCATTCTGCTGGGCCAGGCGGTGTCGGTGGAATCCGGGACGGTGAAGGACGAAACCTGGTATCGGGTGCTGGTCGGGCCGTTCAGCAATCGCGAACAGCTGACCACGGCGCAGAAGCAATTGGCCGGCAGCGGGTTCAATAACCTGTTGTTACAGCAACGCCAGAATCGCTGACGATTCGATACCGTATAACGGCCTTCGCGGCCATGGCCGCGATGGCCGTTATACGGTACCCGGTCAAACCCTGCCGGGTTGAAATCCCCCCTCGCATCCCCATATCAGTTTCCATCAGGGCATTTTCGCCCCCTGCTGCGTGGAGACTTCCTCTTGACCACCATCGTTTCAGTCCGCCGTCACGGCAAAGTCGTCATGGGCGGCGACGGCCAGGTTTCCCTCGGTAATACCGTGATGAAAGGCAACGCCAAGAAAGTCCGGCGCCTGTACCACGGCCAGGTCATTGCCGGTTTCGCCGGTGCCACCGCCGACGCGTTTACCCTGTTCGAACGCTTCGAAGGCCAGCTTGAAAAACATCAGGGTCACCTGGTGCGTGCGGCCGTGGAGTTGGCCAAGGAATGGCGTACCGACCGCTCCCTGAGCCGCCTCGAAGCCATGCTGGCGGTCGCCAACAAGGACGCCTCCTTGATCATCACCGGCAACGGTGACGTGGTCGAGCCCGAAGACGGCCTGATCGCCATGGGTTCCGGTGGTGCTTTCGCCCAGGCGGCTGCCCGTGCACTGCTGCTGAAGACCGAGCTGTCGGCTCGCGAAATCACCGAGACTGCGCTGGGCATTGCCGGCGACATCTGTGTCTTCACCAACCACAACTTCACTATCGAGGAGCAGGACCTCGCGGAGTGATGACCAGCGCACTTTTTGTTCACGCGCACCGTCAAACCGCTAGAGGCCGCCACATACCATGTCCATGACCCCCCGTGAAATCGTCCACGAACTCAACCGCCACATCATCGGCCAGGACGACGCCAAGCGCGCTGTCGCCATCGCCCTGCGCAACCGGTGGCGGCGCATGCAGCTGCCTGAAGAGCTGCGCGTCGAAGTCACGCCCAAGAACATCCTGATGATCGGTCCGACCGGCGTCGGCAAGACCGAAATCGCCCGCCGCCTGGCCAAGCTGGCGAACGCGCCGTTCATCAAGGTCGAAGCGACCAAGTTCACCGAAGTCGGCTATGTCGGCCGGGATGTCGAGTCGATCATCCGTGACCTGGCCGATGCCGCCATCAAGCTGCTGCGCGAGCAGGAGATTGTCAAAGTCGGCCAGCGTGCCGATGACGCCGCCGAAGAACGCATTCTCGACGCCCTGCTGCCGCCGGCCCGCTCCAGTTTCGCCGAAGAAGCCACCACCAACGACTCCAACACTCGCCAGCTGTTCCGCAAGCGCCTGCGTGAAGGCCAGCTGGATGACAAGGAGATCGAGATCGAGTTGGCCGAACAGGTCGGCGTCGACATTTCCGCGCCACCGGGCATGGAAGAGATGACCAACCAGTTGCAGAACCTGTTCGCCAACATGGGCAAGGGCAAGCGCAAGTCGCGCAAGCTCAAGGTCAAGGAAGCGCTCAAGCTGGTGCGCGACGAAGAAGCTGGACGCCTGGTCAACGAGGAAGAGCTCAAGGCCAAGGCCCTGGAAGCGGTGGAACAACATGGCATCGTGTTCATCGATGAAATCGACAAGGTAGCCAAGCGCGGCAATGTCGGCGGCGCCGACGTGTCTCGCGAAGGCGTGCAGCGCGACCTGCTGCCACTGATCGAAGGCTGCACGGTGAACACCAAGTTGGGCATGGTCAAGACCGACCACATCCTGTTCATTGCCTCCGGTGCCTTTCACCTGAGCAAGCCCAGCGACCTGGTGCCTGAGCTGCAAGGCCGCCTGCCGATCCGTGTCGAACTCAAGGCGCTGACGCCGCAGGATTTCGAGCGCATCCTCAGCGAACCCCACGCCTCGCTCACCGAGCAATACCGCGAGCTGCTCAAGACCGAAGGCCTGCACATCGAGTTTCTGCCCGAAGGCATCAAGCGCCTGGCCGAGATCGCCTGGCAGGTCAACGAGAAGACCGAGAACATCGGTGCCCGCCGCCTGCATACCCTGCTGGAACGCCTGCTCGAAGAGGTGTCGTTCAGTGCGGGTGACTTGGCCAGTGCTCACGATAGTCAGCCTATTCGCATCGACGAGGCGTATGTGAACAGCCACTTGGGCGAGTTGGCCGAGAACGAAGATCTGTCGCGGTATATCTTGTAAACCCGCCCCGCAGGACCGAGCTTGGTCTGGAGTGACTTTCCCGAGCAAGCGCGGTCCTGCAAAGGCCTTCGTCGCAGTGGACCCCCTTCATGAGCAAAATCCCCACCGCCATCAACCTGCACAAAGCCTCGAAAACCCTTGCCCTCCAGTACGGCCCCGACGAGCACTACACCCTGCCCGCCGAGTTCCTGCGGGTGCATTCACCGTCCGCTGAAGTGCAAGGCCACGGTAAGCCGATCCTGCAGTTCGGCAAACTCGGCGTGGGCCTGAGCAAGATCGAGCCGGCCGGGCAATACGCGCTGAAATTGACCTTCGATGACGGCCACGACAGCGGCCTGTTCACTTGGGATTACCTGTACCAGTTATCCGTGCGTCAAGAACAGTTGTGGCTCGACTACCTTGACGAACTCAAGGCCGCCGGCAAGTCTCGCGACCCTAGCGAGACCCTCGTGCGACTGATGCTTTAAACCGGGCTTTTCCGGTCTGGAATCAGCTTTTCTGAAAATATCTTTGTAAAAAGCGCTCATTGACCTTGCAAGAAGCCAAAGACCGGCTTTCTTGAGAATTGTCGGTAATTCGCGTAACCACTGGTAACAGCACAGTGGTCACCTGGACAATGGAGCGTCGTAGATGAGCCCCACCCCCCCGCAGGAACCCAATAAAGACGACCCCAACCAACGGGCCAGCCACCACACCCTGGCGCTCAATCCCGTGGTGGGACTGCGTCGCAAGGACTTGCTGACCTCGGCGCGCATGGTCATGCGCCTGGCGTGGCGGCATCCGGTGCTGAGCGCAAAGCATGTGGCCCAGCTGGGTGTGGAATTGAAGAACGTCCTCTTGGGAAACTCTCAACTGGTCCCCGAGCGGGATGACCGTCGCTTCGCCGACCCGGCCTGGCGCGAGAACCCCTTGTACCGTCGCTACTTGCAAACCTATCTGGCGTGGCGCCAGGAGTTGCATGCGTGGATCGACGACAGCAGCCTTACGGCCGAGGACACCAACCGCGCGCACTTCGTCGTCAACTTGCTGACCGAAGCCCTGGCCCCCACCAACAGCACAATGAACCCGGCGGCGCTTAAACGCTTTTTCGAAACCGGGGGCAAAAGCGCCCTCGACGGCCTGGGTCATCTGGCCAAGGATCTGGTGCGCAACGGTGGTATGCCCAGCCAGGTCAACATGGACGCCTTCGAGGTCGGCACCAACCTGGGCGTGACTCCGGGCGCGGTGGTGTTTCGCAACGACGTGCTGGAAATCATCCAGTACGGCGCCAGCACCGAACAGGTCTATGAACGACCGCTGCTGGTGGTGCCCCCGCAGATCAACAAGTTCTACGTCTTCGACCTGAGCCCGGATAAAAGCCTGGCCGCTTTCTGCCTGCGCAGCCAGGTGCAGACCTTCATCATCAGTTGGCGCAACCCGACCAAGGCCCAGCGCGAGTGGGGGCTGTCGACCTACATAGAGGCCCTCAAGGAAGCGGTCGAGGTGGTCAGCGCCATCACTGGTTGCCGCGACGTCAACATGCTCGGTGCCTGCTCGGGGGGCATCACGTGCTCGGCACTGCTCGGGCACTATGCAGCGCTAGGCGACCCACGGGTTCATTCGTTGACCTTGCTGGTCAGCGTGCTGGACACCACCATGGATACGCACGTGGCCCTGTTCGTCGATGAACAGACCCTGGAGGCCGCCAAGCGCCGCTCCTACCAGGCCGGCGTACTGGAAGGCCGCGACCTGGCCAAGGTATTTGCCTGGATGCGCCCCAACGACCTGATCTGGAACTACTGGGTGAACAACTATCTGCTGGGCAACGAGCCACCGGTGTTCGACATTCTCTTCTGGAACAACGACACCACGCGCCTGCCCGCGGCCTTCCATGGTGACTTGATCGAGATGTTCAAGAGCAACCCGCTGACCCGGGCCGATGCACTGGAAGTCTGTGGCACACCCATCAATCTGAAAAAGGTCACCTGCGACATCTATAGCCTGGCCGGCATCAACGATCACATCACCCCATGGCTGTCCTGCTATCGGTCAGCCCAGCTATTTGGTGGAAAAGTCGAGTTCGTACTGTCTTCCAGCGGGCACATCCAGAGCATTCTAAACCCGCCGGGCAACCCCAAGGCGCGTTACCAGACCCACAGCGAAATGCCGGCCAAAGCGGCTGAGTGGCAGGAAAACGCCAGTAAACATACCGACTCCTGGTGGCTGCATTGGGCGAGCTGGCTAGGGGTACGGTCCGGCGAGCTCAAGGCCGCCTCCACCACTCTGGGCAATACCGACTACCCTGCGGGAGAGGCAGCGCCCGGCACCTATGTCCATGAACGATAGAACAGCCGAGAACCCTGCAGGACCGAGCTTGCTCGGGAAGACGATGGCGCATGCTTCCCGAGCAAGCTCGGTCCTACAGAGATAGCAGATAGCGACAGCCATCAACGTACGCCAGGGATTGCTCATGCCGCTACCCTACATCTTTCGCACCGTCGACCTGGACGGCCAGGCCATCCGCACCGCCGTGCGGCCAGGCAAGGCGCACATGACACCCCTGCTGATCTTCAACGGCATCGGTGCCAACCTGGAGCTGGTGTTTCCGTTCATCCAGGCGCTGGACCCGGACCTGGAAGTGATCGCTTTCGACGTGCCGGGGGTCGGTGGCTCGTCGACCCCGAGCCGCCCCTATCGTTTTCCCGGCCTGGCGAAGCTGACCGCGCGCATGCTCGATTACCTCGACTACGGCCAGGTCAACGTCATCGGCGTGTCCTGGGGGGGCGCGCTGGCCCAACAGTTCGCCTACGACTACCCCGAGCGCTGCAAGAAGCTGGTATTGGCGGCCACCGCAGCGGGGGCCGTGATGGTGCCGGGCAAACCCAAGGTGCTGTGGTTGATGGCCAGCCCGCGGCGCTACATCCAGCCTTCCCACGTGGTGCGCATTGCGCCGGAAATCTACGGCGGGGCCTTCCGCCGCGACGCCACCCTGGCCATGTCCCATGCCAGCAAGGTGCGTTCCTCGGGCAAGCTGGGCTATTACTGGCAACTGTTCGCAGGCCTCGGGTGGACCAGCATCCACTGGCTGCACAAGATCTATCAGCCGACCCTGATCCTGGCCGGTGATGATGACCCGTTGATTCCGCTGATCAATATGCGCCTGCTGGCCTGGCGCATTCCCAACTCGCAATTGCACATTATCGATGACGGCCATCTGTTCCTGATCACACGGGCGGGCACGGTGGCACCGATCATCATGAAATTTCTCCAGGAGGAGCGCCAGCGTGCGGTTGTGCACCCGCAGCCCGCTTCCTGATGTCCTGCTTGATGGCTTACTACGGAGTATCGCCACATGAAAGACAAAGCTGTGAGAAATGCCGAACCAGCAGCGGCTGCCTACATAAACGCGCAAAGCGCCATCACTGGCCTGCGCGGTCGCGACCTGATATCCACCCTGCGCAGCGTCGCCCGCCACAGCGTCAAGCACCCGCTCAACAGCTTTCGCCACACCCTCGCCCTTGGTGGTCAACTGGGCCGGGTATTGCTGGGCGATACGCCGTACATACCGAACCCGAAAGACACCCGTTTCAAGGATCCGACCTGGAGCCTCAACCCCTTCTACCGGCGCAGCTTGCAGGTCTACCTGAGCTGGCAGAAGGAAGTACGCGCCTGGATCGATGATTGCGGGATGCCGGAGGACGACCGTGCCCGCGCACAGTTCGTATTTTCCCTGCTCAACGACGCCATGTCGCCGAGCAACTCGCTGCTCAATCCCGTTGCCCTCAAGGAAATCTTCAACTCCGGCGGCGCCAGCCTGATCAAGGGCATCAATCATCTCTACGATGACTGGCGGCACAATGACGGGCTGCCGCGGCAGATTGGCAAAGACGCCTTCGAAGTCGGCAAGACGGTGGCCACCACGCCGGGCTCGGTGGTCTTTCGCAATGAATTGCTGGAGCTGATCCAGTACCGGCCCATGAGCGAAAAGCAGTACAAGCGTCCGCTGCTGATCGTGCCGCCGCAGATCAACAAGTTCTACATTTTCGATCTCAGTCCTGCCAACAGCTTCGTGCAGTACGCACTCAAAGGCGGCCTGCAGACCTTCATGGTGAGCTGGCGCAACCCCGACGCCCGCCACCGCGAATGGGGGCTGTCCACCTACGTCGCAGCGCTGGAAGAGGCGCTCAACGCCTGCCGCGCCATCACCGGTGCCCGCGAGGTGAACATCGCCGGCGCGTGCGCAGGCGGCCTGACCATTGCCGCCCTGCAAGGCCACTTGCAAGCCAAGCGCCAGCTGCGCCGGGTGCACAGCGCGACCTACATGGTCAGCCTGCTGGACAGCCAGATCGACAGCCCGGCCACCCTGTTCATCGACGAGCAGGCGCTGGAGGCCGCCAAGCGCCGTTCCTATCAGCACGGCGTGCTGGACGGCCGCGACATGGCGCGGGTGTTTGCCTGGATGCGTCCCAACGATCTGATCTGGAACTATTGGGTCAACAATTACCTGATGGGCAAGAAGCCGCCAGCGTTCGATATTCTGTTCTGGAACAACGACAGCACGCGCCTGCCTGCAGCGCTGCATGGTGATCTGCTGGACTTTTTCAAGCACAACCCGCTGCTGCGCCCTGGCGGCCTGGAGGTGTGCGGCACGCCCATCGACTTGAGCAAGATCACCGTCGACAGCTTCAGCATCGCCGGTGCCAACGACCACATCACGCCGTGGGACACGGTGTATCGCTCGACCTTGCTGTTGGGCGGCGACCGGCGCTTCCTGCTCTCCAGCAGCGGCCATGTGCAGAGCATCCTCAACCCGCCGGGCCACGCCAAAGCCAACTTCATCGAAAACACACGACTGAGCAGCGACCCTCGCGCCTGGTACTACGACGCCAAGCCGGTGGATGGCAGCTGGTGGCCACATTGGCTGGAGTGGATCACCCAGCGCTCCGGGGCCCAGCAACCCACCACGAAGACCCTGGGCAACGCCGAGCATCCACCCCAGGAAGCGGCGCCCGGCACTTACGTGCTGGTGCGCTGAGGCTTTCGGCCGGATGAAGACACGTGAGCGCATCCTCGACTGCGCCTTGATCCTGTTCAATCACAAGGGCGAGCCGAACGTCTCGACCCTGGAGATTGCCAACGAAATGGGCATCAGCCCGGGCAATTTGTACTACCACTTTCATGGCAAGGATCCGCTGATCCTGGCGTTGTTCGAGCGCCTCGACGACGAGCTCACGCCCCTGCTCGATCCACCGGACGACGCGCCGTTGGCGGCAGAAGATTACGGTCTGTTCATTCATCTGATCGTGGAGCGCATGGCGCAGTATCGCTTCCTGTTCCAAGACCTGGCCAACCTTGCAAGGCGCCTGCCCAAACTGGGGCGCGGCCTTCGTGAGTTGCTCAATGCGCTGAAGCGCGCGCTGGCTGCACTGTTGGCGGGATTGGCCGCGCACAACCAGCTGCTCAGCGATACACGGGCGCTGGGGCAGTTGGTGGAGCAGGTGACCCTGACGCTGCTGTTCGCGCTGGATTATCAGCGCGTGATCAACCGTAAGGCGGATTCGGGGGTGGTGGTATATCAGGTGCTGATGCTGGTGGCGCCGCATTTGCGTGAGCCCGCGCGTGAGGCGGCGCAGGATCTGGCCTTGAGTTACCTGTAAGGCAACGGGCCTCAGCGCGGGCAACCGCTACGGCGGCCCGCGATGACCGTTACGCCGTCACGAGGCTGGACTGGCCTCGGGAGTGGCCGCTGGAGCGGGTGCCGGATGAGGCGTGGCCGAGTTGGCGGCGCTGGTGGCAGGGCTCGCGCGCTTGCGCGGGGCGGCCGGCTTTTTCGCGGCCGTGGACTTGGCGGCCGAGGTTTTGGCCGTCGCAGGTGCCTTGGCCACTGCCTTGGCGACAGGTTTGGCAGCCGCTTTGACTGCGGTCTTGGCCGTGGCGGCCTTGGACGCCACAGCCTTGGTCGCGGTCTTCGCCGGCGCTGGCTTGGCCGCCACTCGTGGCGCCGCTTTCGTTACGGGCTTGGCAGTGGTGCCGGTCAGCTTCTCGATCTCCCGTGTCAGCAGGTCGACCTTGTGGTGCAAGGCCACCACCTCGTTGCGGCTCGGTACGCCCAGACGTGAGATGGCGCTATTCAAGCGTTTGTCGAACGCCTCTTCCAGTTCGCCCCATTTGCCGAGTGCGCGATCCTTCACATCGCCCACCCGGGACTTGGTCGAGGCCTTGACCGTGTCGACCTGGGTGTCAACTTCAGTCTTGACCTGCTTTTCGGCTTTTTCGCCGTCCTTGACCAGGTTCTCGAACAGCTTGGTGCCATCAGCGCTGATCTTGGAGTAAGCCCCAAGGCCTGCCAGCCAGATCTGCCGAGAATATTTTTCGATGCCGCCCACCCAGGAGCTGCCTTCCTTTTCCACTTTTTTCTTGCCAGCCATCCTGCTCTCCTTATTTAGTACGCGCGGCGCGCTCGACCAAAGCCTTCAGCTCATCGAGCTTAGCAGAGAGCAATTCGACGTCATGGCGCGAGGGAATGCCGATGCGATTGAGGCCGGCTGCGACACGTCGATCGAACGCACTCTCGACTTGCTCCAGCTCGGCCTCGGCCTTGCCCTTCACCGATTTGAGGCCCGCCTTGGCCGAGGCGATCTCGGCGTTGGCAGCGCCTACTTCCTTGTCGATCAGACGCTTGCCCCGGCGCTCGGCGCCCTCGCCTACCTTGATCAGCTCGCGGACATAGCTCAAGCCTTCCTTGCCCGCCTTGGCGTAGGCGCCCAGACCTGCCAGCCAGATCTTGCGCGCGTAGGAGCGTACTTCCTGTGCCTCGGTGTGGACGGTCTTTTTCAATACCAACGTTGCCATGGTGCACCTCGTGGGGATCATTCGGTGTCCACCAGACTAGGTCGGAAAATTAGAAAGCTCACCCTAAAGCGCACAAGCGTGCTGAACAGCTGCTCAGGACGGATTTTGTTCATTTTTTTGACGAAAAAATCACATTCGTCGGACTACGGTGCTACACCGTTTTTCAGCCCCAAGCTTGGTGCTCAGCACTTCCGGTGCCTGAGGCAGGCTGTTTTTGGATGCCCCATGACAACATCTACTCCTGCAGCCCCGCCCCAGCGTCGTTTTGACTGGAAAGGCCTGATCTGGCTGTTCGTGTTTTTCTGGTATTTCTCCGGGGTCACCCAGAGCCTGATCCAGATCTCTGGCACCTCCGGCTTCGAAGGCTTTCGCGAAGCCTTCCTGCTCAGCATGCTGTGGCTGATTCCCGTGCTGTTGTTCCCCGCTCGCACGCGCTTGATCGCCGGTATCCTGGGGACGGTCCTGTTTCTCTGCTCGCTGCTCAGCTTTGGTTACTTCCTGATCTACCAGCAGGAGTTCTCCCAGAGCGTGATCTTCGTCATCTTCGAGTCCAACAATGCCGAAGCCGGGGAATACCTCAGCCAGTATTTCCACTGGTGGATGGTGCCCGCGTTTCTGTTCTATACCCTCGGCGCGGTGCTGCTGTGGACACGCGTACGTCCGGTGTACCTGTCAGCCAGCAAAGCCACAGCAGTGAGTGTCATCTTGCTGATCAGCCTGGTGGCATGGCCGCTGTACAAGCAAGTGCAACGCACCGGCACCTTTGACGACGGCCTGCAGAAGTTCGAAGACCATATCGAGCCTGCCGTGCCATGGCAGCTGCTGATCGGCTACCAGAGCTATCGCCAGCAACTGGACGGCATGCAGGAAATGCTCAAGGTGAGCGCCAAGGTGCCGCCGCTGACCAACCTCAAGGACAGCACCGCCGGGCTGCCAGCGACCCTGGTGCTGATCATCGGCGAGTCGACCAACCGTGGGCACATGAGCCTGTACGGCTACCCGCGCAATACCAACCCGCTACTGGGCCAGATGCGCGACCAGCTCAGCGTGTTCACCAACGTGGTCAGCCCGCGTCCGTATACCATCGAGTCGCTGCAACAGGTGCTGACCTTCGCCGACGAAAAGCATCCGGATCTGTTCCTGAAGACGCCGTCCATCGTCGATGTGATGAAGCAGGCGGGCTACAAGACCTGGTGGATCACCAACCAGCAGACCCTGACCAAGCGCAATACCATGCTCACCACCTTCTCCCAGCAGGCCGACGAGCAGGTCTACCTGAACAACAACCGCAACCAGAACGCCGCGCAATACGATGGCGATGTGCTGGAGCCGTTCGGCAAAGTGCTGGCGGACCCCGCACCACGCAAGCTGATCGTGATCCACCTGCTGGGCACCCACGTCAACTATGACTACCGCTACCCCGAGGAGTACGCCAAGTTCAAAGGCACCGACGGCACGCCGCCGGGTCTGAATGCCGATCAGTTGGCCACCTACAACAGCTACGACAATGCCGTGCTGTACAACGACTTCGTGGTGTCGAGCATCATCAAGCAATTCTCCGCCACAGACCCTAACGGCTTCCTGCTGTACCTGTCCGACCACGGTGAAGACGTCTACAACTCCGGTGACCACACCACCCTGGGCCGCAACGAAGGCCGGCCGACGGCGCCGATGTACACGATTCCGTTCATTGCCTGGGCCTCGCCAAAATGGCGTGCAAGCCACGACTGGAATTTCGCCAGCTACCTGAACCGGCCGTACAGCACGTCAAGCCTGATCCACAGCTGGTCGGACATGGCCGGGCTGACCTTCGACGAACATGACGTGTCCAAGAGCATCATCAGCCCGTACTTCGTGCCACGCACCCGCTGGATCGGCGACCCTTACAATCCCAAGACGCTGAGTGATTTTGATCAATTGCCCAAGTAAGCAGGCGGTGAGGGTGGCTTGAGATCTCATCAAGCCACCCCGCTACTCAGCCGAGCGCCTTGTCCAGGGCTTTCTCGATCTCGCTCCTGATGCTCCCACCCATGATCGACAGCATCATCCCCAACTTCAGGTCCACCCGAATGCTGTCATCGCCAATCACGATGCTGCCGTGGGCCCCGCTGCGCTTGATCTGAACCGTATCACCCTGCCAGTCAGTCTTGAGGTCGTACTCGCGCGCCAGGCGCTCGACCAAAGGCTCGGCCTTGCGCCGGGCAGCCTCCAGGCCAAGACTGTGTTTGCGCTCGACGCTGATCTGGGTCATCCAACCACTCCGAATTCTAAATAAACGGCGTCTATCTTAGCTTGGATCGCTCTCGCCGCAGAGCTTGCCAAGACAAAGCCGTCCACGCCGATTAGAATGGCCGGTGATTTTTTTCCCGGTGACTAGCGATATGAACGATCAGCGCAAGGCCAGCGACACCGAACCCACCACTCACTTCGGCTACAAGACCGTGGCTGAAAGCCAGAAAGCGGAAAAGGTCGCCGAAGTGTTTCACTCGGTAGCGGCCAAGTACGACCTCATGAACGACGTCCTCTCGGGCGGCATGCACCGGCTGTGGAAGCGCTTCACCATCGAACTGTCCGGCGTGCGCGTCGGCAACCGTGTGCTGGACATCGCAGGCGGCACGGGCGACCTGGCTCGCAAGTTTTCCCAATTGGTCGGCCCGACCGGCCAGGTCGTACTCGCCGACATCAACGCCTCGATGCTCAAGGTCGGCCGTGATCGCCTGCTGGACAAGGGCGTGGCGGGCAACATCGAGTTCGTCCAGGCCGACGCCGAAAAGCTGCCCTTCCCGGACAACCACTTCGACTGCGTGACCATCGCCTTTGGCCTGCGCAACGTCACCCACAAGGAAGACGCCATCGCCTCGATGCTGCGGGTGCTCAAGCCAGGCGGCCGCTTGCTGGTGCTGGAGTTCTCCAAGCCCACCAACAGGGTCATGTCCAAGGTCTACGACGCCTACTCGTTCGCCTTCATGCCCCTGGCCGGCAAGCTGATCACCAATGATTCGGAGAGCTATCGCTACCTGGCCGAATCGATCCGCATGCACCCTGATCAAGAGACCCTCAAGGCGATGATGGTGCAGGCCGGCTTCGACCGTGTCACTTATCACAACATGACCAGCGGCATCGTCGCCCTGCATCGTGGTATCAAGCCCTGATGCTCCTTCACGGCCTGATCGCCAGCGTCGAGCACGGGCTCAACCGTGTCTTGCGGCTGGACAGCACGGCCTTGCCGCGCCTGGCCCACCTGCACGGCAAGGTCATTGAAGTCGACTGCCTTCAGCCGACGTTCAAGCTGTACATCCTGCCAGGCGCCGAAGGCTTGACCCTGGCCACCCACTGGGCCGCCGAACCTGACTGCGTGCTGCGCGCCCCTGCCTCCAGTCTGTTACGCCTGGCCCTGAGCAAGGACAAGACCGCCGTGCTGCACAGCCCTCAGGTCGACTTGAGCGGCAACAGCCACGTACTGCAGGACCTGGTGGCCGTGCTTCAGGACCTCGAACTGGACTGGGAATACGAAGTGCAGCGCTGGCTCGGCCCTGTGGCCACCAGCCTGCTCGGTGGCCACCTGCGCAGCCGCGCCGGCTGGGCCCGGCAGGGGGCGAACAACGTCAGCCGCAACCTGGCCGATTACCTCGCCGAAGAAACCCGTACACTGGTTGGCGAACACGAAGCCCAGGCCCGCTTTGCTGAACTGGACCGGCTCAAAATCGACCTGGAACGTCTGGAGGCCCGCTTCGAGCGCCTCCAGCGCTCCCATCACTCCAGCGATAATGCATGAAGCTGCTTGCCGTCCGCCGTTTGTTGCGCATCCTGCGCGTCGTGATCCGCTACCGTCTCGATGACTTGATGTTTGCCCTTCCGCTGCCCTGGTGGCTGATGGTGCTGCGTTTCGCCATGCCCTGGCGCTGGCTGCCGCGCAGCGCCAAAGAGCTGAGCCGTGGCGCGCGACTGCGCCTGGCATTGCAGGACCTGGGGCCGATCTTCATCAAGTTCGGGCAGATTCTCTCTACTCGGCGCGACCTGCTGCCCGAGGACGTTGCCGACGAATTGATGCTGTTGCAGGACCGGGTGCCGCCCTTCGATCCGCAGCTGGCGATGAAACTCATCGAGGAGCAGCTGGGTGCGAAGATCACCGACGTGTTCAGCCGATTCGACGTAGAACCGCTCGCCTCGGCGTCCGTGGCCCAAGTCCACGCCGCGAAACTGAAGAGCGGCGAAGAAGTGGTGGTCAAGGTCATCCGCCCCGGCCTGCGCCCGATCATCAGCCAGGACCTGGCGTGGCTGTTCATGCTGGCCCGCCAGGCCGAGCGCCTGTCCGCCGACGCCCGGCTGCTGCATCCGGTGGACGTGGTGCTCGACTACGAGAAAACCATTTACGACGAACTCGACCTGCTGCGTGAAGCGGCCAACTCCAGCCAGCTGCGGCGCAACTTCGAAGACTCGGACCTGCTCTACGTGCCCCAGATCTACTGGAACTGGTGCCGGCCCAAGGTGCTGGTCATGGAGCGTATCTATGGTGTTCAGGTGACCGACCTGGCCACCTTGGCCGACCAGCGCACCGACATGAAGCTGCTCGCCGAGCGCGGTGTGGAAATCTTCTTCACCCAGGTCTTTCGCGACAGTTTCTTCCATGCCGACATGCACCCCGGCAACATTTTTGTCAGCACCGTTTCACCGTGGAGCCCGAAATACATCGCCATCGACTGCGGCATCGTCGGCAGCCTCACCCCGCAGGATCAGGACTATCTGGCGCGCAACCTGTTTGCCTTCTTCAAGCGCGACTACCGCCGGGTGGCGCAGTTGCACATCGATTCGGGCTGGGTGCCACCAGAGACCAAGCTCAACGAGTTCGAAGCGGCCATCCGCACGGTCTGCGAACCGATCTTCGAGAAGCCGCTGAAGGACATCTCCTTCGGCCAGGTGCTGATGCGCCTGTTCCAGACGGCTCGGCGCTTCAACATGGAAGTGCAGCCGCAGCTGGTGCTTTTGCAGAAGACCCTGCTGAACATCGAGGGCCTGGGCCGCCAGCTCTATCCCGAGCTGGACTTGTGGAGCACCGCGCAGCCGTTCCTCGAGCGCTGGATGCGTGAACGGATCAGCCCCAAATCGCTGCTGCATAACCTGCAAAGCCAGATCGAACAGATTCCTCACGTCGCCGGCATGACCCGCGACCTGCTGGAGCGGCTGTCCCAGGAACCGAAACGCGAACGGGCACCGGCCTGGTACCACTCCCGTGACGGCCAGGTGCTGCGCCTGCTGGGCTGCGGGCTGCTGGCCGGCGGCGCTGTGCTGGCGGTTCATGCCCCGGCGCTGGACGCTCTGGAGGCCTGGCCGGCGTGGTTGATGCTCGCCGCCGGGGTTTATCTGGTCGTGCGCCAATAGCCAGTGCTTGACGAGACTGGCACACTAGTCGTTCTGTAGTCGGAGTCGAAGATGAAAGACTGGCTGGACGAGATCAAATGGGACAGCGACGGCCTGATACCGGCCATCGCCCAGGACCACAAGACCGGGCGCATCCTGATGATGGCCTGGATGAACCGCGAGGCACTGGCCCTCACGGCGACCGAGAACCGCGCCATCTACTGGTCGCGCTCGCGCAACCGCCTATGGCGCAAGGGCGAGGAGTCCGGCCACGTGCAGCATCTGCACGAACTGCGCCTGGACTGCGACGCCGACGTGGTGGTGATGCAGGTCGAACAAGTGGGCGACATCGCCTGTCACACCGGGCGCCAGAGCTGCTTTTATCGGGTGTACGATAACGGCCAGTGGAAAACCGTCGACCCGGTGCTCAAGGACCCCCACGCTATCTATCAAACAGGGCACAGCCATGAGTGACACCTTGACCCGTCTGGCCCAGGTGCTGGAAGAACGCAAGGGTGCCGCCGCCGACTCTTCCTATGTCGCCAGCCTGTACCACAAAGGCTTGAACAAGATTCTGGAAAAGGTCGGCGAAGAGTCGGTAGAGACTATTATTGCCGCCAAAGACGCCGCCAACAGCGGAGATTGCAGCGATGTCATCTACGAAACCGCCGACCTGTGGTTTCATAGCATGGTGATGCTGGCGGCATTGGGCCAACACCCTCAGGCTGTGCTGGACGAACTCGACCGCCGCTTTGGCCTTTCCGGCCATGCCGAAAAGGCTGCCCGTCAGCCATCTGAATAAGCAGTTTCAAGTAAGGAGTTGCACCATGGGTATTTTTGACTGGAAACATTGGATCGTCATTCTCGTTGTCGTTGTCCTGATTTTCGGCACCAAGAAGCTGAAAAACCTTGGCACCGACGTCGGCGAATCGATCAAAGGCTTTCGCAAAGCCATGAACGACGACGAGAAACCGGCCGAAGCACCGGTCCAACCCGTCCATCCGCAGGCCACCTCGCCCATCACCGAGCCACGCCCTGCCCACGAACCGCAGACTTTCGACGGCCAGCATCACAAAGTCGAAGAACCTGTCAGGAAAGACTGATAAATGTTCGGGATCAATTTCAGCGAATTACTGCTCGTCGGCCTCGTCGCCCTGGTCGTCCTGGGTCCCGAGCGTCTGCCGGGCGCCGCGCGGACCGCCGGTCTGTGGGTGGGGCGTTTGAAACGCAGCTTCAATGCGATCAAGGCAGAGGTCGAGCGCGAAATTGGTGCCGACGAAATCCGCCGGCAGTTGCACAACGAGCACTTGCAATCGCTGGAGCAGGAGGCTCGCAAGATCCTCAATCCGCAATACACGCCGCCGTCGATGCTGCCCGCAGAACCGGTCGAGCCTGCAGCTGCCGCTCCGCTGGCGCCCGTGGCCACGGTCGAACCGGTCGCCGCACCGACGGCCGCGCCCGAGCACGCCCAGGCCCACGAGCCCGAGCCTGTAGCAACGCCACACATCACGCCGGTTACCCCTGCACCTTCCGCCAATGATCCAGTACAGCCACCACGAGCCCCATGAGCGATATCCCGGAACAAGACCAGCCCATGCCGCTGGTTTCGCACCTCACTGAACTGCGAACCCGCCTGCTGCGTTGCGTGGTAGTCGTTTTCCTGGTCTTTGCCGGCCTGTTCTCTTTCGCCCAGCAGATCTACACCATCGTTTCGGCGCCGTTGCGCGAGTACCTGCCGCCGGGCGCGACCATGATCGCCACCGACGTCGCCTCGCCGTTCCTGACGCCGTTCAAGCTGACCATGATGGTCTCGCTGTTCCTGGCGATTCCGGTGATCCTGCACCAGGTCTGGGGCTTTATTGCACCGGGCCTGTACAAGCACGAGAAACGCATTGCCGTGCCGCTGCTGGTGTCCAGCATCCTGCTGTTCTACCTCGGCATGGCGTTTGCCTATTTCGTGGTGTTTCCGCTGGTGTTCAAGTTCTTCGCCCATGCCACGCCGGAAGGCGTGACCATGGCCACCGACATCGCCAGTTACCTGGATTTCGTCATGACGCTGTTCTTCGCCTTCGGCGTGGCGTTCGAGATCCCGGTGGCAGTGGTCTTGCTGGTGTGGATCGGCGTGGTGGACGTGAAGTACCTGCGCAAGATCCGCCCTTACGTGGTCATTGGCTGCTTCGTCGTGGGCATGCTCCTGACTCCGCCGGATATTTTTTCCCAGACGCTGCTGGCGGTGCCGATGTGGCTGCTGTTCGAAATTGGCGTACTGGCCGGCGCGATGATTCGCAAACGCACTGAAGAAGAAGCCGCCGCACGCGAGAAAAAAGACCAGCCGCCCGCCACCCGACCATGAACCTGCTGTTGCTGGAAGAGGCCGACTTCGTCGCGCCTGACCGGGTGCTGCTCAATGATCGCCGCCTCAAGCACATGCAGGAAGTCCAGGGGGTCGCCGTTGGCGACACCCTGCGGGTCGGCCGCATGGGCGGTCTGCTGGGCAGCGCCGAGGTGCTGCGGCTGGAACCTCGCGAAGCCGAACTGAGGGTGCAGCTGGCGCATCCCGCGCCGGACAAGCTCCCGCTGACCCTGGTGCTGGCCTTGCCCCGCCCGAAAATGCTGCGGCGGGTGTTCCAGACCATCGCCACCATGGGTGTGCCGCGCTTGATTCTGGTCAACAGCTACCGGGTCGAGAAGAGTTTCTGGCAAACCCCCTTCCTGCTGCCGGAAGCGATCCGGGAAAACCTCATCCTCGGCCTCGAACAGGCCCGGGACAGCGTGCTGCCCGAGGTCATCATCGAAAAGCGCCTCAAGCCGTTTGCCGAGGACCGCCTGCCGGCCATCACGGCCGGCACCCTCGGCCTGCTTGGCCACCCTGGTGACTATCCGCCCTGCCCGCGAGGCCCGGTGCAACAGCCCGTGACTCTGGCCATCGGACCAGAGGGTGGCTGGATTCCCTATGAAGTGGAAATGCTCGCACGCGCCGGACTGCAACCGGTGCAACTGGGCGAGCGGATCCTGCGGGTAGAAACCGCCGTCACTGCCCTGCTCTCCCGGCTTTTCTGAGTCTAAGCTCTAGTTTCGAAGCGGGCGGCCGATCCATAGGCGCACCACTTCAAACTATGGAAGCAGCAGGGAGCAATGAAATGGGTGGGCTTTTAGGAAATATCAGCGTCAATCGCAAACTGGGCATCGGCTTCGGCATGGTGCTGGTGATGACGCTGCTGATCACGCTGGTCGCCTGGCGGGGCTTGAGCAGCCTGCTTGAACGCAGCGACAAGATCGTTTCGGTGTCGCTCATCGCGGATGGCGCCCGGGATCTGCGCATCAACCGCCTGGACTATCAGGCCAGCGGCAAAAGCGAGGACGCCGACAAGGTCCGCCAGGCCCTCGATGCCCTGCAGCATGAGGTCGAGGACGCCCGTGGACGCATGGCGGTCCCGGAAGATATCCGCAACCTCGATCATGCCTTGGCTGCCGTCGCTGAATACCGCACGGCTTTCGCCGCACGCGACCTCGCACGCATGAGCCAACTGGGTGGCCAGCTGCTGGACCTGAGCCGAACCGTCACCGACGCCCAGAACCGCCGCCGCGACGCCGACGCCCAAACCGCCAAAGCCACCATTGCCGGCACCGCCACGATTGCCCTGCTGTTGGGCATTGTGGCGGGCTGGCTGATTACCCGTCAGATCGTCCTGCCACTGCGCGAAACCATTCATGTGGTCGAGCGCGTGGCGGCTGGCGATCTGAGCCAGGATCTGGCCGTCAACCGTCGCGACGAGCTGGGCCGGCTGCAACAAAGCATCCAGCGCATGACCCTGGGCCTGCGCGAGCTGGTGAGCGGCATTCGCGACGGCGTGACCCAGATCGCCAGCGCCGCCGAACAGCTGTCGGCCGTCACCGAACAGACCAGCGCCGGCGTCAACGCACAGAAAAGCGAGACCGATCAAGTGGCCACCGCCATGCACGAAATGGCGGCCACGGTACAAGAAGTGGCGCGCAATGCGGAGGAGGCCTCCGAGGCCGCCTCTACGGCCGACCGGCAGGCCCGCGACGGTGATCGCAAGGTCACCGAAGCCATCGTCCAGATCGAGCGCCTGGCCACTCAGGTTGAGCATTCCACCGATGCCATGGGTCTGCTCAAGCAAGAGAGCGACAAGATTGGCAGCGTCATCGACGTGATCAAGTCGGTGGCTCAGCAGACCAACCTGCTGGCCCTCAACGCCGCCATTGAAGCCGCCCGGGCAGGCGAGGCCGGGCGCGGGTTTGCCGTGGTCGCAGATGAAGTCCGCAGCCTGGCCCAGCGCACTCAGAAGTCCACGGAAGAGATTGAGGAGCTGATCGGCTCATTGCAAAAAGGCACGCTGCAAGTGTCCGCGACCATGGACAGCAGCCGGTCGCTGACCGACAGTTCCGTGGCCCTGACCCGCCAGGCCGGCACGGCGCTTGAAGACATCACCCGCACCGTGTCGTCGATCCAGACCATGAATCAACAGATCGCCGCAGCCGCCGAACAGCAAAGCGCCACGGCGGACGAGATCAACCGTAGCGTGATCAATGTGCGGGATATTTCCGATCAGACGTCGGCAGCCAGCGAAGAAACGGCAGCCTCCAGTGCAGAACTGGCGCGGCTGGGGGTGCATTTGCAGGGGCTGGTGGGGCGTTTCAGAGTTTGAAGCCTGCTTGCCCTGCGGGACCGAGCTTGTTCGGTCCCGCAGGGCAAGGTGAATCAGGCGTTCTGCAACGGCGCCGCCACACCCGCCACCACCGGTTGCAGGGGCAGCAACGGAGCATGGGGATCGGCTTTCACCGAGTCACGCCAGGCCGCCAGCCATGACGGGTTCTGGCTGCTCCAGACCTGATCGTGCAGGCGCGACAGCGCCACCGGATCGCTGAGCAGGTTCATGCGCGCGTTGTTGTCGAGTTTTTCCGGGCCATTTTCCAGGGCCTTTGCCACTCGCACTTCACGCATGTTTTCCACCGGTATGGCTTCACCGTGGCGCGAGGTGCCCATGCTGTAGGCCAGGGCGTTCTGCTGCGGATCGACCACGGCGCGGACGAACCCGTCCTTGAGCGCGTGCCAGCGGTTTTCGTGGGTGTACTGGTCGGTGGAGACCAGCTCTTGCGGCGTATCGTACTCCTCGGGAATCAGGAACAGCTTTTCGTCACGTGCCGCCAGCCCGAGGTTGGTCCGGCTGGAGATCACCGACACCGGGATCGACAGTATCAGCGAACCCACGATCGGCGTCAGCCACCACAGGAAGCTCGGGTTGAGCCAGATCACCAGTGCGGCCCAGCCCACGCCAAGCAGCGTCTGCGAACCATGGCGTTTCACGCCTTCGATCCAGGGCGTGGAATCGTCGTCACGCTGTGGCGAGTTCCAGGTCGCGGCCCAGCCAAGAAACGCCGCCAGTACGAACACGGTGTGGAACAGCATGCGTACCGGCGCCAGGAGCATGGAAAACAGCATTTCCATCAGCATCGACAGCGTGACCTTGATCCGGCCACCGTATCCTTTCGCGCCCTTGAACCAGATCAGGATGATGCTCAGCAGCTTGGGCAGGAACAACAGCACGATGGTGGTGGAAAAGAGCGCCACGGCCTTGTCAGGGTGCCACTGTGGCCATAACGGGTACAGCTGCCGGGGTTCGAGGAAGTAGGTCGGCTCCATCAGCGTATTGACCGCCAGCAACGCCGTCGACAGCACCAGGAAGAAGAACCACAACGGCGCCGAGAGATAGCTCATCACACCGGTGAGGAACACCGCTCGGTGCACCGGGTGCATGCCCTTGACCAGAAACAGGCGAAAGTTCATCAGGTTGCCGTGGCACCAGCGCCGGTCGCGCTTGAGCTCGTCCAGCAAGTTGGGCGGCAGCTCCTCGTAGGAACCCGGCAAGTCGTAGGCAATCCACACCCCCCAGCCGGCACGGCGCATGAGCGCAGCTTCGACAAAGTCGTGGGAAAGGATCGTACCCGCGAATGCACCTTTGCCCGGCAAGGGCGCCAAGGCACAGTGCTCGATGAAGGGTTTCATGCGAATGATCGCGTTATGGCCCCAATAGTGCGATTCACCCAACTGCCAGAAGTGCAGGCCGGCGGTGAAAAGCGGGCCATATACCCGCGTGGCAAACTGCTGCATGCGTGCGTACAGGGTGTCCATGCCCGACGCCCGCGGTGCGGTCTGGATGATGCCGGCGTCCGGGGTCGCTTCCATCAAGCGCACCAGGCTGCTCAAGCATTCGCCGCTCATCACGCTGTCGGCATCCAGAACTACCATGTAACGGTAATCGCTGCCCCAGCGACGGCAAAAGTCATCCAGGTTGCCGCTCTTGCGCTTCACGCGGCGACGACGGCGACGGTAGAAGATGTGCCCGAAGCCCGCAGCCTCTTTGCACACGTCCAACCATGACTGCTGCTCGGCCACGGCGATATCCGGGTCATAGGTATCGCTGAGCACGAAGAAGTCGAAGCGGTCCAGGTTGCCAGTTGCCTTGACCGACTCGAACGTCGCCCTGAGGCCTGCAAATACCCGCGGCACGTCTTCGTTGCAGATCGGCATGACCAACGCGGTGCGGGCACCGGCTTCGATCGGTTCATTACCGGCGCTGGCGCCGGAGATACGGTATTTATCGTGGCCCGTGAGCAACTCCAGAAAGCCCATCAGGGCGGTCCAGAAACCGGCCGAGACCCAGCAGAACAGAATACCGAACAGGATCAGGATACTGGTCTGCAGAAAGTAGGGAAGCACCTGGGTGGCCGTCTGCAGGATCGGCTGGCGAACGACTTCGTCGAGATCGACCATACCCCAACCCTGGTACGGCATGATGCCTTTCATGTACCAGCCGGCCACGATGGTCTGGCCGAGCATCAACACCAGCAGAATATAACGACGCATCGAACCGACCCAGCGCCAGCGCGCCTTGGGCAGGTCACGTTTGTCGCTCACAGGCTCGGGGGTCTGCGCCTTGCCGGCCATCCGCCGCCAGCCGCGCACCAGCATGTTGGTGTGCCAGGGCTCGGGGACGACTTTGGTCCGGTTGATCGGCGGGGTCGTCTTCAGCCGCACACGGCCGCTGGCGTCCACGGTGAGCATTTCGGCTTCGTGCAGCTCCTCGGCGCTGGACAGGGTCAGGCGGCGAGCCACCGACGCCTGGCCGGCCGCCGCCGAAGCGTTGGCAGGCTGCGCAGAAAGCCGCTCGTGCAGCTCCGCAAAAGAAGTGCAAGTGGCCAGCTCGGCCCGCTGCTCGTTGCTGAGCGGCAGGTGGGCCAGGTACTCGTCCAGCGACTCGGACGACGCGGGAGGCTGCATGTGAAGATCACTCATCGGCGGGCAACTGATAGCTCCAGGTTTCAGTCAAGACTTGCTGCGTCGTGACCGGTTCGGCTGGCGCGACAGCCGGTACCGGCTCCGCTGCCTTGGCAGGTGCTTCAGACTTTTCGTGTTTGACCTTCGGCGCTTCGGCCTTGGCCTCTTTGACTTCCTTGGCGGGCTCGGCAGGCTCGGCCGGCTTGGTCACATCACGGACCAGTGCGGCACGCATTTCCACCGCCTGTTTCGGGTCCTTGACCTTCAACCGCAGGGTCAGACGCCAGCCTTTGGTCTCCGGGTTGTAGCGCAGGCTGTTTTCCACCAGATCGGCGTTGTCACCGGTGCTCACCTGGCTGTTGACCACAGTGTCTGGCGCCAGTTTGGCCAGAGCGGGGCCTTCGAAGTCGATCAGGAACGCCACGGTGCCGTCCGGCTGGCGAACCAGGTTGGACTGCTTCACGTCACCGGTGGAGCGCAGTGTCTGCTTGACCCAGCCGCTGGCCGGATCGTGCAGGGCTTCTTCGTTCATGGTGAAGTGGAGGCGGTAGTTGTGCTCCAGGGCTTCGCCCGGCTCCGGCATTTTTTCCGGGTTCCAGAACGCCACGATGTTGTCGTTGGTTTCGTCGGTGGTAGGGATTTCGACCAGATCGACGGTGCCCTTGCCCCAGTCACCCTTCGGCTCGACCCACGCGCTTGGACGCTTGTCGTAACGGTCGTCGAGATCTTCGTAACGTTCGAAGTCGCGACCGCGCTGAAGCAGACCGAAACCTTTCGGGTTTTCGACGGTGAAGCTGCTGACCGCAAGGTGTTTCGGATTGTTCAGCGGACGCCAGATCCATTCGTCATTGCCGGCGTGAATCGACAGACCGGTAGAGTCATGCAGCTCGTGACGGTAGTTGAGCACCTTGGACGGCTGGTTGGAGCCAAACAGGAACATGCTGGTCAGCGGCGCGATACCCAGGCGGCTGACATGGTCACGCAGGAACACCTTGGAGCTGACATCCACCACGGCATCGCTGCCAGGGCGCAGGATCATCTTGTAGGCGCCGGTGGAACGCGGCGAATCCAGCAGGGCGTAGATCACCAGTTGCTTGTCGTCCGGGCCAGGGCGTTCGACCCAGAACTCGGTGAAACGCGGGAACTCTTCCCCCGACGGCAGCGCGGTGTCGATGGCCAGGCCCCGGGCCGACAGGCCGTAGACTTGATCCTTGCCGATCACACGGAAATAGCTGGCGCCCAGAAGGGTCATGATTTCGTCCTGCTTGTCACCCTTGTTGATCGGGTACAGGACGCGGAAACCGGCATAGCCCAGGTTTTCCGTCGCTTTCGGGTCGAATTGCAAGTCGCCGAAATCAAAGCGAGAGGGATCGTACTTGATCTCCTGCACCGTGTCGGCGGTCACTTCGTTGATCTTCACCGGTGTGTCGAAATGCATGCCCTGGTGATAGAAGGACAGCTTGAACGGGGTCTTGTCGTCCGCCCATTCGGCCTTGTCGTTGCGGAACTGGATCTTCTGGTAGTCCGCGAACTTCATGTCGCGGAATTCCTTGGGCAGATTGCTCTTGGGCGCTTCGTACTTCTGGCCGGCGAGCGCCTTGGCGCGCGCGGCGACGTCGTCCAGGTCGAACGCCCACAGTTGGCTGGCGCCGAACAGACAGAACAGTGCTGTACTCGCCAACACTGCGCTACGCAAGCGTCTGGCGTTCTTCCCTGGTGCATTTCTGGAGCTAACAATCACGAGCAACCCTCGCCGAAAACAGATCAAAAAACCAACGGCCAGCTATCGTTTGCCGGGTTGGCGAGCATTGTTCGGACTCCGAAAGGAGGCAATGATTCCCCCGACGTCGTCCGACCAGCCTGAGACTGGAACAAATGTGGATCAACAGACGCTGATTTACCTAGCGCGCGATTATCTAGCAGGCTGAGTAACAACGCACCATTGACAGTGAAGTATTTATGCTACAAAGCCGCTGTTTCACCTGCAACTTCCTGTTTTTAGTCACATTCAGACATCCAGCAGAAAGGTAACCGGGCCATCGTTGACCAGGCTCACCTGCATGTTGGCGCCGAAACGGCCAGTGGCCACCACTGCGTGCAACAAGCGGGCCTGATCGATCAGGTAGTCAAATAATTCTGCGCCCAGCGCTGGCGGCGCCGCCGTGGTGAAGCTTGGCCGCAGGCCACTACGGGTATCGGCCGCCAGCGTGAACTGCGAGACCAGCAGCAAACCGCCCGCCACGTCCTTGAGCGACAGGTTCATTTTGCCGGCTGCATCGCCGAATACCCGGTAGTTGAGCAAGCGGTGCAACAGCTTGTCGGCATGCTCGCGGGTGTCCTGCGGCTCGACCGCCACCAGCACCAGCAGACCGGAGCCAATGGCACCGACGTGTTCACCTTCGACGTCCACTCGGGCACTGCTCACACGTTGCAGCAGCCCCCTCACGCCTCCTCCAGCGGCAAGTCGAGCAGGCGCCGGGCCATCTGATCGGCAGCGCGGACCAACGCGTCGGTGATGCCCGGCTCGGAGGCGGCGTGACCGGCATCGCGGATCACTTGCAGCTCGCTGTTGGGCCAGTTCTGGTGCAATTCCCAGGCGTTGTCCAGCGGGCAGATGACATCGTAGCGACCATGGACGATGACCGCCGGCAGATGGGCGATGCGCGGCATGTCGCGAATCAGCTGGTCGGGTTCGAGGAAAGCGCTGTTGACGAAGTAATGGCACTCGATACGGGCGATGGACAAGGCTCGCTGAGGCTCGCTGAAGCGGTCCACCACCAGCGGGTTGGGACGCAGGGTGGCGGTGCGGCCTTCCCAGGTGGACCAGGCCTTGGCAGCGTGCATCTGGGCAATCTGATCAGGGCCGGTCAGGCGCTTGTGGAAAGCGCTGAGCAAGTCGTCACGCTCATCGGCCGGGATCGGCGCCAGGTAGTCCTGCCAGTAGTCCGGGAACAGACGGCTGGCACCGGACTGGTAGAACCATTCGATTTCTTGAGGGCGCGCCAGGAAAATGCCGCGCAAGATCAGACCATGAACCCGTTCTGGATGGGTCTGGGCATAGGCCAAGGACAGGGTCGAACCCCAGGAGCCGCCAAATAGCACCCATTTTTCGATGCCCAAGTGCTCGCGAATGCGCTCAAGGTCCGCCACCAGATGCCAGGTGGTGTTGTTTTCCACGCTGGCGTGAGGCGTGGAGCGCCCGCAACCGCGCTGGTCAAAGGTGATGATCCGGTACAGATTGGGGTCGAAGTAACGGCGGCTCTGCGCATCGCAACCCGACCCCGGCCCGCCATGGATGAACACCACAGGCAGCCCTTCAGGCGATCCGCTTTCGTCGACGTACAACACATGCGGCGCTTCTACGGCCAGATCGTGCCGGGCGTAGGGTTTGATCTGCGGGTACAAGGTCTGCATCACGCGCTCCGTAAGGGGAAGGGTTCTGAATCTTGGCTTGAGCCATCATAAACCCGAAAGCGCTTTTGGCGCATTCCCCACATAACCTTTGTGGAAAGGCAGCGCAGGGCACAAGCCCCCTCAGGCGTAGCGCTCTTTCCCCCAGGCGACGAATGTGTCGAGCATCTGCTGGATCACCGCCTGAGTCGGCGTCGCCAGATCTTCCCGATAGGGAAACGGTTCGACCTCTTCCATGTACCGGCACTGCGCCAACTCCAGCTGCACGGCATGGATGTCCCGCGCCGGGTTGCCATAGTGGCGGGTGATGTGGCCACCCTTGAACCGGCCGTTGAGCACATGGCTGTAGCCTTCGGCAGCCGTGCACACCGCCTCCAGCCGCGACGCCACTTGCGGGTCGCAGCTGGCGCCGTTGAAGGTACCCAGGTTGAAGTCCGGCAACTGCCCCTCGAACAGGTGCGGCACCACCGAGCGGATGGAGTGGGCATCCCACAACAGGGCATAGCCATGCTCGGCACGCAGGCGTTCGAGTTCAGCGTTCAACGCGTGGTGGTAGGGTGTCCAGACCCGTTCAAGATAACCCGCGCGCTCGGCCGTCGAGGGCTCCAGGCCTGCCTTGAACAGCGGTACGCCATCAAACAGCGTCGAAGGGTACAGTCCGGTAGTCGCGCCGGCATAGAGCGGCTTGTCGTCGGAAGGCCGGTTGAGGTCGATGACAAAGCGCGAGTAGTGGCCCACCAGCACGCTGGCCCCCATGGACTGGGCAAAGGCGTACAGCAACGGAATATGCCAGTCGGTATCCGGCAGCCCCAGCGCTTCCTCCACCAGACCGGCTTCCACCGCAGGGGTCAGCTCCAGGCCCGCATGGGGGACGCTGATCAACAGGGGAATCCGACCTTGGGTAAAGCTCAGAACGTTATCCATCAAGACTCTCCTTTCAAAGACTGACGAGGGCGCCGTGGCGCACGACGCGCTTGTTCAATTCGCCGCCCAGCCAGTACGCCAGGTCGGCTGGCCGGTCGATCTCCCAGGCGACAAAGTCGGCGTGCTTGCCGGCTTCCAGCGAACCGTGGGTCGCCTGCATGCCCAGCGCCGTGGCCGCGTGCAAGGTGACGCCGGCCAAGGACTCTTCGGGCGTCATGCGAAAAAGTGTACAGGCCATGTTCATCATCAAGCGCAGCGACAAGGCCGGCGAGGTGCCCGGGTTCAGGTCGCTGGCGATAGCGATCTGCACACCGTGCTTGCGCAGCGCCTCCATGGGCGGCAGCTGCGTCTCGCGCAGGAAATAGAAGGCGCCCGGGAGCAGCACTGCCACGGTCCCGGCCGCTGCCATGGCGATCGCGTCGTCTTCGGTCATGAACTCCAGATGGTCTGCAGACAGCGCCTGATAGCGTGCCGCCAGGGTCGAACCGTGCAGCGACGACAACTGTTCGGCATGCAGTTTGACCGGCAGCCCCAGGCCCTGCGCCACCTTGAACACGCGCTCGACTTGAGCGGGGGAAAACGCCAGGTATTCGCAGAAAGCGTCCACGGCGTCCACCAGCCCCTCCCGGGCCAGCACCGGCAGCATTTCTGCGCAGATGTGCTCGATGTAGGCGTCGGCCCGGCCCTCGTACTCGGGCGGCAACGCATGCGCGGCCAGGCAGGTGGCCCGCACCGTGACGGGCAACGCCTCGCCCAGACGCCGGATCACTTGCAGCAGCTTGCGCTCGTTGGCCAGGTCCAGGCCGTAACCAGACTTCATTTCCACTGTGGTGACGCCGTCACGCAGCAGGCTGACCAGACGGCGCCGCGCGCTGATGAACAGTTCATCGCCCGTGGCCGCGCGGGTGGCGCGGACCGTGCTGGCAATGCCACCACCGGCGGCAGCAATTTGCGCGTAGCTGACCCCTTGCAGACGCTGCTCGAATTCGCCACTGCGGTTGCCGCCGAACACGGTGTGAGTGTGGCAATCGATCAGCCCTGGCGTGACCCAGGTGCCGCCGAGGTCGACGGCACTGGCGTCAGCCTCCGGGGCTTCGCTGGCCGGGCCGATCCACTCGATCAGGTGAGCGTCGGTGAGGATGGCGGCGTTCTCGATGATCGAGTAACGGCCGCCTGCCATGGTTGCGATCTGGCAGTTGTGCCATAGGGTTTTCATGTAAATCTCCTGTCAGGTCACAACAAATGTGGGAAAGTCCGGCTCAACAACGCCGGATCCTTGAGGATCGCCGCACTGGTGGCAATGTCCGGCGCCAGCCAGCGGTCCTGGTCGTAGGGCGGGATGTGCAGACGTATCAACTGCCACGCCGCCGTGGTGCCCACGCCAAAGCCCTGCGCCTTGAGAAATTCGAAGGCCTGGGCCGCCAGCAGATACTCGATGGCGAGGATCTGCGTGCAGTTCTCCAGGGCCCGGTGCAGCTTGAGTGAAGCGTTGGTGCCCATGCTCAAGTGGTCTTCCTGCAAGCCTGAGGTGACGTAGTTGTCTACCACCGCCGGTTGGGCCAACTGGCGATTCTCCGCACAAAGGGAAGCGGCTACGTATTGCACGATCATCATCCCGGAATTGACCCCAGGCTGGCTCACCAGAAACGCCGGCAGGCCACTGACCTGCGGGTTGATCAGGCGGTCGAGGCGGCGCTCGGCAATCGCCCCGATCTCGGCCACTGCAATCGCCAGCAGGTCGGCGGCAAACGCCACGGATTGACCATGGGGGTTGGCCTGGGACACCACCCGATAATCCTCAGGCGTGCCCAGCAGCAGCGGGTTGTCAGTGGCCGAGTTGAGTTCGGTCTCGATCTGCCGTGCGGCATGGGCCAATTGATCGCGTGCCGCGCCGTGGACCTGGGGAATGGAACGAATGCTCAGTGCATCCTGGGTACGGATGCCCCGGCTGCTGTCGATCACTTCACTGCCCGCCAGCAAGGCACGCAGGTTTTCGCCCACCACCTGCATACCCGGATGGGGCTTGAGCGCGATGATCTGCGGGTCGAAGGCATCGATCTGCCCGCGCAGGGCTTCGAAACTCATGGCGCCGATCACATCGGCCCATTGGCTCAGGCGCTGGGCGTCGTCCAGAGCCAGGCAGCTCAGCCCGGTCATGCACGGCGTGCCGTTGACCAGGCACAGCCCGTCCTTGGCCCCCACTTGCACCGGCTCCAGATGCGCCTCGGCGAGGGCCTGGCTGGCGGGCACCACCTGCCCGCGGTAGCTGACCATGCCCACGCCCAGCAGGCCGACGCCGATGTGGGCCATGTGGGTCAGGTAACCCACGGAGCCCTGGGACGGCACCTGCGGGGTAACTCCCAGGTTGAGAAAGGCCAGCAAGCCTTCGACGACACGCCGGTGCAGGCCCGAACGGCCTTGACTGAAGTTGACCACGGCCGCGCAGATGATCGCCCGGGCCTGTTCATCGGTGAGCGGTTTGCCCACACCGCAGGCGTGGCTGAGCAAGGTGTTGCGCGACAGCTGGCTGAGCTGCTCGTCCTGCAGCGAAACGTTGCACAGTGCGCCGAGCCCGGTGTTGACGCCATAGGCTCGCTCGCCGCTGGCGACGATGCGCTGCACGATGGCCTGGGCGTTATCGATCCGCGCCCACGCCGCCTCGGACAACTCCAGTACCGCGCCGTGGCGCGCCACGGCCACTACATCCTGCCAGCGCAACAACGCGTCGCCGATCACGACTTTCTGCACAAACACCATGTCTGCCTTCCTCATGGGGCCATTACAGCGTGGCCACCCGTCGCTGCACGAACCGATCAACGTAGTCGTCGGCGGGTTGATGAATGATTTGTTTCGGCGTCCCGACCTGGATCAGGCGGCCGTCTTTCATGATCGCAATGCGGTTACCCAGGCGCACGGCCTCGTCGAGGTCGTGGGTGATGAACACGATGGTCTTGTGCAGCGAGGCTTGCAGTGCGAGCAGCTGGTCCTGCATTTCTGCGCGGATCAACGGGTCGAGGGCGCTGAAGGCTTCGTCCATGAGAATGATGTCGGTGTCGGCCGCCAGCGCCCTGGCCAGGCCGACCCGCTGGCGCATGCCACCGGACAGTTGCTCGGGCCACGCCTGCTCGTAGCCCTTGAGGCCCACCTGCTCGACCCAATGCCGCGCCCGCTCCCGACATATCTGCTTGTTTTCGCCGCGCACCTTGAGCCCGTAGGCAACGTTTTCCAGCACAGTGCGATGGGGCAACAAGCCGAAGCTCTGAAACACCATGCTGATCCGGTGCCGCCGGAATTCGCGCAAGGCGTCCATGGACAGGCCGAGAATGTCCTCGCCGTCCACCAGGATCTGCCCGCTGTCCGGATCGATCAGGCGATTGAAATGCCGTACCAGGGTCGATTTTCCAGAACCGGACAGGCCCATGATGACGAAAATTTCCCCGGCCTCGATGCTCAGGGACAGGTTGTCGACGCCCACCACGCAGCCGCTGGCCGCCAGCACCTGGTCCTTGCTCTGGCCCTGCTGCAACAACTGCAAGGCCTGCTGCGGATGAGGGCCGAAAATCTTCGAGACGTTGTGCACTTCGATCAGGCTCATGGCTGCACCCCCGGCCGACGCGGACGCCCGTACGCCTGGGTAATGCGATCGATGACGATGGCCAGAATGACGATGGCCAACCCGGCCTCCAGGCCGCGACCGACGTTCAAGGTCTGGATGCCGATCAGCACATCCTCCCCCAGCCCCCGTGCGCCGATCATCGAGGCGATCACCACCATCGACAGCGCCATCATGGTGGTCTGGTTGATCCCCGCCATGATACTCGGCAGCGCCAGCGGCAATTGCACGCCAAACAGCTGCTGCCAGCGGTTGGCGCCGAAGGCGTTGATGGCCTCCATGACCTCCCGGTCGACCTGGCGAATGCCCAGGTCGGTCAGGCGAATCAACGGTGGCACCGCGTAGATGACCGTGGCAAAGATGGCCGGCACCTTGCCCAGGCCGAACAGCATCAACATCGGGATCAGGTAAACGAAGCTGGGCAGGGTCTGCATGATGTCGAGCAGTGGCATCAGTACCGCACGCAGGCGATTGCTGCGGGCGGCCAGCATGCCAAGCGGAATGCCGATCAACACGGCGATCAGAGTCGACACCAGCATCAGTGCCAGGGTCTGCATGAGCTTGTCCCACAGGCCCACCGCGCCGACCAGAAACAGCAGGCCGACAATAAGCGCAGTACTGGTGAGCTTGCGCGTGGCGTGCCAGGCAATCAGCGCTACCACGATCAGCAACAGCCACCAGGGCGTCATGCGCAGCAAGCCCTCCAATTTCACAATCAACCACAGCATGCTGTCGGAGATCTGCCGAAACAGATCGCCGTAGCGGGTCACCAGCGCGTCCACCTCATCGTTGATGGGGGTGGCCACGGAAAACGTCAGGCTGTCGGGGAACATAGGCGGCTCTCGGGTTCACTGTCGTAACACACAGCCTACCTTGCAGGACCGAGCTTGCTCGGGAAGCCGGCGATACATTTTTCCCGAACAAGCTCGGTCCTGCGCGGCTCCGAGTGTTTTCAGCGAACCATCGGCAGATTCAAGCCCTGCTCTTTCGCACAATCGATCGCTATCTGATACCCCGCATCGGCATGACGCATCACCCCGGTGGCCGGATCGTTGTGCAGCACGCGGGCAATGCGCTCCGCCGCCTCGTCGGTGCCGTCGCAGACGATGACCATCCCCGAATGCTGGGAGAAGCCCATGCCCACGCCGCCGCCATGGTGCAAGGACACCCAGGTCGCGCCGCTGGCGGTATTGAGCAAGGCATTGAGCAAGGGCCAGTCGGACACGGCGTCGGAGCCATCGCGCATCGACTCGGTCTCGCGGTTGGGGCTGGCGACCGAGCCGGAGTCCAGGTGATCGCGGCCGATCACCACCGGTGCCGACAGCTCGCCGCTGCGCACCATTTCGTTGAACGCCAGGCCCAGCTTGGCGCGCTGGCCCAGGCCGACCCAGCAGATACGCGCCGGCAGGCCCTGGAAGTTGATACGCTCGCGGGCCATGTCCAGCCAGTTGTGCAGGTGGGCATCGTCCGGGATCAACTCCTTGACCTTGGCGTCGGTCTTGTAGATGTCCTCGGGGTTACCCGACAGCGCAGCCCAGCGGAATGGCCCGACACCACGGCAGAACAGCGGACGGATGTAGGCCGGGACAAAACCAGGGAAATCGAACGCGTTGCTGACGCCCTCTTCCTTGGCCATCTGCCGGATGTTGTTGCCGTAGTCGAAGGTCGGAATGCCCTGTTTCTGGAAGTCGAGCATGGCCTGCACGTGGACCGCCATGGACTGCTTGGCTGCCTTGACTACAAAAGCAGGCTCGGTCAGCGCGCGGGCGCGGTAATCGTCCCAGCTCCAGCCGGCGGGCAGGTAGCCATTGAGCGGGTCGTGGGCGCTGGTCTGGTCGGTGACCATGTCCGGTCGTACGCCGCGTTTGACCAGTTCCGGAAGGATTTCAGCCGCGTTGCCCAGCAGAGCCACGGAGATGGCCTCGCCGGCGGCGGTGTACTTGGCAATGCGCGCCAGGGCGTCGTCGAGGTCGCTGGCCTGTTCGTCGACATAACGGCTGGCGAGGCGAAAGTCGATGCGGCTCTGCTGGCACTCGATGTTCAGCGAGCAGGCACCGGCCAAGGTCGCGGCCAAGGGTTGCGCGCCGCCCATGCCGCCCAGGCCGGCGGTCAGCACCCACTTGCCCTTGAGGCTGCCGTCATAGTGTTGGCGACCGGCTTCGACGAAGGTTTCGTAGGTGCCCTGGACGATGCCCTGGCTGCCGATGTAGATCCAGCTGCCGGCAGTCATCTGGCCGTACATGGCCAGGCCTTTGGCATCGAGTTCGTTGAAGTGTTCCCACGTGGCCCAATGGGGCACCAGGTTGGAGTTGGCGATCAATACTCGGGGCGCATTGGTGTGGGTCTTGAACACGCCGACCGGCTTGCCAGACTGAACCAGCAAGGTCTCGTCGTCATTGAGGTGGGTCAGGCTTTCGACAATCTTGTCGTAGCATTCCCAGTTACGCGCCGCACGGCCGATACCACCGTAGACCACCAGTTCCTTGGGGTTTTCCGCCACTTCGGGATCGAGATTGTTCATCAGCATCCGCAGCGGCGCTTCGGTCAGCCAGCTTTTGGCGGTGAGCTGAGTGCCACGGGTGGCACGGATTTCGACATCTCTGAATTTGCTGGACATGGGCTGACTCCTGGAGATTCGTACGCACACATATTTACTTGTATGTACAAGCATATGCAAGCTGGAGGCCAAGTTGTCGGATCGGCTTGGAGGGCTTTGGATCAAAGGGTGGAGCACAAGTGTAGCGGTGTTACCGATGACCGCTTTTGCCCCTCGTCGGGGCAACGGGTAACAATTTGGTGCGGTTTCTAGACTTTCGAGTTCAACTCGATCACACAACACCGCCCCGCCAGATTGACCTTCAGCAAGCCTTGTTGATCGTCGATCTGCAAGCTGTCATAGATCCCCAAGGACTCTGCTGGATAGCCCGCGATTCGTATCTGTAGATCATCGCAGGCGCTGAACACCAGCACCGTCTGCGCCGAGGTAAACAAGGTGCTCGGCACAATGCCGTCCAGCCATTGCAGACGGACCTGATAGCGCTGCGGCGCATAGATGAGGTTGAAGTCGCGGATGGTCGCGCCGAGCAAGGTGCAATCGACCGTGGCATCGCCGCTGAACGCCAACGGATCGAATGGCAGCAGGTCACGGCTGATCTTGCCGTCGATGGTCAGGTTCATGCCATCGCCTTGCAACACCGTGATCACCCGCTTGTAACCATTGAAGGTCGAGAACCCTCCGGATTCGGCAATGTCGGCAATCGACACCCGCCAGCCAAAACCGTCCAGGCCATGGCCCGCGTCGCG
The DNA here is from genome assembly GCF_018449655.1 of Pseudomonas sp. dw_358. Taxonomy (GTDB): domain Bacteria; phylum Pseudomonadota; class Gammaproteobacteria; order Pseudomonadales; family Pseudomonadaceae; genus Aquipseudomonas. Next base: position 709,315 of record NZ_JAAVUX010000001.1, read on the forward strand.
ACTGATTTCCTCGGTGCTGCCACCACCGTTCTTCCAAGGCATGCGCGGGTACTGGGCCGCACGTAGAATCTTCAGTCGGCTCATTTGCTGAAACGTCCTTCCAGACGATGACGGGAACCCGGGTGAATCAAGCGCGCGGCGGTGACCGGCTGGCGACCCGACCAGGTGCGACGACGGATCAACAGGCACGGCTCGCCAGACGCTATCTGTAACAGCGCGCATTCTTCGGGATCGGCCAGGATGGCCTCGACCACGTGCTCACCCTCGGTCAGCGGCGCTACCTGAGAAAGGTAAGCGTAGGGGGTTTTCTGGCTGAAATCCTGCTTGAGGTAGTCCGGCGCGACCAGCGCATTGACGAAACGGTCTTCGATCTGCACGGCAATATCGTTTTCGTAGTGCACGATCACCGAGTGAAAGACCCGCTGCCCTTCGCGCATATCCAGTGCCAGAGCGCGCTCGGAGCCTGCAGCCTCTTCGGTCAGCAGGATCACCTGGCAGCTGTGGCGATGCCCGCGCGCGGCGATTTCATCGGCGATGTTGTGCACTTCGAACAAGGCCGACTGGGTTTTCGGCTCGGCGACAAAAGTGCCCACACCTTGCATGCGCACCAACAGCCCTTCGGCGGTCAGTTCGCGCAGGGCTCGGTTGATGGTCATGCGGCTGAAACCCAGCTGGGTCACCAGTTCGCTTTCCGAGGGCACGCGGTGATGAGGCGGCCAGACACCGTTCTGGATCTGCTGGGCAATCATCAGTTTGACGCGCGCATACAAGGGCGCCGGGCTTTCGCCCATCTGAGCGACCAGCGAGGTAACAGCAGGCGGAGTCGGCACGGGAATTCCCTGTTCTTGATCTGAAGGCAGATGAATAAAACCATAGCTTGCCGGAGTTTACCGAGCAGGCAAACGTCTGTATATGTATATACAAATTTCCTCTACGAGGTGCCGTTCATGGCTGCCTTTTTTGCAGAACGCGCCCTGCTGCCTGGCGGCTGGGCTGAAAATGTCCGCCTGGAAGTGCTCGACGGGATCATCAGCCACGTGCAGGTCGGCGCCGCTGCCGCCGATGCCGAGCGCCTCGCGGGTCCACTACTGGCGGGCATGCCCAACCTGCACTCCCATGCGTTCCAGCGGGCCATGGCCGGGCTGGCCGAGGTCGCGGGCAACCCCGATGACAGCTTCTGGACCTGGCGTGACCTGATGTACCGGCTCGTGGGCAGGATCAGCCCCGATCAGGTGGAGGTGATCGCCTGCCAGCTGTACATCGAAATGCTCAAGGCCGGTTATACCTCGGTGGCCGAGTTTCATTACGTGCATCACGATCCGGCAGGCCAGGCCTATGCCGACCCCGCCGAACTGTCCGGGCGCATCAGCCAGGCCGCCGCCCGAGCCGGCATCGGCCTGACCTTGCTGCCGGTGCTGTACAGCCACTCGGGCTTTGGCGGCCAGGCGCCAAATGACGGTCAGCGCCGCTTCATCAACAGCACCGAGCAGTACCTCGATCTACAGGCCCGCCTGGCACCGCTCCTCGCGGCGCAACCAGCGCAGCGTCTGGGGCTGTGCTTTCACTCGCTGCGGGCGGTTACCCCGATGCAGATCGAAGACGTGCTGGCGGCCGGAGATGCCAGCGCGCCGGTGCACATCCACATTGCCGAACAGCAGAAGGAAGTCGACGACTGCCTGAACTGGAGCCAGCGGCGCCCCATTCAATGGCTGTATGAAAACACGGCCGTGGATGCCCGCTGGTGCCTGGTCCATGCCACCCACGCCAACCCTGAGGAGGTCAGCCTGATGGCCGGCAGCGGCGCGGTGGCAGGCTTGTGTCTGACCACCGAGGCGAATCTGGGCGACGGTATTTTCCCGGCCGTGGACTATCTTGCTCAGGGCGGCCGCATGGGCATCGGCTCGGACAGCCATGTGTCCTTGAGCGTGGTCGAGGAATTGCGCTGGCTGGAATACGGCCAACGCCTGCGTGATCAGCGCCGCAACCGGCTGTATGGCGCCGACCAGCCAATGGTCGGACGCACGCTGTACGATGCGGCACTGGCGGGCGGCGCCCAGGCCTTGGGGCAGGCTGTGGGGCAACTGGCGGTGGGCTTGCGCGCTGACTGGCTGGTGCTCGATGGCAGCGATCCGTACCTGGCCACGGCCAGTGGCGACGGGATTCTCAACCGCTGGCTGTTCGCCGGTGGCGATCGGCAAGTGCGCGATGTAATGGTCAATGGCAAGTGGGTGGTACGGCAAGGGCGGCACGCCGATCAGGACAACAGCGCGGTGGCTTTTGCCAAGGTCCTGCGGGAAATGCTCGATTAAGGCGACTGGCCTCATCGCGGGCAAGCCCTGCTTCCACAGCGTGATCTCAGGGCTGGAGTACAACCTGTGGGAGCGGCTTGCCCGCGATGAGGCCCGAACCGGCCTATCTATGTTACCGAAGGACTTTTATCTCACTGTCCTTCACACGCCAGATCAAGCGGCTGGTGTCATACCCCTGCTGCCGGGCCTTGGCCAGCAGCTCTTCGCGCACCTGGCTGGTAACTTCTGGCGTGCGCGACAGGAGCCACAGGTACTTGCGCTGCTGGTCACCCACGACCGCGACATTGTAGCCACCGTCCACGTACAGCACCCAGTAATCACCCTTGGCCACGCCCGGCAGCAGCCTGGAAAACCAGTTGTCGAACACCACCCACAGTTTGTCGGTCTTGCCCGGCACTTGCGGCGAAGCCGTGGCAGTGGCCTGCTCCCAGCGGCCTTCGGCGGTCCGGCAGCGATTGAGGACCGCCACGTTGCCGTCCGCCTTGAGCCCGTAGTGCGCCTCGGATTGCGCACAGTTGCGCTGGAAGAACATCGGCAGGCGCGCCAACTCGTACCAAGTGCCCTGATAGCGCTTGAGGTCGACCTGGCCCACTGTGTTCGGCGGCGCCAGATCGCTGCCGTTGCGGCTGGTACAAGCGGCCAGCAACAGGCCACCTGCCGCGAGGGTCAGCAGGGCAATCGTGGATTTACGCATAAGCATCGGTCCTTGGCAGGGAACAGAGGGAATGCAGCTTAGAAGAGCAAAGCGGGAGGGGGTTCAACCGGGGTTGACGCGAAAAGCCGTAGCCAACCTTGGTCGCGGCCGCCGCGCCCCGTCATGACGGACAGACCGCAGCGCCCTTATCGCGAGCACACTCGGCTACGCCGATCGTACTGTCAGCTTTTGATCAGTTGTGATAACCGGTCACACGTTCGACTTCTTCCTTGGAGCCCAAAAACACCGCCACCCGCTGGTGCAGGCCATCAGGCTGAATGTCGAGAATCCGCTGATGACCATCGGTGGACATGCCGCCGGCCTGTTCCACAAGGAACGACATCGGGTTGGCTTCATACATCAGGCGCAGCTTGCCGGGCTTGGACGGGTCGCGAGCGTCGCGCGGGTACATGAACAGGCCGCCACGGGTCAGGATGCGGTGCACGTCACCGACCATCGCCGCCACCCAGCGCATGTTGTAGTCCTTCTTCAGCGGGCCTTCCTTGCCGGCCATCAACTCGTCGACGTAGCGCTTGACCGGCTCTTCCCAGTGCCGCTGGTTGGACATGTTGACAGCAAATTCCTGGGTACTTTGCGGAATGGTGATGTCTTCGTGGGTCAAGGCGAAGCTGCCCATTTCGCGGTCCAGGGTAAAGCCCTTGACGCCGTCACCCAAGGTCAGCACCAGCATGGTCTGCGGGCCGTAGATCGCGTAACCGGCGGCGACCTGCTCGGTACCTGGCTGCAGAAAAGCCTTCTCGTTGAGCGGCTCGTTCTGGGTCAGGTACTCCTGCGGGCAACGCAGCACCGAGAAGATGGTCCCGACCGGTGCGTTGATGTCGATGTTGGACGAACCGTCCAAGGGGTCGAACACCAGCAGGTAGGCACCCTTGGGGTACTTGCCCGGGATCTGGTAGGCGTTGTCCATTTCTTCGGACGCCATGCCGGCCAGCGTGCCGCCCCATTCGTTGGCTTCCAGCAGGATGTCGTTGGACATGACGTCCAGCTTCTTCTGCACTTCGCCCTGCACGTTTTCGGTGCCCATGCTGCCCAGAACACCTCCCAGGGCGCCTTTGGACACGGCGTGGCTGATCTCTTTGCAAGCGCGCGCCACCACCTCGATAAGGAAGCGCAGATCGGCAGGCGTGTTGTTGCTGCGGGTCTGCTCGATCAAATAGCGACTCAGGGTAACGCGGGACATGGACGACTCCAGAGACAAGAGGGAGAGGGAAACCTGCGCGCAGTCTACAGACCGGGCGTAAAGCTGACGAGCGGCAGGACAAGCTCACCGCCGGCAGCGATCAGACCGGGTCGACCCCGCAAGAGTTCAGGTACCGCTTTGCCAGCGTAGCTGCAAATTTCGTGCACGGGTATCAACGCGGCCGTGCCGAACGTGGTCGGCCCAGGCCCCAGGCCAGTACCGCGAGCACCACCGCCGCCAGCAGCAGCCCAAGCCACAATGCCAGGTGGGTCCAATCCGGCGCCAGGCTGGCCGGCGCCGGTGCAGGCGCCTTGGCAGCAGGCGCCGCCGGCTTGCTCACCGGCCTGGGTGCCGGGGCGACCACTATCTGGGCCTCGCCCGTCACGGCCAAGCCGTTGGCCACGGGGACGGCGGCACTGCGCACCGTGGCGCTGCCCACGGCCAGGGTGAACGGGCCATCGCCCTCGGCCTTGAACACTACCTGCGCCGGTCGCGCCGCCACTTGGAGGCGCGGCACGGTGCTGCCCAGGCCGCCACCACGGTCATCGACCTGGAGAAGAATCTGGCGCACCACCTGGCCCGGCATGGCCATCTGGTCCTGGACGAAGTCCTGACCGCTCTGCGACAGCCGATACAGCAGCCCGTTCTGCAACGGTTGCCAGCTGCCATTGGCATCGCTGCGACCGTAAACGGCCACCGGCGCCAAGGTGTTGGGTTGCTGAACGATGAACTTGACCCGCTCCACCGCCAGCGGCACCGGCAGCTGCCAGATGTATTCGTTGGGCTTGTCGCTGCGACCGCTTAAAGGATCGGACCAACTCAGAGATTCTGCCGGCGCCTTGGACAGGTCACTGGTGATCTGCACCGAGCTGAGAATCGGCGCCGACTGCGGCCATAGCAAACGCAGATAGCGCGCCGGTTTGCCGGCCAGGTCGACATCGTGCTGCTCGATGCGCTCGTCGGCAAAGGAGAAGCGCCCGACCTGGCCCTCACCCCAGCTCTGCCAGTGCTGCAGGTCATCGCTGGCTTCGAGGGTGAAACGCTGGAAGCCTTCGCGTTCGCTGGTCCAGTCGAAATTGAGATTGATCAGCGGCGCCTTGATCGCGCTGGTGTCCAGCAGCCAGCCGCGCAGGGCCTCCTCCCCCGCCTCCAGTTCTTCGGCAGGCTGTACATCGATCACGCTGCCATTGGCAGCCAATTGCACGCGCACGTCCGGCACCCGTCGGGTGCCGTCGGCTGCATCATAAAGAGGGAAGAACTTGACGTCAGTCTCGGCATCCTTGGCCGCAGGCGGTACGCTGGTGCGGTGCAGGCTGTAGGCCTGCGCCGCGCCGGCAGCGTTCAATACGCGCAGATCGCCCAAATCGGGCTGGTGCGCGGAAAACTCGGCCGTCACCGGAAGTTGCAGCCGGTACCACGGACCCGCACCGCTCAGTGCCAGTGGCCATTGCCGGGCAAAATCACCCGGCTGCTGCTCGGCGGCCAGCGCCGACAGCACGGTACACAACGCCAAAGCGCCCACTAGCCAGCCACTGGACCTGATCACCTGACCACACTCCTCTCTGGCATGACCGATATCCTTGAAAGTCTGCGCCAAGTATATCGATCTGCCAGCACGGAATCACGCCAATGCTTGACGCTATTCCAGAGCTTTCCAGATTTCTTCGGCGTACTCGCGAATCGTGCGGTCCGAGGAGAACCACCCCATGCGCGCGGTGTTGAGCACCGAGGCACGCCACCATTTATCGCTGTCATGCCAGAGCGCGTCGACCTTGCGCTGGGCATCCCAATAAGCATCGAAGTCGGCGCACAGATGGAAACGGTCGTAACCTACCAGGCCGTCCACAAGACCGGTGTAGCGCGAGGGATCATCCGAGGAAAAGGTCCCGCCGCGTATGGCCTGAAGGACATCGTTGAGGCGATGAGAACCGGCCACCTCGGCATGGGCGTTGAACTCATCGGTACGCTTGCGCTCCTCCACTTCTTGCGAAGTAAGGCCGAAGATGAACATGTTTTCTTCACCGACGTAATCACGCATTTCCACGTTGGCGCCATCCAGGGTACCGATGGTCAGGGCGCCATTGAGGCCGAACTTCATGTTGCTGGTCCCCGACGCTTCATAACCGGCCGTGGAGATCTGCTCCGACAAGTCCGCCGCCGGGATGATGCTTTCGGCCAGGCTGACGTTGTAGTTGGGCAGGAACACCACCTTGAGCAAGCCGCGTACGGTGGGGTCGTTGTTCACGGTGCGGGCAATGTCGTTGGCCAGTTTGATGATCAGTTTGGCCTGGTGATAGCTGGCCGCCGCCTTGCCGGAGAAGATCTTCACGCGGGGCACCCAGTTGGTGCCCGGCTCGGCACGAATGGCCTGGTACAGCGCCACGGTGTGGAACAGGTTGAGCAGCTGGCGCTTGTACTCGTGGATACGCTTGACCTGCACGTCGAACAAGGCTTCAGGGCTGACGACGATGCCCAGGCGGTCATGGATGATCTTCGCCAGGGCTTTTTTGCTGTGCAGACGCTGCGCCGCGAAGGCTTTGCGGAATTCCGGCTTCTCGGCAAAGGGTTCCAGGTCCTTGAGGCGCCCTTCCGGATTGTCCAGCACGTCCTCGCCCAAGGCCTCTATCAGCATTGCAGTCAGCGGCGGGTTGGCCTGGTACAGCCAGCGGCGGAAGGTGATGCCGTTGGTCTTGTTGTTGATGCGGTCCGGGTAGAGCTTGTGCAGCTCCTTGAACACGGTCTTGCGCATCAGTTGCGTGTGCAGCCCGGACACGCCGTTGATGCTGTGAGACCCGAGGAACGCCAGGTTGCCCATGCGCACGCGGCGGCCGTTGTCTTCTTCGATCAGCGACACGGCGCGCAGCAGGTCGAAGTCATCCTTGCCCTGGGCCCGCAGCGAATCGATGTGGTAAGCATTGATCAGGTAGATGATCTGCATGTGCCGCGGCAACATGCGCTCCATCAAGCCCACCGGCCAGGTTTCCAACGCTTCGGGCAGCAGGGTGTGGTTGGTGTACGACAAGGTGCCCACCGTAATCTGCCACGCGGTGTCCCAGACGATGCCATGGGTGTCCACCAACAGGCGCATCAGTTCCGGCACGGCAATGGACGGGTGGGTATCGTTGAGCTGGATGGCGGCCTTGTCGGCCAGGTTGAGCAGGGTGTCGTTCATGTTCAGGTGGCGGCGCAGCAAGTCCTGCAGCGAGGCCGACACAAAGAAGTATTCCTGACGCAGGCGCAACTCTTGCCCCGCCTCGGTGCTGTCCGCCGGGTAGAGTACGCGGGAGATACTTTCGGCGCGGGCCACTTCGGCCACGGCACCCAAGTGGTCTCCGGCGTTGAAACGTTCCAGGTGCAGCTCTTCCAGCGCACGGGCACGCCACAGCCGCAGGGTGTTGACGCTGGAGCCACGCCAGCCGACCACAGGGGTGTCATAGGCCACCGCTCGCACGGTTTCGGCGGGCCACCAGACCTGCTTCTGTTCGTTGGCGGTATTGACCGTTTCGACATGGCCGCCAAAGCTGATGGGGTAGATCACTTCCGGACGCTCGAACTCCCAAGGGTTGCCGAAATCCAGCCAGTTCTCTGTCTGCTCCTGCTGCCAGCCATCGACGATGGCCTGGCGGAACAGCCCGTGCTCGTAACGAATACCGTAGCCATGGGCAGCAACGCCCAAGGTCGACATGCTTTCCATGAAGCACGCGGCCAGCCGGCCCAGGCCGCCGTTGCCCAGCGCCGCATCGGGCTCCAGCAGGCGGATACGCTCCAGATCCACGCCGAGGTCGGTGAGCGCCTCACGCGCTACGTCCAGCAGGCCCAGGTTGCTCAGGCTGTCGTAGAGCAGGCGGCCAATGAGGAATTCGAGGGAAAGGTAGTAGACCCGTTTCTGGCCTTTGCGGTAGATCTGCCGGGTGTGGTCCATCCAGTGTTCGACCATATGGTCGCGAGCGGCCAGTGCGATGGCTTCGAACCAGTCGTGATCAAAGGCATGGTCGGGGTCTTTGCCCACCGCATATGTAAGTTTGGCGAGTACAGCGGCACGGAATTCGGCCACCTCGGCGTCACGGACAAGCGGTTCCTGAGACATTCAGACGTCCTCGGGGGAGAGTTACGGTTTAGGAAAGCGGTCTTGAACAACCAACAACGAAACGAATAATCAGAGCCTAGACGGTCTGACAGGAGGTGGAGGTCTGGGTTCGACCTTTTGTGTCTCGACAGGGGCAAAACCTGTACTTCCGGCAAATGGTTGTTCACAAATTCACCAACCCCGGTATCATCGCGCGCCCGCTGACCCGTTCACCGACCTGATTGATACTGACCATGATGAGACCCACCCTGATCGCCGCCGCCGAGCTTGACCGCCTCGACACCTGGCAAAAATATAGCGCACCGATGTGCGGCTCGTGTGTGTCGAGCTGCTGCACCCTGCCGGTGGAAGTAAAGATCAAGGACCTGATCCGGATTGGCGTGGTCGACGAGTTCGAGATGGGCGACCCGCCGAAGAACATCGCCAAGCGCCTGCAAAAAGACGGCATCGTTGAACGCTTCAATCAGAAGACCGGCATTTTTACCCTGCAGCGCATGAGCAACAACGACTGCCTGTACCTGGACCGCAAGAGCCGCCTGTGCACGATCTACGAGCTGCGTCCCGACACCTGCCGCAACCACCCGAAGATTGGTCCGCGGCCGGGGTATTGCGCGTACAAGCCGAAGGCTGCGGCGCCACGGTAGGACGTCTGGCACCCCACGGCGCAGGAGCCGACCTTGGTCGCGATGCAAACGACGCGGTCCGTCAGACAGAACGCATGACGGCCTTCGCGACCAAGGTCTGCTCCTACGCCGGGTGTGCATATTTCATCAAATGCCAAGACACAAAAAAGCCCCCGAGCCTTGCGGCGCGGGGGCTTTTTCATTCAGCTAGAACCTGATGATCAGTTCTTGGCTTTCTTGGCAGCGCGGGTACGCTCGCTTTCGTCCAGGATCTTCTTGCGAAGACGGATGGATTTGGGAGTGACTTCGCACAGCTCGTCGTCCTGGATGAATTCCAGAGCCTGTTCCAGGGTGAAACGAACCGGCGGAACCAGAGCGATGGTTTCGTCTTTGCCCGAAGCACGCATGTTATCGAGCTTCTTGCCCTTGGTAGGGTTGATGCCCAGGTCGTTGTCACGGCTGTTCAAGCCCACGATCTGACCGTTGTAGATTTCCTGACCGTGTTCGACGAACAGCTTGCCGCGCGCCTGCAGGGTTTCCAGGGAGTAGGTCAGCGCCTTGCCGGTTTCAACCGAAACCAGAACGCCGTTCTGACGGCCCGATACGTCGCCCGACTTCATGGTGTCGTAGCGGTCGAAGATCGAGGTCAGGATGCCTGCACCGGAGGTCAGGGTCAGGAACTCGTTACGGAAGCCGATCAGACCGCGCGCAGGAATGTTGTATTCCAGGCGAACGCGACCCTTGCCATCCGGAACCATGTTGGTCAGATCGCCTTTGCGCAGACCCATTTGCTCCATGATGGCGCCTTGGGATTCTTCTGGCAGGTCGATGGTGACGTTTTCAAAGGGTTCCTGCTTCACGCCGTCAACCACACGGATGATCACTTCAGGACGACCAACGCCCATCTCGAAGCCTTCGCGACGCATGGTTTCGATCAGTACCGAGAGGTGCAGCTCGCCACGGCCGGAGACCTTGAACTTGTCAGCCGAGTCGCCTTCTTCAACGCGCAGTGCCACGTTGTACAACAGCTCTTTGTCCAGACGTTCCTTGATGTTACGGGAAGTCACGAACTTGCCTTCTTTACCGCAGAATGGCGAATCGTTGACCTGGAAGGTCATGGATACGGTCGGCTCGTCAACGGTCAACGGCACCATGGCTTCCACGTTCAGCGGGTCGCACAGGGTGTCGGAGATGAACAGCGAGTCCATGCCGCTGATGCAGACGATGTCGCCGGCAGCCGCTTCTTCAACGTCGATGCGGTGCAGACCGTGGTGACCCATCAATTTCAGGATACGGCCGTTACGGCGCTTGCCGTCGGCGCCGATCGCCACAACCGGGGTGTTCGGCTTGACGCGACCACGGGCGATACGGCCAACGCCGATGACGCCCAGGAAGCTGTTGTAGTCCAGTGCCGAGATCTGCATCTGGAAAGCGCCGTCACGGTCGACCTTGGGGGCCGGTACGTTGTCGACGATCGACTGGTACAGCGGGGTCATGTCTTCAGCCATGTCGGTGTGTTCCAGACCGGCAATGCCGTTCAGGGCCGAGGCGTAGACGACTTTGAAGTCCAGCTGTTCTTCGGTGGCACCGAGGTTGTCGAACAGGTCGAAGATCTGGTCCAGAACCCAGTCCGGACGCGCGCCTGGACGGTCGACCTTGTTGATCACCACGATCGGACGCAGGCCGGCTTCGAAAGCCTTCTTGGTCACGAAACGGGTTTGCGGCATAGGGCCGTCCTGGGCATCGACCAGCAGCAGCACGGAGTCGACCATCGACATCACGCGCTCTACTTCACCGCCGAAGTCGGCGTGGCCCGGGGTATCCACGATGTTGATGTGGTAGCCGTTCCAGTTGATGGCGGTGTTCTTGGCCAGAATGGTAATGCCGCGCTCTTTTTCCTGGTCGTTGGAGTCCATCACGCGCTCGTCGTTGAGCTCGTTGCGCTCCAGGGTGCCGGATTGACGCAGCAGCTTGTCGACCAGGGTAGTTTTGCCATGGTCAACGTGAGCAATGATGGCGATGTTGCGTAGATTTTCGATCACTTGTGTATCTCGATCAGAGGATTCGGTGTGCTGACAGGTTGTGGCAGCGATTATCAATTAAGGCCGGCAGTGCCGTACGACAGGGTCGACGGCAGCGTCGGGGGGCCGGTGACGCAGGCCACAGGCAAACAGCCCCGGGCTCTTAGCTCGGTCTATAAACGCGCACATTGGCATACCCCTCACTGAGCAAATGATGGGCATGCAGGCGACTCATCACGCCTTTGTCGCAATACAACAGGTACTGGCGAGTCTCATCCAGTTCCTTGAAACGGCTGTTCAGGGCATAAAAAGGCAGTGCCTTGACTTCAATGCCTTCGAGCTCGAGCGGCTCGTCTTCCTGCGCATGGGGATGACGGATATCGACAACCACCTGGCCGGCCAGCACCTGGGCGACTTCCTCGATTTCGATATCGCGACCCAGCTCGTTGATCACTTCGTCGATCGACACCAGCCGGGCGTTCGTCAGGGCGCGCTCCAGCACGGCCATGTCGAACTGCTGCTCTTCGTACTTCACCCGCGGCAACTTGGCGTTGGTCGTGGGGTTGACCGAGATCACGCCACAGTATTCGGGCATGTGCCGGGCGAAATCGGCCGTGCCGATTTCCGTGGCCTGGTCGATGATGTCCTGCTTGTGACTGGCCAGCAGCGGGCGCAGTACAAGCTTCTCGGTGGCAGAATCGATCACCGAAAGGTTCGGCAGGGTCTGGCTGGACACTTGGGAAATCGCTTCACCGGTGACCAGCGCGTCGATCTGCAGGCGGTCGGCCATAACGGTTGCCGCGCGCAACATCATACGCTTGAGTATGACGCCCATGTGACTGTTGTCGACTTTACCCAGGATTTCTCCGACGACTTCCTCGAACGGCACGCTGATAAACAGCACGCGCTGGGAGCTGCCGTACTTCTTCCAGAGGTAGTGCGCAACCTCCATGACGCCCAGTTCATGGGCCCGGCCACCGAGGTTGAAGAAACAGAAGTGGGTCATGAGGCCGCGCCGCATCATCTGATAGGCGGCAACCGTGGAGTCGAAGCCGCCGGACATCAGTACCAGGGTCTGCTCCAGCGCGCCGAGCGGGTAGCCGCCCATGCCGGGGTGCTGACTGTGGATGATGAAGAGGCGCTGGTCGCGAATTTCCATGCGCACTTCGACCTGCGGCTGCTTGAGGTCGATACCGGCCGCCCCGCAGCGCTGGCGCAGCTGACTGCCGACATGACGCTCGACATCCATCGAACTGAAGGTATGACGCCCGGCCCGCTTGCAGCGCACCGCGAACATCTTGCCACTCAGTTGTGCGCCGAAGTGCTCTTCGCAACGGGCGAGGATGTCATCCATCTCCCCCAGCGGGTATTCGTCCACTTGCAAAAAATGGGTAATGCCGGGAATGCAGCCGAGGCGCTCGGTGATTTCACGGAGCACCTTGGCATCGTCAACGCGGGTCTGAACCTCGAGATTGTCCCACACACCGTTCACCACCAGCTGCGGATCCAGATCGCGGACAACCGTGCGGATGTTGCGGGCGAGCTGCTTGATAAAGCGCTTGCGCACCGGCGGGCTCTTGATGGTGATCTCTGGAAAGACTTTTACGATAAGTTTCATACAATTAGGTCAGAAAACCGCGCGCGTGGTGCCAGCTGAAAAAGTGGGGGGCGGATTATAGCGGAAATTGCTCAAGGTTTAACCAATTATTGTAAGCCGGGTTTGTGCAGCACCAAAACAGGGCGGACCTGAAAATACGCGCATCAAAACAGTGCCGGCAAAAATCAAAAACGACCCTGCAAGGCCCTGAAAGCGACTGTTTCAGGCAAAAAACCCATCTCGGGGCACTGGCATGCAAATTGCTCCCTTGTGAGGCAGGTTGCCTTGGACGACTATCGCGCCCGGCATCACTCATTACGGGGCTCTCCATAACAAGGCCCCCATCCACCCGGAGGACACTATGTCGAAGTCGGTTCAACTCATCAAAGATCATGACGTAAAGTGGATTGATCTGCGCTTCACTGACACCAAAGGCAAGCAGCAGCACGTCACCATGCCAGCGCGCGACGCACTGGACGACGATTTCTTTGAAGTCGGCAAGATGTTCGACGGCTCCTCCATTGCTGGCTGGAAAGGCATTGAAGCCTCCGACATGATCCTGCTGCCGGACGACGAGACCGCTGTACTGGACCCGTTCACCGAAGAGCCCACCCTGATCCTGGTCTGCGACGTCATCGAACCGTCGACCATGCAAGGCTATGACCGCGACCCGCGCGCCATCGCTCACCGCGCCGAAGAATATCTGAAGAGCACTGGCATCGGTGACACCGTTTTCGTCGGCCCAGAGCCAGAATTCTTCATTTTCGACGAAGTCAAGTTCAAGTCCGACATTTCCGGCTCCATGTTCAAGATCTACTCCGAACAAGCGGCCTGGATGACCGACGGCGACGTCGACGGCGGCAACAAAGGCCACCGCCCAGGCATTAAAGGCGGCTACTTCCCGCTGCCACCGGTTGACCACGACCACGAAATCCGTACTGCCATGTGCAACGCACTGGAAGAAATGGGCCAATTCGTCGAAGTTCACCACCACGAAGTGGCCACCGCTGGCCAGAACGAAATCGGTGTGCGTTTCAACACCCTGGTCAAGAAAGCCGACGAAGTTCAGACCCTGAAGTACTGCGTACACAACGTTGCCGATGCTTATGGCCGTACCGCTACCTTCATGCCCAAGCCTCTGTATGGCGATAACGGTTCGGGTATGCACGTTCACATGTCCATCTCCAAAGATGGCAAGAACACCTTCGCTGGCGAAGGCTATGCCGGTCTGTCCGATACCGCTCTTTACTTCATCGGCGGCATCATCAAGCACGGCAAGGCACTGAACGGCTTCACCAACCCGGCCACCAACTCCTACAAGCGTCTGGTCCCAGGTTTCGAAGCGCCAGTGATGCTGGCCTACTCGGCTCGCAACCGTTCCGCCTCGATCCGTATTCCTTACGTCTCCAGCCCTAAAGGCCGTCGTATCGAAGCACGCTTCCCGGATCCGGCTGCCAACCCGTACCTGGCTTTCGCAGCGCTGCTGATGGCTGGCCTGGACGGCATTCAGAACAAGATCCACCCTGGCGATGCGGCCGACAAAAACTTGTACGACCTGCCGCCTGAAGAGGCTGCAGAGATCCCACAAGTGTGCGGCAGCCTGAAAGAAGCCCTGGAAGAGCTGGACAAAGGTCGTGCGTTTCTGACCAAAGGCGGCGTTTTCAGTGACGACTTCATCGATGCCTACATCGAGCTGAAAAGCGAAGAAGAAATCAAGGTACGTACCTTCGTACACCCTCTGGAATACGACCTGTACTACAGCGTCTGATCCCGCTTGATTGAAAGAAGGCCTCCCTCGGGAGGTCTTTTTTTTGGGCGCTCGATACAGCCTCGCAACAGGTTGCGCGAGCCTGGGCGGGCGATGTGTTCTATGCTGTGCAAGTCGGTCGCCACCCCTGCAGGTGCCTCCATTTCACACGATCCAGGTAAGCCGTCCATGCGCCCACTGCTGCTCTTATTCGCCTTGTCTTTTGCTTTGCCGGCATCGGCGCAGATCTATAAATACATCGATGCCGACGGCCACACGGCCTTCAGCAGCCAGCCGCCAAACGGTACCAAGGCCGAACCGATCGACCTGCAACCCCTGCCCAACGTGCAGACGCCGCCCAGCGATGGCGCCGCACCCACCCCAAGCGCCCCGGCAGCGGCAGGCAAGAACCCCGTCAGCGGCCCCAGCACACCTGTCGCGCCTGGCACCAAGGCGCTGCCCTACCAGCGCCTGGCGCTGACCGACCTGCCTACCGCTGAAGCCCTGCGCGCCAACAACGGCTCGTTTACCGTGGGCGTCGATGTGTCGCCGGCCTTGAGCGGCACTCGTCTGGTCCGCCTGGTGCTGGACGGCGAGATCTACGGCAACCCGACCAACCAGGTCAAGGGCCTGCAGTTGACCAACCTCGATCGTGGTGACCACTCGCTGGCGGTGCAGGTGGTCGACGGCGATCAGATCATCCAGCAAAGCGGCGATGTCGACTTCACGGTACAGCGAGTTCATCAGTGAGGGCAGCCGAACGGTTTGTGCTGTGCCTGCTTTGCCTGATGCCGTTTCATTGCACCCTGGCCGCCACGGTCTACACCTACAAGGACGCCGACGGCAACACCGTATTCACCGATCAGGCGCGACCGGGGGCCAGGCGCATCGACGTGACGCCGACCAACAGTGTGGAATCCACGCCCAAACCCGTGCACCGCGTTGCCCCATCGGCGCCCCCGCCGCCCGTGCAACAGCAATATCAGATGCTGCGGATTCTCACGCCACTGCCTGATACCAGCGTGCAGCAGGAAGATGGCGCGATGATCGTGACCTTGGCCAGCGACCCAGCCTTGTACCCTGGCAACTATTACCGCGTGCTCATCGATGACAACCCGGCGGGCGACCCCAGCCCCAGCCCCGTGTTCCCGCTGCAGAACATAGACCGTGGCGCCCACCAGCTTTCTGCGGAGATCATCGACGACCGCGGCCACGTCATCGAGCGCACCCCCAACCAGCCGTTCTTCATGCAGCGCATCTCGCTGTCGCAGAAGCGTCGCGTCCACCCCTGCCAGACCGCCGACTATGGTGTGCGCCCGGAATGTCCGCTGTCGGCCAAGCCGGCCGACGATTGACTGGTCAAGCGCCCCTGTTTGGTGCATAAACGCGTGGCGGTCGCGCCATGCTTGCCCATCTTCACCCGCATTTGCCCATCGCAGGGCAAAGCCGCTCGGGAAATGGGCCGTCATTGCGCCTCGCCGGACAATTCGCGCTTCTTTTCGGAGCTTTGGTTTAGTTTTTGCAGTTTAAGTGCATCAGCGAATTATCGACGCGCGCGACTCGGACCTTACCGAGGCTGCAATGTGCCAAAAGAGGTCAACGACATCTAATGACCATCAGTGATGCACTGCACCGACTGTTACTCGACAACCTGACCACTGCCACCATTTTGCTCAACTCCGAACTGCGGCTTGAGTACATGAACCCCGCAGCGGAGATGCTGCTGGCCATCAGTGGCCAGCGCAGCCATGGCCAGTTCATCAGCGAGTTGTTCACCGAGTCGGTCGAAGCCCTCAACTCCCTGCGCCAGGCCGTGGAACAAGCGCACCCGTTCACCAAGCGCGAAGCCATGCTCACCGCCCTCACCGGCCAGACCCTCACCGTCGATTACGCGGTCACCCCGATCCTCAGCCACGGTGAAACCCTGTTGTTGCTGGAGGTTCACCCACGCGATCGACTGCTGCGCATCACCAAGGAAGAAGCGCAACTGTCCAAGCAGGAAACCACCAAGATGCTGGTGCGCGGCCTGGCCCACGAGATCAAGAACCCGCTGGGCGGCATCCGTGGCGCAGCACAACTGCTTGCCCGCGAACTGCCCGAAGAAAGCCTCAAGGACTACACCAACGTCATCATCGAAGAAGCCGACCGCCTGCGTAACCTGGTAGACCGGATGCTCGGCTCCAACAAGCTGCCGTCCCTGGCAATGACCAACATCCATGAAGTGCTGGAACGGGTGTGCAGCCTGGTCGAGGCGGAAAGCCAAGGCTGCATCACTTTGGTGCGCGACTACGACCCAAGCATCCCGGACGTGTTGATCGACCGGGAACAAATGATTCAGGCCGTGCTCAACATTGTGCGTAATGCCATGCAGGCCATCAGTGGCCAGAACGAACTGCGGCTGGGCCGCATCAGCCTGCGCACCCGAGCGATGCGCCAGTTCACCATCGGCCACACGCGGCACCGGCTGGTCAGCAAAATCGAAATCATCGACAACGGGCCGGGTATTCCGGCCGAACTGCAGGAAACCATTTTTTACCCCATGGTCAGCGGGCGCCCGGATGGCACCGGCCTTGGCCTGGCAATCACCCAGAACATAATCAGTCAGCACCAGGGGCTGATCGAGTGTGAAAGCCATCCTGGCCACACCACATTCTCGATCTTCCTGCCGCTGGAACAAGGAGCCGCTTCGTCATGAGTCGTAGTGAAACTGTCTGGATCGTCGATGACGACCGTTCCATCCGTTGGGTGCTGGAGAAGGCCCTGCAACAGGAAGGCATGACCACGCAAAGTTTCGACAGCGCCGACGGGGTCATGAGCCGCCTTGCCCGCCAGCAGCCTGACGTGATTATTTCCGATATCCGCATGCCGGGCGCCAGCGGCCTGGATCTGCTGGCACGCATTCGCGAACAGCATCCTCGTCTGCCGGTCATCATCATGACCGCGCATTCGGACCTGGACAGCGCCGTGGCGTCGTATCAGGGCGGTGCATTCGAATACCTGCCAAAGCCGTTCGACGTCGACGAAGCAGTGTCCCTGGTCAAGCGCGCCAACCAGCACGCCCAGGAACAGCAGGGCCTGCACGAAGTGCCGGCGTTGACCCGCACCCCGGAAATCATCGGCGAAGCGCCGGCGATGCAGGAAGTGTTTCGCGCCATCGGCCGTCTCAGCCACTCCAACATCACCGTATTGATCAACGGCGAGTCGGGTACCGGTAAAGAACTGGTGGCCCATGCGCTGCACCGCCACAGCCCACGGGCGGCTTCGCCGTTCATTGCGCTGAACATGGCGGCGATCCCCAAGGATTTGATGGAGTCCGAACTGTTCGGCCACGAAAAGGGCGCGTTCACCGGTGCAGCCAACCTGCGCCGCGGGCGTTTCGAGCAGGCCGATGGTGGCACCTTGTTCCTCGATGAAATCGGTGACATGCCGGCGGATACCCAGACCCGTCTGTTGCGGGTGTTGGCCGATGGCGAGTTCTACCGCGTAGGCGGGCATACCCCGGTGAAGGTTGATGTACGAATCATCGCCGCGACCCACCAGAACCTCGAAACCCTGGTGCATGCCGGCAAATTCCGTGAAGACTTGTTCCACCGTCTCAACGTGATCCGTATCCATATCCCGCGCATGTCCGACCGCCGCGAGGACATCCCGACCCTCGCCCGGCATTTTCTCAGCCGCGCGGCCCAGGAGCTGGCCGTCGAGCCCAAGCTGCTGAAAAGCGAAACCGAGGAATACCTGAAGAACCTGCCGTGGCCCGGCAACGTGCGCCAGCTGGAAAATACCTGCCGCTGGATCACCGTCATGGCCTCGGGCCGTGAGGTGCACATCAGTGACCTTCCGCCGGAGCTACTGAGCCTGCCGCAGGACTCGGCCCCGGTCACCAACTGGGAACAGGCTCTGCGCCAATGGGCGGATCAGGCCTTGGCGCGTGGCCAGTCCAGCTTGCTGGACAGCGCCGTGCCGAGCTTCGAACGGATCATGATCGAGACTGCCCTCAAGCACACCGCAGGCCGTCGCCGTGATGCTGCGGTGCTGCTGGGCTGGGGCCGCAACACCTTGACGCGCAAGATCAAGGAGCTGGGGATGAAGATCGACGGCGGGGACGAGGACGACAGCGACGACGCTTGATTTCCTGCACCGTTTAAAAAAGCCCGCGACCTGGTCGCGGGCTTTTTTATGGGCCGCTGAACTTATAAAACCGAGCTTGCTCGGGAAGCAGGCGACGCACTCTTCCTGAGCAAGCTCGGTCCTAAAGGTTCAGCCAAAGGCTCACGCAAACTCACCAAAGAGTTCAAAAAATCTCCGCTTTTGTGCACTGAACCGATTCGATGCACCGCCGCAAGGCGTGCAGCCTGGGCGCAGCGCGAACCAAAAACCCTCGATTGAAAATTCTTCATACGCTCCGAGCCCCGCAGATCAAGGCCTGCAGAGCATTGAGACATTAAAACTGAAAACTGGCACGACCCCTGCAATAAGTAAATTACGAGTGAGTGATCACTCCCCAGTTTTGGGGACCTTGGTACAGGCAGGCCGGGGATTCCCTCTTTTACACCGGGACGCGTGGCAACCATCGCCACACACTCCCGCCCTTTTGGGGACCTTGGTACAGGCAGGCCGGGGATTCCCTTCTTTACAACAGGACGTGTGGCAACCATCGCCACACACTCCTGCCCTTTTGGGGACCTTGGTACAGGCAGGCCGGGGATTCCCTTCTTTACACCGGGACGTGTGGCATCCATCGCCACCCACTCCCACCCTTTTTGGGGACCTTGGTACAGGCAGGCCGGGGATTCCCTCTTTTATTGCTCACGGAGAAGGATCTCCAGACGCCAGCGGCCATCTTCCTTCGCTCCACTCCACTCCCCATGCAATGGCCGCGCCGCCACCAGGTTCAAGAACAACCCTCGATCGCTGTGAGCCACTTCCCAGTTGGCAAACTTGCCGTTGACCAGCAATTGACCCTTCTGCGCTGTACCCTGGGCTGCAAAAACCATGGCCACGGCACCGTCCACGTGCTCGCCGTGCAGCTGGGTCTCATGGTTGAACCACAGCACCAGCCTGTCGGGCTGGGCCTGCACTTCTTCAAGCTCGGCCGGCGTGGGCGCGGTGAGGCGGCCAATCATCATGCCGACCATCAAGGCGAATAGCGCGATGGAGCCCAATACACGGGGCCAGAGTTGCGAACGTTCCTTCGGATCGGGAGTAGAATGCTTGCCGCCCTTAAGTTCGGAGCCGTGCATGTTTCACGTCATCCTTTTTCAACCAGAAATACCACCTAATACCGGCAACATTATCAGGCTGTGCGCCAACAGCGGGTGCCATTTGCACCTGATCGAGCCAATCGGCTTCGAGCTGGACGACAAACGCCTGCGCCGCGCCGGCCTCGACTACCATGAGTACGCCACCCTGCAACGCCATACCGACCTCGCCAGCTGCCTGGAAAGCCTCGGCCAGCCGCGCCTGTTCGCCTTCACCACCAAGGGCTCGCGGCCGTTTCACGACGCCAGCTTCGAGAAAGGCGATGCCTTCCTCTTCGGCCCTGAAAGCCGCGGTCTGCCCGCCGAAGTGCTGGATGCGCTGGACGGTGACCACAAGCTGCGCCTGCCCATGCGCGAAGGCTGCCGGAGCCTGAACCTGTCCAATACCGTGGCGGTGGCGGTGTATGAAGGGTGGCGGCAGTTGGGGTTTGCCTGAAGGCAGGCAGCATCCATCCTGCAGGACCGACCGGTTCGGCAATGTCAGCAGCGGCTCGACAAACAAAAAACGCCCCGTAGGGCGTTTTTTTCGAGCGACCAGACCGTTACTGGACGGTCGGAGCCTCGCCCGCTTCCTGCATGCGCTGCAGCTCTTGCGCATACAGGGCATCGAAGTTCACAGGGGCCAGCATCAGGGCCGGGAACGAGCCACGGGTCACCAGGCTGTCCAGGGCTTCGCGGGCGTACGGGAACAGGATGTTCGGGCAGAACGCGCCGAGGGTGTGGCTCATGGCCCCCTCGTCGAGGTTCTTGATCAGGAAGATACCGGCCTGCTGCACTTCGGCAATGAAGGCCACTTCTTCACCGTTCTTGACGGTTACGGACAAGGTCAGCACGACTTCGAAGAAGTCCGATTCCAGCGGCTTCTGGCGGGTGTTCAGGTCCAGGGCAACGCTGGGCTCCCATTGCTGACGGAAGATCGCCGGGCTTTTCGGCGCCTCGAACGAGACGTCGCGCACGTAGATACGCTGCAGGGAGAATTGCGGTTCGTTATCGGTGGCGCCGTTTGCGACTTGCTCGGTCATTGCAGATCCTTGATGACGGGACGTAGAAATAGGGTTCAGGCCTTGAGTAGCGCGTCGAGCTTGC
Source organism: Pseudomonas sp. dw_358 (assembly GCF_018449655.1). Classification (GTDB taxonomy): domain Bacteria; phylum Pseudomonadota; class Gammaproteobacteria; order Pseudomonadales; family Pseudomonadaceae; genus Aquipseudomonas. The sequence goes on from NZ_JAAVUX010000001.1 coordinate 729,938, forward strand.
CGGCGCGCTCCAGGGCAAACAAATCATCGCAGCCGCCGACATGGGTCTCGCCGATCCAGATCTGCGGCACTGAAGTACGGCCTGCCTTGCTGGACATTTCGGCGCGCAGCTGCGGCTTGCCGTCGACGCGAATCTCTTCGAAGGCGACGTTCTTGCTCTCCAACAGCGACTTGGCGCGTATGCAGTAAGGGCACCAATCGCTGGAATACACGACGACGTGGGACATGTCACTTTACCAATGGCAGGTTGTCAGAGCGCCAGGTGGAAACACCGCCTGACAATTTAGCGGCATTGAAGCCGGCCTTGATCAGCGCAGCGCACGTAGTCCCCGAATGCTGGCCGATACTGTCGACGATGATCAGCGTCTTGGCCTTGTGCTTTTCCAGCTCGCCCATGCGCTCGGCGACTTTTTCCTGGGGGATGTTCAGTGCACCGACGATGTGCCCGCTGGAATAGTCTTTCTTGGCCCGGATATCGATCACCACGCCCTGGTCTGCATTGACCAGTGCGGTCAGCTCGCGGGTGCTCAGGCTGCGGCCGCCCTTGCCCATTTCCAGGACCAGCAACAGAACCAGCAACACGGCGAAAACACCGACGAGCAGATAGTGATTTGTGGCAAATTCGATGAAGTGAGCAAGCATCAGCGGGTTCCAGAGCTTAAAAATGTGGGCCAGTATACACAGCCGCCAAGGGCCGCCAAAGCCCGTCGGGCAGTCGTCATGATGGAACTGTGCCCCAGTTGCTAATGTCTGTGCAGTGAAATCCGTTTTCCGGGCCCTGGCCTTCCTTCCAGACGCAAAGTCGGTTGCTTGCAACCGGTGCCAATGCCCTAAAATGCACCTCTACCTTGAACAACAACGAGTGGGATCCATGACTACCACGCCTAAACCTTTGGTACTGATTATCCTGGACGGTTTCGGCCACAGCGATAGCCATGAATACAACGCCGTCTACTCGGCGAAGATGCCGGTGTTCGACCGCCTGCTGGCCAACCAGCCCAACGGGCTGATTTCCGGCTCCGGCATGGACGTCGGCCTGCCGGACGGGCAGATGGGCAACTCCGAGGTCGGCCACATGAACCTCGGTGCCGGGCGCGTGGTGTATCAGGATTTCACTCGCGTCACCAAGTCCATCCGCGACGGCGACTTTTTCAGCAACCCGACCCTCTGCGCCGCCGTCGACAAGGCGGTCAGCGCCGGCAAGGCCGTGCATATCATGGGTCTGCTGTCCGACGGTGGCGTGCACAGCCACCAGGACCACCTGGTGGCCATGGCTGAACTGGCCGCCAAACAAGGCGCAGAGAAGATTTACCTGCACGCCTTCCTCGATGGCCGCGACACGCCACCGCGCAGCGCCAAGGCTTCCCTCGAACTGATGGACGCTACCTTCGCCCGCCTGGGCAAGGGCCGCACCGCCAGCCTGATCGGCCGCTATTTCGCCATGGACCGCGATAACCGCTGGGACCGCGTGGCCGCCGCCTACAACCTGATCGTCGATGGCGAGGCCTTGTTTCATAGCGCCAGCGCCGTGGAAGGCCTCGACGCGGCCTACGCACGGGACGAGAACGACGAATTCGTCAAAGCCACCGCCATCGGCGAATCGGTCAAGGTCGAAGACGGCGACGCCGTGGTGTTCATGAACTTCCGCGCCGACCGCGCCCGGGAAATCACCCGGCCCTTCGTCGAAGACGGCTTCAAGGAATTCGAACGCAAGCGCCAACCCAAGCTGGCCGGCTACGTCGGCCTGACTCAGTATTCGGCCAACATTCCGGCACCCGCCGCATTTGCCGCCGGCAGTCTGCACAACGTGCTGGGCGAATACCTGGCCAACAACGGCAAGACTCAGCTGCGTATCGCCGAAACCGAAAAATACGCCCACGTGACCTTCTTCTTCTCCGGCGGCCGCGAAGAACCGTTCAAAGGCGAAGAACGCATTCTGATCCCGTCGCCCAAGGTCGCCACCTATGACCTGCAGCCGGAAATGAGCGCGCCGGAAGTCACCGACAAGATCGTCGATGCCATCGAGCACCAGCGTTTCGACGTGATCGTGGTCAACTACGCCAACGGCGACATGGTCGGCCACAGCGGCATCTTCGATGCGGCGGTCAAGGCCGTCCAGTGCCTGGACCAATGCGTCGGCCGTATCGTCGAAGCCCTCGACAAGGTCGGCGGCGAAGCGCTGATCACCGCCGACCACGGCAACGTCGAGAAAATGGAAGACAAGGAAACCGGCCAGGCGCACACCGCTCACACCACCGAGCCAGTACCCTTCGTCTATGTCGGCAAACGCCCGCTCAAAGTCCGCGAGGGCGGCGTGCTGGCCGACGTGGCGCCCACCATGCTGTACCTGCTGGGCATGGAGAAGCCGCAAGAGATGACCGGCCACTCGATCCTCGTCGAGGGCTGATCACCGGTTTTTCACCCGACGCCTTGCAGCCCAAGGGCTCCAAGGCGTTTTTTTTGCCACGCGTGGCGGGCATACTAGGGTCTCCCTAGGCTCGTACTTTCCTCTGGTGCACATCACCCTCATGCTTCGCGTCCTGATATTCCTGACCTCGTTCTGCCTGCTGAGCACGGCCTTTGCCGATGATCGAGCGCAAACCCAGCAACAGCTGGACGCTACGCGCAAGGACATCGCCGATCTGCAAAAGACCATGAGTCAGCTGCAAGAACAAAAATCCGGCGTGCAGAAAGATCTGCGCACAACAGAAACCGAAATGGGCAAGCTGGAGAAGCAGGTGGAGGCCCTGCAAAAAGAACTAAAAAAGACTGAAAGCGAGCTGGAGCGGCTCAATGGCGAAAAAACCAGGCTCCAGAGCGCTCGCGTCGAACAGCAGCGTCTGATTGCCATTCAGGCGCGTGCGGCCTACCAGAGTGGTCGCCAGGAATATCTGAAACTGCTGCTCAACCAGCAGAACCCGGAGAAGTTTGCGCGCACCCTCACTTATTACGATTACCTGAGCCAGGCGCGCCTGACGCAGTTGAAGAATTTCAATCAGACCCTGAGCCAGTTGGCCGAAGTCGAGCGCCAAAGCCAGTTGCAACAAGCCCAGCTGCTGGTGCAGCAAGGCAACCTCGACGACCAGCGCGCCCAGCTTGACCAGGTGCGCAAGGACCGTCAGGCCGCCCTGGCCAAGCTCAACGATCAATACAAGGAGCGCGACCAGAAGCTGCAGGCGCGCCAGCAAGACCAGGCTGACTTGGCCAAGGTCCTCAAGACCATCGAGGAAACCCTCGCCCGCCAGGCCCGCGAAGCCGAAGAGGCCCGTCAGAAAGCCCTGCTGGCCGAGCAGGAAGCGCAAAAGCAACGCGACCGCGACGCCCAGGCACGCGCCCAGGCCAAGGCCGACGCCAGCAAGCCTGATGACGACATGCCCGCGCCGAAACGTCCAAAATCGCCCCTTGGCGCGGTAGTTTCCAGCAGCGGCGAGACCTTCGGCGGTGCATTCTCCGAAGCCCGGGGAAAACTTCCATGGCCTGTCGATGGTCGATTGTTGGCGCGTTTCGGCGAAACCCGTGGTGACGACGAACGCACCAAGTGGGATGGCGTGATGATCGGCGCATCGGCCGGCAGCGCGGTACACGCCATCCATGGTGGACGCGTGGTATTTGCCGACTGGTTGCGCGGCGCCGGACTTCTGGTCATTCTCGACCATGGCAATGGCTACCTCAGTCTTTATGGACACAATCAGACGCTGCTCAAGAGCGCGGGGGATGTGGTCAAGGCCGGCGAAACCATTTCGACAGTCGGCACCAGCGGCGGGCAGGAAACCCCGGCGCTGTATTTCGCGATTCGTCAGCAAGGCAAACCCACCGACCCTGCTCAGTGGTGCCACGGCTGACACGCAAACCAGAACAATGGCGTCGTGATGACGCCGACATGCTCCGGCTCCAGGCTTGCGCACGGAACGGTAGAACACAGGATTAGGAGTTTGTTAATGCCGCATCTGTCACGCCTCACCTCGCTGGCCCTGACTATCGCCGTGATCATCGGCGCTCCACTGGCCTTTGCGGCCGACCCTGTCGCGCCCACCGCACCTGCGGCCAGCCCGGCTTCGCCTGGTGCGGTCGTCAATACCCCTGCGCCTGCCGCCGCGCCGGCCGACAAGGCGCCGCTGCCCTTGGAAGAGCTGCGCACCTTCGCCGAGGTGATGGACCGGATCAAGGCGGCCTACGTCGAGCCGGTAGACGACAAGACCCTGCTGGAAAATGCCATCAAGGGCATGCTCAGCAACCTCGACCCGCACTCGGCCTACCTGGGTCCTGAAGATTTCCAGGAGTTGCAGGAAAGCACCAGCGGCGAATTCGGCGGCCTGGGCATCGAAGTCGGGGTGGAAGATGGCACCATCAAAGTGGTCTCGCCCATCGACGACACGCCAGCCTCCAAGGCAGGCATCCAGGCCGGCGACCTGATCGTCAAGATCAACGGCCAGCCGACCCGAGGCCAGACCATGACCGAGGCCGTCGACCGCATGCGCGGCAAGATCGGCGAGAAGATCACCCTGACCCTGGTCCGCGATGGCGGTGCGCCGTTCGACGTGACCGTGGCTCGCGCCGTCATCCAGGTCAAGAGCGTGAAAGCCCAGCTGCTGGAAAACGGCTATGGCTACATTCGCATCACCCAGTTCCAGGTCAAGACCGGCGAGGAAGTTTCCAAGGCCTTGGCCAAGCTGCGCAAAGATAACGGCAAGAAGCTCAACGGCTTGATCCTCGACCTGCGCAACAACCCCGGTGGCGTGTTGCAGGCAGCGGTGGAAGTGGTGGACCACTTCATCAGCAGCGGCCTGATCGTGTACACCAAAGGGCGCATGGCCAACTCCGAGCTGCGCTTCTCCGCTACCGGGCACGACGAAAGCGAAAACGTGCCCTTGGTGGTGTTGATCAACGGCGGCAGCGCCTCGGCGTCGGAAATCGTCGCGGGCGCCTTGCAGGACCACAAGCGCGGCGTGCTGATGGGCACTGACAGCTTCGGCAAGGGTTCGGTGCAAACCGTGCTGCCGCTGAACGGCGACCGCGCGCTGAAAATCACGACTGCGCTGTACTACACGCCCAACGGCCGTTCCATTCAGGCCCAGGGCATCGTGCCGGACGTGGAAGTCCGCCAGGGCAAGCTGACATCGGACGTGGATTCGGACAACTTCAAGGAAGCCGACTTGCAGGGCCACCTGGGCAACGGCAACGGCGGCGCCGACCGTCCGACCGGCTCGGCGCCGGCAGCGGGCAGCAAAAAGGCGCGTCCTCAGGACGACGACTTCCAGTTGAGCCAGGCACTGTCCTTGCTCAAAGGCCTGAGCGTGACGCGCGGCAACTGACATGCGCGCGCTACTGCTTGCGCTGTTGTTGATGGGCCTGACGACGACCGCACACGCGGCGCCGTCAGGGTCGGCTTATTTCACCCTGATCATCGACGACCTGGGGCAGAACTTGCCTCGGGATCGCCGCGCCCTGGACTTGCCGGGGCCGGTCACGCTCGCGGTGATGCCGGATACGCCCCACGCCGCCGAGTTCGCCGGCGAAGCCAACAAGGCCGGCAAGACGGTGATCATCCATATGCCCATGGACCCCGCCACCGGTCCGTTCGCCTGGCACCCGGACCTGCCCCAGGCCGAGTTGCAGGCCCGCCTGGAGGCCGCGATCAAGGCGGTACCCTACGCCGTCGGTCTGAACAACCATGAAGGCAGCCGCATGACCTCCCGGCCTGACGCCATGGGTTGGTTGATGGCGTCCTTGCAAGCCCACGATCTGTTCTTTGTCGACAGCCGCACCAGCCCGAAAACGGTCGGCGCGGCCAAAGCCCAGGCAGCGGGCGTGCCCAGTGTTTCGCGGGATGTGTTTCTCGATGACGTGCGCACGCCGGAAGCGGTGGCCAAACAGCTGCAAACGGCCATTAGCATCGCTCGCAAACATGGCTCGGTGGTGGTAATTGGGCATCCCTATCCGGTGACGCTGGACCTGCTGGAGAAGCAATTGCCGGGGCTCAAAGCCCAAGGCGTCGACTGGATATCGATTCAGCAGATGATCGCCGAGCGCGGCAATCGGGCGACGGCGGCCCATGGGAAGGATGGAGAATACCCGGCCAGCCCTTGAGGCCAGCTCAATCATCTGCACCCACGCGCTCTGGGGGCGGCGGCGCGATTACAAATACTTCGCCATCACCTGATCCACAAATCCATCCGCACGCATGGCATCCAGTGCCTTCTGCAAGCGGGTAACCACCTCGTCCGGGGTGTCCTTGTTGATGGCCAGGTACAGCTGATCACTGTTGAACCGCAGCACAGTCTTGAGGTGCCCTACGCCTTCGAGCCTGGCCAGGTAACGCCCTGACGGGTCGCCGGTGGCCCACAGGTCAATCTCGCCGCTTTGCAGCTTCTTTGCGTTGTCCTGGTCGCGCAGGGCAACCACCGGTTCGAAACCCTTGGCGGCCAAGGTCACGGCAATGACGTCGCCCTTGTAGGCGCCGATCTTCTTGTGCCGCGCCTGTTCCAGATTGTCCAGAGTCAGCTTGCTGTCGTCCCGCGCCAGCATGATCCAGTCATCCGGCCCGATAGGCCCGACCCATTTGAACGCGCTTTCACGCTCGGCATTGCGCGCCGTGACGAACACACCGCAGTTGGGGTTTTGCAGAGCCAGCTTGTAGATACGATCCCAGGGGAAGCGCAGGGTCATGTTGTAGGCAATGCCGGCGCGCTTGAACATTTCGCGTACGATATCGGCAGCGATGCCACTGATATTTTCTTCCTGAGCGAAGTTCTTGCCCCCCGCCGCCATGTTGTAGGGCGGGAAGTTTTCGGTAAGCAGCACCATCGAATAATCGGCAGGCACCTCGGCAGCCTGGGTGCCACCGGCGATGCTCAGGCACAAGCTTGCCATACTGGCCAACAACAAGCGCTTCAACATGGGCTTCGCCTCCATAACAGTCATGGAACCAAGCTTGCACAGGCTGCTGGCCAGAGTCCAGCAAAACATCAAGGCACTATGCCATCATCTTGACGGACAAACGTCTTTAACGCACCACGATCCCCTGATGCGCCATGAACGCCTTGGCTTCAGGGACCGTGTAATCGCCAAAATGGAAAATACTCGCCGCCAGCACCGCGCTGGCGCCACCCTGCAGCACGCCGTCGGCCAGATGCTGCAAGTTACCGACACCACCCGACGCAATCACCGGGATACCCAGAGCATCGCTGATGGCGCGGGTCACACCCAGGTCGAAGCCGTTCTTCATGCCGTCCTGGTCCATGCTGGTGAGCAGGATCTCACCAGCGCCCAGGCCTTCCATCTTCATCGCCCACTGCACGGCGTCCAGCCCGGTAGGCTTGCGCCCGCCGTGGGTGAAAATCTCCCAGCGCGGCGTCTCGCCCGGCCCGGACACCTTCTTCGCATCGATGGCCACGACGATGCATTGGGAGCCGAAACGGGCAGCGGCCTCGCCGACAAACTCGGGGTTGAACACTGCGGCCGTGTTGATCGAGACCTTGTCGGCGCCGGCGTTGAGCAGGTTGCGGATGTCCTGCACGGTGCGCACGCCGCCGCCTACGGTCAGCGGGATGAACACTTGGCTGGCCATGCGCTCGACGGTGTGCAACGTGGTGTCACGGCCATCGACGCTGGCGGTAATGTCGAGAAAGGTGATTTCGTCGGCACCCTGCTCGTCGTAACGCCGGGCAATTTCTACCGGGTCGCCGGCGTCGCGGATGTTCTCGAACTTTACGCCCTTGACCACACGGCCGTTGTCCACGTCCAGGCAAGGGATGATGCGTTTAGCCAGCGCCATGCTCGGTTCCTCAGCCTTTGTAAGCGTCGCATAAAGCCTGAGCTTCGGCGACGTCCAGGGTGCCTTCATAGATAGCTCGGCCGGTGATTGCGCCGATGATGCCCGGGGCCTTGGCATCGAGCAGGGCCTTGATGTCGCCCAGATTGTGGATGCCGCCGGAGGCGATCACCGGAATGCGCGTGGCCGCAGCCAGAGCGGCGGTGAAAGGCACGTTGCAGCCCTGCATCATGCCGTCCTTGGCGATGTCGGTGTAGACGATGGCACTGACGCCATCGGCCTCGAAGCGCTTGGCGAGGTCAATGACCTGCACCGAGCTGACTTCGGCCCAGCCGTCGGTGGCGACGAAACCGTCCTTGGCGTCGAGGCCGACAATGACCTTGCCCGGAAAGGCGCGGCAGGCTTCGGCGACAAATTCAGGCTGTTTGACCGCCTTGGTGCCGATGATGACGTAGCTGACGCCCGCCTTGACGTAGTGCTCGATGGTTTCCAGCGAGCGAATCCCGCCGCCGATCTGGATCGGCAGGTGCGGATAGCGTTTGGCGATGGCGGTGACCACTTCACCGTTGACCGGCTGGCCTTCGAACGCACCGTTGAGGTCGACCAGGTGCAGGCGCCGGCAACCGCCATCCACCCACTTGGCGGCCATGCTCACTGGGTCATCGGAAAACACCGTCGAGTCTTCCATACGGCCTTGGCGCAGACGCACGCAAGCGCCGTCCTTGAGATCGATAGCGGGGATAATCAGCATCGTTGAAACCTGTCGAATTCAGTCAGCGTGGCTCGAGTCAGTCTTTCTCGAGGGCCCAGAGGTCACTTTCGATGCTCTCGAAACGCTCCTTGAGGTGCGCTTGAACATCGAAGATCGCCCGATTGTAGTAGTGCGGCGCGATTTCGCGGGTGAACAGCTCGAGCACTTCCAGGGCTTCGAAAGAACCCAGGTCGAGGTCGAAACGATCAGCCATGAAGCGCTTGATCTTGTGTGCCGCTTCGCTTTCCTGCTCGCTGGTGAGCGTCAGGATCGGCGGCTTGGCCTTGGCCATTACCAGCGCCCGTCCCAGGCGGCAAAGTTCTGCAACAGTTGCAAGCCGTGAGTGTGGCTCTTCTCTGGGTGGAACTGCACGGCAAAGCGCGAGCCTTCAGCCAGCGCGGCGGCGAAGTCCAGGCCGTAGTGGCCGCGACCGACCACCTGGCTCGGCTTGCCGGACTCGATGTAATAGCTATGCACGAAATAAAAGCGCGCCAAGTCCGGAATGTTGTGCCAAAGCGGGTGATCCACGGCCTGCTGCACTTCGTTCCAGCCCATGTGCGGCACCTTCAGGTGGGCGCCGTCCTCGAAGAGGTCTTTGCCGAAGAAGCGCACCTTGCCGGGAAACAGGTCGATGCAGTCGACGCCCGCGCTTTCTTCGCTGTGCTCCATCAAGGCCTGCATGCCGACGCAGATACCGAGGAACGGGCGGTTCTGGCTGACTTCGCGCACCAGCGTGTCGAAGCCCAGGCGCTTGATTTCGGCCATGCAGTCGCGGATAGCGCCGACGCCGGGGAACACCACACGGTCGGCTTCGCGGATCACGGTGGCGTCACTGGTGATCAGGACCTTGCCCGCGCCCACGTGCTCCAGGGCCTTGGCCACCGAATGCAGATTGCCCATGCCATAGTCGATTACCGCGACGGTCTGCATTACAGCACGCCCTTGGTCGACGGCATCTGCCCGACCATGCGCGCATCGCGCTCGATGGCCATGCGCAGCGCGCGGCCGAAAGCCTTGAACACGGTTTCGATCTGGTGGTGGGTGTTGTGCCCGCGCAGGTTGTCGATGTGCAGGGTGACATTCGCATGGTTGACGAAACCCTGGAAGAACTCCTGGAACAGGTCCACGTCGAAACCGCCCACGGAGGCGCGGGTGTAAGGCACGTGCATCTGCAGGCCAGGACGGCCAGAGAAGTCGATGACCACGCGGGACAAGGCTTCGTCCAGCGGCACGTAGGCGTGACCGTAGCGGTAGATGCCTTTCTTGTCGCCGATGGCCTGGGCAAAAGCCTGGCCCAGGGTGATGCCGACGTCTTCCACGGTATGGTGGTCGTCGATGTGCAGGTCGCCCTGGCATTCGATGTCGAGGTCGATCAGCCCGTGACGGGCGATCTGGTCCAGCATGTGCTCAAGAAAGGGCACGCCGATGGCAAATCGGGCCTTGCCAGTACCATCCAGGTTGATCGAGGCTTTGATCTGGGTTTCCAGAGTGTTGCGCTCGACGGACGCCTTACGTTCGACCATCACCAGCTCCGCAAATCATTGGGCGAAAAGGCGATCATTATAGGCGTGTGGGCAGGAAACAGGAACCTCGGAGTCGGGACGGGCTGTGTCGGCCTCTTCGCGAGCACGCTTTGCTCGCGAAGAGGCCGGCAGCGATTTGATGGACTGCCGGCCGACTTTTCCTAATGAAACAGCACCGCCGTCTTCGCCAGTGTCACCGAAATCCCCCAGGCCAGCGGAATGCCCACCGCCAGCCAGGCGGCGATCACCAACGGCTTGCTGCCAGGCGCCGCGCTCCACTCCAGCGAGGTGGAACCATCGCTGCCCTTGTCATGCCCCAGCGCCTGCTCGGCCTTGAGCTCGGCATCGGTCATGAAGTACTTGTCGGCCACCGGCCTTACCAGCAGGTTGCAGACAAAACCCAGCGCCAGCAGACCGGCAAGGATGTACAGGGTGATGTCATAGGCCGCCGCGCGGTCCACGCCGTGGCTCAGCTGATATTCGCGCAGGTAGTTGACCAGCACTGGACCGAGCACGCCGGCCGCTGCCCAGGCTGTCAGCAGACGTCCGTGAATGGCACCGACCATCTGCGTGCCGAACAGGTCCGCCAGGTAGGCCGGCACAGTGGCGAAACCACCGCCATACATCGACAGCACCACACAGAACGCCGCCACGAACAGACCGATCTGGCCCATGTGACCGAGGTTGGGCACCAGCGCGTAGAGGATCACCCCCAGCACGAAGAACACGAAATAGGTGTTCTTGCGCCCGATGTAGTCAGAAAACGACGCCCAGAAGAACCGGCCACCAATGTTGAACAGGCTCAGCAGCCCGGTGAAACCGGCCGCCAGTGCGGCAATGGCCTTGAGTTGCTCCGGCGCCAGCTGGGTGAACGGCAGATCGGAGCCCAGCAACTTGCCACCAAAGACTTCCTGCAACAGTGGCGACGCCATGCCGAGAATGCCGATACCGGCCGAAACGTTAAGGCACAGCACCAGCCATACCAGCCGGAACTGAGGGGTTTTCCAGGCCACGCTGACGTGCACGTGACGGCTGGTGATCATCGCGTTGGCGACTTTCTTCACCGGCGCAATCCAGCCTGCAGGCTTCCAGCCGGTGGGCGGTACGCGATAGGACAGAGCGCCGCCGACCATGAAGATGAAGTAGATCACCGCCATCACCACGAAGCTCTGCCATACACCGACGTCGCCGGGCGCGGCGAAATGGCTCATGAGTCCGGTGGCCAAGGGGGCGCCAACCATTGCGCCGCCGCCGAAGCCCATGATTGCCATGCCCGTGGCCATGCCGCGCTTGTCCGGAAACCATTTGATCAGGGTCGACACCGGCGAAATGTAGCCCAGGCCCAAACCGATCCCGCCAATCACGCCGCTGCCGATCCACATCAGCCAGATCTGGTGGGTATAGACCCCCATCGCTGACATCAGCAGCCCGCCGCACCAGCACAAGGCCGACACCACACCGGCCTTGCGCGGCCCGGCGTGTTCCAGCCAGCCGCCCCAGATGGCCGCCGAGCAGCCCAGGAAGATGAAGAACAGGGTGTAGATCCAGCCCAGCATCGAAATCGGCCAATCACAACTGGATGAGACCATCTGATTGAAGAAACCCATGTCTTTCGGGCACTCGGTACCGATGGCCTTGGACAGCGGCAGCCAAAACACTGAAAAGCCATAGGCCATGCCGATACACAGGTGGATGGCCAGGGCGGCCGGGGGAACCAGCCAGCGGTTGAAGCCTGGCTTGGCGATGATCCGCTCCTTGGACAGAAACGCGGGCTCTGCGGCCGTTGCGTTCGCTGCTGAGATACTGCTCATTGTTATGAACCTCGTTGGTAGTAGTCGCACGGGAGCCTTGGGCGCCTATGGCGTGGCGCTCTCGGGCCGTTGCTCGCGTTATCGGCAGGCCTGACCAAAACGCGACGAAAAGTCGCATCCAGACACGCAAGCGCCTAAAGATTAACATTTGGAAAGGAAAAGAAAGCGGTTTGCCAGCATTTGTATGCATTCGAACACAGAGGCGTTACTGCACGTGTGATCGGCCACGCTGAGGGCTCGTGGAAATATCCGGATACAGGAAGCCCGTTCCTATGCGACGCTGGCCGCGAGCCAGTAGCCCATTCGTCGATGGCACGGCGCTATACTCCTCCGCTAACTCTGATTTCGGACTAAAGGACTCGCCTATGAAAGCGTTCGGCAAAATCCTGGGGCTTTGTGTTCTCGGGCTGTTGCTGATCATCGTGGCTTTGGGCTTTGCCCTGACCCACCTGTTCGATCCCAACGATTACAAGGATGAAATCCGCCAACTGGCGCGGGATAAAGCACGTGTCGAACTGACGCTCAATGGCGACATCGGCTGGAGCCTCTTTCCCTGGCTGGGACTTGAGTTGCACGACGCGAGCGTGGCGACGTTGAACAATCCGAAGCAACCCTTTGCCGATCTGCAAATGCTCGGGCTGTCGGTACGGGTGCTGCCGCTGCTGCGCCGCGAAGTGGAAATGAGCGATATCCGCGTCGAAGGCCTCAACCTGACCTTGACCCGGGATGAAAATGGCCACGGCAACTGGCAGGACATCGGCAAGCCTCTGGCCCCACCCGCGCCGCCCGTGGCCACTCCCGGCGCGCCGCAATCCGCTCCCGCCCCGGCCCCACCCAAAGCCGAAAGCAGCTCGCGGGTGGTCAAGCTGGATATCGACAGCCTGACCATCAACAATGCCTCGGTGCATTACAGCGACGTCAAGACCGGTCAGGACTTCACCGCCGACAGCATCCAGCTGAGTACCGGTGCCGTGCACGAAAACAGTGACATCCCGGTCAAACTGACGGCCTTCCTTGGTACCAACCAGCCCGTGCTGCGCGCCCGTACCGAGTTGGCCGGCGAGCTGCGCCTGGACCGCAAGACCAAACGCTACCAGTTCGAAGACATGCGCCTGTCCGGCGACGTCTCGGGCGACCCGCTGCAAGGCAAGACCGTGACCATTTCCGCCCAGGGACAACTGCTGCTGGACCTGGCCGCCAACGTCGCCGAATGGAGTGGCCTGAAGTTCTCGGCCAACCAGCTGCGCGCCCTGGGCGAGCTGAATGTGCGCAACCTCGACAGTGACCCGCAGTTGACCGGTGGCCTGTCCATTGCTCAATTCGACCTGCGCACCTTCCTCGAAAGCGCCGGGCAGACCCTGCCGGCCATGGCCGCCGCCGACAGCCTGCGCAGCGTCGAACTGGTCGGCCGTCTGCAAGGCAGCAAGAACAGCCTGGCGCTGGAAGACCTCAACCTCAAGCTCGACGGCGGCACTTACAGAGGCAGCGTCGCTGTGTCGGACTTCAGCAAGAAAGCCCTGCGCGTGCAGTTGCAGGGTGACAAGCTGGACGCTGACCGCTACCTGCCCCCGCGCAGTGCCAATGCTGCCAGCGCCGAAGCCGCACGCCACAGCGAAGTGCAGCAGACCGAAGCCGGTGCCGTGGCGGGTGCGGGCACCGGACCGCTGCCAGACAAGCCCAGCCACCTGGCCTGGAGCGACGACCGCCTGCTGCCGATTCAACTGCTGCGCGACCTCGACCTGCAAACCGACCTGAGCCTGGGGCAATTGACCCTGCAGCAGCTGCCGATCCAGAACGCCGCCCTTCAATTGGAAGCCAGCGGCGGCCTGCTGACCCTCGAACAGCTGTCCGGCGGCCTGTACAACGGCAGCTTCAAGACCCAGGGCCTGCTGGACGTACGCCCCGAGCAACCACTGCTGGCGATCCAGACCCACCTGGACCGCGTGCCCGTGGAGCGCTTCCTCAAGACCCGCACGCCCAACCCGCCGGTGACAGGCCTGTTGACCCTCAACAGCGACCTGCAAGGTCGCGGCAACAGCCAGAAAGCCCTGATCGACAGCCTCAACGGCACGGCCGACTTCGCCATCGACAACGGCGTGCTGGTCAACGCCAATCTGGAACAACAGTTGTGCCAGGGCATTGCCATGCTCAACCGCAAGGACCTCACCAGCCCGCCACGGGGCAAGGACACGCCTTTCCAGCAGCTCAAAGGCAGCCTGGTGTTCAACAACGGCGTTGCCAGTAATCAGGACTTCACCGCCAGCATTCCCGGGGTAACCATCAACGGCAACGGCGATATCGACCTGCGGGTCCTGGGCATGGACTACCGCCTCGGGGTGGTGTTGCAGGGCGACCAGGGCGACACGCCGGACCCGGCCTGCCAGGTCAACGAGCGCTACATCGGCCTGTCCTTCCCGCTGCGCTGCCGTGGCCCGCTGGAACTGGGCGCCAAGGCCTGCCGGGTGGACAAGGAAGGCTTGACCCAACTGGCCGCCAAGACCGCCGCCGAGCGGATCGGTGACAAGATTCAGGAAAAAATCGGAGACAAAGTGAGTCCGGAATTGAAAGACGCCATCAAGGGGCTGTTCAAGCGATGAGCCCCGAGCAGTTCTCAAGCTCGGTATTGAGCTGGTTCGACCACAACGGCCGCCACGACTTGCCGTGGCAGCGCGATATCAACCCGTACCGGGTCTGGGTCTCGGAAATCATGCTGCAACAGACCCAGGTCAGTACCGTGCTGGGTTATTTCGACCGCTTCATGGACGCCCTGCCCACCGTCGAGGCCCTCGCGGCCGCACCGGAAGACGAAGTGCTGCACCTGTGGACCGGGCTGGGCTACTACACCCGCGCCCGCAACCTGCAGAAGACCGCGCAGATCGTCGTCGAGCGCCATGCCGGCGAGTTTCCCCACAGCGTCGAACAACTGATCGAGCTGCCGGGTATCGGCCTGTCCACCGCCGGCGCCATTGCCAGCATCAGCATGGGCCTGCGCGCGCCGATCCTCGACGGCAACGTCAAACGCGTGCTGGCCCGGTTCAGCGCCCAGGAAGGCTATCCCGGCGAACCCAAGGTGGCCAAGATGCTCTGGGCCACCGCCGAACGCTTCACACCGCAGCAGCGGGTGAACCACTACACTCAGGCGATGATGGACCTGGGCGCGACGCTTTGCACCCGCACCAAGCCAAGCTGCCTGCTCTGCCCGCTGGAAAAGGGCTGCGAAGCGCACCTGCTCGGCCTGGAGACCCGCTACCCGATTCCCAAACCGCGCAAGGCGGTGCCTCAGAAGCGCACCCTGATGCCGATGCTGGCCAATCAGGACAACGCCATTCTTTTGTACCGTCGGCCCTCCAGCGGCCTCTGGGGCGGCTTGTGGAGCTTGCCGGAGCTCGATGACCTGGCCGATCTCGAACACTTGGCCATCCAGCACTCCCTGGGCCTGGGCCAGCCGCGCCAGCTGGCCGGTCTGACCCACACCTTCAGCCACTTCCAGCTGGCCATCGACCCTTGGCTGGTGCGGGTCGAGGAGTCGGCCCAGCACGTGGCCGAGGCCGACTGGCTCTGGTATAACCTCGCCACCCCGCCGCGCCTGGGCCTGGCCGCCCCGGTCAAGAAGCTGCTCAAACGCGCGGCCGATGCCTTGAATGCAGGAGAGCTGTGATGACCCGCACCGTGATGTGCCGCAAGTACAAAGAAGAATTGCCCGCCTTGGAGCGCCCACCCTACCCCGGCGCCAAAGGCGAAGACATCTACCACCACGTCTCGCAGAAAGCCTGGGCCGACTGGCAGAAACACCAGACCCTGCTGATCAACGAGCGCCGCCTGAACATGATGAACGCCGAGGACCGCAAATTTCTCCAGGCGGAAATGGACAAGTACCTCAGCGGCGAGGATTACGCCAAGGCCGAAGGCTACGTGCCGCCGTCCGAATAACCGGGTCAAAACGTAAGCGACGGTATTAATTATAATTTTTTTTGATCTCGCGCTTGACGACCCCTTAAAAAACCAGTTTAATGCGCCCCGTTGCCCAGATAGCTCAGTCGGTAGAGCAGGGGATTGAAAATCCCCGTGTCGGCGGTTCGATTCCGTCTCTGGGCACCAAAACAGCTAAACCCCTGATTCCGCGAGGATTCAGGGGTTTTTTGTTTGTGCCGTTAAAACACGGCTCAGGTAACACCCTTGGCACCGTCAAGTACCTCACCGGCAAGACGCCATGAAAGCACTGGGTTATTGTTCCGCCCAGCTTGCACATTCAATGAACTGCCGGAAGCTGCGATGACCCACCACACCTATACCCTGCCCATTGCCCTGACACCAGAGCTCGATCTGAGCATCGATGCGGCCACAGCCATGGGCGCCTCGTTGGCCGAGCCCTATCAGCAGGCCACGCCCTTTCCCCACGTCGTCATCGACAACTTCCTGCCGGACGAGCTGATCGCGCGCCTGTGCGCCGACTTTCCAGTGGACCCCACTGCGGATGAAACCCTTTACGAACGTGGCTACAAGGGCCAGCTCAAGCGCCAGATCAACCCCAACCATTGCAGCCCCTGGTTGCGCAGCGTGTTCGCCGTCTTCAACAGCGCCCCCATGCTCAACCTGATGGAAAGGCTGACGGGTATCGAAGGGCTGATCCCGGACCCCTATTTTGTCGGCGGCGGCCTGCATGAAACCCGCGCGGGAGGCTTTCTCGGGGTGCATTCGGATTTTCGTCTGAACAAGAAGCTCAAGGTGCAGCGGCGCATCAACGCCATCATCTATCTGAACCCGGACTGGGAAGAAAGCTATGGCGGCCACCTGGAGCTCTGGGACAAGCCCATGACCCGCTGCCTGGAGAGGGTGCTTCCGGTTTACAACCGCTGCGTGATCTTCAACACCGACGAAGACAGCAACCACGGCCATCCAGAGCCGCTGACCTGCCCACCAGACCGCTCCCGCCGCTCCATCGCGCTGTACTACTACACCGCCAGCCCCGCCGAGGTCGACCCCAACCAGCGCCACAAGACCCACTACAAGCCACGGCCCAAAGACCTGCTGAGCTTCAAGTACCACCTGAGCAAACTGTTGCGGAAAAAGCGCTGACGCCGCGCTCTTTACTTAATACTGACAATTCTTTTACAGCCGGCCTATATAAGCCACACTTTCTTACAATTTTTTGCACTCCCTTCACCTATTTACGACAATCGCGTCTTTATTCTGAAATGACTTGATGGGTAATCTCTCGCCAACCTCTCTCTTCCCACTCAACCGTGGTGAGTGGTGTCACGCCGAGATAAATCCAACGCCTCACTTTCAGTCGAGATGCCGATCATGCTGCGTTCTCCCTCAGACGAGCTCAACTTCAGTATTGTACTGGTTAATTACAAATCGCTTGAACTTACACAGACGTGCCTGACACTTTTGCATGAAAAGTTACAGGGCGCTTACGTACCCGTCTATGTAGTGGACAATGATTCCAACGACGCCAGCACCGAGTACCTGCGCACCCTGAGCTGGATCACCCTGATCGAGCGCGCCGCCGAGGCAGGCGAAACCGGGACCGTGGCCCACGGCCGCGCGCTGGACCTGGCCTTGAAACATATCGAAACAGAATATGTATTTCTTTTGCATACTGACACTTTCATACATGACTTCCATGTATTCGAGCTGATGCTGGCTTTCTGCAATGGTTCTTCCAAAGTCGCTGCCGTCGGCTGCCTTGAACAACTGGACCGCGGCCTGCCGCGAACGCTCTGGCGCCTGTCTTCGCGCTTTGCCAAACACTATTATCGGCGCACTGCTCGCGCGCTGGGCGTCATGGCAAGACCGCCAAAGCCTTATAAAGAAACCCACTTGAAAAGTTTCTGCGCCGTCTGGAATGTAAGGATCATGAAACAACACGGCCTGCACTTCCAGATGGACGAACGGTGTCCCGGTTATGCGCTGCAAGACCGAATGATCGAACTGGGCTATTGCGTCAAATTCCTTTCGCCACGCACCGTGTTCCGCTATCTCGATCACGTCCAGAGCGGCACCGTCTCCGCCCAGGGCGGCTATGGCACCCAGCATCGCCGTGCAGACATCTACAGGCAGCAAATGGAAACCTACAAATCCACCCGCCCGATCGCCACACCTCGGCCCTGAGGCGCATTGACAGCAGAGCGCTTCACGCCTTGAATCACTGCGGTTACCTATCCGCCTATCGTCGAGGAACGCTCTGTGTATTACGAAATCCGCACCTATACCTTCAAGCCCTCCCGCGCCCCGCAATGGCTCGCCCTCTACAAGGCCGAAGCCCTGCCTATCCAACTGGAGCTGCTGGGTACGCTGGTGGGCTTCTTCACCACCGAGATAGGCGACATCAACCAAGTGGTACACATCTGGGGCTACGAGAGCCTGGACGACCGTGTAGCGCGCCGTGACCGCATGGCCGCCGACCCGCGATGGCAAGCCTGGGGCAAAAAAGTCCGCGAGCTGGACCTGACGGTGAAAATGGACACGCGCATCATGCGCCCGACGGATTTCTCGCCGCTGAGATAACCTCCATAGCGGACACGCCCCACTCCCGGCAGGCCCGAGCTTCCTCGGAAAGGACGCCCCGCGACCTGACCGCCCTGCAGTGCCGGCCGGCCCCCGAGCAAGCTCGGCCCTACAGGCCAGGAAGCCCGCACCCACAAAAAAGGCCGCTGTCATTCCTGACGGCGGCCTTTTCATTTACACAGGGTTCAACGACCCATCACCGCCACACCCGGCTTGGCGCCCTTGCGACGACGATCCACCAGCAAGCCGGCAGCCACCACTACGATGGTCAGCAGGCCCGTGGCGAGAATCTCCACCCGATGGTCAGGACGAATCGCCATGATCGTCAGCACCGCCACGATGAAGGCAATCACCGCCCAGGTCAGGCCCGGGAACAGCCACATCTTGAAGGCAATCTTTTCGCCGTTGGCGGTGCGCTTGTGGCGCATGCGCAGTTGCGATATCGCGATCACCAGATACACCAACAGCGCGATGGCGCCCGAGCTGGCCAGCAGGAAGTCGAACACTTCGGCCGGGGCCACGTAGTTGGCGAACACGGCCACGAAAGCCGCCGCCGTCGACAGCAGGACCGCGACAATCGGGGTGCCGGCAGCCGAGGTGCGCTGGGCCATGGACGGCGCGTCACCACGCTTGCTCAGCGAGTAGAGCATGCGCGAAGCGGTGTACAGCGCCGAGTTCAGGCAACTGGTCACGGCAACCAACACCACCACGTCCACAATCATCTTGGCGTTCGGGATACCGATCAGGTTCAGCACGGTCTGGTAGGAGCCCAGCTGCGGCAGACGGCCGTCATTCCACGGCACCAGCGCCACGACCAGGAAGATCGACACGAGGTAGAACAGGAAGATCCGCCAGATCACCGAGTTGGTAGCCTTGCTGATCTGCTGGCCCGGATCCTTGGATTCGGCGGCGGCGATGGTCACGATCTCGGTGCCCATGAAGGAGAACATCGTGGTCAGCATGGCCGCGATCACCGCCCCGATCCCGTTGGGCATGAAGCCCTGGGTGTCGACGATATGGCTGACACCACTGACCTGGCTACCTGGCACCAGGCCAAACACGGCGGCGGCGGCCAGAATGATGAAGGCGACAATGGCAATCACCTTGATCAAGGCGAACCAGAACTCGAACTCGCCGTAGTTCTTGACGCTGAACAGGTTAGTCGCGGTCAGCACCAACGTAATCACCAGGGTAAACACCCATACCGCGATCCCGGGGAACCAGGCATGCAGGATGCCGGCTGCCGCATTGGCTTCCAGTGGAATCACCAGCACCCAGAACCACCAGTACAACCAGCCGATGGTGAAACCCGCCCAGTGCCCGATCGCACGGTCGGCGTAGGTAGAGAACGAACCGGTGTCCGGAGACGCCACCGCCATTTCAGCGAGCATGCGCATCACCAGCACCACCAGGGTACCGGCAGCCGCGTAGGCCAGCAGAACGGCGGGGCCGGCTTCAGCAATGGCGTGGCCAGAGCCCACGAACAGGCCCGCGCCGATCACGCCGGCGATGGAGAGCATCGTGACATGGCGCTGCTTGAGCCCCTGCCCGAGGTTATTCGAATTATGAGTACCGCTCATTTGGCTACCTTTGCGAGGAAAAGCGTTAGTTCGGCAGGGATTTCAACCGTCGTTCGAGGAAAGAAACATCCCGTTGCAGATAATTTACGCAAATTCTGCGCCAAAATGCTTCATAACCCGACGAACGCACCGAAATAGCTCTAGCCCCCGCTTACAGCAAACCCTTGAAAGAAATAGATTTTTGCTAGCAACTTGCAAAGGGCTACCGATCTACCCGAAAATGCGCACTAATCGCGCACCAATATGTTGCACTGGTAACACCCAGGCACAACTTGAGTGCAACCTATGGGTACAACCAAAGCCTGCATTTCGCCATCAGAAGGCGCAACCCAACTCATTTTCCACGCCCCGCAAACCTCTCCTGTCCGATGCCTGTCCAAGTCATTCACGCCCCTGTGCGCCCGGCTGCCCAGGCCTTACCATGCACCCTCGATTCGCCTCGTCCTCCTTCGGAGCACCACGGATGTACAAACCCACCCTGACTTCACTGGCCCTCATCGCCGCCCTGCTCTTGAGCAACGGCGCCAGCGCAGTCGAGACGTTGAAAATGGGCATGGAAGCCGATCACCTCCCTTTCAACGGCAAAGACGCCAGCGGCCAGGTCGTGGGCTTCGACGTCGACATCGGCAACGCCCTGTGCGCGAAAATGAAAGTGCAATGCGAGATTGTCACCGCCGATTGGGACACCCTGATCCCGGAACTCAATGCCGGCCAGTTCAACTTCCTGATGTCGTCGCTGCCCATCTCCCCCGAGCGCCTGCAAGTGGTCGACTTCACCGACCCCTACTACTCCGTCAAGCTGGAACTGGTGGCTGCCAAAAGCAGCGCCATCAGCATCGACAAGGCCGCGCTCGCCGGTAAAGTCATCGGCGCCCAGCGTGGCACCGCCGCAGGCAAGTGGCTGCAGGACAACGTCAGCGACCAGACTGCCGTCATGCTCTTCGACACCCAGGAAGACGCCTACCAGCAAATGGTCAACGGCAGCCTCGACGCCGTGCTCAGCAACAAATACGTCAACTATGAATGGCTGAAAAGCGTCGCCGGCAAGGACTACGAAGCCAAGGGCGACGCCGTGGGCGACGGCAACAAGATCGGCATCGCCCTGCGCAAGGGCGACCCGCTGCGCGACAAGCTCAACACCGCCCTGCACGAATTGATCGTTGATGGCACCTACAAGAAGATCAACGACCGATACTTCCCCTTCAACATCCTGCAATGAGCCAGCCCGCTACCCTCCAGGGCGAGCAAATGCTGGCTCGCTTTGCCGCCCTGAACGAATTTCTGCTGGCACACCAGGCACTGTGGCGACCGCGCCCCTTCACCTATCGAGTACTGCCTTGGGAGCACAGCCATCCCGAACTGGGTGAATGGCTACGCAAACGGACGCTGGAGGATGCCGAACAGGCCCAACTCGACCCCTACAGTGTTGTAGCGCCCCTACCCTATCCCCAGCTGGCTGAACAAGCCCGTCAGCTCGCCGCGCTCGGCGGGTTATCCACAGCGCCTCCGCACCTCGCCGCGCCGCGACTCAACGTCGACGTGCCAGGCCGCAAATGGCAGCAGATCGAAGCGTTCGCCGCCCACCTGCCGTTCCGCGAAGGCACCGCTCACTGGCTCGACTGGTGCGCCGGCAAAGGCCACCTCGGCCGCCGCCTGCTGGCCCCCGGCCAACAGCTGACCTGCCTGGAATACGACCCCAACCTCGTCGCCGCCGGCAGTGCCCTCAGCCAGCACCACCAGTTGAGTGCCCACCACCTCCAGCAAGACGTCATGGCCGCCGACGCCAGGCAGCACGTGCACGCCCATCACACCCCCGTCGCCCTGCACGCCTGCGGCGACCTCCACGTGCGCCTGATCGAACTCGCCAGCCAGGCCCGCTGCCCGCAACTGGCCATTGTCCCCTGCTGCTACAACCGTATCGGTCACAGCCACTACCGCCCCCTCAGCCGCCCCGCCCAAGCTTCCGAACTGACCCTGGACCTCCTCGACCTCAGTCTCCCCGCCAGCGAAGCCGTCACCGCCGGCGCCCGCGTGCGCCGCCAACGCGACCAGTCCATGGCCCGCCGCCTGGGCTTCGACGTGCTGCAACGACAACTGCGCGGCCTCGACGACTACCTGCCCACCCCGTCACTGCCCAGCACCTGGCTGGACAAACCCTTCGCCGCCTACGGCCGCGACCTCGCCGCCCTCAAGGCACTGGACACCTCCGGCGTCTCGCAACGCGACTGGGACCACTTTCAACAGGCAGGCTGGCAACGCCTGGCGCAAGTCCGCAACCTGGAGCTGCTGCGCAACCTGTTCCGCCGCCCGCTGGAGCTGTGGCTGGCACTGGATCGTTGCTTGATGTTGCAGGAAAACGGCTACGACACCGAGCTCGGCACCTTCTGCCCCGCGACCCTCACACCCCGCAACCTGATGATCCGCGCCCAACGCCAACCTGTGGATAACTCTGTGCGTAAAGTTTTGGAATAAGCCCGTAAACCGGGGGCTAACGCCTGATTTTTCAGCAGGTCATTTTTTGTTCATATTTTAAACGGCATGAAAAACAGCAGGTTGGGGTGAAGGTGAGAATTTCTCACCATTTCATGATCGAGCGGGTATGCGGCAAGACCCATTGTGCATAAGCGCCAAGGACGGGGGCTGCAGCGCGGGTAGAAAAAGTTTGCGGGAGGGGTTTACTCGGGTGAGTGAATGGCTATAATCAGCGCCCTCACATGCCGGTATAGCTCAGATGGTAGAGCAACTGACTTGTAATCAGTAGGTCCCGGGTTCGATTCCTGGTGCCGGCACCATTTGAGGTTCCAGAGAAGGCTTTCAAAATCTCTGGAACCCTTGAAAAACCCGCCTTCTGGCGGGTTTTTTCGTTTTGGCGTTCCGTCGGATTCCGGTGGCAGCTAGTGAGAATAAGGATAGATTTAAGGATACCTACCAATTCGATATTGGAAAGTACCCTTATGGCCAGGACCACAGCTCCCTCACTGACACCGCCTGCCGTACAGCCAAACACCGCGAGCGCGAGTACAAGCTCTTCGACGGCGACGGCCTCTACCTTCTCGTACAGCCCAACGGGCGCAAAGGCTGGCGGCTTAGGTATGTGAAGCCCGATGGCCGCGAAGGGCTCACTGCCCTCGGCAGTTACCCGGTAGTGGGATTAGCCGACGCGCGCCGCAAACGGCTTGAACTCAAACAGCAGGTCGCCAACGGCATTGATCCCATCCAATTCAAGCAACAGGCCAAGACTCAAGCCGTGATCAATGGGCGTACCTTCGAAAGTGTCGCGCTCGATTGGTATGCCGGCATGGTGCCCAAGTGGGCGCCGGGCCACGCCAAAACTGTGCTCAGCCGGTTGAAGACCCACGTATTCCCAATCATCGGCGCCAAGGCAATCGTCGAGCTCGATACCCACGATCTCATGCAGCCACTGGAGGCGGTGACAAAGCGTGGCACCATCGACGTCGCGCTCAGGATCAAGAACTACCTGCAAAGCATCATGCGCGAGGCCAAGCGCCTTCGGCTGATCACGGCGAATCCAGCGCACGACCTGGATGGCGCAGTCAAGGCGCCACGGGTGACCCATCGTCCCGCACTACCCTTATCGCGACTACCAGAACTACAGGCGCGTATCGATGGCTATAAAGGCCGGGCTCTCACCCGGCTGACAGTGATGCTGTCGCTGCACGTGTTCGTGCGCTCCAGCGAACTGCGCTTCGCACGGTGGAACGAGTTCGACCTCAAGCGCGGCATCTGGGAGATCCCCGACACCCGCCCGGCGCTGGACGGCGTACCCTTTTCCACACGGGGTACAAAGATGGCCGGTGATATCCATCTTGTACCCTTATCGCCACAAGCGGTGGCCTTGCTGGAGCAGATCCACACGATCACCGGCAAATTCGACCTGGTGTTTGCCGGCGACGCCAAGCCATGGAAACCGATGTCCGAGAACACAGTGAACGCTGCTTTGAGGACGATGGGCTACGACACCAAAGTGGACATCTGCGGCCACGGCTTTCGCTCCATGGCGTGCAGCGCGCTGATCGAGTCCGGGTTGTGGTCGGAGACGGCCATCGAGCGGCAGATGAGCCACAAGGAACGCAACAATGTGCGCGCCGCATATATCCACAAGGCCGAGTTCCTTGAAGAGCGACGGATGATCATGACTTGGTGGAGCCGGTTTCAGGAGGCGAACCGCGAGGAGCATGTGACGCCGCATGAATTTGCCAAGCAGTCGGGCGAGAACGTTACGCGCATTCGCAGTGCCAGGTGGGCCGAGTAGCCTGCCGCCCCACCGCTGCAAACCCGCTGTGAAGTTACACGCCGCGCCGCATGAAGCTCCTCCGCGCGGGTCCTTTTAAACGGGGCTGCAAAGCCGCCCCGTTTAAAAGGACCGACCGTTGAAAAATACGGCTGGCACAGCTAAGCGTCTGTGAAAATCCAACATTGTCCACCGGATGATAGTTTTATCCACAGGCGCTAATTATCTGAAATCAGGCCGCTTGACGACTTTTGTCCACAGGCGTAAACCAGAAATTGCAAGCGCTGCCGAGGCAGCAGAATGTGGCCAGAAACCTGAAAGGTCACGCCCATCGTGAGGCGGTTCATCCCAAGTACGATTCGCGTCCGGTAGCTCGTACGGTCACTACCCATGTGATGGATGCCTACTTAACATCGTTGCCACTGCGGCAATCACCCTACCCTCCTGCCCAGCAGCAACCTACCCGCTTGGCCATTTCGTGTGCGCCAACCCTTTGCCCGTCTCTTTCTCCAGGAAAGAGACGGGCGCTCCTACCACTGCTGCAGCCCATATAGAACGTGGCTTTGCCGCAACCCTCCTCGTGACAATCGGCGTGACAAACCCCGAAGTCACTAGCAACAGCGATGTAGATGATGGTGCCGCAGACCATGGATTGGACTGCACCTGGCTGACAGCCAGGCATGCCCCGGTCACCACATAGCTGCCTTCACCCGACTCAGGATCTCGCGGCGCTGGTTTCGTCAGCCGACGCAGCCTCCACCCGCCCACCGGTATCGGTGCTCAGGAGGCCAGATCAGGAGATGCCCATGCTCCCGGCCGTAAGGAGCCGCAAGTCCAGCGTTAAAGGACATCCCCACAGCCCGCAGGGGCCTTGATCCCTGATAACACTCAGCATTCTTGGCGGGATGACGTGGGGCAGAACTGGAGAAACGGGTAGGAGGTGTACGACATGGCATTAGTGGGTAGACGCGATGGTCGTAATTTCGGCTACGGCAGACAATTGAGCTACGCGGGGCCGCAGGCGCTGAAAGACATGTTTGGCAGCGGCCACTACGGCACGCTCAAGGCGCACAGTGACCGGTGGCGGGCATTCGTGAAGTGGTGCCGGTCTGAAGCGGGGCCCGGGGTCAACGATGCGCGGCAGATCAACTGCCAGGTGTTGTCGAACTATGCCGCATACCTTCGCGGCCTTGTTGAGCACGGCAACCTAGCTATCAGCACTGCGCAAAACCGGCTATCCAGCGTTAATAGGACCATGGCAGCGCTTCGCGGTGATCAGTATGTGAAAGTGCCAAGTCCGAGCAAGGCGTTGGGTATGCAGCGCATCGGGGTTCGTCAATCGATGCCGCAGGGCCAAGATCGCGAACACATACAGCGAATAGTCGAGGCGCTTTGCAGCCGCCAACATCCAAGGGCCGCGGCGATCGTGCAATTGGCACGAGCCACCGGTATGCGTTTTGAGGCCATCTTGGCTGACCTGCCACGGTTGAGCCGCGAAGCTGAAAGCTTAGCCAAGATCAACATTCAGGACGGCACAAAAGGCGGCCGCGCCGGTGCATCAGCACCTCGCTGGATTATGGTGGACGACCATATTCGTGGCGCGCTTGAGTTTGCGAAGCAGGTGTCGCCTGCTGGTAGCCGGAACTTGATTGCTCAGAACGAAGACTACTTGACCATTCTGCAGGAAATTGTCCGGCCCTCACGCGACACCATTCATGCACACAACCTCAAAGGCTTCCATGAGCTACGAGCGGCGTATGCGTGTGGGCGCTACGAGCAAATTACCCAACATCGCGCACCTATCAACGGTGGTGAATGTTACCAGTTGAATCCGCGCCTTGATCGAGCGGCCCGGGTGCAGATCGGCTATGAACTGGGGCACGGTCGGATCGATGTGGTCGCTGCCTATATCGGAGGACGGACATGAGTAAGCCATTCGATATGGGGCTGTTTTTGGCTGGCGTGCTGACCGGGTCGCGCGCAACGCGGCAACGTCATGTGCGCGAGGCGAAGATCATCCAGGTTGCAATCGCAGAGCGCTGGCATCGGGAAAATCCTTGGACTTGGCAAAAGAAGCATGTGGTGTGGTTTTTTGAGAATCGCTTGAGCGAACACAGTCAGGCCACACAGTATTACTATGTGCTGACGGTCCGGCTGCTAGCGCGACGTCTAGAAACGTCGTGGGTTTTCAAGCTCTGATGGGGACCTGATCCTGAAAATCATGATCGGCTGCAATCGGCCAGAAGCGGTCGTTCACGACAGACAGCTTTCGACCCATAGCCGACGGTGAGAGCTGCTGTTCGCAAAGGCCGTCGATTCATCAACAGGCTGCTTGCGGCTGGAACCTCGCCGGAAAGTAGCCTGAGCCCTACCCACTCATATCATTTAGTTGTTAAAGTGAAGCTTGCAGGTTCATCTAGAATTTCAAACAGGCATCTCGGACAGGCCTCCACGTGCCCCAGATGCAGCCATTGTTAGGGTCGACCAGTGTCCGAAGTATGGTCGACGAATTATATTAAGCATCAGGAGTTGACATGGATTATCCTGGCGAGAAGCTTGTAATCAAACTATGGGAAACGTTAGCGGACAAAGGCATCGGCTCGCTGCTTGTACCGTGGCAGGTCGGCCGCGAGGGACGGGCAAGAAACGAAATTCGTCGACATGAAATTCTCATGCTAGCCCAAGCAGAAGCGGACGCTGCTGATATCCGGTCCAGCAAGAAACAACTTCGCTCAGACGGAGCTTTGCTACCAGCGAGCTCTGTAGATATTCTATCTGACATGGGTGAGCGCATTGAACCAACACTCGGGCTGTCGAAAGCCATAGAGTACGGCAACAGAGCTTCAGCTTCAGCAGCTGCTCGCTCAGAAATAAACGCAACGAAAGCCATAATATTTGCTGAGGAGCAACTTTCAGCCGACAAGCAAACCCCACCAGACCGTCCTGTTGATGATGATTGGCTCTTCACATGGCGCGAGCATGCAGGCAAGGTTTCTACTGAGGACCTTCAGCGGCTGTGGGGTAGCGTTTTGGCTGGTGAAGTGAAAGCACCTGGTAGGTACTCGATCCGGACGTTGGAGGTTTTAAAAACGCTCTCCAAGACTGAAGCCGAGACAATCAGTAAACTGGCAAGCTATGTCATCAACGGTTTCATTGCTCGAAATCAGAGTGTGTACTTGGAGTCCAATGGCATTTCCTTTGCCACGCTTCTAGAAATGCAAGAGTTGGGAGTGGTTTCTGGTGTTGAATCTCTTGGGCTCAAACAGACTTACGGATCAGCTGTACGAGATAAGTTCCATCGTGCCTTAATCTCTCATAACAAGGCACTCATTCTTGAGCATAACGACGCTTCTAAAACCGTCGCGCTGGAGATCTATATGCTTACCGCCGTAGGCAGACAAATACTCGAACTGGGTTCATTCGAACCTGACGCAGAGTACTTACGCCTAATCGGAAAGGAGTTTTTAAAAAATGGATTCACTGTCAGGCTCGCCGATTGGCAGAATCTAACTAATACGCAGGGCCTATATTTCAATGCGCAAGAAATTGAAGATAACGTCACTCCAGCAGGGGCTTAACTTACCAATCAATTTTTATTTTATTAATACTAAGCGTTTGCCGTTAGTTTAAGTTTAGCACTCAATTTTATTTGAGTATCAACTGCTTCCGGTCCATTTCTGCCCCCATCCAGTGGCCGCCACGAGCAGCTAAGGGTTGATCGCGGACAGTCGCGACGGATGCTTTCGACCCGTAGCGGACCTTCGTAGAAATTAATGGCCAAAGGCGAAAGGCATCACGTTGCGAAAAGATGTTATGCTCTGTAAAAGCATAACATCAAATCTTAATCTTAATCTTAATCTATCGACTACAGCAAGCCTGGAACCTTACTCAACCTAGTATAGAACCATGAATAGCTGTTTAGAAATTCATCTCGATCTATTATAGGTACAGGTTTCGCGTGCGCCTCGTAACGCCTTGCAATATTTATAGTATCCATATTCATATCAAATCTAGTTTGGTTTTTTTCAAAGGTTGGTCCGAAGTCACTCCAATTAGCTCTAAAAATAGGTTTAAGATCGGATAAGAAAAGTTCATTAATCGCCTCTTGAGGCCTGCGCCCCACAAAAAGCTGACTGGTATCCGGTTTTCCTGCGCGAGCTTTCAAGCAAGAAATTATTCGATCAGAGATCTCTTGATCATTGAAACCATACTTAAACCCCATAATAATAAGTATGAATTTCCTGAGTGCAACTTCAACTTCTGTCCGCTTTTCGAATAGCTGTGAAAGATCTAGTAAGTTGGCCTGCTCAGGCAGGGCGTCTAATGGAAGATCCCCTCTTTTAAACGGAGAGATCGATTTTTTATACTCTGCGCCATACATGACCAAAAAATCTTTAAGGTCACGAATGGCAAATTCGCCACTATCTTGGTGGACTAGGCCATATCGTACAAAGGGTATCGCCTTCTCCGGAGTTTCGCTGAGAAACTCCAAAAAGAATTTCTTATCGCCCTCTGCAAGAACTTGCAACAAATCGTATTCATCAGTATACCACCACACAAGTGACAGTAGAATATCTTTTATCGGTTGAGCGATTCTATTACGAATCGCATCGTACTGTGATTCGAAGCTTTCCCTTGTGATGGGTATTTTGCTATCGACAGGAACACCCCCCAAACTCCTTGCAACTTCGCTACAGGCTAGTCGTATCAAATAGGGATGGCCGCCATATACTATCTGTAGGTAGTCGTAACAATTTTCATCGAATATAAAGCCAGAGTATTTTCCTATTGACCTGACCATATCCCTTACGTCCGGCCGGCCGAGCGCCTCAAGATAATAAGGGACTGCCAGCTGAAATATCGGGTTCTGAATATGATCAAAGTGGGAATGCTCAACGCTTGACGGGTTTACGCCCGCAACGACGAATACTAGCCGCCCTTCTGTTTCCTGAGAAACAGAGCGGATGGTCTGCCAAAAGGGCACGAAATCTCCATCCCAGTGTTGACCAAGGCTGTTGCTGAGTCCGGGAGTTATGAATTCAATCTCATCAAAAAGCAAAGTAACTTTATCAAATAGCTTAAACCCCAAGAGCCTCTTAATCAGCCTATTGAAGCTATTTGCGGCAAAACCAGCCTCATAAACTCCTTCATCTGTGATTTTCTTGGCGTATTTAGATGATAGGGTATCACATAGACGAAACGATAACTCTTGCAAAAGCTGCCACCAACGCATGCCGTATACACCTGGTCCATGGCAATCAACATATTCTAGCAAATTTTCTTTTTCAGACAGTCTTCTTTGTAGCGCATACAACACCGAGGTTTTTCCTGTCTTGCGCAGGCCAAAAATCCCTGAGTTCTCTTTACGTGATATACGCTGTACTACTTCTTGAACAAGTGAGTCTCTTCCATAGAAATACTTGTCATGTTTTATTGGAGATGACATTCCGAAGAGATCGAAGGTGCCGATTCTTTCAGCCAGTTTTGAGCGAATAAAGAGGCTTCCGCGCTGTGGGTTTCTGAGCTCTTCTGCCTGGATTGCTACAATAATCCAATCATTCGTCTCTTTTAACAGGTCGGCAGTAGCTTCGGAGTCTCCCTCATGAACGATTAACGCTACTACCTTGTCAACCCTGTGGCGAAAGTCAGGAGACTTCGAGATATTTTCCAGATTAGTTAGAGTGCGCGCGTCAGTTTTAGTATGGGGTGAATAAAGAAGGATCACTTCTTTTTGTAGTCCGAACCGTTCTCCCACACTTTTCTTTGCATCACATAGCCACAAAAACAAGCCGCCATGCTGATTTCCGAAAGTAATATCGAAAGCCTCATCCAACGCATGCGCTAATTTTTGTTGTTCGGGATGACGACAGAAAAAACGTTCCTGCGCTTCAGGCTTCACGCCCATAAATTAGTCCCTTAACCGATATGATCGTTTTGATAAGCAGGCCGCAGCTGAGTGATGATCAATTGCCCACTCTCTTGAGTGCGTGAGCCTAGCGCTCCCCGGTATAAAAATCCATTACAAATTTCATAGATCGCCCTTGCGCTTCGCAGATAGATTCTGAGGGTAGTCCTTGCACTGAGACAGGTTGCTGCGAATAGAGTCCAATTCGTTCCAACGTCCGCTAATGGCCAATAGTGACCGTCTAGCAACGGTAGCCTTTCGTCGCTGGCTGTCGCTTACCGTAGTTTGAGAGCGAGCCCCCAGATCCAGGAAAGAATGAGAGACAGCCATGCACTCAGGGCAATCGGTCTCACTCTGGCTTTCCCCTCTATCAATGCTTAGCGAGCCTTGGGTGCCGGGATAGCTTTAGAGATAGATGGCTCATTACGACTGAATAAAATATATATAGATCATATAGTTAAAAGCTTTTTCGACTCCTGGTGCCGCCACAGCATTCCAGTGACCGCCATGGAGCTCCAACCCAAAAAACATTCCCCCATTTCCACACAGCCCGGCTCAGAGGAAGTTCCACTCACACGTCAGGCCGGTGCTAACTCAACCGCTTTGCAATAAACCAACCACCGCTGGCGCTTATCAACTGCCACCACAACCCCCATGCCTCCTGGTCGATCACCTGATAAACCAACCGATAGCCGCTGCTCCGCAGCTTGATTTTGTAGCAATCGGAAAAAACATGCAGGTGATTGGCGTCAATGCGCGGATTGATGAGGATCGTGGCCAGCTTCTTCTTGAGTTGATGGCGTACGGTATCCTCCAAGATTTGGGCCACTCTTTTAGCGCACCCGCATCGAATTCGAGACTATAGGTCATCTGGTTCTACCTTCACCCGCCGGGGGTTAGTCAGCTGCTCCCGGACTGTCGCGGTCAAGGTTTCATCGTCCTCGGTCGTCAGGACAGGCTTGAAGGGTAGTTGGCCACGCTCTGGTACTTACTGCAACGCATGACGAATCAGTTTAGAAGGGGTAACGCCGAGGTTTTCCAGCTCGTGGTAAGCACGCGCTTTGAGGTCGTCGTCGATACGGATATTGATAGATGCCAAGGGCATGGACCTCGCTGTAATGACGATTGTCGCTACATCGATGTAAAAGCCAGGCTTGGCCAAGCCTGCAAATGGTTATTTTTTACACAATTCATAGGGCTTAGGGAGCTACACACATCGCGGCATAGTGAGCGCAGCATACCGTCATAGCTTGCGGGATTCGGTTCGGTTTCAGCGAAACCTAGGCGTATGCCAGCGTTTGTCCGGTGCCGCAGTGCCGGCACTCATGCGTCATGTCCTTTGCATCGGCTCCTCCCTGGCATGCTCAGAGGCGCCACCTGCCCGCCCTACGCCCGCATGACGAATCCCCAACGTCAGATCACCTATAGCGAATGTCTTACACAGACTACCCACAATCTCCTCTATGGCACCCCCGGTTGCATCGGTAATCTAGCCCTACGAACTGAAGTAACGGATTGCTTCGGTGTCACGGATGACAAGCCATTGCAGGATGCTCCCGACAGGACGTTGGAATGGCAGACAAAGAACCCGCCTCGGCGGGTTTTTTGTTGTCAGTGTTTTTTGCCTGCAGGCTTGTGGACGATTGCAGGGCAATCTGTCGCGAGCTTCGTCTTCAAAGGGTGACCTCGGGCTGTCGATCACGCTGTATGACCGAGCTTGCTCGGGAAGACGGTACTGCGCTGCACCAGACGACACCGCGCGCCTTGATTCCCGAGCAAGCTCGGTCCTACAGAAGTTGTCACGGCCATTGCATCTACCGCAGAGGTGGTGGCGGTAAGCCATAAGATGTCCCGCAGTCATCAGTGCGGTCGATACCCACAATCATCTCAATGAAATTCTCAAAAAAACCTCGGGGCGTAGACTTCAACCCATACCCACTACACACCAGGTTACGGAGAACTTCATCATGAAAAGCCAACTCATCCTCAGCATCGCTTTCTCGGCACTCGCAGCTAATGCTTTCGCGCAGCCTTTGACTCAACCGGTTGTTCAGCATCAAGCGCCGCACAGTGTCGTCCAGCAGCTGATGGCGGAAGGCGGTTCTGATCGGGTTCTGCATCGCCTGGCTCAAGAAGGTTCGGACCGCACCCTGAACCGTCTGGCTCAAGACGGCTCGGACCGCACCCTGAACCGTCTGGCTC
>NZ_JAAVUX010000010.1 GCF_018449655.1 Pseudomonas sp. dw_358
AGCCAGATCAACAGCGGATCGTGGCTGAGGTCGCGGCAACGCTGTAGCTCTGGCTCTGGCTCTGGCTCTGGCTCTGGCTTTTGATCTGCTTGTGATCTTGATGGTCCGCGCCCTCAGCAGGCCGACTGGAACAGCGCGCCCCCCACGGAGCGATGCGCAAGGAGGGACCCCGTAGCGAAACACAGGGCCAATGCGGGCGCAGAGGCCTTTTGCTTCCTTTTGGCTGGGCCGACACTCCGGCCTTTCCAAAAGGGAGTCCCCCCCGCCGCCCATACGCTACGCTTGTCATGACACCCCCTTCGCCCCACAACAACACCGCGGACCCATCCGCCCCGAGGGCCATCATGAAAAGTCTCAAAGCGATGCTCAATCTGTCCGCCTTCCCCGCGTACTTCAAGAGCGCGGACGCGTTTGCCACGGGTCGGCCGGGCTACCCGGCCGAAGCCAATGATTGGCTGATCAAGGACCTGCGGCTCAAACATCACAGCGTGGTGCTGGACCTCGGTGCGGGGACGGGTAAATTCACCCCGCGGTTGCTGGACATTGGCGCCCACGTCATCGCGGTAGAGCCGGACCAGACCCTGCGCGAACGCTTCCACGCCCGCTACCCGGAAATCCAGCTGCTGGACGGCACCGCCGAGGATATCCCGCTCAAGAGCGGCTCGGTAGACGCGATAGTCTGCGCCCATTCGTTCCACTGGCTTGCCAATGCCCAGGCCATGGCCGAGATCCATCGGGTGCTCAAGCCGGGCGGCCGGCTGGGGATGATCTGGAACCTGCGCGACACCTCGGTGGACTGGGTCGCGCAGGTGGCCGAAGTGGTCAACAGTGTCGCCGCCGACAGCCCCCGTTATTTCAGCGGGCAATGGCGCAAGGTATTTCCGTACAACGGCTTCTCGCCCCTCAACGAACGGCATTTTCGCCATGGGCACACCGGGTTGCCGGAGGACGTGATCATCAACCGGGTCAAGTCCATCAGCTTCGTCGCCAACCTGCCGGCGGCCGAGCAGGACCGGGTGTTTGCCGATGTCCGCGAGATCATCGCCCGGCATCCGGACCTGGCCGGGCAGGAAAGCGTGACCGTGCCCTACGACACGGTGGCCTTCCACACGGTCAAGATCCTCTGAGGTAAAAGGCGGGCCGTGAATTAAATTTTGTTCAGTGCCCCCCGACAGGCATGGCTTTCCCTAAACTGCGGGATTCTTCAGAGGGAATCCCATGCCTGCACTTCGTTCTCGCTTCATGCCCCACGCCCTGTCCTGCCTGCTGGGCCTCGGTGCTCTGAGCAGCGCCTTGGCTGCCAGCGCTGACCCGTTCGTCGATCAACTGGCCGTGGCCGGTGCCGCAGAGATCCAGGCCAGCCAGACCGTCCTGACCAAGACCCAGTTCGACGATACCCGCACCTTGGCCCACCGCCTGATCGACGACCACACCGACCTGAACCAGAAGCTGGTGGCATTGGCCTCGCAACTGCACATTGCCATGCCGGACGCCGCTACGGTTCAGGCCCAGGCGGCCAAGATGCAAGTGGCCCCGGCCAAGGGCGAGAGCGTCGATGCAGCCTTCGCCACCGAACAGGTCAAGGCCCACGAAGGTGCGGTCAAGCTGTTCCAGAATGAAATAGCTACCGCCACCATCCCAGAGCTCAAGCTGTTCGCCCAGACAAACCTGGCGATGATGGAACACCACCTTAAAATGGCCAACCGGTTGCTCAAGACGCACCGCAAATAAGACTCACGGCGTACCGAGCGTCTGTTGCAACCAGGCCTTCAGGTCGGCGACTTCCATGGCGCTGACCGAATGCGGCTGGCCCGGGTAGATATGCAGCTGCGGCGTAAGGCCCAGGCCCTGGAGGATCTGGTCGGCGTCCGTGGCGTCCTTGACCGGCAGTTGCGGGTCATCGGTGCCATGGCCGATGAACACCGCGAGGTTCTTCAGCGCCGGGCTCGGCTTGAGCTCGGCGTGCAGCACCGGCAGCAGGCTGCCACTGAGCACGGCGATGCCGCGCACACTGGCCGGACGGCGCAGCGCCACCTCATAGGACATGATCGCCCCTTGGCTGAAACCCACCAGCACCACCTTGTCGGCACGGGTGTGATACTTGGCCACGGCCTTGACGATAAAGTCCCCGAGCAGTTTCTGACTGCTGGCCAGTTCGGCGGTGACGCCGTCGTAGTCTGCGCCCTCGCGCTTGCTGGTGAACCACTTGTACGCGTCCTGCTCCACGGTCCCCGGTGCACGCAGGGACAGGTAGGTGTAGCCGTCCGGCAGTTCCTCGCGCAGGCTGAACAGGTCGGCCTCGTTGCTGCCATAGCCATGCAGGAAGATCACCAGCGGCTGATCGGACCGGGAAACTGCCTGTTCCAGATAAGGTACCGGCAGGTCAGTGTGCAACGTGTCGTCGGCCTGCGCCTGGGCGATGCCGGTGAGCAACAGCGCGGCCAGCAGCAGCCGCTGGGCAAGGGAGGTTTTTTCCATGGGAAGCGATTCCTGGCAGGCAAAGCGCCGAGCTTAACATTGCCGTAGTACCTGATGAATGAAGCCTCAAGCCTTTGAAAGAGTGGCCGATACGCTCATTGCCAGCCTGCGTACCCGCGTCCGTTGATGGCAAATAGCCCTTTGCAGTCTTTAAGGTATTGGCCATGACGTCGTCGCTGCTGCGCGCCCGCACACTCTGCACCCTGCTTGGCTGGGTGTCGTGCTGTGCCGCGTACGCCGAGCCGCTGCGGGTGGTGACCGAAGAATTCTCGCCCTACAACATGACCGAGAACGGCAAACTCACCGGCCTGAGTACCGAGGTGGTGCAGGCCGTGCTCGACGATGCCGGCATGCCGGCGTCCATCGAGTCCATGCCTTGGGCCCGCGCCTACGACATCGCCCTGCACGGCAAGAACGTGCTGATCTATTCCATCACCCGCAGCCCCGAGCGCGAGCGGCTGTTCAACTGGGTGGGGGTGATCGTCTCCACGCATACCTGCCTGTACTCCTCGGCCGCCCACCCCATTCACCTGGACAACCTGGACCAGGCACGGGCCTACCAGATCGGTACGGTCAAAGAAGACGTCGGCGAAGAATACCTCCAGGCGCATCAGTTCACCGTGGGACAGAACCTGCAGTCCAGCAACAAATACGAATTCAACTACGACAAGCTGAGGCTGGGCCGCCTGAACCTGTGGATCTCCGACGCCCGCAATGCCGCGTGGCTGGCCCGTCAGGCCGGCGACGACCCGGACAAAGTACTGGTGGAGTCGCTGCCGCTGGATGACCTGGGCGAAGACTTGAGTCTGGCCTTCAGCCTCGACACGCCGCCCGCACTGGTCGAGCGGTTGCGCCATAGCCTCGACGACATCCACCGCAATGGCAAATACGCTGCCATCATGCGCAAGTGGCTATGACCATGTCTCAGCCGCCGGATAATCAGATCTATGACCTCAATATGCCGTTGCGATCCCCCGTGGGTTCACTCGGGCGCCGGCTGGTACTTGCCACCCTGATGTTCTGCCTGTTGTTTACCGTGGCCACAGTGGCGGTGCGCACCTGGTTTGCCTGGGACAACAACCTGAGCAACATGAAAAGCGAGTTGCAGCTGATTGATCAGGTGTTCCAGGGCACCTTGTCCCGCGCGGTCTGGGAAATGGACCGGGACGCCTTGCAGAGCCAACTCGACAGCATGGCCCAGGCTGCGCCCGTGGGCCGGGTGGAGCTGCGCATCCTGCGTGCGGGCCGACTCCCTGAAGTACTGGAACGCAAACGCGCGCCGGAAGAGGGCAATGCCCCGCGGGTGCACCGTAACTTGACCGTCGAGCCCTACCCCGGCGCCAGCGAGCAGGTCGGCGAGTTCACCATCGTCGGCGACCAGAGCCTGCTGTGGAAACGTCTGTGGAAGGAAGTGGCAATCATCATTCTGACCCAGGTGATTCAGTCCCTCGCCCTGGCCGGCTTGATCATGGGCATGTTCAACCGCTCGGTGACCGTGCATGTGCAGCACATTGCCTGGCACCTGGGTCGCCTGTCGCCGGCCAACCTGCGCGAGCGCTTGAGCCTGGAGCGTCCGCCGGCCAGTGACGACGACGAACTGCAACTGCTGGAAGTGGGGGTCAACAACCTGCAGGACAAGCTGGCAGACTATATCGAACGCCAACATCAAGACGAACTGGCCCTGGCGGCCAGCCGCGACCGCCTGGCGGACGAGGTCGAAGCCCGGACCGCCGAGCTGCGCGCCGCCAACGTGCGCCTGCACGAACTGTCCCTGCACGACTCGTTGACCGGGCTGCCCAACCGGCGCTATTTCGATGAAGTCAAAATCATCGAATTCCAGCGCGCCCTGCGTCATCGCCAACCGCTGGCCGTGCTGATGTGCGACGTCGACTTCTTCAAGAAATACAACGACAGTCATGGCCATGCCATGGGCGATGACTGTCTGCGAACCGTGGCTCAGACCCTGCGCAAGGTGTTCGCCCGCGCTGGCGAGTTGCCCGCCCGGCTGGGCGGCGAAGAGTTTGCCGTGTTGCTGCCCGGCGCCAGCACCGATCAGGCCCGGGAGGCTGCTGCACGCCTGCGCCGGGCGCTGGCCGAGCAACAGTTGGCCCATGGCCAGTCCAGCGTGTCGCCGTTCGTCACCATGAGCATCGGTATCGCGCAGCTGGACCCCGACACCATGGACGACTTCGACCTGTTGCTCAAAACCGCCGATCAGGCCCTGTACCGGGCCAAAAGCCAAGGACGGGACCGGGTCGTGGTATGAATCCATCAAAGAGAACCAAGATGCATCGTTCCCTGACGTCAACCTGCGCCCTGTGGCTGGCCATGACCTGCCTGCCAGCCCCGGGCGCCACTATCGAAATGGTGACAGAAGACACCTCCTACAGTTACCTGCAAGGTGACAAGGTAGCGGGCGTGGCCAGCGAGATCGCCGAGCAGATGCTGCAACGGGCCGGGCTGGATGACTACCACATGGGCCTCTACCCCTGGGCCCGCGCCTACGACATGGCGCTGCTGCAACCCAACGTGCTGATCTACCCGATGATGCGCACCCCCGCTCGCGAAGCCCGCTTCAAATGGGTGGGCGAACTGGCGCACATCACGCCGCAGTTCTACAAGCTGCGCGATGACTCGAGCATCGTCGTCAACAGGCTGGAGGACGCGCGCCAGTACAGCGTCGGCGTGATTCGTGACGATGTTCGTCAGCAATACCTGGAGGCCCACGATTTCACGCGCATGGTGGTGTCGGCCAACAACGCCGAAAATTTCCGCAAACTGCTCAATGGGCAAGTCCAGCTCGTGGCCTTGCCCGAGCGCGAGGCCCGTCAGCAATGCGCCATGGCGAACGTCCCTTACGACCGGCTGGAACCGATCTACAGCCTGGATGACCTCGGTGCCGGGCTGTATTACGCCTACAGCCTGCAGACCTCGGATGACATCGTCGC
Source organism: Pseudomonas sp. dw_358 (assembly GCF_018449655.1). Taxonomy (GTDB): domain Bacteria; phylum Pseudomonadota; class Gammaproteobacteria; order Pseudomonadales; family Pseudomonadaceae; genus Aquipseudomonas. Next base: position 5,427 of record NZ_JAAVUX010000010.1, read on the forward strand.
CCGCACTCGCGCGGCCTTTGTTCAGCTCAAGGCAGCCGGTGGGCTGGGCCGGGTGGAAGCGTCCGCCCACTAATGGCCATTGACATGGCAAAGTGCTTGCGGCGTCATCGTGCCGTCACATCCTGTCACTAGCATTCAAGGCCTCCCGACACGCGAGGCTGCACCCATGTCTCCTACCACCGCCGCACTGGCAAACCGCATTCATCGCGAACTGCTCGACCAGGCCGATGAAGAGCTGGAGCTGGAATTGGACGAAGACCAGTCCCTGGACGAATTCTTCGACTCCAATATCCCCGAGAGCCCGGAAAAACAGGCGCGCCGCCTGTACTTCAGCGAGCTGTTCCGCCTGCAGGGCGAACTGGTCAAGCTGCAAAGCTGGGTGGTCAAGACCGGGCACAAGGTGGTCATCCTGTTCGAGGGTCGCGACGCCGCCGGCAAGGGCGGGGTGATCAAGCGCATCACCCAGCGCCTCAATCCGCGGGTCTGCCGCGTGGCCGCCCTGCCCGCTCCCAACGACCGCGAACGCACCCAATGGTATTTCCAGCGCTATGTCTCACACCTGCCGGCCGCCGGTGAAATCGTCCTGTTCGACCGCAGCTGGTACAACCGCGCCGGCGTGGAAAAGGTCATGGGCTTTTGCGATGACCGTCAGTACGAAGAGTTTTTCCGCGACGTGCCGGAGTTTGAACGCATGCTGGCCCGCTCCGGCATCCAGTTGATCAAGTACTGGTTCTCGATTTCCGACCAGGAACAGCACCTGCGCTTTCTCAGTCGCATCCACGACCCGCTCAAGCAATGGAAGCTCAGCCCCATGGACCTGGAGTCGCGCCGGCGCTGGGAAGACTACACCAAGGCCAAGGAAATCATGCTCGATCGCACTCACAGCGCCGATGCCCCTTGGTGGGTGGTACAGGCCGATGACAAGAAAAAAGCCCGTTTGAACTGCATCCATCACCTGCTCAGCCAGATGCCGTACGAGGAAATCGAGCAGCCGGTGATCGAATTGCCGCAGCGCATGCGCCACGAGGACTATCGTCGTAATCCGATGCCAGCCGAGCTGCTGATTCCGCAAACCTACTGATGGCGCAGGACGAGTGACGTGCCGCCGGTCTGCCCGGCGCTCGATAGAAGGAAAAGCGTCATGTTCCGCGCTTAGCTTGGTGAGGGTCCTCTGCCAAGCGAGCGCGCCATGACTGTCCTGCATTCCGGCCAAACGGCCACATCCCGCCGCCCTCACCTGGGCAAACGCATGGGCAAGGGCAGCCTGGTGCTGTTCTGTATCCTCCTGGCTATCGGCCTGGCTGTCAGCGGCTGGGGGGTCTTTCGTGACGTGATCGCCGCCGGCAATGTCGCCACCAGTTGGCTGCCCTACGGCATGCTCGGGCTGGCGCTGCTGATTGCCTTGGGCTTCGAGTTCGTCAATGGTTTCCACGACACCGCCAATGCGGTGGCCACGGTGATCTACACCCATTCGCTGCCGGCCAATGTCGCGGTGCTGTGGTCAGGCCTGTGCAATTTTCTCGGGGTGCTGCTCTCCAGTGGCGCCGTGGCCTTCAGCATTGTCGCGCTGCTGCCGGTGGACCTGATCTTGCAAGTGGGTACCAGCAACGGCTTTGCGATGATCTTTGCCTTGCTGATCGCCGCCATCATCTGGAACCTCGGTACCTGGTGGCTGGGTCTGCCGGCGTCTTCGTCCCACACCTTGATCGGTTCGATCCTCGGCGTGGGCATCGCCAGCGCCTGGCTCGACGGGCGCTCGGGGCTGGACGGTGTGGACTGGACCCAGGTGACCAAGGTCGGCTATGCCCTGCTGCTGTCGCCCTTGGTCGGCTTTGTCTGTGCGGCGCTGTTGCTGCTGGCCATGCGCGCGCTGATCAAGCAGCGCGAGTTGTATCAGGAGCCCCATGCCGATGCGCCGCCTCCAGCGTGGATACGGGGGTTGTTGATTCTTACGTGCAGCGGCGTGTCGTTTGCCCACGGTTCCAATGACGGCCAGAAAGGCATGGGCCTGATCATGCTGATTCTGGTGGGCACCCTGCCCATGGCCTACGCCCTCAACCGCGCGGTGCCGGTGACTCAGACCACGCAGTTCGTCGCCGTGGCCCAGGTCACTCGCGACGGCTTGCAGCAGGCGGTGCCGGCGCCCGCTCCCGCGGATCCGCGCGGGGTGCTGCTGGATTACCTGCACAGCCGCAAGGCCCCACCCGAACTGATCCCGGCGCTGGCCGGAGTGACCGGGCTGATTGCCGATGAGGTGAAGAATTACGGCACCCTGGTGAAGGTCCCGCCGTCGGCAATGACCAACGTGCGCAATGACATGTTTCTAGCGTCCCAGAGCATTCACTTGCTCAACCAGCAGCACCTGGACAGGTTCTCCGACGATACCCGCAATAACCTCAACGAATTCCAGCGCCAGATCGATGAAGCCACACGTTTCATCCCTTTCTGGGTCAAAGTCGTGGTGGCCATCGCTTTGGGGTTGGGGACGCTGGTGGGGTGGCGACGGATCGTGATCACCGTGGGTGAACGCATCGGCAAGACCCACCTCAACTACGCCCAGGGCGCGAGTGCCGAACTGGTGGCCATGGCCACCATCGGCGCGGCGGATATCTATGGGTTGCCGGTGTCCACCACCCATGTGTTGTCTTCAGGGGTGGCGGGCGCCATGGCGGCCAACGGCAGTGGTGTGCAGATGGCAACACTGCGCAACCTGATGCTGGCCTGGGTGTTTACCCTGCCGGCGGCAATGCTGCTGTCGGCGGGGTTGTATGCGCTGTTTCGAGTGGTGTTTTAAAGCGGCCCCCATACGCCCTGCAGGGGCATCCTAGCGCCGCTTCATGCGGTCAATGATCACCGCAATCAACAGTATCGTCCCGCGAATCACGTACTGATAGAACGTGTCGATGTTCTTCAGGTTCATCGCGTTCTCGATGATCGCCAGGATCAGCACCCCGGCGATCACATGGCGAATCATGCCGATCCCGCCTGCCAGTGATACGCCGCCCAGCACGCAAGCGGAGATCACCGTCAGTTCAAAGCCCTGGCCGATCATCGGCTGGCCCGAGGTCATGCGCGAAGCCAGCACCACGCCCGCCAGCGCCCCGATCAGGCCATGCACGGCGAAGATGATGATCTTGGTGCGGTCGACGTGTACCCCCGCCAGCAGTGCAGCTTCCTGATTGCCGCCAATGGCCATGGTGTTGCGCCCGTAGGTGGTGTAGTTGAGCAGCCAGCCGAAGAACACAAAGCAGACAATGGTGATCAGAATCGGCACCGGCACGCCGAACAATTGGCCGTTGCCGAAGACGAAGAACTGTTCCTGACTGACCCCCACCGCCTTGCCATTGGAAAAGATATACGCCAGGCCACGCACGATCTGCATAGTGGCCAGGGTAGCGATCAGGGCGTTGATCTTCAGCTTGGCGATCACCAGGCCGTTGATCAGACCGACCATCAGGCCCATGGCCAGGGCTGCCGCCACACCGAGGCTGACGCTGCCGGTGTCGCGCATGACCACGGCGGCGATGACCCCGGCACAGGCGATCACCGAGCCCACCGACAGGTCGAAATGCCCGGAGGCCAGGCAGTAGAGCATGGTGCAGGCGGCGATGCCGGTGGTGGAGATTGCCAGGCCCAACCCACGCATGTTCAGCGGCGAGACAAAGTTGTCGATAAACACCGCGCACAACAGGAAGATCGCCAGGGCTGCAAGCAGCATGACCCAGTCGTCAAGGAAACGGCGCATGTTGAGACCCTGACGGGGCGCCTGGAGAGTCGTTTGCTGGGACATATTCACCTCTTTGTTATTGTCTTTGGCCATGGTGGTGTCAATGCCGCGTGCGCGGCAGCGCCAGTTGCAGCAGGCGCGATTCATCGGCCAGTTCGCGGGGGACTTCGCCGGTGATGGCGCCCTCGCTCATGACCAGAATCCGGTCGGCAATACCGATCACTTCCATCAGGTCGCTGGACACCACGATCACCGCGATGCCGCTGGCGGCCAGGTTATGAATGATTTGGTAGATCTCGGCCTTGGCGCCGATGTCGATGCCACGGGTCGGTTCGTCAAGCAGCAACACTTTCATCGGCATCGACAGCCAGCGGCCGAGAATGGCCTTTTGCTGGTTACCGCCGGAGAGGTACATGATTTGCTGGTCCGGCGACGGCGTCTTGATGTTCAGGGCGCGGATCTGTTTGGCGGCGTTGGCCTTTTCCCAGTCGCCCTGGATCAGACAGCCGAGCGAGACGTGCTGGTCCCGGGCGCCGATGTTGATGTTCTCGGCGACGCTGGCCAGCGGCACGATGCCCTCTTTCTTGCGGTCTTCGGGGCACAACAGGACGCCGGCGGCGATGGCGTCGCGGGGCGACTTGAGTTGCAACTGGCGGCCGTCCAGGCGCAAGGTGCCAGCCTTGATCGGCGCCAGCCCGGAAAGCAGGCGGAACAGTTCGGTGCGCCCGGCCCCCACCAGGCCGAAGAAGCCCAGCACCTCGCCCTTGCTCACCGAAAAGCTCACCGGTTCTTGCAGGCCGTGGCCGAGCAGGCCGTTGACGCTCAAGGCCTCGCCCTGGTGCTCGCAGGCGCGGTAGTTGTAGATGTCCTCGATGTCGCGGCCGACCATGCAGGTCACCAGTTGGTCGTGAGTCAACTGCGCCATGTCGTCGAAGGTGCGTACGAAACGGCCATCCTTGAACACCGTGACGGCGTTGCAGATGCGGAAGATTTCTTCCATGCGGTGGGACACGTAGATGATCACCCGGCCTTCGTCCCGCAGCCGGGCGATGATCGCCATCAGGCGCTCGATTTCCCGCGCCGAGAGGCTGCTGGTGGGTTCGTCGAAGGCGATGACATGGGCGTTGCGGGACATGGCCTTGGCGATTTCCACCAGTTGTCGCTGGCCGAGGGACAGGTTGCCCAGGCGCATGTCCGGGTCGATCTCGTCGGCCAGCCCCTTGAGCAATTCACGGCCACGTCGGGACATGGCCCGGCGGTTGACCAGCCCGTAGCGCGAGGGCATGTGACCCAGCAGCAGGTTTTCGGCCACGGTCATTTCCGGGACCAGGTGCAGCTCCTGGTGGATGACTGCAATGCCGCTGGCGATGCTCTCGGCCGCCGAGCGGAAGCTCAGCGCCTCGTCACCCAGTTGCAGGTGCCCGGCGCTGGGCTGATAGGCGCCGCCGAGGATTTTCAGCAAAGTGGACTTGCCGGCGCCGTTCTCGCCCATCAGCGCGTGAACGGTGCCGGGCTGGGCGACGAAGCTGATGTCCGACAGGGCGCGCACGCCAGGGAAGTTCTTGCCGATGGCGTTGAAACGCAGGCTCTGGCCGGCGTGGGGTTGCTGATCCATGATGGATGTTCCTGTAGAGAACCGCGATATCGAGTGGGACGGTTCCCGAGCTGCGCTCGGTCCTGCAGGCCTGATGTCGCACCTGCAGGACCGAGCACAGCTCGGGAATGGGGATCAACTCAATTCCACAGACCGATCTTGGTCAGCTCGTCCTTGAAATTCTTGCGGGTGATCAAGGTCACCGTGTCCATGGCCGTGTATTTCGGCGGCTCGACCCCCTTGGTCACCCACTCGTAGACATAGACCGCCGTCTTCTCGCCCTCGATGTGCGGGCTGGGCAACATCGACCCGAAGAAACCACTGTCGGCCTTCTGCAATTCGCCCTTGGCGTCGGTGCCATTGATACCGATGCCGATCACGTTGGCGGCGGCAAACCCGGCGCTTTCGGTCGCGCGCACGCCGCCCAGCACGGTGTTGTCGTTCATGCCGCCGATGATCAGGTTCTTCGCGCCGCTGGGCAGCTTGACCAGCGCCGAGTTGGTGGCGTCCATGCTGCCGGGCACGTCGAGGGTTTTCTGGGCGGCGAAGAGGATATGGTCCTGGGGCAGACCGGCTTTCTTCAACGCGTCCACCGAGCCGTCGGTGCGTTTCTTGCCGGTGTCCAGCTCGTTGTAGGTGTTGATCACCGCGTAGGTGTCTTTCCAGTCCCAGTTGCGGTGCTTGGCCTCATCGGCCATGGCCGCGCCTTGTTTCTGGCCCACTTCGAAGGCCGCCATGCCCAGGTAGGGGACGTCCTCCATGAAGGCGCCATTGGCGTCGACGAAACGGTCATCCACGGCCATCACTTTCATGTCGTTGAGCTTGGCCTTGGCGACGATGGCCGGGCCGAGGGAGACATCCGGGGGGCAGATGACGAAGCCTTTGACGCCGTTGGCGGCGAGACTGTCGATCGCAGAGAGGGTTTTTTCACCGTCAGGGACGGCGATCTTGATGACGGTGAAGCCGTGTTCCTTGCCCGCTTTTTCCGCGAAGGCCCACTCCGTCTGGAACCAGGGTTCTTCGGGTTGCTTGACCAGGAAACCGATTTTCACCTGTTCGGCCAACGCCTGGGTGGCAAAACCCAGCACGCCTGCGGTTACAGCGGCACAGCACAGGGAACGAATCCCGAGACGACTCAACATAGCTGACTCCTTATTTTTATTGATGAGCTACAGCGTCCAGCTTTTGCATTTACAGTCTTATCATATTATCAATACAGCGAATGTAACTTAGTGTCACCCGGCAAAGCGTCGACCCGGCGCGCCACTGACGCCGACCCGAGCATTGAGTACGGCACCATCCCAGCGTCCGCTGGCATCACCGGGCGCGGCGCTGGTGACGTACAGAATGTCCAGTGCCGGGCCGCCAAAGGCGCAACTGGTCGGATGACTGACCGGCAGCTCGATGACCCGATCGACGCAGCCGTCCGGCGCCAGGCGCAGCAGACAATGCCCGCCCCAGCGGGCGTTCCAGAGAAAGCCTTGATCGTCCATGGCCGAGCCATCGGGATCGCCACGCGGGTGTACGTCAGCCCACACCTGGCGCGCACCCAACTCGCCGTCGGCGTCGATGGGGTAACGGTAGATCACCCCGTCCAGGCTGTCGGCGCTCAGCAGTGCGGCGTTGTCGGCGGTCCACTGCAGGGTGTTGACGATGCCCAGGCCGGCCAGCAGTTGCCGACTGCTGCCGTCGGCCTCGACGCGAAACAGTCCACCCGAGCGGCGCTCCAGCGGCAAGTCACCGCCCTGCGCATCGAGGTTGTTCTGCATCGTGCCCAGCCACAGCCGGCCCTGCTCGTCACAGCGCGCATCGTTGGCGCGGTTGCCGGAGACCGGGTCCGGAGTGGCCAGTCGGTGCAGGGCCGGGCGATAGCGGGGGGAGTTCAGCGACAGGCGGTACACGCCGCTGGCCAAGGTGACCAGGGCATCGCCGTGCTCGCAAGGGATGATAGCCGACACAGGCTCGTCGAGCTGCCATTGGCGCAGGCCCGAGGCATCCAGGCACCAGGCCTGGAAGCCGGCAATATCGACCCAGTACAGGGCCTGGTCGCGCGCGTCCCAGTGGGGGCCTTCGCCAAGGCGAAAACGGTGGGGTGTCAGGGGTTGCCAGTCCATGGAGCGGTCTCTTTGTTGTTATTGTGGTGATGCGGTGTGGCTTATTTGTAATGATCACCGATGGTGATGGCTGCGCGTTCGATCAAACTCATGCAGGCCCACACCCCTCGCGCCGGGTCACGACTGGCGATGGCTTTGGCCAGCTCGTGGTGCAGCGGCAAGGTCTTGCCCAGTTCGTCCGGCACCGCCGACGACACCTCGAAAGAGATCGCCAGCAAGGCACCGAGCGCCGGCAGCATCTGCTCGATGAACTGGTTGTGGCTGGCGGCCAGCACCGCTTCGTGAAACTGCTGGTCCGCGTGGTTGTACGTATCCTTGTCGTCCATCGAGGCCGCCAAGCGCTCGTAGGCCTGCTCGATCGCCAGAATCTGCGCCGGGGTTGCCCGCTCGCAGGCCCAGCGCACGGCCATCGGCTCGATGGCTCGACGCAGGTCCAGCAGGTCCATCACAAAATTCTCCGGCAGGCCCTTGTCCGCCAGCCAGCCCACCACTTGGGGGTCGAACAGATTCCAACCCCGAATGGGCAGGACCCGCGTCCCGACCTTCGGGCCTACTTCCACCATGCCTTTGGCCACCAGCGTCTTGATCGCTTCGCGGACCACGGTACGGCTCACACCAAACTCTTCACACAGCTGCGCTTCGATTTTCAAGGTCTGCCCCGGCAGCACCGCGCCAGAGGCAATCCAGCCGCCCAGCCGATCGACGGTGGCGGCATGCACACTGTTGGACATTCACATCACTCCACGGCAAGCCGATCCTGCGCTACGCTAATCATCATATGATTGGCCGATAGCTGACAGCAAGACCCCACTCAACAGGGCGCCGTAGAAAAACCGTTAAATAGTATTACCATTTATTTTATGCGCCGTCGAATTTCGGCTATAAATCCTGTTCAGCGGCAATTTGTCGCCCAATAGTCTGACGACTTGCCGCAGAGCCCGTTCCACCCGCCGTGCAAAAACAACAACAAGGAAAACACCGCTCATGACTCATTTGCTCAATGCCCTTGGACTTTCCCTCATGATCAGTACCCTCACCGCCCAGGCCGCGGGCCTGACCACCGAAACCAGCGAGTTCGGCAAGCTGGCCGACGGCACCGCCATCGAGAAGATCACCCTGACCAACAGCCACGGCATGCAGGCCAGCATCCTCACCTGGGGCGGCGTGCTGCAATCGCTGCAAGTGCCTGACAAGCACGGCAAAACCGCCGACGTGGTGCTGGGCTTCGATGACATCCAGGGCTACCGCGACAACCCCACCGTGTACTTCGGCGCCACCATCGGTCGCTTCGGCAACCGCCTCGCCGATGGCAAGTTCACCCTCGACGGCAAGACCTACCAGGTGCCGCAGAACGACAAGAGCAATGCCCTGCACGGCGGCACGCAAGGTTTCGACAAGCACGTCTGGAAAGCGGGGCCGGTGAAAAGCAAGGGTTGGGTCGGGGTCAAGCTGACCTATGTCTCGGTCGATGGCGAGATGGGCTTCCCCGGCACCTTGAAAACCGAGGTGACCTACAGCCTCAATGACCAGGACGAACTGCGCATCCAGTATCACGCCGTCACCGACAAGCCTACGGTGCTGAACCTGACCAACCACAGCTACTTCAACCTGGCCGGCGCCGGCAGCGGCGATGTGCTGCAACAGGTAGCCACCCTGCACGCGGCCCACTACACGCCAGTGACCGGCAAGCTGATCCCTACCGGCGAGCTGGCTCCGGTGGCCGGCACACCGATGGACTTTCTCAAGCCCACGGCCATTGGCAAAAACATCAAGGCCGACCATCCCCAGCTCAAGTTCGCTGAACCCAAACAGGGCGGCTTTGACTTCAACTGGGCACTGGACACCGGCGGCGACGTGAAGAAAGTCGCCGCCGAAGTCAGCGACCCGCAATCGGGCCGGCGTCTGAAGCTCTACACCACCGAACCTGGGGTGCAGTTCTACACCAGCAACTTCCTGGACGGCAGCATCCACGGCAAGGGCGGCAAGGTCTACCCGCACTGGGGTGGCTTCACCCTGGAGACCCAGCACTTCCCGGACGCACCGAACCAACCGAACTTCGCCAGCACCCGTCTTGATCCGGGCAAGGCGTATACGCAGACGACGGTGTTGAAGTTCAGCGCGCAATAATCAAGGCTCGAGGCGCGGAACACGACCGCGCCTGATGCTGGCGCGCATGCAGGCCTCTTCGCGCGCCAGCTTGTTGTGCTGACTCTGCAAGGCCGGGCTTGCTCGGGAATCAAGGCACGCGGTGCGTCAGGTGCAGCGCAGACTCTTGTTCCCGAGCAAGCTCGGCCCTGTCGACTGGCGACCTGACGCCGCTGCAGCACATTCACGCTGCAGCGGCTTTTTCTTGCCTGCTCGTCCCCGCTATGCAAACCCGCGTCGCCTCTCTACTCTGCGGGTTTCCCCTCATACGAGCCCACCACCATGATGGACAGCCTCAGCGGCATCACCGCCTTCGTCCATGTGGCCGAAACCCGAAGTTTCACTGAAGCCGGGCGCCTGCTGGAGATCTCTTCCTCGGCGGTGGGCAAGAGTGTCGCGCGCATGGAAGAGCGGCTGGGGGTGCGCTTGTTTCATCGCAGTACCCGCAGCGTGACCCTGACCACCGAAGGCGAGCTGTTCCTGCAGCGCTGCAAGCGCATTCTCGGTGAAGTGAAGGCCGCCCAGACGGAATTGCTGGAGCTGTCCGGAACGCCGCGGGGCAAAGTACGCATCAGCGTGCCGATCCAGAACGTGATGATCATGCCGGTGCTGGCCGGCTTCATGCGCGCGTACCCGGACATCGAGCTGGAAGTGGACATGTCCGACCGGATGGTCGATGTGATCGAGGAGGGTTTTGATGCGGTGATCCGCACCGGGGCGCCGCAGGATTCTCGGCTGATGGCGCGCCAACTGGGGGGTTATCGGTTGCAGGTGGTGGCAGCGCCCGCGTACCTGCAGCGCTGTGGCGTGCCCCTGCACCCGGACGACCTGAGCCGGCACGTGTGCCTGCTGCACAAGTTTCCGGCCACCGGAATGATCGAGCGCTGGCCGCTGCGGGTGGGTGATACCCACATCGAGCCACAGCTGGCGCGGGCCTTGACCTGCACCACCATGGACCCGCTGACCTACCTGGCCATCGACGGCATGGGGATCGCCTGCCTGCCGGACTTTTCCATCCGCCAGCCGCTGGCCGACGGCCGGCTTGAGGTGCTGCTGGCCGACTATACCGACCATGAGGGCAGCCTGTGGATGCTCTGGCCGGCCTCGAAGCAGACGGCCCCGAGGCTGCGGGTGCTGATCGACTTCTTCAAGGATCACATTCTGAGCGCCTGACTTCACAGGCAGGTGCTCAGCGCTGCAGCACCTGGCCGACAGGCGCACGGGCGATGCCGGGATTAGTGCCGTTTCTGTCCAGAGTGTTCCGCCTCCCAAGCCGTTTTTCCCGGGCGGGTGGCGCCCTAGAGTGCACCTCGCCCATCCCATTCAGCGAGGACCTCCCCCATGCCAGCCCATCCCAACCCCATTCGCGTCGGTATCGTCGGTGTCGGCAACTGGGCCCGCCACGGCCACCTGCGGGTGCTCAACCTGTTGCCGCAGTACCGGCTGCAAGCGGTGTACAGCGAAAACCGCGAACGGGCCCAGGCCGCCGCCGCTCAATACCAGATCGCCGAGGTAGCCGATTCCCTCGATGCGCTGGTCAACAACCCCGACGTGGATCTGGTGGTGGTGGCCAATACCGCGCCCCAGCATGAACAGACCGTGCGCGCTGCCATAGGGGCCGGCAAGGACGTCTATTGCGAATGGCCGCTGACCACCACCACGGCCGACTCGGCCAAGCTGCTGCGCCTGGCGAACGCAGCCGGCGTGCGCCATATCGTCGGCCTGCAACGCCGCCACGCGCCGCACAACCGCTACCTGCAAGACCTGCTGCGCGAAGGCTACGTGGGCAACCTGCGTTCGGCCCGCCTCCACGTAAGCATGAATGACTTCCAGGCCATGCGTTCCCAGGCGCTACGCTGGACCGCCGCCGAAGAAAATTTTTCCAGCGTGATCGCCATCTACGCCGGGCACTTTCTCGACATGCTCTTTACGGCCACCGGCTGGCCTGTCAGCGTCTCGGGCCTGATGGTCAGCCAGTTTCCCCAGGTGACCCTCAAGGAAACCGGCGAATTGCTGGCCAGTACAGCGCCCGATCAACTGGTGCTCAGCGGCCTGCTGGCAGACGGTGCGGTGGTGTCCGCGCACATAGAAGGCGGCAAGCGCAATGGCTCGGGCGTGCAGATCGACCTCACCGGCGACCAGGGTGACCTTCGGATCAGCAACACCTCGGCCTTTGGCGAGGAGGGCGATGACTATGAGATCCAGGGCGCCCACGGCGACAACCTGCCGTTGCAACCCTTGCCGGTACCCGCGTCGTATCAGCGCCTGCCCGCCTCCACCCTGCCCTCCGCGGTGCTGGAACTGGCCGAGCTTTACTACGCCTACGCCGAGGACCGGGCCGAAGGCACACGAGTCGCTGCCACGTTCGAGGAGGCCTTGCGCCTGCACGGGTTGCTGGACGCTGCAAAAACGGACGGACAGACCCTTCTCGACTGATACGCCGCGACTACGGGCGCCAATCAGGAGGCCAGCGCTCTTCGCCGCAGGGCCGTGATCAGCAGATCATGGCCGCTGACCAGGAAGATCCCCACCAGCACCATCAGCGACCCCACCACAAAAACGCTCTCCAGGTGCTCGCCGAGCAACCAGGCACCCAGCCCCACACCGAACAAAGGTGTGAGGAAGGCCAGCACCCCCAGCCGCGACCCCAGGTAGCGGCCCAGCAGCCAGAACCAGGTGAGAAAGCTGAACACAGAGACCACCAGGGTCTGGAACACCAGGCTGGCGACCACTATGCCCGTCAGGTGCAGGTGCATCTGCCCGCTCGCCAACGCCGCCGCCATCAACAGCACAAAGGCCCCGGCCAATTGATAGAACAGCGTCAGGGGCGCCGGGGTTTCGGCCAGGCGCGTGCAGCGAATGGTCAAGGTCGTGGCGGCCCAGAGCAGTGCCGCCAGCAGGGCCAGGGCATCGCCCAGACGCTGGTGACGGGCATCGCTGCCGGGCGTTTCGGGCGAGTAGAACGCCACGGCGACACCGCAGAACGCGATCGCAATCCCCAGCCATTGCACGCCCTTCAGACGTTCGCCGGGGAAGCGAAAATGCAGGCCGATAGCGACGAAGATCGGCGCGGTGTACAGGAAGATCACCATGTGAGCCGCCGAGGTCAGTCTTAGCCCCTCGGACACCGCCAGGTACTCCAGCGCAAACAGCAGGCCAACGGCAATGCCAGGTTGCCAGGCGCCCTCCACGCGCCGCAGCGTGCGCCGCCGCACTAGCAGCAGCACACCCACGATCAACGCCGCCGCGCCGGAACGCAGGGCAATCTGCAGCACCGGCGCCACGTCGGCGCTCGCGGCCTTGATCGCCACCTGCTGCAACCCCCAGATCAAGCATAACAAGATCATCAGGCCAGTCGCGCGACTGTCCAGGGGGGCTCGAATTGCCATGACGGATTATCCTTGTGTGGAAGGGTTGCCAGTGTGCTCGCGCCCGATTGGCCGGATATAGCGCTAAACCGACAGCCGATAGCGCATAATCGTCATTCACCCTGCCAGCCAAGCGATGCCCGATGAACAAGCCGGTCACTCACCTGCTGATCCCGCCCTTCAGCACCGAACTTCCTGCCCCGATCTTCTTTCGCGCGGCCCAGGTCCCGGCCTCGGCGACCTACCCGGTGCATCGCCACCCCTGGGGCGAATTCGTCTATTCGTTCAGCGGCGTCATCGAGGTCAAGCTGGCCAGCCAGCACTTCATCGCCCCGCCGCAATATGGCATCTGGCTGCCGCCTGACATCGAGCACGTCGGCCTCAACCGCGAGCAGGCCTGCCATGCCTCGCTGTACGTCACCCGCGAGCTGTGCACCGCCTTTCCCGCCAAGGCCTGCGCCCTGACGATCTCGCCGCTGATCCGCGCGTTGCTGGATGAACTCTGCGCGCACCCGCCGGCCCTGGCGCAAAGTGCCGAAGACGCGCGCCTGTTGCAGGTGCTGGTGGACCGCCTGCGTCATACCCAGCGGGAAGGCACCTACCTGCCCGGTTCCAACGACCCGGTGCTGGCGCCCATTCTTCAGGCGTTGGAAAACGATCCCAGCGACGGCCGCTCACTCGCCGAGTGGGCACAACGGGTCAATGCCACCGAGCGCACCCTGCTGCGCCGCTGCCAGCGCGACCTGGGCATGTCGCTGGCGCAGTGGAAACAACGCTTGAAGGTGGTCGCCTCGCTGGAAAAACTGCGTGACGGCATCGCCGTGGAACGCATCGCCCTGGACCTGGGCTACAGCAGTTCGTCGGCCTTCATCAGCATGTTCCGCAAGCTGACCGGGGAAAGCCCGGACGAATATCGGCGGGCGCGCCTGATTTAATCCTCGACGGCCAGCCCTCGAAACCACTGATCACGGCCATTCTGCTTGGCCTTATACAGCGCCGCGTCCGCACCCTGGATCATGGCCGCCGCAGTCAGTTCACCGAGCACGGCGGTACTGACGAACAACCCGGCACTGGCGGTGACCTGGGTGAATGGACTGTCGGCATGGGCGATCGCCAATGCCCGGATGGCGTCCAGAATCTGCTCCACCAGCACGGTGGCGCCGACGGCATCGGTGTCGGGAATCAGCACCGCCAGTTCCTCGCCACCGTAGCGCACCGCCAGGTCCCCCGGTCGGTGCAGGGTGGCCTGGAGGGCTGAGGCCACGCGGCGCAGGCATTCGTCGCCAGCGTAATGGCCGTAGTGGTCGTTGAAGCGCTTGAAGAAATCCAGGTCGAGCATGATCAGGCTCAGGGGCAAGCCCGAGCGCCTCGCTCGCGCCACTTCATCGTCCAGGTGGCGGTCCAGCAGGCGGCGGTTGCCCAGCCCGGTCAGTCCGTCGCGCATGGCCATGTCCTGCACGGCGGTGTGCGCCACTTGCAGCGCTTCGGCCATGACGATCTTCGACCGCAGCTGCTGCAGGAAGAAGTAGCTGAACACGCCCATACCCAGCAACATCACCAGCACGATGACCACGGTCTTGAACAAATCGTGCGTCCAACCCTGGACAATGGACTCGGTGGAGATCCCCGCCTCCATCACCAGCGGCAAATCGTGCAAGGCCTTGTAGCCGTAGAGTCGTGGCTGGTTATCGACCACCGAAACCATCTGGATAACCCCCTCGGGGCCATAGGGCAGCCGGTTGCGGTAGACCTCGCCATTGGCCAGGCTGTTGCTCACGCCGCCCTCCAGAACCGGATGCTTGACCAGCACCGACCCGTCGCGCAGCGCCAGGACAAAGGCGCCCTTGGCGTCCACCCTGAAATTAGCGTAGTAATCTTCGAAATAACGGATGTCGATGGTGCCGACGAAGACCCCGGCGAACGAGCCGTCAGGGTGGTCGATACGCCGGGACAGCGGGATCACCTGATCGCCGGTGGAGCGGCTGACGAACACCGGGCCGATGTGCAGCCCACGATCGACGTGCTGCTGGTGGTAGAGAAAATATTCGCGGTCAGTGACGTTGACTTCCTGAGGCATGGGCGCCTTGTCACTGACCACCCAGTGGCCGTGCTCGTCGAATACATACAGGCCGTGGAGTTGCGGAGTGGCGGCGACCTGCCCAGTGAACAGGCGCTGCAGTCGGGCGATATCGAGGTGTTCCAGGCCATCACCCTCCATGCGCTCGCGCACGCCGAACAGCAAGGTATCGACCTGCAAAATCGCCCCTTCTGCCTGCTGCGCCGCCGCACGTGTCAGGTTAGTGGCCGAGTTGGCCGCTGCCGTATAGGCATTCTGGTAATCCTGAGCCAGCCGCCAGCTTTCCAGGGCCACGATGCACAGCACCATCACCAGAATGAATGCGACAGCCCAGCGAAACAACGCGTAGGAGCGCTGTACCGACTCTTCGGCGACGCGGCTGGTTTCCAGCAAGTCGGACAGACGTTTCATGGGGCAATGCCGGCCTCTCTTGTGGTGACGCTAGTGAGAGGCTATCGGCTGACGGTAGCGAGGCTTGATGGTCGTATGACGAAGGGCTGGCGGGTGCCAGGCGGCGTATGCTTCCCTGCGGTTCTAACGCCCGCCATCCACGCTGAGCACCTGCCCGGTGACCCAGTTGGCCCAGTCGGAGGCGAAATACAGCACCGCATGGGCAATGTCCTCGGCGGCACCCAGGCGCTTCAAGGCGATGTTGTCCACCAGCCTCGCCTGCTCGCCAGGCGACAGGGCCAGCCACTGCTGTTCGGTACTGGGGTTGCTGCGCACAAAGCCCGGGGCGACGTTGTTGACCGTGATGTTCCATGGCCCCAGCTCATGGGCCAGCTGGCGGGTCAGGCCGATCTGCCCGGCCTTGGCACTGGCATAGGCCTGGATGCCAGTGAGGCTGACGTCCAGCCCGGCGCGGCTGGAGATATTGACGATGCGACCGAAGCGCTGCTGCTTCATGCCCGACGCCACCGCCTGCGCCATCAGAAAGGCGCCGGTCAGGTTGACGTCGACGATGGCTTGCCATTGGGCGAAAGTCACGGTTTCGATGGGTTGACCCTGCTGCCCCACCACACCGCCGGCGTTATTGACCAACGTGTCGATCTGCCAACCCTCGGCATGCAGCCGGGCGAACAACGCCGTCACCGCCAACGGGTCGGTGACGTCCAGCCGGGCCTCGCTGCAACGCTCGCCACACGCCTGCACCGTTTCCAGCAGGCCCTGGGCCTGGATGTCACAGGCCAGTACCCTGGCACCCAGCTGACTGAAGGCTTTGCAGATCGCCCGGCCAAAACCCTGGGCGGCGCCGGTGACCAACACCTGGCGGGAGGAAAGATCAAACGGCGTCATGCACAGGCTCTCCAGCGGATAGCGACAATAAGGCCAAGGTCGTCTGGCTTTGTGGACGCTCGCCTTGTTCGATGGCATGGATCAATTCGATAAGACGCCGGGTCACGGGCATGTCGAGGCCGTGGCTGGCGCCGATGCCGACGGCCGGGGCGATCTGCGCGTCGATTTCGGTCTTGCGCTTGTGCACGGCCAGGTCACGCCAGATCCCGGAGTGGGATTTCAGCGAGCGCCGATTGTGCGCGACCATCTCATCGAACGAACGCTGGGTCTCTGCCTGGCTGGCCTGGGGCGCGAATGCCTGCGGATCGAAACCGTTGAATGCCTGCAAGACCACCCCTTCGGCCGCCGCCACCGCGCCGATCTCCCGCGCCAGCTGGGTCAGTACCGGACGAAACCTGGGCATGGCCAACACGTCGGCAATGCTGTCATCGCTCAAGGCGGTGGCAAACAGCTGCGCGCCGTAGATCATCTTCGCCCACAGGTAACCCCAGATGTTCTCGCTGAGCACCGCCTCAGGGTCAAAGTGCAGCAGTGCGCCATGCAATTCACGCGTGCGTTCGCGCACCTGCCCGTCCAGCTCGCCCACCACCACCGCGCCGCGCCCGCCATAGTGGACCACGCCTGGCTCGATCAGGTCGGCGCCGAAGTTGAAGAAAGCGCCGACAGTGCGCTCGACTCCGACGTGTTCGGCGATGACCCGTTCGTTCAAGCCATTTTGCATGGACGCGACGTAGCCGTCGGCGGCCAGATGGGGCTTGATCTGCACCATGGCCTGCTCGGTGTGATGGGACTTCACCGCCAGCCAGATACGCCGGTGCAATCCCGGCACCTGCTCGGGCAGGCAGGCCGGCACCTTGAAGCAGCCGGCCAGCAACGGGCCGGTGAGGGTCAGCCCGCGTCGGTTGATCGCCTCGACGTGGGCCATGGCGCTGTCCACCAGCAGCACCGGCTCGCCGGCCTTGACCAGCGCGCACGCCAGGCTGGCGCCAATGGCGCCGCCGCCCCAGATGACAATCGGTTCGCAGGGATCACTCATGCTGTTTCTCTCGGTGGGCACGTGGCAGGACCTACAGCGCTTGCAGGATGGCTTGCAGCTCGGCAACGGCGACTTGCCAGATGGCGTGCATGTCTTCGTCAGCACGCTGGTAAAAGCCGCCGTAGTTGCCATCGCCCAAGTACTGGCGTGCCTGGCCCGGGTTCATCTTGCGCAACCCGGCGAGGTCCAGCATGGCCTTCTGTTCGGCGGGCGGTTCGACGCCCGCCAGGCGGGTCCAGGGGAAGTTTTCCATCCACGACGCATGGGACGCCACCGGGTCGATGGCCATGACCTTGGCCCAGGTCTGGGGTGCCGCCCACCAGTTGTGCAGCTGCACCGATACCTCGCGGTGGGTCACCATCCATTCGCTGATGAAGTGCTGCGCCGGGGCGTTGCCGCCGTGGCCGTTGACCAGCAGGATGCGGCGAAAGCCCTGGTGGCGCAGGTTGTCGAGAATGTCCTCAAGCACCGCCAGGTAGGTGCTCATGCGCAGGCTGACGGTGCCAGGAAAGTCATAGAAGGTCGGCGTCATGCCGAAGGGCAGGACCGGGAACACGGGAATACCCAAGGGCTCGGCGGCGTCCGCCGAGACCTTCTCGGCGAGAATCGCATCCACCGACAGGCTCAGGAACGCATGCTGCTCGGTGCTGCCCAGCGGCACGATCACACGGTCGTCGTGGGCCAGATAGCTTTCGAGCTGCTGCCAATGCATTTCACTTATTTTCATGCGGGGGTCTCTCCACGAGGCGTCGCAACGGGAAGCGTATCGAGCAACGGCAAGACCACGCGACGGATCTCGCCGGCATCCGGCACGTGGCGGTATTCGAAGGCCTGCTGGCCTTCACCGAGCTGAGCCAGCAAATCCTCGGCTCCGGTGGCGTAAATCAGCACGTCGGCATTGGGCAGGCGCGCGCTCAGGTCCGGGTCATCGCGGTGAATCACCGTGACGGAGTCGACATGGGAGGCAAAGCGCTCGATACCGGCTTTCATCAAGGCGGTGAACTCGGCGAAGATCGACACCACCAGCACCTGGGCCAGCGGGTCGATGGAGGCCAGCGCGCGGCGAGTCTTTTCCGAAGGAATAAAACTGATATTGACCACTGTCGCCCCGGGCAGGCACTGGCTGACTTGGCGGCGGCGATGGGCGAAGGTCAACACCAGGTCGGCCGCACCGACCCGTTGGCGCAGGGCCGGGTCGCCCTCCAGCAAGGCCAGGGTGGTGGCCTCGACCACCGCCGCCTCCCCCAGGGTTTCTGCCACGCATTGCGCATAATCCCGGGAAGAGGCCAGGAAATTGCCCACCAGAAACACCACGTTGTCCCGCCGCTTGCGGGTCCTGTCGTTGCAGCGCACCCGCACCAGCGCCGCCAGGTCGGCGGCCGAGATATTCATCCTGATGGCGCAGTCGATCAGGGCGTCGACACTGGCGTGCAGGTCGCTCAGGCGCTGACCGTTCAAGGCCAGCGAGGCATTGGCGTCGGCGATGAAAGTGCCCGAGCCCGGCTTGCTGTAGATCAGGTCGGCGTCCTTGAGCTCGCGGTACACCTGCGCCACCGTCATGGGCGCGACACCGACCCTGTCGGCCATTTCCCGCACCGAAGGCAGACGCTCGCCTGGGCGCAACGCACCGAAGGTGATCGCGTACTCCACCAGCCCGCGCAGTTGGGTGCCGAGCGGAATGGTCAGGGAGCGATCGAGTTCAAAATCCATGCAGACGCCTGATGTGTATTAGTTGACTAATACACTTAAACGGATTTTTCCAGGCTTGGCAAGGCGCTTTCCACACCCGTTCTGGCGCTCGGCGAAACCTCGCAGACCCGCACCCCGATCAGCCCGCGCATCATCCAGGGGGCGCTGCGCACCCGGCAGAAAATATTTTCACGGCTACCTCATTTAGTGCGTCACGCCTTTATTGGCGTTGATTTGGTGCGTTCAGCTCCGACCTGACAATGCGCCCTTGCAAAAACGTGGCGTCGTTCGGCATACGCCCCCGGCGCCCCGCACAAAAACGGCGCACGCCCGTCTTCACGTCGGCTTCGACGGTCGTCCACCCGCCATGCAACGTTTGACACTCGCGGTCACAGCCGGAATTATCGTACTAGCACACTGTTACGGCGAAGACCGTACGGGCTGGAGTGAATCACTCAATCATTCAGGGGGCAGCACCGATGAAGGCAGCACGCAAGGCAACGTGGTTGGCATCACTGGCGGTCAGCCTTCTGACCACGGCCATGGCCCAGGCGGCCGATGTGGCACAACGCGGTGGCACCCTGACTTACGGGCGTTACGCGGACAGCACATTCCTTGAGCCGGTGCTCAACGACAACAACGTCGACATCTGGATTCTCTCCAACCTCTACGACACCTTGCTGCTGCCGACCAACGACGGCAAGGGCGTCCAACCCGGCCTGGCCAGCGCCTGGAGCATCGCCGCCGACGGCAAGAGCGTGACCCTCACCCTGCGCTCCGGTGCGCGCTTCTCCGACGGCTCGGCGATCACCGCCGAAGACGTGCGGTGGTCGCTGGAACGCGCGGCCAAGCCCGGCAACGGCGTGTGGCAGTTCATGATCAGCTCGATACAGAGCGTGCAGGTCAAGGACCCGCAGACCGTGATCATCAACCTGTCCCATCCGGACCCGACCATCCTCAGCGCGCTGACGGTGTTCAACACCGCCGTGATGCCGAAAAAGCAATTTGAAGCCACGCCCGGTGCCACCGATAAAGACAAAGCCACTGCCTTCGCCGAGCATCCGGTAGGCTCCGGCCCGTTCATCCTGCAATCCTGGCAACACAATTCGACCATGACCCTGGTGCGCAACCCCTATTACTGGCGCCAGGGCAGCGACGGCAAGCCCCTGCCCTACCTTGATGCGGTGAAGTTCGAAATCATCCCGGATGACGCCACACGCATTCTCAAGTTGCAGTCGGGCGAGCTGGACGGCGCCGAGTTCATTCCCTATTCGCGCGTTGCCGAACTCAGGGGCAATCCGGCGCTGAACATGGTGCTGTTCCCCTCGACCCGGGTCGAGTACGCGAGCATGAACGTCAACCCGCAGATCGCCGGCAAGGCCAACCCGTTGGCCAACCCCAAGGTGCGCCAGGCACTGAACTACGCCACCGACAAGGATGGGATCATCCAACTGGTGACCTACGGCATCGGCAAGCCCATGACCTCGTTCATGGCCACTTCGACGCCGATGAACTCAGGCACTACGCCCCTCTATCCGGTGGACGTGGCCAAGGCCAAGGCACTGCTGAGCGAAGCCGGCTACCCGTCCGGCTTCAGCACCGACATGATGATCCTGGCCGGCAACGAAGACGACATCAGCATCGCCACCGCCTTGCAGCAGATGTGGGCCGCAGTGGGCGTGACCTTGAACATCAATCAGGTCGACAACGCCACCCGTACCGACCGTTTTCGCAAAAGCGACTTTGCCCTGCGCTTGTCACCCTGGACCGATGACATTGCCGACCCGAGCGAGATCACTTCCTACTTTGCCTACTCGAAAAACATCCAGGCCCTGCATTCTGGCTGGAAGAGCGACGCGGTGGATCAGGCTTTCGAGAGCGCCCAGAAAGAGATGGACCCGCCCAAGCGGGCCGCCCTCTACAAGACCGTGCAGGATATCTACAACAGCAGCGGCCCGACCATCCCACTCTACGAAAGCTCGTACCCGGTGGCCCTGAAGACCTCGGTCAAGGGCTTCGTGCAGATCCCGTTGGGCAACAACCTGTTCAGCGAAGCCTATTTGCAGAAGTGAGCCTGTCGTGCCCGAGTTCGCCTACATCCTTAAACGCCTCGTGCTGATGATTCCAACCCTGTTGGTGATTCTGCTGGTGACCTTCGTCATCGTCCGGCTGCTGCCGGGGGACCCCGCCAGCGCCATGATCGGCGACCGCAGCGTCGACGCCGATGTGTTGCGGATGAACACCGAACTGGGGCTGCATCAGTCGCTACCGGTGCAGTTCCTGCAATTCGCCGGGCACGTCATGAGCGGTAACCTGGGCATGTCCTACGCCTTGCACACACCGGTCACGTCCGTGCTGGCCGAGCGCCTGCCGGTGACCCTGACGCTGACCGCCATGGCCGGGGTGCTGGCGCTGCTGCTGGCCATTCCGCTGGCGTTCGTCTCGGCGCTCAAGCGTCACAGCGCCACGGACCTGGCCATTCGCGGCTCGTTTCAGGTGGCCCTGTCGATGCCGGCCTTCTATATCGGCCTGGTGCTGTTGACGGTGTTTTCCGCCCACCTGCACTGGTTTCCGGTGGGCGGCTATGGCACCTCCTGGGGCGATAACCTCTACCACCTGTTCCTGCCGGCGCTGACCCTGGCCCTGAGCCTGGCCGCAGTGCTGATGAACAGCCTGCGCACCTCGATCATTGCTGTGCTCGACGCCGAATACGTCACCTTCGCTCGGGCCAAGGGCCTCAGTACCCGGGTTATCCTGATGCGCCACGTGATGCGCAACTCGTTGATCCCGACCCTGACCCTGTTCGCCCTGAACATCGGCACCATCATCGGCAGCGCGGTGATCACTGAAACCGTGTTCGCGGTGCCGGGCATCTGCCGCTTGATGGTGGACAGCATCTTCAGCCGCGACTACCCGATGATTCAGGGGCTGGTGATCGTGCTGGCGGTGCTGGTGTCGGCGATTTTTCTGGTCACCGACGTGGTGCAGATGATGCTCGATCCCCGGAGAGCCCGCTGATGAGCACCGCCCTGCCCCGTACCCGTTCTGTCTGGAAGCTGTCGGTGAGGCGTCTGCCGCTGCCGCTGGCCATCGGCGGGCTGATCCTGCTGGCCAGTCTGGTCGCCGCCTGCTTCCCCGGTCTGATTGCGCCCTATAACCCTTTGGCATTCGATTACCACGCCATCCTCAAGCCGCCCAGCTGGGCGCACCTGTTCGGCACCGACAATTTTGGCCGGGATATTTTCTCCCGAGTGATCCATGCCTACCGCGTAGACTTGCAGATTGCCCTGTTCACCACCTTGTTTCCAATGCTGTTCGGCACCCTGGTCGGCCTGTTCGTCGGCTATTACGGCGGCCTGGCCGAAACCCTGTTTCACCGCGTGGTGGACGCGGTGGTGACCTTTCCGCTGTTGGTGCTGGTCATTGCCATCGTTGCCATTCTGGGGCCGGGCCTCAATAGCATGTACATTGCCGTAGGCATCATCTATTGGGTGTTCTATGCCCGGCTGGTGGCCGGCGAAGTGGCGGTGCAACGGCGCCTGGACTACGTGGCGGCCGGTCAGGTCATGGGCTACAGCCACCTGCGCATTCTCCTGCGCCATGTGCTGCCCAACGTCATCACCGTGGCGCTGGTGTACTGGATGACCGACATGGCGCTATCGATCCTGCTGGGCTCCAGCCTGGGCTATCTGGGGCTCGGCGCACAGCCGCCGACCGCCGAATGGGGTGTGTTGATCGCCGCTGGCAAGAACTTTATGGACACCGCCTGGTGGATCACCATTTTTCCTGGCCTGGCCATTGTCCTGACCGGGCTGGGCTTCAGCCTGCTGGGCGAGGCCCTGGCCGAATGGCTACGGCCGGCGAGCCACTGAACCGATGAGGATGCCGCACATGCCCCCCCTTTCACCCGCCCTCGGTACGGCCGGCAAACACTTGGACGTGCGCGGGCTGACCACCCGCATTCGCACCGCACGGGGAGAGATCACCGCCATCGAAGACGTGAGCCTGACCCTCGCTCCGGGGGAGATTCTCGGGCTGGTGGGCGAGTCCGGCTCAGGCAAGAGCGTGACCCTGCGCTCGCTGCTCAGCCTGCTGGGCCCGCGGGCCCGATCCACGGGCTCGGTGAACTGGGGCGACGAAGACTTGCTCAGCCTGGGCGAGAAAAACCTGCGGCGCATTCGTGGCAGCGAGATCGCGATGATCTTTCAGGAGCCCATGATTGCCCTCAACCCGGTGCTCACCGTGCACCGGCAGATTGATGAAAGCCTCTGCGCCCACACCGATTTCAACCGCGCGCAACGCCGCCAGCGCACCCTCGAACTGCTGGGTCTGGTGGGCATCCCCGATGCGCAGCGGCGGCTGGACGATTATCCGCATCAATTCTCCGGCGGCATGCGCCAGCGGGTGATGATAGCCGTGGCCCTGGCCGGCGCGCCGCAGTTGCTGTTGGCCGACGAGCCCACCACGGCCCTGGACGTGACCATTCAGGAGCAGATCATCAAACTGCTGCTCAGGCTGCGCGAGGAGCTTCACATGGGCATGATTTTCGTCACCCATGACCTCAGCGTGGTTGCCCAGCTCTGTGACCGGGTCGCGGTGATGTACGCCGGGCGCATCGTCGAAAGCGGTCCGGTCGGGGAGATTTTCCGCCGCCCACGGCACCCCTATACCCAGGGGTTGATGGCTTCGGTGCCGCGTCTGGGGGGCGAGCGTCTGCCGCTGCAATCGATCGACGGCACCCCGCCGTCGCTGGCGGCCTTGCCCGGTGGTTGCAGCTTTCACCCACGTTGCAGCTATCGCAGCGAGTTGTGCCTGCGCGAAGTCCCGCCGCTGCTTACCCTGTCCGAAGGCCATGCCGCCGCCTGCCACCATGTGCAGGCCAGCGAACGGCTCAAGCAGGCCCGCCAGCCCAATGGAGACATGCGCCATGCATGACAACCCAGGCACCGTGACCCAGCCGATTCTCTGCGTGGAAGATGCGGTGGTGCACTTCCCCGTTCGCCAGACCCTGTGGCGACGGCTGCGCGGGCAGCCACGGCAATACGTGCAGGCCCTGAATCAGGTGCGCCTGGAGATCCATCGCGGTGAAACCCTGGGCATCGTCGGCGAGTCGGGCTGCGGCAAGTCCACCCTCGCCCGCGCCCTGGTCGGCCTGCTGGACGCCACCGAGGGGCGCGTGCGCTTTCAAGGCAAGGACATCGCCGGCCTGCGAGGTGCCCAGCGCCGGGCCTTCAACCGGCAGGTGCAGATGATTTTCCAGGACCCCTACGGCTCGCTGAACCCGCGCATGACCGTTGGCCAGGTGCTGCACGAAGCGTTATCGGTGCACCGCCTGTGCCCGCCCGCCGAAATCCCCGGGCGCATCGCGGCGCTGCTGGAGCTGGTGCGCCTGCCCGCCGACGCCAAGGACAAACTGCCCCACGAATTTTCCGGCGGCCAGCGCCAGCGCATCGGCATCAGCCGGGCGCTGGCGGTGGAGCCACAGGTGCTGGTGGCCGATGAGCTGGTCTCGGCGCTGGATGTGTCGGTGCAGGCGCAGGTGGTCAATCTACTGCTGGAGCTGCAGGACAAGCTGGGCCTGACGGTGCTGTTCGTCGCCCATGACCTGCGTCTGGTGCGGCACATTTCCCATCGCGTCGCCGTGATGTATCTGGGCGAAGTAGTGGAAGTGGGCGAGACCGAGGCGCTGTATGAAACGCCCCTGCACCCTTACACTCAGGCCTTGCTGCGAGCCGCCCCCAGCATGGACCCGGACGACCGCCAGCGCAGCGTCAGCCTGACCGGCGAGCTGCCCAGCCCGCTGTCGCCGCCCAGCGGCTGCCGTTTTCACACCCGCTGCCCGCGCGCCGTGCCGCTGTGCAGTCAGCAACGTCCGATACTGAGCGCCAGACCTGGCGGCCAGCGGGTTGCGTGTCATCTGGCCTGATGGCCCCAAGGAGATTGCCATGTCCAACCCTATTACCCTTGCCCTGCACGGTGGCTGCGGCGTCATGGCTCAGCAAGACCTGAGCCCGGAAGAGTGGCGCGCCGCGCGCCGCGACCTGGAACGGGCCCTGCGCGCCGGCTGGGCCGTGCTGCAAGCCCGAGGTTCGGCGTTGGATGCGGTGCAGGCGGCCGTGGTGGTGATGGAGGATTCCGAGCATTTCAATGCCGGCCATGGCGCTGCCCTCAACGCCGACGCCGAACATGAACTGGACGCTGCCATCATGGACGGTGCGACCCTGGCCGCCGGCGCGGTGTGCGCGGCCCGGCGCATTCGCAACCCGATCCTCGCCGCCCGGCACCTGCTGGAAGCTGGCGACAGCGTCCTGCTCGCCGCCGACGGCGCCGACGCCTATGCCGCGCGTCACGGGCTGCCTTGCGTCGACAACCCTTACTTCACCACCCCGCGGCGCGAGGCGGCACTGGCCAGCATGCGAGAGCACCAGCGTGCCGGCACCTTCAAAAGCGCCCGGGAATCGGAAAAGCACGGCACGGTCGGTGCTGTGGCCCTCGACGCGCATGGCCACCTGGCTGCGGCGACTTCCACCGGCGGCTACACCAACAAGCCCGTCGGAAGGGTCGGCGACAGCCCGATCATCGGTGCCGGCACCTACGCCAGGGACGGCGTCTGCGCGGTCTCGGGCACCGGCCAGGGCGAGTATTTCATCCGCCACGTGTTCGCCCATGACATTGCCGCGCGCATCGCCCATGGCCGCGAAGACCTGGGCTCGGCCGCCAGCCACCTGATCAGGGGAGCCTTTGCCGAACACGGGGTGGGCGCCGGGGCGATCGCGATCGATGCCCAAGGCCGGGTCGCCGCGCCCTACAACACCCTCGGCATGTTTCGCGGTTGGGTTACCGGTGACGGAAAAGGTGTGGTGGCGAGCCATGAACGCCTGTTCGAGTTCGATTGCCAACCGGCCTGAGGCGCGCCTCCGTCAGGGCGCCCATAAATTGGCGGCTTTGAATTGACGCCACGGCCAGGCCCGGTCAAACCGCCCTGAAAGGGCTTGAAAACGTCCTGTCGTCGCCAAAAAAACGCCCCCGCCCAACGGTTGCCAACGCTCTGGCACAAGCTGCGCAGCCGACCTCGCCCTCCCCTCATCGCGCGCAGCGCCAAAGGTGGGCGCAATACCTGCATTACCCCACGCAAGCAATGTTTTGGCCGCCTGTGAAGCTGTTAAAGAATCCAGCTCAGAGGGGCGGCAGCCATGACAAAGCCCAATCATCCATCGAGTGGAATTGAGCTGGGCGCGCAGCCTCGGATCGAGCCTTGACGCGCCTCGGAGAACGGAACATGAAAAAGTTGATAGTTGCCTTGATAGCGAGCGTTGTGTGGCTGGTCATGCCATCAGCGAACGCTGCACAACCTTTGTCAGACGGCGGTGGCGCGCCCCTGATTCACCTGAACGTGGCCGCCGCCGGCTGGGGCGGGTCCGTCCTTCCCGGCGTGGCCGGCACCAACTACATTTTCCCCAGTGCTTCGTACCTGAACAAATGGCAGACCGCGGGCGTCAAGGTCATTCGCTTTTCGATCCTGTGGGAACGGCTGCAACCGTCACCCCTGGGTTCGCTGGATCCGGCCTACGCCAAGGGCATCGACACCTTCCTGGCCCAGGCGGCGGAGCGCAACATGGGGGTGATCATCGACATCCACAACTATGGTCGCTACTACGGCAAAATCCTCGGTACCACCGCAGCGCCCACCTCCTCCTACACCAACATCATGAAAAAAGTCGCGCAGCGCTGGGGCAACAACCCCGGCACCCACGGCTATGACCTGATGAACGAACCTTACGGGGATGCCGACAAGACCTGGAAAGGTATCGCCCAGGCGGGGATCAATGCCATCCGCATGTATGACACCGTGCACCCGATCTACGTAGAGGGCCGTTCCTGGTCCAACACCACCCTGTACCCGGACCTCAACTCCGACCTGCTGCTGCTCAAGGACCCCAACAACAACCTGGTCTATTCCGCTCACCTGTACCTGGATGATGGCAGCAGCGGCGCCTACGCCAACCCCATTACCGGCACCTTCGACCCGATGATCGGCGTCAACCGGGCCAAGCCGTTCGTGGAGTGGCTCAAACGCAACAAGCTGCGCGGCCAACTGGGCGAGTTCGGCGTGCCGGACAACGATCCGCGCTGGCTGACGGCGATGGACAACCTGCTGTCCTATATGCACGACCAGTGCGTGCCGGTGGCCTATTGGGCGGCCGGGCCGTGGTGGGGTAATGACCCGGTGGCGATCGAGCCGATCAACGGCGTGGCACGGCCGCAGTGGCCGGTGTTGTCCAAGTGGTTGACGGCGGCTAACAACTGCCCTTGATCGAGCCGTTCCCGCTCAAGCTCGTGCGCGCTTGAGCGGGAACAAGACAGCACGGTCAATCCTCGAACGCCTCCACGGCGTCCCGCGCGCCAATAAAGAAACTGTCCGCCACCAGCCGCAACGGCTGCAGGTCAGTGTCGCTGGCGCCGTCGCGCACCAGGCGCTGGAAGTGGCGATAGACGGCGGTGTACTCGCCCTCATCGGCCACCGGCTGCGCCACTCCGTCCACTTTCAGCACAGCGCCGCCCTGCTCCAGCAGCAGGGTCGCGCCCTGGGCCTGAATGCGGATCTGCCACAGTTCTTCCTGCCCATGATCCCAATCGAATTCGGCGCGCACCGTCAGGCCGTTGGCATCGACGATGTCCAGTTCGGCGGCAATGGGGGCCTGTCGATTGGCAGGAATGCGCAACTGCGCGGCCTTGACGAACAGATTGTCGGGCAGCAGGTAGCTGAGGATCGACAAGGCATTGATGCCCGGATCGAACACCCCCAGACCACCCGGCTGCCAAATCCACTGCTGGCCAGGGTGCCATTTGCGCACGTCTTCCTTCCAGAGCACCTCGACACTGTCCAGCTCGCGCTCGGACAACCAGTCGCGGGCGGCTTCCACCCCCGGAGCAAAACGCGAATGCCAGGCAAACAGGCAACTGACGCCCTGCACCCGCGCCTCTTCGACCAAGGCCATGGCCTCACCCAGCGTCGCACACGGCGGCTTCTCCACCAGCACGTGTTTGCCCGCCGCCAGCGCCTGGCTCACCAGGGCGTGGCGCCCCTGGGGCGGCGTACAGAAGGCAATGGCATCGAGGGTCGGGCCCTGTTCCAGCATATGGGCCAGGGACGTGAAATTTTCAACTCCCGGGCAAGCCTCACCCAGCGTCGCCACGGCCAGCAGTTCGTAGGCAGGGTTTGCACGAATGGCTGGCACATGCTGGTCTTGCGCGATCTTGCCGTAACCGACCAGACCCAGACGAATTGGACGCATCGCAACACTCCCGTGATTTATTTTTATTGTTCAACTTTCATGACAGCACAGGGGTTATAGCAGCTATCCACTCAGATGTTTACTTGGCGAACAGCTGACTCATGTCCTTGAACGCCTTGAACTCCAGGGCATTGCCGCAAGGGTCGAAGAGAAACATGGTGGCTTGCTCGCCCACCTGGCCCTTGAAGCGGATGTAGGGTTCGATGACGAACTTCGTGCCAAAGCCCTGCAAGCGCTCGGCCAGCGCTTCCCATTGCTCCCAGCCGAGGATGATGCCGAAGTGCGGGACCGGCACGTCATGACCGTCCACCGCGTTGGTGCCGGCGTGGGCCTGGGAGTCGGTTTTGGGGTGTTCGTGGATCACCAGCTGATGGCCGTAGAAGTCGAAATCCACCCAGTGCTCGCTGGAGCGCCCTTCAGGCAGGTTGAACACCTCGCCGTAGAATTGACGAGCGGCGGCCAGATCGTAGACCGGAATGGCAAGGTGGAACGGCGACAGACTCATGGGCATCTCCTGGGGGCGTGTACGGTGACCGTATTCTGAGCACGCACAACTTTGTTGGAAAACGGATATATTTGCTGCCGAGCCACAATTATTTCGATCAATCGAGCCTTTGCCCATGATCCGTGAATTGAACACCCTGCTGACCGTGGCCCGTTTGGGCACCTTCGTTGCTGCGGGCAACCACATCGGCTTGACGCAATCGGCGGTCAGCGCGCAGATCCGCACGTTGGAGCACGCCCTCGGCACGCCATTATTCGACCGCAGCGGGCGCAAGGCCACGCTCAATGCCGCCGGGGAGCGCGCGCTGCCCATGGCCGAGCAGATCGTGCAGACCTTCCAGCGCCTGTGTACACCGGAGCAGGTCGACGGTTACCACGGCAGCCTGACCCTGGGTGCCATCGCTTCGGCTCAGACCGGCATGCTGCCCGCCGCGCTGGTGCGCCTGCGGGCGGCGGCGCCCCAGGTGGAGACTAAATTGGTGCCCGGCGTTTCACTCGATCTGCTCAGCGCGGTGGATGCCGGCGAGGTGGACTTGGCGATCATGATCCGCCCACCCTTCGCGGTGCCCAAGGAGTTACACGTGCAGGTGCTGGAACAGGAACCGTTTGTGCTGATCTGCCCCGTCCACGTCAGCGGCGATAACCCGCTGACCCTGCTGCGCGAACAGCCGCTGGTGCGTTACGACCGACATTCGTTCGGCGGGCGGCTGGTCAGCCGGTTTCTGCGCGAACACAAGCTCGAGTCCCGTGCCAGCCTGGAACTGGACGAGTTGGATGCCATCGTGCGCATGGTCGAGGCCGGCCTCGGGGTATCGCTGATCCCCCGCGCCGGCCTGTGGTTGCAGGCCCCCTCGCGAGTGCGGGTGCTGGAACTGGGGCCGCTGACCTTCCACCGCGACCTGGTGCTGGTCATGCGCCATGCCCAGCGCCAGCAGCCCCTGCACCGGCTCTTCCGCGAATGCCTGTCAGATCGGCGGTGAGGCGCTGACCACCCGCAGGCACAGGCCTTCGTAGGCGTCCAGGGTGATGGTGAAGTGGCCGTCCTCGGTAAGGTCGCCTTCAACCCGCTCGTTGATGATGTCCACCACCGGGCCCGGTGCAATGCCCGGCAGGTTGAGGGTCTCCACCAAGGCCTCGTTGCCGAAATTCAACGCCGTGATCTGGGTGCCCTTACCGGCCGGCAGCTCGTGGACCATGATCAGCAAGGCCGGGTGATCGACATCCGGAATCAGAATCTGACGGCTGGCCGCAATGTCGTAGGCACGGCGCACGGCGAGCATTTTCTTCAGCTGGCTGGCGAACGAATCCGAGCGCTGCAATTGGCTGACCAGGCTGCCGTAGAGGGTTTTCGGCCGGGGCATGTCGCCGGCTGAAAATTCGGCCTCGGGGTCGAGGTCGGCCAGGTCGTAGGCGCCCCGGTGAATCCAGCGGGTGTCCCCGTCCTGCATCAAGTGCGTGACCTGCTCGGCGGGCAGGGTCAAGGCGCCCACCAGGTCCCAGCCGGACAGCGCAAATACCCCGGGCTGCATGGCGTTGTACATCGCCAGCAACAGGTGGATGTGCTGGATTTGCTGGATGTCGGCTGCGGTGATGGCCTCCAGGTCACGGATGCCCAAGGCGGCGGTGATGATGCTCGCGGTGGTGCAAGACACCCCGTTGGTGACGAACTTGAGGTTGTACGGCGCATGCTCGCCGGCCAGGCGCTCGTACATCTCTTCGCGAATGTGCTCGCGCAGGATATTGCCGGGGAAGGTCTGGCCCTTGTACAGGTACTGGTCGTGGGCGTGCAGGGTCCAGAAATGCACCAGCTCCAGGGTCAGCTCGTCGTGGTTCTGCAAGGCATGGATCAAGGACGCCGGGTCAATGCCGAAGCTGTGCACCTGGCGCAACATCATCCGCAGAAATTCGGTGCGGCCGGTAAGCAAGGCATGCTGGTAGGCCGGGCGGGTGATGAAATCGTAGGACAGGTCGGCGCCGCCGTGGGACATGGAGGCGATGTCGTCGATGGTCAGGTTCAGCTCCTGGAAGCTGAAACCGCCAGCCTTGCGAATCGCCCCGCCCAGCAGCTGGTTACCCACCACCGACAGCGGATGGCTTTCCGACCACGCCGGGCCTTCGGCGCGCCGTTCGACGCCGAGAAACCCGTTGGCGTCCAGACGCAGAATGCGCGCGCCCATGATGTCAATGGAGTGCAGGGCGTCACCGATGATCATCTGCTGGGCGCTGAAGGTCGGGTCCAGCCAGTTGAGGGATGGCTGGCCTTCCTTGAAGTAGTGCAGGTAGACCCAGCGGCGGCGCTTGCCGTCCACACCTTCGATGACAGGCGTGACACTCCAGTCGGTTTCCTTGACCCCCGGCTCGAAGAAGATCACCCGCTGCAACTGGCCAACGATGTAGTGCTTGTCCTTGAGCTGATCGACGATCTCGGGCGGCAGGTTGCGCGCATCGCGACCTTCGACGACTTCGGGCAGCAGCGGCCAGTCCTCTTCCTTGATCTCGACCATGTGGAACAGGCCCGGGTAGTCCTCGTAGCCCAGTTCCGCCAGGCGGAAATCCGCGCCCTTGCCGGTGTGGGACGGGATGGCGTCGTCGATCACTACGGCGTTGTGGGCGGCGGCGATGCGGCTCAGGCCGAGCATCTCGGTTTCGGTGCCCAGGTCCGGGTCGATGTCGAAACTCATGCGGTCGAAATTGCCGTCCACGCTGGGGGTGCGCTCGCGGCCGCGCAAGCCTCCGGACAGCTTCAGCGGGCCGTTGTGAATGCCTTGAATGCCAACTTCCGACAGGGCGTGCCAGAGGGTCTCGTCGCCCAGGGCCTGGAGAACCGACTCACCGGGGCGGGTCACGATCGAGGCCGGATAGGCGGTGAACCACACCGAGGCAATGGCCGACGCGTCCCGTGGCCGCGATTGCGCATAAGGGCGCTGCCACAGCCGCGCCTGCCCGGCGTACAGCTTGGCGCGCTGCTTGGCGGCGTTGAGCATCGACTGGTCAACCAGCCACTGAATGTATTCCTTGTCCGGTGTTGCCATGATTGCGCAGCCCTCTTGGCAGATGATCTGTGCTTAAGAGTGCGACGAACGGGGATCGTTGCATCGGGTCTGAGCATTGCTCACCGAGTGAACCTCAAGCTCAAGGCCTGCTCTATGGGACACATCAGGGTTGCCTGCCAGTGCAATCCCCATCAGGAATCCTCCATGAAAATCGGCCTGATCTCCGACACCCACGGCCTGCTGCGCCCCGAGGCGCTGGCCGCGCTGCAAGGCTGCGACCATCTGGTGCATGCCGGCGACATCGGCAAACTCGAGATCCTCGATGCCTTGCGGGCGGTAGCGCCGCTCACCGTGGTGCGCGGCAACAATGACAGGGACGAGCAGTGGGCCGGCGTCGATCTGAACCATAGCCTTCGCCTGGGGGAAATCGGCCTGTACGTGACCCACGAAATGGCCGACGTGCCCAGCCCATTGCCCCTCGGCATCGACGTGGTGGTCACCGGCCATTCCCACAAGCCGCTGGAGCAATGGCGCGACAACGTGCTGTTCATCAACCCCGGCAGCGCCGGGCCGCGACGGTTCAAGTTGCCGATCACCGTGGCCCTGTTGCAGGTCGACGGCCGCCACCGGCAGGTGAAGTTTGTCGCTCTGGCCTGAGAACGATGGAACCCTACCGCCCCCGCCGCTGACCAACGCTTACGATCTCGGCCTGCCCACCTTCACGCCACCCCAGAGCCCAACCCCTGTCAGCGCCCGCAGAGGCGCGTGTCACGACCGTACTGATGGAGATCACGCCTGTGTCCAGAAAACCCGAAGACCGCACGCTAGACCCCTCCCGGCTGATACCGACCGTCGCCGTGTCCCGTCGCTCCATGCTCCAGGCCATCGGCGTCAGCGGCACGGCGGCGGTGCTCGGCGGTGGCCTGGCCAGCGCCGCCGTGGCCGCCACGGCTCCGCAGCCCCACGTCCAGACGGAGCCCGGTGCCCAGTCGCTGCGCCTGAAAATCAATGGCACGGCCATGACCTTGCAAGTCGACCCGCGTACTACTCTGCTCGACGCCCTGCGCGAACGGGTGCAACTGACCGGCACCAAGAAGGGTTGCGACCACGGGCAATGCGGCGCCTGCACCGTGCATGTCAATGGCCGCCGGGTCAATTCGTGCCTGAGTTTTGCCCTGATGCACGAAGGCGACGAGGTCACCACCATCGAAGGCCTCGGCGCACCGGGGCGCCTGCATCCGGTGCAGGCGGCGTTCGTCGAACACGATGCCTACCAGTGCGGCTACTGCACCTCGGGGCAGATCATGTCAGCCGTGGCCTTGGCCAAAGAGCCCTGCGGCGCCAGCGACGCCGACGTCAAGGAAGCCATGAGCGGCAACATCTGCCGCTGCGGCGCCTACTCCAACATCCTCGCGGCCATCCAGCAGACCCGCAAGGCCTGAGCTGAACCCAGGAGGCTACGGCCATGCAGAGCTTTTCGTTCAACCGCGCCACCAGCATCAATCAAGCCGCGCACCTTGCCGCTGCCGCGTCCACCGCGCAACAAGGCGCCCAGGTGCGTTTCATTGCCGGCGGCACCACCCTCACCGACCTGATGAAGCTGGGGGTGGAAACGCCGACCCAACTGGTGGACATCAACCACCTGCCGCTGGCCGACATCGGCCCCGGCAGCGATGGCGGCATGAAGATCGGCGCGCTGGTGCGAAACAGCGACATGGCCCACGACGCACGCCTGCTGCAGGCCTACCCGGTGCTGTCCCAGGCCCTGCTGTCGGGCGCCTCGGCACAGTTGCGCAACATGGCCACCACCGGCGGCAACCTGCTGCAACGCACCCGCTGCACCTACTTTCGCGACAACGTCAGCGCCTGCAACAAGCGCCAGCCGGGATCGGGCTGCGCAGCGATGGAAGGCGTGCACCGCACCTTGGCCATCCTTGGCACCAGCGACCACTGCATCGCTACCAATCCCTCGGACATGAACGTCGCGCTCATGGCGCTGGACGCCACCGTGCACATTCATGGGGAACGCGGCCAGCGGCAAGTGCCCATCGGCGAATTCTACCTGCTGCCGGGACAGACGCCGGACAAGGAAACCGTGCTGCAACCCGGCGAGTTGATCACCCACATCACCTTGCCGCCACCCTTGCCCAACAGCCGCTCCGGCTACCTGAAGCTGCGCGATCGCGCCTCCTATGAGTTCGCCCTTGCGTCCGCCGCCGTGGTCCTGCAGATCGACAACGGCCAGGTGCGCGGCGCCCGCGTCGCCCTGGGCGGGGTGGGCACTCGTCCCTGGCGCTCGCCAGAAGCGGAAAAGGTACTGATCGGCTCCCCGGCCACGGCGTTGACCTGGAAGGCCGCCGCCCAGGCGGCCTTGCAGGATGCCAAACCCCACCCCGAGAACGCCTTCAAGGTCGAGTTGGCCAAGCGTTGTCTGATCCACGCCCTGACCACCGTCGCGCAAACCGCCTGATTCGGGAGAGACCCCATGGCCCAGCCTCAACCCGCAGCAGCCCAGCCCACCGCAGACAATGTCATCGGTTTCGGCTACCCGCGCATCGACGGCCCGAAAAAGGTCAGCGGCCGGGCGATGTATACCTCAGACCACAACTTCCCGGGCATGGCCTACGCCGTACCGGTGACCGCTACCATCGCCACTGGCCACATCACCGCGCTGGACGCCAGCCAGGCTGAACGGATCCCCGGCGTGGTAGCGGTCTATCACGCCGGCAACTTCGACAAACAGCTGTTCCGCAAAAGCGGTGGCGGCAAGACCGACGAAGGTCGCCCGCCCCTGAGTGATGATCGCGTCACCTATTACGGCCAGTATGTCGCGGTCGTGGTGGCCGACACCTACGAGCAGGCCCTGGCGGGTGCTGCCGCGGTGAAGGTCAGCTACGCCGCCGACACGCCCAATGTGGATCTGCGCCTGACGGCCGAAGAGCCGGTCAAGGTCGACACCGAGCGTGGCGACGTCGACAAGGCGTTCGCCGCTGCCCCGGTCAAGCTCGACCAGACCTATACGACGCCGCCCCACGCGCACAACCCCATCGAGCTCCATGCGACCGTGGCAGTCTGGGACGGCCACGCGTTCACACTGTATGAAACCTCCCAGGCGATCATGAACCACCGCACGGTCAGTGCGCAGATGCTCGGCGTCGCCCCGGAACAGGTAAGGGTGATCACCGAGTACCTGGGCTCGGGTTTTGGCGGCAAGCTGTGGCCCTGGACCCATTCGCTGCTGGCTGCCGCCAGTGCTCGCGAGCTCCAGCGGCCGGTCAAACTGGTGGTGGACCGGCAGATGATGTTCCAGTCAGTCGGCCATCGCACTAACACCCAACAGCGCATGCGTCTGGCCTGCGACGCCGCCGGCAAGCTCAGCGTGGTGCAGCAGGACTACCTGTTCCATAACGCCCGGCTGGACACCTACAAGGAGAACTGCGGCGAGGCCACGGGCTTTCTCTACAGCACGCCGAACCTTCGGGCCGCCTGGTCGTTCGCCCGTCGCGATATCTCCCCGCCCACGTCCATGCGCGGGCCGGGCGCAGTGCCGGGGCTGTATGCCCTGGAGTCGGCGATGAACGATTTGGCCGTGAGCCTGGACATGGACCCGTTGCAACTGCGGCTGATCAACCAGCCCGACCATGACGAGAGCACCGACCAACCGTTTTCTTCCCGTCACCTCACCGAGTGCCTGAACCTGGGCGCCAGCCGGTTTGGCTGGTCGCGTCGCGGCAAAAAACCGGGCTCGATGCACAATGACGCTGGCGATATTGTCGGCTGGGGCATGGCCTGTTGCTCTTGGCAAGCCAAGGCCCTGCCGGCCGAAGCGGCCGTGCAATTGAACAGCGACGGCCGCGCCCGGGTGTCCTCTGGCACCCAGGACATCGGCACCGGGACCTACACCGTCGTGGCGCAGATGGTCGCGCAGCTGACGGGGCTGCCGCTGGAGCGTATCGACGTGGTGTTGGGCGACAGCAACCTGCCGCCCGGTCCCATGTCCGGTGGCTCCATGGCCACTGGTTCGCTGGTGCCCGCTGTGCAGCAAGCCACGCAGGCAGCCATGGATCAGGCACGGGAGATGGCCGCCCAGCACCATCCCGGGTTCAGTGGTAAAAAAGCGGATGACCTGGAATTCATCAACATGCGCATTCGCGTCAAGGGCGCGCCGGCCGATGACGGCGTGGAAGTGGGCGAGATGCTGCAGGCGGCGCGGATCAATCACGTCAGCGGGCACGGCAAGGCGGCCGGCAGCGCCGAGGCGGAAAAGAAGGTCTCGCTGCATTCCTACGGCGCGCATTTCGTCGAAGTGATCTGGCAACCGGAGATGGCCCGCCTGCGGGTCAGCCGCGTGGTCACGGTGATCGATGCCGGCAAGGTGATCAATGCCCGTACCGGGCGCAACCAGATCGAAGGCGCAATCATCATGGGCGTCGGCATGGCCTTGTTCGAAGCCATCGAATACGACTCGCGCAGCGGCGCGCCGGTGAACAGCAACCTGGCCGACTACATCGTGACGACCCACGCCGACGCGCCCAGCGTCGACATTACCTTTCTCGACTACCCGGACATGGCGCTCAACCCCTTGGGCGCACGGGGCATCGGCGAGATCGGCCTGGCCGGCGTGGCCGCAGCGATCACCGATGCCGTACGCCACGCCACCGGGGTGACCGTACGCGACCTGCCGGTGCGCATCGAGCACCTGTTGGCGGTGTGAACAGCGTCTGACGTCGCCCCGCGCGGCGTCAGAACACCAGCTTGTAGCCGATCAGAAACAGCATCACCGCCAGGCACGGGCGCAGTACGGCGTCCGGCACTTTGCCGGCCAACTGACTGCCGACGTAGATCCCCGGCAAAGACCCGCACAGCAGCAGCCCCAACACCGACCAGTCCATGTTGCCCATGCTGGCATGGCCCAGGCCCGCCACCAGGGTCAGGGGTACGGCGTGGGCAATTTCGGTCCCGACCAGGCGGCGGGTCGGCAAAAACGGATAGAGGATGAACAACGCCACCGTGCCCAATGCGCCAGCGCCGATGGACGTCAGGGCGACCATGACCCCCAGCACCAGCCCGGTGATCACCGTCAGCACGTTGAGGCTCACGCCGCTCGGCTGGTAGGTGCCCCCTGCGCGGCGGTTGGCGAAGGCCAGCAACTGCTGCTTGAAGAACACGGCCAACGCGGTGATCAACAGCACCACGCCCAGGGCCTGCTTGATCAGCGCGTTCATGCTTTGGGGCGCGGCGTGCAGGGTGCTCAGGTACCACAGGGTCATGGCCACCGCCGGCACGCTGCCCAGGGTCAGCCAGCCGGTCACCCGCCAATCGATGTTCTTGTTGCGGCTATGGACCCAGACGCCGCCGGACTTGGTCACCGCCGCGTACAGCAGATCGGTGCCCACCGCAGTGGCCGGGTTGATGCCGAACCACAACAGGATCGGCGTCATCAGCGAACCGCCGCCTACACCGGTCATCCCGACGATGAAGCCCACCACCAGCCCCGCTACCACACAACCAATACTGCCAAATTCCATGACGCCATCCACACTGCACAGGTTTAAGCGGGAAAATCAGGGCGGCAGGATATCGGCTTTTGTTATGAACTTATAGAACGATAGGATCTATTCTTAGATCCTGAAGCTATTAATCAGCTTTTGCTGTCGCGTCCGCAGCCGTCGGCGGCTCGTGGCAGCAAACGCACAGCAGGTTACCGTCCGGGTCGTGGAAGAAAGCGCCGTAAAAGTGGGGGTGATATTCGGGGTGCACGCGTGGCGCGCTGGCGTCGCTGCCGCCCAGAGCCAGCGCGACGGCATAGGCCTTGCCGACGGCGACCCGGTCCTTGGCCTGCAAGGCTATTACTGTGCCATTACCCGCCGTCGCCGGCTGGCCGTCGAGGGGCACGCCGATGACGAAGAGTGGCCGGTCGTGGTCGGGGTGTTTCCAGGCGGCCCAAGGGCGGGCGAGGTCCGTGAAGCTGTTCTGGAGACCGAGGATACGCATGAGGCCGCGGTAAAACACCAAGGCTTGGGCGAAGTCGTTCACGCCGAGGCAGGTATGGGAAATCATGGCAGTTCCAGGAAGTGACCTTGTACAAGCGTATCAAGAATGTCCAAGTGGCAGCACGAGATAAATGGCACTTTGACACTACAGCTCGTCGGATATTTTTCCGACAATCTGTCCACTTTCAGGCAGTTAAGGCTCAAAACCGGCCCTTCGTCTTTTGTGTTGAATTTCTGACGCCCCCGATACTCAGCTTAGTACGTACGACGACAACGGCGGATAGAAAAATGCCTTCTACACAACTTTATGTAATTGATTACAGCCTGCATGGGCAAGCCAAGAGCTTCGTCATCCGCGCCGACCGCATGGACAACGCCGAGGCCTGGCACTGGGCCAGCTGTGACGCGGGAGTCGGCCGTATCGGCCGCAACACCCGGGAAAAGATTAAAAAGACCTCAAGGCCCTGGGCCGAGCGCTTCGGTATTACCGAGGTGAGCTGGCGAGCGGCATCGACCGTTCCGTTGGAACACAGTTGAGTCATGCCGCTGCCCTGCATGGCTTGCGCCTGTTACTGGCAGCGGTCTACCTGATTGCGGGCTTCTTTCATCTATATGCGACCGCGGGCTTTGTCGCCATCGTGCCCGATTGGGTACCGTGGCCGGCGACCGTGGTGGTGGTCACTGGAATCTGTGAGTGGCTCGGCGCCCTGGGGCTGTTGCTGCCACGCACGCGGCGACTGGCCGGGATCATGCTGGCCCTGTATGCAATCTGCGTATTCCCCGCCAACCTCAAACACGCCTTTGACCATGTCGCAACAGGCGGCACCGTGCTCGGTTGGGGCTACCACGTGCCGCGCCTGCTGTTCCAGCCTGTGCTGGTGTGGTGGCCGCTGTGGTGCACCGACGTCATCCGCTGGCCGGCTCGCACCGAGACCTTGCGCTGAGGTATCCTCCGCCGGCTCTGCCCCTTTTACTTAATACCTGGACGACCATGAAAGACAATCTGCGCGCTGACCTCGACCATGAACTGGATTTGGATCTGGACGACGAGCGCGGCTATCAGCCCACCCAGCGAGGCGCCTGGCGCAAGCCACGCAGCGCCAACTGGCTGGCCTGGCAGATCGCCCTGGGCATCGTGGTCGGCGGGTCGGTGTTGTGGATTGTGGGGGCGACGGCGTCCTATGTCGCGGCCAAGTTCATGCTGGGGCAGTTGCAGATCGGAGTGCCGGGGCTCAATCGCTGAGCGCAGGGATCGGCTCTAACTCAATGGGTGAAGGCGCCTGCAACCTGCCTGGCACCTGAGCCACGAGAAACTTCAGAAATTTCCGCCGCATTTTCAGAACCGTCCTACAGACATCCCCTACCCCTTTCGACGAATCTCGCCCCCGGTCCGGCGCCTCTCCGCGTGCCGGCTTCGAGATTGACGAAAGGAACCAGCAATGGCGTATGGACATTTCATTGGCAGAGGGGACAAGACCAGCTGTGGCGGCACCGTGCTCGAGGGCGCCGACACCGTCATGATGTTTGGCCTGCTCCAGAGTCGCGAGGGCGATGCCGTCAGTTGCGGCGCGGATGGGCAGCCATATCAGATCCTGGGTGGCATCGACTCTAGGATGACGGGTGGGCGCCGGGTGGCAGGCACGCTGGACAGCGTCAGCAGTTGCCCGTGCCAGGCGCGGTTGCTGGCGTCGAGCACCCATGCTCAGTATGAGTCGGCGTATGACTTGCCGGCGAGTGCGCGCAGTGACGCCCCAGGGGTTGCATCTGAGTTGCCGCCCTCGGCCCCCTCTTCCTCGGCGCCACCGCAGTCCCGCAACCCAGTTCTAACCTTATTCCTCATCGATATTTAAAAAAATATTTTTATACCGATAGTATCTTTCACTATAACGCTGCCCTCCTCACCCCGCCCTGGTACCGAATCATGCCTGCCTCCAGAAAACTCTCCCTGGCCACCCTGCTCGGCTCGGCCATCGCGTTCGGCACCCTCTTCAGCGCCTCGGCGATGGCCGCCGGACTGCTGGAAAAAGGCCGCAGCAGCGGCCTGACCGCCGGCATCGCCAACGAGCAGCCTTACGCTTACATCGGCACCGACGGCAAGATTACCGGGGCCAATTATGAAGTGCTGTTGGCGATTCTCAAGCCGTTGGGCATCACCCAGGTGGACACTCCCATCAGTGACTTCGGCTCGCTGGTGCCGGGGCTGGCGGCCAAGCGCTTCGACCTGATCGGCGCCGGGCTGTTCATCACCCCGCCGCGCTGCAAGGTGATCGCCTATTCAAACCCGGTGACCCGTTCGGGTGGCGCCTTTATCGTCAAGGCCGGTAACCCCTTGAACCTGCACAGCCTCAAGGACGTCGCCGCCAACGGCAAGGCGCGCCTGGCTACGCAACCGGGCTCCAATCAGGTGCAGGAAGCCAAGAGCGCCGGGATCAGTGAGGCCAACGTCTCCCTGTTCGACAAGGACAATGAGGCCTTGGCGGCGTTGCAGGCCAACCGGGTGGATGTGGTGTATTTCCCTGACGCAGAGATCATCGGCCTGCTGCAAAAAGCCAATGACCCATCGGTGGAACGTGCCCTGCCCTTTGAGCAGATCCCCGACGCCAGCGGCAACCCGACCTGGAATTATCACGCCTACGGCCTGCCGAAGAACGACCCGGCCTTTGCTCAGGCCTTCAATGAACAACTCGCCAAGCTGCGCGCGTCCGGGGAGTTACTGAAGATCCTGCAGAAATACGGCTACACCGAGAACGAGCTGCCGGCCACGGACATCACTGCCGAGCAACGATGCTCGCTCTGACTTCACCCAAGCCACCCCCCAGGCCTCAAACCCACACGAGTACAGGTCATGTTCACCGACGGCACCGTGCTGTTTATCGCCCGACAACTGGGACAAGGCGCCTGGGTCACCCTGCAGATCACCGCCCAGGCCGAGGTCCTCGTTCTGGTGCTGGGTTTTGCCATCGCCTTGATGCGCCTGTCGCGCTGGCGTGCGTTACGCTGGGTCGCCACCGTCTATGTGGAACTGCTGCGGGGCATCTCGGCGCTGGTGTTGCTGTTCTATCTGTTCTTCATTCTGCCGCTGTTCGGCATCACCCTGGCGCCGATGACCACCGGGGTGATCGGCCTGGGGCTGACCTTTTCCGCCTACGGCTCGGAGATCATCCGGTCGGCGCTGGTGAACGTGAGTGCGGGCCAGCGGGATGCAGCACGGGCGCTGGATTTTCCGCCCGGTGCGGCCCTGCGGCGGATCATCCTGCCTCAAGCGCTGCCGTTCATGATTCCGCCGCTGGGCAACCAACTGGTGGAATTGCTCAAGACCACGTCGCTGGTGTCGCTGATCACCCTGACCGACCTGACCTTTGCCGGTAACCAATTGATCACCACCCTTGGGCGGCAGTCGTTGATATGGAGCATCGTGCTGCTGTGCTATTTCGCCATGGCCTGGCCGTTGAGCGCGCTGGTGCGCCGCTATGAACGGCACAGTACGGCCTGGCGGCGGCCGGAGCACTGACATGGATTTCGACTTCCAACTGGCCTGGTCGATTGTGCCGGACTTGCTCAAAGGGCTGCTGGTCACGGTGCGGGTGGTCATCCTCGGTTTCGTCGTGGCCACGGTGCTGGGCATGGCGGTGGCGCTGTTGCAGCGCAGTCCCTCGAGCATCGTGCGGCGCCTGTGCGCGGGCTACCTGAGCTTTCTGCGCAACACGCCATTGATGGTGCAGCTCTATGTGCTGTTCTTCGCCCTCCCCCAGGCCGGGATCACCCTGCCGCCCATCAGCACCGGCGTGCTCGGCCTGGGCCTGTATTACAGCGCCTACATCGCCGAGGCCTGGCGCGGCGCCATTGACGGTATCGATCGTGGTCAGTGGGAAGCGGCGTCGGCGCTGGACATCGAGCGCAGCACGACCTGGCGGCGAATTATCCTGCCCCAGGCGCTCAAGCCGATGCTGCCAGTGCTGGGCAACTACCTGATCGGCATGTTCAAGGAAACACCGCTGCTGGCGGTCATCACCATCCCGGAACTGTTCCAGGCGGCCAAGCAAGTGGCGGGCCTGACCTATCACTACAACGAGCCCTACACCGTGATGGCGCTGCTGTTCCTGCTGATCAGCGTGCCCACTTCCCTGTTCTTCAAGTACCTGGAAAAACGCAGCCATGCCGCCTGACGCACGCACTCGCCCACAGATTCGCCTGACTCAGGTAGTCAAGCATTTCGGCGGCGCGCCGATCATCGACCACCTGGACCTGAGCATTCCCCAGGGTCAGAAAGTGGCACTGATCGGCCCCAGCGGCTCGGGCAAATCCACGATACTGCGCTTGATCAAGGGGCTGGAAACCTACCAGCAAGGCAGCATCGAGGTGGCCGGTGCGCCGGTGCCGGCGCCGCCCCATGGCTGGCGCTGGCCGTTGAGCCGGCGCCAGCCGGTGGTGCATCGGGTGGGCATGGTGTTCCAGCAGTTCAACCTGTTTCCCCACCTGACCGTGCTGGACAATGTCATGGAAGCGCCGGTGCAGGTGCTGCGCCTGAACCCGAGCGAGGCGCGCAGCCGTGCCATGACCTGTCTGGAGCAGGTGGGCCTGACCCACAAGGCCGCTGCCTACCCTGCCAACCTGTCGGGCGGCCAGCAGCAACGGGTCGCCATCGCCCGCGCCTTGGCCATGCGCCCGCAGGTATTGCTGTTCGACGAAGTGACCTCCGCGCTGGACCCGGAGCTGGTGGGCGAGGTACTGGAGGTGATTCGCAACATCGCGCACGAACAGCAGACCACCATGTTGCTGGTCACCCATGAAATGAATTTTGCCCAGGACTTTGCCGATCGGGTGCTGTTCATGGAGAGTGGGAGGATCATTGCCGATGGCAACCCGGAAGAGATTCTGGTCAACCCGCAGGATGAGCGTACCCGGCGTTTCCTCAATCGCGTGCAGGGCCATTAACCATCAGCTGCGCCTCATGAAACACTGTGTTACTTTCTCTTTTTTATCAGTGGGTTGATTCCAGAACCTACC
Organism: Pseudomonas sp. dw_358; assembly: GCF_018449655.1. Classification (GTDB taxonomy): domain Bacteria; phylum Pseudomonadota; class Gammaproteobacteria; order Pseudomonadales; family Pseudomonadaceae; genus Aquipseudomonas. Next base: position 48,266 of record NZ_JAAVUX010000010.1, read on the forward strand.
GCTTTACATCAAGAGAAAAAATGCGCATTCGATCTGCTGTCCTGACCTGCCTGCTCCTCGTCACCCCCGCCCTGCACGCCGAGACGCGTATCGGCACCTGGAACCTGGAACACCTCAGCGTGCGTCCCAACAAGGACTTCGCCGCCATTGCCAAGGTGGCCGCCAACGTCGACTTTCTTGCGGTGCAGGAGTTGATGAGCGAAGACGCCCTCGACACCTTGGCCCAGGCCTTGAGCAAGCAGACCGGCCACCACTGGAGCGCCATGTCCTCCAGCGCCGTAGGCCGTTCTTCCTATAAAGAGATGTACGGCTTCGTGTGGCGCGACGACGCGGTGGCCTACGCCGACGGCGCCGTGACGTATCTGGACCGCGACAAGGCCTTCGCCCGAGACCCCTACTCGGCGCGCTTCAAGTCCTTGAGCGATCACACCGATTTCGTGGTGGCCACGGTGCACATTCTGTACGGCAAGCACAAGGCCGACCGCGCCGGGGAGATCACTGCGCTCTCGCAATACTGGGCCTGGCTGGGAGACACCTACCACGGCAACAGCCATTTGCTGCTGATGGGGGACTTCAACACCCCGCCGACCTCGCCGGCCTGGGACAACCTCGACCAATCCGCCCGGCCGTTGCTCACCGAGGGGGCCAGCACGCTCTCCACCACGGACGGCAAGTTCGCCAACCTGTACGACAACATCTTCATCGCCAAGGCCAGCACCATCAAGATCAACACCGTACAGATCTTCGCCTATCCGAAGTTCCTCGGCCTGACCCATCAGCAGGCCCGCGCCAGTGTTTCAGACCATGCGCCCTTGTTTTTACACGCCCAATTGGGTAGCCCCCTGGCGATGGGAAGACCGTCTGCCCGAAACTAGTGGCCAAACGTTACCATCTGTCAGAGAAAGCTTTTGGCGCGCCGATTCCTTGCGAAAATGGGCGGATCATCAAAAGAGAACGCCCAATGCAGCAGCCTGACACGACATTGTCCATAAGCGCCGAAGATGAAGCCTACCAGCGTATGCAGCGTGCCTACGTCGAAGTGGCCACCGAAATCCGCAAGCAAGCGGCCGCTGCGGGTATTGCGGTGAATGCTGCCTATATCGGCTCGGACATCTATTGCGTGAGCAACTTGACCAGCGACCTGCTGATTTTCCCGGTGCATGACCTGGAGAATGGCGAGCTGCGCGACTTGCACCTGCCCAAGCATGTGGAAGGCTTGAGCCATTACGAAATCGTCGAGTACACCCAGCAGGCTCGGCAGTGGCTGGAAACCGCCATCACCCTGTGTGTGCCGCAGCCGTTGGTGGATGAGCAGTACCGGCAGATGCTTGACGAGATGGCTTGACCGAACATTATTCTTGACGGCTCTGATCATACTGTTTGACATAATAAACGCCTGTGGCAGGCTAGCACTTAGGCTTTGACCAGAAAACGGGCCGCCCTGGCCCGCCACAAGGTGACTTATGTCAAGCAGCACCCCGAACAAAGAACACCCAACCCTTCGAAAACCGGTGGTCCTCATGTCCATGGGTACGTCGGTACGCAAAGGCCACGCCTACCAGGTCATGACCCACAAATACATCACCCCGCTGGTGGAACTGGCCGGTTGCTTGCCGGTGCTGGTGCCGACCTGCTGCGGGATTGATGACCTTGCGCACTATCTGGACATGGCCGACGGCGTCTACCTGACCGGCGCCGGGAGCAACATCGACCCTGCGCTGTATGGCCAGGACAACCTGACCCCGGGCAAGGCCCAGGACCGCGAGCGCGACCAGTTCGACTTGCCGTTGATTCACGCTGCCATCGCCCGCGGCCTGCCGATCTTCGGCATTTGCCGTGGCATGCAGGAGATCAACGTGGCACTGGGCGGCGACCTGTACCAGAAGGTCTACGCCGAGCCGGGCTTCAATGACCACCGGGAAAACCCCGACGCTTCGGTTCAAGCCCAATACGCCCCCGCCCATAGCGTGCAGATCACCGCCGACAGCTGGCTGCATCAGGTGCTGGGGACCGCGCGCATCGAGGTCAATTCGCTGCATGGCCAAGGGCTCAAGACCCTCGGAAAGGGCCTGGAAGCCATCGCTTACGCCGACGATGGCCTGGTGGAAGCCATCCACGGAACGGGCTTGAGCTCGTTCCTCCTCGCAGTGCAATGGCACCCGGAATGGCAAGCCAGCAGCAATCCCGATTCGGTGAAGTTGTTCCAGGCCTTTGGCCAAGCCTGCCGGGCACGCGTCGCGGGCCAGAGCAAACCCGTGGAACAGGCTGCCTGAATTAGCGCAAAGGGCGGAAAAACGCCCTGATCTCTTCGGCCAGTGCCTGGGGTTGCTCCAGGGCGGCGAAGTGGCCGCCGCGCGCCATGACGGTCCAGCGCTGCAGGTTGTACACCCGCTCGACCCATGAACGCGGCGGCATCGGCAACTCGGCAGGAAACTGCGCCACTCCCAGCGGCGGCAACACCCGCTGGCCGGTGCTGAAATGCAGCGGGCGGCGGCGCCCTTCCACGTAAAGGCGCATGGACGAGCCGATGGTCCCGGTGAACCAGTAGAGGCTGATGTTGGTCAGCAGATCATCCATTGACACAGCCTGTTCCAGCTCGCCCTGACAATCACTCCAGGCCTGGAATTTCTCGGTGATCCAGGCCGCAAGGCCCGCTGGCGAATCGTTCAGGCCCACCGCCAGGCTTTGCGGTTTGGTCCCCTGAATCTGGCCGTAGGCCCCCTGCGTCTGGCTCCACTGGCCGACGTGATCCAGAAACGCCTGCTCATCAGGGCTGATGGGGGCGTGCCCGTCACCCAGCGGTGGGCGGTAGGAACCGGGTATGAAGTTCAGGTGCAACCCCTTGATCCGGTCGGCATGACGCCAGGCCAGCCAGGTCGCCACCCCCGCGCCCCAATCGCCCCCTTGGGCCCCGAACCGCTCATACCCCAGCGCGCTCATCAGCTCGGCCCACAGGTCGGCGATCTCGTACGGGCCAGTCCCCGCCGACACCGGCGCCGACGAAAAACCATAACCGGGCAGCGACGGCACCACCACATCGAAGGCATCCCGAGGATCTCCCCCGTGAGCACCGGGGTCAGCCAGCAGCGGCACAATGGCCTGCATCTCGACAAAGGAACCGGGCCAGCCGTGGGTCAGGATCAGCGGCAGCGGCGCGGGGCCCGTACCGCGCTGGTGAATGAAATGCACCTGTTGCCCAGCGTGCTCGGCGATGAACTGCGGCAGCCGGTTAAGCCGGCGTTCCTGGGCGCGCCAGTCGAAGCCGTGCTGCCAGTGGTGCAACAGCCGACGCAGGAAGTCAGGGGCGGTGCCCTCCTGCCAGCCGGCGCCCTCGATGGCAGGTGCCAGACGGGTTCGGGCCAGGCGCTGTTGCAGATCGTGCAGCGCCAAATCATCGACGTGCACGGTAAACGGCTTGATCTGCATTCCGATTTCTCCCTCAAGCGACTGATAGCGCTGGTAATAATCGACGCCGTCGATAGAAAACAGTGCATTTGATCATTTCCTTTTACCGGCGCTTTGAGCGATGATCCGCGCGCTTCGATCCAAGGACCCCCGAGTCATGAAAAACCTTCTCGTTTTCCTGCTGCCAATGGCGTTGCTGGCCGGCTGTGCCATTCGCCCAAACGCGCCGTCCGTGCAGTTTAATAGCAGCAAGACGCCGGCTGAATTCGCCGACTGCGTCTACCCCAAATGGCAGGCCATACGCCCTGGCACGCAGATCACCGAGCACCGCAACCTGGTGACCCTGACCGCGCCCAGCGACGTCGCCGCCGATCAGATCCTGGAAGCCCACAAGACCAACACCGGCACCCAGGTCTCGCTTTATTTGCGCGGGCCGATCGGGCACTCGCGCTTGCAGAAAGCCGCGCACGAATGCCGCTGATGCAGCCCGTTCAAAACCACCGGTCATTGCGCTTGCGCCCACGGGTCAGCATCGGCAGGATCAAACCTGCCAGCAACCCGGCCCCGGCAATGCCGCCCCCATAGACCATGTACCGCATCAACACCTGCTTGTTCTCGTCGCCCAATTGCGCCTGCACCGTGCGCACCTCACTCTGGGCCGCGGTCAATTGCGCATCGATGTCCTTGTTGTGGGCCTGCAGTTCGTCGATCAGCTTTTTGCGCGTATCCAGGGTTTCCTGCATGCCCTGAACACGAGTTTTCCAACTGTCATCGATGGTTTTGAGCTGGTCGTTCAATTCGGTGACTTGCTGGGTCAACTGCGGTAGGCGCTCGGTGGGGCTTGGTTGTTCCTGCAGGTTGGCGCTGGGCAGCCAGACCGTGTCCCCGGACTCGCCACGTATCTGACTGTAGTCGCCCTGGGTGCTGATCAACTGTACCTTCTGCCCGGATTTGACCATGCCGATCACCCGGTAGCCGTCGGTGGGACCACTGCGCACGATGGTGGTCAGGTTATCGCTGATCCAGCGGTCGGCTTCGGCGCCATGGGCATTGCCGGTGAGCAGCAGGCCGCCGGCCAGCAGCGAGGAGAATGGCAGCAGCCGAGAAAACAGACGGGAAAGAAAGGGCATGGTTGATCTTCGCGTGAATATGAAAATGAAGGCCCGGATGGTTGGGCCGTAGACAAGGCGCACTCAGCACCTTAAAGGCAGGTCGCAGCAACTGCCTGCTGACAGACCGTAAAAATGGCCCCAGGTTCATTTCCCCAGGGGCGACAGCTTGCGCGCATCGCCACTGGCACGGCAGGGCCGATGTGATTTAATAGCCGCCGGCGCGAGGCGGCCCGCACGGGGCAGCCCTCACATTGACAGAACATAAGGCGGTTATGGATACGGGTGCACGGCTTAAACTGGTTCGAGAACGGCATCAGCTTTCCCAGCGCGAGCTGGCCCGTCGCAGCGGCGTGACGAACGCCACCATCTCGCTGATCGAGCAGAACCGTGTCAGCCCCTCGGTCAGCTCGCTGAAGAAACTGCTGGAGGGCATCCCCATGTCCCTGGCGGACTTCTTCAGCTTCGACGCTCCGCCGCAGCAGGAGCCCTACGTGTTCCGCGCGGGCGAACAACCGGACCTCGGCCGTAACGGCTTGCGCCTGTTGCTGGTGGGCGCGCCAGTGCCGGGTCGGCAGATGCGCTTTCTGCGCGAGGTCTATGCCCCGGGCGCAGGTTCCGGCGAACCCATCGTGCACAGTGAAGGAGAGGAGTGCGGCCTGGTCACCCGTGGCGTGATCGAGATGACCGTGGACGGCGCCGTCAGTGTGCTCCACCCCGGTGACGGCTACTACATCCCCACCACCCTGCCCCACAGCTTCCGCAACATCGGCGCAGATGAAGCCGAGATCATCAGCGCAAATACACCGGCGAATTTTTGATTCGAATTCGGCCGAGGAACCCCAGCGCGGCCATCGCGGGCAAGCCCTGCTCCCTCAGAGCCACTTCAATGCCGGGTTGGCCTATACCCTCAGGCTTGCCGGCGACGGCCGCATTGCGGTGTCGCGTGATATATCCATATGACCTTTCAGCCTTGGACATAATTCGTTAAGAGCATATAGATTTCCCTAATATATTATCTACAAGCATATTAGGAATCCCATGCCCGGCTTGCGCAACGGTCTCTGCATCGCCCTTCTATCCCCTCTCCTGCTGACCGCCTGCGGCGACGGCACCCAGGACAAAGCGGTGGCCGCCGCAGCCACTGGCCAACCGGCGGCCGGCGGCAATCTGTCCATCGCCGTGGCCGGGGAACCGGTGTGTTTCGACCCGCACCGCTCGGGCCAGCAGAACTCGTTTCTGATCATGCGCAACTACATCGACTCACTGGTGGGCAAGCAGGCCGACGGCTCCTTCGTGCCTTGGCTGGCGAAAAGCTGGGACATCTCGCCGGATGGCAGGACCTACCATTTTGTGCTGCGCGACGACGTCACCTTCAGCAACGGCGAACCGTTCGACGCCCAGGCAGTGAAAGCCAATTTCGACTGGGTGGCCAACCCGGCCAACACCGCCATGGCCGCCACCTTCATGGAGTACTACCTGCGCACCGACGTGATCGGCCCCCATGAGGTCAACATCGTGCTGAGCCGCCCAGACTCCTCGATGCTTGAATCATTCTCCAGCGTCAAACTGGGCTTTATCGCACCCAAGGCCCTGGCCAGCGCCCCCGATCTGTGCGGCGGTGGCCCGCAACTGGTGGGCACCGGGCCGTTCGTGTTCGACCAATACCAGCGCGGCCAGTCTGCACGCTTCGTCAAGAACCCCCATTACCAATGGCCCCCCGCCTACGCCAGCCACCCGGGACCGGCCTACCTGGACTCGGTCACCTACCGCTTCCTCCCCGAATACGCTGTGCGGGCCGGGGCGCTGACCTCAGGGCAAGTCGACGTGATCGAAGGTGTGCAGCCCACCGATATCCCGCTGTTCAAAGATGCCCCCGGTTTCCAGTACCTGGTGGGGCCGTCAGCAGAAACCTCGTTCACCCTCAACGTGAACTATACCCACGGACCAGCCACCGACGTGCGCGTGCGCCAGGCCCTGCGTGACGGCTTCGACGTCGATGCGGTGGTCAAGAACATCTACCTGGGCACCGTGCCCCGCGCCTGGTCCGATATCGGCCCGGACAACCCCGACAGCAACAAGGCCCTGGCCCACACCTGGGGCAACAACGTTGCCCACGCCAATCAGCTGCTGGACGAGGCCGGCTGGACCGGCCGCGACAGCGAAGGCTACCGGACCCAGGGCGGCCAACGCCTGCGCATCGAGGTGGGCTTCCCACAACCCTATGTGCGGGATAACCGCGACCTGCTGATTCAACAGATCCAGGCGGCGGTGAAAAAGAACATCGGCCTGGATCTGGACCTGCGCATCATTACCGGCGGCGAGTTCGCCAAGAGCCGTGTCGACGGCAGCTGGAACATCTACCCCAACACCCTCAACCCGTCGGACACCGCGCTGTCTCTGCGCGACGTGCTGGGCCGCACCGGCTTCTACAGCGGCGTGCAGGACAAGATCGACCCGCAGATTGCCGACGGGATCGACAAGGCCCGCGCGACTTCTGACCTCAACGCGCGGCGGCCGATCCTCGCACAGATCCAGCAACGGGCGGTGGAGCAGGCTTACATCGTGCCGCTGTTCGCCCCCAGTTTTCAGCTGGCGGCCAAGGACAGCGTCCATGGGCTGAGTTTCGAGGCGCAGCTGGACTCGCCGTCCAACTTCCATGACGTGTGGACGCAGCACTGATGTGGCGGCCGATCCTGACCCGGTTGCTGAGCAGCCTCGGCGTGCTCTGGCTCAGTGTCAGCAGCGCCTTCGTGGCGCTGCAGTGCCTGCCCGGACGCATCGAGGACATCCTGGCCGGCGACACCCAATACCCCGGCATGCGCGAAGCCATCATTCGCGAGTGGGGCCTGGACCGTTCCCTGCCCGTGCAGTACCTGGACTTTCTTGGACGCCTGCTGCACGGCAATCTGGGCACCTCCTACATCATGCGCACGCCGGTGGCCGAGCTGCTGCGCTCGCAACTGTGGCCCACCTTGCAACTGGCGCTGAGCGCCGGGGCCCTCGCGGTGGCGCTGGCGATCGTCGTCGGCGTCGCTACCGCCGGGCGCCGCCCGCGCTTGCGCTGGGTGGCGTCAACGGTAGAGCAGGTAGCCACCTCGACGCCGGTATTCTGGGTCGGCATCCTCTTGTTGATGCTGTTTTCCTTTCACTGGCACTGGTTTCCAGTGTCTGGCGCGGTGGGCTGGCGCTCACTGGTATTGCCGGCGGTGACCCTGGCCCTGCCCTCGGCGGGGATTCTTGCCCACGTGCTGCGCGAGGCCATGGAACAAGCGCTGGAACAACCTTTCATCACCACCGCCCGCGCCCGCGGCCTGAGCGAAACCGGGCTGCGCTACCGCCACGTGCTGCGCCACGGCCTGCTGCCCATCATCACCTTGGGCGGCTGGCTGGTGGGCGGATTGCTGGGGGGCGCGGTGATCACGGAAAAGGTCTTTGGCCGGCCGGGGCTGGGCACCGTGACGCTCAATGCGATCACGGCGCAGGACGTGCCGGTGGTCCTCGCGGTGGTCCTGATGGCAGCGTTCATCTACGTCATGATTTCGACCGTGCTGGACATTGTTTGCCTGTTCATTGACCCGAGGTTGAGAAATCGATGAGTACCGTACCCGTGCATGCGAGCCTGTCACGGCCTTCCGGCGCCCTTGCGGTGGCAGCGGCGGGCGGCTTCTTGTTGCTGGTGCTGCTGGCCATGGTCGCGCCGCAGCTGTTCAGCCACTACGACCCGTTGGTCGGCGATGTGACCCAAGGCCTGCAACCGCCCAGCCTGGAGCACGGGTTCGGCACCGATCGGCTGGGCCGTGACGTACTCGCCCGCGTTCTGCACGGCGCCCGCTATTCCGTGCTGATCGGCCTGGCCGGGATGCTCATCAGCCTGGTGCTGGGGGTGTTGCTGGGGTTGGTCGCCGGTCTCAAGCATCGTTGGCTGGACGAGATCGCCTCACGGGTGTTCGACGTGCTGTCGGCCTTCCCCCATGTCCTGCTGGCGCTGCTGGTGATCGCGCTGATCGGTCCGGGGCTGTTCCATGTGGCGGTGGCCATCGGTATCGCCGGCATTCCCAAGTTCGGGCGCATGGTACGCAGCCAGACCCAGCTGGTGCGCGAGGCCGATTACGTGCGCCACGCCGTGCTGTACGGCCAGAGCGGGCTACGCGTGTTCTGCCGGCACCTGCTGCCCAACGTGCTGGTGGCGATCCCGACCCTGGCCACGCTGGACATTGGCAGTTCGATCATGGCGGTGTCGGGCTTGAGTTTTCTCGGCCTTGGGCCTCAGCCACCCACCCCGGAATGGGGCGTGATGCTCGCCGAAGGCCGCGACGTGCTGCGTATCGCCTGGTGGCCCAGCGTCTTTCCCGGGGTCAGCATTACCGTGACCGTGATCGCCTTCAGTGTGCTCGGCAAACACCTGCAACGTCGTTTCGAGGGTCGTCAGCCATGAGCCTGCCATTAGTGGACATAGACAACCTGAGCATCGGCTTTGCAGGCAGCGAGCCGCTGGTGCGCGGGGTCAGCTTCAGCATCTGGCCGGGGCAGTGTGTGGCGCTGGTGGGCGAGTCCGGCTCAGGCAAGAGCCTCACCGCACGCAGCCTGCTGGGGCTGGCGGGCGACGGCGCGCAGGTCCGAGCCGAGCGCTTCGAGCTTGCCGGCCGCGACGCGCGCCAGTATGGCGAGGCCGACTGGCGTGACCTGCGCGGTACCTTCGCGGGGCTGGTGATGCAGGATGCGCTGGTGTCGCTGGACCCATTGCGCACCATTGGCCAGGAAGCCGCCGAAGTCATCCTTGAGCATCAATTGCAGGGTCGTCACGGCACTGTCCGGCAGCGGGTGGAACGTCTGCTGGAGGAAGTCGGTATTCCTGACCCGGCCCGACGTGCCCGGCAATACGCGCATGAGCTGTCGGGCGGCTTGCGGCAGCGTGCGCTGATTGCGGCGGCGATTGCCGGCGACCCACGGCTGATCATCGCCGACGAGCCGACCACGGCGTTGGATGCCACGGTGCAGAAACAGGTGATCGCGGTGCTCGGTGAACGGGTCCGTGCCGGTGCCGGGCTGCTGTTGATCAGCCATGACCTGGCGCTGGTGGCGCAGATCGCCGATTGGGTGTGCGTGCTGCATCAAGGCAACGTGGTAGACGCCGGCCCGGTGGCACAGGTGCTGCGCAACCCTGCGCATCGTTACACCCGACAGCTGCTGGCGGCGACTCCGTCGGCGGCTTCCCGAGGTCAGCGCCTGAGTTCAGCGCGCTTTCTTGCTGCCGGCAACGGGCTGATCCTGCGTGACAGCCACGCCGAGCGTCAGGTCGCCGACGAAGAGGTGCTACGGGTCGAGGGGATCAGCAAGCGCTACCGGCCACGCGGCTGGTTCGCCGCGAAAACGGCAGGCTTCACCGCACTGGATCAGGTGTCGTTCAGCGTGCGCAAGGGCGAGGTGCTGGGCATTGTCGGCGAATCCGGCTCGGGCAAGAGCACGTGCGCCAACATCCTCCTCGGCTTGCTGGAACCGGACGAAGGCCAGGTGCACCTGCTCGGCCAGCGTTGGAGCGGCATCGACGAGGCCCGTCGCCGGCCGTTGCGACGGCAGATGCAGTACATCCCCCAGGACCCATTGAGTTCGTTCGACCCGCGCTACAGTGTGCAGCGCCTGGTCGCCGAAAACCTCGCACCGGGTGTCGACAACCCGCGCCAGGCGGTCATCGAGTTGTTGCAACAGGTGGGTTTGAACGCCGACTTCCTTGAGCGACGACCGCGCTCGCTGTCCGGCGGTCAACGCCAACGCATCGCTATCGCCCGCGCCTTGGCGGCCAAACCGGCGCTGATCATCTGCGACGAGCCGGTGTCGGCGCTGGATGTCTACGTGCAGGCCCAGGTGCTGGACCTGCTCGCCGAACTGCAAGCGCGGCATCAACTGTCGCTGGTATTCATCTCCCATGACCTGGGCGTGGTGCAGCACGTCAGCGACCGCGTGCTGGTGTTTCATCAGGGTCGGGTCGTGGAGCACGGCGATGTCGAAAGCCTGTTCGCCAACCCCGAACATGCCTACACCCGGGAGTTGCTGTCCGCCTTGTGAAAGCTTTCAGGGGGCGGGTGCAGATCGCAATTGCGCCCGGCCTTGGCCACTTGGCCGGGCACTTCGTGGCCCAGCAAGGCCGGCAGCTGACGCGACAAGGTCAACAAGTGAGGCAGGTCGATACCCGTGGCGATGCCCATTTCCTCGCACAGGTTCACCAAATCCTCGGTGCAGATGTTGCCGGAGGCGCCAGGCGCAAACGGGCAACCGCCCAGGCCGCCCAGGGCCGCATCGAAACGTCGGGCACCCACCTCGTAGGCCGCCAGCACGTTAGCCAGGCCCAGACCCCGGGTGTTGTGAAAGTGCAGGGTCAAGGCCGACGCCGGCACGCGTTGCAGCACCCGGCTGACCAGACCGCGGACCTGGCGCGGATTGGCCATGCCGGTCGTGTCGGCCAGGGTCACGCCGTGCAGGCCCAGTTCCAGGTAAGCGTCCACCAGCGCGATCACTCGGTCTTCGCTGATCGCGCCTTCGAACGGGCAACCGAACGTGGTGGCAATCGAACCGTTGAGGCTCAGCGTGGTGCCTTGAGCCAGCCGCACAATGTCGCCGAACGCCGCCAGCGATTGCTCCGGGCGCATGCCCATGTTGGCCAGGTTGTGGGTCTGGCTGGCCGAAAGCACCAGATTCAGCTCGTCGGCACCCGCGGCCAAGGCCCGTTGCGCGCCTTTGAGGTTGGGCACCAGCGCCACGTAGATCACCCCGGCGGTACGCTTGAACGAGCGGAACACCTCGTCGCCGTCGCGCAACGCCGGGATGGCTCTGGGCGACACGAAGGAGCCGGCTTCGATGCGCGAAAACCCGGCCCTGGAAAGCGCTTCGATGAGGGCGACCTTGTCGGTGGTTTCGACCCAGGTCGGTTCGATCTGCAAGCCGTCGCGAGGGGCGACTTCCTGAACAATCAAATGCTCGTCGTTCATCACTGCACCACTCCCGCCGCCTTCAGGCCCAGAATCTGCGCCTCGGTCAGGCCCAGGCCGCGCAACAGGCTGTCGGAGTGCTGGCCCAGACTCGGCCCTGGCCAGTTCACCTCGCCGGGGGTGTCGGAAAGCTTCGGCACGATGCCTGGCATCTTCACCGCTGCGCCGCCTGGCAACTGACTGTCCAGCAGCATGCCACGGGCCTGGTAGTGGGGGTCGGCGACGATGTCGGCCACCGAATAGATGCGCCCGGCAGGCACTTCGGCCGCTTCCAGGGCCTGCAACACCTGCTCGATCAGCAGGCTTGCGCTCCAGGCGGCAATGGCGTCGTCGATCAAGTCGCTCTGAGCAGCACGGCCATCGTTGTGGGCAAAGCGCGGGTCGTCGCGCAGGTCGGCGCGGCCGATCACGCTCATCAGGCGCTTGTAGATCGGGTCGCTGTTGCCGGCAATCACCACGTAGGCGCCTTCCAGGGTCGGGTAGGTGTTGGACGGCGCGATGCCCGGCAGCGCACCGCCGCTGCGCTCGCGCACATGGCCGAGCATGTCGTACTCGGGGATCAGGCTCTCCATGACGTTGAACACGCTTTCCACCAGCGACACGTCCACCACCTGACCGTCGCCCTGCCCGGTCTTGACCCGCAGCAGGCACATCAACGCGCCCATCACCGCGTGCATCGAGGCCATCGAATCACCCAGACTCACCCCCATGCGCGCCGGCGGCGAACCGGGGCTGCCGGTGGTGTAGCGAATCCCGCCCATGGCCTCGCCGATGGCGCCGAAGCCGGGGCGGTCACGGTACGGGCCGGTCTGGCCGTAGCCGGAAATGCGCACCAGGGTGAGTTTTGGGTTCAAGGCATGCAACACATCCCAGCCCAGCCCGAGCTTTTCCAAAGCGCCGGGGCGCAGGTTCTCGATCAGCACATCGGCGCTTTCGGCCAGTTGCTTGATGATGGCGATGCCCTCGGCGGACTTGAGGTTCAGCGCCAGCGACTTCTTGTTGCGCGATTGCAGGTACCACCACAACGAAGTGCCTTCATGCAGCTTGCGCCACTTGCGCAGTGGGTCCCCCTGCCCTATGGACTCGATCTTGATCACCTCGGCGCCGAACTCGGCCAGCAGGCGGGCGGCGAACGGCGCGGCAATCAGGGTGCCGATCTCGATCACGCGAACTCCGTTGAGGGGGGCAGTCATGGGGGGCCTCTATTGTTGAAGGTATGCCAGCAGTCAGGTCACTGAGGGCTGAAGTGTAATGGAGGGTCTGGACAGAAGACACTGCCACCCTGACAGCCAGCCACTTCAGCACCGCCGAGAGCGATCGCGTGTTCGACAGCCCATCGCCGCTCGCAGTTGCTCACACGCCCATTCTCAGGCAGCCTTCAGCCTCTCTTCTCTGCCCCCCAAGGACCCTGCCATGCCCTTCGATCTCGATCTGCTCTTCGACCGCCAAGGCAGCGGCAGCAAGAAATGGTCGCTGTACCCCGACGATGTACTGCCGATGTGGGTGGCGGACATGGACTTTGCCATGGCCCCGGCCATCGTCGAGGCGCTGCGCCTGCGTCTGGAGCACCCGTTGATGGGCTACAGCGTGCCCCGGCAAGCCTTGCGCGACACGCTGGTCGCCTACCTCTGGGACCACTACGCCTGGCGCATACAGCCTGACGACCTGGTGTTCCTGCCCGGCGTGGAGCCGGGGGTCAACATGGCCTTGAACGCGCTGGTTCCTTCAGGCGCCAGCGTGGTGGTGCAGACCCCCAACTATCAACCGCTGCGGGTCGCCCCCGGTCATTGGGAGCTGCCGTGCATCGAATTGCCGTTCCAGGTGGACGCCAACGGCGATTACCCCACGGACCTGGAGGCCTTGAAGCGAACCCTGCACGGTGCCGGCGCCTTCCTGTTCAGCAACCCCCACAACCCCCTCGGCAAGGTCTTCGCCAGCGACGAGTTGCACCTGATCGGCCAGGCCTGCGTCGAGGCCGGGGTGCTGATCATTTCAGACGAGATTCACGCCGACATTCTCTTCGACGGCCGCCGCCATGTGCCAATGGCCTCCCTGAGCCCGCCGATTGCCGCCCACACCATCACGCTGATGTCAGCGAGCAAGGCCTACAACATCGCCGGTCTGAAAACCGCCTTCGCGGTGATCCAGAACCCCGCGCTGCGCCAGCGCTTCAACGCCGCGCGCCTGGGGATGGTGGACAGCGTCAACGCCCTGGGCCTGGAAGCCACCCGCGCAGCCTACGGCGAGAGCGGCGAATGGCTCAACACCCTGCTGGCGTATCTGCAAGCCAACCGCGACTATCTGGTAAAAGCGGTCAGCAGCCGCCTGCCCGGCGTGCGCATGAGCGTCCCCCAAGGCACCTACCTGGCCTGGCTGGACTGCACGGCACTGGGCCTGGACAACCCGCAGCAGTTCTTCCTCGAACACGGCAGGGTGGCCTTTAGCGCCGGCCCCGAATTCGGCCCCGAGCTGGAACAGTTCGTGCGGCTGAACTTCGGTTGCCCCCGAGCCCTGCTGGAAGAAGGCCTGTGCCGGATGGAGCGTGCGCTGACCGCTAAATAATTGGAACTCCCTTCCCACGCCCCACTCCACAACTGGATAAAACCAACAGCAGGGGCGCTCCGCCATGCACGATCCCTACAACCTGCACCGCTTTGTCGAAGCCCAGCGCCCGGTGTATGCACGGGTGATGGAAGAATTGCAACACGGCCACAAGACCAGCCACTGGATGTGGTTCGTGTTCCCCCAGCTGCACGGGCTGGGGCACAGCGACATGGCCGAACGCTACGCCCTGTCGGGTGCCGGTGAGGCTCAGGCCTATCTGCTGCACCCACTGCTGGGCCCGCAACTGGAAGAAGCGGTGAGCGCACTGCTGGCTCACAGCGACAAGACCGCCCTGGATATTTTCGGCCATCCTGACGATCTCAAACTACGCTCCTGCCTCACGCTGTTTGCCGCCATCGCACCGGAGCACCCCCTGTTCGCACCGGCGCTCAGGCAATTCTTCGGTGCCGACGCCGACGCCAAGACCCTGTTCTTGCTGGGAGAATGATCGGCGCGTGCCATCGGTCAAGAAAAGCCGAACCCTCGGTCCCCCCCGACAGTCAGAGTTCTACGCCCATTACCCTCGTCCCCTATCGTCGCCAGCGACGGAGCCGTCGGAGTCATTATCAGATGATCAGCCAACACCGCCCTGCCCTGCACCTTGCCCCAGCCCCTGTCGAGACACGGCACAGTGACCCGCTGCTGGGGCACTACCAGCAAGTGCGCCGACGGACCGAACAATTGGTCGCCCCCCTGAGCCCGGAGGACATGGTGGTGCAGTCGATGCCCGATGCCAGCCCGGCCAAATGGCACCTGGCACACTGCACCTGGTTTTTCGAGACCTTCCTGCTCAGTGAATACCTGCCGGACTACCGCGCTTTCGATCCGACCTTCTGCTACCTCTTCAACTCCTATTACGAAGCGGTCGGTCCGCGTCACCCTCGCCCCCAGCGCGGCCTGATGACTCGTCCTGCGCTGGATCAAGTGATCGCCTACCGCCAATACGTCGACCTGCACATGCACAGCCTGCTCGGCCAGGACCTCGGCCAGGCCGCTCGCGAGATGGTCGAACTGGGCCTGGCCCATGAACAGCAGCATCAGGAACTGCTGCTGATGGACATCCATCACCTGTTCAACCTGTCGTCCCTCAAGCCGGTCTATGACAGCCAGTGGCCTCGGGACCCGGCCGGCCGTCGCGGCCGTTTCAAGGCCCAGGCGGGGGGGCTGCTGGAGATCGGCCACAACGGACAGGGTTTCAGCTTCGACAACGAAGGCCCGCGCCATCAGACCTTTATGCAACCCTATGAGATCAGCGATCGGCTGGTCACCAACGGCCAGTGGCTGGAGTTCATCGACGCCAGCGGCTATGAACAGGTCAACCTGTGGCTGTCCGACGGCTGGGCCACGGTCCAGGCCCAAGGCTGGAAAGCCCCCCTGTACTGGCAAGCCACCCCAGAAGGCTGGCACGAAATGACCCTGCGCGGGCTGCAACCGTTGGACCCGAATGCGCCGGTCACCCACATCAGCTACTACGAAGCCGCTGCGTTTGCGCAATGGGCCGGTGCGCGGTTGCCTACCGAGGCCGAATGGGAGACCGCCGCCGCGGCCGGCCAGCTGGAGCAGGTGGACGACGCCGCCTGGCAGTGGACCCAGAGCGCCTACAGCGCCTATCCGGGCTTCCAGCCGGCGGCCAGTGCGGTGGGTGAATACAATGGCAAGTTCATGGTCAGCCAGATGGTCCTGCGCGGCGGTGCCAGCATCACCGCCCCCGACCACTGCCGGCTGACTTACCGCAACTTCTTCGGCCCGGGACTGCGCTGGATGTGCTCCGGTCTGCGCCTGGCCCGGGATGCACGCCCGGGCGGCGTCAAGGCTCCGGCCACAAAGCCCGAAGAGCAAAGTGAGTTTGCTCGCGACGTGATCGAAGGCCTGTCCGCCGAGCACAAGCATCTCTCGCCCAAGTATTTCTACGACGCCACCGGCTCGCGGCTGTTCGAGGACATCTGCACCACGGCCGAGTACTACCCGACCCGAGCGGAAACCACTTTGCTGCAGCGCATCGCCCCGGAACTGGCGGCATTGATTCCCGCCGACGCCGCGTTGGTGGAATTTGGCAGCGGCGCCAGCGACAAGACCCGCCTGCTGCTGGATGCCGCGCCGCAAACCGCGCTCTACGTGCCCATCGACATCTGTCGCAATGCCTTGGACAAGGCTGCGCTGCAACTGCGCAGCCGCTACCCGCGGTTGAACGTAGCGCCGCTGGTGGACGACTTCACCCGTGCCCTGCACCTGCCTTCGGCCGCCAAGGGCCTGCCACGGGTGGGCTTTTTCCCAGGCTCCACCCTGGGCAATTTCACTCGCCCCCAGGCGGTGGAGTTCCTGCGCTCGGCGCGTACCCTGCTGGGGCGCAACGCGGTGTTCATCATTGGCGTAGACATGGTCAAGGACCCAGAGACCCTGGTGGCGGCCTACAACGACGCCAGCGGCGTCACCGCAGCCTTCAACAAGAACCTGCTGACCCGCCTGAACCGCGAGCTGCACGGCGACTTCGACCTCGATGCGTATGACCACCTGGCCTGCTGGAACCCTGAGCACGAACGCATGGAAATGCACTTGGTGAGCCAACGTGCGCAGCAGGTCAACGTTGCCGGGCAGCGCTTCAGCTTCGCTGCAGGCGAGCGGCTGCACACCGAAAACTCGCACAAGTTCACCGAGCAATCTTTTACCGAACTGGCGACCCTGGCCGGTTGGCGGGTCAGCCATCAATGGCTGAGCGAAGCGCCACAGGTCGGGATGTTCTGTCTGTTTTGACGGGAGCACCGAGCGATGAGCAGGGCACTGGACGAATACCACCGCAAACGCGACTTTGACGCCACACCGGAACCCAGCGGAACCCGGGAAACCCGCAAGGCCGCTGCTCAGGCCTTGCAGTTCTGTATTCAAAAGCACGACGCCAGCCATCTGCACTACGATTTTCGCCTGGAACTCGATGGCGCCTTGAAAAGCTGGGCAATTCCCAAGGGCCCGTCCCTGGACCCGAAAGCCCGGCGGCTGGCGGTGCATGTCGAGGACCACCCACTGGATTACGCCCGCTTCGAAGGGCAGATCCCGGAGGGTCACTACGGCGCCGGCGAGGTGATCGTCTGGGACCGCGGCCTGTGGATTCCCGAAGGCGACCCCCACGACGGGTACGCCAGGGGCAAGCTCAAGTTCCGTTTACAGGGCGAGAAGCTCGGCGGCGTCTGGAATCTGGTCAAGACCCACATGCAGGGTAAAAAGGAACAATGGTTCCTGATCAAATCCAAGGATGACGCGGCGCGCCCGGAAACCGAGTACAAGGTGGTCGAAGCGCTCCCGGGCAGCGTCCTCAGCGAGCGCACCCTGGTACCCCGGGAAACGACCAGCCGACCACGCGCCATCGAACAGGCCCCGGCGAAAAAACGCCGACGCAGCGCGAAGAAGGACCTTGTGCTGGAAGGCGCCCGGGAGGCCGACCTGCCCGCCTCGCTGAAACCCGAGCTGGCGACCCTTGTGGACTCGGCGCCGGCCGGCCAATGGCGCTACGAAATCAAGTTCGACGGCTACCGCCTGCTGGCTCGCATTGATGGCGACAGCGTGCACCTGTTTACCCGTAACGGCCATGACTGGACCGCCAAGATGCCCGCGCAGGCCAAGGCCCTGGCCGCACTGGGTCTGCGCAGCGGCTGGTTGGACGGCGAAGCGGTGGTGGCCGACGAGCGGGGAGTGCCGAACTTCCAGGCCTTGCAGAACGCCTTCGAAACCGGCAAGAGCGACGCCATCGTCTATTACCTGTTCGACGTTCCCTTCCTCAACGGCATGGACCTGCGCGAGGTACCCGTGGAGCAACGCCGTGCTGCCCTTGCGCAGTTGCTCAAGGCCCATGAAGGCGGCGTATTGAGGTATTCCGACGATTTCCCCGAGACCCCGGAGTCACTGCTCGACAGCGCTTGCCAACTGCAAATGGAAGGTCTGATCGGCAAGCGCGTGGGCAGCCCTTATGTGTCCCGGCGCAGCGGTGACTGGATCAAGCTCAAATGCAAGCGTCGCCAGGAGTTCGTCATCGTCGGCTACACCGAGCCCAAGGGCAGTCGCAGCGCCTTCGGCGCCTTGCTGCTGGGCCTGCACGATGCGGACAGCGGCGAGCTGCGCTACGCCGGCAAGGTCGGTACCGGCTTCAACGAGACCACCCTGCGCACCCTGCACGGGCAGCTCGTGCCGCTGGAAACCCACCAGGTCGCGGTCAGCAACCCGCCCACCGGCAGCGAAGCGCGGGGGGTGCATTGGTTGCAGCCCAACCTGCTGGCCGAGGTCGCCTTTGCCGAAATCACCCGTGAGGGTTCCGTGCGCCATGCCGTGTTCCACGGCCTGCGCCAGGACAAGCCCGCCAAGGACATCAGCGTGGAAACCGCGAAGAAACCTGCGTCGGCCCAGCCGACGAAAAAAGCCAGGCCCCAGGCCAGGCAGCTGGAACAACTGGGCGGCCAGGTGCGCATCACCCACCCCGAGCGGGTGATCGACGCCACCAGTGGCACCACCAAGATGCAGCTGGCCGAGTACTACGCGCGTATCGCGCCGCGGATCCTGCCCCATCTCCAGGGCCGGCCGGTCGCTCTGGTCCGCGCCCCGGACGGCATCGCCGGCGAGCTGTTCTTCCAGAAAAATGCCGAGCACCTGGCCATCCCCGACATCACCACCTTCAGCAAAAGCGAAGCCGGCCAGGCCGCGATGGTCATCGACAACGCCCAGGCATTGATCGGCGCGGTGCAGATGAGCACCGTGGAACTGCACACCTGGAACGCCACCGCCAAGGACTTCGGCCACCCGGATCGCTTCACCCTGGACTTGGATCCGGACCCGACCCTGCCCTGGAAAAGCATGGTCGAAGCCACCCAGCTGGTGCTCACGGTGCTGGACGAACTGGGCCTCAAGTCGTTCCTCAAGACTTCCGGCGGCAAAGGTATTCACGTGGTGGTACCGCTCACCGTCAAGGCCGACTGGGACGAGGTCAAGGACTTCAGCCACGCCATCGTCAAGCACATCGCCCGGCTGGTCCCCGAGCGGTTTTCGGCGGTGTCGGGGCCGAAGAACCGCGTCGGCAGGATTTTCATCGACTACCTGCGCAACGGCCTGGGCGCCACCACCATTTGCGCCTACGCTGCGCGCAGCCGCGACGGCTTGCCAGTGTCGGTGCCGATCTGGCGCGAGGAACTGAGCGAGATCAAGGGGGCCGACCAGTGGAACATCCATAGCGTCTTCGAGCGTCTGGATGGATCGGACGGCGACCCCTGGGAGCGTTTTTTCAAGACACGGCAAAGCCTCACCGCCGCCCTGAAAAAACGCCTGCGCTGACGCCGTTACTGGCGCACCAGGCGCAGCACCGCCTCCACCAAGGCCTCGATGTTGACCGGCTTGTTCAAGTGCAGATTGAACCCGGCCTCCTGGGTCATGGCCACATCGTCTTCCCGGCCATAACCGGTAAGGGCAATGCTCGGGATGCGCGGATTCAAACCCCGCCTGCGCACCTCGCGCATCAGCTGATTGCCGTCGAGCTCGGGCATGCCGATGTCCGACAGGATCACGTCGAAACGCTGATCGATCGCCAGCGCCAAGGCCTCCTCGGGTTTCGACGTGCCGAGCACGTTGGCGCCTTCGGACTCCAGCAGGAGGGTCATCATCGCCAGCACGTCCGCAGAGTCATCGACCAGCAGGATCTGCAGGCCGGACAGCAGGCCGGGTTGGAGCACCGCCGCCGTCTGGCGGTGGGGGGGCTGGTCCAGCAGCGGCAGCCAGACAGTGAAGGTCGAGCCTTGATCGGGTCCTGGCGAGGTCGCTTCAATACGGCCGTGATGGGCCTGTACCAGCTGGTGCACCAGCGCCAGGCCAATGCCCAGGCCATGATGGGAGCTGGCACTGTGGTGATGCTCGGCCTGGCCAAACATATCGAACAGGCGCGGCAGGAACTGCGCTTCGATGCCCTGCCCTTCATCCACCACCTGCAGGCGCGCCCAGCCGTCTTCGCGGGTCAGCGACAGATCGACATGCTTGTCTGCCGGGGTGAACTTGACCGCGTTGTTCAACAGGTTCCAGACGATCTGCTCCAGACGCACCGGGTCGGCCTCAAGCCAGGCCTGCGCCCCATCATCGAGCGCAAAGCTCACAACAACGCCAGCGGCCATGGCGTTGGGCTTGATGACTTCGAGGATCTCCTGAATCAACGGGCCGAACTCCACCCGCTGCAGGTCCAGCTTGAGCTTGCCGGTCTTGATCCGCGATACGTCAAGCAGGTCATCGATGATCTGTGCCTGGCTGCGCACCGCGCGCTGGATCGCTGTGGTGGCCCGCAGGGCGATGTCGGTGTCGCGCACCGCCGGGGTGCGTGTCAACAGCTCGGCATTGAGCTGGATCAAATTCAGCGGGTGCTTGAGCTCATGGGACATGACGGCCATGAACTCGTCCTTGAGCAGGCTGGTGGCCTGAGTATCCTTCAGGCGCACGCGCTGCTTTTTCAGGTGTTCCTGCTCGCGGGTGGTGTCGCGACCAATATAGGCGAAACCGCGTACCGCACCGTCGTCCAGCGGGTTGAATACGCCGCTGCAATAGATGCGCTGGCCGTCCTTGCGCGGATGCCAGCGCTGATCGATGGCGTAGCCGCGTTTCTTGGCCAGCATCAACTGCGCCCTGGGCCGCCCGGACTGGCAGTCGTCTTCGGTATAGATCAGGGCAATGTCGCGGCCCCGGGCTTGCTCCTCGCTGTAGCCGAAGATCACCTCGGCGCCGCGACTCCAGGAGGTGATCACGCCTTCGGGGTCGGTGGTGATGATGGCGTGATCGCGAGTGCTCTGAGCAATCAGCGCCATATGCGCCTCGCCTTCGCGCAGCCTGTCCTGCGCCAGGCGGCGCTCGGTGATGTCGATAAAGGTCAGCACCGCGCCTTCGATGCGGTCGTCCAGGGTGCGGTAAGGCAGCAGCCGCGCCAGATACCAGCGGTTGTCGTGACTCCGTACTTCGCGTTCGATCTGGTGCAGGGACTCGAAGACCTTGGTGGCGTCTTCGGCCAGGCCTGGGTACTCAAGGCGGTGGGTGATGTCCAGCAGCGAACGACCGACGTCGCTCTCGATCATGTTGAACACGAGTGCGGCCTGGGGGGTGAACCACTTGATGCGCATGACCTGGTCGACGAATACCGTACCAATGTGGGTCGAGGTGATCAGGTTCTGCAGGTCGTCGTTGATCTTGCCGGTTTCCTCGATCTTGGCCTTGAGCTCGGCGTTGACCGTGATCAGTTCTTCGTTGATCGACTGCAGCTCTTCCTTGCTGGTTTCCAGCTCCTCGGAGGCCGAGCGCAGTTCTTCGTTAATGGCCTGAAGTTCTTCGTTGGAGGCCTTCAGCTCTTCGGTGGAGGTGTCGGAATGCTCGATGGTGAACTGCAGCTGTTCCTTGGTGCGCTGCAGCTCGGCTTCCAGCTGGGTCAGGACGCTGTCCTTGAACTCGCCGACGGCCACTGTCTCAGTGCCCATGACGTCCTCCACTTCGTCGAACAGCACCAGCATGTACTCGCTCATCGCTGCGCGGTCGCTGAACGGCCGGACGATCATGTTGATGTAGAACTGGCGCTCGTCACGGCTGGTCAGCACGCGTCGAGCCTCGACGCTCTTGCCCGACTGCGAGGCCTGGAAGATCGCGGTCCGCAGCTCCAGGCGCAACTCGGGCTGCACCAGCGCGAGCAGGTTGTGCGTGGGTTCGCCCGCCACATAGCGCAGGAAGCGGCCAACACGATCGGAGGTGTGAACGATGTTGCAGGCCTGGTCGATGATCACGCTGGGCGGCGCGTACTGTTCCAGCACGCGCTGGTGAATGTCGGCAAAGGAAATTTTCTTTCTCCCGGGTTCCGGCAGCGCCGGTTCCATCACGGTCCTGGGTTGAGGATGAGGGGGGCTCAGGGTCGCGGTGCGGATGACCCGCGAAGCGTTGCGCGAACGGTAAATGCGCAGCTTCTTGTCCACCGCCACGAACAGCGACGAGCACACCTCGGCGGACTCGGAGTTGCCGAGAAACAGATAGCCCCCCGGGCGCAGGGCAAAATGGAAGATCTGGATCACCGCCGCCTGGGCCTCGCGGTCCAGGTAGATGAGGAAGTTGCGACAGCTGATCAGGTCGAGCCGGGAAAATGGTGGATCGTTGAGCAGGTTGTGCTTGGCAAACAATACCCGCTCGCGCAGCTCCTTCTTGATGCGCAGGTGCTCGGCCTCGGCGGTAAAGTGCTGCTTGACCCGCACCGCACCGACATCCGCGACGACACCCGGCAGGTACAGGCCCTTGCGCCCGACCTGCAAGGCATGCTCGTCGATGTCGGTGGCAAACAGCTGCACATTGACTGGCGCCTTGGCCCGGTCAGCCTGCTCCAGCAGGAGCATGGCCAGGCTGTAGACCTCCTCGCCGGTGGAACAGGCAGCCGACCAGACACGGATTTCGTGCTCCTGATCCTGCAGGCGCTGCTCTTCGAAGAGCTCGGGGATGACCTGGTGCTCCAGCGCCTCGAAGGCGTCATGGTCGCGAAAGAAGTTGGTCACGCCGATCAGCATGTCCTTGAGCAAGGCCTGGGTTTCGGCCGTGTGCTCACGCAGGTACTGCTGGTAATCGCCCCACTCGGCGATGCCGTTGACCTGCATGCGTCGCTCGATCCGGCGGCGCACGGTGGCGCCCTTGTATTGTTTGAAGTCGTGGCCGGTGCGCACCCGCAAGAGCGTCAGGATCTCGCGCAGCGCCTGTGCCTGGCTGCTACCGTCCGGCTCCTGCGTCAACTGTGCGATGTACGGCGGTTCGCCGTGCAGGCGCTGCATGCCTGCGTGCAAAACCCCCAGGCGTGCCGCCATCTGCGCCACGGGCAGAACGATATCGACCATGCCGGTTTCGATGGCATGGTGCGGCATGCCATCGTACTCGGCATCCTCGGGCAACTGCGCGAGCACCACACCGCCCTGCTCCTTGACCTTGGCAATGCCCACCGAGCCATCGGCCCCGGCGCCGGACAAGACCAGCGCGACGGCATGCGCCCCGAAGCCCGTCGCCAGTTGGCGGAAAAACAGATCGATGGCCACCTGCGCGCCGCTGGCACGCCGGGAGGGGCTCAGCGACAACTCGCCGGCTTCGATCAGCAGGTCATTTCCGGGCGCGATGATGTAGACATGGTCGGGCTCGATGCGCAGCGTCCCGGCGACTTCGACGGTGGGCATGGCCGTGACGTTGCCGATGATCTGCGCCAGGTTGCTCTTGTGCGTGGCATGCAGGTGCATGACCACCACGAAAGCCATGCCGCTCTGGCTCGGCATCGAGCCGAACAGGTTGAGCAGCGCCTGCAGGCCGCCGGCCGATGCGCCGATGCCGACGACCATGAAATCGGGTCGAAAAACGGCCGGATGCTCATCGCTGACGCTCATGCAAGGGGGATCGAACGTCATGCTGAAGGCCTTGTGCGGAAAATAGAGTCCGTGGTGCTTCGGGAGTCTAGCTGATTCACCTTGCACTCTGCAGCCAAACCACGCGAACGCGTCGTTGGCGGCCGGGCCAGACACCTCGCCGCCTGAATCTTATTTCACACAATCGCGACGCCAAGGCTGTTAGCGTCGGTGCAGCCCGTTCATGGAGATCCTCGATGCTCAACCGTCCCGCCGCGTTGAAAACCCTCTCGGCCCTAACCCTGGCCACCCTGTTCAGTGCCGCCGCTCAGGCCGCCGAGCCGACGTTCGAAAGCCTCGCCACCCTGCACGTCAAGCCGGCCAGCCTGAGCGCTTTCGAAGCCTCCTTGCAGGGCAACGCTGCCGCCGCCAAGGCCCAGCCTGGCAACCTGTCGTTCAGTGTGTTCGAATCCAAGGCCGACCCCACCACGGTGTACGTGCTGGAACAGTGGCAGAACAAGGCCGCCTACAACGAGCATCTCAAGTCGCCGAAACTGCTGGCCATGCACGCGCTGGCGAAAACGGCCCTGCAAGGCGGCATCGAGCACATGACCCTTCAAGGCGTGGGGCCGGGCACCGACGTGCAGCCGACGAAGATCGATGATCAGTCCGCGACCAGCGACCTGTTCGTGTTCCTGACGGTCAAGCCGGGCAGCCTGGACCAATTCAAGGCCAACGTGTCGCAAGTCATCCCGACCTTCCGCAAGGCCGACGGCAACGTGGCCTTCGACATCTTCCAGGACGTCGACCACCCCGAGCAGATGGTGCAACTGGAGCGCTGGAGCAACGAAGACCTGCACCAGGCCAACCTGAAGCGTCCGATGATCGACACCATTCGTGCCGGCTACAAAGAGACATTGGCCAAGCCGATGGCCAGTGGACGGGTGTTGTTGCGCGATATCACCCAAGGTTGAGGATGGCCTCAGCCGCAGGAGCGCGCTCCTGCGGCTCAACCATCAAAGCGCCTGGCGGCTCACATCCGCTTCACTGCGTTTGAGCAGCGCGCGAATCGAGCCCAGCACGTTGCGCTTGTCCATTTCGCGGGCGTTGAACCAGCGGCAATCGGCAATTTCGTTGCACGGGCGGGGCTTCTGCCGGGCCGGCAGGCGGCTTTCGAACAGGTAGTGAATGACCCGGTCTTCGACGTATTCGGACACGTACTCCAGCTGATCGAGGGCCACACCCGTCTCTTCAGCCATTTCCCGCACGGCGGCCTGCATCGGCGTTTCGTCGGGCTCGACGCGGCCGCCCGGCAGGTTCCATTTGGATTTGCGCTTGCGCACAAAGAGAATCTGGTCGTCACGACGAAAAATCACCGTGGCGCGGCGTTTGACCGGCTTGTCTTTCACTGCGGTGCTGTCGGAGGCGCCCATGGTATTCGTCCACCTGTTACGTAAGTGTCATACAACTGTCACATTCAGTCTGATGCACGGAGCGTGCCGTACGTCACGTCTGAACCAACTCAAAGGATGATCGGTCAACAGAAGCCCCCCTTCCTGCGAGGAACCGCCCATGCTCAGCGACTGGGAAATGTGCATCCGTCTCCTGTTATCGGCCGCCTTGGGCAGTCTTATAGGCCTGGAGCGCGAACGGTTGTTGTGGGCCGCCGGGCTGCGTACCCACATGCTGGTCTGTGTGGGCTCTTGCCTTTTGATGATTGTTTCGGCGTTTGGTTTCCAGGACGCGTTGCGCATGCCCCACACCGAACTGGACCCCTCGCGGGTGGCAGCACAGGTGGTGTCCGGCATTGGCTTTCTGGGCGCCGGCTCGATTCTGCTGCGCGGCGAGGTGATAAAAGGCCTGACCACTGCCGCCAGTCTATGGACTGTGGCCGCCATTGGCCTGGCGGTGGGCGGCGGTCTTTATGTGGTGAGCACGGCCGCCACGTTCATCATCCTGATGATTCTGGTGGCCATCAAACCCATGGAGCGGGTCTACCGCAATCGCGTGCAGCAGCATGTGTTCAAGCTGATAGCGCCGTCCCGTGCCCTGACCTTGCACACCCTGCATGAAGTCATGGGCAACCGGGCGTCCAAGGTCAAGCAGTTCATCGTCGAGAAAGGCCCGGACGATGACACCGATAGCGTCACCATCGAGCTCAAGCGCACCTCCGGCGCGCAGGCCGACGAGATCCTTGCGCAGTTATTGCGCATCGATGGCGTGCACGAAGACGAGAGCAACCAGTAAGGCTCAGTCGTCCAGTGCCGCCAGGCCCAGGTGTTCACGCAGCGTCGAGCCTTCATAGGCGCTGCGATAAAGGCCCTTGCGTTGCAGATGAGGGATCACGCTCTCGACGAACTCGCTGAATGAGCCTGGCAGGTAGGCCGGCGAAATCACGAAACCGTCACTGCCGCCCTGCTCGAAGATTTCCGCCAGTTGATCGGCCACCTGGGCACCGGTGCCCACCAGTTGCGGCACCCGCACGCTGCTGGCAAAGATTCGGCCCAGCGCTTCCAATGTGGTATCCGGCCCTTGCATCAGCAGTTTTTCCGCCGCCGCCGGATGAATCGACGGATGCCGGACGATGTCGGCCAGGGTCGAAGACAACGCAAAAGGCGACAGGTCGACGTTCAACTGTGAGGCCAGGGTCACCAGGCCCAGCTCCGGTCGAGCCAAGGCGTTGTGCCGGTCACGTTTGGCCCGTGCCTCGGCTTCGCTGCCGCCGATGAAGGGCATGATCGCGGTCAGCACCTTGCAACTGTCAGCGTCGCGACCCTGCTGCACCACCTGCCCCCGCACGTCTTCGCGAAACGCCTGCATGGCCTTGAGGTGCGGATGGATGGTGAAAATCGCTTCGGCCCAGCGCGCACCGAAGCGCCGGCCTCGTCCCGATGAGCCGGCCTGAATCAGCACCGGCCGGCCTTGGGGGCTGCGCGGAATGTTCAGTGGGCCTTCGACCTTGAACCAGTCACCTTGATGGTCAAGTGAATGGATCTTCGCCGGGTCGGCCAGCACGCCGCTTTCGCGGTCGAGCTTGAGGGCATCGCGCTCCCAGCTGCGCCACAGCTGCAAGGCCACTTCGACGAACTCGTCGGCGCGGTCGTAGCGCAAGTCGTGCTCCAGGTGCTTGTCCTTGCCGAACAGGCGTCCCTCGCTGTCGTTCATGGAGGTCACGATGTTCCAGGCCGCGCGGCCCTTGGACAGGTGGTCGAGGGTGGCGAATTCCCGGGCAATATGCGCCGGTTCGTAATACGTGGTGGAGCGGGTAGCGCCCAGGCCCAGCCGACGGGTCTGACCGACCAGATAGGAGAGAATCGGCAGCGGGTCCAGGCGGGTGGCATCCTGAGCGCCATAGCGCAGCGCCAGGTCGCGCGAGCCGCCCATCTGGTCACCCACTGCCAGGCGGTCGGCAAAGAACAGAAAGTCGAACAGCCCCTCCTCCACCACCCGTGCGGTGCGGGCGTAGTACTCGGGATCCAGGTAATTGCCGACCGTTTCCGGGTGGCGCCAGGCCGCGTGACTGTGAATCACCGGGCCGGTGAGCAAGAAGGCAGACAGGTGGATTTGACGGCTCATGGGTTATCCCTCGAGATCAGTGGGCAGACGGGGACCAGACGGCGATATCACCGACCTTCAGCGGTTTGGGGATCAACCTGGCGGCGTAGTAGGCGTCGGCAATGCGTTGCTGTTCGGCCAATTCGTCGACCTTGACCGGGACGATATCGTAGCTGCGTCGCGCGTTGGCCACCTCCACGGTCTCGGCGGGGATGTTGCCCCACAGCGGGCCCAGTTCTTTGGCCGCCTCCTGAGGGTGGGCCTTGACCCATTGACCGGTCTGGCGAAGGGTATCGAACACCACTTGCAGGACTTCAGGATGAGCCTTGGCAAAGGCGGTGTTGGCCACGTAGAAACGGTTGTAGTTGGCCACGCCGTCGCTGCCGTCAGCCAGCACGCGCACATGGTGTTCGCGCTGTTGGGTGGCCAGGAATGGGTCCCAGATGGCCCAGGCGTCGACACTGCCACTGGCAAAGGCGGCCACCCCGTCCGGGGCTTCGAGGTAGCGCGGACTGACGTCGGCCAGGGTCAGGCCGGCCTTCTTCAGCGCCGAGACCAGCAGATAGTGACTGCCTGAGCCCTTGGACACGGCTACGGTCTTGCCCTTGAGCTCGGCGACACTGTGGATCGGCGAGTTCTCGGGCACGATGATCGCTTGGGCGCTGGGTGACGGTGCTTCCCGAGCGTAATACGTCAACGGCGCGTTGGCCGCCTGGGTGAACACAGCGAAGGCGTCGGCCACATCGGCATGCAGGTCGACGCTGCCGGCGTTCATGGCGCTCAGCAGCCCGCTGCTGAACTCGTGCCAATTGACCGTGAAGCCCAGGGGCTTGAGACGCTCCTGAAGCTGGCCATTGTTTTTCAGCAGGATCCACAGGGTCGACGAGCGCTGGTAGCCGATGTCGACGGTCTGTTCCGCGTGAGCGGTGACGGCAGCCAACATCAGGCTGGCCGCGAGAAGCAGTTTTCGCAAGGTCATGGGCTCGGTCACTGGCAGGGGACTTAAGCCGTCAAGATTATAAAAATAGTGATCTACTATGAAAGAAACGTATAAGCATAAGCTTATGGCTTTCCGGTGGGTGACCCACTGTGTCGCTGACGTTGCCGACACCTGTCTCGCATGCCGGGTCACGCACCGCGTACTGTCGCCGGCTACCTCGCGAAGACCGCCCCGATGCTCGATCTGTCCCCCCTGTCGTTTTCTTCCACTGCCGTCCTGGCCCTGCAGTTGCTGCGCCAGAGCGCCGACTTCAACTCAACCGCGTCAAATAAGGCGGCAATTGCGGCTCCGGCAATACTGATAACACCT
Source organism: Pseudomonas sp. dw_358 (assembly GCF_018449655.1). GTDB lineage: Bacteria > Pseudomonadota > Gammaproteobacteria > Pseudomonadales > Pseudomonadaceae > Aquipseudomonas. The sequence goes on from NZ_JAAVUX010000010.1 coordinate 76,590, forward strand.
TCAACCGCTGCAACGTCCGGTCTCGCGCCCGCAGCAGGTGATCGCGCAGGCTCAGCGCCGCCGAATCGGCGTTGCCGTGCAGCAACGACTCGATCACCAGCCGGTGCTCCACCAGCGTCGCCTGGTCGATGCCCATGTGCAGCGCATCATGAAAGATCCGGCTGATGTTCATCGGGCTCTGGCACTGACGGATCAAGGTCGCCATCTTGCGGTTGCGCAACCCCGCCAGGCAGCGGTTGTGCAGGTCGTTTTCCAGCTGATCGATGTCGGCGCGGCTGGCGCTGTCCGGGTCGTGCTGCAGGCGAGCGATGTGTTCGAGCATCGCCAGCAAGGCCTCCCGGGACAGTGACGCGGCGGTCTGCTGCAACGCCTGGGGTTCGAGCAAGGCGCGCAGTTCGTAGTCCTCGCTGACTTCCCGCGCGGTCAGGGGCCCGGCCAGCCACTGGGCATAAGGTTCCTTCTCCACCAACCCCCGGTCACGCAGGCGCATCAGCGCTTCGCGCACCACGCTGCGGCTGACCCCTAGATGCTCCGCCGCCCGCTGTTCGTCCAGCCGGTAATGGCCGAACACCATGACCGTCGACACGCAGGCGGTAATCTCGTCGTACACGCGCTCGCCCAACGGGCGCAGGTCGATCAGCTCCTCCTCGGGTTCCAGCCCCAGCAACTGGCGGGTCAGGGTCACACGCTGGGGCGCCAGGTCCAGCCCCTCGGGGTTGATCAGGTAGCCACGCCCCTCGAACCGGCTGATCAAGCCTTCTTCGAAGAGCAAGGTCAGTGCCTGGCGAACCGGCACCCGGCTGGTGGCGAACAATTGCGCCAGCGGCCCTTCCACCAGCACCAGCCCAGGCTCGGCGCGGCCCTGGAGAATGGCGTCGCGCAAGGCGCTGCGAATCAGTCCATAGCGCGGCGCGCTGCGGCTGTCATCGACCGTTGGTTCATCTACTTCGACCCGCATTGGCGCGCTTCCCTACCTGGTTCGCGGAAATTCTCTCACACCTCAAGGGCCCACAGTGCGGGCACCAAACTGGGGCCTTGGGTATCGGGCGTGTTACCTTTTTGGGCATTAATGGATTGTTTATTAATACATCCATTAATTGCCACCGGCACCGGTTAAGCGGCTTAGCGTGTCAAGACCCGATATCTCCGTGCATTCTGCGTGCCGTTCTTCGTAACTGGCATGAACACTGCTTAGTTAAATGTATGTAAATTGCTAATGTACATTTGTAGTCGGTTCATTTTTGGAGTTCATCATGCCGCTTGATCAGCCCTTTGACGCCACCGCCCTGAGCAACGCCTATGCCGCTGGCCTGGCTGATCCGGTGCAGGTGTTCGAGGCCTCGCTGGAGCAAGCGGCCGCCACCGAGGGAACCTTCATCACGTTGACCCAAGCCCGGGGCCGCCGTGAAGCCGAGGCCTCGCGCGCGCGCTGGCAAGCCGGTGCACCGCTGTCAGCCCTCGACGGCGTGCCCATTGCCTGGAAGGACCTGTTCGACCTGCAAGGCACCGTGACCACCGCCGGCGCCGGCCTGCGCCGCAGCGCACCGCCCGCCAAACAGGACGCCAGCGTGGTCAGCCGCCTGACCCAGGCCGGGATGGTCTGCCTGGGCAAGACCAACCTCAGCGAACTGGCCTATTCCGGGCTGGGCCTGAACCCTCACTTCGGCACTCCGGTCAATAGCGCCCTGCCCGGCCAGCCGCGGGCACCAGGCGGCTCGTCGTCGGGCTCGGCGATCGCCGTGGCGGCCGGCGTGGTACCGGTGGCCATGGGCACCGACACCGCCGGCTCGATCCGCATTCCGGCCGCGTTCAACGGCCTGGTGGGTTATCGCAGCAGCCGTAGGCGCCTGCCCATGGACGGTGTGTTCAGCCTCGCCCGCTCCCTGGACGCGCTCGGCCCGCTGACCCGCAGCGTGCGCGATGCCGTGTTGATCGATCAGTTGCTGACCGACCGCCAGCCGCTGCTTGCCACCGAGCCCCACCGCCTGTGCCTGCGGGTGGACGACGCCACCCTGAGCGATCCCCGGGTACAACCGGCCGTGCGCGACAACCTCGAACGTTGCCTGCAACGTCTGGCGCATGCTGGCGTGCGCATTGATCGGCGGCCGCTGGGCGCCTGGCAGGCCACCCTCGACTGCATCGCCGAACAGGGTTGGCTCGGCGCCGCCGAAGCCTTCGCCCGCCACGAACAACTGCTCGACAGCCCCGCTGCGCTGCAACTGGACCCACGGGTTCGCCAGCGTCTGGAAACCGCGCGCACACTCCCCGCCAGCCGACAATTGGCGCTCTACGACCTGCGCGTTCGGCTGCAAGCGCGCCTTGCGCAAGAACTCGATGGCGCCCTGCTGGTGACCCCCACCGTGGCCCATGTCGCGCCGCTGCTGGCAGCGTTGGAGCAGGACGACGCCCTGTTCGCCAGCTGCAACCTGGCCACCCTGCGTCTGACCATGGCCGGCAGCCTGATGGACATGCCCGGGGTGGCCCTTCCCAGCGGCGTCGATCACCAAGGTCTGCCCACCAGCCTGTTGCTGGCCGCCGCCAGCGGCGAGGACCGCGCATTGCTGCGCGCCGCCTTGACCATTGGAGCCCTGCTCGACAGCGCTGACTGACCTCACTTTCTGGCACGCCCGGGGCCCGGCCCGAGCGTCTGGCCGTTGCACACCGGGCAAGAGGACGTTCCCCATGGCTAAAGAAATTCTGGTATCGATCGGCGTCGACGTAGACGCCGTGGCAGGCTGGCTGGGCTCGTACGGCGGTGAAGACTCCCCCGACGACATCTCCCGTGGCCTGTTCGCCGGTGAAGTCGGCGCCCCGCGCCTGCTCAAACTGTTCGAGAAATATGACCTGCGCACCACCTGGTTCATCCCCGGCCACTCGGTGGAGACCTTTCCCGCCCAGATGAAAGCGGTGGCCGACGCCGGCCACGAAGTCGGCATTCATGGCTACAGCCATGAAAACCCCATTGCCATGACCGCCGAGCAGGAAGAAATCGTTTTCGACAAATCCATCGCGCTGATCACCGAACTGACCGGCCGCCGCCCCACCGGCTACGTGGCACCCTGGTGGGAATTCAGCCGGGTGACCAACGAGCTGCTACTGAAAAAAGGCATCAAGTACGACCACAGCCTGATGCATAACGACTTCACCCCGTACTACGTCCGCGTGGGTGATCAATGGACCAAGATCGACTACAGCCAGCACCCCGACACGTGGATGAAACCCTTGGTACGCGGCGCAGAAACCGACCTGGTGGAGATCCCCGCCAACTGGTACCTCGACGACCTGCCGCCGATGATGTTCATCAAGAAAGCGCCCAACAGCCACGGCTTCGTCAACCCGCGCCACCTTGAAGAGATGTGGCGCGACCAGTTCGACTGGGTCTACCGCGAGCACGACTACGCGGTGTTCCCCATCACCATTCACCCCGACGTGTCCGGCCGCCCGCAAGTGCTGCTGATGCTCGAGCGGTTCATCGAACACATGCAAGGCCATGCCGGCGTGCGCTTCGTGACCATGGATGAAATTGCCGACGACTTCATCAAGCGCCAGCCGCGCCAACGCTGACTCACACCCGCCCGTCTCCCTGAGGATTCGCCATGACCATGCCCACCGCAGCCTACGTTGCCAAGCAGGCGCCAGACGCGGCCAGCGCCGCCGACTGGCAACCGCAACACCTGACGTCCGCGGACGTCAAATACGCCACCTGGATTGCCTTCTTCGCCTGGGTCTTCGCGGTGTATGACTTCATCCTGTTCGGCACCCTGCTGCCGGTCATGGGTGAGCACTTCAGCTGGAACCAGGCGACCCAGGCCGAGATTGCCACCTGGGTCGCGCTGGGCGGGGCGGTGGTAGCGTTTGCCATCGGCCCGGTGGTCGATCGCCTCGGCCGCCGGGCCGGGATCATCTTCACCGTGACCGGCTCGGCCCTGTGTTCGCTGCTGACGGCATTCACCGCCGGCATGGGCAAGGGAGGCCTGATCGGCGTGCGTTCGGTGGCGGGCCTGGGCTATGCCGAGGAAGGCGTCAACGCCACTTACCTGACGGAAATCTACGCCGCTTCCACCGACCCCAAACTGGTCAAGCGCCGCGGCTTCATTTACAGCCTGGTGCAGAGCGGCTGGCCAGTGGGCGCGCTGATTGCCGCCGGGCTGACGGCGGTGCTGCTGCCACAGATCGGCTGGCAGGGTTGCTTCGTCTTCGCCGCCATTCCGGCCTTCGTCGTGGCGTTTCTGGCACGCCGGCTGAAAGAGAGCCCGCAGTTCCAGGTGCACCTGCGCATCGCCCAGTTGCGCAAGAGCGGCCAGGACGGCCAGGCCCAGGCGCTGGCCAGGGCCTATGGCGTGGACTATCAGGAGCACGCCAAGGCCGGTATCGGCGCCGCCTTTCGCGGCACCGCCCTGCGCGCCACCCTGGTGCTCAGCGTGGCGTTGCTGCTCAACTGGTCGGCGATTCAAGTGTTCAGCGTGCTCGGCACCTCGGTGATCGTCAGCGTGCACCACGTGTCGTTCCAGAACTCCCTGTGGATTCTGGTGCTGTCCAACCTGGTGGGCTTTTGCGGCTACTTGTTCCACGGCTGGCTGGGCGACCGTATCGGCCGGCGCAACACGGTGGCCATGGGCTGGATGTGCGGTGGCCTGGCGTTCGCGGCGATGATCTATGGGCCGAGCGACCTGGTCACCGTGGTCACCCTGTACAGCGTCGGCCTGTTTTTCCTCAACGGTCCGTATTCGGCGCTGTTGTTCTTCATGAGTGAAAGCTTTCCCACCAGCATCCGCGCCACCGGCGGCGCCATCGTTCACGCCATGGGCCCGATCGGCGCAGTGATGGCGGGCCTGGGCATCACCGGCGTATTGACCAGCGGCGGCCAGTGGTACAGCGCCGCGATCTGGTTCGGTGCGGTGCCGTGCTTTCTTTCCGGCCTGGTGATGTTGGCCGCGCGCCACGTCAGCCCTGACAGCGTCAAATAATCTGGAGCCTGCAATGACTGATGCACAACAACGCCCCGTTGCGCTGATCACCGGTGCCGCCAGCGGCATCGGCCAGGCGCTCGCCGTGACCTATGCCAAACGCGGCGTGCGGGTGGTCGGGGGCTACTTCCCCGGTGACCCGCACGATCACCATGAAACGCTGAAACAGGTGGCGGCCGTGGGCGGCGAATGCCTGATGCTGTCGCTGGATGTGGCCCGCACCGAGTCGGTGGACGCCTGGGCGGCAGCCGCCATGGAGCGCTACGGTCGCCTCGACTATGCCGTGGCCAATGCCGGTATCCTGCGCGCTGCACCGCTGCTGGAAATGACTGACGCACGCTGGGACGAACTGCTCAATGTCGACCTTACCGGGGTCATGCGCACCTTTCGCGCGGCAGCCCGCTACCTGCGGCAGGACGGCGCCATGGTGGCGATCTCCTCGATTGCCGGCGGCGTCTATGGCTGGCAGGACCATGCTCACTACGCGGCGGCCAAGGCCGGCGTGCCGGGGCTGTGCCGCTCGCTGGCCGTCGAACTGGCGCCCCGGGGCATCCGCTGCAACGCGGTGATTCCCGGCCTGATCGAAACGCCGCAGTCCCTCGACGCCAAGAACTCGCTGGGCCCCGCGGGCCTGGCCAAGGCGGCGCGGGCGATCCCCCTGGGCCGGGTTGGCCGAGCCGATGAAGTGGCGGCGCTGGTGGCCTTTCTGACCTCCAGCGAAGCCAGCTACCTGACCGGGCAAAGCATCGTGGTCGACGGCGGCCTGACCGTGCGTTGGCCGGATTGAATTCATTGGAGAAGCACATGATCAGAACCCTTGCCCAACCCCTGGCTGGCCGCCGCACCGTGATCACTGGCGCCGCCAGCGGCATCGGCGCCGCCATTGCCCGGGCCTGCAGCGAAGCCGGCGCGCGCCTGGTGCTCTGCGACCGCAACGGCGAAGCCTTGAGCGGCGTGGCCGAGCATTGCCGCACACTCGGCGCCGAAGTCCATGAGTGCGTGGCCGATGTGGGCACCCGAGCGGGCGCCCAGGCCGGCGTCGACCTGTGCATCGAGCGGCTGGGCGGCATCGACATCCTCGTCAACAATGCCGGCATGCTGACCCAGGCCCGCTGCGTCGACCTGACCCAGGAGATGTGGGACGACATGCTGCGGGTCGACCTGACCAGCGTGTTCATCGCCAGCCAGCGGGCGCTGCCGTTCATGCTGGAACAACAGTGGGGGCGAATCATCAATGTCGCCTCCCAGTTGGGCATCAAGGGCGGCGCCGAACTGACCCACTATGCCGCCGCCAAGGCCGGGGTGATCGGATTCACCAAGTCCCTGGCCCTGGAGGTGTCCAAGGACAACGTGCTGGTCAACGCCATCGCCCCCGGCCCGATCACCACTCGCCTGGTCGAAGGTTTGAGCCAGGACTGGAAAGCGGCCAAAGCCAAGGAGCTGCCCCTGGGCCGCTTCGGCCTGGCCGAGGAAGTGGCGCCCATCGCCGTGCTGCTGGCGTCCGAGCCTGGCGGCAACCTCTTTGTCGGCCAGACCCTGGGCCCCAACTCCGGCGATGTCATGCCCTGAATAACGGCGTATAGAAGGCGAACACCATGTGTGGACTGTGCGGCCTGCTGGGCCAGGATGTTCACTGGAGCGACCCGCTGGGCGATGAACTGCCGCGCCGGCGGGAACGCTTGCGACGGATCGCGGCGATCAATCGGGTACTGGCGCCCTTTCGCCTCGGCGTCTCGGACTTTCAAGGCTCGGCGTACCTGCTGCAAGGTGCCACCGGGCGTCAGGAACTGGCCAGCGGCCTGGATGAACTTTGGGACAAGGCCCAGGCCATGCTGGGTCGCGTCCCGGACCCGCTGGACCTGAGCGTCCTCGCCCACCTGGAGCAACACCCATGAGTCGGCCCCTGAACGTGATCACCGGTTTTCTCGGCAGCGGCAAGACCACCCTGCTCCAGCGCTTGCTGGCCGGCCAGGACCTGGCCGACACCGTGGTGCTGATCAACGAATTCGGTGAAATCGGCCTGGACCACCTGTTGGTGCAGACACTCGCCCCCGACGTGGTGTTACTGCCCAGCGGTTGCGTGTGCTGCTCGGTGCGCGGTGACCTCAAGGCCGCTCTGCTACTGCTCGACGAACGTCGCCGGCGCGGCGAGATTGCGGACTTTGCCCGGGTGCTCCTTGAAACCACCGGGCTGGCCGACCCGGCGCCGATCCTCGCGACTCTGGCCACCGACGCCCACCTGCGCGGGCACTATCATCTGGGTTTGATCATCACCGTGGTCGACGCCGAGCACGCAGCGCTGCAGGAGCAACTGCACCCCGAATGGCTGGCCCAGGTGGCCGCTGCCGACCGCCTGCTGCTGAGCAAGGACGACCGTGTCCCCGCCACTCGGCTCCAGGCGCTGCGCGAGCGCCTCGGCCAGCTCAATGCCGGCGCCCCGCAGTGGCTGGCCAGAACCGTGGAAGGCGGTGACGAACTGCTCTGGGGTCAGGGCCTGGGCGGTCCGGCCATCGCCGAGGAAGTCGGGCGCTGGCAGCTTTTCAAGCCGGTGGACAACGTGCGCCACAGCCAGGCGCAGGTCTGTTGCCTGAGCTTCGACACGCCGCTGGACTGGGTCACCTTCGGCGTCTGGCTGTCCATGCTGTTAAGATGCCATGGCGCACGCATTCTCCGGGTCAAGGGCCTTCTCGACGTGATCAACAGTGAACAGCCGGTCGTCATTCATGGTGTGCAGCATTGCCTGCATGCACCGTTGCACCTGGCCGCGTGGCCCAACGGCGAGCGCGGTTCGCGGCTGGTGTTCATCGTTCGCGATCTTGACACCGCACTGCTACGTCGTTCGTTCCATGCCTTCCTTGGCCAGACAGAGCGAGCGGCATGACTGAACCCATCACGCTGCGCGTGCTCGGCACGTCGGTCACCCTGCTGGAGTCGATCCGCCAACGCGCCGAGCAAGAGCTGGGCATTCGCCTTGTCTATCAGATCCACGAAGTGCAGCAGGCGCAACGCATCGCCGTGATGCAGCCGGACAGCTATGACCTGTATGACCAGTGGTTCCATAACGTCGACCTGGTCTGGCCGGCCAGGGCCATCCAGCCCATCGACACGCGCCGCCTGGCGCTGTGGGAAGAGATCAACGACCTGCCCAAGCGCGGACGCCTGAGCCCGGATGATCGCCTGGCCACCGGCAGCCTGCCCTGCGACCGGCTGTTCGTGCAGCACGATGGCGGCCTGGGCAACCGCCCCAGCGACTTGATCAGCATGCTGCCGCTGACCCACAACGCCGACAGTTTCGCCTATCGCCCGGAGCGCCTGCCCAACGGCCTGACCCAGGATCAGGAAAGCTGGTCGTGGCTGCTGGACGAGCGCTGGTGCGGGCGCATCGCGTTGCAAAGCGATGCCTCCATCGGCGCGCTGGATGCGGCCATGGCCGTGCAGGCTGCGGGGCTGGCGGACTTCGCCAATATCGGCAACCTGGAACTGGACGAGATCGACCGCCTGGCCAAGGTCTTGATCGACAAGCAGCGCCATGGGCATTTCGCCGCGTTCTGGTCGGATGATCAGGAGGCCGGCGAACTGATGATGCAGCCGCGCATCGACATTCAAAGCCTGTGGTCGCCGACCTTGATGCAGCTGCACCGCGCGGGGGTGCAGTACCGCCTGGCCGTGCCCCGCGAAGGCTATCGCGCCTGGTTCGGCGGCCTGTCGCTGTCACGTTGCGCCACCGGTAAAGTGCGCGACGCCGCCTACGCCTACCTCAACTGGTGGCTCGCCGGCTGGCCCGGCGCGGTCATGGCGCGCCAGGGCTTCTACATTTCCAACCCGCTGCGCACCCGCGACCACCTCAGCGCCGCCGAATGGGACTACTGGTACGCGGGCCTTGCGGCCCGTGAAGAGCTGCCGGGCAGCGACGGCCTGCCCCTGATCGACATCGGCGCCTGTCGCGAAGGCGGCTCCTATGCGCAACGCATGGGACACATCAGCGTGTGGAATTCGGTCATGGATGAGCACAATTATCTGGTGCGGCGCTGGGCTGATTTTCTGCGGGCCGGGCGGGGGTAGGATCGGGGTGGGCCCTGGGGTGCACGTGCCCCCAACGCTTTCCCCACCCCCGGCCGATGTCCTGACGACAGCCAGGTCTGTACAGGCCAGATTTCCCCCTGCCATTCAGCTCCCGTTTACCCATCCCGCTCTACAGTCCTCGCACCTGCCACCCCATGGCTCTTCTCCACAAGGTGCCCTAAATGCAGCAAGCCGGCGTTCAGCCCCGCAGTCAGACCGCACAGCCGCCCCGTGCGCTGTTCACTCGGCGCAAGATCATCCTCGCGGGAGTGATTCTCGCCGCCCTGCTCGCCTATGCCTGGGTCTGGTTCGCCCGGCCGGCCAACATCCGCGACCTGAGCGTGGGCAACCGTCTGGCACATTCGGGGCTGATGGCCAGCTGGAAGGCAGGTGACATCATTGTCTTGCTGCGCCATGCCGAGCGCTGTGACCGGTCCACGCGCAGCTGCATGGCCGCAGAAAACGGCATTACCTTGCACGGCGCCGCCGTGGCCACCCAGTTGGGCACAGTGTTCTCGACCCTGGGGCTGGCCAACACGGACGTGCTGGCCAGCGACACCCTGCGCACCCAGCAGACTGCGCAACTGGCCTTCAAGCCGCAGACGGCAACGGTGCAGCATTGGTTGTTCAAGTGCAGCGGCGACGTGCTGGGCCAGGCACTGGGGCAGAAGACTGCCCAGCGCAACCTGGCGCTGGTGACCCACAGCGAGTGCTTCGACCGGCTGGAGCGGCAGATGGGCATCACCGAGACCACCCGCAACCCCTACGCCAACGCGCTGTTCATTCGCGTCGGCAGCGATGGGCACAAACCGCGAATCCTCGGCTTCATGCACGCCAAGAACTGGAGACTGGCCAGCCTGGCACCCGCCGCGTGAGGCTCAGGCATCCAGCGTCGGCCCCACCATCGCCGCCACTTGCGCGTACACCTGCGGCCCCGCCACCAGCAGCGGGTTGCCGCTGAGCAAGCCATTGCCGCGCAGAAAGTCGTTATCGCGCCCGCCGGCTTCGGCCACCATCACCAGGCCGGCCAGGCAATCCCAACTGTTGATGTGGGTCTCGTAATAGCCGATCAGGCGCCCCGCCGCCACATAGGCGGTCATCAGCGCCCCGGAGCCGTTGCGGATGAACGTACCGCCCTGCTCCAGCAACTGGCTGAGCACCGGAATGAAATGCTCCTTGCCATCACGGTGGTTGGTGCCCATACCCATCACCCCGTGGCGCACGTCCGGCACATCGCGCACCCGCATGGGCTGGTCATTGAGCCAGGCGCCGTGGCCGCTGCGAGCGTGGAACAGTTCGCCATGCACGGCATCGGCAATCACCCCGATGGCGGCCTTGCCATCCACCAGCAAGCCGATGGACACGCACCAGCTGTGCAGGCCGTTGACAAAGCAGCTGGTGCCGTCGATCGGGTCGACTACCCAGATGCAGCGTGCATCCAGGTCCGCCGCGCCGGTTTCTTCGCCCAGAAAACCGTCTTCGGGGAATGCCTCGGCCAAGGTCTGCTTGATGAAGGCTTCAGTCTGCTTGTCGACGATGCTCACCAGGTCCTGCAGCTCGTCACCCTTGTGCTCTACCACCAGGGTGTCGCGCTGGCGATAAGCAAGCTCGGCCAGGCGGGCGGCTTCGGTGGCGAGGGTCTTGGCGGTTTCGTAACGGTGTTGCAGCTGGGCGTCAGGCAAAGGTGCGGTCATGGGGCAGCTCCTGGGGTCGATAAGCCGATGATAGACCGGTTCACATGACAGTCACGAGCCCTTCGGGACCGTCCGTCCGCCACCGACCAACTGCATGGAACTTGGCCCGGTTCTGGCAAACACTCCGACGGGAACGGAATTTTGTCGCTCGTCCATACCGTCCGACATGGATCAATCGAAACCGAGGTACAGATGTCCAGATCAGGAATCAAACACCGGGCGCGCAAGCTCTCGCGCAACCGTTACTGGCAATCAGCAGCAGGCATCGCCCTGACGTTCCTGATCGCAGGCGCCACCTGGCTTTACAGCGCGGAACCCACCGCCGCGCCCGACATGAACACCGCCATGGCCGTGCAGATCCAGCACAACGACAAGCCATGGACCGAGCACGACTCGCGCTTCTCCAATTTCGTCGATGACCTGCGGGCCGGCAAGGTTTCAGAAGCGGTGACCGGCAACGATCACCTGTACGTGACCCTCAAGGACGGCGAGCGCTATGCCATCGTCGACCAGTTGGGCCTGGCTGCACGCCAGACTTATGACTTCGTGGCCCGGTACACCACCCCACGCTTCCAGTTTTCCGAACTCAAGGAGCGCCCGTCGGCCGCCTTCAGTGCCGGCTACGCCATCGACATGGCCATGCGCCTGCTGATCATCGGCGTGGTCCTGAGCGTGGCCTGGCCGATGCTCTGGGGTTTTGTCACCAGTCACCTCAAGCGCAAAAAGAAATCAAAGATCACCTTCGACGACGTGATCGGTTGCGGTGAAGCCAAGCAGGCGCTGCTGGACATCGCTGCCGCCCAGCGTCACCCCGAGCGTTTTTCATCGCTGGGCGCCCGCGCGCCTCGCGGCGTGTTGCTGACCGGCCTGCCCGGTACCGGCAAGACGCATCTGGCCAAGGCCCTGGCCGCCGAGTGCGGGGTCAATTTCATTGCCGCCACCGGCAGCGATTTTTCCAGCATGTTTTATGGCGTCGGCATCATCAAGGTGCGCAACCTGTTCCGCCAGGCGCGGCGCAAAGCCCCCTGCATCATTTTGATCGACGAGATCGACGGCATCGGCAAGCGCGCCTCCGAGCCGCGCATGGGCGAGACCGAGCAGAACCGCATCGTCAACCAGTTCCTCACCGAAATGGATGGTTTCAACGGCGCCGAAGGCGTGCTGGTGATCGGTGCCACCAACCTGGCCGAATCCCTGGACCCGGCCCTGCGCCGTGAAGGCCGCTTCGACCGCACCATCGCCGTGGCGCTGCCGACCCTGGAAGACCGCAAGGGCCTGCTGAGCCTGTACCTGAGCAAATTGAAAAAGGTCGGCGAGATGGACATCGACCGCCTGGCGGGCACGTGCATGGGCCTGACCCCGGCGGCCATTGCATCCTTGGTGAACCAGGCGGCGATCTTTGCCGCTCGCGAACACGCCAGTTCCATCGAAGAGCGCCACGTGATCGACGCCATCGAGACCAACCGCATCGGCGAGCAGCCGTCCGGCATCACGCCGTTCACGGAACAAGAGCGCCTGTGCATCGCTGTGCATGAAGCGGGCCATGCGCTGACTGCCGCGCGCCTGAAAATCGGCAAAGTCGACAAGGTTACCATCCTGCCCCGTGGCCAGGCCCTGGGCGTGACCCTGGTGATCCCGACCGAAGACAAGCGTCTGCACCGCAAGTCGGAGCTGGAAAACCGCATCGTCATGCTGCTGGCAGGACGCGCCGCCGAGAAAATGTATTTCAACGAAGTGTCCTCGGGCGCCTCTTCGGACCTGCAGGAAGCCACCAAGATCGCCCTGTCCATGGTCAGCGGCCTGGGCATGGGGCCGAACAAGGACCTGGCCACCCTGAGCGTGATGCGCGAAGCGGGCATCGAAGTCGAGCCGGGCAAGACCCTGGACCAGGTCAACACCCTGCTGCGCGAGCAGGAAGCGGTATGCGACGCCCTGCTGGAAGAACACCGCGACGTCATGGACTTCATCGTCGACCGCCTGTTGATGGAAGAAACCATCAACGGCACCGAGGTGTATGCCGCACTGGGGATGAATGTGCGCAGCCTGCATGCCCATGATGCGCAGGGGTTGGAGCAGGCCGCTGCCTATACCGGTAGCTGATCCTCAACCTCGACGTCCTGCAAGAGCGAGCTTGCTCGGGAAAGCCGTCACGCGGTGGTTCATCAAGACCGCGTGCCCCAGTTCCCGAGCAAGGTCGGTCCTGCGATCAGATACACCACCCCGCTCTGAGAGACCCATCACAACCCCGAACAGTCGTGCAGGCAATCTGCCACGACTGTGCTGTGCTTTTAGCTGATATCGCCGGATCCAATACCTGACCAACGGCCATCAACCCTGTGGATCCACTGCCGATACAGAGTCAGCCCCGCCTCGTCCGCAAGAAGACTGAGCGTTGTGAGGCAATCGTTCGTACCTGGAGGTCATGATGAACAGTCGACACATTTACAGCTCGGCCATCCGCATTGCCTTGGAGCCGCGCCTGATGTTCGACGGTGCCGCCGTCGCCACCGCAGCCGCCGCGCTGACGGCCTCGCCGCACCCGGCCGCTGCTGCCGCCGCCGATGCCACTCATCATGATGCCCCCGCCGTCGATCACAGCGCCGCCGCTGCCGCCGTCGACCATCAACCGGCCGACGCCAACGACACCCTCAACCACGCCCTGGTCGCCACCGCCCCAGCCCACGAAGCCGCCGCGCGCCAGGAAGTCTATTTCATCGATTCCAGCCTGCCCGACAAGGCGACCCTGGTGGCCGACCTGCCCGCCCATGCCGATATCGTCTGGCTCAATCCCAATACCGACGGCCTGACCCAGATCGCCACGGCCTTGCAGGGCCGCAGCAACATCGACGCCATCCACATCATCACCCATGCCAGCGAAGGCGAACTGGAAGTGGGCAGCACGGTACTGGACAGCACTTCGATCAAGGGCGAGTTCGCCAGCGTGCTGGCAGAAATCGGTCAGCACCTGAGCAGCGGCGGCGACGTGCTGATCTACGGCTGCGACCTGGCCGCCGGCAGCGATGGCCAGGCCACGGTGCAAGCGCTGGCCGATGCCCTGACTGCCGACGTGGCCGCGTCCACCGACGTCACCGGCGTGGGCGGCAACTGGGTGCTGGAAGACCACGTGGGCCTGATCCAGACCCAGGCCATCCAGGCCAGCGACTGGCATCACGACCTGCTGCTGTCGGTGCCGGTCAACGACACTGCCACGGTGGCCATCAACACCACCGGCAACATCATCTCGGTGATGAACAACGACGTCATCGTCCTCGGCGCCACGGTCAACGTCGCGGTAGCGACCTCGCCACTGCACGGCACCGCCACGGTCAACGCCGACAACACCATCAGCTACAAACCGACCGCGGGCTATTTCGGTACCGACACCTTCAACTATGCCCTCAAGGATGGTCTGGGCATCGTCCTGGGCACCGCATCGGTGACCGTCACCGTGCTCAACGACGCCCTGCCGGTGATTCACCTGCCGACGGTGACAGCGCGCAACGAAGACACCACGGTCATCCTGTCCAGCGCGCTGGGCACGGCGCTGACCGTGACCGACGCCGACACCGCGGTGGTCAAGGTCACCCTCTCGGTGCCCACCGGCACCCTGACCTTGAGCTCGGTGGCCGGCCTGACGTTCACCCAGGGCAACGGCACCGCCAACGCAGTGATGACGATCCAGGGCACCCAGGCCAACATCAATGCGGCCATGAACGGCCTGGTCTACACCCCGGTGCCGGACTTCAACGGCACGGTCAACCTCACCGTGACCGCGACCGACAACCTGGTAGCCGGGGTCACCAGCATTCTGCCCATCGTCTTCACCGCAGTGCCCGATGCGGTGCTCGACACGGTCAGCACGCCGCAGAACACCGCCGCTTCCTTCAACGTGCTGAGCAACGACAGTTTCGCGGCCGGCCGCGTAGTCACCGCCGTCGGCACCGCGGCCCACGGCAGTGTGACCTTCGACGCCCAGGGCAACGTGGTGTACACCCCCACCAGCGGCTACAGCGGCTCCGACACCTTCACCTACACCGTGCTCTCCGGTGGCGTCACCGAGACCGGCACGGTCAACGTCAACACCTACATCAACTTCCCGCCGGTGATCACCGTCCCGGCCGCCCAGACCTTTGCCGAAGATGCCACCAAGGTGTTTTCCAGCACGTCGGGCAATGCCATTGCGGTGAGCGACGCCAACGGTGACCAACTGACGGTGACCCTGGCCTCGACCCACGGCAGCCTGACCCTGTCCCAGACCACCGGCCTGACCTTCACCAGCGGTGACGGCACGGCCGACCCGGCCATGGTCTTCAAAGGCAGCATCGCGGCGATCAACGCGGCCCTCAACGGCCTGTCGTTCTCGCCAGTGGCCGATTACAACGGCAGCGCGGCAATCAGCGTGCAGGCCAGCGACGGCATCGCCGCCGTGCAGAACGCCAGCGTTGCCCTGAACGTCACCGCCGTGGCCGACGGCATCACCCAGACGGGTACCACCAGCATCCTGACCCCCGTCAGCTTCACCCCGCTGGTCAATGACACCTTTGCCGCCGGCGCCTTCATCAGCAGTGTCGGCAGTGCCGCTCACGGCGTGGTGGCTTTCCTCGGCAACACCGTGACCTACACCCCGGCCATCGGTTATTCCGGCACCGACACCTTCACCTACACGGTGAATTCCGGTGGCACCCTGGAGACGCTGTCGATCAGCGTCACCGTCGGTGACCGCGCGCCCATCGCCACCGGCCTGGGCACACTCGCCACGGTGGACGGTGGTCTGGTGGCCGTGCCGGCCGGGCTGGCCTTCCACGACCCGGACTTGCTCGACTTGTTGACCTACAGCGCGAGCGGTCTGCCGGCAGGCCTGACCATCGACCCGGCCACCGGCATCATCGGCGGACTGGTCAACACCCACGCCTCCACCGTCAACGGCGGCATCTACAACGTGGTCGTCACCGCCACCGACCTGGCCGGCCAGAGTGCCACCAGCGCGCTGCAGATGACCGTGACCAACCCGGCGCCGATCCCGCTGCCGGGCCTGCAAGTCGGCGGCACCCAGAACACCCTGCTCAACCTCGACATCACCGCCCTGGCCATCATCGACCCGGACGGCGACGCCATCCACATCACCCAAGCCTCGGCGCTGCATGGCACCGTGACGATCAAGGCCGATGGCTCGCTGGCCTACCAACCCAATGCCAGCTACTACGGGCTGGATGCAATCACCTACACCGTGGTCGACACCGACGGCGGCAGCGCCGTGGGCACCGTGGCCGTGTTGCTGGCCGGCAACCCCAGCATCCCGACCCTGCAACTGCCGTCGATCCCATTGCTCAACGAAGACACGCCGATCATCTTCGCCAACCTGCTGGGCCAGCAACTCAGCGTCGGCAACATCGACGGTGGCGTCCTGGAGGTGAAGCTCTCGGTGCCGATCGGCAGCTTCACGTTGACCCAGACCGCCGGGCTGACCCTGGCACAGACCATTGACGGCAACGGCGCCACCACCCTGGACGTGCGCGGCACCGTGGCCGATATCAACGCCGGCCTCAACAGCCTGATTTACACCCCGGCCGCCGACTACAACGGCCCGGTGAACCTGACCCTCAACCTCGGCACGCTGCTGGGCGGCATCCTCAACGTCAACGCCGTGCTGCCGATCTCCATCGCGCCGGTGGCCGACATCGTCAACGACCAGGTCAATGCCACCCTGAACACGGCGGCCAGCTTCAACGTGCTGGCCAACGACAGCTTCGAAAACCCCGGCCGTGTCGTCTCCAGCTTCACCACCCCGGCCCACGGCATGGTCACCGTCGACGCCCAGGGCAACGCCGTCTACACCCCCAACAGCGGCTGGCTGGGCCATGACAGCTTCACCTACACCGTGACCTCCAACGGCACCACTGAAACCGCCACGGTCAGCATCGATACCGCGCTGCCCAACTACGCACCAACCGTGAGCATGCCGGCCACCCAGACCTCGGCCGAAGACGCGACCCTGCTGTTCAACGCTGCGCGTGGCAACGCCCTGTTGGTCAACGACGCTAACGGCGATACCCTCACCGTGACCCTGAGCGCCACCCACGGCGCCTTGACTCTGTCCCAGACCAGCGGCCTGACCTTCACCAGCGGCGACGGTACCGCCGATGCCTCCATGGTTTTCCGTGGCAGCGCCAGCGCCATCAACGCTGCCCTCGAGGGCCTGCAATTCAAGCCAGCGGCCGACTACAACGGCAGCGCCAACGTCAGCCTGCTGGCCAGCGACGGGCTGTTGAGCCAGAGCGCCAGCACCACAGTGACCATCACCCCGGTGGCCGACGGCGTGGCTGACAACATCCTGACCCAGCCCTTGGTGCCGGTGACCTTCTTCCCGCTGGCCAACGACACCTTCAGCGACCCGGCGGCGGCCATCACCGCCGTCGGCGGCGCCGCTCACGGCACCGTGGTGCTCGGGCTCAATGGCGCGGTGACCTACACCCCGGCCGTTGGCTACCGTGGCGCCGACAGCTTCACCTACACCGTCACGGCCGGTGGCGTGACCGAGCAGATCGCCGTCAACGTCACCGTGGGCACCAACACCGCGCCCACCAGCGTGCCATTGGGCACCGCCACGGTGAACGACGGCGCCGTGGTGCTGATCACCGCCGCCAGTGCGTTCAACGACAGCGACCTGTTCGACGTGCTGCATTACAGCGCCAGCAACCTGCCGGCAGGCCTTGCGATCGACCCGTTGACCGGGATCATTTCCGGCACCGTCGGCGGCCATGCGTCGGTACAAGCGGCCAACGGCAACTACAACGTGGTGGTCACGGCCACCGACCTGGCGGGTGCCTCGGTCACGTCGACTCTGCAACTGCACGTCAATAACCCGGCCCCGGTGACGACCCTCGGTCTGCTGACCGGGCTGGAAGACACGCCCCTGCAGATCACCACCGTACTGGCGGTCGACCCGGATGGCGACACGGTCACCATCACCGGCGGCACTGCGCTGCACGGCACCGTGACCCTGAATGCCGATCACACCCTGACCTACACGCCCAATGCCGACTACAATGGCGCCGACGTCATCACATACAGCGTGGTGGACGCCGATGGCGCCACGGCCACCGGGGTAATCTCGGTCAACCTGATCGCCGTACCCGACCTGCCTACCCTGCGGCTGCCGTCAATCCCGTTGCTGGCCGAAGACACCCCGATCATCTTTGCCAATCTGCTGGGCCAGAAGCTCAGCGTCGGCGATGTCGACGGCCAGGTGCTGGACCTCAAACTGTCAGTCCCGGTCGGTACCTTCACGCTGGGCACTACCGCCGGCCTGACCCTGACCCAGGGCACCGGCACCAACGACAGCACCCTGGAAGTGCACGGCACCGTGGCGGACATCAACGCTGCGCTGAACAGCCTGATCTACACCCCCGGTGCCGACTACAACGGCAACCTTGACATCACCCTGCAACTGGGCCAGTTGATCGGTGGCGTGTTGAACGTCAGTGCCATCCTGCCCATCGGCATCACCCCGGTGGCGGACATCGTCAACGACCAGGTCAATGCCACCCTGAACACCCCGGCCAACTTCAACGTGCTGGCCAACGACACGTTCGAGAACGCCGGCCGCGCAGTCAGCAGCTATAGCACCCCGAGCCACGGCGTGGTGACCATCGACGCCCAGGGCAATGCCACCTACACCCCCACCACCGGCTATCTGGGCAGCGACAGTTTCACCTACACCGTGACCTCCAACGGCACCACCGAAACCGCCACGGTGACCATCAACACTGCCCTGCCCAACTACGCACCCACCGTGAGCATGCCGGCGGCAGTGAGCCTGGCCGAAGACGTACCGCTGACCTTCAGCACTGCGGCGGGCAACGCCCTGGTGGTCAACGACGCCAATGGCGACACCCTCACCGTGACCCTGGGCGTGACCCATGGCGCCCTGACCCTGTCCAGCACCAGCGGCCTGGCCTTCAGCAGCGGTGACGGCACCGCCGACAGCGCCATGGTCTTCACCGGCAGCGCCAGCGCGATCAACGCCGCCCTCAACGGCCTGGTGTTCAAGCCGGCTGCCGATTACAACGGCAGCGCCAACCTGAGCCTGTCGGCCAGCGACGGCTTGCTGACCCAGAATGCCAACACCACGCTGACCATCACCCCGGTCACCGATGGCGTGGCTGACAGCATCACCACTCAGCCATTGGTACCGGTGACCTTCTATCCGCTGAGCAACGACAGCTTCAGCGACCCGGCAGCGGCGATCACCGCCGTCGGCGGCGCCAGCCACGGCACCGTGGTGATCGGCCTCGGCGGCGCGGTCACCTACACCCCGGGCGCCGGCTATCGCGGCGCCGACAGTTTCACCTACACCGTCACCGCCGGTGGCGTGACCGAGCAGATCGCGGTCAACGTGGTGGTGGGCACCAACACCCCACCCACCAGCGTTCCCCTGGGCTCAGCCACCGTCAACGACGCCGCCGTGGTGGCCATTGCCACCGCTGGCGCCTTCAGTGACGGCGACCTGTTCGACGTGCTGCACTACAGCGCCAGCAACCTGCCCGCGGGCCTGGCCATCGACCCGCTGACCGGCATCATTGCCGGCCAGGTGGGCGGTCATGCGTCCCAGGTCGCCAACGGCAACTACACTATCGTGGTCACCGCCACTGATCTGGCCGGTGCCTCGGTCACCTCGCCCCTGCAACTGCACGTCAACAACCCCGCGCCCGTCACCACCCCTGGCCTGCTCACCGGCCTTGAAGACACGCCGCTGCAAATCACCACCGTGGCCGCCATCGACCCGGATGGCGATACCGTCACCCTTACCGGCGGCACCGCGCTGCACGGCACCGTGACCCTGAACGCCGACCACACCCTGACCTACACCCCCAACGCCAACTACAACGGCGCCGACACCATCACCTACAGCGTGGTGGACGGTGACGGTGCCACGGCCACCGGGGTGATCGCGGTCAACCTGATCGCCGTACCGGACCTGCCGACCCTGCAACTGCCGGCGATCCCGCTGCTGGCCGAAGACACCCCGCTGATCTTCGCCAACCTGCTGGGCCAGAAACTCAGCGTCGGCGACGTCGACGGCCAGGTGCTGGACCTCAAACTCTCGGTCCCCGTGGGCACCTTCACCCTGGGCACCACCGCCGGCCTGACCCTGACCCAGGGCACCGGTACCAACGACAGCACCCTGGAAGTACACGGCACCGTCGCAGACATCAATGCCGCCCTGAACAGCCTGATCTACACCCCCGGCGCCGACTACAACGGCAACCTCGATATCACCCTGCAACTGGGCCAGTTGATCGGCGGCGTGCTCAACGTCAGCGCCATCCTGCCCGTCGGCATCACCCCGGTGGCCGACATCGTCGACGACCACGTCAGCACCGTGTCCGGCAGCGCCGTGGACTTCAACGTGCTGGCCAACGACAGCTTCGAAAACGCCGGCCGTGTGGTCGAGAGCTTCACCACCCCCACCAGCGGCGTGGTGACCCTCGACGCCCAGGGCAACGCCCACTACACGCCCAATTCCGGTTTCATCGGCACCGACACCTTCACCTATACCGTGCTCTCCAACGGCACCCATGAAACCGCCACGGTGACCATTACCGTCGGCGCCCAACCCAATACCGCACCGGTGGCCACGGCCCTGCCCAACGTCGACGCCAACGATGGCCAGACCTTGCACCTGGCCGTGGGCGGCGCGTTCACCGACGCCGATGGCGACACCCTGACCTACAGCGCCACGGGGCTGCCTGTCGGGATCACCATCGACCCGGCCACCGGCCTGATCAGCGGCACACTCGGCGGTCATGCGTCGGTGCAGGTCACCAGCGGCGCCTATGCCGTGGTGGTCAGCGCCGCCGATGGCAAAGGCGCGGTGGTCAGCCAGAACTTCACCTTGAGCGTGCACAACCCTGCGCCGGTAGCCGGTGCCGACACCGTCAGCACCCAGGAAGACACGGCCGTGACGGGCAACGTGCTGAGCAACGACAGCGACCCGGACGGCGATACCCTGAGCGTCGACACCACGCCCGTGCAGGGCCCGGCCCATGGCCTGCTGGTGCTCAATGCCAACGGCACCTTCACCTACACCCCCAACGCCAACTACAACGGCGCCGACAGCTTCAGCTACCGGGTCCTCGACACCGACGGGGGTTCGGCCGTGGCCACCGTGTCGATCGCCATCAGCGCGGTCAACGACGCCCCGACCACGTCGGGCACCATCGCCACGCAGACGGCGGTGGACAGCGGCACCTTCAGCCTCGACGTGTCCAATCGCTTCAGCGATGTCGATGGCGATGCTCTGAGCTACAGCGCCAGCGGCTTGCCGACGGGGCTGGCCATCAACGCCAGCACCGGCGTGATCAGCGGCACCCTGGGCAGCAGCGCCTCGGCCGGCGGCCCGACGGCCAATGGTGTGTACACCGTCAACCTGTTGGTCAGCGACGGCCATGGCGCCAGCGTGACCCGCAGCTTCGAACTGGACGTAAGCAACCCGGCGCCCACCAGCGCCAACGTCAACCTGAACACCAGCGAGGACACTGTGCTCAACGGCACCCTGGTGGCCAACGACCCGGATGGCGACGCTCTGACCTTCAGCCTCACCCAGGGCGCTGCCCACGGCAGCGTCACGGTCAACGCCGACGGCACTTTCCGTTACCAGCCGGCCGCCAACTTCAACGGCAGCGACAGCTTCACTTATCAGGTGCGCGACGCCGACGGCAGTACCGTGACGGCCACTGCCACGGTCACCGTGAGCCCGGTCAACGACGCGCCTCAGGCGCAGAACGACGTGGCCACCACCGCCGAAGACACCCCGGTGGTGATCAACGTACTGGCCAACGACAGCGACGTGGACGGCGACAGCCTGTCGGTCACCGCCGCCAGCGCCGCCCATGGCAGCGTGGTCATCAACGCCAATGGCACCCTGACCTACACGCCCAACGCCGACTACAACGGCACCGACACCATCGCCTACACCGTGCGCGATCCGGGCGGCCTGACCTCGTCGGCCAACGTCACCGTGACCATTACCCCGGTCAACGATGCGCCGGTGAGCACGCCGCTGTCGGCCGTAAGCGCCAACGACAGCGCCACCCTGAACATAGCCACCGCCAGCCATTTCAGCGACGTCGACGGCGACACCCTGAGTTACAGCGTCAGTGGCCTGCCGGCCGGCTTGAGCCTCAACCCGGTCACCGGGCTGATTACCGGCACCCTGGGCAGCAGCGCCTCTCAGGGCGGGGTCAATCATGATGGCCAGTATTCCATCAACGTCACCGCCAACGACGGCCATGGCGCCAGCACCAGCCAGACCTTCGTGCTGAGCGTCGGCAACCCGGCGCCGACCACCAGCGCCAGCACCTTCGCCACCAACGAAGACACCGCCGTGTCCGGCCAATTGCAGGCCAACGACGTCGACGGCGACAGCCTGACCTTCAGCGCCAGCCAAGGCCCGAGCCACGGCAACCTGGTGCTCAACGCCAACGGCAGCTTCACCTACACCCCGGCCGCCAACTACAACGGCAGCGACAGTTTCACCTATCAGGTACGCGACGCCGATGGCGCCCTGGCCAGTGCCGTGGTGACCCTTGCCATCGCCGCCGTCAACGACGCCCCCACCAGCACCCCGGTCGGCAACCAGAGCGCCAACGACAGCGCCACCGTCAGCATCAATGCCGGCGGTCACTTCAATGACGTCGACGGCGACACCCTGAGCTTCACCGCAAGTACCCTGCCCGCCGGCCTGAGCATCGACGCGGCCAGCGGAATCATCAGCGGCACCCTGGGCAGCAGCGCCTCGCAAGGTGGTGTCAACCACGACGGCGTCTACAGCATCACGGTCAACGCCGCCGACGGCCATGGCGGCACCAGCAGCCAGACCTTCGTCCTCAGCGTCGCCAACCCGGTTCCGACCAGCATCGGCGCCAGCTTCAGCACCAACGAAGACACCCAGGTCCAAGGCACCCTGACCGCCTACGATGCCGACGGCGACGCCCTGACCTTCAGCGCCACCCAAGGCCCGACCCACGGCAGCCTGGCGCTCAACAGCGACGGCAGCTTCACCTACACCCCAGCGGCCAACTATCACGGGGCCGACAGCTTCACTTACCAAGTGCGCGACGCCGACGGCGGCGTGACCACCGCCGTGGCCACCCTGACCATACTGTCGGTCAACGACGCCCCCACCGGCACCGCCATCGGCACCCAGACCGCCAACGACAGCACCACCATCAGCATCAATGCCGGCAGCCATTTCAGCGACGTCGACGGCGATACCCTGAGCTACAGCGTCAGCGGCCTGCCCGGCGGCCTGAGCATCGACCCGGTCAGCGGGCTGATCACCGGCACCTTGAGCAGCAGCGCTTCCCAGGGAGGCCCGTTGAACAACGGCGTGTACAGCGTCACCGTGTCGGTCAACGACGGCAACGGCGCCACCGCCAGCCAGACCTTTGCCCTCAACGTGAGCAACCCGGCGCCGACCACCAGCGCCAGCACCTTCGCCACCAACGAAGACACCGCCGTGACCGGCCAATTGCAAGCCAACGACGTCGACGGCGACAGCCTGACCTTCAGCGCCACCCAAGGCCCGGCCCATGGCAACCTGGTGCTCAACCCCAACGGCAGCTTCACCTACACCCCGGCCGCCAACTACAACGGCACCGACAGCTTCACCTATCAAGTACGCGACGCCGACGGCAGCATCGCCACGGCGCTGGTGACCCTCAACGTCGCCGCCGTCAACGACGCGCCGACCGCCACCCTCATCGGCACCCAGACCGCCAACGACAGCGCCACCGTCAGCATCAACGCCGGCAGCCATTTCAGTGACGTCGACGGCGACACCCTGGCCTACAGCGTCAGCGGCCTGCCGGCTGGCTTGACCCTCAACCCGGGCACCGGCCTGATCAGCGGCACCCTGGGCAGCAGCGCGTCCCACGGTGGCCCGAACAGTGACGGCATCTACGCCATCACCGTGACCGCCAACGACGGCCACGGCGGCGTGCTCAGCCAGACCTTCGCCCTGAACGTCAGCAACCCACTGCCAACCACGGCCAATGCCAGCTTTGCCATCAACGAAGACACCACCCTGACCGGCGCCCTGCTGGCCAGCGACCCGGACGGCGACCCGTTGACCTTCAGCACCACTCAGGCGCCGGCCCACGGCAGCCTGGTGCTCAATGCCAACGGCACCTTCACCTACACCCCCGCCGCCAACTACAACGGCGCCGACAGCTTTGCCTATCAGGTACGCGACATCGACGGCGGCATCGCCACCGCCGTAGTCTCCTTGAGCGTGGCCGCGGTCAACGATGCGCCCACCAGCACCGCGATCGGCACCCAGGCCGGCATCGACGGCGCCGCCGTCAGCATCAATGCCGGCAGCCATTTCAGCGACGTCGATGGCGACACCCTGAGCTACACCGCCAATGGCCTGCCCAACGGCGTGAGCATCGACGCCAGCACCGGCCTGATCACCGGCACCCTGGGCAGCAGCGCTTCGGCGGGCGGCGCAGGCGGCAACGGCGTCTATGCCATCACCGTGAGCGCCAACGATGGCCACGGCGGCGTGCTCAGCCAGACCTTCAACCTGGCCGTCGCCAACACCGTGCCGACCACCGCCAATGCCACCTTTTCCACTCACGAAGACACCCCGCTGTCGGGCAACCTGGTGGCCCAGGATCAGGACGGCGACGCCCTGACCTTCAGCACCACCCAGGCACCGGCTCATGGCAGCCTGGTGCTGAACAACGACGGCAGCTTCACCTACACCCCGGCGGCCAACTACAACGGCGCCGACAGCTTCACCTATCAGGTCCGCGATGCCGATGGCGCCGTGGTCAGCGCCGTGGTCACCCTCAACGTGACCCCGGTCAACGATGCGCCGGCGACGCAGAACTCGACGCTGGCAACCAACGAAGACACCGCCGTGTCCGGCGCCTTGGTAGCCAGCGATGCCGACGGCGACAGCTTGAGCTTCAGCACCACCCAGGCCCCGGCCCACGGCACCTTGGTGCTCAACGCCAACGGCACCTTCACCTACACCCCGGCCGCCAACTACCACGGCGCCGACAGCTTCACCTACCAGGTCAGCGACCCCAGCGGCGCGGTCGCCACGGCCGTGGTCAGCCTCACCGTGACCCCGGTCAACGATGCACCGACCGCCACGCCGATTGCCACCCAGAGCGCCAACGACAGCACCCTGGTGAGCATCGACGCCGGCAGCCATTTCAGCGATGTCGACAGCAGCACCCTGACCTACAGCCTCAGCGGCCAGCCCACGGGCTTGACCATCGACCCGGTCACCGGCGTGGTCAGCGGGACCCTGGGCAGCAGCGCCTCGGCCGGCGGTCCCGCTCACGACGGTGTCTACACCCTCAGCGTGACCGCCAACGACGGTCAGGGCGGCACCTTCACCCAGACATTCAACCTGGACGTGAGCAACACCTTGCCAGTGAGCGCCAACAGTGCGTTCGCGACCCCGGAAAACGTCGCCTTGACCGGTGCCCTGCTGGCCACCGACGCCGACGGCGACGCGCTGACCTTCAGCACCATCCAGGGCCCCACCCAGGGGAGCCTGACGCTCAACAGCGACGGTTCCTTCCTCTACACCCCAGGCGCCAACTTCCGTGGCAACGACAGCTTCACCTATGAAGTGCGCGACGCCGACGGTGCCGTGGTCAGCGCCGTGGTCAGCCTGCGCGTCGGCCTGCCCAACGAGGCGCCGCAAAGCACCCCGGTGGCCACCCAGACTGCCAGCGACAGCACGCCGTTCAGCCTCGACATGGCCAGCCACTTCAGCGACGCCGACGGCGACAGCCTGGCCTACAGCATCAGCGGTCAACCGACGGGGCTGGTCATCGATGCGCAAAGCGGCCTGATCAGCGGCAACCTGGGCAGCAGCGCATCCCATGGCGGCCCCAACGCCGACGGCGTCTACGCCATTACCGTGAGCGTCAACGACGGTCACGGCGGCACGGTCAGCCAGACCTTCAACCTGGACGTCAGCAACCCGGCCCCGATCACTTCAGACTCGGCCTACAGCACCGCCTCCAACACCGCCGTCAACGGCACGTTGCTGGCCAGTGACGTGGACGGCGACGCCCTGACCTTCAGCGCGACCCAAAGCCCGGCCCACGGCGCGGTCACGGTCAACGCCGACGGCACCTTCACCTACACCCCGGCCGCCGGCTACCACGGTGCGGACGCTTTCACCTACCAAGTGCGCGATGCCGATGGCAGCATCGCCACCGCCGTGGTGACCCTGAACATCAACGACGCACCAACCACCACGCCCATCGGCACCCAGACCGCCAATGACAGCGCCGCCGTCAGCATCGACAGCGCCGCACACTTCAGCGATTTGAACGGCGATGCCCTGATGTACAGCGTCTCGGGCCTGCCCGCAGGCCTGAGCATCGACGCCAGCACCGGCCTGATCACCGGCACCCTGGGCAGCAGCGCCTCCCACGGCGGCGCCAACGCCGACGGCGTCTATGCCATCACCGTCAGCGCCAACGATGGCCTGGGCGGCACCGTCAGCCAGACCTTCGCCCTGGACGTGAGCAACCCGGCCCCCACCAGTGCCGACTCAAGCTTTACCACCCGCGCCAACACGGCGGTCAGCGGCACCTTGCTGGCCACCGATGTGGACGGCGACGCCCTGACCTTCAGCACCGTCCAGGCGCCGACCCATGGCATCTTGACCCTCAACGGCGACGGCACCTTCACCTACACCCCGAGCGCCAACTACCACGGCCTCGACAGTTTCAGCTATCAGGTCCGCGACGCCGACGGCGGCGTGGCCACCGCCGTGGTCAGCCTCAACGTCAACAACGCGCCGACCTCCACAGCGTTCGGCACCCAGACTGCCAACGACAGCGCCACCGTGGCGATTGCCAGCGCCAGCCATTTCAGCGACGCCAACGGCGACAGCCTGACCTATACCGTCAGCGGCCTGCCCGCCGGCCTGAGCATCGACCCCAACACCGGGCTGATCAGCGGCACCTTGGGCAGCAGCGCTTCACACGGCGGCACTGCAAGCAACGGCGTCTACGCCATCGTGGTCACCGCCAACGACGGACACGGCGGCACCAGCAGCCAGGCCTTTGCCCTGAACGTCAGCAACCCGGCGCCCACCACCACGGGGAGCAGCTTTACCACCGCCGCCAATACCGCCGTCAGTGGCGCCCTGGTAGCCAGCGACATAGACGGCGACGTGCTGACTTTCAGCACCGTCAACGCCCCGGCCCATGGCGGCCTGAGCCTGAACGGCGACGGCACCTTCACCTACACCCCGGCCAGCGGCTACCACGGCACCGACAGCTTCACCTATCAGGTCCGCGACGCCGACGGCGGCCTCGCCTCGGCCGTGGTCAGCCTGAACGTCAACGACGCACCGACCACCACCCCCATCGGCACCCAGACCGCCAATGACGCCACGGCGGTGAGCATCAATGCCGCCAGCCATTTCAGCGATGCCAACGGTGACCCCCTGACCTACAGTGTCAGCGGCCTGCCGGCAGGCCTGACGATCAACGCCAGTACCGGCCTGATCACCGGCACTCTGGGCCGCAGCGCCTCGGTCGGTGGCCCCAACAGCGACGGCGTCTACACCATCACGGTCAGTGCCAGCGACGGCCACGGCGGCAGCATCAGCCAGCTGTTTGCCCTGAACGTGAGCAACCCGCTGCCCGTCGCCGCCAACGCCAGCTTCGCCACCACCGCCAACACCCCCGTGAGCGGTGTCCTGGTGGCCAGCGATGTCGACGGTGACGCCCTGACCTTCAGCGCCTCCCAAGGCCCGCTGCATGGCACCGTGGCGCTCAATGCCAATGGCACCTTCACCTACACCCCGACCACCGGCTACCACGGTGCCGACACCTACACCTATCAGGTGCGCGATGCCGACGGCGGCATCACCACTGCCGTGGTCACCTTTGCGGTCAACGATGCACCCACCTCTACGCCCATCGGCACCCAGTCGGGCACCGATGCCGCACCGGTGTCCATCACCACCGCCAACCATTTCAGCGATGTCAATGGCGACGTCCTGACCTACAGCGTCAGCGGCCTGCCCGCCGGGCTGAGCATCAACGCCAGCACCGGGCTGATCACCGGCACCCTGGGCAGCAGCGCCTCCAGTGGCGGCCCTGCCGGCAACGGCGCCTACGCCATTACCGTGACCGCCAATGACGGCCTGGGCGGCAGCGTCAGCCAGATCTTCGTGTTGAACATCAGCAACCCGGCACCCAGCACCGCCAACACCAGCTTCACCACCGGGCAGAACACCGCGCTCAGCGGCGTGTTGGTGGCCAGCGACGTAGACGGCGATGCGCTGACGTTCAGCACCACCCAGGCCCCGACCCACGGCGGCCTGCTGCTCAATGCCGACGGAACCTTCACCTACACCCCGGCCGCTGGTTACCACGGCAATGACAGCTTCACCTACCAGGTGCGCGACGCCGACGGCGCGATTGCGACGGCGGTGGTCAGCCTGAACGTCAACGATGCCCCCGGCACCACCCCGATCGGCACCCAGGCCGCCAATGACAGCGCAGCGGTAAACATCGACACTGCCAGCCACTTCAGCGACCTCAACGGCGACAGCCTGGCCTACAGCGTCAGCGGCCTGCCCGCCGGGCTGAGCATCAACCCGGTCACCGGCCTGATCACCGGCACCCTGGGCAGCAGTGCTTCGGCCGGCGGCCCCAACCTGAACGGCGTCTACGCAATTACTGTGACGGCCAACGACGGCCATGGCGCCAGCGTCAGCCAGACCTTTGCTCTGGACGTCAGCAACCCGGCCCCGAGCACCGCCAACGCGTCGTTCATCACCCCGGAAAACACCGTGCTCACCGGCGCCCTGGCGGCCACCGATGCGGACGGCGATGCACTGGCCTTCAGCACCACCCAGGCACCGGCCCACGGCACTCTGGTGCTTAACGCAAATGGCACCTTCACCTACACCCCGGCCACCAACTACCACGGTGCCGACAGCTTTACCTATCAAGTGCGCGACGCCGACGGCAGTATCGCCAGCGCGGTGGTCACCCTCAACGTCAACGATGCACCCACCAGCACCCCGGTCGGCACCCAGAATGCCAACGATGGCGCCACCGTCAGCATCGGCACCGCCAGCCACTTCAGCGACAGCAACGGTGACCCGCTCACCTACAGCGTCAGCGGCCTGCCCAATGGCCTGAGCATCGACCCGGGCACAGGCCTGATCACCGGCACCCTGGGCAGCAGCGCCTCGGCCGGCGGCCCCACCAGCAACGGCGTGTACAGCATTACCGTGACCGCCAACGATGGCTTGGGCGGCGCTACCAGCCAGACCTTCGCCCTGGACGTCAGCAACCCGGCGCCAACCAGTGCCAACAGCGCTTTCACGACCCGGGAAAATGTCGCCGTCAGCGGCACCCTGGTGGCCAGCGACGTGGACGGCGATGCCCTGACCTTCAGCACCACCCAGGCACCGGCCCACGGCAGCCTGACGTTGAACGCCGATGGCACTTTCACCTACACCCCGGCGACTGATTACCACGGCGCCGACAGCTTCGCCTATCAAGTGCGCGATGCCGACGGCGGCACCGTCACAGCGGTGGTCAGCCTTAACGTCAACGATGCGCCTACCAGCACCCCGGTGGGCACCCAGACCGCCAACGACGGCGCCACGGTGAACATCGACATCGCCAGCCATTTCAGCGACGCCAACGGCGATGCCCTCGCCTACAGCGCCAGCGGTCTGCCCGCCGGCTTGAGCATCGACCCGGCCAGCGGCCTGATCACCGGCACGCTGGGCCGCAGCGCTTCCCATGGCGGCCCCAACACCGACGGCGTCTATGCAGTCACCGTCAGCGTCAACGATGGCCACGGCGGCACGCTCAGCCAGACCTTCACCCTCAACGCCCTCAACCCGGCACCGACCAGCGCCAACGCCGCGTTCACCACCCCGGAGAACACCGCGCTCACCGGCGCCCTCGTGGCCAGTGACGTGGACGGCGACAGCCTGACCTTCAGCGCCACCCAGGGTCCGGCCCATGGTGCCCTGACCCTTAACGGCGACGGCACCTTCAGCTACACGCCGACGGCCAGCTACCATGGCAGCGACAGTTTTACCTACCAGGTGCGCGATGCCGACGGCGGCCTCGTCAGCGCCGTGGTCACCATCAACGTCAACGACGCCCCCACCAGCACTCCGGTGGGCACCCAGGCCGCCAATGACGGCGCCCCGGTGAACATCGACACCGCCAGCCACTTCAGCGATGCCGAGGGCGACACCCTGACCTACAGCGCCAGCGGCTTGCCCGCCGGTGTCAGCATCAACCCCGGCACCGGCCTGATCACCGGCACCCTGGGCAGCAGCGCCTCGGCCGGCGGCCCCACCAGCAACGGCGTCTACAGCATTACCGTGACCGCCAACGATGGCTTGGGCGGCGCTACCAGCCAGACCTTCGCCCTGGACGTCAGCAACCCGGCACCGACCACCAGCGGGGCGTCCTTCGCCACCAACGCCAACACGGCGGTCAGCGGCGCCTTGCTGGCCACTGACGTGGACGGCGATGCGCTGACCTTCAGCACCACCCAGGCCCCGGCCCATGGCGTGTTGACGCTCAACGGCAACGGCACCTTCACCTACACCCCTGCCACCAACTACAGCGGCGTGGACAGCTTCACCTATCAAGTGCGCGACGCCGACGGCGGTATCGCCAGCGCCGTGGTGACCTTGAACATCGGCCTGGGCAACGCCGCGCCGCTGACCACGCCGATCGGTACCCAGAGCGCCAACGACAGCAGTGCCGTCAGTATCGACGCCGCCAGCCACTTCAGCGACCCGGACGGCAACAGCCTGACCTACACCGCCATCGGCCTGCCTGCCGGGCTGAGCATCGACGCCAACACGGGCTTGATCAGCGGCAACCTGGGCAGCAGCGCTTCCAGCGGTGGCCCGAGCAACAACGGCGTCTACGCCATCACCGTGACGGCGGATGACGGCCATGGCGGCGCGGTCAACCAGACCTTCGCCCTGGACATCAGCAACCCGGCGCCGACCACGGCAGGCAGCAGTGTGTCGACCAACGCCAACACCGCCGTCACCGGCCAGTTGCTGGCCACGGACGTCGACGGCGACGGCCTGACCTTCACTGCCAGCCAAGGCCCGGTCCATGGCACGGTGACCGTCAACGCCAACGGCAGCTACACCTATACGCCCGCCAGCAATTACAGCGGCATCGACAGCTTCACCTATCAGGTGCGCGATGCCGACGGCGGCGTGGCCAGCGCCATGGTGGTGATCAGCGTCGGCCCGCTCAATGGCCCGAACACCACGCCGATCGGCACCCAGTCCGCCAATGATGGCGGCGCTCTGACGATCGACGCGGCGAGCCATTTCACCGATCCCAATGGTTTTGCCCTGACCTACACCATCAGCGGCCAACCGGCGGGCGTGACCATCGACCCGAACACCGGCCTGATCAGCGGCACTCTGGGCAGCAGCGCCTCGGCCGGCGGCCCCAACGCCAATGGCGTGTACGCCGTCACCGTGATGGCCAACGACGGCCACGGCAACACCCTCGGCCAGACGTTCGCCCTGGACATCAGCAACCCGCTGCCGACCACGGCCAATGCCAGCTTCTCCACGGCCGCCAACACCGCCGTGAGCGGCGCGCTGGTGGCCAGCGACAGCGACGGTGACGCCCTGACCTTCAGCGCCAGCCAGGGCCCGATTCACGGCAGCGTGACCGTCAACCCCAACGGCACCTTCACCTACACCCCGGGCGCTGGCTACAGCGGCGTCGACACCTTCACCTACCAGGTGCGCGATGCTGATGGCGGCATCGCCACCGCCGTGGTGACCTTGAATGTGGGCCTGGCCAACGCGGCGCCAGTCGACACCCCGATCGGCACCCGGGCGGCCAGCGACGGCGCGCCGGTGAGCATCAACGCCGCCACGCACTTCAGCGACCCGGACGGCGACCGCCTGACCTACAGCGCCACCGGGCTGCCGGCCGGCGTGACCATCGATGCCAACACCGGTGTGATCACCGGCACCCTGGGCAGCAGTGCCTCGGCCGGTGGCCCCAACGCCAATGGCGTCTATGCCATTACCGTAACGGCCGCTGACGGGCGCGGCGGCGTGCTCAGTCAGACCTTCGCCCTGGACATCACCAACCCGGCGCCGGTCACCCAGAACAGCAGCGTTATCGCCACTGAAAACGTACCGTACAGCGGCACCCTGGTGGCCACCGACCCGGACGGCGACGCCCTGGCCTTCAGCGTCACCCAGCCCCCTGCCCACGGCAGCCTGAGCCTGAATCCCAACGGCGGTTTCACCTATACGCCGAGCGCCGGCTACAGCGGCCCGGACAGCTTCACCTACCAGGTGCGTGACGCCGACGGCGGCCTGGCCAACGCGGTGGTCAGCATCCAGGTATCGGCGGTGGCCAACCAGCCACCCGTTGTACCGGGCACCCCGGTCAACGTCAGCACCGGCAGCACGACGCCGGTAACCGTGCCGGTGGGTACCCTGGCCAGCGACCCGGACGGCGACCCGCTGACCGTGGTCGGCGGCAGCGCCGGCCACGGCCAGGTCAGCGTAGGGCCCAACGGCGCGCTGGTGTACACCCCGGACGGCACCTTCACCGGCACCGACGTGGTCACCTACGTGGTCCGCGACAGCAACGGCGCCACGGTCACCGGGACCTTGAACGTGGCGGTCAACGACACCGTCACCGTGGCCACGGCGCAGGCCCTCAACGCCCTGGGCGTGCTCAACCCGGCGAACATTCCGCCGGACCTGGGTGGCACCTCGCTGTTGATCCAGGGACGCGCCAATGACTACGAGCCGGTACTGCTGGCGGCGGTCAACGGCGTCAAGCACCTGGAAGGCAACCTGACCCTGGGCAGCCAGCGACCGCTGCTGGACTCGGTGGGTGGCCTGGGCGCGCTGGGCGCCTCCACGGAGCTGCAAGCCGCGCCGGTGGCTGGCGCCGTGGGTGACCTCAACGAAGCCCAGCGCACGCCGCTGGACGTCGATGAGCTGAACACCACGGCCCCGGCTGCGGCCGATAATGCCGGCTTCTCGGCGGCGGGCTCCGAAGCGCCTGCGGTGGATGTGTCGGGTGCCACGGCGCAGATCGATACGGCCGTGCCGTCGGTGGCCGATGTGGCGCCGGTGCCGACCCTGGGCGAGCAGTTGCTGCAGGCGAATGCGCGGCGGGTGGCAGAGATCGAAGCGTTAGGGCGGTTGTTGGCGGGTTGAGGTCTTGTTTGGGGCGGGGCTGCGAGGTGCCTGTCATGGCATCTCGTCAGGCCGCTCAACCGCCCACACGGCCTTGGGCGCTGTACGAATGTATTCCCGCAAAGGCCAGGCCAGGCGAAAACAGGCGAGGAACGGCCGGGGTCGCAGCGATCAGAGAATCTCCTGCAGGGTCATGCTGAATTCAAGTGCTCTGCGCAGATATCAACCCCGCCGCACAGGCCGCAATGCGCCGACACGCCTCCTCCAGCGCATCCGCCTCCAGCACCAACCCCAAGCGAATATGCCCGGCCGCACTCGGCCCGAAGGCTTCCCCGGCCAACACCGAGACGGCGTAATCGTCCAGCAGCACATCGGCAAAAGCCTGGGCACTCAGCCCGGTCGGTCGGATATCGACCATGACGAACATCCCGCCGTCAGGCTTCAGCGCCCGCAGGCCGGGGCGGTTGTCCAGTGCGGCGCAGACGCGGTCGCGGCGCTCGCGGTAGACCTCGCGCATGCGCGCCACCTCGGGCATCGCGGTGGTGATGGCGGCTTCGGCGGCGTGCTGGATGAAGTCCGGCAGGCCATACAGCATGCACAGTGCCAAATGGCTCAAGTGCCCGGCCAAGGCCTTGGAGCCGACCACCCAGCCGACCCGCCAGCCGGTCATGGCATGGGACTTGGACAGCGAGTTGACGGTCGCGGTGCGTTCGGCCATGCCTGGCAGGCTGGCCGGGCTGATGTGGGTACCTTCGTACAGCAGTTCGCTATAGACCTCGTCACTGATCAGCCACAGGTCGTGGCTCACGCAGAGTTCGGCAATGGCCCGCCAGGCGGTCAACCCGAGGCTCGCGCCGGTGGGGTTGTGCGGGCTGTTGATCAGCAGCGCACGGGTGGCCGGGGAGATGCGCGCGGCCACCGCCGCCGGGTCGACGCGAAAGCCGTTGTCTGCCAGCACCGGCACCGGCACCACCTTGGCACCACAGGCGCCGAATACGGCCTCGTAGGTGACGTACATCGGCTCGGGCACCAGCACTTCGTCACCGGGCTCGAGCACGCACAAGGCCACGCAGAACACCGCACACTGGGCGCCGGCCAACACCACCACATGGTCGGCGTCCACCGCCTGCCCACTGCGTCGGGCGTGGTGCTCGGCGATGAACTGACGCAGGGAGTGATTGCCGCGCACGGCGGCGTAATGGGTATGCCCGGCCTGAAGACTGGCCACGGCGGCCGCGACCACCGGTGCCGGGGTGTCGAAGTCCGGGTCGCCGACCGACAACAGCATGACGTCGCGTCCGGCGTCGATCATGCGCTGGGCGCGGTAGTGAATCTGCCAGGCGTCGGCGCCGTCGCCGGCGATCCTTTGGGTTAAAGCGGCGTAACGCATCAGTGGCTCCCTGTGCACGTGCACGAAACCATCGACCCTACCACTGCCTTGCTCAGGATTAAATTGTGAATCGCGACACAAGTGTGCTCAGACCCGCCGCCAGGCGCGACAGCTCATGGCTGGCGGCGCTGGTCTGCTGGGCACCGGTGGCCGACTGGTTGGCCAGGTCGCGGATGTTGACCAGGTTGCGGTCTACCTCCCGCGCCACCTGGGCCTGCTCTTCCGAGGCGCTGGCGATCACCAGGTTGCGCTCGTTGATCATGGCGATGGAATCGGTGATCTGCTGCAGGGCGCCACCGGCCGCCTCAGCCATTTCCAGGGTGCTTTGGCTAAGCTGACTGTTCTGCGCCATGGAACTGACTGCCTCGCCCGTGCCGTTCTGGATCCCGGCGACCATCTGCTCGATTTCACGGGTGGACTGCTGGGTGCGATGGGCCAGTGCCCGCACCTCGTCGGCCACCACGGCAAAACCGCGTCCGGCATCCCCGGCGCGGGCGGCTTCGATGGCGGCGTTGAGCGCCAGCAGGTTGGTTTGTTCAGCAATGGCGCGGATCACGTCCAGCACCTTGCCGATATCACGGCCCTGGGCGGCCAGCCCCTGGATCAGGGTCGAGGTGCGCTGCAGGTCAGTATTCATGGTCTGGATCGCACTGACCGTGTCGCCGACCCGGTCACGGCCCTGCATGGCCACGCGGCTGGAGTCCTGAGAGGCCTCGGAGGTGGAAACGGCGTTGCGCGCCACCTCCTCGACGGCGCTGGTCATTTCATTGACCGCAGTGGCTGCCTGCTCGATTTCGTTGTTCTGCTGGGTCAGGCCTCGGGAGGCTTCTTCAGTCACCGCACTCAGTTGGGTGGAGGCCGATGCCAGCTGGGTGGCCGAGCCGGCGATCTGCTCCAGGGTCTGGCGAAGGCTGCCTTGCATCTGCGCCAGGGCACCGAGCAGGCGGGCCGGCTCGTCGCTGCCCTGCGCATCGATGCGCTGGCTGAGGTTGCCGGCGGCGATCCGCTGGGCGGCCGCCAGTGCCTGGGTCAAGGGCGCGACAATGCTGCGAGTCAGCAGCCAGGCCAGCAGCACCGTGGCCACGCACGCGGCCAGGGCAATCATGATGACGGTCCAGTTGGCGGTGTCATAACGGGCTGCGGCCAGCTTGTCGGCCGCGATCGCTCCGGACTTGTTGATGGCCACCAGTTGATTCAACTGATCGCCCATCTGATCCGTCCCGGCCTTGACCTTGGTGTTGATCAGGTCGCGCATGGCCTCCAGCTTATTGTCGCGGGACAAGGCAAGCATCTCGTTCTGTGCCTGCAGATAGGCGTCGAGGCTGGCGCTGAAGGCCTTGTACACCGTCGCTTCCTCGCCGTCGAAAGGCAACGCGGCGTAGCTGGCTTGCGCTTCCTTGAGCTTGCCCACCAACTCGGCGGCACGCCGATCGGTCTCGGCCAGAGCGGCCGGTTCGCGGTTGACCAGAATCCGGAACGACATGATGCGCAAGCGCAGCACGTCTTCGATCAAGTTGCCCAGGTAGCCGACGCTGGGCAACTGGTTGCCGACAATGTCCACCGAGGCCTGACGAACCATGCTCATGCGGTTGGAGGCAAAGCCGGCCAACCCGATCAACAGCACGGTGATGACGGCAAAACCGAGGAACGCGCGAGGCGCAATGTTGAGGGTTCTCAAAGACATGGCAGGGTACCTTGAAGGGTCAAGCAAACCATTTTTTGCGGCGCTGAATCAGCGCTCGTGAAAATGCTGTGTTACACCTTGGGGGTATCGGCTTCATGCGCCTGAAATGAAGGGGTTGCGCCAAATATTTCAGGTTGCTACGCAACGACTCAGGCTGAGTGGCTGAAGTACAAGCCGCGGGTAACTTAGTATCAATTTACTGGCACTTTTACTTATTGTTTCCGTTGGTCGGGCCACGGCTGACCACGATCAATAAATACGGGAAAAGTTGTGCAACAGGACGAAATATTCACAAATTTTTCGTGGGTGGGTGCTACGTTTAAGTTCTGTCTCGCTGCACGTCACCGGCACGATCATCGGACAGGTTAACGCTCTGGTCTTCCCTGCCAGCGGCTGTATTACGCCGCTTTCTCAGTCAAGGTGGGCACCATGAACAAGATGACGTTTCCCAATGCGTGCCAGGTCATGCGCTGGCACTTTCACCCCATGGGCTTCGAAGCCAGCATGGACGCGCCCAGCAGTATGGTGGCGCGGCTGTTCGACCGTGCCAGTGGCGAGACGGTGATCGCCATCGCCGGCCTGCCCTGTGCGACGGTGATGAATGCGGCCGATGTGGAGCGCATCATCGAAGCCGTCGAGGCCGAACTGGAAGCCTTTGTACCGCCACGCTTGCTGTCGGCCGTCAACTGAACGCATCCCCTTGGCTGCGCAAATCCGTGAAAAACACTGTGTCGTTCGGCACCCTTGCGCTGGCTGCCGTCACCCCGGCCTGCTCGCGGCGCGTCGGTGGTGGCACGTACCAATAGCAGTGCCCCACAGCCCGGGTGATTCCCACGTAAGCCAGGCGTAGCACTTCATCGCGCTGGGCCGCATCGTAGCCATCGACCTGCCCAGTGCCTGCCAGGCCAGCCAGGCGGTACACCTCATTGCGATAGGGCGACGAGGCAGCGTACGTGCAGTCCCCCAACAGAAACACGGCATCGGCCTGCAAGCCTTTGGCGCTGTGAACGCTCATCAAGCGGATCTGCCGTTGCTCGATGGGACGCTGGCCATCGGCAAGAATAATTTCGTTTACTTCATTATCAATCAATGACTTATCGGATACTCCTCGAAAGAGTATGAGAACCGAATGCCCTTGCCGATGATGCTCCCGCAAGCGCTGGCTCAGGTGCTGCCCATCACGCCCCAGCACCTGCACGGCTGTGGCTGGCGGCAGATGTACGCCAGCGGCGCTGGCCTTCTTGCCCGGCAATGATCTCACGGGGCGTACCAAGTGCTCGGCCGCATCGATGATCATCTGCTGGCTGCGGTAGTTGTCGCTGAGCAACACCCGGGTGGTGCTGGACGCGGGGAACTCCTGCTCGAACGCCAGGAAGTAATGGGTGGAACTGCCACGCCAACCGTAGATGGACTGCCAGTCATCCCCCACGCACAACAACGATGTCTGCGCCGCCTGCGAAGGCTGCGCCACACGGGCACGGCGCCGCGCCTCGGCGAGACTGGCCCGCAGCCAGCTGACAATCTGTGGCGAGATGTCTTGAAACTCATCCACCAACACGTGCGTCATGGGAGCGATCAGGGCATCGGGCAGCCGTTCGAGGTGCTGCGGCGCGCCTTCGCCCAGCAAGGCGAACAGCGTGTTGTAGGTCATGATGGGCGGGGTCTGCTGGCGCAGCGCCTGATTGAAGGCCGGCCAGAAGTGCGCCAAAGCCTGGAAGAACAGCCGATCCGGACCCAAGGCATCGGCATCCATGGCCGCAATGGCACTGGCCACGTCCAGCCCCAGGTTTTCGATGAAACTGGCACTGGCGAAGAATGCATCCAGCAATGGCGCCCCGGCCTGATCACCGGCCACCTGATAATCGAAGCCGGGACCGGACACCGAACTGCCGGCCAACGCCCCCCAAAGGCGCCGTCCCTCATCGTAGTTATCCAGCCAGATCAGAGGCTTATCGCAGAATGCCTGAAACAGAGTGCGCTTTACCGCCCATTCGGCGCGCACACTGAGCTTGGCTCCAGGGCGGCTCATCTGTGGATTTTGCGCAGGGTCCAGGCCCAGCACCACCCAGGCGTCCAGTTCGGCGATGTAGCCATGGCAATGGAATGGGCTGCCATTGATGCTGACGGTACGACGGTCCGGTTCGATGCCTTCGATGGGCCAGACGCCTGCACGGTACCAGTGGTCTTCGATCAGGTCGCACAGCTCCTCGTCGCGACGGGCGGCCAGTTCGGTGACCACGGCGCGCTTCTTCACCTCCGGGTGCTCAGGGCTGAGCCGCTTGAGCCGCAGGGTGTGCAGACGCAGTGCTCCTATCCGTGCGCGAAAGTCCGGGTCGCGGTTGAGCAGTTCGCTGTAGCAGGCGTTCATCAGGCTGCGCTGAGCCTCGTTGATACGCAGGTCGAAGGGGTTGCCGGTACCGGCACCGAGCGTCTCGAACACGCGTACGTCCGCAAGCCCCGGCAAGCTGTGGACTTGCGGCAGCAGGCGGGAGTGAAAGGTGCGCACAGTCCCTTGCGCCTGCCCATTTGAAATATTTATTTCCCACAGATCAAACAGTTGCACCATCTTCTTGATGAAGTCTTTACGTGATTCACGGGTAAACGTAATGACCGTGATGCTGTCCAGCGAATAGCCCAGGTAGTGATGCATGACCAACAGCCGCATGGCCAGCGAGGTGGACTTGCCCGAGCCGGCACCGGCCATCACTGTGGTTGCCGGCGCCTGACTGAAGATCATCTTCCACTGAGCGGCGCTGGGTTGGGCGTGTTCCGGCAGCCGTTGAGCAGCGTCGGCCTTGATGCGCTTCCTCAGCCCGGGGGTCAGGGCGAACTTCCAGTCGTCGAACAGCATGAACGGCGCGGGCTCGCCTTCATCGACCCTGGCGGGTGTATTGTCGGCAGGTGCGGTCTTTTCACCGAACAGACGAGAAGCCCAGCGCTGCAGGAAGGGGGAAGACGACATGAAGGCTCCAACGGCGACATTTGAACGGGTATGGCTGATGAATCAATGAATTAGTGCACTATGCCACAGTGCAACCTGAAGTCTGATATCAGAATATTCGATCACTCCTTGCCATTCTTTGCGCTTTTTACTCGACACGCCGTATTGGAAGATAGGTGCTCGGTGATGTGTCGACTGCCGAGCCTTTCAATGGAGTCCCCATGCTGCAACTCAGACCGTTCAACAGCCTCGGCGCCGCCAATCATGGCTGGCTCGACGCGCACCATCATTTCTCGTTCGCCAGCTACCACGACCCCCGGCGCATGCACTGGGGCAACCTGCGGGTGTGGAACGACGACGTCATCGCCTCCGGCACCGGCTTCCCCCAGCACCCGCATCGGGACATGGAAATCATCACCTACGTGCGCGAAGGCGCCATCACCCATCAGGACAACCTGGGCAACCAGGGCCGTACCGAAGCGGGCGACGTACAGGTGATGAGTGCCGGCACCGGCATCGCCCACAGCGAGTACAACCTGGAGGATGGCCCGACGCGCATTTTCCAGATCTGGATCATCCCCGACAAGACCGGCGAAGCGCCGTCGTGGGGTGCCCGACCGTTTCCCAAGGGCGAACGCAACGAAGGCTTCGTGACCCTGGCCAGCGGCCGTGCGGAGGATGACCAGAGCCTGCGCATCCGTGCCGACGCGCGGCTGGTGGCCGCCACACTCAAGGCTGGCGAAACGGCCGAATACGCCTTGGGCGCCGGTCGCCGCGCCTATTTGGTACCCGCCACCGGCCTGATCGACGTCAACGGCGTGCAAGCCGCCGAGCGCGATGGCGTGGCCGTGGAAGACGAGCGTGTGCTGCGAGTGACAGCGCTGCAGGACAGCGAGATCGTATTGGTGGATGTGGCTTGAAGCCTGCAGGACCGAGCTTGCTCGAGATAGCGACACTGCCTGGGCACCGGAATTCTCCTGGGCAGATTCCCGAGCAAGGGCGGTCCTGCAGCAGGTTCGATCAGGAAATGGCGGTGTCCACCAACACCTGCGCCTCAGCCACCAGACGCTGCAGGTGCGCGTCATCGACAAAGCTTTCGGCGTAGATCTTGTAGATGTCTTCGGTGCCCGACGGCCGTGCGGCGAACCAGCCGTTGGCGGTGCTGACTTTCAAGCCGCCGATGGCCTGGTTGTTGCCCGGTGCGTGGCTGAGGATCTGTTCGATCGGCTCGCCTGCCAACTCCTTGGACGTGACCTGCTCGGGAGACAGCTTGCCCAGCGCGGCTTTCTGCTGTGGGTTGGCCTTGGCCTCGACGCGAGTCGAGTAAGGCGTGCCCAGAGCGGCCGTCAGGTCCTGGTACAGCTGGCTGGGATCCTTGCCTTGGGTGGCGGTCATCTCGGCCGCCAGCAGCGACGGGATCAGGCCGTCCTTGTCGGTGCTCCAGACCGTGCCGTCGCGGCGCAGAAAGGAGGCACCCGCGCTTTCCTCCCCGCCAAACCCCAAGGACCCGTCAAACAGACCGTCGGCAAAATACTTGAAGCCCACTGGCACTTCGTACAGGCGACGGCCCAGACGCGCAGTGACGCGGTCGATCAGGCCGCTGCTGACCACGGTCTTGCCCACGGCCGCATCGCTGCGCCATTGCGGGCGATGGCGGTACAGGTAATCGATGGCCACGGCCAGGTAGTTGTTCGGCGCCAACAGGCCGCCGCTCGGGGTGACGATGCCGTGACGGTCATGGTCCGGGTCGCAGGCAAAGGCTACGTCGAAACGGTCCTTGAGGCCGATCAGACCTTGCATCGCGTAGGGCGAGGACGGGTCCATGCGGATCTGTCCGTCCCAGTCCACGCTCATGAAGCGGAACGTCGGGTCGACGTTGGGGTTGACCACGGTCAGGTCAAGCGTGTGGTGCTCGGCGATGGCTGTCCAGTAACGCACCCCGGCGCCGCCCAGCGGGTCGACGCCCAGGCGCAGACCGGCCTTGCGAATCGCATCGAAGTCAATGACGTTGATCAGGTCCGCCACGTAGGTGTTGAGGTAATCATGGCGGTGGGTGGTGTTGGCCTTCAGGGCCTTTTCGTAGCTGATGCGCTTGACGCCCTTGAGGCCCTCGCCCAGCAGTTCGTTGGCCTTGGCCTCGATCCACTTGGTGACGTCGGTATCGGCCGGGCCGCCGTTGGGCGGGTTGTATTTGAAGCCACCGCTCTGGGGCGGGTTGTGCGACGGCGTGATCACCACGCCATCGGCCAGTCCACGTTCGCGGCCGCGGTTATAGCAGATGATCGCGTGGGACACCGCCGGCGTCGGCGTGTATTCGTCGTCGGCGGCAATCATCACCTGCACGCCGTTGGCGGCAAACACTTCCAGGGCACTGGCGCCCGCCGGGGTGGACAAGGCGTGAGTGTCGATACCGACGAACAGCGGGCCATCAATGCCCTTGGTCTGACGGTACAGGCAGATGGCCTGGCTGATCGCCAGCACGTGTCCTTCGTTGAAGCTTGAATCGAATGAACTGCCACGGTGGCCGGACGTACCGAAGGCGACGCGTTGCGTGGACACGGCCGCGTCGGGTTGGGCGGTGTAATAGGCAGTGACCAGTCGCGGGATGTCGACCAGCAACTCGGCGGGAGCAGGTTTGCCCGCAAACGGACTGAGCTTCATGCAAAACCTCGGGTACAGAAAGATGACGGTGAATGATCGGGTGACAGTTTACTGGCACTTTGACCCCTGTGCCCGCTGTTGTATCCCCCGGCCCGATAATTATTCCACCGGCGCTGCCAGTTGCCACCAGCGCGGGAACAGCTGTTGGACCTTGGCTTGCGCAAAACGGTCATCGATCAGCACCACCACACCCTCGTCGTCGACGCCACGGATCACCCGGCCTGCGGCCTGCACCACTTTCTGCAAGCCCGGATACAGGTAGGCATAATCGTAACCGGCGCCAAAGATAGCGCCCATGCGCTGCTTGATCTGTTCATTGACCGGGTTGAACTGGGGCAACCCGAGGGTGGCGACAAACGCGCCGATCAGGCGCTTGCCCGGCAGGTCGATCCCTTCGCCGAACGCACCGCCCAGCACCGCAAAGCCAATGCCTTGAGTGTGTTCGGCAAATTGCCCGAGAAAATCGCGGCGGGCGCCCTCATCCATCTTCGGCTTTTGCAGCCAGAGCGCAATCGCCGGGTAACGGACGGCCATCAGCGTGGCCACTTGCTGCAAGTACTCGAAGCTGCTGAAAAAGGCCAGGTAGTTGCCTGTTGCCTCGGCGAACTGCTCGGCCATCAACTCGACGATGGGCACCAGCGAGCGCTCCCGATGGGCATAGCGGGTGGAGATGTGATCGGCGATGCGTACTTGCAATTGCGCGGCGTTGAAGGGTGACGCCACGTCGACCCAGGCACAGTCGGCCGGCAGCCCCAACAGGTCCTGGTAGTAGCGGCGCGGGCTCAGCGTGGCGGAAAACAGCACGCTGCTGCGGGGGGCCTTGAGCCGAGGTGCCAGCAACGGCGCCGGCACCACGTTGCGCAGGCACAGGGTGGCCTGGCGCTTGCGCCCTGCCCCTTCTCGTACGGTGATATCGAACAGGTAGTGCTCGTCGAACAGCTCCGCGACCCGGGTGAACTGCAAGGCCTCGAAGTAGAAGTCCAGCAGGGAGCGGTCCAGGCTCAGGGGGTTTTCGTTCATTTCGTCGCCGATCAGCGACACGCAGCGCAGCAAGGTCAGCAGGAATTTGTCGGGCAACGCAGTACGGGCCTGGTAGGGCGTCAGCTGGTCCTTGCA
Organism: Pseudomonas sp. dw_358; assembly: GCF_018449655.1. Taxonomy (GTDB): domain Bacteria; phylum Pseudomonadota; class Gammaproteobacteria; order Pseudomonadales; family Pseudomonadaceae; genus Aquipseudomonas. The sequence goes on from NZ_JAAVUX010000010.1 coordinate 119,345, forward strand.
GAGGGCGTTCCATTCACGGTTCAGCCGTTGCAGGGCGGTCTTGAGCCGTGCCGGCGGCGCCTTGCGCAAGGCTTGCAGGCGCCACGGGTCGAGGCTGGCGCTGTACATCTGGCGGGCGCGGTCGACCAGGTTGTGGGCCTCGTCCACCAGCAGCGCCAGGTTCCATTGGTTGGCCTGGGCCAGCCCCATGAGCAAGGCGGTGAGGTCGAAATAGTAGTTGTAGTCGCCTACCACCACATCAACCCAGCGGGCCAGCTCCTGGCTCAGGTAGTACGGGCACACCTGATGGGCCAGGGCGACCTCGCGCACACTGGCCTGGTCCAGCAGCGGCCGCTTCAGGGCGGCCACGCGGGCAGCAGGCAGGCGATCGTAAAAGCCCTTGGCCAACGGACAGGCATCACCATGGCAGGCCTTGTCCGGGTATTCGCAGGCCTTGTCCCGGGCCACCAGTTCCAACCCGCGCAACGCCAGCCCAGGCTGGCTGCGCACGACTTGCTGGAGGGCGTCCAGGGCCAGTTGGCGGCCAGGGGTCTTGGCGGTCAGAAAGTAGATCTTGTCCAACTGCTGCGGGACCATGGCCTTGAGCAGCGGGAACAGCGTGGCCAGGGTCTTGCCGATGCCGGTGGTGGCCTGGGCCAGCAGGCAGCGTCCGGTGCTGGCCGCCTTGTACACGGTTTCGGCGAGGTCGCGCTGGCCGGTGCGAAAGTCCGCATAAGGGAACCGTAGCTCGCGCAGGCCTTGATCGCGCTCGGCCAGGCGCTTCAACTCCGGACGGGCGAAGGCCAGAAAGACCTCGCACTGCGCCTCGAACCAGCGCTTGAGGGCCTCGCGGCTCCAGGGTTCTTCGATCAGGGTCTGACGGTCGCTGTCGACGTCCAGGTAGACCAATGCCAGGCGCAGCTCGGGCAAGCCCAGTTGATCGGCCAGCAGCCAGCCGTACATCCGCGCCTGAGCCCAGTGCAGCTGGCGATGATTGTCCGGCTGGCGACTCAAGTCGCCCCGGTAGGTCTTGATTTCCTCCAGGCGATTGAGCACTGGGTCGTAACCGTCGGCACGCCCACGCACCTGCAGTTCGGCGTATTGGCCACTGAGGCTGACCTCGCTCTGGTAGCCCGCGCCGCGCCCGGCAGCCACCCGGCGATGGCCGGCCATGCCCTCCTGGGCTGTGGGCGACGGGGTGAAGCGCAGGTCCAGGTCGCCGACCTTGGCGGTGAACTCGCACAGGGCCCGTACCGCCACCGGGTAGCTCAGGCGCACGCGGTGTCCCACTGTACGTAGCAGACCTCGACGGGCATCCGATGCTGGGCGCAGAACTCGATCCAGCGCAGCTGGTTATCCTGTAACCGGTCGCCCGGTCCCTTGACCTCGATCATGCGGTAGCGCCCCTCTTCAGGCCAGAACTGGATCAGGTCGGGCATGCCCGAGCGGTTGTTGCGCACATCGCTCAGCAGGCGCTCGAAGCAATGCCGCAGATGGACCGCCGGCAGGCAGGCCAGCGCCTGCTCCAGCAACGGCGGTTCGAGCACCGACCAATAGACGAAGGGCGACTGCAGTCCCCACTTGTCGCGGTAGCAGGCACGGATGCTGTCTTTCCAGCGGCCGTCGTCCAATTGCGCCAGGCAGGCCGCAAACAACGTGGCGCGGCGGGCGTGGAAATCGGCTTGCAACAAGTCCGCCGGGCCGCTCTGGAACGGGTGAAAGAAAGCCCCCGGCAGCGGCGCGAAAATCGCCGGCCAGCAAAGCAGGCCGAAGAGCGAGTTGATCAGGCTGTTTTCCACGTAGTGCACCGGCGCCTGCGGGTCGTGCAAATGCGCCTGGACCTGAGACTCGACGCTGCCCAGGCGCTCGTCCCGAGGCAGGTTCAGGTCCAGCCGAGTGACTGGCACCCGGCTCCGGCGCCCGGCCACCGCCTGGCCCAGGCGCTTGCGCAAGCGCGGCACGATGCGCTCCAGCGCCTGAGCTTCGGCCGCGCCCTCCACTGCCCCGCCAGCCTCCTCGGCCAGTGCCAGCGCCTGGGCGTCGGCGCCGCTGCGTTCCAGCACGCGGATGCGCCGCAGGCGGGCACCGGGATAGCGCGACTGACTGTAACGCTGCAACGCGGCCGGCCAATCCTGGGCCTTTTCATGCAACTGGGCGATCTCGAACAGTGCCTTGTCCCGTCGGCTGAGCAACCAGGGGTTTTCACTGTGCAGGGCGGCGATCGCCTCGCCGATCAACAGGGGATCGTCGCCCTGCTCCAGGCGCTCTCGGCAGGCGTGCAACGCGAGGTAGAACTGCACGTCGGCGCGCTGGCGCAGGGCCCGGGAGTCGGCTTCCAGGGCGACGGTCTCGTAGCGGAACACGCCGAGGTCGGCCAGTACGAAATCGGTCCAGGTCTGGCGCAGGTTGCCGAAGAACATCAGCCGCAGCCGATCGCACAGCGGCCGCACCCGCAGCGCGTAGACCTGCTCGGGGTGATCGGGGCACCAGTTCGTGAAGGATTGCGCCTGAGGGTGCAAGGTGGCAATGGCCTCGTACAGCTCGGCCTTGCGCACCGCCCTGCGCACCCCATGGCGGCTGAAGCTGCGCACCAGTTCGGCCTTCTGAAGCACCTCGAACAGCTCGGCCAGGCTCATGGGCCCATCGGCTTGCAGCCAGCCCTGGGCCAGCAGACTGGCGGCCGCCAGGCGCGGGCAGCCGATCTCGGCGTATTGCAGGCGCGACTCGCGAAAGAACCCGCCCTTGCGCATCACCATGCGCACGAGCAATGCCTGGGACGCTTGGGGCACAACCTGGAAACCCTCGATGAACGCTTGCTCTTCGCGGTCGAGCAAGTCGGCATAACGGCTCGCCAGCCAGCTCAGCACCCGCTGGAAGTTGGCCAGGTAGTAGAAAGGGTCGTCAAAGGCGTCGGGGTTCACGGCACGGCATCGGCAGGAAATACGGCACTGGTTATACATACAGATTGGCACGCTGACAAGTTGCGGGGACAGGCGGCAGGGGTCATGCCGCGGGGGCACCTACGACTCCCTGCCCTCACGCGCCAACACCTCGGCCACCACCGGCCAAAGCGCCTCATGCTGCGCCTCGCTCAGGTCTGGGCAGGCCAGTAGCAGGCACTGGCTGAAATCCCCACGCAGGCTGAACAGCTCGCCGGGGGTGACCACTATGCGCCGTTGCACCAGGCGCTCGAACAGCCGCCTGCCGTTGACCGGCTGGCGACAGCGGAGCCAGAGGCCCGTGCCGCCCTTGGGGCGCGTGTACTCGACATGCTCGGCCAAATGGCGATCGAGCTGCTGCTGCCATGTGCCCAGACGCACCTGCCAAAGACAACGCAGGCGCTGCAAGTGGGCGTCCACCTGGCCGCCATCGAACAAGCGGGCGATGGCCTGCTGGCGGATCGGCGGCAACCGGCAAGCGCGCTGGAGAAACACCTGGCGCAGGGAGGGAGCGAAATGTCGGGACATGAGGTACCCGTAACCGCCTTCCGCACCAATGCCCTGCTCCAGCGAGCCGAGAATCAACAGCCGCTGCGGATCGATCAGTTCGCGCAGGCGCGGTGTTTCACTGAAGCACAGCTCGCCACCGCCATCGTGCTCCAGCAGCCAGGTGCCATAGTGGACGAGCAAGCGGCCAAGCGCGCGACGCTGGGCCAACGGCATCAGCGTGCCATGGGGCAGGTTGACCCGAGAGTCCAGCAACATCAGCCTGACCCGCCCCCCCTTGAGCTGGGGCTCCAGCCATTGCAGGTCAATTCGCCCACGGTCACAAAGCGCCAGCTCCAACACCTGCACGCCGGCGTCGCGCAGGGCCCGCAGCAACGGCCAGGGGCACGGGGTGACCACGACCACCGTCTGCCCCTTGAGTGCCAGGGCCAGTATCAGCAAACGCAGAACCGAGGCTGCGTCCACGCCGAGGTAAAGGTTATCGGCATTCCAGCATTGGTCCACGGCCGTGCTGTACCGGGCCGCCAATGCTCGGCGCAGCTGCGTGTCGCCGCAAGGGTGCGCAAGGCTCCCGGCCAAGCGCGGGGACAGCCGCAGCAGGTGCCGTTCCCAGCGGTGCAACAGGATTTCCAGCGGTTGCTCGAGAACGGCGCTGGCATGGCTCATCTGCTGCAGTTGCTCCTGTTGGGCCAGCGCGTTCAGGCGTTCGAGCAGGTCTTCGCCGCCCGGGTCAGAACCGGTTTGCGACCGCGGACAGGTGAAATAACCTGATTTGCGCACCGAATACACCCGGCCCTGCGTCTCCAGCAATGAATACGCCGACTGCACCGTGGACATCGACACGCTCAGCTGCCGCGCCAGCAAGCGCAACGGCGGCAGGCGCTGGCCCGGCCCTGCCGCATCGATCAGTTCGCCCAGGTAGCGATACACGGCCTGATAGGCAAATGCCCCCGTAGCGCTCACGAGCGGTCGGCGATCAGGTCGCGCAAGGCAGGCCCGGTCAGCTTCGCTCCCTGCTCCTGACGCCGCCGGGGATCACTGGCGTGCATCACTGCGATCAGATCGCGGCGGCCCGCCAGATCCACTCGCTGCAGATGATAAAGACGCCGAAGCGCCACCAGCGGCAACCCGCTGACCTCCCGCAGCCAGCCCTGCGCCGCCTCCGTGCCGCCCTGCCCCTGCAAGGCCCCGTGCAGCTGCGCCAGACCCGGCAACCACTGTGGGTAGCGGCGCTGGACAAAGGCCTTGAGCGCGGCGCCGTGTTCGACGAACGGCGCATAGAGCAGGCAGACCAACTGCTCCTCGGTCACCCCGAAAGCGGCGTCGGCCTGCTCATTGGCTTCGGCGCGCCGCGCGCCCAGGGCCTCGTCGCCGCTCCAGGCATGCAAGGCACGCAGGATCAGCGTCCGGGACATCCCCCGCGCGCGCATCTGCGGCACCAGCACCCGCAGGTAATCATGGACCCCACGCCGATAGTTGCGACCTTGCAGGCATTCAGCGCGCAGACCGCGCATATGCGCGAGCAACACCGGGCTGGCGCCATCCAGCTCGGTGAAACCGCTGCCGCAGCCAATGAACTGGAAGCCGAGAAAATCCATCAGCAAATGCCAGTGATCAGGGTTGGCACCATCGATCACGCTGTGCAGCTTGAGGAACTCCACGGGCAGGCGCGGTACCTGGCGCCACGGACGACCGTCGCCCGCGCCGTTGTGCAGCCCGTGCAGTTGCTGGTAATAGACATCGCTCAACGATTCCAGCGCTTGCAACAATTCGATGGACAGCGGATTGCGCGGCGCCTCACCGCCCCGGGCCTGACGGGCCGCACGCATGCCCCACGCCAGGTAATGCCGCAACTGGCGGGGCTCGTCGGCCACCGCGACGGCATCGACACCGCCCGCCCAGCTTATTGCGCGCTGGTAGAAACCGGCCATGGCCAGGTAGCAGCCATTGCTGAAGGTCACCCGTTCATCGCCCCCGGTCAGATGGCCGCTGACCAGCAGATTCATGCGCTGGCTGAGGCGGGCGTTTTCACTCAACGGCGGCAGCGGCTCCAGGGGACTCACCCGCCGCTCGTCGAGCAACAGCAACTCGACCCTCGAGTCGTCCTGAAGAAACAGCGCGCTGCAGGCACGTTGCACATTGGCGAAGGCGGCATGGCTGATGCCAGCCTGGCGGCACGTGGCAACGCGCAGGGTGAAGGTGGCGCCATGCTCCTGGGCGAAGCTCAGCTGGGCGGCGCGCAGAAAGGCCAGCGTCTGCAGGCTGTCCTTGCCCCCGGCACAGGCCAGCAGGACCTTGTAGCGCTCCAGTTCGGGAAGGCCACCGGCCTCGATACAGAGCCGCTGCATCAACATCTGCAAGGACGCTCGCTGAGCGGGCGTGAAGCAGCCCAGCAGGCGCTGGAGCAGTTGCGCGTGGACGTGGGTCATCGCCTGGGAATGGAGTGCGCTCATGGGGTACCTGATGGCTGACGTGCCGCGATCGACACAATAAATTCGCCAGGCCATGACAACGCAGACCCACAGGCACCCACAACGGGCGTTTTCCGAAAATCGACAGGGAAATTTCTGAAAATTTACCCACTTTGCGGGATGGCTTGATCCCGCGGGGTGTTCAGGAGACTGGAAAGCCCAAGCCAAGGGGCTTTCCAGAGCGATTCAAGGCAGTTCCAGGGCCACTCGACCACCGCAAGGACAACCGTCCATGTAGCGGTGCGCTTCGACGAACTGCTCGAAAGGGAAGACCTTGGTCACCTGGGGCACCAGGACCCGATCAGCCGTCAGCTGGTTGATGTCACGCAGGGCCCGCTGCAAGGACTCCTGATCCTGGGCGATGCCCAGCTCCGGCTTGCCCAGGAAGTTGCCCAGGCAATGGACGAAGAACTGGATATTCTTCTGAAACGCCGCACAGGCTGGAAACGGCGTCTGGTTGCCCCCCTGCAGCCCGTACAGCACCAGGCTGCCACGGGGCGCCAGGACATCGCCGAGCAAGGCCATCTGCGGGCCGCCAAGGCCATCGAGGACCATGTCCACACCGCGATCCTCGGTGTACTTGCGGATCTGCATCAGCAGGTCCTGCTCTTCGGTGACAATGACTTTCTCGGCGCCCAGCGCCAGCAGGTAATCGCGCTGCTCGGGCTGCTTGGTGGCGGCGATGACCTTCAGGCCCAGCGCCTTGCCCAGCTGCACGAAGGCCGGCCCGGCACAGTGGCTGGCATCGGTGACCAGCGCGGTCTGCCCCGGCTTGCAGCGGGCCAGCTCGACGTAGGCAAACCAGGCCAGCAGCATCGGCGTGTAGTGCACCGCCGCTTCGACCGGCGTGAGGATGTCCGGGTAGCGAGTCAGCGCCTGGGTCGGGATGACGATCAGCTCGCCACTCACCGGGTAATCGTTGGGGCTCTGGCTCGGGAAGCTGGCGACCTTGTCGCCCACGGCAAACCCCTCGACGCCATCACCGATGGCGGTCACCACACCCGCCATTTCCTGGCCGATACCGGCCGGCAGGCGGGTCTGGGACGACGCCAGGTTCTGGCGCCACAGAATGTCGTACCAGCTGATGCCGATCGCTTCGACCCGCACCTGCACTTCCCCGGCAGCCGGAGATGGAGCCGCATGCTCTTCGCATTTGAGCACATCGGCCGGACCAAATTTGTGGAAACGAATCGTGCGGGACATCGCAAACCTCGCCTTAATGAACCTCTAATGCCATGAACTCTATCCGGGCTTTACCCGCCAAACCATCCGTGGCGATTGATAGTCACCATGCCTGCCATTGATTAAAGACCCGGAAGGCGTGGGAAAACTCAATTTTCCGGTGCAGATTAACAGCCTTTCCCCGTAAGATTCACGCCGCGTCCTATCTTCTTCATATTCCAGCGAAGCGAATCCGGATGAATCGTAACGACCTGCGCCGCGTCGACCTGAACCTGTTGATCGTCTTCGAAACCTTGATGCACGAACGCAGCGTGACCCGCGCCGCGGAAAAGCTGTTCCTCGGCCAGCCCGCCATCAGCGCCGCGCTGTCGCGCCTGCGCGGGCTGTTCGACGACCCACTGTTCGTGCGCACCGGGCGCAGCATGGAGCCCTCGGCCCGGGCCGTGGAGATCTTCGCCCTGCTGTCCCCGGCGCTGGACTCCATCTCCACCGCCGTCAGCCGCGCCTCGGACTTCGACCCCGCCACCAGCACCGCGGTGTTTCGCATCGGCCTGTCGGACGACGCCGAATTCGCCCTGCTGCCGATGCTGCTCAAACGCCTGCGCGCCGAAGCCCCCGGCATCGTGCTGGTGGTGCGCCGCGCGAACTACATCCTGATGCCGGCCCTGCTGGCCTCGGGCGAGATCTCCATCGGCGTCAGCTACACCAACGAACTGCCGGCCAACGCCAAGCGCAAGGTCCTGCGCCGCAGCACCTCGCGGCTCCTGCGCGCCGATACCGTCCCTGGCCCCTTGAGCCTGGACGACTTCTGTGCCCGGCCCCATGCATTGGTGTCCTACGCCGGGGATCTCAGTGGTTTTGTCGACACCGCTTTGGAAAAACTCGACCGCAAGCGCCACGTGGTGCTCGCCGTGCCGCAGTTCAACGGCTTGAGTACCTTGCTGGCGGGGACGGACATCATTGCCATCGTGCCGGATTACACAGCCGATTCGCTGACGGCAGCTGGCGGGGTCCGGGCCGAGCCTTTGCCGCTGGAGATGCAGACGTTTGAACTGCATATGGCCTGGCGGGGGTCTCAGGATAATGATCCGGGGGAGCGGTGGCTACGGTCGCGGATTCAGATGTTTTTTGGGGATCCGGATAGCCTTTGACTGAGTTCCACTGAGATCTAGAAAATCTATAATAAACAATAGATTATGAAATTCTCTCATCCATGGCCACCCCTCTATTTCCACTGGATTCCAGGGAAGCTGGGGGTACAATTGGGACGTGATGGCCTCTCGTAAGTCCGACAGGCCTGCTTACAAGCACTGGCGTATGAAATATCGGCTGCTGGGTAAAGAGAACATATTTGCCATTGGCAGCTATCCCGATATCGGCCTTAAGGAAGCCCGAGATCTTGCTCGGGAAGCGCGCCGCGACTTGACGAACAATGTTGCTCCGCCAGGGAAGCTCGGATCAACTTGCCGCGCAGCGATGGCATGCCGTAATTCGCCCAGCACTCAGCGCTACTCCCTAAAAACGGCCAAATACAGTGTGCAGCGGAGCATCAGCCACGCCTTGCAGCGCGCGCTGCAGGACGGCGTGGTGAAAATCACGGTCATGCGCCCCCAGGGCACCTGGAACTGAAACGCGAGCTGCAACAGCGCTACGGCGTACGCCGTGTCATCGTGGGCGCCAGGCGGCGCACGAAGTGGTGCAACTGCTGGGCGGCGTCGGCAACAAGGGCGCCTTCGAGGCCACCCTGCTGACCCAGCGCCTGGCCACCCTGCTCAATTGCCCGGCCTACCTGCTGCCCTCCGAGAGCATCGAACAATCGGTACAGAGCCGCGATCGCATCCTGCAAATGGGCGAAGTGCTCGAACGCTTCGACAGCGTAACCTTGGCCATCGTCGGCATCGGTGAGCTGGAGCCTTCACAGCTGTTTCGCAACAGCGTCAACGACTACACCGAGGATATGCTGCGGGTGCTGGCCGAGCGCGGCGCGGTGGGCGACATCTGCCCGCGCTACTTCGAACAGAACGGCCAGCCGGTGCTCGAAGAAGACGAAGAGTTCGTGGTGTCCATGGCCCTGCCCAAGCTGCACGACGTGCCGCGGGTGCTGGCGCTGGCGAGCGGCAGCCGCAAGGTGCAAGCCATTCGCGGGGCGCTCAAGGGCGGCTTTGTCGATGTATTGATCCCCGACCTGGTGGCCGCGACGGGGATGCGCGAGTCGCTGTAACCTGCACGATGCGCGTAATAACCAAATAAGACCTGCACATGAATATTCAGTATTTCTGGATATAAATCGGCAGGGGTAATCTCGGGGCATTCCAAGCGCTCAAGCCATCGAGACACGACATGACCCCTGCTACCGCCTCTGTTACCGACCTCGTGCTGTACCGCAAGCGCAAGCAGGCCCAAGAGCTTGGCCGCGCGCTCTGGGCCCATTACGCCACTGGCGGGGCGCTGCCTACCGCGCAATGGATACAGGCCATCAAGGACGACGCATCGCGGCAGGCCTGACCGTGGCGACGCCTACCGGCTTTCTGACGGCCAACGACGAGCAGAGCATCGACTTTGAAGCCCACTCCCAGCGAGATGATGATGACCCTGTGGGCCAGCGCGTGGCGCTCAACCTGCAACGCCTGCGGAGCAAGCGCCAACTGTCCCTGGACGGTCTGGGCCGAGCCAGTGGCGTAAGCAGGGCCATGCTGGCGCAGATCGAGTCGGGCCGCAGCGTGCCGTCGATCAAGGTGCTGTGCAAGATTGCCAAAGGCTTGAAGGTGTCGGTGGCGGCCTTTCTCGAACACCGCGATTTCGATGGCGTCTCGGTTCTGCCAGCTAGGGAAAGCAAACGTTTGGTCAGCGCCAGCGGTGCTTTTGTCACTCGCGCCCTGTTCCCCTACGACACCGCCCGCCAGGTTGAATTCTACGAGATGCGCCTGAGCCCGTTGGGCGAAGAACAATCCTTGGGCCACGGCCCCGGCGTGCAGGAAAACCTGGTGGTGGCCCAGGGGGCGCTGGAGGTCAGTGTCAATGAAGAGCGCTTCTTGCTCTCAACTGGCGATTCAATGTTGTTTTATGCTGACCAGCCGCACATCTACCGCAATCCTGTGGACAGCGAGACGGTGGCGTATCTGGTGGTGACGCATCCTGAGCAGTTGAACTGAGCCCAGCCCCCGGTGTCAGGGTAGTTATCGTGTCTCCCGCTTTTTAAAAGCATTCCGGGGGCGGCAAGAGTATGGTCATGGGTTTCTACTCAGAAGAACGTAAAGCTGCGTTGTTGAAAATGATGCTTCCGCCCCTGAGCCTCACGGCGGCGGAGGTTGCGCGCCGCGAAGGTTGCAGCGATATGTCCCTCCATTATTGGCGCAAGCAAGCTGCTGCCAGAGGTTCCCAGTTGTCCGAAAACAAGCAGCCGGCCGAAAGTTGGTCTGCCGAATCCAAGCTGACCGCCATCATCGAGTCCTCCTCCCTGTCGGAGCTGGAGTTGGGTGAGTATTGCCGTCGTAAAGGCATTTTCCCTGAGCAGATCAATGGCTGGCGCAAGGCGTTTATCGCCAACAGCAGTAACCATCAGGCTCTGAAAAAGGGAGTGGCCGGGGAGTCGAAGGAAGACAAAAATCGCATCCGTGAACTGGAGCGCGAGCTGCGCCGAAAGGATGCGGCGCTGGCTGAAACCGTTGCGTTACTGGTGCTGCGAAAAAAGCTCAATGCCTACTGGGGAAGCGACGACGAGGGCACCTGACCTTGTTGCCAGAACGGTATCTCCGCAAGGCGGTGGGCTGGGAGGTTTACGATGCTGAAAGCGGTGAAAAAGCGGCGGTACTACTGCAACGAAGCGTGAATCAGGAGAAATGCTGGCGTCAGCCTCTGGTGCTGCACTCGGACAACGGAGCACCGATGAAATCGGTGACGCTGCTGAGCAAGATGTACGATCTGGGCATCACGCCGTCGCGTGGACGACCTCGGGTAAGTAATGACAACCCATACTCGGAGTCACTGTTCAGGACGCTGAAGTACTGCCCCCAGTGGCCGAAGGATGGATTTACCAGCCTGGATGATGCTCGATCTGGGTGAGAGATTTTATGACCTGGTACAACACCGTGCACCGCCATAGCCGAATCCGCTTCGTGACACCCGCTCAACGTCACGAGGGTAAAGACCGGGAAATATTGGCCCGTCGAGATGCGATATACGGGCAGGCCAAGGAAAAAAAACCGGAACGATGGTCAGGCAAGACACGCAACTGGAACCCTGTCGGGACGGTGTATCTGAACCCTGAAAGGGAGCTGACCGTGGTCGTAAAGGTCGCGTAGCACGACGGTGGACGCGACAACTACCTTGAAAAACGCCGCTGAACGCGCTCGTAAAAAAGCCCCCGCTACCTTTCGGTAACAGGGGCTTTTTTATGCGGTGTGAACCGTTGGCCAACTTTCAGTCACGCACACTGAACCGCCACATAGCCTCTCAGCACGTGCAGCACATCATCGGCATACCATTGCAGCTCATCATCATGGGCATGCTGCAGTCGTTCATCATTTTCATCATCAGGGTGCAGCAGTTTTTCATCATGTCCATGTTCATACCGGCCATGGGCATCATCTTGCAGGTCATGCCGTCGGTCATCATGGTGCATTCCATCATGCACTTCATCATTGGCATCGGCATGTTCATCGGCATCATGCTGTCCATCATCATCGGCATGGCCATGGCCGCTGGCGACAGGCACATCATCGACAGGTTGCCGCACTGCATCATCATCGGCATGCCGCAGTTCATCATCATCTGCATCATGTCGGCGTTGTTCTTGAACATCTTCATGTCCATGCCCGCTGCCGGCTTCATGGTGCACATCATGCCATCGTCCATCATTTCGCAGGTCATGACGGCCATCATCATCGGCATGCCCATCATCGGCATGGTGGTGTTCATCGACATGGGCATCTGCATTGCATTCATCATGGAACAGTCCTCGTTCAATTTTAATTGGGGGGCAAACCTGATGGAGGCGATTCTAGGCGGATGCGGGGCAGAGGCAAGACGGCGGCAGAACAGCATCAAATGCTGTGGGAGCCTTGAGAATGGTTGGATTTGGAGAAGACTATCTACTGTAACGATCAAAAAAACGCTATCGAAGACAAATAAACTGTCCTGAATACGAGATCGACGCTAACTATATTCCTTAGGAATCTTTATAAATAACTGAAATGCATATTCATTCTAACGCAGCGCCTACACGAGCCACCTCAGGCGTAGGAGCAGAGCTTGCTCGCGATGGCCGTTACGCGGTCTCCCGAAGAGCACGTCGTCTGCATCGCGACCAAGGTCGGCTCCTACGCTGACCGTACGGACACTTCTCCTCCTACCCCAGTGTCACAAACAACGCCGATGTCCACACCCGAGACTGATCCCGCTGCCGAGCGCAGATGAATAGCGGATGCTCGCGCCCCGCTGCCAGTGGCAGATCCGCCAGGGCAATACGGCCCTGCACTTCGCGGGGCACCGCTTCGTCGATGTCATGGTTAATGAACAGCACGGTCTGGCCTAGCTCGGCCCAGATCCGCAGGGTTTCTTCGTTGAGGGTGTTGCGGCTGATGGCGTCCAAAGCCGCGAACGGCTCATCCATCAGCAGCACGGTGGGCTCGAGGGCCAGGGTGCGGGCCAGCGACACGCGCCGCTACATGCCGCCGGAGAGTTGATGCACCAGCCGCGGCGCCGCCTGTTCGAGGCCCATCAGACGCAGGTAACTCAGGGCTGTTTCTGGCTGCTCGGCCTCGCTGCCGCACCGCGCCATGCGCAGGCCGAAGCGCACGTTATCGAGAGCGCTGAGCCAGGGTGCGTCGAGCGCCTGCACTTTGTCGACGACGAGCCCATCGCCTTGGGCCGCAGCTACCTGCCTCTGGAACTGAGCACCGTGGACTGGGCGCAGGTGGAAGAGCAGCCGATCTACTCCATCCTCGAAAGCGTGACCGGCCTGCCCGTGCGCCGCGCCGACCTGGCCATCCGCGCCCAACAAGCCGACCTGCCCCTGGCCAGGGCGCTAGGGGTCAAGCGGGGTGCGGCGTTGCTTTTGTGTTGAGCGGGATGTTCAAAGTGCCGGGGTGACGGCTCTCTTGGCAAGCCTTGGCTGCGCGACGGGCCGCGGCCCGACAGTATTGCGCGGTACTGCCATCGCGCCCAAGGGCGGCTCCCACCGGGTAACCGCACTCACTCCCCCCAAAACACCAACGCCCGCAACTCGATACTGCGCCGCGGCGGCGCTCCCACCGGCGTGGTCGGGTCATCGAATGCCGTGTGCGCTCCGGCCCGTACCACGTCTGTGCGTGAATCATAGATCTTCAGCAGGAGGGCCTCTTCCGGGCGCAGTTGTGGGTAGTAATACCAGCGGTGCTGCGGGTTGGCGCGCACCGAAAAGGTTTCGCCGACCTTGTCGCGGTAGACCAGGTCGCTGGGCAGGAAATCGGCCGGGTCGATGGTGCTCGCGTCGCATACCGCCAGCGGCGTGGTCAACACGGGGGTGCCGATGGGGCGCCACAGGTTGATGATTGCGAAGCGCTTTTGCAGGCGCTGTTCGGCTTCCTCGGCCGGCAGATGGTCGCGCACGCGGCGGATGGCCGAGCGTTCGGTCTGGTCGTTGTGCACGTAGCGCACCGGCTCGCGCAGGCCGTTGGCTTCACGGCCCGGCTCGTCGATGCGAATGGTGTGATCGAAGATGAAGGTCTTCACCGCGCCGGTGTGCTGGCGCAACAAGGCGTCGGCCTCGGCGTAATAGCGTTGCACCACCTGCTCTTCATCTTCCAGGTTGGCCACCGCGCTGGCCTGCTCGACCTGGGCAAAGCCGTTGGCATCCAGGCTGGCGGGGGTGGCCAGCAGCCGGGCGTTGTGGATTTGCACCTGGGTGGGCTGCAAGGTGCCGGAGCGCTTCGGCTGGCCGTCGGGCTGCGCGTAGGCGTAGTTGACCGGGCGTACACCGTCGTCCAGCAGGTAGTTGAGCTCGCCGAGCACGGAGGCTGGCGCAAGGTTGCTTTGATGAGTGCCCATGGGGCGACCTCCTCGACAGGTTAAAAGGGCTCCTTGAACGGCCGCAGGTCCAGCTCCTGGGTCCAGGCGCTGCGCGGCTGTGAATGCAGGTACCAATACGCCTCGGCGATGTCTTCAAGACGCAGTGCGCCCTCTTCGCCCAATGCTTGCAAGCGTTGCGGGGCCTTGCTGCGCACCCGCTCGCCGTCGATGCTGCCGTCGATCACCACGTGGGCGACGTGCACGCTCTGCGGGCCGAACTCGCGGGCAAAGCTTTGGCTCAACGAGCGCAGGCCGGCCTTGGCCGCCGCGAAGGCCACGAACGGCGGCTTGCCGCGCAGCGATGCGGTGGCGCCGGTGAACAGCAAGGTGCCGCCGCCATGGGCCAGCAGCGTGCGGGTCGCTTCACGGGCGAACAGAAAGCCGCCGAAGGTCGAGGCACGCCAGGTTTGCTCGAACAGCTCGGCGCTGAGCTCAAGGCTTGGGGCGGCCACCGAGTTGCCGACGTTGAAGATGGCCACGCGCAACTGGCCGAACGCCTTGATCTGCTCAAGGGCGGCAAGAATGTCCGCCTCGACCCCGGAGTCTCCCGGCAACGCCAACCCCACGCCGCCCCCTTCCTCAATGCTCGTAAGCACCGCTTGCAATTTATCCGGGCTGCGCCCGCTGACCGCAACGCGATAGCCGCCTTGGGCAAAGCGCCGGGCCAAGGCAGCACCGAGACCCTCCACGGCACCGACGCCGGTGATCCATACCACTTCGTTTGAAGGTTGCGACATGACCCGTTCCTGCACAGTGAACTGTGCTATTCACTCTACTGAGGTGCACGGGTGCCCATTAGATTTTCGAGCGCTAACGATATAGCCCCGGGCGACTGTCGCCTCGGCAACAGCAAGGTCGTAAAAGTGTTGCTCCGCCAACAGCGGCGCCGAAGACAAAAACATAAATCTCTTTAAAATCAAACAACTACCTTGTGGCACGGGCTGTGCTTTGCCCTGAGCATTGCCCAAGGAACCATTGACCATGACTCAGATCGACGCGGCATGGGGCGCCGGCGCCAGTGCAGGCTACGAACAACTGGCAGAGCGCTTTCGTCCGCTCTTTGCCCGGATCCGCCAAGGTGCGATCCACCGGGAAATCCACCGCGAACTCCCTTTCGAGCAGATCCAGTGGCTCAAGGACTCGGGTTTCACCGCCCTGCGCGTGCCCACCGAATACGGCGGCAGCGGCATCAGTTTGCCGGAGCTCTTCAACCTGCTGATCGAGCTGGGGGAAGCCGACTCCAACCTTGTCCAGGCCATCCGTGGCCACATGGGTTTTGTCGAGGGCCTGCTGACCAGCAGCAACACCGCGCGCCGCGAACGCTGGCTGCCACGGGTGGCCAAGGGCGAGTTGATAGGCCCGGCCTGGAGCGAAGTGGGCGACGCCAAGCAGACCGACTTCGGCACCCGCGTGCAGCATGAAAACGACCACTGGGTACTCAACGGCAGCAAGTTCTACACCACCGGCTCCCTGTATGCCGATTGGATCGATGTGGGCGTCAGCACCCCGGATGGCAAGGGCGGCGGTGCGCTGATCAACCGCCAGGGCGCCGGCGTAACCGTGCTGGACGACTGGAACGGCTTCGGCCAGACCCTGACCGCCAGCGGCACGGCGTACTTTGACAACGTGCGCGTGGAGTTGCCGGACCTGGAACTGGAGAGCAAATTTCTTTACGCCACCGGCTTCTTTCAGCTCTTTCACTTTGCTGCCCTCGCCGGTATCGGCCGCGCGTTGAGCGGCGAAGTCGCCCAGCACGTGGCCAGCCGCAAACGCACCTACAGCACCGGCAACGGCCCCCGGGCCGCCCTCGACCCGCAAATCCTGCAAGTGGTCGGGCAACTGCGCGGCGCCGCCTACACCAGCGGCGCCATCGTGTTGAAGAACGCCGAAGCCCTGCAGCGCGCCTACGACAGCCGCCATCTGGATGAAGCCGCCGTGCTGCACGCCAATGCCATCGCCGAACTGGAAGTGGCGCAGTCGCAAACCGTGATCATCGACCTGATCCTCAACGCCAGCACCCGCCTGTTCGACGCCCTCGGCGCCTCGGCGACCCTGCAACCGCTGGCGCTGGACCGCTTCTGGCGCAACGCGCGCACGCTGTCCTCGCACAACCCGCGCATCTACAAGGACCGTATCGTTGGGGATTTTGCGGTGAACGGGACGTTGCCGCCTTATCAGTGGCGCATCGGGGTGGCGTGATCGCCTTCCACACCGAGTAACGGCCATCGCGCCCAAGGGCTGCTCCCACGAGAATTACGCAGGTTTCGAAACTGACGATCAACCTGCGGGAGCAGGGCTTGCTCGCGATGGGGACAAACGCTTGCTCCTTGGCGCCGCCCCCGGCAAACTCCCCGCCTTTACCCCCAGGCCAAGGCCCGCCACGACCACCGAAACTCCAGCACCCGCCGAAACTCCCGAAGCCCTCAAAGCTCGAAAGATGACCCAACTGGACGCCGTCCTCGAAGCCATGGCCGCCGAAACCCGTGAGGTATCCAAAGCCTTCTTTCATGGCTGGGTTTTGTCAGCCGGCAAGGAGCTTTGGGACCGTGGCGTATTCACTCAGGAAGAGCGCCTGGCCATTGAAGCCCGCGCCACTCACATTGCCCACCGGGCGACAGAGCAATACCAAGTACGCACGTTAATTAAATAAAAACTCAGCATGATCAGCAAGATGACTGTTCATCCAGCCACAGTCTTTCGACATAATTTTCACACTTTCAACACCTCCCGCCTTTGCCTGTTCCCGGAAACCATGACGTTCCGGGACCGTGCCAGCTGGCACACTACGTGCACTCCCTCCCGCATCACCAGACTGTGCGTACAGATGGTCCATCGTTTCAAGTTAATCGGACTTTCTGGAGAACTCATGAAGTTGCGTCTGCCACCCGCTGCACGCTCGTCCCGCTCTTTGTCACTGGCCATCGGCATCGGTCTGGTTACCCTGCTCAGCCAGGGCCGTGTCTACGCCGACGACGCCAGCAGCACTGACACCAGCACCGCCAAGACCACCACCCTCAAGACCGTGCAAGTCTCGGCCCATGCCGAAACCGAAGCCCAGGCCGACGTCAAACGCCTGAACAACGTCCCCGGCACCGTGCACGTGGTAGACAACAAGGAAGTCAACAAGGGTCGCTCGGCCACCGCCGAAGACGTGCTGGCCTACGTACCCGGGGTCTATGCCCAGACCACCAGCGGCCAGAGCGCCGCCAAGATCTCAATACGCGGCTCCGGGCTGGACAGCTTTTACGGCGGCTACGCCCTGGGCATCAAGTACCTGTACGACGGCATCCCGATCACCGGCCCAGGTGGCACCCAGGAAGACTTGCTCGACATGGCGGCCGTCGACCACACCGAAGTGCTGTCGGGTGCCAACGCCTTCCAGTACAACGCCCTGACCCTGGGGGGTGCGATCAACATGATCACCAACAGTGGTTACACCAACCCCGGCACCAGCATTCATTACGAAGGCGGCAGCTATGGGTACGAAAAAGAGCAACTGA
Organism: Pseudomonas sp. dw_358; assembly: GCF_018449655.1. Lineage (GTDB taxonomy): Bacteria > Pseudomonadota > Gammaproteobacteria > Pseudomonadales > Pseudomonadaceae > Aquipseudomonas. The sequence continues at coordinate 136,970 of NZ_JAAVUX010000010.1, forward strand.
GCACCGGTGGTGTGGTCGGCAGCACCGATTATTACCTGGCCATCCTGCACAACGAACGCAACGGTTACCAGGTGGACTCGGCCAACCACGGTAACGATGTGGTGGGCAACTTCGGCCACATCTTCAACGACCATTGGGACACCCGCCTGACCTTCCGCTGGCGCGATGAAGACAACGTCAACGCCAGCACCCTGACCAAGGAACAGATCAAGCACGACCCGACCGCCAACAACTACCACTGGGAACGCAAGAAACCGGGCACGATCTTTATCGGCGACACCACCACCTACACCTTCGACGACGGCAACAAGCTCGAATTTGGCCTGGGTTACCATCACTACAAGTTGACCGACGGCCTGGGCTACTACGCCGACGATGGCCAGTGGGACTCCACCGACTTGTCCAGTTCGATCCGCTACCTGCGCAAGGACACCCTGTTCGGCCTGCCAAGCAACACTACTGTCGCCTTGACCGACACCGTGCTGATGCCCGGCGACGTGAAGTCCCGCGACCCCGCCACCTGGCAAGACGTGGAACACGTGAAGTTCACCGGCTCGCGCGACACCGTGCTGTCCCTCGGCAACGAAACCCAGCTCAATGACCGCACCTGGCTGTCCACCGGCCTGTCGGAAACCCACATCATCCGTGATGTGCGCGCGGTCTACACCACCGCGCCTAACACCAGTGAATTCCCCAGCGCCCAGCGCAATGACGAGTGGAACGCGGCGCCGCGTATCGGCCTGCGCTATGCGCTGACCCCGACCCTGCAGGTGTTTTCCAACCTCAGCCGTTCCATCGACCCGCCCGTGACCTGGTACTACTCCACCGGCCCGGTGAGCAACCCCTACGTGCAGCCGCTGCATTCGCAGAAGGCCAACACCTTTGAAGTCGGCATCCGCGGCAGCCAAGGCATTTTCGACGGCAGCCTGACCGCCTATCGTTCGTGGGTGCAGGGCGAGTTGCTGTCGGCCGTGCTGATCGACGAGACCGCTACGTCCAACGAAGTGGATTCGGACATCAATGCCACCGGCACCATCCATCAGGGCATCGAAGCGGGCCTGAGCACCCAGCTGTGGCAGGGCGCCAATGGCGACACCCTGAAATGGCGCCAGGCGTTCAACGTCAACGACTTCTACTTCCGCAACGATCCGACCTTCGGCCACAACCAACTGCCAGGCCTGCCGCGCCAGACCTACCAGGCCGCGCTGCAATTTCAACGCACCAACGGCTGGTACGGCGAGGTCAACCTGAACCACGCCTCAAGTTACTACGTGGACTTCGCCAACACCGTACAAGCCCCGGAATACACCCTCTTCGGTGCACGCATCGGCTACCAGGCACCCAGCAAGAAGTGGAGCGTGTTCCTGGACGGCAAGAACCTCACCGACAAACACTACGTGACCGCCTCGAAGAACTCCCTGGACCTCAAGGGCCAGGATTCGGCCAACTTCTACGTGGGTGACGGCATCGGGTTCACCACGGGGGTTACCTACAACTTCTGATGACAGCGGTGCCTGCATCGCGCCCAAGGGCGGCTCCTACGCCATCGGTGGCGTTACAAAAATGGCGTAGGAGCCGACCTTGGGCGCGATGCAGGCACTGCCGATTGAACTTGCAGAATCCCTTCTTAGCTTATGCAAACAACGAATTTATCGAACGCGAAAATCCCCCGTATTATTTATTCCACAAAGAGCTTAACCATCGAATTCTTATAACCACTAAACGCTTAGGAGCCCACCATTTCTGATGACAGCGGTGCCTGCATCGCGCCCAAGGGCGGCTCCTACGCCATCGGTGGCGTTACAAAAATGGCGTAGGAGCCGACCTTGGTCGCGATGCAGGCACTGCCGATTGAACTTGCAGAATCCCTTCTTAGCTTATGCAAACAACGAATTTATCGAACGCGAAAATCCCCCATATTATTTATTCCACAAAGAGCTAACCATCGAATTCTTATAACCGCTAAACGCTTAGGAGCCCACCATGACGGTAAAGATCATCGGCATGGTCACCGCCACCCCCAGTGCGGAAGTCGACCAGCCTATCGGTGTTGCCGTCGATCCTGCCTATGTGCGCCGGTTCGCCCGCGCCCATGAAGACGCCGGCTTCGACAAGGTGCTGGTGGGTTATTTCTCCAATGGCGCGGAAGGCGCTGTGGTCAGCTCGTTCAAGGCCGCCTGGCGTTGAACGTCATCAGTGGCGGCAGTGATAGCGACCAGCAACGCGACGGTGATTTTCTCACTCACGACCAGCGCTACGCCCGGACCGACGAATACGTGAACCTCCTCAAACGCTTGTGGACCGCTTCCGGCGCCGTCGATCACGAAGGTGAGTTCTGTCGCTTCAAGGGTGCCTCGAGCAACGTGCACACCTTCCAGCAACCGCACTTGCCGATCTACTTCAGTGGCGCCTCACCGGCTGGCATCGAGATCGCTGCAAGGCATGCCGACACGTACATGCTGTGGGGCGAGCCGCTGGAGGATTTCGCTACCCAAGTGCGCATGGTCCGCGCACCCCAGAGCAAGTGGCGCGGGCGTTGGGCCGTTACTACAGCCTGGGCGCCAGCACCCTGCTGATTCGCGGTTTCGATCCATTGGCTGATGTGAAGCTTTATGGCCAGGACCTGATCCCGGCCATCCATGCACACGTCGCGCAACTCGACCAACGCCTCACAGCCTGACCCCCTACCGTTTAAAACCACAAGAGAGCCTCTATGAAACTCGTACCCCTGCTGTGCCGGGGGCTGCTGCTGATCGCTGCCGCCTGCGCCATCCCCCCCCGCTGAGCCAGGCCGCCGAGCGCATTGTGCTGCGCGTCGGCGACCAGAACTACTACAACGTCGAGGCCTCGGTGGAAGCCTCGGGGGTGCTCAAGGGCGCGCCCTACGAGGTCGAGTTCAAGCATTTCCAGTCGGCGGCGCCAGTGGCTGAAGGCTTGCAGGCCAACGCGCTGGACCTGGGCTTTCTGGGCGATTCGGGGTTCATCTTCCTCGCCGCCAAGGGTGCTGACGTGAAGCTCATCGGCGTGTCCCGGCAGAACCCGGACACCATCGCGCTGCTGGTGGCCAAGGACTCGCCGGTCAAACGCATCGAAGACCTCAAGGGCAAGAAAGTCGCCTACTGGCCCGGCGCCTGGAGCCAGCAGCTGACCCTGCGCGCTCTGGAAAAGGCCGGCCTGCCCGCCGACTACGTGACCTTCGTCAAGCTGATGCCGATCGACGCCGCCGGAGCTCTGGCGGGCGGCAGCATCGACGCCTTCCCGGTCTGGGAACCCTACATCTCGCAACAGATCGTCGCCTCCGGTGCCCGCCCAGTGTTCACCACGCGCGGCCTGATGCCGGGGCTGTCGAGCATCGCTGCCAACGGCCAGTCCATCGAACCCAATCGCGCGGCCATCGCCGATTTCCTCAAGCGCCTGCAAAAAGCCCGCGAGTGGGTCAACGCCAACAAGCCAGCCTACGCCGACCTGTGGGCGGCGAAAGCCAACCTCGACCCGGCAGTGTCGCGCCACTGGATCGGCCAGGCCGACATGACCGTCGGCCCGGTGGATGCCGCGGCGGCCAAGGATTACCAGGACACCGCCGACTTCCTTCACCAGACTGGAGCGTTGCCCCAGCCGCTGGACACCAGGACGGTGATTGATCGGTCGTTCGAGAAGGCGTTTGTGCAGTGAGCCTCAATCCACCACGTAGCGATTTTTGACAAAGTCCAGGCCGAGGTTTTCGCGCAGGGTCGTGCCGTCATAGTCGCGACGGAACAGACCCTTCTCCGCAAAAAGCGGCAGTACCCCGCTGGCAAACTGGTTGAACCGCACCCGCAACGAGATCTCGATGTTGAACCCGTCGGCCGCGCCGCTGCTGAACCATTGTTCCAGCTGTGCGGCGACCTCCTCGTAACTGCCGACGAAGGGGTTTTCACGGATGCCAAAGCGCAAGGCCGTCGCCCTCAGGCTCAGGCGCTCGGCGTGGCTGGCCGCGAGAATCTCGCAAACCATGCCTTGGTAGCCGTTCATGGCCTGCCCGGTATCGACATTGAACGGTTCATCCAGCGCTTGCGCGCTGATAGAGAACGTAGTGACGCAGCCAGACCAACGCAACCAAGGTCGCGGCAAAGCCATGTCGGCGCATGCAGTGGAATTGGACTTTCCGGTGACACAGGTCGGACCCTGATATTTACATGCAAGTGCGTAGTGCATAGTTCGTCGTTACTCGAGCAAGGCGGCATCAAGGACTTCGGTCATGCCCCTCGTATCTCCCACCCGTTGAGTCGACCGACACGGCGCTGCACGTCCAGGCGGCCGGGTTCAGCCGATCTTGTGCAAGCTCCCCGAAGGTTCCAACCGCCAGACGTTGACGATCTTGTCGTCTTTGATCAGGAACCGATAAAGCCTGAAGCCGACGTAGCCGCCGAAGGCATTCTTGGCATTCACGCTCACTTGCAGCATGTAGCCGCCATGCAGATGGCCACCGGTCAATACGCTGTCGGTATAATAACCACGGTGGACCTGCTCGAACTTGTATTCGGCCGACAGCGGATCCTTCAAGTAGTGACTGAAGAACCCCTTGGCGGCAGTCTGCGCCTCGTATTGATAAACCTCAGGCCCGTAATCCGCAGCGTTGATCTGCTCCTGCGTCGGCGTCGCCGCACATCCGGCCACCAGTACAGCCAACGCAACCACGGAAAAAGCCACTGATTTAACACGCATTTATCGCACTCCCTGTCTTTCGCAGAGCGTAGCAGCAACAGGCCATCTCCTGATCGGTCCTTGGAGTTTCGATGGTAAATTTCATCTTTAGGCCATGGGTTTACCTCAGCAGATTAATCATCAAATCGACTGGGTCGCTGCTGTCCGCGAACCCTGCATCCCGAGGATTACACTCAATGCTGATTGTTTTCAGCGGTCTTCCTGGTACAGGCAAGACCACCATCGCACAGAAACTCACTGTGGCCACGCGTGCCGCTTGCCTGCGTATCGATACGATTGAACAGGCCATCCTCAATGCTGAAGGCCATCAACGAGCAGTCGGGCGCACCGGGTATCTGCTTGCCAACGAACTGGCACTGAGTAATCTTTGCCTGGGTAATACGGTTATCGTCGACTGCGTCAATCCGGTCGCAGAGAGCAGAAATGCCTGGCAAGAGGTTGCGGTCCTGGCGCAGGTTCAACTGTTCAACGTCCAAGTGGTCTGCTCTAACGCCATTGAACACCAGCGGCGGGTAGAACAGCGACAACCGGATATTGCTGACGAGAGAGTCGCGCTCCAGTGCGATGCCGGAACTTTCCCTGATCTCCCCACGCTAAGCTGCTGGCGTGTTCTGATTGAGGCGTATACAAAAATCCATGCGCTTGCATCCAGCACTTCGATAAGAGTCGCCCTGCGCGGCGTCGAATCCACACGATGCGACTGGGGGTACAACTGGGGGTATTTTTCGAGCATTTCCCGCTAAGAATACTGAGCCAGAGGCCTGTTCAGATGTTTTTGGCGACCCTGAGAGTCTTTGATGAGGGTGGAGCTTTACTGAGGGCTGTTAAACCAGGCGCTCCAAGAAGCGTATGCCTCTTGAGGCATCCACTCGACGCCCCTGCGCAGGTCTTGCTGGGGGGGGGTGTATGGGGGTATCAATGGCCATCTCCAAAAAGGATACCCCCAACCCCGACCACAGACACTATCGCCCTGATTAGCGCAACAGCCGGCTGCCCTGTGATCGACAAACGTTGCCTAGACTCTGCGTAAATCAGACCGCTACGCCATCAAAAGACATATTCGAGCGCCACTCGATTCTGCAGAAAAGTCGCATCCTTGATCGGCGACTTCTGCACCCCGAGAAAGTCACTGAGCTTCACGCCCTTCAACGCCCCCCCGAAGCTGTAGCTGCCGTAGACCAGATACTCCGATTGGTCCAGGCTTTGCGCCGTGGGCGCGTTTTTCAGGTCCATGAAGCTGTAGCGTGCCCCCAGGACAAGATTTTGCAGGGGCGCCCCCTTGACGTTGATGGCGTAGGCATTGCCCGCCCCCAGGTCCATGGTGCTGGTGAGCAGGGGCTGGGCGAAGAAATCCCCGGAGGACAGCTTGTGCCCATAGGGAATGACCGGGGCGCCATTCAGATACGAGTCGCTGTTGGGCTTGATGTAGTCATACCCCAGGCTGGCGGTCACCGAATTCACCTTGATGCCCAGCTGAACGCCGTAGACGTTGCTGTCGACCTTGCCCAGGATGGCTTTGCCATCGTCGTCCTGATGCATGTATTGCACTGCCACGAAAGGCTTGACCAGGCCGTCGGCACGGATGGCCCGGGCTTGCAGGTAAGTCATGTCGGCGTAATCGAGGTATTTGAAATACCAGGCTTGCCCATCGAAGCTGACTGGCTTCAGTGCCCAGGTCTTGCCCCCGCCCACACCCCAGAAACCATCGGTTTTTTCATCCCCTGCCCCGGCGGCGGAACTGTCGATGGGTGGGTTGTAGCTGGTGTGGCGGCTGTAGCTGTCATCCAGGACCGATTTGAAGCGGTACATGCGAAAGGCCGTGAGGAAGTTGGCCGAGTCCCCGTAGTAGGCCGATACACCCTGGAACATCTGCGGCACCATCCGGTAGTCGGAGGTGCCGGTAAAGGGCGCGTCGAAGCGCTGGTCGCCCACGGTGATGCGAAACTTGTCGCGCTGCCATTGCAGATACGCTTCACCCACAGAGGTGACATTGGGCCCCAAATAGGAGTCCACTTTGTTGGGGTTGTCGTCATGCCCTATGCCCCGCTGGACCAACGCGCTGAGGCCGAAGGAAAAACCCTCGTAGACGGCCGAGTGAAAGGCCAGCTCGCCGCCGTAGCTGACGGTGTCCTGGTTCTTGCCGCGCTCATAAAACGCGTTGTGGCTGGAGAAATACAGCGACCGCACATACCCGGACACCTTGCCATCGCTGAACATGTCACTCAGCGAGTCCGCTTGTACGGCATCCGCCGCGCTGGCCATGGCGGCATAGTCACCGACGCCGCAAGCGGTCAGGAACGTCAGGGTAGAGAGCTTGCAAAAGGTGCGAGTGGTGATCATCAAGCGTTTTCCAGGACGAGTTTATCCACCCCGCGAAATGCAGGGAATTGAAAATGAGCGAGAGTGTCAGCCGCTACGGCGAACGGTAGCGGCGCTGATCAGCGGCCTGACGTCAGTAGCGAGTCAGGCAGCAGAACGGTTCATGCCAGTTCGAAGCGTACGTCCTGAGCGCCTTCCCACAGTGTTTTCACCCCCAGGGCGCGGAGGTTTTCCTGGCCGTGGGTGATGGTCAGGAAGTGATTGCCGGCCAGTTGGCCCAGCTTGCTGGAGAAGCTGCACGCGCCGTAGGCCATGATGATTTCCGTCTCGCTGTACGGGCCTGGGTAAAACAGGATGTCCCCCACTGAAGGGTGGCTGGTGTGGTTCTCAAAGCCGATGGGCGTGTCGTCGAGCAACAGTTGGTAGTCGCCCATGGGCACCCAGCAACCCTCACCGCTCCAACGCACGTGGATGAACTTCTGCGTGTAGGGCAACAGGTTAAGGAAAGCCGCCACCGTCTGCGGCGCATCCGGGTGGGTCTGGGCGAGGAACTCGTAGCCGCCGGCGGTGATCTTGAGCGTGGTCATGCAGGTACTCCTGGGGTCAATGATTCAGGAACCGGGTTGGCCGATCCATTTGGTGACAGTGGGCGCTGTCCATTGCTGCAAGCGGTCCAGCAAGTTCTCGGGAGCCGCGTCGAGCACCAACATGTCGCGATGCTCGGCCTTCATGAAACCTTCCTGCACCGCGTGGTCCAGCAGGTGCAGCACCGGGTTGTAAAAACCTCGCACGTTGAGGCATCCCACCGCCTTGGCAGGGTCGGCCAACTGCGTCAGGGTCGCGGCCTCGAATAGCTCTTCCAGGGTGCCTAGCCCTCCAGGCAGGGCGATGAAGGCATCGGCCAACTCACCCATGCGCGCCTTGCGGGTGCGCATGTCGGTGGCGACCTCGTGCCGGCTCAGGCCGGGGTGCAGGTGGCCACGGTCGAACAGGCGCTGATTGATGATGCCTACCACCTCCCCGCCCTCCGCCAAAGCGGCATCAGCAACGACGCCCATCAAGCCCTTACCGGTGCCTCCGTAGACCAGGATCAGGCCCCGACGGGCAATCGTGGTGCCCAGGGTGCGAGCGGCTTCGGCGTACTCTGGCGAGGCGCCAAAGTTGGAACCGGAAAATACCGCCACGCTGCGCAGGTTCTGTTCAGTTTTCATCAGGTCATGTCCGAGTGAGTCTTGCGTTGTGTCCAGCCGGTCATGCGGCTCTCCAGCAGGGCTGAAACGGCATAGAGCGCTACACCTAGAACAGCAAGGATAAACAACCCGGCGAAGACCAGCGCGACATCGAAGTTGCCGCTGGCGATCATCATCACGTTGCCGATGCCCTTGTTGGAGGCGACGGTCTCCGACAGCACGGTACCGACGAAGGCCAGGGTGATAGCGATTTTCAACGAGGCGAAGACATAAGGCAGGGTCCTGGGCAGGCCGACGTTCCAGAGAATGTCGCGCTTGGTGGCTCCCAGCACTCGCAGCACATCCTCAAGCTCGGGCTCCGTGGAGGCCAGGCCGGTGGCGACGTTCACCACCACCGGGAAGATGCTGATGACCATGGAGGTCAGGATGGCCGGCACCGTTCCCGAGCCGAACCACACCACGAAGATCGGCACCACGGCCACTTTCGGAATGCTTGAGAAACCCACCAGCAGCGGATAGGCAATATCGTAGGCCAGGCGTGACGAGCCGATCAGCATGCCGATCAGCAGACCCGCGACCACGCCGAAGAAAAATCCGACCAGGGTCGTCATCAGCGTTTGCAGTGTGTGCGGCCAGAGAATCGGCATTTTCTCCACCAACACCACGATGATCTGGCTCGGCCTGGGCAGGACCAGGTCAGAGACGTGCAAGACCCGGCAGGCGCATTCCCAGAGCAGGAAAAAACCGACCAGGGCCACGAACGACAACAGGTTGCGGCGGTACCGCGACAGGGAACGGCTCATGGCGTAACTCCTTGCGCCAGGCCAACGCCCGCCGCCATGCTGCTGCGCTCCTTGGCATCCCCCTCGGCCCGCGCCTGGGCGATGCTCATGCGCAACTGGTGGACCAGCTCGCCAAACTCCGGTGCATAGCTGGACTCCAGCGTACGAGGGCGTGCAAAGCCCACCTGAGTGTCCTGAATGATGCGCCCCGGCCGCGAGCTCATCACGCAGATACGGCTGGCCAGGTACGCCGACTCCCGCAGGTCATGGGTGACCAGCAGTACCGTCGGCCGCTTGGCGATCCACAGGGCCTGCAGCGTGTCCCACAGCTCTTCGCGGGTAAACTGGTCCAGTGCACCGAACGGCTCATCGAGCAGGAGGATATCCGGCTCGTGAATCAGTGCCCGGCACAGGGACGCGCGCTGCAACATACCACCGGAAAGCTGCCACGGGCGCTTGTCACCAAACCCCCGCAGCCCGACCTGTTCGAGCAAAGCCTCGGCCCGCTCGCGATACTCACCATGCTTTTTGCTGCGATAGTGCCGGCGATAGGGCTCGACGATTTTCAGCGGCATCATCACGTTGTCGCGGATCGTCAGCCACGGCAGCATGGTCGGGTTCTGGAAGGCCAGGCCGATCTTGCGCTGCTGGGTTCCCACCGCACCGATTTCCCGGCCACCGAGGATCACCCCGCCGGTGGTCGCGCCGAGCAATCCGGCGACCAGCTTGAGGATGGTCGATTTGCCGCAGCCGCTGGGGCCGACGAGGGCGACGAATTCACCTTGCTGGATCTGCAGGTCAGTGCGGTCCAGCGCGATGGTGCCGCCACCGTACTGCACGCTGACGGCAGACAGCTCGATCAGCGGTCTGGGCGCAAAAGCCGTTGTGTCTTGATTCATGTTCGTGCCCTGCGAAAAGATCTGATCGAACGCTCGCCTCCAGGGCGAGCGCTCCCGGTCAAAGGCCATCAATCCTCGCGCAAGGGCTCTGCGGTCGGGCGTACACCTTCAGGGGTCTTGAGGATGGCGCTGATGTAGTGTTCGGTGTTCAGCGGCTTGGCCTTGGGCATGGCCTGGATCGACTTGACCGAACGCCCCCAGCCCGCAGCCTCTGTGACCAGCTTGCCGTTGCGCATCACGAAGCGCCCACGCAGGAGCGTGTGGATCGGATAGCCCTTCACCGCGCGGCCATGCCAGGGTGAAATCTTGCTGATGCTCTGCAACTGGTTCTGCGAGAGGATGCCGGTCTTGTTCATGTCGACAATCGCAATGTCGGCGTGCGCACCCACGGCGATCACCCCTTTGGGCCCGTAGATACCCCAGGCCTTGGCCGGCGCTACCGAGCTCCAGCGCACGTAGTCCATCAGGCTGGCACGCTCCTGGTTGACCTCGGTCAGCATCAGCGCCATTTGCGTTTCAACGCCGGGGAAGCCGCAGTCGCACTCCCAGATGTTGGGCCGGGTTTTCTCGTCAGGTGCATGGGGCGCGTGGTCGGTGGCAATCATGTCGATGGTGCCGTCGAGCAGTGCTTCCCAGAGTGGCTGGTTGTGCCGTGCCTCGCGGATCGGCGGGTTCAGACGCAGGATGCCGCCCAGGTGATCGGTCAGATCGGTGTTGAGCAGCACGTATTGAGGGCACGTCTCGACGGTGACATCGACGCCGCGGCGCTTGGCATCGCGAATCACGAAGAGTGAATCCGCGGCGCTGTGGTGCGCGATATGCACCCGTGCACCGGTCCATTCAGCAAGGGTCAGCACCCGGCCGATGGCTTCGATCTCAGCCACCACCGGGCGCGCCGCCAGGTGCGCATGGGCATCGATGCGCCCCTCGGCCTGCATGCGCTGTTGCCGACGTGCGAGGATCGACGAGTTCTCGGCATGGACCACGGTGCGGATCCCCAGGGGTGCCAGCTTTTCAAAGCCTTCGAGCAAGGCACCGTCAGTGGGCGATGGCAGGTTGCCGAAGGTGTTGCCCACGAAGGCCTTGAAGCTGGTGACACCCGCGTCCAGTAACTCTTCCAGATGGCCCACGGTGTCATCGCCCAACAGACCGTGAATGCCGAAGTCCACATAGGACGACTCGGCGGCCTTCTGCTTCAGGCGCAGGGCCTCGAGGGTTGCGGTCGGCGGGTTGGTATTGGGCATTTCAAACACGGTGGTCACGCCACCGCAGGCGGCCGCGGCGGAGCCGGTCTTCCAGGTTTCCTTGTTCGGATAACCCGGATCGCGAAAATGCACATGGCTGTCGATGGCGCCCGGCAGCAAGTACATGCCATCAGCATCCAGCACCTCCCGGGCAGGAGGCATCTGGCTTTCCCGACCGACCGCCACGATCAGCTCGCCATCGATGGCCACGCAGGCCTCGATGATCTGATCGGCGGAAACCACTTTTGCACCACGAATAACCAGGTCGACTACGTTCATTTCAATTCTCCTTAAAGCAGTGCCCATCCGCCGTCTACCGGCAGATCGACACCTGTGATTTGGCGGGAAACGTCACTGGCCAGGAACAGGCAGGCGTTGGCGATATCGCTGTCCAGGGACACGCGCTTGAGGGCGTAGTCCGCGGCATGGCGAGTAGCGGCTTCCTCGGGGCTGATCCCGAGTTTTTTTGCCATGTTGGCGCAGACCTTGTCGCGAAAGCGCGGGCCGTCCACCATGCCGGGGGCCACGCAGTTGACATTGATGCCGAACTCGCCCACCTCCAGCGCGAAGCTTTTGGTAATGCCGCGCAGGCCCCATTTCGAGGCCGAATACGCCATGCGCCCGGCCCGGCCGCGCATGCCGAAGGTGCCACCGACGTTGACGATCTTGCCGCTGCGGCGCTCGATCATCCCCGGCACCACGGCGCTCATGGTATTGAACGAGCCGGTCATGTTCAGTTGGACGATTTCGTCAAACTCCGCCTGGGTGGTTTCCCACCCGGTCTTGCCGATCGGCCCCGACCCCCCGGCCACGTTAACCAGCACGTCCACCTGGCCAAATTCAGCCAAGGCCGCATCAGCCAGCGCCTGGGCGTCGGTTGCCAGGGTCATGTCGCAGCTCACCACCAGGGCCCTGGCACCCAGTGCCCGAACTTCTTCGGCGACCGGCTCGATGGCACCGGTGTCCCGACCGGCCAGGACCAGGTGCGCGCCTTCTGCGGCAAATGCCAGGCTGACAGCACGGCCCATGCCTTTGGCAGGGCCGGTGATCACCACGACTTTTCCATTGAGTTGCAGATTCATGTCGGTTCTCCCGAAAGGGTCTTAGAGCGATGACAGCCGTGTGTCGCGCGGCGGCAAAAAGCGGCGATCGAACACCGCGTCAGGTGAAGGCGTGGCGGGCAACGCATTGGTCTCGACCACCACGGCAATGTTTTTCTTGAGGCGTTCTTCGTCCACATCGCCCAGGCCGATGCGGGCAATTTCCGGATGGCTCATGTCCACGGCGATGGAGGTCTTGAGCTTGGCCAGTTCGACATCACGCTTGAGCAGCGGCTCACGTTTCATCACCGCATCGATACCGGCATCGGGATCGGCCACGACATCCTTGATCGCCTTGTCCAGCGCCGCGAGGAAGCCGCGCACCGCCTCGGGGTGCGCCTTGATGAACGGCTGCGAGAAGAAAATCGTGTTGGAATACAGGTCCATCCCGTAGTCGCCATAGCGGATGAAGCGCAGTTGCTTGTCCGGATCGATGCCCATGGCCTTGGCGCTGAACGTGATGGTGGTCAGGTAGCCAAACACTGCATCTACCTGCCCCCGCATCAGCAGTTGCTCGCGCAGGTTGGGCGCCATGTTGGTAATGTTGACTTTGGACAGGTCAATGCCGGTCTGCTTGGCCAGGGCGGGGAACAGCTTCAGGGCGCCATCTCCCGCAGGAGCACCGACCGTTTTGCCTTCCAGGTCCTTGGGCGTCTTGATCGGGCTGTCCGCCTTCACTGCGATCACGAAAGGCGGCGTGTTGAACATCATGAAAACGGCCTTGGGTGCCTGGGCAGGCTCACGCGCCGCCATCTGGATCAGTGCGCTGGTATCACCGACCCCGGCGTCATAAGCGCCCGCCGCGACCTTGGGCACCGAGGCCGACGAACCTTCGCCTTGATCGATCGTCACATCCAGCCCCTCGGCCTTGAAGTAGCCTTTATCCTGCGCGAGGTAATAGAACGCCTGAGGCCCTTCGTATTTCCAGGACATGACCAGCTTGATCGGCGTGTCCGCCAACGCCGTGCCTGCGGCCATCCAAAACGCTGCGCCGAGGCCTATGACTGCGCCAGTCGTCCGAATTTGGGCCGAGAGCGCCCGCCAGGCCTGGGGCCCGGAAAAGAAAATAGCCATGGGGTAACTCCTAGCGAGGTGATCCGAGTGCGGTGAGAAGTGATTGCGCCGTGGCGACGAAACCGTGCAATTGCTCGACGATGAACAAGATGGAGCGTGTGACGTAAGCGGGAGACGGCGTACTGCAGGCGTCCTTGAGCAGGATGCAGTCGTAGCCCAGGAACGCGGCGTCCTGTAGCGTGGAGAAGACACAACGATCGGTATTGATGCCCACGAACAACAGTGTGGTAATGCCGCGCAGGCGCAACACTGCATCCAGCTCGTTGTCCCAGAAACCACTGACGCGGTGCTTGTCGACGGACAGGTCCGCCGCCTCGACCTTGAGCTCATCGATCACCTGGGCGCCCCACTCACCTGTGACCACCGACAAGCCGCGATCGATGGGGGAGCGCTCCGCATAACCGATACCCGTCGCCGTGCGCTTGCCCTTGAAGTGAATGGTCGGGCTCAGGTTCGCCCGATCTGCACGGATCCCCCAGTTCAACCAGACCACCTGCCCGCCCGCCTCACGCCAGCAAGGCAAGAGCTTTTTCAACACCGGAATGGGTCTGCGGGTAGCACGCAGGCTGACGCCTTTCTGGGCGAACCAGCCTTCCTTGTGGCAGAAGTCGTTCTGCATATCCACGACGATGATGGCGCTGCGGCCCAGGTCGATTTCCAGATCCAGCAGGCTGCTCGCGAACCTGAGCGTGCGAGGCAGCCGGGGCTGGCGAACCAGGCTGACTGCCCCATCGCTGACCGACCAGGCGTTGTGCTCGGCGGGGCCGAATTTCACGTCGGCGGCAATGCCGTCGGCGGGATCAGGGATGAGGTCGATCGGTTTGATATTCATGCAAGGAACAAAGCACTGCACATGCCAGCATCCGGTTCGGATGACTGCCTTTACGCGCTTATACCGTTGCCGTATCGGCAACACTGCACGTGCACACCCGTGGCAACGGGGATGCCCGCAAAACGCCTATGGCTGCACGCTCCGCGATTTGAAGGCGATTTGCCCAACGCCTTGGAAGGGGTTGCAGGAACACTTCAGGAACAGGACTATCGGCGGCGGCGTCCCCTTGCTCGATACTGGTGCGGGACGTACCAAAAAGGCGCAAATATTGCCATGCTGGCTGAGCGTTGACGCCGGTCAAAAGCCTGTGACAGGCTCAACGGCTGTTACCAAAGATGGGAACTGCCTTGAACCATTTGCGCTTTCTGCAGTATCTGGATGAAGTGGCACGGGTCGGCTCGATTCGCCAAGCCGCCGAACGTCTTCACGTCGCGCCCTCCGCAGTCAATCGGCGAATTCAGGACCTGGAAGAAGAGCTCGGCACGCCGATCTTCGAGCGCCTGCCCCGCGGGATGCGCCTGACCGCAGCCGGCGAGCTGTTCGTCAGCTATATCCGCACGCGGGCAGCCGACCTTGCACAGGTGCGCTCCAAGATCGAAGACCTCCAGGGGCTGCGCCGAGGTACGGTCAACCTGGTCGTCAGCCAGGCCGTAGCGTCGGTGTTTCTGCCCAAGCACATCGCGCACTTCCGCACGCTCCACCCCATGGTCGAATTCCATGTCCAGGTCGGCGGCCATCGCCAGGCACTGAACGCCGTGCGCACCTTCGAAGCCGAATTGGCCCTTGTCTTCAATCTCGCACCTGAGAATGACATTCAGGTACTGGCAGAACAGGAACAACCTCTGTGCGTCATGATGCACAGAGATCATCCACTGGCTGCCAAGGCCGGCAAGATACGATTGCGCGACTGCGCAGAATATCCGCTCGTGCTGCCATCTGACGAAATGGCCGGGCGGCAACTGTTGAATGACTACTTAGTGCGTCGCTCGCTCAAACTGCGCCCCGCCATCGAAAGCAATAGCTTCGATTTTCTGCGCGGATACCTCTACTACGAACAGGCATTGTCGTTTCAAGTGGCGATTGGGGTCATGACCGACGGCGGCCAATTGATCAGCCGAGACATTGATGACAGTGGTTTTCCGAAAGGCCGACTGGTACTGGCAGGTCTTCGCGGGCGTCAGCTTCCGGTGATTGTGTATGCCTTTGCCGAATACATTTCGCAGGTGTTTGGGAGTGATCAGTGAATCTGCAGGTCTCGTTGCTTGAGGCGTGCAATCGATAGAACGCGTTGCGAAGAGCTCCAACTGAGCGCCACTGACGTTGAGGGCCGCCTGAGCGGCCTTCAATGCGCTTTCAAGGTAAGGATGCTGAAGGTATCGGCATGGAACTGCGGGTCGGCTTTCGGCACCTCGGCAGTGGGCGCCGGTTGGGTGAAGTCCATGGCGAACAGGTAGGCACGGCCGCGCTGGGCGTCGAACACCATGTTGTGAGCCCACGGGCGGGTGCCCACGGCGCCTCGCAGGCGGAACCGGCCGTCGGCGTCCTGGCCGACCACGGTAAGACTGGCGTCGACGCCACTGGGAATCAGCACCTGCTTGCGCTGCGCGTCATAGGCCAGGGTGTTGACCGCATGGGTGATCGGCAGCGTGGCCTGCAGCGCGCCGCTGGCCAGGTCGGCGATCACCAGCACCGGCGGCGCCCCACGGCAGGCCACGAACAGATGCCCGCCCGCCTCGTCCGCGGCCAGCGCGCTCGGTTTGCCGCAACCCGGATAGCTCAGCAGGCGCTGCTCGGCCAGCTGGGGGCCGCTGAGCACCGCGACCTGATCTTCATCCCTGAGCGGCACGATAAAGCGCCCGTCCTTCAGCCCAATGGGCCCATCGAGCTTGCGCGCGGCGATGTCGCGCTCGCCGACAATGCGATCGCTGGCCGGGTCGAGAAAGTACAGGGTCGAGTGGTCGCCACGGCGGCCGCTGGTGATGATCACCCGGTCGCTGTGGCCGTCGTACAGCAGGTTGTTGAGGTTGCCGCTGTCCACCGGCAAGCGCTCCAGCACCTTGCGCTGCTTGAGGTCAACGATGCCGAGACTGCCGTCCATGTTGGCAACGTAGGCGCGGTTGCGCACCGGCACCAGCACCACCGCGTTGGCGCCGGTGGAGTTGGCCAGCGTGCCGAGGGCTTTCTGCCGCTGCACGTCGAACAGGCTCAGGCCGTTTTCCCGGCGCGCCACGAACAAGGTCGGACTGTTCGGGTCGAGCGCGCCGAAACCCCAGCTGTGGCCGCTGCCGGGCAAGGTGCGCACGGCTTCGGTGCGGTACAGCAGCGCGTCTTGCCCATGGGCCAGGCCACACACCAGCGGTAAGGCCAAGGTCAGCCGTTTCAACGTCTTCATGGTTTAAAACTCCAGCGTCGACGACAGGGTGAACTGGCGCACATCCCCCATGGAGATGAAGTAGCGGTTCACGCTGGAGGTGTAGTAGGTGCGGTCGAACAGGTTCTTGACGTTGAACGCCAGGTTCAGCTTGTGACCATCGAGGTGGGTGTCGTACGAGGCGAACGCGTCCACCGTGGTGTACGACGGCAGGTAGAAGCTGTTCGCCGAATCACCCGGGCGCTCACCCACGTAATGGGCGCCGCTGCCGACGCGCAGGCGGTCACCGCCAAACACGTTGCCGAAGTCGTAGACCGCCGACAGCGCCGCGGTCTGGCGCGCCGTGTTCCACAGGCGGTTGCCCTGGTAGAGCTGGTCCTTGGTGGTGATGGCGTCCAGGTACGCGTAGCTGCCGATCACGCTCCAGGCGTCGGTGATTTCCCCGGTCACGTCCAGTTCCACGCCCCGCGAACGGGCGGCGCCAGAGGTGCGCCAGTCAGTGGCGCCGGTGGCATTGTTGTACTGCGATACCAGCACGTTCTTCTTGTCGATATCGAACAACGCCAGGGTACCGGTCACGCGGCCGGGGATTTCCAGCTTGGCGCCGATTTCATAAGACTTGGCGTGCTCCGGCAGCACCGACGAATCGATGGTCACGCCGCTGGACAGCTGGGCGATGCTGGAGGTCGGCTTCAGCGATTCGGTGTAGCTGCCGTAGAATGACAACACGTCGTTGAACTGGTACACCAGCCCGGCGCGGGGCAGGAATTTCTCGCCGTTGATATCGGTGTTGGTCTTGAATGGCCGGCCCTTGCCTGCCAGTTGGTCGTA
The DNA here is from genome assembly GCF_018449655.1 of Pseudomonas sp. dw_358. Classification (GTDB taxonomy): domain Bacteria; phylum Pseudomonadota; class Gammaproteobacteria; order Pseudomonadales; family Pseudomonadaceae; genus Aquipseudomonas. The sequence goes on from NZ_JAAVUX010000010.1 coordinate 154,316, forward strand.
CATCTGGTAGCGGCCGCCGAGTACCAGCGTCCACTGCTCGGTCAGGTGCAGCGCGTCCTGCAGGAAGGCCGACTGCGCGCGCAGCTTGTCGGTCTGATCGCTGTCGCTGGCCGACACCGTCGACGACGGGCTCATCTGGCCATAAACCGGGTTGTAGACGTTGAAGCCGCTGGACGGCGTCTGCCGCAACAGGTCAGCGCGATAGATCTTGCGTTTTTCGTTGTCGAGGCCGAACTGCAGGTCGTTCTGGAAGCCGGCTACCTCGACGTTCCCTTCCATCGAAGCGATCGCATAGCTGTCGGTGCTGACCGCGCCATGGGTGGCGTCGTTGCTGCGGGTGGCCGCGCCGTTGTTGGCGATGGCGGTGACGCGCAACTGGTTGGCGTCGTAGGTTTCGCGGTTCCAGCTGTAGCCGAAGTGGCCCTTCCAGTTGTCGTCGAACTGGTGGTCGACCAGCAGCTGGGTCAGGTCGGAGCGGCCTTCCATGGTGTTGAATGTGTCATCCAGGCGCTCGGTGCGCGGTACTTTCAGGAAGCTGCCGTTGTTGTTCAGCGCGGTGCCACGGTCGAACGGCGTGAGGTATTCGCGGTGCTCGTAAGACAGCACCGCTTGGGTGTCGTCGCCATACCAGGCCAGAGATGGCGCCACCAGGGATTCGCGGTGGGTGCCGAAATTGCGCCAGTAATCCTCGTCCTCGTAGTCGACGATCATGCGGTACGCCAGCGGGGTGTCACCGATCGGTCCAGTGCTGTCGAGAGTGCCGCCACTGCCATCGCGGCCGTGAGCATAGCCTGAAGCGCGGGCGCTGATCGAGTTGTAGGCCTGCAGCGAAGGGCGCTTGCTGACCACGTTGATCACACCGCCCGGGTCCATGATGCCGTACAGCAGGGACGACGGCCCTTTCAGCACTTCAACGCTGTCGGCGGCGGCGTTGAGGCCGCGGCCCTGCACCAGCGGCATGCCGTTGTGCATGATCGAGCCATCGCGGTTGCCGCCGAAGCCGCGCTTCATGATGGTGTCCTGGGTCGACGCCAAGGTGTTGCCTTGGGTGATGCCGCTGACGTTGGCCAGGGCATCGTCGAGGTTGCGCGGCTTCTGGTCACGCAGCACCTGAGACGTGACGACGTTGACCACCTGTGGGGTGTTCAACGTCGGCTTGTCGCTGTGCAGGATGGAGCTGGAGGTCGGTGGCGCCGGCTGGTAGCTGGTGTTGACGTCGCTGCTTGAATCAATCTCGGTGGCGGCGATCTCCAGGTCGCCACTGGCGTCCAGTACGTAGCTGCCATTGGCCTGCTTCTGCGCTTGCAGGCCAGCACCGCTGAGCAGCACTGCAAGGGCGGTGTCGACGCTGTAGTCGCCTTCCAGGGTGGGGCCGCTGCGGCCGTCGGTGAGCTGGGCGTTACCGGCCAGCTCGATGCCGGCCTGCTGGGCGAAGCGCGCTAGTTGCAGGGTCAGGTTACCGGCGGGCACGTGAAAGGTCTGCATGCCCTGGGCCGCTTGGGCGTTGGGGACGGCCAACAGGGCCATCCCACCAAAAGCCAAAGGAACGAGGATTGCCAAGGGCGTGAGGTTGAAATGACGCGAGCGCTTGTAGATCGAAGACATGTGGCCGGTTCCGCAACGTTAGGTAGGTGAAATAGCGTGCTTTCCCTGATACCGAACGGCGGTCGCGAAAAGGGAACCGAGTTATCGAAAATATTCGCGAAGAAAAAGCGCGCGGTCGTCAGGCACGCGCTTCCAGGGTGACCCACCAGGGCAGCAGGCGGTTGACCCGTATCGGCAACGCGCTGGCCAGCGAGGCCAGGGCGCGATCGGTGTCGCGGATGGAGAAGGTGCCGACCACTGACAAGCGGGCGATGCGCGGGTCGCAGGCCAGATAGCCGTGGCGGTAACGGGCCAGCTCGGCGATGACCTGGCCCAGCGGCGTGCCTTCAGCCACCAACACGCCCTGCACCCAGGCGCGGTGCGGTTCGCTGGCGGGCGACGACGGACCCAGGCCTTGGCGGTCGACGGTGATCTGCTGGCCCGGTTGCACGGTCTGGCGCTGGCCTTTGCAGGCCACCTCGACGGTACCGGCGTACACATCAAGGCACAGCCCCGTGTCGCCCAGGCGCAGGTTGAACCTGGCGCGCTCGGCACCGAGCTCGGCATAGGGTGTATCCAGTTGCAGTTTGCCGCCGTGCCCAAGGCGGTCGTCGATGTGGACCTCGCCGCTGATCAGCTTCAGCCGGGGGCCATCCATGTCCATGGCGCTGGCGGTGTTGAGCCAGAGCCGGCCGCCTGTGGGCAATTGCACCTGTCGCTGTTCGCCGGTGTGGGTGGCGTAGTCGGCGAGCCATTCACCAGCAGCGGTGCTGCCGCCCAAGGTACGCCAGCCCAGCCAAGTGGCCAGGGTCAGGCCGCCTAGCGATAACAAGGTACGACGTCGGCTGAGACGCGGACCGCCGTTGTCGTGCAGGGCCACCATCGCGCCCTTTTTCTCCGCCGCGTCGCTGAATTGCCCGAACCGCCCGCCTACCCGTTCCACCAGGCTCCAGGCGTGACGGTGCTCAGCGTGCTGGTCGTGCCAATGCCGCCACTGGCTGCGGTCGTGTTCGGTCACGCGTTCAGAGCCCAGCAGCGCGTACCAGCTGGCGGCTTGCTGCAGCACCGGGTAGCCGGGGGCATTGGCGCCGTTCATATCGGGATTCATGGTGAAAGGCTGGCCTCGAGCACCAGGCACTGGAACATCGCCTGGGCCATGTACTTCTTGACCATGCGCTCCGACACCCCCACCTCGGCGGCAATCTCCCGGTAGCCCATGCCGTACAGCTGGGCCAGCAGGAACGCCTGCCGCGCCTTGCCGGGCAGACGCCGTAGCATGGCATCGATCTCTTCCAGGGCTTCCAGCACCAGCGCGCGGTATTCCAGCGACGGCTCGACGAACCCCGGCTGCGAAGCCAGCGCCTCGAGCCAGGCGCGTTCCAACTGGCGGCGGCGCCATTGGTCGATGCACAAACCCCGCGCCACCGTGCACAGAAATGCCCGAGCATCACCGCTGCCGTCAAACTCACAGGGTTTGAGCAGCAGACGTACGAACGTGTCGTGGGTCAGGTCGGCGACATCGGCGGCATTGAAGGAACCACCAAAGCGCCGGCTCAACCACTGCTGAAGCCAGCCGCCGTGGTCGACATACAGGCTGCCAACGGCGCTGGAAGTTGAGAGGGACGTGGGCAAGATGGCGTTTGACCGTCAGAGAGATGCGAGTGGTGTTACGGATGATAACCACTCTCAAAAGCATTGTCGATGCAACATTATGAAAGCCTTTATGCTTTGTCCGCCTTTGTATTGTTGAGCACTTGCGTGGGCGCCATGGCACAAGACGGCAGCGTACGCGTCGAACGGCAAAGGGACGCGCAGCGCATGATCATCATGGAACATTATCAACAGCGCGATACCGGTGTGGTCAGCGCCTCACCCACCAGCCCAAGGCAGCCCGCAGAGCGCACCCGCGCTGGGCTTTTTGATCTCGAACACCGCCACAGTGGTGGCAGAGGTACCGCGGTCATAGGTGCCGTTTTTTGTCACCCACGGCGAAAAGGACTCACAGATCCCGCTCAAGTGGGCGCAACGCACTTACGAACAGTTGGTCAATAGCCCGCAACGCGAGTTGAAAATCTTTACCGACCGCGAGGGCGGTGTGCAGCACTTCAGTTTTGATATCAGCATCAATGCCGGGCATTACATCGCCGACTGGGTGGCTGAAGTGTTAGGCGGCACGACTCTCTGCAGTCAGGGGTAGACCGCCACTTGTGTGCTGAGGTAGCGATGCAGCCAGGCATTGAATATCACAGGCAGATAGTGGCGACCATTACACAGCAGTCGATCTCCGCTTGCGCAATTACGGCACCGGCCCTTTGCGCTCTATCTCGCGTAGTCCTCGTGCCGGGCATCCAGCAGCCGCCTATTTTCGGCAAAGTGTGCAAAGCTCGATTCGCTGAAACCCTCCCAGTCGCGCGCTGTCCGCTCCGCCACGTGGTCGGGAAGCAGGCTGAGTGGCTGGCCCGAAGCGTAGGCCAGCATCAAGGTCCTGCAGGCCCGTTCCAGGTGATACAAGGTATCAAAGGCTTCGGCAACGCTGGGGCCGGCGACGAGGACGCCGTGATTTCCCATCAACAGGACTGGGTGCTGCGCCAGCAGGCGCGACAACCGCAGGCCTTCGTCCGCGTCATCGGCCATGCCGCTGTAGTAACGGTCGATCACCACACGCTGGTGAAAACGTGCCGTGGTCTGGTCGATGGCTTTGATCTGCGGGTCAGCCAGGCATGCCAGCGCAGTGGCATAAGGGGGGTGCAAGTGCAGCAGGCATCGCAGCTGCGGCAGCCTGGCATGCAGCGTTCCGTGAATGCTCCAGGCGGTGGGGTCAGGCGCATCGGCGCGCGCCATCACCTGGCTGTCGTCAGCGTCCAGCAAGAGTAAGTCGCTGGCACACAACCCGGCGAAATGCCGCCATTTCGGATTGAGCAGAAATTGCTTGCCGTCCTCCGACACTGCCACGCTGAAATGATTGACCACGCCCTCGTGCCAGTCCAGGTGCGCGACCATACGGAAAGCCGCTGCCAGTTCAACGCGCAGTTGCCGTTCCTGTGGCTCAGGTTGCTTCTTGATCATTAAAGTTGGCCTCTTGGTCGGTCAGGGAATTGTCGCTGTCCTGTTGGCTATTGGCATGCATCCGCTCGGTGATTTGTCGGGGTGTGCGGATGTTCTGCTGGCAATGGTGCAGAAACTCCCGGGTCGGTCCGGTCAACTCGGCTGCGCCGTGCCAGGCCATGACCGTGCGTGAGGGAGTCATACGGTCCGTCAGCGGTACGGTCACCACTTCCTTGCCGTCGAAGGTCTGCGAATTCGCAGGTTCCGTCACCAGTACCGAGATGCCCAGGCCGTGCCCGACCAGACCCCTTACCATGTCCAGCGAAGGGGCCTTGTAAGCCACGCGCGGCGAGACCCCGGCGCGCTCGAACAAGCTCAGGAAATATTCATTGCTGGGCCAGATATCCAGCAGCACCAGCGGGTCATTCGCCAGCATCGACAGCGACACGGCGGCGTGCTCTGCCAGCCGGTGGCCCTGGGGCAACACCGCGTGGGCAAACAGGTCGGGCAACAGCGCCACGTGCTCGATCACATTGGGCAGGCCCTGCACGTAGCAGATCGCAATGTCATAGATGCCCGAGCGCAAGCCTTCGATGATGCGCTCCTGCGAACCGACGTGCAGGCGAATGGCGACTTCCGGGAAGCGTTTCTGGAACGACGCGATCAGGTGTGGCGCATACAGGGGGGCCAGGGTCTCGAAGCAGGCCAGGGAGATTTCACCGGCGATCAGGTTGGTCTCGCCAAAGGCCTTCTGTTCAAACTCCCGCGAGTGACGCAGCAGGTTCACCGCATGCAGGTAGAACCTGCGGCCCACCGCGGTCGGTGACATTCCCGAAGACCGGTGACGGAAAAACAGCTTCATCCCGAAGCTGGCTTCCAGGTCCTTGATGGCCACCGAAATCGACGGCTGGGAAATATTGATATGCCGCGCCGCCTGGGCAACGCCGCCGTTCTCGACCGTGGCCACAAAGTAGCGCAATTGCCGCAAAGAGTAGCTCGCCATGGGTGCGGTCCTTATCGGTGCGCTTGAACGCGAGCCACCATAGTCCGGCCGAGCCTCGGTATAAAACAATAAAAATCCTAATTAGCAACTCGTAAAATTCGATACTCTTTAGGCGAAGTACCGCTGTTATGCTCAGCCCGCAACGTTTCTGCGACCGGACTTCCGGGGCCAACGAGAGCCGCTGTCGCTGAATGTCTTGACGCTTGCGCCCTTCCCTACTGCTGACTCATTCCCTTCTTTCTCAGGATCGAATATGAAAAAGCAGTTGAGCTCATCGTTGGCATTTTCGCTGGTGGCGGTCTTGTTCGGTGGCAGCCAGGCCGCCTGTGCCGCTTCCCAGGAGATCGCGGTCATGGCCTGGGGCACGACCTGGGAGCAAGGGCTGCAGGTCGTCGCCGACAAGTTTGAGAAGCAGACCGGCATTCACGTGGTGCCGGTCACGCAATCAGGCTCGGCCGACGGCTACGCACGACTGCAATCGATGCAGGATGCGCCCAAGATCGATGTGTGGTTCTCGACCTCCAGCCTCGCGGCGCGAGTGACGAGCGACAAGAAACTCTTCGCCCCTATCCCCGACGCCGCGCTGAGCAACGTCAGCGCCCTGATGCCTGGCGCGAAGACGCCGACCTGGGTCGCCGCGTACTACTACCCCCTGTCGATCATCTACCGGCCCAGCCTGGTCAAGGGCAAGATCACGGCCTGGTCCGACCTCTGGAAGCCCGAGTTCAAGGACAGCCTTGCGGTGCCCGACGTGCAGACCTATCAGGCGCGCATGCTGATGGTCGCGGCCCTGACCCACGGTGGCAGCATCGACAACGTTGACCCGGGCTTCGCCGCGCTCAAGCAACTGCGCCCCAATATCGCCATGTTCTATGGCTCGGATTCCGATTCGCGCCGGGCCCTGGCCCAGGGTGAAGTCTCAGTGCTGGTCGGCCCGCCCTCACAGGCCAAGCCGTTGAGCGATGCCAAGGTCGACGTCGCGGTGGTCAGCCCGAAACCGGCACCGGTGATGTTCGACGTGATGACGCTGGTCAACACCCCGAAGCAGGCGATGGCGCTGAAGTTCATTGACTTCGTACTCTCCAGCGAATCGCAGTCGACTATATCGACCCTGTACAACATGGGCCCGGTCAACCACAACGTCAAACCAGCGCCGGAGCTCGCCGCCGTGCTGCCCAAGGAAAGCGATCAGGTCAGCTTCGACGAAGGCAAGATCAACGACCAGGTCGGCAAATGGAACGAACGCTTCAACGCCGAGATCAGCCGGTGACAGCGGCCCTCGCCACTCCAGCCCTGGAATTGGCAGGGCTCGGCAAGCGGTATGGCGACCTGAAGGTCGTCGGCGATGTCTCGCTGACGGTGCCCAAGGGCGCGCTGCTGACGCTGCTGGGCCCTTCCGGGTGCGGGAAAAGTACCTTGCTACGGATGATCGCCGGGTTCATTCGTCCGGACACCGGCCGAGTGCTGATCGGCGGCCAGGACGTCACCGCGCAGCCCCCCGAGCGGCGGCCGAGCGCCATGGTGTTCCAGAGCTATGCGTTGTTCCCGCACATGTCAGTGTTCGACAATGTCGCCTTCGGCCTGCGCCTGCGCAAGCTGGGCACCGAGGCCTTGCGCGCCAAGGTGCAAGCGGCGCTGGCGTTGGTGCGCATGGACAGCTTTGGGCAACGCTACCCCGCCGAATTGTCCGGCGGCCAACAGCAACGCGTAGCACTGGCCCGCGGCCTGGTCATCGAGCCACAGCTGCTGTTACTGGACGAACCCTTCGGCGCGCTGGACCGCCACCTGCGCGAAGAAATGCAGGTGGAATTGCGCAAATTGCAGCGCCAACTGGGCATCACCATGCTGGTGGTGACCCATGATCAGGACGAAGCCTTCATCCTCTCCGACTATGTCGCGGTCATGAACAGTGGGCACATCGAGCAGTTCGCCGCGCCCGCGCAGCTCTATGACCACCCCGCGAGCTGCTTCGTGGCCCGTTTCATGGGCATTCCCAACCTGCTGCCGGGCTTTGTCGGCCAATCTCAAGGTCGCACGGTGTTCCGCCATGCCGGTGACGGCTGCCTCTCGCTTGAGCACGACGGGGGTGCCATCGCCGGTGACCCTGTGCACTTGGCACTGCGGCCAGAGACGCTGCGTCTGGTCGCACCTGCCGACGTGGACGCCGACCTGGTAGGCACCCTGGCCTTCATCACCCTGATCGGCAGCCGCCTGCAATACGAAGTCGACCTCGGCTGGACGAGCGTGCACGTGGTGATGCCGCGTACCGAAGACAGTCTGCAAGTGGGGCAGCGCGTGGGGGTGGCGATCAATCGTCGCCTCGCCATCGTGCTGACGGCATGAGCACTCGACCGCGGATCCTGCTCTTGCCGGCCGCTTTGCTGATGGTGGTGTTCTTCAGTGCTTTCCTGGTCTTCGCGGCTGTCAGCTTACTGCATTCGGCCAGCGGCACGCCGGGCTACAGCTTGCCAGTGACACTGAACAACTACCTGCGGTTTTTCACTGATCCGATCGGTCTGGGGGTGCTCGGCTGGACCCTGGTCTTCTCGCTGGCACTGACCGCCGCCACGCTGCTGGTGGGTTACCCCTTTGCCTATCTGATCGCTCGCACGCCGCGGCCCTGGCTGCGTCAACTATTGCTCGGGGCGTTGCTGGTGACCTTCCTGTGCGGGAGCATCAGCCGTGCGTATGGCTGGCTGATTTTGCTCGGGCGTCGCGGCCTATTGAACGAAGCCCTGCTCTGGACTGGCCTCATCGATCATCCGCTGGCCTTGATCTACAACGTCAGCGGGGTGTTCATCGCCCTGCTGCACTTCACCTTGCCGTACTTCGTGCTCACCGTCTTTGGTGCCATTCGCGCGGTCCCGCCACAGATCGAAGAGTCGGCTCGCGACCTGGGCGCCGGAGCATTGCGGGTGTTCTTGCAGATCACCGTGCCGCTGACCCTGCCGGCCATCGTCGGCGGCGCGGCACTGGCATTTTCACTGGCGATCAGCGCGTTCGCCTTCCCGCTGCTGTTGGGCGGCGGCCGTGTACGGCTGATCTCCAACTACATCTATGACCAACTGTTCGTGGCCTTCGACCTGCCCTTCGCGGCCGCCGTATCGTCGATTTTCCTGCTGGTGGCACTGGCGGTCCTGATGAGTTTCTTCGCCATCGAACGTTGGGCCACGCATGCGGTGTACCGGAGGGCCGGATGATGAAGGCGATACTGGGCAAGACGCTGTGGCTGCTGTTTGCCTTGGCCATGCTGACGTTCCTGCTGGCACCGGTGGTGTTCACCGCGGTGTATTCCCTGGGCGAATCACGCTACTTCCAGTTTCCGCCGCAAGCCTGGTCACTGCAGTGGTATGGCGCTTTCCTGCGGGCGGAAAAGTTTCGCGAGGCGCTGGTCACCAGCGCGATTCTGGCAGCGGTGGTCACCCCCCTGTGCCTGCTGATGGCGCTGCCAACCGCTCATGCACTGGCGCGCTACCGCTTTGCAGGGCAGCGCTGGATCGATGCCCTGGTGCTGTCGCCGCTGATCGTGCCGGGTGTGATCACCGGTGTTGCACTGCTGAGCCTGTTTCGCATCCTGCACCAGGACATTGGCCTGGTGCGCATGAGCGTGGCCATGCTGGTGGTCTGCTTTCCCTACGCACTGCGGGCGCTGGCTGCCAATTATCAGGGGGTGGATCCGGCCACCGAAGAGGCGGCCAGGGACCTGGGCTACGGCCCACTGCGCACCTGGTGGACAATTACCCTGCCGCAACTGCGAACTGGCCTGCTGGCTGCGGCGGTGTTTGTGTTCGTCGAGGTGATCGATAACTTCTCGGTCAATGTGTTTCTCGTCGACCTGCACAGCAACACCCTGCCCATCGCCGCGTACCAGCACATCCGCGACGTCGACGATCCACTGGTGGCGGTGATGTCGACCCTGTTGTCGCTGTTGTCGGTGCTGATGGTCTTGGGCTTCAGCCGAATGCTGGGGCTGGAGCGGATGTTCAAACGTCCCTGAAGGCCTCGGAAAATCCTATGCGTCGTTTCGTGTGTTTGAGTTTGACTGGACAGCGCTGGCACGGCGACCATCCGGATCGAGAAAACCTTTGGATGCCCACATGAACGCGCAACTATTCCCGACGTTGACCGCACAATCCTGCCAAAAGGGTGATTACCTCCAGGCCATGGCCCATGCGGTGACGGGCGTTGGCATCGTCGCCACCGACGGCCCCGCGGGACGCATGGGTATCACTGTCAGTTCCATGGCATCGGTGTCGGCCGAACCCCCCTTGCTGCTGGTGTGCCTGCGGGCCGACAGCCCAAGCGCCGCAGCCGTCGCCGCCAACGGCCGCTTCAGCCTGAGCCTGCTGCACCAGGGCCAGGACGCCTTGGCCGACACGTTCGCGGGGCGCCCACGCACGGGCGACGCCTATGCGTTCAGCGCTGCGACCTGGGTCCAGGCACCCGGCGAACTGCCCCGCGTCGCTGCAGCGAGCGCGACATTCATTTGCGAAGTCGTGTCCGCACAGCCGGTGGGCAGCCATCTGCTGCTGATCGGTCAGGTCACCGGCTGCAGTCACGAAGACAGCCTTCCACTGCTCTATTGCGCACGCCAGTACGGCATGCCAGTCGCGCTTTGATTTCACCAGAACAGGACACCACAGCTATGTTGCGCACAGGTGAGCAGTACCGGGATTCGATCCGCGACGGTCGACGTATCTGGGTCAATGGCGAGCGGGTCGCAGACGTGACCGTACACCCGGCCTTCAAGCCGATGATCGACGTGCGTGCGCGTATCTACGACATGCAGCACGAGGCTGCCACGCGCACGACCATGGTCACGCGTGACCGTGACGGAGACGAGGTACCGGTCGGCCTCGCCCTGCCCTGGACCCAGGACGACCTGTGGGCCAAGCGGCGCGCAGTCGACGCGGTGCTCGACGATGTCGGCGGCGTGGTCTCGCGGGTGGGCGATGAAACCATCGGTGAAATGTGGTCGCTGCATGATGGGCTGGATGTGCTCAAAGGCATCGACTCGCACTACGCCGACAACATCGCGCCGCACATCCAGCGCATCCTCAAGCAGGATTTGTTTCACGTCTCGGCCAATACCGATCCCAAAGGCGACCGCTCCAAGCGTCCGCAAGATCAGGATCCGGACATGCTCCTGCACGTGGTGCGCGAAACCGATGCCGGCATCATTGTCCGCGGAGCCAAGTACGAGACCGCTGCAGCGTACGCCAATCAAGCATTCGTGAAGCCGACCATCGCCAACTGGGGCGACGCCAAGCTGTCGGAATACGCGGTGGGTTTCATCTCCGATTTCAGCGCGCCGAACATGCGCTTCATCTGCCGATCAGGTTTTGCCGGTCGGCATTCGATCGACGACTACCCGCTGTCCAACCGTTTCGATGAAGTGGACACGCTGGTCATCTACGACGATGTGCTGGTGCCCTGGGAGAACGTGCTGTTCAACCAGCACACCGCCGCTGCCGGCTTCATTCGCAATACCCTGCACCGCTACGCCGCGTTCCCCTTCCTGCAACGCCTGGAGCGATATGCCGACCTGTTGATCGGCACCGCGCTACTCAACGTGCGCCAGACCGGCCTGGAGAAACAGCCCGCCGTGCAGGAAAAACTGGTGCAGCTGGCCTGCTATCGGGAAACCATCAACGCGCACCTCACCGCGTCCATCACGGCCGCACAGACCAGCCCCAGTGGCCTGTGCATGCCCAACCAGTCACTGATCTATGCCGGCCGCCTGCACGGTTGCGGGCAACTCCCGCAGATGATGCACCTGGCGCGGGAACTCTGTGGCGGACAAATCTGTGTGACGCCTTCGGCGGCGGCGTTCGACGACCCGGAAACCAGCGAGTGGCTGAAGAAGTACTACTCCGTCAACGAAAACTGGCAGGCGTCCGACCGTCGCCGGCTGCTGGCCTTCGCCCGTGACCTGATCAACTCAGACTATGCCGGCCATCGCCTGACATTCCACCTGTTTGCCCAGAGCCCGCCCTACGCCCAGTCCGGCGCCGTGTACCGCAACTTCGACTGGCAGCACGCCGCCGACGTGGTGGAGAAGGCGGCACGCCTGTCCCCCGCCATTCATGGCACCCCTGGCCAATGAGGACCCGCTCATGACGTTCAGTCTTGTCGCCCGCTGCCCGGCCACGGGCATGCTCGGCGTGATCGTGTCATCCTCTTCGCCGGCGGTCGCAGCGCGCTGCGCCTTTGCCCGGGCGGGCCACGGCGCGGTGCTGACGCAGAATTTCACCGACCCCAGCCTTGGCGAGCGCGGCCTGGAGCTGCTCGCACGAGGTGCCAGCGCCGAGCAGACGGTGGACATCCTCGCGCGCACTGCCAGCGATCCCGACTACCGGCAATTGGCGGTGATCACCCCCAAGGGGGTGCCGGCCGCTCATACCGGCGAGCACTGCCTGCTGCGCAAAGCCGCAGCCACGGGTATCGACTGTGTGGCCATCGGCAACTGGCTGGCGGCCGACACAGTGCCACAGCACATGGTCGAGGCCTTCGAGGCCAGCACCGGCCATCTGGCCCAGCGCCTGTTGCTGGCTTTGCGCGCTGGCCTGGACGCCGGCGGCGAAACCGAACCGGTGCATTCAGCAGGGATGAAAGTGGTGCATGAATTACCCTGGCCCATCGTCGATCTGCGTGTCGACTGGACCGACGACTGCCCCGTCACTGAACTGCAAGCGCTCTGGACCTTGTGGGAACCGCGCATGCCGCTCTATCTGGCCCGTGCGCTGCAACCCGCCGATGCTCCCGCCGAGGATTTGCCATGACCCCACTCGAGATCCCCGACAGCCTGTCGATCCTGCACGACCTTGTCGGTTTCGCGACCATCAGCCCGGACAGTAATCTTGAGCTGATCGCGTACATCAACCACTTCCTCGCCGGCTACGGCATCGCCAGTGAGCAAGTCATCAGCGAAGACGGGCGCAAGGCCAACATCCTCGCCAGCGTTGGCCCCGCTGACGCCGCAGGCGTGGTGTTGTCCGGGCACACCGACGTGGTCCCCACGGCGGACCAGGCCTGGCAGGCCGACCCTTTTGTGCTGCGGGTCGAGGGCGGCCGAGCGATTGGCCGGGGAGCCGTGGACATGAAAGGGTTTATCGCCTGCGCCCTGCGCTGCGCGGCCTTGGCCAGCACCCGCACATTGCGCCGGCCGTTGATCCTTGCTTTTAGCCATGACGAGGAAATTGGCTGTGTCGGCGTGCGGCGCCTGCTGCCGGTGCTGGCCGAGCTGCCCACCTTGCCGTTGTTGTGCATCGTTGGCGAACCCACCGAAATGGGCGTGGTGACCGGGCACAAAGGCAAGGTCATGGGCCAGATTTGCTGCACCGGGCTGGAGGGTCACTCCAGCGAGCCTGACAAAGGGGTCAACGCCATCCATCTGGCCGGTGAAATGATCGCCGCGTCGCGGGCAGTACAGGCGCGGTTCAGCGCCGCACCCTACCGCGATCCGACCTTCAACGTGCCCTATTCCACCTTGCATCTGGGGCGGATCCAGGGCGGCACCAGCGTCAACATCATTCCCCGCGACTGCACCATCGATTTCGAGATTCGCAATTTGCCGAGCGTCGATCCACAACCGATGCTCGACGCCCTGAGTGTTGATGCACAGCGCATCGTCGAACCTTACCGCGCCCGCAGCGAACAAGTCGGCGTGACCGTCCGCGTTCACAACCAGTATCCGGGGCTAGGCATTGACGAGCAGCACCCTGCCGTTGCTTTCGTCCAGGCGCTCTGTGGCGTCGCAGGTACGCGCAAAGTGGCCTATGGCACGGAAGCCGGCCTGTTCAGCAACGAACTGGGGCTGGCAACGGTGGTGTGCGGACCCGGCAGCGTCGACCAGGCGCACAAGCCCGAAGAGTTCGTGACGTTGCAACAGCTGTACGACTGCGACGCCTTTTTGCAACGGCTTTTGGACCGCCTCAGCCATGACTTTGACCTTTGACCTTTGACCGCCCGACAGGAGCCTCCCATGGCTGAGCCGCACGACATACTGCGCTGGGTAACCCGCGAAGAACTGATCCAGACCGTCAGTGAGCTGGTGGCCATCCCCAGTTTCAAGGGCGAGGAAACCCCGCTCGCCCACCATGTCGCCACGTGGTGCGAAGCACGGGACTACACCGTCGAACTCGATGAGGTCGAGCCCGGCCGCCTGCAAGTCATCGCCACCCTGAAAGGCAGCGGCGGTGGCCGCAGCCTGATGTTCAACGGTCATCTGGATATCAATTCCCTGACCCGCGGCTGGCAACGCGACCCCTGGACCTGCTGGGTCGAGGGTGACCGTCTGTACGGTCATGGTGCACAGAACATGAAAGGTGGCCTGGGCACGTTCATGGTGGCTGCCGAGGCCGTGCGCCGCAGCGGCGTGACCCTGGCCGGGGACTTGGTGCTGGCTTTCGTGGTGGGTGAAACCCAGGGGGGTGAAGGCATGCACCACCTGATGAACCGCGGCTTTCGCACCGACATGGCGATCATTACCGAACCCTTCGGTGCCGACAATATCGCCACCATCCACAGCGGCATCATGCATTTCGCCATTCACGTCATGGGCCGCTCCGGTCACCTCAGCCAGCGCGAGAACACCGTGCACGCGGTCAACCAGATGGCCAAAGTCCTGCAACGCCTGGAGCACATGACCTTCAGCGCCGAGCCCTACCCGCCACTGCCGGCCTTGCCGCGCCTGAATGTCGGCAGCATCATCGGCGGTCGCGGCCAGGACTACCTGTCCGAGCCCCCTTATGTGCCGGACCTGTGCACCATCGTCGTCGATGTGCACTTCGTGCCCGGGCAAACAGTGGAGAGCGTACTGGCCGATGTACAACGCGAACTGGACGTGATCCACGCCGAGGACCCCAGCTTCGACAGCTCCATCGAAATGCCACCACCTGCCTTCATAAAAGGCCGTCGCCGACTGGTCATGGAACCGGTGGACGTCGCACCCGATGCGCCCATCGTGCGCTCGCTGGCCAGCAGTTACACTCAGGTGATGGGTAAGCCACCGGCACAGGTCGGCGCCATCCTGCCGGCTTCCTATTCGGCCTGTGACACGGCGTGGCTGTGCAAGGCCGGGGTCAGCGCGGTCAACTATGGGCCTACCGCGGCATTCGCTGCAGCCGGACCCGAGGGCGCTTATGTGGTGATCAGCGAAATGGAGACGGTGGCCAAAGTGTTGTCCCTGACGGCAGTGGACATCTGCGGCTGAGGCCGGGGGTCGCGTAAAGGCATCGTAAAAGCGGGTACCACCGAGATTGATGCCCGCCGGTTCATTGAGGGTCAAGGAGCAAGCAAACCCTGGCCCTGACCACGTGTCTTACAGCTCAGACGCCGGTGCGCGCCAACTTGCTCGGCAACGGATGCCCGACTATCCGCTCCGCCAGCCGGGCGCATTCGACCATCTTGTGCAGGTCAATGCCCGTCTCGATGCCCATCTCATGGCACATAAACACAAAGTCCTCCGTGCAGATGTTGCCGGCGGCAGAGCGATGACCGGCGAACGGGCAACCACCCAGTCCTCCGCACGCACTGTCGAACGAGTCGACGCCCAGGCTTAATCCCGCCAGGCAATTGGCGAGGCCACTGCCCCGGGTATCGTGCAGGTGCAAGCCGATGCGCAAGTCCGGCCATCGATCGCGCACGGCACCCACCAGCCGCAGCACCGCAGTAGGCACCGCCAGGCCGACCGTATCGGCGAGGCGCAAACGGGGCACCTGGACACCCATTTCGCTGGCCAGCGTCAGCACCGAGGCAATCTGCTCGCAGACACGGCTGATGGCGATTTCCCCCTCGTAGTGACAGCCAAAGGCCGTCATCACGATCAGTGAGTCCAAGGGGATCCCATGCTCTTTGTAAAAGTTCAGATAGCGTCGTTGCTCTTCGAGCATTTGCTGGTCGTCGCGATTGCTGTTCTTCAACCCGAAGGTCTGCGAGGCATACACCTGCAGTTCGCCGCCCATGTCCAGTGTCGATCGGGCGGCACGTTCAAGCCCCTGCTGGTTCAACCAGATGCCGGTGTAGGACACGCCTTCGGTACGGGCGATGGCCGACGCCACGGCCTCGGCATCGGCCATGCCCGGGACCCGCTTGGGATTGACGAATGACACGCACTGGATGTGTTTGACACCGGTCTCGGACAGCGCGTCGATAAAGCGTACCTTGTCGGCCGTAGGGATATCGGGCGATTCAATCTGGAAGCCCTCCCTGGGTCCCTCTTCGAAGATATCGACGAATCTCGGCAGGTCCAGATTCATCACGCCTCCTCGTCTCGGCTGAGTACCAGACGGCCGTTGACGCCGCCCGCCCGCAGGCGATCGAAGGCCTGGTTGATCTTGCTGATGTCCATGGTTTCCACGGCCAGCGCGGCGATTTTACCGCTCTTGGCCAGTTCGACGAGGGCATGCAGCTCGGCAAGATTGCCCACATACGAGCCCCTGATCACGGTCGAGCGCTGCGCCAGCGGCGGCAGCGGCAGCGTCAACTCGCCGCCGAACAGGCCGACAATCACACAGGTGCCGCCTTTGCGCAGCATGGACACGCCCAACGCTGCCGTTTCAGAGGAGCCGACAAAATCCACCACGGCCGAAGCGTTGCCCTGCCCGGCGATCAACGCCAGGACCGCCTGCGAATCGCCGGGATCGAACGCAAATTGCGCACCGTTGGCCAGCGCATTGGCGCGCTTGGCCGGGTCCAGGTCAGCCACGGCTATTTTGCGGTAGCCCTGGGCCACGGCAATGTTCAGCCCGTTCATGCCAACCCCGCCCAGGCCGAGAATCACCAGCAGTTCCTGGTCGCGATCGATCTCGACCTTATTGATTGCGCTGTAGGCCGTCAGCCCGGAGCAGGCGTAAGTGGCAGCCAGGCTGGGATCGAGGCCGGTCACATCAACCAGGTATTTGGGGTGCGGCACCAGGCAGAAGTCGGCGTAGCCGCCGGGGCGCACCACGCCGATGGACCGCGGCGCGGCGCAGAGGTTGTCCTGGTCCTGCCGGCAGGCATCGCAGTCGCCACAACCCAGCCAGGGATAGACCACGTAATGCCGCCCTACTTCGCCGCTCGGCGCATCCGCTCCCTTGGCCACCAAGCGGCCGTAGATTTCGTGTCCCAGTACCAGCGGCGGGACGATACCGCGATCACGCAGGTTCAGGCGCTTGCCACCTCCCAGGCTGTAGTAGCCGTCGTGCAGGTGCAAGTCGGTGTGGCAGACGCCGCAGCGCGTGACTTCAACCAGCACTTCAGTACCTTGGGGGATGGGCTTGGTCACTTCCACCGCCTCAA
The DNA here is from genome assembly GCF_018449655.1 of Pseudomonas sp. dw_358. GTDB lineage: Bacteria > Pseudomonadota > Gammaproteobacteria > Pseudomonadales > Pseudomonadaceae > Aquipseudomonas. The sequence goes on from NZ_JAAVUX010000010.1 coordinate 171,231, forward strand.
GCGGCTGAGCAAATTGTTGAACAGTAAAGGCTCGCATCTCGTTGACTCCTGTTGTTCTTGTCGTGGGTCAAGGTGACGGTGGCTACACCGCTTGTTTCCGGGCGACGCCGATCTCGAACAACACGTCTCGGTTGGCCACCTGGCCACCCACCTCGACCGCGATCTTGTCGATGCTGCCGGCCTGGGGCGCGAGAATGCGGTGTTCCATCTTCATCGCCTCCAGCACCGCGATCACGTGGCCTTTTTCCACCACGTCGCCCTGGGACACTTCCAACTGCGTGACCTGCCCGCTCATGGGCGCGCGCACCAGGCCATCGAACCCCGCCACCCGGCCTTCGGCGGGGCTGTAGCTGCGGTCTTCGACGCGCTGCACGCGGCCATCGAGGTCCAGAAACAGACTCCCCTCGTATTCGAGCACTTGCAGGCGCTGGCGCAGGCCATCGACCACCACCGTCTGCGGGTGGCCTTGGCCGGTCCCATCCAGGCGCACCACATGCTCGCAGCCGGCCAGCCGCACGCGCCAGATATCCCCTTCGGCGCGGGCCGTGAGCACATGGTCGACCTCGCCGATGCGCAATTTCAGTTCACTGCTCAGCCAGGCGGGGCGCAAGGCCGAGGCAGCACCGGCGCCGCAGAACAGCACCGCCGCCACTGCCAGCAGCTCGCCGGACGCTGGCTTGTCCTGCCAGCCTTCGGGAAAACGCCGTGCGATAAACGCGGTGGTGGCACTGCCCGCGACAAACTCTTCATCCGCCAGCACGTCCATCAGGAATGACTTGTTATGGGTGACCCCGAACAGCACGGTGTCGGCCAGGCCGGCCAGCAAGCGGCGGCGGGCGATCTCGCGATCGGCACCATGGGCGATGATCTTGGCGACCATGGGGTCATAGAACGGCGACACCCGATCGCGCGCCTTCAGGCCATGATCGGTGCGCACGCCCGGCAAGGTCGAGGGTTGCCACAACAGCACCTCACCGGTTTGTGGCAGAAAGCCCTTGGCCGGGTCTTCGGCGTACAGCCGCACCTCAATGGCATGCCCGGTCATCTTGACGTCTTGCTGGCGCAGCGGCAGCTTGCCGCCGGCGGCGACGTCGAGTTGCAGCGCCACCAGATCCAGGCCAGTGACCAGTTCGGTAATGGGGTGCTCGACCTGCAGGCGGGTATTCATTTCAAGGAAATAGAACTCGCCCGAGGCGTCCAGCAGAAACTCGACGGTACCGGCGCCCACGTAGTTGATTGCCCGCGCGGCCTGCACGGCGGCCTCGCCCATGCGGCTGCGCAGGTCACTGTCTACCGCGGGTGACGGTGATTCTTCGACGACTTTCTGGTGGCGCCGCTGAATGGAGCAGTCGCGCTCGCCCAGGTGAATGACGTTGCCATGGTGGTCGCCAAACACCTGGATTTCGATGTGCCGTGGCTCGATCACGGCTTTCTCGATCAGCAATGTGCCATTGCCAAAGGCGTTCTGCGCCTCCGAGCGGGCCGCCTTGAGCGCGGCCGGCAACTCTGCGGGCGTAAACACCAGGCGCATGCCGCGGCCACCGCCACCGGCGCTAGCCTTGACCATGACCGGATAGCCGATACGCTCGGCCTCGCGGACAAAGGTCTCCTGCGCCTGATCATCCCCTTGATACCCCGGCACGCAGGGGACGCCGGCTTCGATCATGCGCCGCTTGGAAATCGCCTTGTCGCCCATGGCCGTGATCGCTTGCGGCGAGGGCCCGATGAACACCAGCCCGGCGGCCGTGCACGCTTCGGCAAAGGCGGCGTTTTCCGAGAGAAAGCCGTAGCCTGGGTGCACGGCCTGGGCGCCGCTCTTGCGGGCCGCCGCGATGATGGCGTCGATCTTCAAATAGGACTGGCTGGCCGCCGACGGGCCGATATCAACGGCGGTATCGGCCATCAGGACGTGGCGCGCCGAGCGATCGGCGTCACTGCACACCGCCACGGTGGAAAAGCCCATTTCACGGGCCGTGCGGATGACCCGGCAGGCGATCTCGCCGCGGTTGGCGATCAAAATACGGTCAAATCTCTGCATCTTGCTTTCCTCAAAAAAGACGGCCTCGGTCACGGCTGCTCTACCCAGTGGGGACGGCGTTTTTCGATGAACGCGCTGACGCCTTCGCGCCCTTCCGCGTGCTGCAGCCGCGCCAGAAAAGCCGAGGCGGCCTGGGCGCGAAAATTGTCCGGCGCAGCGGGGGCCAGGCTGCTGAACAACGCCTTGGTCCGGGCATTGGCCTCGCGGGCGCAACGCCCTACCCCGGCCAGCAGCTCGCACAACCGCGCCTCAAGCAGCTGCGGCGTGTCATGCAGCTCATCGACCAGGCCCGTAGCCTTGGCGGTGACCCCGTCCAGGCGCTCGGCGGTCAACGCCAGGCGCGCGCTGGTACGCGCACCGCATCGCGCCGCGACATAGGGGGCGATTTGCGCCGGCAGCAAGCCCAACGTGGTTTCCGACAACGCAAAGCGCGCCTGGGGGGTGGCCAGCACCACATCGGCGCAGGCCGCCAACCCCAGGCCACCGCCCATGGCAGGGCCGTGCACGACGGCGAACGTACACAGCGGCAATTGGGCAAAGCTGGCGAACAAGGCACCTGCGTGCTCGTTGACTTGCACAATGGCCCTCTCGCCGACCTCGCCCGCGTTCAAGTGGTCGATGGTCGTCTGCAGGTCGGCACCGGCGCAAAAGGCGCTGCCGTTTGCGCGCAACACCAGAGCGCGCAGGCTTTGATCCTGCGCAACCCGGCTGAACGCTTCCAGCAGTTCGGTCACCATGGGTTCGGACAGCGCATTGCGCCGATCCGGGTCGTTCAGGGTCAGGGTCAACACAAAACCCTGACGCGTTTGCTCGATCAGCACTGGCATGGAGCTGTTCATGCTCAATACCTCGCGGTGCCAAAGGTCGATGAGTGCAGGCTGCGCGCCTGGCCCAGGGCTATCGTTTCCAGGCAATGCAGGAGCACTGCGCGGGTATCCCGGGGGTCGATGATGCCGTCGTCCCACAGCCGGGCCGTGGCATAGAGCGCCGTCGATTCGCGCTCATAAGCGCTGCGAATGGCCTCTGCGCGGGCGTGCAAGGCCGGGTGGTCGGGCTCGATACCGCGGGCGCGGGCCGAGTCCTGGGCGACAATGGTCATCACTTTGGCAGCCTGCTCGCCCCCCATCACCGCCAGCCGGTTGGTGGGCCAGGAGAAGATGAAATGCGGATCGAATGCCCGCCCACACATGGCGTAGGCGCCCGCACCGAAGGCGCCGCCTATCTGTAGGGTCAGCTTGGGCACCGTGGCGTTGGTCACGGCCTGAATCAGCTTGGCGCCATGCTTGACGATACCCGAGGCCTCGGCCTCGGCACCGACCATGAAACCCGTGGTGTTCTGCAGGAACAGGATCGGCGTGCCGGCCTGGCAGCAGGCCTGGATGAAGTGTGCTGCCTTGTTCGCACCCGCCGAATCGATCGGACCGTTGTTGCCGATGATACCGATTTCGTGGCCGCCGACCTGCGCGTTGCCGCACAGGGTGGCGAAGCCGAACTCGCTCTTGAAAGGCAGAAAACGCGAACCATCGACAAAACGCGCGATGATGTGGTGCAGGTCATGGGGTTCACGATAGTCGGCGGGGGCGATGGCCAGAATGTCGTCGCCCGGCCGCAGCGGGGCATCGCTCGCCCTCGGCGGCAACGGCATCAGCGGCACCACCCGGGCGACCAGCTCACGGGCCAGGCGCAGGGCGTCACTGTCGTTCTCCGCCAGGTATTCCGACAGGCCGGTGACGTGGGCGTGCATCTCGGCGCCACCCAGAACCTCGTCCTCGGCGATCTCGCCGGTGGCGGCGCGCAGCAACGGCGGCCCCGCCAGAAAGACCTTGGAGCGGCCCCGCACCATGATCACGTAATCCGACATTCCCGGCTGGTAGGCGCCGCCGGCGGTGGACGAGCCGTGCACCACGGCAATCACCGGCACGCCGGCGGCGGAAAGCCGCGCCAGGTTCGCAAACTGTTTACCCCCTTCGACGAACAGCTCGGCCTGAAGGGCGAGGTTGGCGCCAGCGCTTTCCACCAACTGGAGATAAGGCAAGCGGTTTCGCAGGGCGATTTCCTGCGCCCGGATGATCTTCTGGATGCCCATGGGGTGCATCGCACCGCCGGCAATCCCGGCGTCATTGGCCATGATCATGACCCGCCGGCCCTCGACCTCACCGACGCCAGCGATCACGCCGGCACCCAGCACCTTCTCCGCGCCGTCGTCGTCATGCATGCCCAGGCCGCACAAGGTCGATAATTCGAGGAACTCACTGTTGCGGTCCAACAGCAACGCGATGCGTTCACGCGGCAACAACTGGCCACGCTTGCGCATGCGCTCGGTGGCCCTGGCGGAGTTCTCCACGACCTTGCGTTCCAGTGCCCGGACATTTTCCAGCAAGGCCAGGTGGGCCTCGCGGCGCGCCTTGCTTTCCTTGCTGTTTGCCGGTGCGGTCGCTTGCAGGACGGTCATGACGGCAGCCCTCCCCGGCAGGAGCCATGGCTCGTAATCGACATGTGGTCTGGCATGGTGATTGTCTCCACCTTGATATTTACTGGCGAGTAGATAATTTATACTTACACATAGATCCATATACTCACAAGATCTATATTCACCTCGACAGTAAATTCAGCGGAGGTTTTCATGAAACTGTGGCATTGCATGGACGCGCGATCGTTTCGCGTGCTTTGGGCGTTGGAAGAACTGCACCTGCCCTACGAACTCGAGGTGCTGGCGTTTCCACCGCGCAGCCACGACAAGCGGATTTTCACGGTCAACCCACTGGGCACCGTACCCGCGCTGGAAACGCCAAACGGCGTGATGACCGAATCATCGGCCATCTGTGAATGGCTGGCCGAGCAACATCCCGAGGCCGGGTTGGGTGTCGCCGTCGGTTCGCCTGACCGGCCGGCCTATCTCAATTGGCTGCACCACGCCGACACCACCCTCACGTTCCCCCAGACCCTGTACCTGCGCTATCGCTACCTTGAAGACCCGGAGCGCCGGCAGCCGCAGGTCGCCGAGGACTATCGGCGCTGGTTCCTCGGACGCTTGAAGCTGTTGGCCAGTGTGTTGGAGACGCAGGCGTTCGTGTGCGCAGGTCGCTTTACCGTTGCCGATATCTGCGTCACCTACGCCCTCTCGCTGGGCGAGGATGTAGGGCTGGCCGCAGACTTCGCGCCGGTGCTGCAGGCCTACCTGGCACGCATGACGGATCGCCTGGGCTGGCAACGCGCCAAGGCCGCGCAGCGGGATGCCGCGCGTGCTGCCGGCCTGGCGACCGAGGCGCCCGCCCAACTCGCACGGGCGGCTGTCGACGACGTTTCATGAAGCCTCGAGTAGTGATATTTTACCCATCAGTAGATTTCTGATATTTCACCTGAGGATGCTTTACCAATGGCGATGGGACTCAAGGAACAAGCGCTGGAATTCAAAAGAAACCGCATCCTGGAGGTGGCCGCCGAGCTGTTTTTCCACAAGGGGTTCACCAGTACCACGCTGGATGAGGTGGCCGCTGCGCTGTCGGTGACCAAGCCCTTCATCTACCAGTTCTACACCACCAAGGCCGACCTGCTGGCCGCCGTGTGCCTGCGCACCACGGCACTGGCCGCCGACCGTGCCCGCGCCGCACGGGAAGATCGCGGCACGCCCGCCGAACGCCTGGAGCGCTTCGTACGCAGCCTCGCCCGCGAGGTGATCGCCGGGCGCATGTACCTGGCAGTGTACTTCCGCGAAGAAAAGCACTTGCCGGCCGAGGCGCAACAAACCCTGCAGGCTGACCACCGGCGCTTCAACGATGCGTTGCTGTCGCTGCTGGAAGAAGGCAGGGCCAGCGGAGATTTCGCCCTTGGCGACCCGGTCGTGGCCATGCAGGCCATTACCGGCATGGCCACCTGGGCGTTTTTCTGGTTCCGCCCCGAGGGACGCTTGTCTGCCGATCAGGTGGCGGATCAACTGGCAACGTTCGCAATGCGCGGTGCGGGCCTGAACACCCCACACTGAAACCCGCATACACGGTTGATTTTCTCCCGCATTGGCTTGACTCGGCACGCGTTTACTGACCAGTATAAGAATATTCCCGACAGATCACTTCAGTTCCCAATAACAATTTTAACTACCTGACAGTTTCATCGAGGAGCAAAACATGGAAATCAAATCCGAAATGGCCGGGACGGTGCTACTGGTCAATGTCGGCCCAGGCGACGCCATCACGGCGGGCGATGAACTCCTCGTCATGGAGTCGATGAAAATGGAAATGCCGGTGCTGGCAACCGCCAGCGGCAGCATTGCTTCGGTCTACGTGGCTGACGGCGACGTGGTGGAAGCCGGCCAAGTCATCCTAAGTATCGACTGACGCCCGACAGCGCCGCTGATGCACCAGCCTTCGACGGAGATCACCCAATGAACAAGCCTGTATCGCTTACCCCTTCCGCGCCACCTGCCGCATCGACCATGGCAGACCTGATTGCCGAGCACTCGACCTGGACGCAGAAGGCGCTTTCCATGGGCGGCGAAGAACGGATCGCCAAGCAACATGCCCTGGGCAAACTGACCGTGCGCGAGCGCATCGACTACCTGCTCGACCCAGGCAGTTTCCAGGAGTACGGCCGCTTTACCTCGCACTACACTTCTGACATCCCGACGGTCGATACGCTCACCCCGGCCGACGGCGTGGTCATGGGCTTTGGCTTGATCAACGGTCGTCACGTCTGCGTGGTCGGAGAAGATTTCACCGTCAAGGGTGGCTCCCATGGCGTGATCAACGCACGCAAGAAACTGCACGCCATCCAGATGGCCCGGCGCGAGCGGGTGCCGTTGATCTGGCTGCTGGATGGTGCCGGTGCCCGTGGCCAGGAGCTGATGAACGATGGGCTGCCGGACGTCACGCACTTTCTGGAACAAGCGCGCCTGTCCGGCGTGGCACCGCAGATCGGCCTGGTGCTGGGCCCGTGCGCCGGCGACAGCGCGTTGGTCGCGGCGGGGAGCGAATTTGTCGTGATGCGCAAGGGCAACGCCATGCTGGCAGCGGGCGGCCCGCCGGTGGTCAAGGCCGCCACCGGTATCGACGTGAGCAAGGAGGACCTGGGCGGCAGTTCGATTCACACCCGCATTTCCGGGGTCGCAGACAACGAAGTGGAAACCGATGAAGCCGCGCTGGCCCTCGCCCGGGACTTTTTATCCTACCTGCCGCAGAACGCGTGGTGCTGGCCTGAACGAGGCCCGGCAAAACCACCCCATGCCGTTGACCTCGACACGATTGTGCCGGCCCAGAAACGGCGCGCCTATGACATGAAAACCCTGATCCGCGGCGTGGTTGACGCCGACAGCTTCCTGGAGATCAAACCCGAATACGCGAAAATGATCCTCACCGGGTTTGCCCGCATGGACGGCCACCCCGTCGGCGTCATCGCCAACCAGCCGATGGTCCATGCCGGCGCCATCACCGCTGCCGCGGCAAAAAAAGCCCAGCATTTCGTTGAACTGTGCTCGGCCTATCACGTGCCGTTGGTGTTCCTGGAAGATGTGCCGGGGGTAATGACCGGCCCGCAGGCCGAAAAGGAAGGCACGCTGCGCGCGGGCCTGGCGCTGGTCAATGCGCTGGCTTGGGCCGATGTGCCGAAGGTCACTATTGTCATCCGCAAGGCCTTCGGTTTCGCGGCCTGCGCCATGGCCGGCTGGGGCGGCGAACAAAGCTACGTCGGCGCCTGGTTGACGGCAGATTTCGCCTCGCTGCCGGTCTCGGGCGGGGTGGCGGCTGCCTTCAAACGCGAGATCGAAGCCGCACCCGACCCGGTGCAGGCGCAGCGCGAGATCGAAGCGCGCTTCAGTGGCGGCACCGGCCCTTACAACGCCGCCGCCCGATTTACCGTGCACGACATCATTGCGCCCAGCGAGACCCGTGGGCGGATACTCCATGCCCTGTCGCTGGCTCGCTGCAGAAGAACGGCGGCGCCGGTACCGGTGGCCAAATATGGAGTAGCGCCCTGACGCTTGAAGACTGACCCTTTACGACGAATCGACCCGTACTGATCAGGGAGGAAAACAATGACAACAATAATCCGCAAAGACCCGAGAATCCCCGCCCGCGAAGAATGTGTGGTGCGCTACCTCCTGGACCGCTGGGCAACCGAGCGACCCGACGAACCTTTTGCCGTTTTCTGGCGCGGCGCGACCCTGACCTACCGGCAGATGCGCGATGCCGCGATCAGAGCCGCCGCTGGCCTGGCCGCACTGGGGGTCAAGCAAGGCGACACGGTGGTGGTGTGGCTGCCCAACGGCCAGCGCTGCCTGGAAACCTGGTTCGGCATCAACTGGCTGGGCGCGACCTATGTCCCCATCAACCTGGCGTACCGGGGGCACATCCTCGAACATGTGATCGAGAACGCTGCCGCCCGCCTGATCATCGCCCATGCCGACCTGCTCGAGCGCCTGGAGCGCATCGACCTGTCCTCCCTCGAATCGGTGGTCGTGGTCGGCGCAGGCTCGCCCGGCTCCGTGGCGGGCTTGCAGGTGTTCGCCGAAACGGCGCTCGACGGTGACCCTGGGCAGGTGCCCGAGCTGGCGCGCCCGATCGAACCGTGGGACCTGCAATCGATCATCTACACCTCCGGGACCACGGGCCCTTCCAAGGGTGTGATGTCCAGCTATGCGCACCTGTGGGCCATGTCCGGTACCGATGGCTTCAGGATGGTCACCGCCCAGGACCGCTATTGCTGCAACTTGCCGCTGTTCCATGTGGGCGGGACGATTCCGGTGCTCGGCATGCTCTCGCGTGGCGGCTCGGTCGCCATCATCGGCACATTCAGCACCAGCGAATTCTGGAACCAGATCCGCGAGACCCAGTCGACCTGCGTTCTGTTGCTCGGCGCGATGGCGACCTTCATGGTCAAGCTGCTACCGTCTGCGGCCGATCGCGAACACACGTTGCGCACCGCGATCATCGTGCCACTGGCCGAAGACGCCGTGGCGTTCTCCCAGCGCTTCGGGGTCACGGTATGGACGCTGTACAACATGTCGGAAATTTCCACGCCTCTGGTGTCGGCGCCCAATCCGCCCAAGTCCGGCATTTGCGGCAAGCCACGGGACGGCGCTCGGGTCCGGCTGGTGGACGAAAACGACTGCGAGGTCGGACCTGGCGAGGTCGGTGAACTGCTGGTGCATGCCGATGCGCCTTGGTCGCTCAACAGTGGCTATTTTCGCGACGCACAGGCCACCGCTTCGGCCTGGCGCAACGGCTGGTTTCATACCGGCGATGCGTTTCGAGTGAACGAGGACGGCGACTGGGTGTTCTTCGACCGCATGAAGGACTCCATCCGCCGTCGCGGCGAGAACGTGTCGTCGTTTGAAGTTGAAGTCGAAATTGCCGCCCACCCGGCGGTCAACGAGGTGGCAGTGGTCGGGGTGCCCAGCGACATGTCGGAGGAGGAAATTCTCTGCGTGATTGCCTGTGTCGAGGGCATGAGCGTCGACCCGATCGACCTGATCGACTTCCTCAAGCCCCGCATGGCGCATTTCATGGTGCCACGTTACATCCGCATCGTGCCGGCCCTGCCGCGCACGCCCACGGCAAAGATCCGCAAGCACGCCCTGCGCGACGATGGCATCACGGCCGACACCTGGGACCGAGAAGCCGCCGGTATCTATATCCGCCGTGAAATCGTCGGCTAGGCAACGACTGGAGGTCATCCCATGCACAACTACCCCAACGTCCAACTGTTCATCAACGGCCTCTGGTGCGATGCCATCGGCGGGGAAACCCTGCCCATCACCGACCCGGCCACGGAACATACCATTGGCCACGCCGCCCTCGCCCGCCAGCCCGACCTGGACCTGGCCTTGCAGGCCGCCGACGCCGGTTTCAAGGTGTGGCGCGAAACCGGTGCGCTCGAACGTTCCAGGCTGATGCGCAAGGCCGCCGACCTGCTGCGCGCCCGCAGCGAAGCCATCGCCTACATGATGACCCGCGAGCAAGGCAAGCCACTGGCCCAATCACGCATGGAAATCGCCGGCGCCGCCGATACCATCGACTGGTTCGCCGAAGAAGCCCGGCGCACCTATGGCCAGGTCATCCCGGCCCGGCTCAGCGGCGTGCAGCAGATCGTCGTGAAGATGCCAGTCGGGCCAGTCGCCGCCTTCACCCCCTGGAACTTCCCGATCAACCAACTGGTTCGCAAGCTCTCGGCGGCCGTCTGTACCGGTTGCTCGATCATCGTCAAGGCGGCCGAGGAGACGCCGGCGTCGGCGGCCGAGCTGATCCGCGCGTTCGCCGACGCCGGCATTCCAGCCGGCGTGGTCAACCTGGTGTACGGCGTGCCGGCCGAGATTTCCAGCTATCTGGTGGCCCATCCGATCATCCGCAAAATCTCCTTTACCGGCTCGACGCCAGTGGGCAAGGACCTCGCCGCGCTGGCCGGCAAGCACATGAAGCGGGCCACGATGGAACTGGGCGGCCACGCGCCGGTGTTGATTTTCGACGACGCCGATATCGACAAGGCCATCGCGGTGACCGCCCTGGCCAAATATCGCAATGCCGGCCAGGTGTGCGTGGCCCCCACGCGCTTTCTGGTGCAGGAAGCCGTGGCCGAGCGATTCATCAAAGGCTTCATCGAAGCCGCCCGGGACATCAAGGTCGGCAATGGCCTGGAACAGGACACTGCCATGGGCCCGCTCGCCAACGGACGGCGCGTCAGCGCGTTGCTGGCGTTGGTGGCGGATGCCGTCAGCCAGGGCGCGCGGCTTGAAACCGGCGGCCACCGTATCGGCCACGAAGGCTATTTTTTCGAGCCGACAGTGCTGAGCCAGGTGCCGATCTCGGCCAGGATCATGAATGAAGAACCCTTCGGCCCCGTGGCTATCATCAACCGCTTCACCGATTTCGCCGAGGCCATCGGCGAAGCCAACCGCCTGCCCTACGGCCTCGCTGCCTACGCCTTCACTGGGTCGGCGCAGACCGCCTATGCGTTGGGCCGGGAGATGGAGACCGGCATGCTGAGCATCAACCACAACGGCATGGCGCTGGCAGAGGTGCCCTTTGGCGGGATCAAGGATTCGGGGTATGGCACCGAAGGCGGATCGGAGGCGGTGGAGTCTTATCTGGAAAGTCGGTTCATCACGCAAATGAATGGGTGAGGTTAGCCACCGGCACGATCATTCCAATAGCTGCTGGCGCGGCGACTTGCTGAACCCTGACAGCGTGGCAATCACCAACCCCAGCAGGCTCATCCCCCACCACCACGGCTGACTCGCCTGTGCCAGGCCGAGGCCCTGGCGCAGGCCAGCGTGCATGACGCTGCCGATACCCGCCACACCCCAGCAGGCACCCAGCTGCCGGCTGGTCGACAGGATGGCAGCCGTCACCCCGGTACGTGACGGCTCCAGGCGGCTGACGGCTATCGTGGTGATGGCGGGGTTCACCAGTCCCATGCCTGCGCCAAAAAGACCGTAGGCGCCCCCTATCAGGCCGAGGCTGGTCTGCGCACCGATCTGCGCCAGCAGCGCACTGCTGATCATCAGCGCCGCCCCTGCCATCAGCAAAGACGGCCGCGGGCCGTAGCGGCCGACCAGGCGACCCGACCATGGGCCGCACAGGCTCGCCATCACCGCCAGCGGCAGTGAGCACAGTGCGGCCTGCAGGATGCTGTAGCCGCGCTGGTGTTGCAGGTACAGCGCATTGAAGAACAGCAGCGCGGCGAACCCGGCAAACATGATCAAGGCGATGCCGATTGCCCCGCTGAACGGCAGATTGGCAAAGAGGTGCATCTCCAGCAGCGGCTCATCCTGCCGACGCTCCCACGCGATCAACAGCGCCACGCAAACCGCCGAGAGTCCCAAGGCGCCGAGGATCCAGGGTGCCCCCCACCCCAGGCGCTGGCCTTCGATTACCCCATAGGTCAGGCTGCCCAGGACCACCATCAGCAAGCCCTGCCCCAGCGGGTCGAACGCACGCGCCGTGGACGGCGTCGACTCAGGGATGCAGCGCGCCGTCAGGACAAGCGCTGCCACCCCGATGGGCAGGTTGATGAGGAAGATGGCCCGCCAGCCAAACGCTTCGCTCAGCACGGCGCCAGCGATCGGCCCCAGCCCCAAGGCCACTCCGAAGGTAGCACCCCAGATCCCGATGGCGCGAGCGCGGGCCTGGGGCTCGGGATGGGTGCGTACGATGATGGACAGCGCTACGGGATTGAGCATCGCCGCCCCGCTCCCTTGCAGGAACCGAGAACCGATGAGCCAATGCACATCGGGCGCCGCGCTGCACAGCAGCGAAGCACTGGTAAACACTGCAAGACCGACCTGGAACGTGCGTTTCTGACCGAAGCGATCGGACACCGACCCCATCACCAAGAGCAGGCAGGCAACCGTCAGGGTGTAGCCGTCGATCACCCACTGCACCTCCTGGAAGCTGCCGCCCACGCCCGATTCAATCGCCGGGATCGCGACATTCACCACCGTGGCGTCCATCCCGACCACCAACAGGCTCAAGCAGCAGATGCCCAGCACCAGGCCCGGCCGAACCGCGTCAGGCGAGTGCATCGACAAGCTCCTGGGTACTCCTGACCCGGGCGATCAACGGGAAGATCGTGGTCATCGCAAATTCATGGGCCGCGGCGCTGAGGGAAGAACAGGCATCCGCCGCGATGACCACTTGCAAGCCCAGGGAAGTGGCCTGCCGGGCCGTGGACTCGACACCGAAGTTTGTCGCGATCCCCCCAAGAATGAGGGTGTCGATGCCCCGCTCCTGCAACGCGTCTTCCAGCCCCGTCATGCTGCCGAACGCCCCCCAATGGCGCTTGGTGATCAATAGATCGCCGTCCTGAAAACCTGCCTCAGGCACCAGTCGCGAGGCGCTGGCAGGAATCGGTTGGTCACTGGGCCCATGGAGAGCGTGATCGACGCTCAGCGGCAACATGTTGCTCAGGTCGACGCGCACATAGACCACGCAGGCCCCTGCTCGGCGGCAGGCCTGCGCCAACGTACGGGACGCCTTGAGTACGTCTTGAGCCGCAAGCGGTTGCACGGGCAGGCCGACGATCCCTGCCTGCAAATCGATGAGCACAAGGGCCGTCTTGCTGGGGTCGAGTTGGATTGTCATGGTGTTTTCCTGAAGTCGAGTGGGTAGTCGACTTTTAGCCTAAGCCTGCCCAGGGTCAAAGTCGAGGGGGTAGTCGACTTTTTTCATGACCCTGCTAGAATGGCCTGCATGACGACCTCTACCTCCCCCGATCGACGCCAGCCACTGCAAGCCAGGGCGGCCGCACGCCGTGCGCGTTTTCTCGAAGTGGCCACGCAGTTGATTGGCACAAAGGGCTACGAGGCGGTGAGCATGAAGGCCATTGCGCAAGTGGCCGGCGCTTCGGTCGGCACGCTCTATGACTATTTTCCCGACAAGCCGGCGGTAGCGCTCGCCTTGCTTGCCGACTACGCCGACGAGCTGGATGCCTATTGGGCCAGGGTCTTCGCCGAGCCGCCAGCCCCCTGCGCCGAGGCCTTCGCGGACCAACTCATGGATGCGGTACTTGGCTTCGTGCAGGCGCGACCGGCGTACCTGCCGCTCATCAGCAGCCCCGTCGCCTATTCGCGCTCCACGGCCCAACGCCAGCCACTCAGACACACCATTGCAGGCGCGCTGCAGCACGCCAACACGCGCTTGTCAGCCGAGCGCGCGCATTTGGCGGCGAACGTCATTGTCGAGTTGTTCAAGGCGCTGCTTGCTGTATTGGAACGCAGTGCTCCCGAAGAGAATCAGCGGGCGATCGACGAATTCAGACTGTTGATGAAGCTTTATCTGGATCAACTCATGCTCCAGGCCTGACACCCGATGTGCCGCGGCATGACCGGGTTGCCCACTCGCCTCAAGCCTGGCTGACGGAGCCGTGACTGCTCAGACGCAACAAAAGCTCATCCATCAAGGCGAGCTCGCCTGCGCTCAAAAGCCGGCAAGCGCCCAGCCGGGCTCGCAAAGTGGCCGCGGCACTGGCCACCGAGTCGTCCAGCAGCGGCGCCGGAGCGGTCGTGATCGCTGCGATGATCGCCTCGCGTGCCTGCGCCGCCAGGTCGAAGGGCATGGAGGCCGAGGGCTGGGCAATCAAGCTGGTCATCGCTCCCGTGGCTGCCGCATGCACCAGGGCCACGGCCCGCTCTTCGCTACCGCGCAGACGCCCGGCTTGCGCAATCGCCCGGATCCGCAACTCAAGAACCTCGAGCCCTGATGCCGCCGCCGGTGAATGAGGGTGGCGGCTCATGATCCTGAACAACGCCGGGTGCGCCAGGCCAAATGCCACGTAATGGTCCCACCCATGGCGCAGGGCCTCGATGGGATCGGGGTTCACGGCCTTATCCTGTTTGCCGGCGACGAAGGCGGCCAGTTCGGCTTCAGCCACGGCATCGAGCAAGGCGTCCTTGTCGCCGATCAGCCGGTAGAGCGTAGGCGCTTGCACACCGGCGGCCAGCGCGACTGCGCGCGTGGTCGCGGCCTCGCTGCCTTCATTGCGGATCAGGGCGGCGGCGGCGGCGATAATTCGGTCACGGACCTGAAGGGATGAAGTTTCGCTCATCGCCGGCTCAATGAGGCGCGACGGAAGATGGCGCAGCGTCTGCCGATGGCCCGAGCACCTGCGCGAGCACATCGCGCATGGTCTTGGGCCGGCGCCCGAGCAGCCCTTCAAGCGCAGGGTCTACGGTGGCAAAGTCACCGCGCCGTGCTGCCTGGTACATACCCAGCAGCATCCCCGCGATGGCGGCAGGACGACCCTGGGCCACGGCTTCGTCGAGCCACTGTTCATCGGTCAGGGTGACGTGCCTGATTTCGCGGCCGGTCAAGCGAGAGGCGATGTCCGCCAGATCAGCCATGGTGAAGGCTTCGGGCGCCGTCAGCGCAGGGGTGATTGAATCCAGGCGCCCTTCCTCGCTGAGCAGGATGGCATCGGCCTCGGCCAGATCAGCGCGCGTGGTCCAGCTGACCGGACCGTCCTCCGGCACCCGCAATTCACCGATCTCGAACGCCCGGCCAATCATGTGCAGCCCGCTTTCAGCGTAAAAACCGTGACGCAACGAAGTGAAGCAGGCCCCGGCCTCCGCCAGCATCGCTTCGGTGGCGGCATGATCAACGGCGGCTAAAAAAGGCGAGTCCGCCCGGGCCCCCATGTGGCTGGTGTACAGGACCCGCCGCACACCGGCCGCGCGGGCCGCGGTGATGGCCGTGCGGTGCATGCACAACGCCGTTTCGCCCAATTGGTTGACCGAGACAAGCAATGCCTGCCCTGCCCCTGCGAAGACGGCGGGCA
Organism: Pseudomonas sp. dw_358; assembly: GCF_018449655.1. Taxonomy (GTDB): domain Bacteria; phylum Pseudomonadota; class Gammaproteobacteria; order Pseudomonadales; family Pseudomonadaceae; genus Aquipseudomonas. The sequence goes on from NZ_JAAVUX010000010.1 coordinate 186,529, forward strand.
AGCTTTCCGGGACGGTGAAGTCACCCTGGCGAACCTGCACCCCCAGCGCCTGCAATGGGGCCAGTGGGTGGAGGTCTCGAGCGCTCGCCACGATGTGGGCCGGCCCCACCCGGCTTGCGAGCTGACTCACTATCCCTTGGCCCAGCTGTCCCGAAGCACCTGTCACTACGATCATTTCAGCCACCTGTTATCACTGTTAATTTTTTATTGATATCATTGATAACATGGACGGGCAAGGATTGCTACCCGTCTCGGTAACGGGAACCACGCTGCCGGCGCGACCTACAGGGCCTGCAAAAGCCGTTGAGCAGCGGCGATGACGGGGGCATCGACCATCTTGCCATTCAAGCGAAAAGCACCTGGGGCACTTCGTGCCGCATCCACGACCTGCCGGGCCCATTCGACTTCCTCAGGCGTAGGCTCGAACACACGATTGGCGACCTGTACCTGGCTCGGATGAATGCATAGCATCCCGCCAAATCCCATGCCCAACGCGTCCTGGGCAAACGCTGCCAGCCCCTCGAGATCGGAGAACGCAGGGAACACGGTATCGAGTGGCCGGGCCAGTCGAGCCCGAGCCGTTGCCAGCAGTATCTGATACCTGACTTGATCGAAGATGCGACTGGCCGAGGCGCTCTGGGCGCGCAAACCGAGATCCAGCGCTAGATCCAGGGCCCCGAACGTCAAACGCTCGACCCCTGCCCCCGATGCAATCACCGCAAGAAACTCCAGCCCCTTGGCACTTTCGATCAGTGGCCAGACCCGCTTGCCTGTGGAGGCCACATGCTCCACCTGGCCGGCAGACTCTGCCTTGGGCAGCAGGATCGCAGATATCTCGGGAAAACGACTGCAGAAATCCAGGTCGTTCTGATGCTCGGGATGGTCACTCGCATTGATGCGTACAACCACGCGCAAGCGAGGATTGGCCGTGAGGTAGATGCCCAGGTTCTCGCGGGCCTGGCATTTCATGGTCTCCTCGACGGCATCTTCGAAATCAACAATGATCCGGTCTGCACCGGTCGCGATGGCCTTGTCGAACCGCTCCGGCCGGCTGCCTGGAACGAACAAGGCACTTTTGACCGAGGGCTCCAGCTGCATGCTCATATGGCACCTGCGATTTTTAACTGCTCAATGTCACGGGGTGAGTAGCCCAGCTCGGTCAGGATGGACTCACTGTGCTCGCCCAGGGCAGGTATCGCGTCCATGCGCGGGCTGAACGCGCTGTTGGCCCCGGGAGGCAGCAACGCCGGCAGGGCACCTTGCGGGCTCCCTACCTCTACCCAGCGGTTTCGTGACTTGAGTTGTGGGTGCGCCCACACGGCGTGCATGTCGTTGACCTTGGCGTTGGCGATAGGTGCTTGATCCAGCCGCTTTACCACCTCATCGATGCCAAGGGCCGCGAAGCACTCCACGATGATCGCGCGCAATTCGCTACGGTGCGAAGAGCGCCTGGCATTCGAGTTGAAACGTTCATCCGCCAGCAGTCCAGGCTTGCACAGGACATGCTCACAAAACAGCGCCCACTCTCGCTCGTTCTGCAGGCCGAGCATGATCGTGTCGCTGTCCCCGACCGGGAACGGGCCATAGGGATAAATAGTCGAGTGAGCAGCCCCCGCCCGTGGCGGGGGCTCTGCCCCGTCGAATGCGTAATACATCGGGTAGCCCATCCACTCCACCAGGCTTTCGAGCATGCTCACGTCAACGCGACTCCCCAGCCCTGTTTTTCCTCTGAGCAGGAGTGCCGAAAGTATGCCCGTGTAGGCATACATCCCAGCGGCAATGTCAGCAATGGAGCAACCCGCCTTCGCGAGTTGATCTTCGCCTGCCCCGCCGGTTACGGACAGAAACCCTCCTTCGCTCTGGATCAGCAGGTCGTAGGCTTTTTTCTGCTCATAGGGCCCCCCCTCGCCGTACCCCGAGATATCGCAGACGATCAGTTTGGGAAACCGCTCATGAAGAGCATCGAAGGACACGCCCATGCGTGCAGCGGCGCCGGGTGCCAGGTTCTGCACGAGCACGTCGGCCTTTGCCAACAGCTCATCAAGGATTGAATCGGCCCCCGGCTTTTTCACATCCAGTGTCAGGCTTTCCTTTGACCGGTTGGTCCAGACGAAATGGGATGCCAGCCCCTTCGTGCGGGTGTCATAGGCCCGTGCGAAATCGCCGACGGCCGGTCGCTCGATCTTGATCACGCGAGCCCCCATATCCGCGAGTTGGCGGGTACAGAACGGCGCCGCAATGGCATGTTCCAGGCTGACAACAGTGATGCCATCCAAGGGACGAGCCGCATGGGTAATTTCGTTCATCTTGAAGCTCCGTTAGCATGGCGTTGGGTGTCGCTCATGGTCGACTCCTAGAAGCTGCGGGGCAGGTCAAGCAAATGCTCGGCGACGTAAGAAAGAATGAGGTTGGTCGAGATAGGGGCAACCTGATACAGCCGGGTCTCTCGAAACTTGCGTTCAACGTCGTATTCGCAGGCAAAACCAAAGCCGCCGTGGGTCTGCAGGCAAGCGTTTGCCGCCTCCCATGAAGCCTTGGCGGCAAGGTACTTGGCCATATTTGCACTGGCTCCAGCAGGTGATCCGCTGTCGTACTCCTCGCAGGCCCGGTAACGCATGAGGTCTGCGGCTTCGACCTCGATGTGAGCTTCTGCTATGGGAAATTGCACACCCTGGTTCTGGCCGATCGGCCGGCCAAACACCACTCGTTCCTTGGCATACGTCCGGGCTTTCTCGATGAACCAGCGGCCGTCGCCAATGCATTCAGCCGCGATCAGAGTGCGCTCGGCATTCAGGCCGTCAAGGATGTAGCGAAACCCTTTACCCTCTTCGCCAATCAGGCTTGAAGCGGGAAGTTCGAGGTTATCGAAGAACAACTCGTTGGTTTCGTGATTGACCATATTGGCAATCGGTTGGACGGTGAGGCCATTACCAATGGCCTCACGCAGGTCAACCAGGAAGATCGACATGCCCTCGGATTTCTTCGTCACTTCGCCAAGCGGCGTCGTACGGGCCAGCAGGATCATGAGATCCGAATGCTGCACCCGGGAAATCCAGACTTTCTGGCCATTGATGATGTATTTGTCGCCGGTCTTCGTGGCTGTCGTCTTGATCTTGGTGGTGTCGGTGCCGGTCGTGGGCTCCGTGACACCCATCGATTGCAGGCGCAATTCACCACTGGCAAGTTTGGGGAGGTAGTACTGCTTCTGGGCCTCGCTGCCGTGGCGCAGCAACGTGAACAGGTTGTACATCTGGCCATGCACCGTGCCTGAATTACCTCCACAGGCATTGACCTCCTCAAGAATGACCGACGCCTGCGTCAAACCGAGGCCTGATCCGCCGTATTCGACAGGGATCATCGCTGCGAGCCACCCGGCTTCGGTCAGCGCCGTCACGAAGGCCTCGGGGAAGCCTTTTTCCTCATCGATCCTGCGCCAGTAAGCGGCACCGAAACCGGCACACAGGCCTCTGACACCGTCCCGGATCGCATTGAGTTCTTCGCTGTTTCTATCGATCATTGTTGGCGTGTCCCATAGGTAAGGCTCCAGCACGGTTATTCAGTCGAACGCCACCTGCGCCATCTGGGCAGCGCCAGCGCGGTTGCCTGCCCAAAGCTGCGCAGTACCGGCTGCGGTGACATGGCCGCCCACCTCGAACAGATCCGGCAGCACCAGGGGGCGGACGTTTCGAAACGAGAACTGCCGAACCCTGGCGTCCGGGTGGGCGCGCATGAATGCGTCGAGGCTGAGGGTCGCGATCAGGGGGCCGTGCACCACCAGCCCGGCATAGCCCTCGACTGCGGTGGCATAAGGCTCGTCGTAATGAATGCGATGGCTGTTGAAGGTGGCCGCTGAGTAACGGAACAGCAGCGTGGGGGTCGGGCAGATCGGCTCACTCCACTGGCCCTGGGGGATCGGTTCGGCGTGCAGCTTGGGAGGGGTGGGCTCCCGGTAGACGATGTCTTGCTCTTCGCGGACCCGGACATGTCCGCTCTGGGCATATTCATGACCCACCGTGACGAAGAGCAGCTTTCCGGATCGGCCTGTCTTCTCCTCGACACGCACTATTGTCGAAGCGCGAACGGCCTGCAGCCCGGTCTGGAGGGGTTCGATAAATTCGACCCTGCCGCCTGCCCACATCCGGTTGCGGCCATCGGCCTGCGGCAGAAAATCGCCGCGCTGCGGGTGACCATCACGACCCAGCGCCGGCTCGCCCACTGGATCCTGGAAAAAGCACCAGTGCCACAAAGGCGGCAGGGGGGTGTTCAGGCTTGGCGTGTCCACATTGAACGTGGCGGCTACACGCTTGAGGAGGTTGTCGCTCAAAAGATCCGAGGACCGTTCCGTGCGCCCTGACCAATCGGTGAAATGAGCCATGAGTTCGCCACTCAGCAGTTGTTGTTATGGGCTGATCATGAGAGCCTCATGGCGTTCTGAGAAGTAGCGTTTCTTAAACCCCGCGTTTTGAAATGGTTAACACATAGCCAAGGCCTCATCCTCTATGCATCTGGACCTGACCGACCTGCGCCTATTCATCCACATTGCAGAGGCTCCCAGCCTCACGCAAGGCGCCAAGCGCGCATTCATTTCTCCGGCAGCCGCCAGTGTTCGAATCAAGGCGCTCGAGGCCCAGCTCAGCTGCCATTTGCTTTACAGGGGTAGCCAGGGAGTCGAACTGACCGATGCAGGCCACCGCCTGCTCAAGCATGCTCGGCTGATCATGCGCCAGATCGGTTACCTCAAGACCGAGTTTGCGGAGTACGGCACCAACTCCTCGGGGCACATCCGGATATTCGCCAACACCACTGCCGTCACCGAGTTTCTTCCGGAAGTGCTGGCCGGGTTCCTGTCCAGGAACCCCGGCGTTACGGTAGACCTGCAGGAGCGTCTGTCGCGTGACATCGTCCGGGGTGTCCAGGAAGGGGCTACCGATATGGGAATCATCGCCGGCCCTGTGGTTGCCAAGGATTTGCAGGTCTTGCACTTCAGCACTGATCGGCTCGTACTGGTGGTTCCGCAGGGCCATGTGCTGGATACCGGTGTGGCCCTAAGGCTCAGGGACGCCCTGGCTTTCCACCATGTGGGTTTGCAGGAAGGCAGCACTCTGCAGGCGTTCATGCGCGAACAGGCGGAAAAACTGGGTGAGCAGCTCACTTGGCGGATACAGGTCACCAGCTTCGAATCCATCTGCCGGATGGTTGAGGCCGGCGTGGGGATCGGCGTGATCCCCGAGTCAGCGGCGGTCCGCCACAGCCGCACAATGGCGCTGTCGATTGTCCCATTGGATGAACCCTGGGCCGTCAGGGAGCGAAGCATCCTGGTCAGGCAACTGGAGGCTTTGCCAGGCTGTATCAGAGCGCTCATTTCCATCCTGCGCCCGGACGCCATCGACATCCATGCCATGCCCAGCAGTAGCACGTAACGGGGGCGCAGGGGCGCCAGGATGCGGCGATGGGCGGCACTCCTGCTCCGGCGTTGGCAACCGGATCCGCCGCTGTGGTCGTTGCAGAATGCGCCGGGATTAGCCGTCATGACGCGGTTCGACCAACTGCAACTGTTCGATCAAAAAGCGGCCGCCCTTTTCTCCTCTGCCGTTCGAATCCTCTCGATTCAACACCGACATAGCGTGGCAGAACGTGTGGCATCAGGATCCTTTTACCCGGAGTTTGCCGCATTGGTCAGCGAGCTGCTGATGCAACTCCGGGATCAGTCACCAGCCCATCAGGCCCCAGCGTAGAAGCGCTAAGACCGCTTCAGGGGCTTATTTCCTGAACATGTAGCTCTTGGTGTTGGTAAACCCGGCCAGGCCTTCCTGGCCGTTCTCAACCCCCATCCCGGAGAGCTTGTGCCCACCAAACGGAATATCGATGCCGTGGATGTGAATCTCGTTGACCCACACTGTCCCGGTCTCCATGCGCTTGGCGACCGCTATTGCCGCAGCGCGATCAGCGCCCCAGACAGAACCTGCCAGGCCGTAAGGGCTGGCGTTGACCCGGGCGATCACCTCTTCCACGTCATCAAACGCAATGACGGGCAAGATGGGGCCAAAGGGTTCCTCCTGCACGATGCGGCTGTGCTCTGGTGGATTGTCCACAACAGTGATCGGCACGAAATTGCCGGCCAGGCTCTGGTCGATCACACCGCCCAGCGCAACCTTGTAGCCCTGCTGGCGGGTGTCCTCGAACAGATTGATGAGCTTTTCGTACTGCATACGGTTCTGGATCGGCCCCAGGTCAGTGGCCGGATCCATCCCGTCACCGACCTTGACCGTCCTGGCGTACTCTACAAAGGCGGCGGTAAAGGCGGCATGAATGCTGGAATGCACGTAAAGCCGCTTGACGGCAATGCACCACTGCCCAGAGTTGCCGAACGCCGCCCAGAACAAGGGTTTGACGATCGACGGCCAGTCCGCATCGGCCAGGACCACGGCGGCATCGTTGCCGCCCAACTCCAATGTAATGCGCTTGAGATTGGCGGCACCGCTGGCCATTACCCTCTTGCCGGTTGCCGTGCTGCCGGTAAAGCTGATCTTGGCGATGGCGGGGTGTTCCGTGATGATCTGGCCGAGTTCATTGCCCCCGGACAGCACGCTGAGCACGCCCGGCGGTAATACAGACTGGGCGATCTCACCAAAGAACAGCGACGTGAGAGGCGTGTAGGGCGACGGCTTCATTACCATGGTATTACCGGTGATCAGGCAGGGTGCCACTTTCCACAAGCCAAGCAGCACCGGGAAATTCCACGGCGTAATTGCACCCACTACGCCCAGTGGCGTGTGGTGGACCTCGACGACGTGCTCCGCCGTATCCTCGATGACCTGAACTGGAATTTCACGCTTGGCCACTTCCCGAACCCAGTAGATGGCGGCTTCCACTTCCGATTTCGCCTGGCTGTGCCGGGGCTTGCCCTGCTCCAGGGTCAGCAAAGTGATCAGGTCGTCCTGGCGAGCCTCAAGTGCGTCGGCGTATTGCAGGATGTAATTGGATCGGGCCTGCCAAGGCAGGACAGACCAGCTCTTGAACGCTTCGGCCGCCGCCTGGATCGCCTCTTCAAGCTGCTGAGCAGAGGCTTGGGGCGCCTGGGCGATCACCTTGTTCGTGGCGGGGTTCAAGACGTCGAAGGAGCGGTCCGCGTCGACCAGCTTCCCATTAATGGACAGGTGGAAAACCGACGGCAATCCCGCCGCCTGCAGCAGATCCAACGAATGAGCCGTATTCATGGTGCAGTCCTTCTTGTTATGTCTGGATGAGTGAACACATCCTCAAGGCTTGAGGATAGGCTTGAGCACAACACCGCTTTCAGAGTCGGCCACGGCCTGGTTGATGTCTTCCAGATCGTAGTACTTCACTAAACGATCAAATGGAAAACGGCCGGCACGCCAGAGTTCGATCAACTGGGGAATGAACACGTGCGGCACGCTATCGCCCTCGATGATGCCCCGCACACTGCGGCCGAAGAGCAGCGTGTTCATGTCCAGCGATACTTCGGCGCCCAGAGGAGCCGCTCCCACGAGCCCGCAGACGCCTGGAATCGAAAGACAGTCCACCGCCTGGCGAAGCACCTTAGGGCTGGAGGTGCATTCGAGGCTGTACTGAACGCCGCCTTGGGTGATCTCGCGGATGCGATCAAGCGTGTTGCTGGTGCCCGCGTTGATGACATGGGTAGCGCCCAGTTCCAGTGCCAGCTCCAGGCGGCCGTCATTCATGTCAATGGCGATGATGACAGTGCAGCCGATGGCTTTGGCCGCCATGACGGCTGCCAGCCCTACCGAGCCCGCTCCGAACACGGCAATGCTGCTGCCAACGCCAGGTTTGAGCGCATTCATCACCGCTCCAGCACCCGTCTGGATGCCGCAGCCCAGTGGGCCCATCAGCTCCAGAGGGACGTCCTGGGCAATCTTGATCGCATTGCGCTCCGAAACCAGGGCATGCGTCCCGAAAGAAGATTGATTGAAGAAACATCCACAGACAGTGCCACCGTCCTCGCCTTTATAGGGGCTGGTTCCATCGGGCCGATACCCGCCGAAATTCTGTTCGTAGAACGTCGAGCAATACCCGGGCAAGCCTTTCAGGCAGTTGGCGCAGTGGCCGCAACTTGCATAGCTTAGAACGACATGATCTCCAGGCTTGAGGCTTGTCACCTCGCTGCCTACTGCTTCGACTACGCCGGATCCCTCATGACCCAGCACCAGAGGAAGCGGGACCGGGTACCCTTGGTCTCGGACCACCATATCGGTGTGGCACACACCCACACCGACGATTTTCACCAGCACTTCGTCTTTGCGTGGCGTCTCTAGGGTGAGGATTTCAACCACGAAAGGGGCTGATTTCTCGCGAACGACCGCTGCTCTGATTTGCATATTTATTGTTCTCCATGCGCCCCAGGCCAACTTGTTGGTGGTTTGGAAAATGACGAGGGCGCGGCATTTACCACCCTGCATCAGAATACGCGTACGTTGAATCTGCATTCCGAAAAGGGTGCGTTAACCCGCAACGAACGGCCGATTGGCCGCCACGAGCATATAAGGCCCAAAACCTTGCGCGTTAAGCTGATGAGGAATCCCGCGGCACACAGTCGTGGCCAGGTGCCGAGGGACTCGATGCATTTACACGACGCGGCCACCGTCGACCGGCAGTTCAACGCCGTTCAGAAACGCTGCGCCGTCCGTTGCCAGGAATACCGCGACAGCCGCGACATCATCTGGCTTGGCCAAACGGCCCAAGGGGATGGTGGAGAGAAATTTCTGGCGGTTTGCAGGGGTGTCCGGCATGCCCATGAAGTCTTCAAGCAGGGCCGTCTCGCCCATGACCGGGCAGATGTTGTTGACGCGAATGCCGTCCGGCCCCAACTCCACGGCCAAGGATTTGGAAAGCAGGTTAACCGCCCCTTTCGATCCGTTGTACCAGGTCAGGCCAGGGCGCGGCCGAATCCCGGCCACCGAACCGACGTTAATGATCGAGCCACTCTTGCGCTCGCGCATCAATGGCACCACGGCCTTGGTCATGTGGAAGATCGATTTCACGTTGACGGCGAATACTCGATCAAAGGTTTTTTCGTCGACATCCATCAGCGGCTGATTGCGATGCGTGGTCCCTGCATTGTTGACCACGACATCGGGCACGCCGAAGGTCTTCACGCAAAGATCCACGGCCGCTTGAACCTGGTCTGCCTGGGTGACGTCGCAGGCAGAGGCGATCGCGCGGGCGCCGAGTTCATCGGCCAACTTGCTGGCGGCCTCGAAGTTGATGTCTGCGAGGACGACCTTGGCGCCCTCTTCGATATAACGACGTGCGATACAAGCGCCGAAGCCGCTGGCTGCCCCGGTTACGATGGCGACTTTATTATTGAGCTGTGCCATTTTCTTCTCCGTTACCATTAAGAAACCGATTGTTCTTTACAGGCTCAGCCGTGGTGGCTGACTACAGTCTTGGTGATGCTGAACTCCTCCAGGGCCAGGAGGCCTTTCTCACGCCCGTGGCCGCTTTTGCGAATACCGCCAAATGGCAACTCGACACCGCCACCTGCACCGTAGCAATTGATAAACACCTGCCCGCCTTCCAGCCGTTTGGCCATGCGTTGCTGACGTGCACCGTTTTCGCTCCAGATCGAGGCAACCAGGCCATAGTCCGTGCCATTGGCCAGCGCTACAGCATCGTCCTCGTCCTCGAATGACAAGGCCGCGAGCACCGGACCGAACACTTCTTCACGCGCGAGCTTGTGGTCACGTGGAACCGGGCCGAACAACATCGGACGCACGTAATAGCCGCCTTTTGGCAGGTCGTTATCCATGACGCCTTCGGCGATCACCGGCAGATCGGAGTCCTTGCACTCCTGGATGAACTGGTTGACCCGGCCAAACTGAGCCTTGGTAATGATCGGGCCGCAGTCTGGAGAGGTCTCCGGCAGGCCGACACGCACTTCACGGAACCTGGCAGCCACGCGCGCGATGACCTCGTTGTACACCTCTCTCTGAATAAGGACGCGGCTGCCCGCCGAGCAGGTCTGCCCAGCGTTCTGGATAATCGCGCCGACGATCACAGGCACGGCCTTGTCGAGGTCAGCATCGGCAAACACCACCTGAGGGCATTTACCGCCCAGTTCCAGCACACATTTGACGTGGTTGGCAGCGGCAGCGGTCTGAATGGCGACGCCGACATCAGGAGAGCCGGTGAAAGTGATCAGGTTGATACCAGGGTGACCCGCCAGCGCGGCGCCCGCTTCACGACCGTACCCGGTCACGATATTAAGCGCACCGGCCGGCAGACCCGCCAGGGCAGCAATCTCAGCGAAGCGAAGCGACGTCATGCAGGCATCTTCTGCCGGCTTGACGATGGACGCGTTGCCCATGGCCAACGCAGGCGCCAGGGTGCGGCCGAGCATCTGGGCCGGATAGTTCCAAGGGATGATGTGACCCACCACGCCACAGGCCTCTCGGACCACGCTGACCGTGTAGCCAGACAGGTACGGAATCACTTCGCCATGAACTTTATCGGCTGCACCGCCGTAGAACTCAAAGTAGCGCGCCAGCGCCTCGATATCCTTGCGGGCCAGGGCAATGGGCTTACCGGTGTCCCTGGCCTCAATCTCGGCCAGTTCCTCAATGTTCTCCAGCACCCCGTTGCTGATGCGCACCAGAATGCGGCCGCGTTCGGTCGCGCTCAGCCGCCCCCAGTCGCCATTGACGGCCCGGCGCGCGGCCTTGACTGCCAGGTCGATGTCTCCGGGCATGCCCCGGGCGATTTCGGCGTACGCCTCGCCAGTGACAGGTGAGTAGACAGGAATACTCTGCCCGCCCGTAGCAGGGACTTTGCGGCCGTCGATGTAAAGCGTGCTCATGGTTGTGCCTCCATTGGCAGAGAGTGGGTTGATTGCGGGTTCAGGAAGTAATGGTCGCCTCCCCATGAGGTGGTGAGCACGACATCCGGGCGCAAGACCTGCCGCCGGCTGACCTCGGAGGAACATTGGAAGCTCCGAATTTGGGCAACAGCTCGGCAACGACTTCATCCACTTTGAAGGAGTCGGGCTTATCGCCTTCGGCGTAGGCAGGCAGCGTGGAAAGTCCCAGGACTGCACTGGTCATGATCCGCACACACATCAACTTGAGTCGCGGTGGGCCCATAGGAGGTATCTCGATCAGTTTTTGTTGTTTTTATGAAGCTATGTCCTGAGGATGCGCCGCAGCTGCCGTTTACGGAATTTGCAATTCGGTAAGAGGGCGTTTAGCAAAACAAAACGCTGCACACCCCCACCGACCGGCGGCGGCTCCCAGCGTCTGTTCGGTTCCCAGGGGAGTTTCAGGACTTCACTACGGGAAGGGCAATGAGTCGGAACAGCCGATTAGACACTGGCAGGGGCTTTTGGGGTTCTGCCGGAATCATCGCTTGGCGCGAAAGCGGTATTGCCAGTGGCGCATATCGCCTCCTGCCCCGTACCCTGCCGATAGGCACGGCGCTGCTGAATCCTGATCGCGACGAACAGCGGGAAAAACAAGCGGCATTGTGAGACGGTTGACGGGACGACTACCTTGAAAAACGTCGACGTTGTTCATGATCTATATGGCATTCACAAAACCCTGCCCCTAAAATATCGGTAGCTAGCCGCACCAATATCGCCGCGACATTCCTGGAAGCTCGATGAAACTGCGCACTGCTCTGCAACAGACCTCCCTTAGGCAAGCAAAGGTCGTTGCGGGCGCAATTGGCCTTGACCGGGATATCGCCTGGGTCCAGATTGTTGACCATCCCGAAATCACACGGTGGCTCAAAAAAGGCGACCTCCTGCTCACGACGGGTTTCAACTGGCCGGATGAGCAGCACGCCTGTCGAAAATTGATCCGCCAGTTGAGCGAGACCGAGTTGGCCGGCATCGTACTGGCCGTGCCGCGCTTTCATGATTGCTATCCACCCGGGATGCTGGAAGAGGCCCAGGCACTTGGTTTTCCGTTGATGGAACTGCCGTGGGAAGTCGCATTTACGGACATCACCCAGGATGTGCTTGCCAACATCATCAACCAGCAAGCCGAGGCGCTCGAACGATCAGACCGTATTCATCGTGCGCTGACAACGGCCGCACTGGACGCCAGTCATCTGTCGGCGCTCAGCCAGGCATTGACAAGTGCACTTGGACTGGCGGCCATCATCACCACGGTCGACGGTGCTGTGTTGTCTGTCCAAGTGTCACCCACGGACAGTGCGGCTGAGCGGGCGCTTGTCAGCCGGCTTGAACAGGTGTTGTCGAGCCGTGAGTTGGCGAGTGATGCCCAAAGCGCAGTCATTCAGATCCCCGACTGCCCATTGAAACGGTGGCGGGTCGGCGCGCCCGTACGCCTGCAAGGCGTAACGGTCGCGGTGGTGTGGCTTGAAAGCCAGGGACACGAGTTTGACCCATTGCATTCCAGGGCAGTGGAACACGCGGCGGTAATCGCGGCACTGCACCTCTCCCATCTGAGGGCATTGCAGGACCAGGAGAATCGGCTCGGTTATGCGCTGGTTTCCAACCTTCTGGAGGGAAAGCTACCGGATACACCGCAAGCCACGGAGCGGGCGATGGTCTCGGGTTGGGAGGTCGAGCGGGACTATCGTGTCTGTCTGATCTTGCTGCAATTGCCGATCCCCCTCACGCGGGAGGGCTTCAGCAAGCGCAAGGTTCGTGCGGAGGGTGTTCATGAGTTGATGAACCAACTGGCGATGGCACCACTGGTGTCGGTATCGCTCAACCAGATCAGTTTTATCGTTCCGGCATCGTGCGATCCTTCAATCATCTGGAAGGCCCTGCGCAGCGAAGGGGGCGCGATGGCGGTCAGTCGAGTTCACCGAGGCATTGCGGGCATGGCCAAGGGTGCTGCGGATGTGGCGGCGTTGGTGCCGATGCTTCGGCCGGGCCAGTTGCATGCCTTCAACGAAGTCCTGTTTCCCAGAGCGTTGATGGGTGACAGCGAGGCTCGTGACTTGCTGATGGAGCGGTTCATCGGACCGCTGGTTTCGTCAAAGAGCGCCATGATGCTTCTCGACACCTTGTTCGCATTGTCGCGTGAGGGTTTCCAGCTCAATAACACTGCCAAGGCACTGGGAGTCCATATCAGTACCTTACGCTACCGCGTGGAGCGCATAGCTGAATTATTGGATATGTCCCTCGAAGATCCACACACGCGCTTTCAACTACAGGTCGCTGCGCAGATGTATCAGTTGGAGCAGGAGCAGGCCGTTGACAATGGGTGATCGCCGACCTGTATCGCCACCTCGCGATGGCGTGCAGGCGGGACCTCAACGCTGAGCGAGCCCTACGGAAACAAACTTGGTATCCAGGTATTCCTCTATACCCCAATGTCCGCCTTCGCGGCCGATACCACTTGCCTTCATGCCGCCGAAGGGGGCCTGGGGGGTCGACGGAGTGCCGTCGTTGATGCCGATGATTCCGTAGTCCAGTTGTTCCGACAACCGATGTACCGTCTCCAGATCACGGGTCCAGACGTAAGCGGCCAGGCCGAAAGGCGTATCATTGGCGGCCGCGATCACTTCGTCCTCATCGTCGAAGGGTATGATCGGCGCCACAGGTCCAAAGGTTTCCTCCTCCATGATCCTCATGCCGGGGGCGACATCGCGCAAAATGGTAGGTTGGAAATACAGCCCGGATTGTCGCTGTCCGCCTACGACGATCGAGGCGCCTTTGGACACTGCATCTTCGACATGCTCCACGACCTTGTTCAGGCCGTGACGGTCTACCAGCGGGCCGATCTGAGTATCGGCCAAAGCTGGGTCACCCAGTTTCAGCGCGACGACCTTGGTCGACAGAGCGTCCAGCAGCGGCGCCATGATCGAGCGATGAACATAGATGCGATTGGTGCACACGCAGGTCTGCCCAGCGTTGCGAAACTTGCACTGGACTATTTCTTCTGCGGCACGCTGGATATCGGCATCTGCAAACACGATGAAGGGTGCATGCCCGCCCAGTTCGAGCGAAACACGTTTGAGTGTTTTTGCCGACTGTTGATAGAGGTGTACGCCAACCTCAGTACTGCCGGTGAATGTCAGCTTGCGGATTCGACTGTCTGCGAAAAATACGGCCGACACTTGCGCAGGTCGGTTAGAGGTGATCACCTGAAAAGTACCCTCAGGCCCGCCCACCTCTCGCCAATAGCGCTCCAGCAACACAGCGGTAACCGGTGACTGCTCAGCAGGTTTCACAATGACCGTGCAGCCTGCTGCAAGGGCAGGAGCGACCTTGCGCGTGATCATTGCCGCCGGAAAGTTCCAGGGCGTCACTGCGTAAACCGGACCCACAGGCTGGCGTAGCGTATGAAGACGCTTGTGTCGATGCTGGCTGGCGAAGGTCTCGCCATTCAAGCGTTTGGCTTCTTCGGCGTACCACTCGGCAAAACCGGCTGCATACATCACCTCGCCGCGGGCCTCCTGGATCGGCTTGCCCATTTCGGCAGAGATCGCTTGCGCCAGCTCATCGATACCGGCGAGCATCCGCTCGAACCATCGACGCAATAGTTGGCTGCGGGCAAATGCAGTGGTATGGCGCCAGCTTTGAAAGGCCTTGAATGAGCTATCGGCAAACCGAGCGGCTGACTGCGCATCGTGGTCCGTCAATCGGACAAGCTCTTTGCCCGTGGCAGGATTGGTCACCCCGAATGTTGGTAAACCGGGGTGCTCGTTCAAGTCAGTCAATAATCCAAATGATGTCGTCATGGCTATTCATTCCGGATCAAGGGTGCGCAGCAGCAGAAACTGCGCTGGCAACTGCTCGTGCAAACATGCCCAGGGCCCGGTCGATATCGGCAGGAGCGGTCACCAGAGGACACAAAAACCTCACGACGTTGCGATAGACACCGCATTTGATCACCAATAGCCCTTCGCTGCGGGACGCCTCTATGACGCGTTGAGTCAGTTCGGCATCGGGTGTCCTGCCAGGGCGATCAGTCACGAACTCGACGGCGCACATGGCGCCGGTCACGCGCACATCACCTATGCACGAGAAGCGCTGCTCGAGAGCGCCTAACTCGGTCTGGAAGCGAGAGCCAATGGCATTACTGCGTTCCAGCAGGTTTTCTTTTTCGAAAATATCCAGCACGGCAAGCGCTGCGGCGCAGGCCAGTGGATTACCTCCGTATGTACCGCCCAGGCCTCCTGGCTTCGGGGCATCCATGATCTCTGCACGGCCCACGACGCCTGACAGGGGCAGGCCGCCCGCCAGGCTCTTGGCCACGGTGACAAGGTCAGGCTCTATGCCCGAGTGCTGGAACCCGAACATCTTGCCGGTGCGGCCGAAGCCTGTCTGGATTTCATCGCAGATCAGAACGATGCCATGAGCTTGAGTCAACTCCCGGAGCGCGCGCATGAACGCCGGGGGGGCTGCCACAAACCCGCCGTCGCCTTGCACTGGCTCGATGATAATGGCTGCTACGCGCTCGGCGGCAATCTGGGTGTCGAACAATTCCTTGAGTTCGGCAATCGCCATCTCGCTCGTGAGGCCGCGGTAGGTGTTGGGATAGGACAGGTGGTAAACGTCAGGCGCGAAAGGCCCGAAATTCTGCCGGTAGGGCTGGCTCATTCCCGTGAGGCTCATGCCAAGCAG
>NZ_JAAVUX010000011.1 GCF_018449655.1 Pseudomonas sp. dw_358
GCCATTTTCGTCGTACGGTGCCTATCTGGCCACGGAGACTGTTATTCACGCTCCTGCCTTTCTATGCAACGCCCCTTGGCATGGCTATCATGCCTGCCTCATTGTGAGGCGGAACAGGCATGCTGACGTTGTTGAAACTTCTCAAGGATGGAAAATTCCATTCGGGCCAGGATCTGGGCGTCGCTCTGGGGATCAGTCGGAGTGCCGTGTGGAAGCAGCTACAGCTCCTGCAGGCCGAATTGAATCTGCCCATTCACAAGGTGCGTGGTCGCGGCTATCAGTTGGCAGCGCCGTTGTCCTTGCTTGATGTCACGCAAATTCAGGGGGGCTATTGGCCGGTCCAGGTACTCGACTCAGTCGACTCCACCAATGCTGAAGCATTGCGTAGGGTGGATGACGGGTGCCAGGCCCCATTCCTCTTGCTGGCGGAGCGGCAGACCGCTGGAAGAGGGAGGCGTGGACGCAAGTGGGTAAGCCCCTACGGCGAGAACCTTTACTACAGCCTTGTGTTGCGGATTGAGGGCGGCATGCGTCAGCTGGAGGGCCTGAGTCTGGTTGTAGGGCTCGCTGTCATGCGTGCGCTGCGTGAGATGGGAATCCCTCAAGCCGGCTTGAAATGGCCAAACGACGTGCTCGTCGAACGCCGAAAGCTGGCGGGCATCCTGTTGGAGCTGGTGGGCGATCCCGCCGATGTCTGCCATGTGGTGGTCGGAGTGGGGATCAACGTCAATATGCAGGCCACCGAGGAAGTCGATCAGCAGTGGACGTCCATGCGCCTGGAGTCGGGGCATATGGTCGATCGCAATGCGCTGGTAACCTTGCTCAACGCGAGGCTGCACGAGTACTTTGATCGGCATCGGCGGGATGGATTTGCAGCGCTGCAGGGCGAGTGGGAGCAAAGTCACCTATGGCAAAACCGGCCGGTGACGCTTGTCGCAGGTGCGAATCAGATTCAGGGTGTAGTGCTCGGGATCGATGCCCAAGGTGCGTTGCGCTTGCAGGTGGATGGTCAAGAGCGTGTCTACAGTGGTGGAGAGTTGAGTTTGAGGCTGCGCGATGATTCTTGAGCTCGACTGTGGCAACAGTTTTATCAAATGGCGCGTGATCCTGTCCGAAGGCGGCGGTATCTTCGCTGGCGGTACGGTGGACTCGGACCTGGTCCTGCTGGAGGCCCTCAGTCGCCTGTCCGGCCTGGCCCTGCGTCACTGCCGGCTGGTCAGCGTCCGCTCCGAGGAAGAAACCACCCGCGTGATCGAGTTACTGGCGGGGCGATACAGTGTCATGCCGGTCTGTGCAACGCCCAGCGTGACATTGGCGGGTGTGCGAAATGGCTACCTTGACTATGGGCGTCTTGGTCTTGACCGCTGGCTGGCACTGGTGGGTGGCTACCAGCTGGCGCAAGGCAACTGTGTGGTCATCGATTCTGGCACGGCGGTCACTTCTGATCTGGTGTCAGCCTCTGGTGAGCACATGGGGGGCTACATCTGCCCAGGGCTGTCATTGATGCGCAACCAGCTGCGCACGCACACCCGCAAGATCCGGTACGACGATCAGGCCGCCGAGCGCGCCTTGATGTCCTACGCGCCGGGTCGCTCCACTGCCGAGGCTGTTGAACGGGGTTGTGCCCTGATGCTGCAAGGCTTTGCACTGACACAGCTAAAGTTGGCACAGGAATACTGGGGAGATGATTTCGTCGTGTTTCTGGCTGGCGGCGACGCCGAGCGCGTGCACGAAGTAATCCCTCAGGCCAGAGTCGTGCCCGATCTGGTGTTTGTTGGCTTGGCAATCGCCTGTCCTTTGTCCTGAGGTGTTTATGCGTTGGATGTTTCTGTTGTTGCTGATCCTCAACGTGTTCTATTACGTATGGCACCAGCAGGAGGCGCCAATGCAAGCGAAGGAAATCATGTCGCTTTCTCCCTACAAGAGTGGTCAGCAAGACATCCAGCTGCTCAGCGAGTCGAAGAAAGCGGCGGCTGCCAGCCAGGATTGCCTGTACCTGGGGGGCTATCCCACGGCACAACCTCTCGCTGTGCTGGTGCAACGCCTGGCGAATGATAAAATCCCGGCCGTCCAGCGCCAACTCAGGCCAGAGCAGGGCGGTGGTTACTGGTTGCGCTTGGGTGTGCCGGGCGAAGCGTTGCCCGATGAGGGGGTGGTGCAGCGCCTGTCCCGCGATATCAATGACTTGAAACATCAAATAATGCCGTGCGAAGGCATTGCATCGGGCGAATAGTTTGCATAGAATGGCGCCCGCTTCACAGGGATGATGTTATCCCGTTCGGTGTGAAGCACCTGTCGCAAGTAGCTAACCTCAAGATTTTAATGAGAAAATAGCTTGACAGGCCGGTGGCAAGCTGTAAAATGCCGCCACATTAAGGAGGGGTTCCCGAGCGGCCAAAGGGATCAGACTGTAAATCTGACGTCTACGACTTCGAAGGTTCGAATCCTTCTCCCTCCACCATTTAAGCGAGAGCTGCAAGCTCCGCGGGTATAGTTTAGTGGTAGAACCTCAGCCTTCCAAGCTGATGATGCGGGTTCGATTCCCGCTACCCGCTCCACGTTTGCTGTTGTTGCACAGTGTTTTGCTCTTGTAGCTCAGTTGGTAGAGCACACCCTTGGTAAGGGTGAGGTCAGCGGTTCAAATCCGCTCAAGAGCTCCATTACCCCAAAGGCAGATATGTATATATCTGCCTTTGTTTTAATGGTCTGGTACGCGGTAGCTTAATTCTTCCCTGGGGACGGTCTGATGGCTAAGGAAAAGTTCGAACGTAACAAGCCGCACGTCAACGTCGGTACCATCGGTCACGTCGACCATGGCAAGACCACCTTGACCGCTGCGCTGACCCGTGTCTGCTCCGAAGTGTTCGGTTCGGCAAAGGTTGACTTCGACAAGATCGACAGCGCCCCGGAAGAAAAAGCACGCGGTATCACCATTAATACCGCTCACGTAGAGTATGACTCGGCAATGCGCCACTATGCGCATGTGGATTGCCCGGGTCACGCTGACTATGTCAAGAATATGATCACCGGCGCTGCGCAGATGGATGGCGCAATTCTGGTGTGTTCGGCCGCTGATGGTCCGATGCCGCAGACGCGTGAGCACATCCTTCTGTCCCGCCAGGTGGGCGTTCCTTACATCGTGGTCTTCCTGAACAAGGCTGACCTTGTGGATGACGCCGAGTTGTTGGAGCTGGTAGAAATGGAGGTCCGCGACCTGCTGACTACCTATGACTTCCCGGGTGATGACACCCCGATCATCATTGGCTCTGCTCGTATGGCGCTGGATGGTCTGGATGACAACGAAATGGGCACCACGGCCGTCAAGAAGCTGGTAGAGACGCTGGACAGCTATATTCCAGAGCCGGTACGTGTTATCGACAAGCCGTTCCTGATGCCGATTGAAGATGTTTTCTCGATTTCGGGTCGCGGTACGGTTGTGACTGGTCGTATTGAGCGGGGCATTGTCAAGGTTCAGGATCCTCTGGAAATTGTCGGCCTGCGTGATACCACTGTTACCACCTGCACCGGCGTTGAAATGTTCCGCAAGCTGCTCGACGAAGGTCGTGCTGGCGAGAACTGCGGGGTGCTGCTGCGTGGTACCAAGCGCGACGACGTTGAGCGTGGCCAGGTTCTGGTCAAGCCGGGTTCGGTCAAGCCGCACACTACCTTCGAAGCTGAAGTGTACGTGTTGAGCAAAGAGGAGGGCGGTCGTCATACACCGTTCTTCAAGGGCTACCGTCCACAGTTCTACTTCCGGACCACTGACGTGACCGGTAATTGCGAACTGCCAGAAGGTGTTGAAATGGTTATGCCGGGCGACAACATCAAAATGGTTGTTACCCTGATCAAAACCATCGCAATGGAAGACGGTTTGCGTTTCGCCATTCGTGAAGGTGGTCGTACCGTCGGCGCCGGTGTCGTGGCCAAAATTGTTGCGTAAGTAGTTGAATTTGCTTTCTCGGGCCGGCATAATGGTCGGCCTGATTTTGTTTTTAGGTCAGTAGCTCAATTGGCAGAGCGACGGTCTCCAAAACCGTAGGTTGGGGGTTCGATTCCCTCCTGACCTGCCATATTCACTCGGTGGGTGTGGCTTTCTTTTCACAGGATCTTCCTAGATGACTCCCAAGGCTGAAGCCCAAGATACTCGCTTCGATTTGCTCAAGTGGCTTGTTGTAGTCGCCCTGGTGGTGGTTGGCGTGGTTGGTAATCAGTATTACCACTCGTCACCGATCCTGTACCGGGTGCTTGCGCTACTCGTCATTGCTGGTCTCGCCGCTTTTACAGCGCTGCAGACTGCCAAAGGCAAGTCGTTCTTCGTCCTGGCAAAGGAAGCGCGCGCCGAGATTCGTAAAGTCGTTTGGCCGACTCGCCAAGAGACCACGCAGACCACGCTGATCGTAGTGGCGGTCGTTCTGGTCATGGCGTTGCTGTTGTGGGGGCTCGATTCCCTGCTAGGCTGGCTTGTTTCCTTGATTGTTGGCTAAGGGTGTCCCGTGGCTAAGCGTTGGTACGTTGTGCATGCCTACTCGGGTTACGAGAAGCATGTTATGCGCTCTTTGGTAGAGCGTGTAAAGCTGGCTGGCATGGAAGACGGCTTTGGCGAGATTCTGGTCCCCACTGAAGAAGTGGTGGAAATGCGCAATGGCCAGAAGCGCAAAAGCGAACGCAAGTTCTTCCCGGGCTACGTGCTGGTCCAGATGGAAATGAACGAGGGTACTTGGCACTTGGTCAAGGATACTCCGCGCGTGATGGGTTTCATTGGCGGTACTGCCGACAAGCCCGCACCGATCACCGACAAAGAAGCAGAAGCGATTCTGCGTCGTGTTGCTGACGGTAGCGACAAGCCGAAGCCGAAGACCTTGTTCGAGCCCGGTGAAGTCGTTCGCGTTACCGACGGGCCGTTCGCCGATTTCAACGGCACGGTCGAAGAAGTTAACTACGAGAAGAGCCGGATCCAGGTCGCAGTGCTCATTTTCGGTCGCTCTACTCCGGTAGAGCTCGAGTTCAGTCAGGTCGAGAAGGTCTGATTGGAAACGGATCCCATACCCCGCAGGCGTAAGCTGCGGGGTTTTGTCGTCACTGGGATAAAACGCAAAGCAACTGGGGAGCCCAAAAGGCGCCTGTACCCAATAGTGGAGTAGCTCATGGCTAAGAAAATCACGGCTTACATCAAGCTGCAAGTTAAGGCCGGCCAGGCCAACCCAAGTCCACCCGTCGGCCCGGCTCTGGGTCAGCACGGCGTGAACATCATGGAATTCTGCAAGGCCTTCAACGCCCGTACTCAGGGTCAAGAAGCCGGCCTGCCGACTCCTGTGATCATCACCGTTTACAGCGACCGTAGCTTCACCTTCGAGACCAAAAGCACCCCAGCTTCTGTTCTGCTGAAGAAAGCTGCAGGTCTGACCAGCGGCTCCGCTCGTCCGAATACCGTGAAAGTCGGTACCGTGACCCGCGCTCAGCTGGAAGACATCGCTAAAGCCAAGAATGCGGACCTGACGGCCGCTGACATGGACGCAGCCGTGCGTACTATCGCCGGTTCTGCTCGTTCCATGGGCCTCAACGTGGAGGGTGTGTAATGGCTAAGCCGACCAAGCGTCAAAAGGCTATCGCTTCCAAGATCGAAGCTGGCAAGTTCTACAACTTCGAAGAAGCCGCCACCCTGTTGGCCGAGCTGTCGACCGTCAAGTTCAGCGAGTCGTTCGACGTCGCCGTGAACCTGGGCGTTGACCCGCGTAAATCCGACCAGGTCGTCCGTAGCGCTACTGTGCTGCCGCACGGCACTGGCAAGACCGTACGTGTTGCCGTTTTCACCCAGGGCCCGGCTGCTGAAGCTGCTCTGGCTGCCGGTGCCGATCGCGTTGGTATGGACGATCTGGCTGCCGAAATGAAAGGCGGCGACCTGAACTATGACGTTGTCATCGCATCGCCTGATGCCATGCGCGTTGTCGGTCAGCTGGGCCAGATTCTCGGTCCACGTGGTCTGATGCCTAACCCGAAAGTGGGTACCGTAACCCCTGACGTCGCCACCGCAGTCAAAAACGCCAAGGCCGGCCAGGTTCGTTATCGCACCGACAAGAACGGTATCATTCACACCTCCGTTGGCAAGGTTGGCTTCGACGCCATCAAGCTGAAGGAAAACGTTGAAGCCCTGATCGCTGATCTGAAGCGCATCAAGCCTTCCGCGTCGAAAGGTATCTACGTCAAGCGCGTTACCCTGAGCACCACCATGGGCCCGGGCCTGGTCATCGACCAAGGTTCGCTGGACGCGTAAGACCGTTCGAGCGCAAGCGATTGCGCTCGAGCATGCAAGATTGGGGTCCCTGCCTGGCGGGGGCTATCCAAGACCGTAGGCGACGCAAGTCTTAAACCTCAAGCCTACGCAGATGGTGCTCCCGGTTCCTTACCGAATCAGACACCAAAACGACATCCGGCTCCGGCCAGATGAAACGGTAACAAGCAGGAGTTAAACCCGTGGCAATTAAACTCGAAGACAAGAAGGCCATCGTCGCTGAAGTCAACGAGGCTGCCAAAGTCGCCCTGTCCGCTGTCGTGGCTGATGCCCGTGGTGTGACTGTAGGCGCTATGACCGGACTCCGTAAGCAGGCCCGTGAAGCTGGCGTATACGTACGTGTTGTACGTAACACCCTGCTCAAGCGCGCCGTTGAAGGCACTGACTACACCGTCCTCAACGACACGTTCAAGGGCCCGACCCTGATTGCGTTCTCCCACGAACATCCGGGCGCTGCTGCCCGTATTTTCAAGGAATTCGCCAAGGGTCAGGACAAGTTCGAGATCAAGGCAGCTGCGTTCGAGGGCAAGTTCCTCGCAGCTAACCAAATCGACGTGCTGGCAACTCTGCCGACCCGTGACGAAGCCATTTCGCAGCTGATGAGCGTGATTCAAGGCGCTACCAGCAAGCTGGCCCGTACTCTGGCGGCGATTCGCGACCAGAAAGAAGCTGCAGCTGCCTAAGGCACTGCTCGCTGCTTTCAATCAAACGTTTAATTTGATGGCCGCAGAGGCTGTCCCCTAATACAGGATTTACAGTCATGTCCCTGACTAACGAACAAATCATCGAAGCCATCGGCCAGAAAACCGTTCTGGAAGTTGTCGAGCTGATCAAAGCAATGGAAGAGACCTTCGGTGTTACTGCCGCTGCCGCTTCCGCTGGC
Source organism: Pseudomonas sp. dw_358 (assembly GCF_018449655.1). Taxonomy (GTDB): domain Bacteria; phylum Pseudomonadota; class Gammaproteobacteria; order Pseudomonadales; family Pseudomonadaceae; genus Aquipseudomonas. The sequence goes on from NZ_JAAVUX010000011.1 coordinate 7,173, forward strand.
CCAGCTGCTGGCCCAGCCGCCGTTGCTGAAGAGCAAACTGAATTCAACGTCATCCTGCTCGAAGCTGGCGAGAAGAAAGTCAACGTGATCAAGGCTGTTCGTGAACTGACCGGTCTGGGCCTGAAAGAAGCCAAGGCAGTCGTTGATGGCGCCCCTGGCCAGGTGCTGGAAGCTGTCTCGAAAGACGCCGCTGACAAAGCCAAAGCTACTCTGGAAGAAGCAGGCGCCAAAGTCGAGCTGAAGTAAGCATCGACCTTGCGTCTCCAGCCCGAGCGTCAAGCAAAAGGCTGATGGCTGGTGGCTCATGCCACCGGCCTTTTTCCGTTACTGGCGGTCGATCAGGTCGATGCCGGTAATGCGCAGTAACCACCCGAGGCGGTGGCGCGAATCAAGGGATTCGCAAGATTTTCTGGCTGCTCCCGTCGGGAGGGGCCACAAGCAGGTGACCAAGCTGGGGAACGCTGATGGCTTACTCATACACTGAGAAAAAACGTATCCGCAAGGACTTTAGCAAGTTGCCGGACGTCATGGACGTACCGTACCTCTTGGCTATCCAGCTGGATTCGTATCGCGAATTCTTGCAGGCGGGAGCGACCAAGGACCAGTTCCGTGACGTCGGTCTGCATGCGGCCTTCAAATCCGTTTTCCCGATCATCAGCTACTCCGGCAATGCGGCTTTGGAGTACGTTGGTTATCGCCTGGGCGAACCGGCTTTTGATGTCAAGGAATGCGTGTTGCGAGGCGTGACGTACGCCGTACCTTTGCGGGTAAAAGTACGCCTGATCATTTTCGACAAAGAATCGTCGAACAAAGCGATCAAGGACATCAAAGAGCAAGAAGTCTACATGGGTGAAATCCCCCTGATGACCGAGAACGGTACCTTCGTAATCAACGGTACCGAGCGCGTTATTGTTTCCCAGTTGCACCGTTCGCCTGGCGTGTTCTTCGACCACGACCGTGGCAAGACTCACAGCTCGGGCAAGCTGTTGTACTCGGCTCGTATCATTCCTTACCGTGGTTCGTGGCTGGACTTCGAGTTCGATCCGAAAGACTGTGTATTCGTCCGGATCGACCGTCGTCGCAAGCTGCCTGCGTCGGTATTGCTGCGTGCACTGGGCTACAGCACCGAAGAAGTCCTGGACGCCTTCTACACCACTAACGTTTTCCACGTGCAAGGTGAGAACCTGAGCCTGGAACTGGTGCCTCAGCGCCTGCGCGGTGAGATTGCAGCCCTGGACATCCTCGACAACGCCGGCAAGGTGATCGTCGAGCAGGGTCGTCGGATCACGGCTCGCCACATCAACCAGATCGAGAAATCCGGCTTGAAGACGCTGGACGTACCGCTGGACTACGTCCTGGGGCGTACCACTGCCAAAGCCATCGTGCACCCGGCGACTGGCGAGATCCTGGCCGAATGCAACACTGAACTGTCCACCGACCTGTTGGCCAAGATCGCCAAGGCCCAGGTTGTGCGCATCGAGACGTTGTACACCAATGACATCGACTGCGGCCCGTTCATCTCTGACACGCTGAAGATCGACTCCACCGGCAACCAACTGGAAGCTCTGGTCGAAATCTACCGCATGATGCGTCCTGGCGAGCCACCGACCAAGGATGCTGCCGAGACCCTGTTCAACAACCTGTTCTTCAGCCCTGAGCGCTATGACCTGTCTGCGGTCGGCCGGATGAAGTTCAACCGTCGTATCGGTCGCACCGAGATCGAAGGTTCGGGCGTGTTGAGCAAGGAAGACATCGTTGCCGTGCTGAAGACCCTGGTCGACATCCGCAACGGCAAAGGCATCGTCGACGACATCGACCACCTGGGTAACCGTCGTGTTCGTTGCGTCGGTGAAATGGCCGAAAACCAGTTCCGTGTGGGCCTGGTGCGTGTAGAACGCGCGGTCAAGGAACGTCTGTCGATGGCCGAAAGCGAAGGCCTGATGCCGCAGGACCTGATCAACGCCAAGCCGGTTGCGGCGGCGGTGAAAGAGTTCTTCGGTTCCAGCCAGCTTTCCCAGTTCATGGACCAGAACAACCCGCTGTCCGAGATCACCCACAAGCGCCGTGTTTCCGCACTGGGCCCTGGTGGTCTGACTCGTGAACGCGCCGGCTTTGAAGTGCGTGACGTTCACCCGACGCACTACGGTCGCGTGTGCCCGATCGAAACGCCGGAAGGTCCGAACATCGGTCTGATCAACTCCTTGGCCGCCTATGCGCGCACCAACCAGTACGGCTTCCTCGAAAGCCCGTACCGTGTGGTGAAAGACGCTCTGGTCACCGACGAGATCGTGTTCCTGTCCGCCATTGAAGAAGCCGATCACGTGATCGCGCAGGCTTCGGCGACCATGAACGACAAGAAAATCCTGATCGACGAACTGGTTGCCGTACGTCACCTGAACGAATTCACCGTGAAAGCGCCTGAAGACGTCACCCTGATGGACGTTTCGCCCAAGCAGGTAGTCTCGGTCGCGGCTTCGCTGATTCCGTTCCTCGAGCACGACGACGCCAACCGTGCGTTGATGGGTTCGAACATGCAGCGTCAGGCTGTACCTACCCTGCGCGCCGACAAGCCGTTGGTCGGTACCGGCATGGAGCGCAACGTTGCCCGTGACTCCGGCGTTTGCGTCGTGGCGCGTCGTGGCGGTGTGATCGACTCCGTCGATGCCAGCCGTATCGTGGTTCGTGTTGCCGATGACGAAGTGGAAACCGGTGAAGCCGGCGTCGACATCTACAACCTGACCAAGTACACCCGTTCGAACCAGAACACCTGCATCAACCAGCGTCCGCTGGTCAGCAAGGGTGACGTGGTTCAGCGCAGCGACATCATGGCCGATGGTCCGTCCACCGACATGGGCGAGCTGGCACTGGGCCAGAACATGCGCATCGCGTTCATGGCCTGGAACGGTTTCAACTTCGAAGACTCCATCTGCCTGTCCGAGCGTGTGGTTCAGGAAGATCGCTTCACCACGATCCACATCCAGGAACTGACCTGTGTGGCGCGTGACACCAAGCTGGGGCCAGAGGAAATCACTGCAGACATCCCGAACGTGGGTGAAGCTGCACTGAACAAGCTGGACGAAGCCGGTATCGTTTACGTAGGTGCCGAAGTCGGCGCCGGCGATATCCTGGTCGGCAAGGTCACTCCGAAAGGCGAGACCCAACTGACTCCAGAAGAAAAACTGCTGCGTGCGATCTTCGGCGAGAAGGCCAGCGACGTCAAAGACACCTCCCTGCGCGTGCCGACCGGCACCAAAGGTACGGTCATCGACGTGCAGGTCTTCACCCGTGACGGCGTCGAGCGTGATGCTCGTGCATTGTCGATCGAGAAGAGCCAGCTGGACGAGATCCGCAAGGACCTCAACGAAGAGTTCCGTATCGTTGAAGGCGCTACCTTCGAACGTCTGCGGTCGGCTCTGAAAGGTCAGATCGTCGAAGGCGGCGCTGGCTTGAAGAAAGGCACCGAGATCACCGACGAAGTTCTCGACGGTCTCGAGCACGGCCAGTGGTTCAAGCTGCGCATGGCCGAAGACGCGCTGAACGAACAGCTGGAAAAGGCTCAGGCCTATATCGTTGATCGTCGCCGTCTGCTGGACGACAAGTTCGAAGACAAGAAGCGCAAACTGCAGCAAGGCGATGACCTGGCTCCAGGCGTGCTGAAAATCGTCAAGGTCTACCTTGCCATTCGTCGCCGCATCCAGCCGGGCGACAAGATGGCCGGTCGTCACGGTAACAAAGGTGTGGTCTCGGTGATCATGCCGGTTGAAGACATGCCGCACGACGCCAATGGCACCCCGGTAGACGTGGTTCTCAACCCGTTGGGCGTACCTTCGCGTATGAACGTCGGCCAGATTCTCGAAACCCACCTGGGGCTCGCGGCCAAGGGCTTGGGCGAGAAGATCAACCGTATGCTGGAAGAACAGCGTAAGGTGGCTGAACTGCGCAGCTTCCTGACCGAGATCTACAATGAGATCGGCGGGCGTCAAGAACAGCTCGAGACCTTCACCGACGAGGAAATCCTCGACTTGGCGAAGAACCTCAAAGGCGGCGTGCCAATGGCCACCCCAGTGTTCGACGGCGCGAAGGAAAGCGAAATCAAGGCCATGCTGAAACTGGCAGACATGCCGGAAAGCGGCCAGATGCAGCTGTTCGATGGCCGTACCGGTAACAAGTTCGAGCGCCCGGTCACCGTCGGCTACATGTACATGCTGAAACTGAACCACTTGGTGGACGACAAGATGCACGCGCGTTCCACTGGTTCCTACAGCCTGGTTACCCAGCAGCCGCTGGGTGGCAAGGCGCAGTTCGGTGGTCAGCGTTTCGGGGAGATGGAAGTGTGGGCGCTGGAAGCATACGGCGCGGCATACACCCTGCAGGAAATGCTCACAGTGAAGTCGGACGATGTGAACGGTCGGACCAAGATGTACAAGAACATCGTGGACGGCGATCACCGTATGGAGCCGGGCATGCCCGAGTCCTTCAACGTGTTGATCAAAGAGATTCGTTCCCTCGGTATCGATATCGATCTGGAAACCGAATAACACGTGACGCGAATGGGAGCGGGCCCTTGAAGCCCGTTCCCTGCTCCGCCAGGAGGAAAGGCCTTGAAAGACCTACTGAATTTGCTGAAAAACCAGGGTCAAGTCGAAGAGTTCGATGCTATCCGCATCGGCCTCGCGTCGCCTGAGATGATCCGTTCGTGGTCGTTCGGTGAAGTTAAAAAGCCGGAAACCATCAACTACCGTACGTTCAAGCCTGAGCGTGACGGCCTGTTCTGCGCCAAGATCTTTGGCCCAGTCAAGGACTACGAGTGCCTGTGCGGTAAGTACAAGCGCCTGAAACACCGTGGCGTTATCTGCGAGAAGTGCGGCGTCGAAGTCGCCTTGGCCAAGGTTCGTCGTGAGCGCATGGCGCACATCGAACTGGCTTCGCCGGTTGCCCACATCTGGTTCCTGAAATCGCTGCCGTCCCGCATCGGCTTGCTGATGGACATGACCCTGCGTGATATCGAACGTGTTCTCTACTTCGAGAGCTACGTCGTTATCGACCCAGGCATGACCACCCTGGAAAAGGGTCAGCTGCTGAACGACGAGCAGTACTTCGAAGCCCTCGAAGAGTTCGGTGACGACTTCGACGCCCGCATGGGTGCCGAGGCTGTCCGCGAGCTGCTGCACGCTATCGACCTGGAACACGAGATTGGCCGTCTGCGCGAAGAAATTCCGCAAACCAACTCGGAAACCAAGATCAAGAAATTGTCCAAGCGCCTCAAGCTGATGGAAGCCTTCCAGGGTTCCGGCAACCTGCCTGAGTGGATGGTGCTGACCGTTCTGCCGGTTCTGCCGCCAGATCTGCGTCCACTGGTCCCGCTGGACGGCGGTCGTTTCGCCACGTCCGACCTCAACGATCTGTATCGTCGAGTGATCAACCGTAACAACCGTTTGAAGCGCCTGCTGGATCTGTCCGCGCCTGACATCATCGTGCGTAACGAAAAGCGCATGCTGCAGGAGGCGGTCGACGCCTTGCTGGACAACGGTCGTCGCGGTCGTGCCATCACCGGTTCGAACAAGCGTCCTCTGAAATCCCTGGCCGACATGATCAAGGGTAAGCAAGGTCGTTTCCGTCAGAACTTGCTGGGTAAACGCGTTGACTACTCGGGCCGTTCGGTTATTACCGTAGGTCCGACCCTGCGCCTGCACCAGTGCGGTCTGCCGAAGAAAATGGCTCTCGAGCTGTTCAAGCCGTTCATTTTCGGCAAGCTGGAAATGCGTGGTCTCGCGACTACCATCAAGGCTGCCAAGAAGATGGTCGAGCGCGAGCTGCCGGAAGTGTGGGACGTTCTCGCCGAAGTGATTCGCGAACACCCCGTGCTCCTCAACCGTGCACCGACCCTTCACCGTCTGGGTATCCAGGCGTTTGAACCGGTACTGATCGAAGGCAAGGCGATCCAGCTGCACCCTCTGGTCTGTGCTGCGTACAACGCCGACTTCGACGGCGACCAGATGGCGGTCCACGTACCGCTGACCCTGGAAGCCCAGCTCGAAGCCCGTGCGTTGATGATGTCGACCAACAACATCTTGTCGCCCGCGAACGGTGAGCCAATCATCGTTCCGTCGCAGGACGTTGTACTGGGTCTGTACTACATGACCCGTGAAGCGATCAACGCAAAAGGCGAAGGCCGTATTTTTGCTGACTTGCAGGAAGTCGACCGTGTCTTCCGCGCCGGCGAAGCAGCGCTGCACGCCAAGATCAAGGTTCGTATCAACGAAACCGTGAACGATCGTGACGGCGGCAGTGTGAGCGGCACCCGTATTGTCGACACCACTGTCGGCCGTGCGCTGCTGTTCCAGGTTGTGCCAAAAGGTCTGTCGTTCGACGTCGTCAACCTGCCGATGAAGAAAAAGGCCATCTCCAAGCTGATCAACCAGTGCTATCGCGTGGTTGGCTTGAAAGAAACCGTCATCTTCGCTGACCAGTTGATGTACACCGGTTTTGCCTACTCGACCATTTCGGGCGTTTCCATCGGCGTTAACGACTTCGTTATCCCGGATGAGAAGGCCGCCATCATCGGTGCTGCCACCGACGAAGTGAAAGAGATCGAAAGCCAGTACGCTTCGGGTCTCGTGACCCAGGGCGAGAAGTACAACAAGGTGATCGACCTTTGGTCCAAGGCCAACGACGAAGTGTCGAAGGCAATGATGTCGAACCTCTCGAAAGAGCGGGTTATCGACCGTCATGGCGTCGAAGTCGATCAAGAGTCGTTCAACTCGATGTACATGATGGCCGACTCGGGCGCACGGGGTTCTGCTGCGCAGATCCGTCAGCTCGCCGGTATGCGTGGTCTGATGGCCAAGCCGGACGGCTCCATCATCGAGACGCCGATTACTGCAAACTTCCGTGAAGGTTTGAGCGTACTTCAGTACTTCATCTCCACTCACGGTGCTCGTAAAGGTCTGGCGGATACCGCGTTGAAGACGGCGAACTCCGGTTACCTGACTCGTCGTCTCGTAGACGTGGCGCAGGACCTGGTTGTGACGGAAGTCGACTGCGGTACCGAACACGGTCTGCTGATGACGCCGCACATTGAAGGCGGCGACGTGGTCGAGCCATTGGGTGAGCGCGTACTGGGTCGAGTCATCGCCCGCGACGTGTTCAAGCCAGGCACCGAAGACGTCATCGTGCCTGCTGGCACCCTGGTTGACGAGAAGTGGGTCGAATTCATCGAGCTCAACAGCATCGACGAAGTGATCGTACGCTCGCCAATCAGCTGCGAAACCCGTTACGGGATTTGCGCCAAGTGCTACGGCCGTGATCTGGCTCGTGGTCACCAGGTGAACATCGGTGAAGCGGTCGGCGTTATCGCTGCCCAGTCCATCGGTGAGCCGGGTACCCAGCTGACCATGCGTACGTTCCACATCGGTGGTGCGGCAAGCCGGACCTCCGCGGCCGACAGCGTTCAGGTGAAGAATGGCGGTACCGTCCGTCTGCACAACCTGAAGCACGTCGAGCGTCTGGATGGCAACCTGGTGGCCGTGTCCCGTTCCGGCGAGTTGGCGATTGCCGACGAGTTCGGTCGTGAGCGCGAGCGCTACAAGCTGCCTTACGGCGCCGTGATTTCGGTCAAGGAAGGCGACAAGGTCGACGCTGGCTCCATCGTGGCCAAGTGGGATCCGCACACTCACCCAATCGTCACCGAGATGAAGGGTACCGTGACCTACGTGGGCATGGAGGAAGGGATCACCATCAAGCGTCAGACTGACGAATTGACCGGTTTGACCAACATTGAAGTCCTCGACGCCAAAGATCGTCCTGCTGCGGGCAAAGAAATCCGCCCAGCGGTCAAGATGGTCGGTGTGGACGGCAAGGATCTGCTGCTGCCAGGTACCGACGTACCGGCTCAGTATTTCCTGCCAGCCAACGCCCTCGTCGGTGTGGCGGATGGTGTGCAAGTGGGTGTGGGTGACGTTATCGCCCGTATTCCACAGGAAACGTCGAAGACCCGTGACATCACCGGTGGTCTGCCGCGTGTTGCCGACTTGTTCGAAGCCCGTCGTCCGAAAGAAGCTTCGATTCTGGCGGAAGTCAGCGGCACCATCGCGTTTGGTAAAGAGACCAAGGGCAAGCGCCGTCTGGTCATCACGCCGAATGACGGTACCGATCCGTACGAAGAGCTGATTCCGAAGTGGCGTCACCTGAACGTCTTCGAAGGCGAGCAAGTGAACCGCGGCGAAGTTATCTCTGACGGCCCGAGCGATCCGCACGACATCCTGCGTTTGCTGGGCGTGAGCGCACTGGCCAAGTACATCGTCAACGAGATTCAGGACGTTTACCGTCTGCAAGGCGTGAAGATCAACGACAAACACATCGAGACCATCCTGCGTCAGATGTTGCGTAAAGTTGAGATTGCCGAGTCGGGCGATTCGACCTTCATCAAGGGCGACCAGATGGAACTCACCCATGTACTGGGCGAGAACGAGCGCTTGAGCGCGGACGAAAAGTTCGTGTCCAAATACACTCGGGTCCTGCTGGGTATCACCAAGGCGTCGTTGTCGACCGAATCGTTCATCTCGGCGGCTTCCTTCCAGGAAACCACTCGGGTACTGACCGAAGCGGCCGTGACCGGCAAGCGCGATTACCTGCGCGGCCTGAAAGAAAACGTGGTCGTGGGTCGTTTGATCCCGGCCGGTACCGGTCTGGCCTACCACAGCGAGCGCAAGCGTCGCCGTGAACTGGACAAGCCGACTCGTGTCAGCGCCAGCGAAGTAGAAGCAGCACTGACCGAAGCCTTGAACTCCAGCGGTAGCTAAGCTGAGAGATTCCAGGTAAACGAAAGCAGGGCCCTGGTTGTCTCAACCAAGGGCCCCCGCATCAAGCGGGGGCCGGCGGGTAGGGCAGGCGGGGCTTTGTCTTGACTGGGGCTCAGGGTTTCTTTAGACTCTTGTACCCCTAAATTTGACGGAGCTTGAGCTTCGTCATTTTGCTTTTCTTGCAAGACAATAGCGTCGCAAGACAACAGTGGAGCTAGTAGATGGCAACTATCAACCAGCTGGTACGTCAGCCGCGCAAGCGTATCGTCGAGAAATCCGACGTACCTGCGCTGCAGAACTGCCCGCAACGTCGTGGCGTGTGCACCCGTGTGTACACCACCACGCCGAAAAAACCTAACTCGGCACTGCGTAAAGTATGCCGTGTGCGCCTGACCAACGGTTTCGAGGTTTCCTCGTACATCGGTGGTGAAGGTCACAACCTGCAAGAACACAGCGTGGTCCTGATCCGCGGCGGTCGTGTAAAAGACTTGCCAGGTGTTCGCTACCACACCGTTCGCGGCTCCCTGGATACCTCCGGCGTCAAAGGTCGTAACCAAGGTCGTTCGAAATACGGTACCAAGCGTCCGAAGAAGTAATGGTCGCTCGCGACAAACAGCAATTTTCTATTTTTCTGAGTCGATAAGAGTAAGGTCGGGCGCCCGTCCACAGGGCAGGTTGTTCCGAGCTAACCTGAAGACCGTTTGAGGGCTTATCCATGCCAAGAAGACGCGTAGCAGCCAAGCGCGAAGTGCTTGACGATCCAAAATACGGCAGCCAGATCCTGGCCAAGTTCATGAACCACGTGATGGAAAGCGGCAAGAAAGCCGTTGCCGAACGTATCGTTTATGGCGCGCTGGAGAAGGTTAAAGAACGCAAGAACAGCGACCCCCTGGAAATCTTCGAGAAAGCTCTCGACGCCATCGCTCCGCTGGTCGAAGTGAAGTCGCGCCGTGTAGGCGGTGCTACTTACCAGGTTCCGGTTGAAGTTCGTCCGTCTCGTCGTAACGCCCTGGCCATGCGCTGGCTGGTAGACTTCGCCCGCAAGCGCGGCGAGAAGTCCATGGCCCTGCGCCTGGCTGGCGAGCTGTTGGATGCTGCCGAAGGCAAAGGTGCTGCAGTTAAGAAGCGCGAAGACGTTCACCGTATGGCCGAAGCCAACAAAGCGTTCTCGCACTACCGCTTCTAAATCCAGCGTCATCAACTTTGCGAGGGCTTTATGGCTCGTACAACCGATATCAAGCGCTACCGTAACATCGGTATCGTGGCTCACGTGGACGCGGGTAAAACCACGACCACCGAGCGCGTCCTGTTTTACACGGGCGTAAACCACAAAATGGGCGAGGTGCATGATGGCGCCGCGACCATGGACTGGATGGTGCAGGAGCAGGAGCGGGGTATTACCATTACCTCCGCTGCGACGACCGCTTTCTGGGAAGGCTCCACCAAGCAGTTTCCGAAGCATCGCTTCAACATCATCGATACCCCCGGTCACGTTGACTTCACCATCGAAGTAGAGCGCTCGCTGCGCGTACTCGATGGCGCGGTCGTTGTGTTCTGCGGTACTTCGGGCGTTGAGCCGCAATCGGAAACCGTATGGCGTCAAGCCAACAAGTACGGCGTTCCACGTCTTGTTTACGTCAACAAGATGGACCGTGCCGGTGCCAACTTCCTGCGCGTGATTGGGCAGATCAAGCAGCGCCTGGGTCACACCCCGGTGCCGATTCAACTGGCCATCGGTGCAGAAGACCACTTCGAAGGTCAGATCGACCTGCTGACCATGGAAGCTGTTCGTTGGGACGAAAGCGACAAGGGTACTACCCCTGTCCGCGGTCCGATCCCTGCCGACATGCAGGAATTGGCTGAAGAGTGGCGCAACAACATGGTCGAGGCTGCGGCCGAAGCCACTGAAGAGCTGATGAACAAGTACCTCGAAGGTGAGGAACTGACCGTCGAGGAAATCAAGGGCGCTCTGCGTCAGCGGACCATCGCTGGCGAAATCGTTCTGGCTGTTTGCGGCTCTTCGTTCAAGAATAAGGGCGTTCCCCTGGTTCTTGATGCCGTCATCGACTTCCTGCCTGCACCTGTGGACATTCCGGCCATCAAGGGTTCCGACCCGGATGACGAAGAAGTCGCCATGGAGCGTCATGCAGACGACACCGAGCCGTTCTCGGCTCTGGCGTTCAAGATCGCGACTGACCCCTTCGTGGGTACCTTGACGTTTGCACGCGTTTACTCGGGCAAACTGGAGTCTGGAACCACCGTTCTGAACTCGGTAAAAGGCAAGAAAGAGCGCGTTGGTCGTATGGTGCAAATGCACGCCAACAGCCGCGAAGAGATCAAAGAAGTACTGGCAGGTGACATCGCGGCCTTGATCGGCATGAAAGATGTGACCACTGGCGACACCCTGTGCTCGCTGGAAAAGCCGATCATCCTGGTCCGTATGGACTTCCCGGAGCCGGTTATTTCGGTTGCCGTTGAGCCCAAGACCAAGGACGACCAGGAAAAAATGGGTATCGCTCTGGGCAAACTTGCTCAGGAAGACCCATCTTTCCGCGTCAAGACTGATGAGGAGACGGGTCAAACCATCATCTCCGGCATGGGCGAATTGCACCTGGACATCCTGGTAGACCGGATGCGCCGTGAGTTCAACGTCGAAGCCAACATCGGTAAACCACAGGTTTCCTACCGTGAGAAAATCACCAAGGCCTGTGAGATCGAAGGCAAGTTCGTTCGCCAATCCGGCGGTCGTGGCCAGTTCGGCCATTGCTGGATCCGTTTTGCACCGGCTGACGAAGGTCAGGAAGGTCTGCAATTCGTGAACGAAGTGGTAGGTGGTGTGGTTCCGAAGGAATACATCCCGGCCATCCAGAAGGGTATCGAGGAGCAGATGAAGAACGGCGTTGTTGCCGGCTATCCGCTGATCGGCCTGAAGGCAACCGTGTTCGATGGTTCTTACCACGACGTCGACTCCAACGAGATGGCGTTCAAGGTGGCAGCCTCCATGGCGACCAAGCAACTGGCCTCCAAAGGTGGCGGTGTTGTACTTGAGCCGATCATGAAGGTTGAAGTTGTAACACCTGAGGACTACATGGGTGACGTGATGGGTGACTTGAACCGTCGTCGTGGTCTGATCCAGGGTATGGAAGACACTGTCTCCGGCAAGGTAATCCGTGCCGAAGTACCGTTGGGCGAGATGTTCGGTTATGCGACCGACGTTCGTTCCATGTCCCAGGGTCGCGCGAGCTACTCTATGGAATTCTCCAAATACTCCGAAGCTCCGGCGAACATCGTCGAAGCTATCGTTAAAAAACAAGGCTGATTCAGCCCCTTTAGGCTAGGAGTTAATTGTCGTGGCTAAAGAAAAATTTGATCGTTCCCTTCCGCACGTCAACGTTGGCACCATCGGTCACGTTGACCACGGTAAAACCACGCTGACCGCTGCTCTGACCCGCGTCTGCTCCGAAATCTTCGGTTCGGCCCGTGTTGACTTCGACAAGATCGACAGCGCGCCAGAAGAAAAAGCTCGTGGTATCACCATCAACACCGCGCACGTTGAATACAACTCGCTGATCCGTCACTACGCTCACGTTGACTGCCCAGGTCACGCTGACTATGTGAAGAACATGATCACCGGTGCTGCCCAGATGGACGGCGCGATCCTGGTTTGCTCGGCCGCTGATGGTCCGATGCCACAAACTCGTGAGCACATCCTGCTGTCCCGCCAGGTAGGTGTTCCGTACATCGTGGTCTTCCTGAACAAGGCTGACCTGGTAGACGACGCCGAGCTGCTGGAACTGGTAGAAATGGAAGTCCGCGACCTGCTGACTACCTATGACTTCCCGGGCGACGACACTCCAATCATCATCGGCTCCGCTCGTATGGCGCTGGATGGTCTGGACGACAACGAAATGGGCACTACCGCTGTCAAGAAGCTGGTAGAGACTCTGGACAGCTACATTCCAGACCCGGTTCGCGTTATCGACAAGCCGTTCCTGATGCCAATCGAAGACGTCTTCTCGATCTCGGGTCGCGGTACTGTTGTGACCGGTCGTATCGAGCGCGGTATCGTAAAAGTCCAGGACCCTCTGGAAATCGTTGGTCTGCGTGACACCACCGTCACCACCTGCACCGGCGTTGAAATGTTCCGCAAACTGCTCGACGAAGGTCGTGCTGGCGAGAACTGCGGCGTGCTGCTGCGTGGCACCAAGCGTGACGACGTTGAGCGTGGCCAGGTTCTGGTCAAGCCAGGTTCGGTCAAGCCGCACACTACCTTCGAAGCCGAAGTGTACGTGTTGAGCAAAGAAGAAGGCGGTCGCCACACTCCGTTCTTCAAAGGCTACCGTCCACAGTTCTACTTCCGGACCACTGACGTGACCGGTAACTGCGAACTGCCGGAAGGCGTTGAAATGGTTATGCCAGGCGACAACATCAAAATGGTTGTTACCCTGATCAAAACCATCGCAATGGAAGACGGTCTGCGTTTCGCCATTCGTGAAGGCGGTCGTACCGTCGGCGCTGGCGTCGTAGCCAAAATCATCGCCTAAGTCTCTTTCCGAGATCGCGTCGATGCTTTGAAAAGCCCCCGCTCAGCGGGGGCTTTTTTATTGGGTTGACACCCCAAGGGCGCGTCTATAGAATTGCGCCTCCTTTAATCGGGCGTATTGCGCTCGGTGGGAATAGCAGCCGGAGTCTGAAATCCAATGCAAAATCAGCAAATCCGTATCAGGTTGAAGGCTTTTGACCATCGCCTGATCGACCAATCCACCCAGGAAATCGTGGAAACCGCGAAACGTACTGGTGCTCAAGTGCGTGGTCCAATTCCACTGCCTACCCGTAAAGAGCGGTTCACCGTTCTGGTCTCCCCGCACGTCAACAAAGACGCGCGTGACCAGTACGAGATCCGTACTCATAAGCGTGTTCTGGACATCGTCCAGCCAACGGACAAAACCGTTGACGCGCTGATGAAGCTTGATCTGGCGGCCGGTGTGGAAGTACAGATCAGCCTCGGCTAAGACTCGGGTCTTAGTCGTGTAACGCTCTGAAATGGGCGGCCATAGCGGGTGAAAGCCCCGTACACTCATGAGGTTACAACATGACTATTGGTGTAGTCGGTCGTAAATGCGGTATGACCCGCATTTTTACCGAAGAAGGTGTCTCCATTCCGGTTACGGTCATTGAGATCGAGCCGAATCGCGTCACCCAGTTCAAAACTGAAGAAACCGATGGCTATCGCGCAGTGCAAGTCACTGTCGGTGAGCGTCGTGCTTCGCGTGTGACTGCTGCGCAAGCAGGTCACTTCGCTAAAGCGAACGTTGCAGCAGGCCGTGGCGTCTGGGAATTCCGTCTTGAAGAAGGCGAATACCAGGCTGGCGACTTGATCAACGCTGAACTCTTCGCTGCAGGCCAGCTGGTAGACGTTACCGGTCAGTCCAAGGGTAAAGGCTTTGCCGGTACCATCAAGCGTTGGAATTTCCGCGGTCAAGACAACACCCACGGTAACTCGGTATCCCACCGTGTGCCTGGCTCCATCGGCCAGTGCCAGACTCCTGGTCGTGTTTTCAAGGGCAAGAAAATGTCCGGTCACATGGGCGCCGAGCGCGTGACCGTTCAGTCCCTGGAAGTTGTGCGCGTCGACGCAGAACGCAATCTGCTGCTCGTCAAGGGTGCTGTTCCTGGCGCTACTGGCGGCAACCTGGTTGTGCGTCCGGCAGCCAAGGCTCGCGGTTAAGGGGAAGCTGAAATGCAATTAAATGTTAATGACGCTCAGGCGATCGAAGTTTCCGAACTGACCTTCGGCGGCGAATTCAACGAGACGCTGGTGCACCAGGCAGTCGTGGCCTACATGGCCGGCGGTCGTCAAGGCAGCAAGCAGCAGAAGACCCGTTCCGACGTACGCGGTGGCGGCAAGCGCCCATGGCGTCAAAAGGGTACTGGCCGCGCTCGTGCCGGTACTATCCGTAGCCCAATCTGGCGTGGCGGCGGTACCACTTTCGCAGCTCGTCCTCAGGACCACACGCAAAAGCTCAACAAGAAGATGTATCGCGCAGCACTGCGCTCCATCCTTGCCGAGCTGGTACGTACCGACCGTCTGGTTGTGGTTCAGGATTTCGCTGTTGATGCACCGAAAACCAAAGACCTGCTGAGCAAGCTGAATGGCATGGGTCTGACCGACGTTCTGATCGTGTCCGACGCTGTCGACCAGAATCTGTACCTGGCTGCTCGCAACCTGCCGCACGTTGATGTACGTGACGTACAGGGTTCCGATCCAGTTAGTCTGATCGCATACGACAAGGTGTTGATCACCGTGTCGGCCGTGAAGAAATTCGAGGAGCTGCTGGGATGAACCAGGAACGCGTATTTAAAGTTCTGCTTGGCCCGCACGTTTCCGAAAAGGCTACGGTTCTGGCTGACAAGAAAGGCCAGTTCGTTTTCAAGGTTGCCACTGACGCAACCAAGCTGGAAATCAAGAAGGCCGTCGAAAGCCTGTTCAGCGTGAAAGTAGAGCGCGTCACTACCCTGAACGTTCTGGGTAAAAGCAAGCGCACTGCTCGCGGTCTGGGCAAGCGTAATGACTGGAAGAAGGCAGTTATCTCCCTTCAACCAGGCCAAGATCTCGATTTCAGCAGCAGTGCTGAGTAAGGAAGGGGTGCATCATGGCAATCGTTAAATGCAAACCGACTTCCCCTGGCCGCCGTTTCGTGGTCAAGGTGGTCAACCAGGAGCTCCACAAGGGCGCTCCTCACGCACCGCTGCTCGAGAAAAAATCGAAGACTGGTGGTCGTAACAACAATGGCCGTATTACCACTCGTCACATCGGTGGTGGTCACAAGCAGCATTACCGTCTGGTCGATTTCCGTCGCAACGACAAGGATGGCATCGCTGCCACCGTCGAGCGTATCGAATACGATCCAAACCGTACTGCTCACATCGCACTGCTGCTGTACGCAGACGGCGAACGCCGCTACATCATCGCCCCTAAAGGCGTGAGCGCTGGCGACCAGCTGATTTCGGGTGCGCTTGCCCCGATCAAGCCAGGTAACTCGCTGCAACTGCGTAACATCCCAGTGGGTAGCACGATTCATGGTGTCGAACTGAAGCCTGGTAAAGGTGCTCAGATCGCTCGTTCGGCAGGTGCTTCGGCCCAGCTGATCGCCCGTGAAGGTGTTTATGTAACTCTGCGTCTGCGCTCCGGCGAGATGCGCAAAGTACTGGCTGAATGCCGTGCAACGTTGGGCGAAGTCTCGAACTCCGAGCACAGCCTGCGTTCGCTGGGTAAAGCTGGTGCCAAGCGCTGGCGTGGCGTTCGCCCAACCGTTCGTGGTGTTGCCATGAACCCGGTTGACCACCCACATGGTGGTGGTGAAGGTCGTACCTCCGGTGGTCGTCATCCGGTATCGCCATGGGGCTTCCCGACTAAGGGCGCGAAGACTCGTGGTAATAAGCGTACCGACAACATGATCGTCCGTCGTCGCAACAAGTAAATAGAGGGATACGACAGTGCCACGTTCTCTGAAAAAAGGTCCTTTTATTGATCTTCACCTACTGAAGAAGATCGAAGTGGCGGCGGAAAAGAACGATCGCAAACCGGTGAAAACCTGGTCGCGTCGTTCGATGATCCTGCCACAAATGGTCGGTTTGACCATCGCGGTACACAACGGTCGTCAACACGTCCCCGTTCTCGTGAACGAAGACATGGTCGGCCATAAACTGGGCGAGTTCGCCGGTACCCGCACTTATCGTGGGCACGTGGCTGACAAGAAAGCCAAGCGTTAAGGGGTTAGGAAATGGAAGTAGCCGCTAAGTTGTCGGGCGCTCGAATCTCCGCCCAGAAAGCCCGCTTGGTCGCCGACCAGATCCGCGGGAAGAAGGTGGGCGAAGCGCTCAACCTGTTGGCTTTTAGCAGTAAAAAAGCCGCTGAAATCATCAAGAAAGTGCTGGAGTCGGCCGTAGCCAACGCCGAGCACAACGAAGGCGCTGACGTGGATGACCTCAAAGTCTCCACCGTTTTCGTCAACGAAGGGCGTTCGCTGAAGCGCATCATGCCTCGTGCCAAAGGCCGGGCTGATCGCATCGTCAAGCGGTCTTGCCATATCACTGTCAAGGTTGCTGACAAGTAACGGAGTCGATCAGATGGGTCAGAAAGTACATCCCATTGGCATTCGCCTGGGAATCGTCAAGGAGCACACCTCCGTCTGGTACGCAGACGGTCGGACTTATGCGGACTACTTGTTCGCAGATCTGAAGGTGCGTGAATACCTCCAAGACAAACTAAAAAGCGCGTCCGTAAGCCGTATCGATATCCATCGTCCGGCTCAGACTGCACGGATCACCATCCACACCGCTCGTCCAGGTATCGTTATCGGGAAGAAAGGTGAAGATGTTGAGAAACTGCGTCAGGACCTGACCAAGCAAATGGGTGTGCCTGTGCACATCAATATCGAAGAGATCCGCAAGCCGGAGCTCGACGGTATGCTGGTTGCGCAGAGCGTAGCTCAGCAGCTGGAGCGCCGCGTCATGTTCCGTCGCGCTATGAAGCGCGCTGTACAGAACGCCATGCGCATTGGTGCCAAAGGCATCAAAATCCAAGTGAGCGGTCGTCTGGGCGGTGCTGAAATCGCACGGACTGAATGGTATCGCGAAGGTCGTGTGCCTCTGCACACCCTGCGTGCCGACATTGACTATGCCACCTACGAAGCTCACACCACTTATGGTGTGATCGGTGTCAAGGTTTGGATCTTCAAAGGCGAAGTAATTGGTGGTCGCCAGGAAGAACTGAAACCTCAAGCACCAGCGCCTCGTAAAAAAGCTGCTAAATAAGGGGTACGCCAAATGTTGCAACCAAAGCGTACGAAGTTCCGCAAGCAGATGACTGGCCACAACCGTGGCTTGGCACTGCGCGGTAGCAAAGTCAGCTTCGGCGAGTTCGCCCTGAAAGCTGTCGCCCGCGGTCGTCTCACCGCCCGCCAGATCGAGTCGGCACGTCGTGCTCTGACCCGTCACGTCAAACGTGGCGGCAAGATCTGGATCCGTGTATTCCCGGACAAGCCGGTCACCAAGAAGCCTCTCGAAGTGCGGATGGGTAAAGGTAAAGGTTCCGTAGAGTACTGGGTTGCCCAGATTCAGCCAGGCAAAGTCCTGTATGAAATCGAGGGTGTTACTGAAGAGATGGCGCGCGAGGCTTTCGCCTTGGCAGCTGCGAAGCTGCCTCTCGCCACCTCCTTTGTTAAGCGGACGGTGATGTGATGAAAGCGAACGAACTTCGTGAAAAATCAGCACAGCAACTGAACGAGCAACTGCTCGGCTTGCTGCGCGACCAGTTCAATCTGCGTATGCAGAAAGCAACTGGCCAGTTGGGGCAGTCTCACCTGCTCTCGCAAGTGAAGCGCGACATCGCTCGCGTGAAAACTGTGCTCAACCAGCAGGCAGGTAAGTAATCATGGCTGAAGCCGAAAAAACCGTCCGTACGCTGACTGGCCGTGTCGTCAGCGACAAGATGGACAAAACCATCACCGTGTTGATCGAGCGTCGCGTAAAGCACCCGATCTACGGTAAATACGTCAAGCGTTCGACTAAGCTGCACGCACACGACGAAACCAATCAGTGCAAAACCGGCGACAAGGTTTCCATTCGCGAAACCCGTCCGCTGGCCAAGACCAAGTCCTGGGCCCTGGTTGAAGTTCTCGAACGCGCTGTTGAAGTCTAAGGGCTAAGGGTCGGAGAAATTTTATGATTCAGACTCAATCCATGCTCGATGTGGCCGATAACAGCGGCGCTCGTCGCGTCATGTGCATCAAGGTACTGGGCGGTTCGCACCGCCGGTACGCTGGCATCGGTGACATCATCAAGGTGACCGTGAAGGAAGCAATTCCTCGCGGCAAAGTGAAGAAAGGCCAAGTGATGACTGCTGTTGTAGTCCGCACTCGCCACGGTGTTCGTCGTGCAGACGGCTCCATCATCCGCTTTGACGGCAACGCTGCTGTTCTGTTGAACAACAAGCAAGAGCCGATCGGCACCCGTATCTTTGGGCCAGTGACCCGTGAGCTTCGTACTGAGAAGTTCATGAAGATCGTCTCGCTCGCCCCAGAAGTGCTGTAAGGAGATCCGACATGCAAAAGATTCGTCGTGACGACGAGATCATCGTGATCGCCGGCAAAGACAAAGGCAAGCGCGGTAAGGTGCTCAAGGTTCTCGCTGATGACCGTCTGGTCGTGGGTGGGATCAACCTGGTGAAGCGTCATACCAAGCCTAACCCGATGTCGGGCGTACAGGGCGGTATCGTCGAGAAAGAAGCGCCATTGCACGCTTCCAACGTCGCCATTTTCAACGGCGCAACCAACAAGGCAGACCGCGTTGGTTTCAAAGTTGAAGACGGCAAAAAAATTCGTGTCTTCAAGTCGACCCAAAAAGCGGTTGATGCTTGAACACTGCTAGGTAGAAGACCATGGCACGACTCAAAGAGATTTACCGGAAGGAAATCGCTCCTAAGCTTGTAGAAGAACTCAAGCTGAAGAACGTGATGGAAGTTCCGCGCGTTACCAAAATCACCCTGAACATGGGTGTTGGCGAAGCCATCGGCGACAAAAAAGTCATCGAACACGCTGTTGCCGACCTCGAGAAAATCACCGGCCAAAAAGCCGTTGTGACCTTCGCTCGTAAATCCATCGCGGGCTTCAAAGTCCGTGAGGGCTGGCCGATCGGTGTCAAGGTGACCCTGCGTCGCGATCGTATGTATGAATTCCTGGACCGCCTGCTGGCGATCTCCCTGCCTCGGGTTCGCGACTTCCGCGGCCTGAATGCCAAGTCCTTCGACGGTCGTGGCAACTACAGCATGGGCGTGAAAGAGCAGATCATTTTCCCGGAAATTGATTACGACAAGATCGATGCCCTGCGCGGTCTGGACATTACCCTGACCACCACTGCTCGTTCGGATGATGAAGGTCGCGCCTTGCTGCGTGCTTTCAAATTCCCGTTCCGCAACTGATTGGAGTAGGAAAATGGCCAAGAAGAGCATGAAAAACCGTGAGCTGAAGCGTCAGCTGACGGTCGCCAAGTACGCCAAGAAGCGTGCAGAGCTGAAAGCGATCATCGTGAATCTGAACGCAAGTGAAGAAGACCGTTGGAATGCTTCGGTAGCCCTGCAGAAGCAGCCACGTGACGCCAGCGCTTCGCGCATGCGTAACCGCTGCCGCCTGACCGGTCGTCCGCACGGTGTATACCGCAAGTTCGGCCTGGGCCGTAACATGCTGCGTCAAGCCGCCATGCGCGGTGACGTGCCAGGTCTGGTCAAGGCCAGTTGGTAAGTCGTACCGTCGAGTCCCGGTGATCGGGAGAGCAATCAACCGACCGCCGGTACCTTGCGAATGAATCAAGCCCCTCATGGGGCTTGATTCATTTCTGGGGTGAGTCTAGAATTGCCGGCTCGCCAGAGCCCGGGTTTTTGGACCGGTTTTACTGTCTCGGCGACGTTGTAGCCGTAAAGGCTAATAATTTTTGTATCAGGAGCGTCAAGCCCATGAGTATGCAGGACCCGTTAGCGGACATGCTAACTCGAATCCGTAATGCCCAGATGGCTGAAAAGTCCGTCGTAAGCATGCCGTCTTCCACGTTGAAGGTAGCTGTGGCCAAAGTTCTGAAGGACGAAGGCTATATCGCGGGTTTTCAGGTAAGCAGCGAAACCAAACCGTCGCTTTCCATCGAGCTCAAGTACTTCGAAGGCCGTCCGGTCATCGAAGAAGTCAAACGCGTAAGTCGTCCAGGCCTGCGTCAGTACAAATCCGTTGATGATCTGCCGAAAGTTCGTGGCGGTCTCGGCGTATCCATCGTCTCCACCAACAAAGGTGTGATGACGGATCGTGCTGCGCGCGCTGCCGGTGTCGGCGGCGAAGTTCTTTGCACAGTGTTCTAAGGGGGGATAAGCATGTCTCGCGTCGCTAAGAACCCCGTAAAGCTGCCAGCAGGTGTCGAAGTCAAATTCGTCGGCCAGCAGCTTTCGGTGAAGGGTGCCAAGGGCACTCTTGAACTGAATGTACACTCGTCCGTTGAAGTCGTTGAAGAAGCTGGCGAGCTGCGTTTCGCTGCTCGCAATGGCGATCAGCAGACTCGTGCAATGGCCGGTACCACCCGTGCTTTGGTCAACAACATGGTCCAGGGCGTAAGCCAAGGCTTCGAGCGCAAGCTCCAGCTGGTCGGTGTTGGTTACAAAGCACAAGCTAAAGGCACAGTGCTGAACCTGGCGCTTGGCTTCTCGCACCCGGTGGACTATGAACTGCCGGAAGGCATCACCGCTGAGACTCCTAGCCAGACCGATATCCTGATCAAGGGCATCGACAAGCAGCTGGTGGGTCAAGTGGCCGCTGAAATCCGCGATTTCCGTCCGCCAGAGCCTTACAAAGGCAAAGGTGTACGTTACGCAGACGAAGTCGTCCGCCGTAAAGAAGCCAAGAAGAAGTAGGGCATAGCAAATGACCGACAAAAAAGTTACTCGCCTGCGTCGCGCTCGCAAGGCACGCTTGAAAATGCACGAGCTCGAAGTCGTGCGTCTCTGCGTGTTCCGCTCGTCGCAGCACATCTATGCCCAGGTCATCTCGGCCGACGGCAGCAAAGTCCTGGCAAGCGCCTCGACTTTGGACAAAGAACTGCGTGATGGCGCCACTGGCAACATCGACGCGGCCACTAAGGTTGGCCAGCTGGTCGCCTCGCGTGCGAAAGCCGCAGGTGTCTCGCAGGTGGCTTTCGACCGCTCTGGCTTCAAGTACCACGGTCGCGTGAAAGCGCTGGCTGATGCTGCTCGTGAAGCGGGGCTGGAGTTCTAAGTTATGTCAAATAACGACCAAAAGCGCGACGAAGGCTACATCGAGAAGCTGGTTCAAGTGAACCGCGTTGCCAAGACCGTAAAAGGCGGCCGTATCTTCACTTTCACCGCGTTGACCGTGGTAGGTGATGGCAAGGGTCGCGTGGGTTTCGGCCGTGGCAAGTCTCGTGAAGTGCCAGCCGCCATCCAGAAGGCGATGGAAGCTGCTCGTCGCAACATGATTCAAGTGGACCTGAACGGTACCACCCTGCAGTACGCCATGAAGTCCGCCCACGGCGCCTCCAAGGTCTACATGCAGCCAGCCTCCGAAGGTACCGGCATCATCGCTGGTGGCGCAATGCGTGCCGTCCTGGAAGTCGCTGGTGTTCAGAACGTTCTGGCCAAGTGCTACGGCTCGACTAACCCTGTGAACGTGGTACACGCCACGTTCAAAGGTCTGAAGTCGATGCAGTCCCCGTCGTCCATTGCTGCCAAGCGCGGCAAAAACGTTGAGGAGATCATCTGATCATGGCTACCGTAAAAGTAACGCTGATCAAAAGCATGACCGGCCGCATCCCTAACCACAAACTGTGCGTTAAGGGTCTGGGTCTGCGTCGCATCGGTCACACTGTAGAAGTCCAGGATACTCCCGAGAATCGCGGGATGATCAACAAGGCTTACTACATGCTGCGAGTCGAGGGTTAATCGATGAAACTCAATGATCTGAGTCCAGCGCCGGGTTCCCGTCGCGAAAAGCATCGTCCGGGCCGTGGTATCGGTAGTGGCTTGGGCAAGACCGGTGGCCGTGGCCACAAAGGTCAGTCCTCACGCTCCGGTGGCACCATTGCTCCAGGCTTTGAAGGCGGTCAACAGCCGCTGCATCGCCGTTTGCCAAAGTTTGGCTTCGTTTCGCTGAAAGCCATGGACCGCGCAGAAGTGCGTCTGTCCGAGCTGGCCAAGGTTGAAGGCGACGTCATCACTGTGCAATCGCTCAAGGATGCGAACGTGATCAACCAAAACGTTCAGCGTGTGAAAATCATGCTGTCCGGTGAGGTGGCTCGCGCTTTCACCTTCAAAGGTATCGCCGTCACCAAAGGTGCACGTGCGGCTATCGAAGCAGCTGGCGGCAAGTTCGAGGAATAAATGGCTAAGCAAGGTGCTCTCTCAGCGCTCAGCAAAGGCGGGTTGTCCGAGCTCTGGGCTCGTCTGCGATTTCTGTTCATGGCGATTGTCGTCTATCGAATAGGCGCACACATCCCAGTTCCAGGTATCAACCCGGACCGGCTGGCGGATCTGTTCAAACAGAATGAGGGGACCATTCTTAGCTTGTTCAACATGTTTTCCGGCGGTGCGCTGGAGCGGATGAGCATTTTTGCGCTGGGGATCATGCCGTACATTTCGGCATCGATCATCATGCAACTGATGTCCGCTGTAGCGCCGCAGTTGGAGCAGTTGAAGAAGGAAGGTGAAGCTGGCCGTCGCAAGATAAGCCAGTACACCCGCTATGGCACTGTAGTCCTGGCATTGGTACAAGCGATCGGCATGTCGATCGGTCTGGCCAACCAGGGCGTTTCGTTTTCTGCAGGCATCAGCTTCTATCTGCTCGCCGTATCGACTTTTGTGGCCGGTGCGATGTTCATGATGTGGTTGGGTGAGCAGATCACCGAGCGCGGTGTTGGCAACGGTATCTCGATGTTGATTTTTTCGGGTATCGTCGCCGGTCTTCCGAGAGCAGTAGGGCAGTCTTTCGAGTCTGCGCGTCAGGGCGATATCAACATCTTCGCGTTGGTTGCGATCGGTTTGCTGGCAGTAGCGATCATCGGTTTCGTGGTGTTCATCGAGCGTGGTCAGCGGCGCATTGCCGTTCACTATGCCAAGCGTCAGCAAGGCCGCAAGGTTTTCGCTGCGCAGACGAGCCACTTGCCGCTGAAGGTGAACATGGCCGGTGTGATTCCAGCCATTTTCGCGAGCAGCATCCTGTTGTTCCCGGCTTCCTTGGGGCAATGGTTCGGTCAGTCCCCAGGTATGGGCTGGCTGCAGGATCTCTCTCAGTCGATCGCTCCGGGTCAGCCGTTGAATATTCTGCTGTTTAGTGCAGGGATTATTTTCTTCTGCTTCTTCTATACGGCGTTGATGTTCAATCCGAAAGACGTAGCGGAAAACCTGAAGAAGTCCGGTGCCTTTATTCCGGGCATCCGTCCAGGTGAGCAATCGGCGCGCTACATTGATGGCGTTTTGACTCGCTTGACCATGTTCGGTGCTCTCTACATGATGTGCGTCTGTCTGCTTCCCCAGTTCCTGGTGGTGGCCGCAAACGTTCCGTTTTACCTTGGCGGGACCTCGTTGCTGATCGTTGTGGTGGTTGTGATGGACTTCATGTCCCAAGTACAATCGCACCTCGTTTCGCACCAGTACGAATCCCTGATGAAGAAAGCTAACCTGAAGGGCTATGGCGGCAGCAACAACGGTCTGCTCCGCTGAAGCACCCCCTAAGGTTCGAGGAGTTTGGTGATGAAAGTTCGTGCATCGGTCAAAAAACTGTGCCGCAACTGCAAGATTATCCGCCGCGAAGGTGTTGTTCGCGTCATTTGCAGCGCGGAACCTCGTCACAAGCAGCGCCAAGGCTGATTGTGATTTGTGCTTCAAACCCAGCAGCTAGTGCGCTGCTGGGTTGATTATTTGTTTCTACAGCGATATTATCTCGCGCCCTATTTCTTGGCTTCCGGGGCGTAGGTAGCTGTCAATTGGAGTCCCACTGAATGGCCCGTATTGCAGGCGTTAACATTCCAGATAACAAGCATACTGTTATCTCGCTGACCTACATCTATGGTGTCGGTCGCACCACTGCGCAGAACATTTGCGCAGTTACCGGGGTCAACCCGGCCGCAAAGATCAAGGATCTGAGCGACGAGCAGATTGAATTGCTGCGTGGCGAAGTTGCCAAGTTCAACGTTGAAGGCGACTTGCGTCGCGAAATCAACATGAAAATCAAACGCTTGATGGATCTGGGCTGCTACCGCGGTCTTCGTCATCGTCGTGGTCTGCCGGTTCGCGGTCAACGCACCAAGACCAACGCGCGTACCCGTAAAGGCCCGCGTAAGCCGATCCGCAAGTAATCGCACCAGCGAATCGACAGGAATCTAGTCATGGCAAAACCTGCTGCTCGTCCTCGTAAGAAAGTCAAAAAGACAGTGGTTGATGGCATCGCCCACATCCACGCGTCTTTCAACAACACCATCGTGACCATCACCGACCGTCAAGGTAACGCCCTGTCCTGGGCTACCTCCGGTGGGTCGGGTTTCCGCGGTTCACGCAAGTCCACCCCGTTCGCTGCTCAAGTAGCTGCCGAACGTGCTGGTCAAGCTGCGCTGGAATATGGCCTGAAAAACCTCGACGTCAACGTCAAAGGTCCAGGTCCAGGTCGTGAGTCCGCTGTCCGTGCTTTGAACGGCTGCGGCTATAAGATCGCCAGCATCACCGACGTGACGCCAATCCCGCATAACGGGTGCCGTCCGCCGAAGAAGCGCCGCGTGTAATCAGGAGACGATAGATAATGGCTCGTTACATTGGTCCAAAATGCAAACTGGCGCGTCGTGAAGGCACTGACCTGTTCCTGAAAAGCGGCGTTCGCGCCCTGGAATCGAAGTGCAACATCGAAGCAGCCCCAGGTATCCACGGTCAGCGCCGCGGTCGCCAGTCCGACTACGGCACCCAACTGCGTGAAAAGCAGAAGGTCCGTCGTATCTATGGCGTTCTCGAGCGTCAGTTCAGCGGTTACTACAAGGAAGCAGCCGGCAAGAAAGGCGCAACCGGCGAGAACCTGCTGCAGCTGCTCGAATGCCGTCTGGACAACGTTGTATACCGTATGGGTTTCGGCTCCACGCGTGCTGAATCCCGTCAGCTGGTATCGCACAAGTCGATCAGCGTCAACGGCAAAACCGTTAACGTTCCGTCCTACCAGGTTCGTGCTGGTGACGTGGTCGCGATTCGCGAGAAAGCCAAGAACCAACTTCGCATTGTCCAGGCTCTCGATCTGTGTGCCCAACGTGGCCGCGTAGAATGGGTAGAAGTAGACACTGAGAAGAAGTCGGGCGTTTTCAAGAACGTTCCAGCTCGCAGTGATCTGTCCGCCGACATCAACGAAAGCCTGATTGTCGAGCTCTACTCCAAGTAAGGGCTAGAAAATAGGTGCATCCATGCAGATTTCGGTAAATGAGTTCCTGACGCCCCGCCATATTGATGTGCAGGTCGTCAGTCCAACCCGCGCCAAGATCACTCTCGAGCCTCTCGAGCGTGGTTTCGGCCATACCCTGGGCAACGCGCTGCGCCGCATCCTGTTGTCCTCAATGCCCGGCTGTGCAGTGGTCGAGGCCGAGATTGACGGTGTGCTCCACGAGTACAGCGCCATCGAAGGTGTACAGGAAGACGTTATTGAAATCCTGTTGAACCTGAAAGGTCTGGCTATCAAGCTGCACGGTCGTGACGAAGTGACGCTGACCTTGTCGAAAAAGGGTTCGGGGGTGGTTACCGCTGCCGATATTCAGCTGGATCATGATGTCGAGATCGTTAACCCCGATCACGTAATCGCTAACCTGGCGTCTAACGGCGCCCTGAACATGAAGCTCGTTGTAGCTCGTGGTCGCGGTTATGAACCAGCCGATTCGCGTCAGAGCGATGAAGATGAAAGCCGCAGCATCGGTCGCTTGCAGCTTGACTCTTCGTTCAGCCCGGTCCGTCGTATCGCCTACGTGGTGGAAAACGCCCGTGTCGAGCAGCGCACCAACCTGGACAAACTGGTTATCGATCTGGAAACCAACGGTACGCTGGATCCTGAAGAGGCTATCCGCCGCGCTGCAACCATCCTGCAACAGCAGTTGGCTGCGTTCGTCGACCTCAAAGGTGAAACGCTGCAGCCGGTGGTTGAAGAGGAAGATGAGATCGACCCGATCCTCCTCCGTCCAGTTGACGATCTGGAATTGACTGTACGTTCGGCCAACTGCCTTAAGGCGGAGAACATCTACTACATCGGCGACCTGATTCAGCGCACCGAAGTAGAGCTGTTGAAGACTCCGAACCTGGGCAAGAAATCCTTGACTGAAATCAAGGACGTCCTTGGCTCACGCAGTCTGTCCCTCGGCATGCGCCTCGACAACTGGCCGCCTGCAAGTCTTAAGAAGGACGACAAGGCGACTGCCTGATCGTCGTAATCACCGAACGTCGTGTTTGGTAAGGAATGAACCATGCGTCATCGTAAAAGTGGTCGTCACCTGAGCCGCACTAGCTCGCACCGCAAGGCTATGTTCCAGAACATGGCAGTGTCGCTGTTCGAGCACGAGCTGATCAAAACGACTCTGCCTAAAGCCAAGGAACTGCGCCGCGTTGCCGAGCCGCTGATCACTCTGGCCAAGATCGATAGCGTTTCGAACCGCCGTCTGGCGTTCGACCGTACTCGTTCGAAAGCCATCGTTGGCAAGCTGTTCAACGACCTGGGCAAGCGCTATGCAACCCGTGAGGGCGGCTACCTGCGCATCCTGAAGTGCGGTTTCCGCGCTGGCGACAACGCACCTATGTGCTACGTCGAGCTGGTTGATCGTCCAGTTGGTGGCGTTGTAGAAGCCGCTGAGTAAGACGTTTCAGTCTGTTAAAAAACCGGGCCTTGTGCCCGGTTTTTTATTGGCGTGCTAATTTGTCAAAATCTATCGTGCACAAACAGTTAATGCATTAGCCTCATGCGCGCTCCTGGCGAATAATGTCCGAAAGCCGTCTATACCGGCAGGATCAGCCTGAGAGAGGAAGCCCATGAGCCAGAATACGACCTTGACCACCGCCAGCGGTGCGCCTGTTGCCGATAACCAAAACTCCCGCTCTGCCGGCCCTCGCGGCCCATTGTTGCTGGACGATTTCCATCTGATCGAAAAGCTTGCGCATTTCAATCGCGAAAATATTCCTGAGCGTCGCGTACATGCCAAGGGCTCAGGTGCCTATGGGACTTTCACTGTCACTCAGGACATCAGCCATCTGAGCAGCGCCAAGCTGTTCAATGCCGTTGGCAAACAGACTGAAACCTTTCTGCGGTTTTCTACGGTCGGCGGCGAGCGCGGTTCTGCTGACACCGAGCGCGACCCACGCGGCTTTGCGCTGAAGTTCTACACCGAGGAAGGCAACTGGGACATCGTCGGTAATAACACGCCTGTGTTCTTTATCCGTGATCCGCTGAAATTCCCGGACTTTATCCACACCCAGAAACGTCTCCCTCAGAGCAATCTGAAGAGCGCACAGATGATGTGGGATTTCTGGTCGCATTCCCCGGAAGCGCTGCACCAGGTCACCATCTTGTTTTCCGACCGTGGCATTCCCGACGGTTACCGCCACATGCACGGGTTCGGCAGTCACACCTATAGCTTGATCAACGCAGCCGGCGTGCGGCATTGGGTCAAATGGCACTACAAGACGGAGCAAGGCATCAAGAACCTCGCGCCCGCTGATGCTGCGCGTCTTGCCGGTACCGATCCAGACTACGCCCAGCGCGACCTGTTCGGCGCCATCGAGCGCGGTGATTTTCCGAAATGGCGTGTGTGCCTTCAGGTAATGACCGAGGCTCAGGCTGACGCCCATCATGAGAACCCGTTCGATGTCACCAAAACCTGGTCGCAGAAAGAATTCCCGCTGATCGAGGTGGGGATGCTGGAGCTCAATCGTAACCCGCTCAACTACTTTGCCGAGGTCGAGCAGGCGGCGTTTGGTCCAAGCAACATGGTGCCAGGTGTAGGGCTGTCCCCCGACCGGATGCTGCAAGGCCGTGTGTTCGCTTATGCCGATGCCCATCGCTACCGGATTGGTACCAACCACCAGCAATTATCGGTGAATGCACCGCGCAGTCCGGTCAACACTTACCAGCGCGACGGCTCCATGGCCTTGGGCAGCAACGGTGGTGCAGCGCCGAATTACGAGCCCAACAGCTACAGCAGCGCGCCGAAACAAGACCTCAGCTATGCCGAGCCGGCGCTGGCCCTGCAAGGTGCAGCCGATCGCTGGGATCACCGTGTCGATGGCGATTACTACAGCCACGCAGGTGCATTGTTCCGCTTGATGAGCGATGCGCAGCGGGCGTTGCTGGTGGACAATATTGCCGGGACCTTGGGCAGCGTTTCTGCCGATGTCATCGAGCGGCAGCTCGGGCACTTCAGCAAGGCTGACCCAGCGTATGGAGAAGCAATCGCGCAAGCGATTGAAGCGAAACGCGCTTAAGTCGAAATGATAAAGCGAACCGCCCTCATTTGGGCGGTTTTTCGCTGCCAATCGTCGCAGTTTCCCTCTTTTTTAGCGATTTGCTTTCTTGTTCTTCGTGACCTTATCCACGCCATGGTTCAGACTATGCCTTTACGCACAGGGAGATGTAGAGCAATGCTGGGCCATCCGGAAGTAATCGATTATCTGAACACGCTGTTGCGCGGTGAATTGGCAGCGCGTGATCAGTATTTCATCCATTCGCGGATGTACGAGGACTGGGGATTTGGCAAGCTCTACGAACGCATCAACCACGAAATGCAGGAAGAGGCCGAACACGCAGACGCCTTGATGCGCCGCATTCTGATGCTCGAAGGCACACCGACCATGCGCCCCGACGATCTCGATGTCGGCACCACCGTGCCTGAGATGCTCGAAAGCGACCTGCGCCTTGAATACAAGGTCCGCGCAGCGTTGTGCAAGGGCATCGAGTTGTGCGAGCTGCACAATGACTATGTCAGCCGCGAAATCCTGCGCGTGCAGTTGAACGACACCGAGGAAGACCACACCTACTGGCTCGAGAAGCAGTTGGGTTTGATCAAGCTGACAGGCCTGCAGAATTATCTGCAATCGCAGTTCTGATTTCTGACAGCACAAAAAAGCCCCGACCATGTGAATGGTCGGGGCTTTTTGTTGGCTACGCCTTGTCCCGTTCCAGCAGGGGCTTGAGGTAGTGCCCGGTGTAGGATTGCTTCATCCCTGCCACCTGCTCCGGCGTCCCTACGGCAATGATCTGCCCGCCTTTGGAGCCGCCTTCAGGCCCTAGGTCGACCAGCCAGTCAGCTGTCTTGATGACGTCCAGGTTGTGCTCGATGACCACCACGGTGTTCCCGTGATCGCGCAACCGGTGCAGCACATCCAGCAACTGCTGAATGTCCGCAAAGTGCAGGCCTGTGGTGGGTTCATCCAGGATGTACAGCGTCTTGCCGGTGTCGCGCTTGGACAGCTCCCGCGACAGCTTGACCCGTTGCGCCTCACCTCCGGACAGCGTCGTCGCCGACTGACCGAGCTTGATGTACGACAGGCCGACATCCATCAGTGTTTGCAGCTTGCGCGCCAAGGCTGGCACAGCGTCGAAAAACTCGCGTGCTTCCTCAATGGTCATTTCCAGGGTTTCGTGAATGTTCTTGCCCTTGTATTTGATCTCGAGGGTTTCACGGTTGTAGCGTTTGCTCTTGCACACGTCGCACGGTACATAGATGTCCGGCAGAAAGTGCATCTCGACCTTGATCAAGCCATCGCCTTGGCAGGCTTCGCAGCGCCCACCCTTGACGTTGAACGAGAAACGCCCGGGACCATAACCCCGCGACCGCGCTTCCGGGACCCCCGCGAAAAGCTCGCGGATGGGCGTAAACAGCCCGGTATACGTGGCCGGGTTGGAGCGTGGCGTTCGGCCGATCGGGCTTTGGTCGATATCGACGACCTTGTCCAGATGCTGCAGGCCGTCGATGCTGTCGTGAGCTGCCGCTTCCAGGGTGGTCGCGCCATTGAGGGCGGTCGAACTGAGCGGGAAGAGCGTGTTGTTGATCAATGTCGATTTGCCCGACCCCGACACACCGGTGACGCAGGTCAGCAAGCCGATGGGGATTTCCAGATCGACATTTCGCAGGTTATTGCCGCGCGCGCCTTTGAGCGTCAAGGACAGCTTCTTGTTGCGCGGCGTGCGCTTGGCTGGCACGGCAATCTTCACTCGGCCGGAGAGGTACTTGCCGGTGAGGGAGTCCGGGTGGTCCATGACTTCCTGCGCCGTGCCCTGAGCAACGATGTGGCCGCCATGTACGCCGGCACCAGGCCCGATGTCGACCACGTAGTCAGCGAGGCGGATGGCGTCTTCGTCATGTTCGACCACGATCACCGTATTGCCGATGTCGCGCAGGTGCTTGAGAGTGCCCAGCAAGCGATCGTTGTCGCGCTGGTGCAGGCCAATAGATGGCTCGTCGAGGATGTACATGACCCCGACCAGGCCTGCACCGATCTGGCTGGCCAGGCGAATTCGCTGGGCCTCGCCGCCGGACAACGTGTCGGCGCTGCGGTCGAGCGTCAGATAGTCCAGGCCCACGTTCACCAGAAACTGCAGACGCTCGCGGATTTCCTTGAGAATCTTGTCGGCGATCTCGCCTTTGCGTCCGGTCAACTTGAGCCCGTCGAAATACGATGTGGCGTCGCCGATGGGCAGGCCGGTCACCGCAGGCAAGGTCTTCTCGCCGACCCAGACGTGCCGCGCTTCACGCCGCAGGCGGGTGCCGCGGCAATCCGGGCAAGGCTGGGTGCTGAGGAACTTGGCCAGCTCTTCGCGTACGGTCGCCGATTCCGTTTCGCGGTAGCGACGTTCCAGGTTGGGCACGATGCCTTCGAAAGGGTGGGAGCGCTTGACGATGTCGCCACGGTCGTTCAGGTACTTGAAGTCGACGTTGTGATTGCCGCTGCCGTTGAGCAGCATCTTCTGCTGGTCTGCCGGCAGTTCCTTGAACGGGACCTCGAGGCTGAAGCCGTAATGGGCGGCCAATGAGCCCAGCATCTGGAAATAATAGACGTTGCGCCGGTCCCAGCCACGGATCGCGCCTTCGGCCAGGGTCAGCTCGCCGTTGACCAGGCGCTTGGTGTCGAAAAACTGTTTTACCCCCAGGCCATCACAGGTCGGGCATGCGCCAGCGGGGTTGTTGAACGAGAACAGCTTGGGTTCCAGTTCGCTGATGGCATGGCCGCAGATCGGGCAAGCGAAGCGTGCGGAAAAGATCAGCTCTTCACCGGCTTCGTCGTCCATCGGTGCGACCAGCGCGATCCCGTCTGCCAGCTTCAGTGCCGTCTCGAAGGATTCTGCCAGGCGCTGCTGCAGATCGTTGCGCACCTTGAAGCGGTCGACCACCACTTCGATGGTGTGCTTCTTCTGTTTTTCCAGCTTGGGCAGCTCGTCCATCTCGTGGAGTCTGCCGTTGATTCGCACGCGCACGAAGCCTTGGGCGCGCAGTTCCTCGAAGATGGCCAGGTGTTCGCCCTTGCGCTCGCGAATCACCGGTGCGAGCAGCATCAGCCGGCGCCCCTCGGGCTCGGCGAGCACCAGGTCGACCATCTGGCTGACGGTCTGGGCTTCCAGTGGAATGTCGTGATCCGGGCAGCGGGGCGTGCCGACCCGGGCGTACAACAGCCGGAGATAGTCGTAGATTTCGGTGATGGTGCCGACGGTAGAGCGGGGGTTGTGCGAAGTGGACTTCTGCTCGATGGAAATCGCTGGCGACAAGCCTTCGATGGTGTCGACATCGGGCTTCTCCATCATCGACAGGAACTGCCGCGCATAGGCCGACAAGGACTCGACGTAACGCCGCTGGCCTTCTGCGTAGAGTGTATCGAACGCCAGCGACGACTTGCCCGAGCCCGACAGGCCGGTGATGACAATCAGCTTGTCACGGGGCAGGGTGAGGTCGATGTTCTTCAGGTTGTGGGTCCGAGCCCCACGAATCAGGATCTTGTCCAAAAGCGGCCTCGCTTGGCGGGCATAAAACACGGGAGTATAAGGCTAAATACTGGATGGATGCACACTATCATCCGGAACCATGAAGAAGGCATGACATCTGCGCGGCAAAGCGTCGCCGTATGTGCCGTTACAACTGTGGGACTGGTAGAATCGCCGCCGGTTCACATGAGGTTTTTCCATGCACGATCCCCACAGCGAGCGCATGAGCGGCTCGGAAACCCGCGCCGCCAGCGGGCTGGCCCTGGTGTTTGCTTTTCGCATGCTTGGCATGTTCATGGTCCTGCCGGTGCTTGCCACTTATGGTATGGATCTGGCGGGTGCCACCCCCGCGCTTATCGGCCTGGCCATTGGCGCCTATGGCCTGACCCAGGCATTTCTGCAGATTCCGTTCGGCATCCTGTGCGACCGTATCGGTCGTCGCCCGGTCATCTACGGCGGCTTGATCGTCTTTGCCCTTGGCAGTCTGCTGGCCGCCCAGGCCGACTCCATCTGGGGGGTGATCGCCGGCAGGGTGTTGCAAGGCGCAGGGGCGATTTCCGCTGCCGTGATGGCCTTGCTTTCAGACCTGACCCGCGAACAGCACCGCACCAAGGCCATGGCGATGATCGGGATGAGCATCGGCGTCTCCTTCGCCGTGGCCATGGTGGTCGGCCCGTTGCTGACCCGCGCCTTCGGCTTGTCCGGACTGTTCCTGGCCACTGCCGGGCTGGCGCTCATCGGTATCGTATTGATTGCCTTTGTCGTACCTAAGGCGTCCGGCCCGTTGCATCACCGCGAGTCCGGCGTGGCCAAGGAGGCGATGGCGGCCACGTTGCGCCACCCGGACCTGTTGCGGCTGGACTTCGGTATTTTCGTGCTGCATTCGGTGCTGATGGCCAGCTTCGTGGTCTTGCCGATGGCCTTGGTCGAGCGTGCCGGGTTGCCGAAAGAGCAGCACTGGTGGGTGTACCTGACTGCCTTGGTGATTTCTTTTTTCGCCATGATTCCGTTCATCATCTATGGCGAAAAAAAGCGCAAGATGAAGCGCGTGCTCATCGGTGCCGTGACCGTGCTGATGCTCACGGAATTGTATTTCTGGGAATTTGGCTACTCGCTAAAAGAACTGGTTATCGGTACAGTGGTGTTCTTCATCGCCTTCAACCTGCTTGAGGCGTCGCTGCCTTCGCTTATCAGCAAGGTATCGCCCGCTGGCGGCAAGGGCACGGCGATGGGGGTCTATTCCACCAGTCAGTTTCTTGGCTCGGCCATGGGGGGCATCCTCGGTGGGTGGTTGTTTTCCCATGGTGGCCTGAGCATGGTGTTCATCGGCTGCGCGGTGCTCCTCGCACTCTGGCTGGCGATAGCTGTTACCATGCGCGAACCGCCTTATGTCACAAGCCTGCGCATACCGTTGTCGCCAGAGGCGCAACGCGAAGCAGGTCTGGCCGAGCGGCTCAAGGCCGTGCCGGGCGTAACCGACGCAGTGGTGGTGGCTGAAGAAGCGGCCATCTATATCAAACTGGATGCTGAAATTTTGGACCGCACGTCCGCGGAGCGCCTGATCAACCCGGCCCCCGAGACATGCGAAGCCTAGGAGAACGTTTATGGCCCGTGGGGTTAACAAAGTCATATTGGTCGGTACCTGTGGCCAGGATCCGGAGGTCCGTTACCTGCCCAATGGCAACGCGGTCACCAACCTGAGCCTGGCCACCAGCGAGCAGTGGACCGACAAGCAGAGCGGCCAGAAGGTCGAGCGCACCGAATGGCACCGTGTGTCGATGTTCGGCAAGGTCGCCGAGATCGCCGGTGAATACCTGCGCAAAGGCTCGCAGGTATACATCGAAGGCAAGCTGCAGACCCGCGAATGGGAAAAAGACGGCATCAAGCGCTACACCACTGAAATCGTTGTCGACATGCAGGGCACCATGCAGCTGCTGGGTGGCCGTCCTCAGGGCGACCAGAACGCTCAGGGTGGCGGCAACAACTACCAGCAGTCCGCTCCCCGCCAGCAGGCACCCCGCCCGCAGCAGTCGTCGTCTGCGCCGCAGCAGCAGCCTTCGCGTCCGGCGCCGCAGCAGTCCGCGCCGCAGCCGGCTCCGGATTTCGACAGTTTTGATGACGATATTCCGTTCTAACCTACATAAGACTAAAATGTAAAGGATTTTTGACCTTGGTTTAGCCGAAAGGCCCGGCGTCATTAGTTTTTTTGAGAAGAGAAAGCCCTCTAGGCCGTAAAGCTAGGAGGGTTTTTTTTTGACCGGCGTAAAGGTAAATCTAACTTGACTACACAATATGTGAGTGTAAAGATAAAAGTCTACATAAGAAAATGTAAAGGATTTGGTGTCGAATGGAAGTGAAAACTGTGCGACATCCTTCGGGCCAGAACCTACCTATTTTGCTTGACGACGATGGCTTGCCGATACCACTAGCGAATGAGTGGGCGTTGACTAGGCGCGATCTCAGCCCGAACACGCTCATCAGAAATTTGAGAGAGCTATCGATTCTCTTTGCATGGCTTTTCGCCCTGGGCATTGATCTGAACGCATGTGTTGCTGGCTTACGGATGTTTACTGAGGCTGAACTGTCCGGAAGCTTGTGTGAGCGGCTGCGGATGGCAGTGAAAATTCCTTTTGCTCAAGTGGGGGTCGCCTCTATAAAGCAGAGCCAAAAAGTAGCTGTTTCTCCTCTGACCTATAAGTTACGACTGATCACGGTGCGCCAGTTCCTAGGCTGGTGTTTTCGTATCAAGATGGGCTCCTTGGCCTCTGATGATCCAGCGCTTGTTAGAATCCAGACCCACAAAGACCACGTAGATCAAATATTGGCTAATCAGGAGATCAGCAATCCGCCCCAAAATAAGTCACTCACAAAAGGCCTGCGCGATCATGAGGTGCTAGCTCTTATTTGGTGCGTCGATTTCAGAAACCCAGAAGCTTATGGGATAAATGAGCATGTGAGGTTTAGGAATTTCATCGTTGTGATGATTATGCTCAACTTTGGGCTAAGGCCTGCGGAAGTGCTAACTCTGAGGGTGGATGACATAGAGTTTGGAAGTGTTACAGCGCTAAGGGTTTTCAGGCGTGTTGCTGATCCAGACGACATGCGAAGCCCGCGCCCGAGAGTTAAGCGAAATGGGCGAGATATCGTTGTGCAGGTGCCTACCATCCTGCGATTGATTGAAGAGTATATTGAGGTCCATCGTGAAGCTGTTATGGACCGCTTCGGTAAAGATCATAGCTACTTGATTGTTTCAGACGAGGGCGATCCATTGCATGGGAATAGTGTGTCGAACTACTTTCAGATCATTCGCGAGAGATTTAAAGATCAGTTGCCAGCGAATCTGACCCCTAAGTCTCTACGGCACACATACTCAAGTAAAACAGAGCGTGATATGTCAGAGCGGGGGATTCCTGAGGATGAGCGGAAAATTGTCTTGGCTTATCTTAGAGGCGACAGCAGTACGCGGTCGCAGGAAGTTTATATAAGTGGTGAAATAATTCGCCAAGCTACTGCTGTTCAGTCGAGATATCATGATACACTGATGGAAAGTTTTTTGGAGTATACAAGCGATGGATCAAGCGCTGATGAAACGGCCTGCTGATGTTGAACTATGGGAGCCGATACCTAGTTCAATAATCAGCAGAGATGGGCATGTAGTCGACACAAGTGGGTTAGACTGGTACTTGCCAACGACTAGCAGTCGATCTGCGATCTGTAGGTTTAGCTTTATTAAAAACCTAAAGTTTCGGTATGCGCTAATGCGCTATTGTATCCATGTAATAAGGGTCTCGTCTGCTTCGTATGGCTATAGTGTATGGACTGACTGTTGGCGTTTTCTTCTTCTAGTAAACCCAGAATTTAATACTGCTGATATTGGGGATTTCGAGGTAGAATTAATCCGTCACGTCGAGAGCATGATTGCTAATACGAGACGAGATCACAAGCTCTATCAGATAAGTCGGGTGAAGTCTTGGTATCTCTGGTGTAGCCAATATCTCACTGAACTCGGCTTTAACGCCGAGTATGCTTGGGTATTGGAGGCTCTCAAAATTCCGGGAGGCCCGAAAGGAGAGGCCGTAAAGAATGAGGATGTCGATTCAGGTCCACTGCATCGTATTTATGAGTTGCAGCCGCTTTATAATGCTCTGCACACGACGGCCTGTACTAACATAAATCACTATCAGCAGCGGGCTGCATTAGCCTTGTTTATTGCCCACGGGCGAAACCCAGCAAATCTATCTTGGTTGCGCGAAAGTGATCTTATTAACGTCGCTCCTGGGTTGGATGAGCCTTGCTGGGTCATTAGATATCCCAGAATTAAAAAGAGACTGCTAAACCCAAGAAATGACTTCGTGGAAGTGGCTCTTCCATCGGAATTCGCTCCATATATTTTGGAGTTGATAGAGGTCAATCGATCTCGTCAGCCGAATACTTGGTTAGGTGTCAGTGCAGATGGTTTTGATCGACCTATTTTTTTCAATACTTTAACCAACTCCGCAGCGAAAGCATCAGGTCATCGTGAGGCATTTTTCAATTACGAGAGCGGATATTTTGCTCACATTCTTCAAGATTTTGTATCAAGGCATCGTATCGTTTCTCCGCTGACAAATATGTTACTGCATCTCAGTCCCCGGCGACTTCGGTATACTCTGGCAACAAATTTAGTGAAGGACGGTGCGTCGCAGCGTCAGCTAGCCCAAATTCTTGATCATACTGATCTGCAACATGTGCAGGTTTATTTTGACTTGGCAGGTAATATTGTCGAATTGCTAGATAAAGCACTGATCGGTCCATACGCGCAAATGCTTAATTTCTTTAAAGGTAATTTAATTGTGCCTGGGCAGAAAGCTGTCAACGAGGAAGATGCGGGCAAGCATATTCCGTTTGTCTACGTTGAAGATACTCCAGAGATCGATTTGGGTGTGTGTGGTAAACATTCGCTTTGTTCTTTGCACCCGCCTTATTCCTGCTACAAATGCCCAAAATTTCAAGCTTACCTTGATGCAGACCACCAGACTGTGCTGGAGCATTTGCTCGCGGAGCGTGAAGAGAAATTCCAGTCAGCGGATGCGCGAATAGCTGTTCAGCTTGATGAAATTATCTATGCCGTTGCTCAGGTAGTAGAGAAATGCAAAGAGCTTAATGGGGCATCTATCTAATGCCAAAATTACTCGCATTTTTGAACAAGCTTGAGCTGGATCGTGCCCTAAATTTGAGCAATCTTACCTATAAAGCCAAGATGCTGGGTATGCTTGGGTTTGAGTGCATCGACTGGGATGCGCCTAGTTGGAAGTTCACCGCTGGACCGCTTACCATCATGTCAGCCAAGCGGTCAGGAAATCCCAGTATTTACTTCAAGCATGCCCCGAGCATCGGCGCGCAAGACCTTGAAGGCGATTGGGATACAGTCGCGAAAACACTATTTTGTCTTCGTGCACATCGGTCGAATCAGAAACTTCCAAACCATCAGACATTTGTCGCGGCAGTAGGATATGTAAGTCATATCGTTGGGGGAACACATCGACGCCTATCTCGGCTGATGCCTGAAGATCTTGAAGCTGCATGTCGCTTGATATCAACCCATTACAAAGACTCTACTGCCTATAATCTACATAAGGCGGTAATAGAATTCGGGGCTCATTGCGATGCTAATCAGCTCTGTAACGTTCGATTGGAGTTCAAATATTCAGGGTTGAAGCGCCCCGCGAATGCCGGAGGAGTAGCACATAAGCGCCTGGATGCCCTTGAGAATCTCGAGCAAACCGTAGGGGACCGTATTGTTGATCTTTCAGTTTTCGAGCTAATTGGATCGCTCTATCAAAATGTACCTCGTAACCACAAATATCGAATGTACGTATTGATGCTTGTACTTTTGGCGTGTATTGGAAGGCGGTTCAGTGAGATTGCGACACTACCACTCCAGGAGGTAGGGGCTGACGCTGAAGGCAGGAGATACCTACGTTATTTTTTGATGAAAACCAGCAAAGGCGATAATGCTCATCCGATTGACAGGGCATGGCTGCCTACGGATGCCGTATCGATTGTTGAGGACGTGGTCGCCGAGCTTGCTGATATCACTCAGGCAGCTAGGTCTACTGCGCAGGAGATGCGCATCGTCGGGGGACCTGACCTGCGATGGATCGAGCCGTATGCTGAAGACCATCGATTCTACATAGCCGATTTAGCAACCTTAGGGTTTAGCTTCAATGTTTTGCGCCCTGGAGGTTGGCTGACCCAGAACGGCCTTACATTTCCTGATCCAGATAAGCTGACGTCTCAAGGCATACGTCCAGCTAAGCCATCGCGCTTTACCACTAAGCATGGATTGACTTCATATTGTCAGAGCACATTCGACCCACGTTTGAATGATCCTATTCGAATCGCGACAACTGGTCAGGTCTACTATCAGGAAGATCTGTTCTTCGTACGGTATGCGGGTATGTCCTCCGGGGGCGTGTCTGTGTGTGTGGTTGCTCCAGTGACTCACTCTATGTTCACGACGTTCATACGAGATCATCTTGAGCTGCTAACGTCTGAGTTCGGCGGAGGCAACGTCAAGCCTGATTTCTCAAGCCATGACTTTAGACACACTATCAACACGCTACTGAATGATGGTGGTATGAGCGATTATGTCCAAACAAAGTGGTTTGGTCGGAAATATGCTAACGACACCAAAGCATATCAACACACCTCACGAGAAAAGAGGGCGTTGATTTACCAGGAAAAAATTCGGGAGGGCAAGATTGGCGGAGCTATCGCTGACAAATACATCCAGCTCCCGGTTGAGTACAAAGAGGCATACCTCAAGGCCAAGATCACTGGGGTCCACGAGCTTGGGACCGGCATGTGCACGCGCAATCTCTCGCAATCGCCTTGCCCAAATCATCTCGAATGCCATGCGAAATGCTCGGATTTCTCTTGGGAGAAGGACAATGATGGTAAGAAGGCAGGGGTTGTGAGGGCTTTTGAGATTGAGGTCGTCCAGTACGAGAATGCTGTAACCAAATCCCAATCCAATAGGCAGGGCGAGAGTCATCAATGGATGGCTCATTCTCAGAAGAAAATCGACACTCTCACCGCGATGCTGGGCGATTTTGATATGGACGCTGAAGCCATCAAAGCGAAAGCACTCGGAGCGCAATCATGAGCAAGTTTGCCAAGAGAATGGATGCTGGAGATGTCAAAGCTATCATCAAGGAGTTAGATCGCTGGGCATTAGGTGAGCTGGGTTCTGGCCTGCGGTGGAAGACGCTTGAAGACCAGTTTGGGTTTACACGCCAGGCTTTAAATGGTCGTCTCGAAATCAAGGTTGCCTTCGATGCAGCCAAAGCTTCTTTGGGGGGCGGCCTAGCGTCGAAACAAAAAAATGCGGTGAGGGATGCCGAAGAAATGGTGCTACGAGTTGAGCAGCTCGAAAGGGAGTTACAGGCGTATAAGGATCGCGAAGCCAAGTGGCTGCTGAGGTGGCAGCAGATTGCTTACAACATCAGGGCAAGGTTTGGTGCGCAGATGAGCAGTATTGACAATTCAGAAGGCGCACGAGAAGGGCTACCCAATCAGCGGGTGACTGAAGGTATCCTCAAACAACTTGATCAGCCTATTCCACCGGTAGGTACGCTAGATGCTGAGGATTAGCTCGTGCTGGCCTGCCTCAGCCTGGCTACTTCTGCGCTAGCAGCTAGCTTGGTTTTATGCAACCCTCAAGAGCAGCGAGTGCCGTAAAATCAGAGTACTTAAATATGTATCTAAAAAATCATAACAACCTCGGCTATAGTTTAACAGTCGTAGTAATTATATGTAGATTGGTGCTTCGTTTCTCAAACTGACGTCTGCCATTATTAAACCATAAATTTGGCGTGCCGAGTGTACAGTTAAGGAAGTCAGTGGCTAACAGGTCGCCAAGATCGCGCATATCCACTGGTCTCCTACCCTGTGCCTCCTTGGCGATGCTAGCAAGACACGCGCCGTACCCTGATGCCCTAAAGTCTATAACTATGCCTCCGGGCGTATGCTGTTCCATCAGGGCAGCCTGATCCGCTAGTTGTGATAGCTTATATGTCCAGTTATTTTTTGCTTGAAACGCGAGCCCTTTCATAAATAAAGAGTTGCCGGAATGGTCCAATACCTCAATCTGAAATATGCCATCAGAGCCAAATGATTTTTCTGGAGCGTTAGGCCCCCGGCCTCTAAGCTTCATATATCCTATTTTTACCGATGCCCTATTTCCCCCGTAGTCAAAAAAATGCTCGCCGGGCATGGCCATCGCTTGGCCCAGAGCACCCGTTAATGAATCTTCATCGGCTGCGCCCATATGGTAGCTGTTTTCAGCAGCATGTACAGCACTCCGGTAGTGGGACTGTAGTGTAGAAAAAATTGCTTTTGGTAAATCTGTCAGAGTCTTCAATTTTCTGTAAGTCTATTAAGTTTATGATGTAAATTTTTTCCAACGCAGGCCCTTCTCGGGTGACCTGTATAAGACTGTGGCCGTTAGCATATTCTTATCGATATAAATTTGTCTACTGAATTTTATGCTACGCTTTACGAATTGTACTGAATCCCTTTGAGGCCTAAATGTCAGTAGCTCAGGTAAAAAAAGCGCTCTATGATTTTTCCGTACATAAAACAGGTAGCGCCATAGTTCTCAAAGGTGAGTGGGGAACGGGTAAAACATTTCTGTGGAATCAGGTAATCAAAGCGAATCGTACAGCCTTTGTGCAACCTAGCTACTCCTATGTATCTCTGTTTGGTGTAAATTCATTAACGGATTTAAAAATATCCATTTTTGAAAATACTGTTCCGTGTGTTAAGGCGAACGACGTTACGTCCAAGGATTCTATAATTGCTAATCTCGTAAAGTTAGACTTTAGTGATGCAATGGCTGCTGCCCGAAAGGGGCTTGGATACACGAAGGAAGCCAAAATTCCTTTTGCAGGGAGTATTGCTGGTGTTGTTGAGTCAATACAATATTCAATGATTAGTCAGACGTTGGTTTGTATAGACGATTTTGAACGTCGTGGTGCATCGTTGACTGCTCGAGACGTTTTAGGTTTGATATCGAATATGATTGAAGAAAAAAAATGCTCAGTTATTTTGATTTTGAATGATGGTTCTTTACAGAAAGATGATGAGTTTTTTACTTTTAGTGAGAAGGTCTTTGATTATGAGGTTAACTATGCACCTACATTGGATGAAGCAGCGAGTATTGTGTTTGATTATGAAGATCCTTACTATTTCAAGGTCGTGGAGAATAGTAAAAAGCTAAAGATAAATAATATACGGTTGCTTAGGAAAGTTAAATATTTTTCAGACCTTATTAGGCCTTTTGTAGATGGTAAGCCCAATGAGATTTTGGATGCGGCAACAATGCTAGTTCCGTTGGCTATCTATGCCAAATATTCTGGTAGTGAAAAATCGGTCGATATTGATGATTTGGAAAATTATAAAGGTGGTTTTTCGTTGCATCCGGCTGAACAGAAAGACCTGACTCCCGAACAAAAGGTTGCGGAGGAAAAAAAGCTGGCTAAGCAGGCGTTTCTGCATGGCTATGGATATGGTGAGGCAGATGAGTTTACGTTCGAAATTGTCAAGCTAGTCAAAAATGGCTATGCCGACTCAGATTCACTGTCGCCGCTTATTGATTCCATTTCAGTCACTGTCGCAAAGAATAGGCTGCGGCAAAAAATTATTAGTGCATGGCACACTTTCCATCATGATATTACGATTTCTGATGAGGCGCTTTTGTTGATTTTTGAGACAGCGGTCCGCGATTCCGGAGATATTACCAGCCCATATGAAATTGATGGTGTTCTAGAGATTTTTATCGCTGCTGGATTTGAGGAGCGCGGTAAAACGCTCGTAGACGACTATTTTGAAGTGATTAGAAAAAGCCGCCCAATTACTCACCGGCGTGAGATGTACAAACTCCCTCAAAACTCCTATGTTGTTCAGAGACTGGACGAATATTTTGGTGAGTCAAATAAAATTTGGACGCTCGCAGAGTTGGTAGAGCAGTTTCACGGAAGGCCTGTCACTGGTGAAGTTCTGGAACTATTGAGTGATTTCACGGACGATGAATTTTATGATTATTTCAAATCGTTAAGTCCTCTAAAATTTGTAAGCTACGCAGAGTCATTGCTCTTTTTAGGCTCGCGCACAGGGCTGCCTGCATCTGTGGATTACTATAAGATTGTATTCATCAGGGCTTTTACTGCGTTGCTGCGGATTCACGATGAATCTCCACTTATGGCTTTGAGGATGAATAAGTTCATGGAGTATCGGCAGATGTATGATGAAAAACTTTCCGTAAATCACTAAGTTTCTAGTACTTGGGGGGGGAGTGATTGGTTTAGAGGCTAAAATTTCGAGTTCTGTGAGTTGTATATCATTGCACATGGCAAATACGCCCTGTCAATTTTGCGCTAATCTTTGTCGCCTATGCGTATCCAATTAGGGCCATCTCGACGCGCGTATGCTATGATGGGAGTCTTGTCAATATATTTCATTGGTTGCGCGATCAACAAAGGGCTTGCTGTGATAAGTATCTCCCCGTTCTCTTGTTTGCTGACTGACCGAATAAGGCAATAAATAGTATATCGGTTGGTTCCACCAATTCGGGCTATCGCAGATATGGACATCAGGTATTTAGGTTCGAGGTGCCACTCAATCTTCTTCTTCCGTTTCGAGTAGCGCATAGTTATTGGGGGCGTTGCATGTGAAAAAGGGAGTATTGGTCCTTTTGCACTGACTCCTCCGGTAAAATAGACATAATAGCCTTCCAGGGATTTTAGCTTTTTTGTTTTGGGAAGTGCGGGATCTAAGTCTGCGAAGTCTATCTTAGTTGCAATTATTGTCATTAGTTGCCTGTAATGCTCTGCTTCATGGCTTGATACATAATCGAACAAATATTGCCCTCCAGATATATTGGTTTCAACGTATTTCTGATTGAACGATCCTCTGCTATCAAGAATTTTTAAATTTTGCAAGCTGCTCGTCATTGTAGTCTGAGGGATTTCTCCGAATAATCGAACGCATAGTTCTTCAATTCTATTTACGTTTATATAATCTATCGCGTCATCTCTTATCAGTATACTCCTGGCGGCTCGCTGAGCATTTACTATCTCTACCTGCTGTTCCCATTTTTCTTTCGCTTGCCTTAGGTTGCTTTCACTGATCGTTAGACTTAGGCCCCCTTGGTGTGCTCTGTCGTGATCGTTTGGGCAAAGAACAATAAGGTTGTCGTAGTCGTTATCTTGTGTTTTTTCATACTCGACGATGTGATGGATTACGAAGCCAGCGCTTTGATCGCCTTTGCACACACAACATCTAAAATTACTTCTTTCTAGTAGGGTCTGCACTGTATCAGAATCAATGGGTTGTCTCATTACAGCTTTTTTAAGAAAGATGGCTTCATCCTTCGACATACCATATTTGCCCACGATTGTTTTTTGGCTTGTTGCACGTATATTGGTTACTGTAAGGCCGGCTGCTATG
The DNA here is from genome assembly GCF_018449655.1 of Pseudomonas sp. dw_358. GTDB lineage: Bacteria > Pseudomonadota > Gammaproteobacteria > Pseudomonadales > Pseudomonadaceae > Aquipseudomonas. The sequence goes on from NZ_JAAVUX010000011.1 coordinate 50,992, forward strand.
CTTTTATCAGCTAGGTTACTAGGTACCCCATACTTCACTAAGTTCTGGTAAGGTGCTGCACGCATATTTCCGTCCTTGATTTATCTAATTGGTGAGTTTCCTTTAATTCTGATGCTGCCCGTTGCACTAGCACTGACTACTGATGATGAACGTATCGTCTCCGATTCAAGAGTAGGTGTCGAGTGGTACACCTCACTCGGTGATCTACCGTGTCGCATATTTCCTAAGTTATGCGACAGTATGGTCGCTTACGGAAAGTGACCTCATACCTTGTCGCGTAAGTCTGTCGCATATTATGTTACACTTGAGATATAACCTGCGACAGGTCAATCTATGACACATCAAATTGGCTACGCCAGAGTTTCCACCCTAGGCCAAAGCCTTGAGCAGCAACAATCTCTGTTGATCGACCAAGGCTGTGCGAGGATCTTTGAAGAAAAGATCAGTGGAGCTAAGCGTGAGCGTCCAGAACTCAACCGCCTGCTCGATCATCTCAGGCGTGATGACGTCCTGGTTGTGACTCGACTAGATCGGCTAGCGCGTTCTACCTCTGACCTGCTACAGATCGCTGAATTGCTACGAGTAAAGGGAGTCGGGTTAAGGTCGCTCGCGGAGCCTTGGGCTGACACAACCACGCCAGCGGGCAGAATGATTCTTACAGTGTTTGCCGGGATAGCCGACTTTGAGCGCTCTCTGATCGTCGAACGGACTGCTGCTGGACGCGAAGCCGCAAGAGCACGCGGAGTTAAGTTTGGACCCAAGCCGTCCCTCAGCCCTTCTCAGATCGCTCATGCGCGTGAGCTAAGCGATGGCGGGCGGCCCGTGTCTGAGATATGCAGCCTGTTCGGGGTACACCGGTCAACAATTTATCGGGCTATTGGGAGTATTTAACCGTCCCGTCCCGTCCCGATCTCCGCTGGCATCCTTCGGCGAAGCCGATTAAAGGTCACTGTGTCCGTTTGATGTATTTATCGACGCACATTCGACGTGGCGGCTTTGCATCTGCGAGTAGTAACCGATACTCAGGGGGCCGGTTAGCTCATCGATTCGTATTTTCAACTTTAAGGAGCCTGTTAACTGCACCTGACCTGCATCCATTGCGCCTTCCATACGGCAAGCACCTCGTTCGCGGGAATCCTGCGCAGTGCTTGAGCCAGGACGGTGAGGTTGATGCCTTCATGTTTCAGCGCAAACTGAATATGGTCCCCCATTGCACCTTCGGCTGGCGCAACGGACGGTGGCAGCGACAGCATGTCGCCTATCAACGTTAAGCGCTCACAGGCTTGACGACAGCCCATCTGGACGATGAACAGGTCGGCGTTGTCGTCGAACGGAACGCGCCCCTGGGAGGGGCGAAAGCCAAAGACGTTGTTGAAGGCCGCCGGGTTGCGCAGCGAGCCCATCATGTCGCTGCCGTCGGCCACCGGTACCAGATGCAGGGCCAGTGCAGCCGCCGCGCCGCCACTGCTGCCGCCGGCGGTTTTGCTGGGGTCGTAGGCGCAGGCGGTGGCGCCGAACAGGGTGTTGTAGGTTTGTGAACCGAGGCCGAATTCAGGCGTGTTGCTTTTGCCGATGATGATGGCGCCGGCTGTTTTCAGGCGCTCGACCATGATGCCGTCGCGCTCGGGGATGAAGTCGCGGTACAGCGGCGAGCCCAGCGTAGTGGCAATGCCTTGGGTCAGCGACAGATCTTTGACCGCGTGGGGCAAGCCATGCATCCAGCCACGGTAGAGGCCGTGGTCGAGGTCGCGTGCCTCGGCCTGGGCCAGCAGCCCGTCGCTGGGTTGCAGGTTGACCAGCGCGTTGACCTGCGGGTTGAAGCGCTCGATGTGTGCCAGGTAGACCTGCATCACTTCGCGGCAGGAAACCTCGCGCTGGCGGATTTTCTCGGCGAGTTGATGGGCCTCGAGCAGGACCAGTTCGTTGACAGCGGTGTTCCACGGCAGCGCTTCGTAGTCTTCAACTGATGAGGCCGCCGGCAGGCGTTCCGAAGCGTGGCGCGGCCACGCATAAGGTTCTTCGCCGTTGGCAGTCTCGACTAGCCGTCCCTAAGCCCTTCTCAGATCGCTCATGCACGTGAGCTAATCGATGGCGGGCGGCCCGTGTCTGAGCAGTCTATTTGGGGTACACCGGTCGACAATTTATCGGGCTATCGGTAGTACTTAAGCGTTCCGGCATGCACTCCACTGGCACTCTTCGGCGTAGCCGATTTGAGGTCACTGTTGTTGCCGCTGACCGAAAACTGACCCATTAAAGGCTGTTCTGCCGACTGAGAACTGACCCAGGTGTTCAACTGCTTCTGCTCACTTTCCGAGCAGGAGAACACCAAGTGATCAGCATGGAAAAATGATGGGAAAAATTCGGCGGATGTATTTCCGCGACAAGCTGTCGCGTCACCAAATAGCCAAGCGTACCTGATGACCAAGTTTACATCTCCGGGAGAGATCGCTATATTCGGGCCCTGGAGATGGCATTCCTCCACTTACCAACCGCTGCGCCCGTAGCAGCTGATGATGCCTACAGACACCTGATCAATACAGGGCTGTAGGCGTTCGCGCGAAAAATCCCTTTTTGGTCAGGCTCACTTTCCTTTGTGTGGCCGACCTCATGTCAAAACTCAGAAAACCTGAACAACTCGTCCTGCTTCCCTACATCGGGAAATGGCTGGTACTTGCCAGCGCCGTGGCACTTTTGGCGGGATCAGCATCCGCGCTATTTCTGTTCTCCCTCGATCACGCCACTCAATGGCGCGAGACCCACCGCTGGGCCATCTGGCTGCTGCCGCTGGCAGGCTTTGCTGTAGGGCTGGTTTACCACCTGATTGGCAAGCCGGTAGATGCGGGAAACAACCTGCTGATCGACGAGATTCACGACCCGAAGCAAACCGTGCCGCTGCGCATGGTGCCTCTGGTGCTTGCGGGTACGCTAATCTCGCATCTATTTGGCGCATCGGTCGGACGCGAAGGCACCGCCGTGCAAATGGGCGGTGCTCTGGCCGATCAGATAACCCACCTGTTCCGACTGCGCCCCGAAGATCGCCGAATCATGCTCATGGCAGGCATCAGCGCAGGCTTCGCTTCGGTCTTCGGCACCCCGCTGGCGGGAGCATTGTTCGGCCTTGAAGTGCTCGCCATTGGCCGCATGCGCTACGACGCGTTGTTCCCATGCATGGTCGCCGCCATCGTCGCCGATCAAGTCGGGCTGCTCTGGGGCGTCGTGCACACCCACTACGTCATCGGCGAGATCGCGCCCGTGCAGTTCTGGACAGTGGTGGCAGTGGTTGTAGCAGGCATCGTGTTCGGACTCGCGGGGCTGCTGTTCGCCACCGCCACCCATACCCTCGGGGCGTGGATAAAAAAGCTGATTCCCTATTCGCCTTTGCGCCCTGTTCTCGGCGGGATAGTGGTGGCCACGGCGGTGTGGGCACTGGATGCCTATCAGTACGTCGGCCTAGGCATTCCGAGCATCGTCCAGTCCTTTGCAGCCCCCGTTGCGCCATGGGATTGGTTCGGCAAACTCGCGTTTACCGTCGCATCACTCGGCACAGGCTTCAAAGGGGGCGAGGTCACGCCGCTGTTCTACATCGGCGCGACGCTGGGCAACGCGCTTGCGCCGCTGCTACACCTCCCATTCTCGATGCTCGCCGGTATCGGCTTCGTCGCAGTCTTCGCCGGCGCCGCCAACACACCACTGGCGACCATCGTCATGGCCATGGAGCTGTTCGGCCCAGAGATTGCCCCACTTGCCGCGATTGCCTGTATCGCCAGTTATCTGGTGTCCGGCCATACCGGGATCTATCACGCCCAGCGCGTGGGCCACAGCAAACACCGCCATGCCCTACCGGCTGATATCCGTCTTTCGGACATCAATAAATTTCACTCTCAGCGCAACGCCGTGAGCGCCCCGAAAAAAGTCGAGGAGGACGAACCAAAATGAGCAAGTCAGACCCCGATTCATGAAGTAACAGGCGGTCACCTGGGCCTGTTCGAAATGTTACACCCGAGCCTGCTTTCAGTGTGTACAAATCCCAACGCAGCCAAGGCTATCGTTGCGACGCTGTCGCGGGCATCGAGGAGGCTACATGATTTGAATTAACGCTGGGCCTGCTTTGCCTTGAGAGAAGCAATGCAGGGGGATACGAACAGATTTCCTCGGTAAGCACCTATGGTGGTCTTCGCCGCCACCACCAACCACATTACCGCCAACATCAACACCAAAATCACACCCAGAACGTCAAAAAATGCCAAGTCCAAGATCACGCCTAATTTCAGGGTGGTCACGGCGTAGACGCCTAAAGGAAATGTGAAGCCCCACCAGCCCAGGTTGAACGGAATACCACCTTTCGCATATCGAGCAGTGATAAGCAGTGCCAAGAGCATCCACCACAAGCCAAGGCCCCAGAACAAAATGCCAGCGATCAGGCCAATCCCTGCTGCCACGGCTCCAACATTAGCCATGCCGTGAGCGGCAAAGATGGCAGGGGCGTCGCCGCCGATGACCAGCATGCCCAGCGCTCCTGTTCCAATAGGCCCCAGCGATAACCACGATGATGCAGCCATGTTCTCGTGAGGCAATTTATGAAGCGCCAGGCGTAGCACCAGGATCACCAGAATGCTCAAGGCTACAGGGACGGAATAGGCCCACAGCACGTAGCTGGTAATCAGCATATTGAACTGCGCGCTCGCGTCGGCTAAATGTGGAGCGATCACCCCACCACTGGCGGCAGCGACTTCCGCAGCGACAACGGGAAGTAACCACACAGCAGTCATCTGGTCGATGCTGTGCTCTTGCCGCGTGAACATCATGAATGGAATGAGAACACCGCATGCCAGTGCCATGGCGACATCTAGCCACCACAGGCCATGGGCTAATGGTATTAGGGCATCACCCCAGGTCGGTACGCCATACTGCATCAAGCCGTTGATGATGGTTGCCAGCCCCATCGGGATCGTGCCGAAAAACATAGAGACGGTTGAATGACCGAAGATCTGCTTGGCTTCGTTGAAAAAGAAAACCCAACGTGCCGCGTACATAAGCGTAAAGGCACTGAAAAGCACAATGTTGAACAGCCAAAGTGCTTTTCCCGCGTATGACAGCAGCGCGATATCTCCTGGAAGCTGCCCTAACGCCAGGGCCAGGATGCCTGTACCCATCGTGGCGGCGAACCAGTTCGGGGTGAACTGCCGGATCGCTTCCCTTGGATTTGAGAGCGCCGACAGCGGCTGCCCTCCTTGCATTACTTTTGACAAGCTGATGTCTCGCATGGTGCCTCCACGGCGTACTTCATCGGAGCAGTGCCTACAGAATAGCGGGGTGAATTTATCTTGGAAAACGGGTAATTTCTCTATGTCATACCCAATTAATAGGTAAGTTCGTGAAGCTGACTCTCCGCCAGCTCGACATTTTTCGAGGCATCGCTCAGCTGGGCTCGACGACCCGGGCGAGTCTGTCACTGGCTTTGTCTCAGTCAGCTACGAGCGCTGCCCTCCAGGAGTTGGAAAGCGCGCTGGGCACCCAGTTATTTGATCGGGTCGGCAGACGCCTAGTGCTGAATGACAACGGGCAAACGCTTCTACCTCAGGCCATCCGGCTGCTGGAAGCGGCGGCACAAATTGAAGAAGGTTTTCAAAAGGACACGACGGCTCGGATGAGGATCGGTTGCAGCACTACAATTGGCAATTACATCATGCCCCTGCTGATCGAACGTTTGGCTGCGCGAGCGCCGGGCATTCAAGTCGATGTCATCATGGGCAACAGTGCAGATATCGCCAAGCAAGCCGCACAGCTTTCGATTGATATCGGCCTGATTGAGGGGCCGTGCCGCCAACCCGAGCTGACGATTCGTCCATGGTTTGAGGACGAACTAGCGATCATCGCAGCCTCAAATCATCCCCTTGCCGCTCAGGAAAAGGTCACTTCAGACGACCTCAATGCCGCTACCTGGCTGATGCGCGAGGACGGCTCAGGAACTGCTGATGAGGTGCTTCAATGGCTACTTCCCTACCTGGGCGACTGGAGCGACGCTCGCCGGATCGGTAGCTCCGAAGCCATTAAGCGAATGGTCGTTTCCGGCATCGGAATCAGCTGTTTGTCTTACTGGGTAGTGAGCGATGCAATCGCGGAAGGTAAGCTAAGGTTGTTGAACCATGACCTGCCGCCTCATAAACGACAGCTCCACATCGTGCATCACCGCGAAAAATTTATTTCTCGATCTCTCGAAGTCTTCTTACGGACTGTGGAAGACTTTGAGGTGAGTGGGGCTGAAAGGCTCGAAATCACATCCAATTCAGTGTGAGTTTGCTGAACGCTTACCTTGGACGAACCGAGTAGAGCGAAGCACCTCCGAATGCTGCCAGAACTCCTCTAGGTGTCCCCAATCGCGCCCTGGAATCGTGAAGGCCACGTCCACTCAGGCTGTAGGTCATTCGTACCACCCAGGGTGGTTTCGATGAGCACTGAAGTCTAAGCCCCCTTAGGCTAATCAGTGGCGAGTATGGCGATGATAGCCGTAGGCTACCCTCGATTGTAGTACTGCCCTGCTGGCGCATTTCACGCCTTGGGCGTGCTACCTACGGCAAGCTGGGTGCCTTAACCTTAGCCTAAAGTAGTTTATTAGCTGCACAGCTAATGATAGGATTTTGGCTAAGGTTAGCTGGAATGGCAACTTTTGCTGTGCAGCTAAGAAGGCACATGAGGCTAATGTAAATGGATCACTATCATCAACAAGCGGGTGGGGCCGAATTCGAGAACCTTGTCCTAGAGGAGCTGACGAGGATTCTCGGAGAAGCCTTCGGGCATGATGCGACCGTGCGACGTGTAGCGGGTATGCCATTTGCCTCTGCTGCTGACTCCGAGCCAGACGGACTGATTGAAATCCGAACCCCATACAAGACTCTGGTGGTATACGTCGAAGTCAAAAGACACGTCTACCCCCGAGACATTAGGGAAGGCGTTTGGGCGCTAAATAAATACATGCGTTACCAAGACCACTCACATGATGCTATTGGGATGATTGCTGCTGGTTCGTTAAGCCCTGGAGCTAGGGATGAACTGAAAGCCGAGAACATAGCTTTCTTCGATCTGGGGGGCAGTCTTCACCTGAAGCATGAGACTTGGCTTATCAGCATCAATAAGCCCTCTAGACGCCTAAAGAATTACTCACACAGCGTAGATCTTTTCACCGACGCACGGGGGAGCGTAGTCCATGCCCTTCTGATGCACGCAAACGCTTGGCTGACAGGCGCGGAGCTGGCGGAGCAGGCCCAGACCTCTCCGTATACCTGCTCTGTCGTTTTGCAGGAACTGACGTTGCGTGAATGGGTGGAGTCAAGTGGGGGAGGACCTAGTAAGCGCAGAATGCTCATTCGTCCTGAAAAACTTCTAGATGCTTGGGCTGAGCAATGGCAAGAGCGCAAAGAGAAGCGAACGAGGTGGTACACCTTCGTTGAAAACCCTAAGCACATGCTGGCTCACTTAGCAGATCGCATAGATCGCGCCCGAGCCGACTTTCCGTGGGCGTTTACTGGAGCTTCTGCTGCTAATGTCATAGCTCCGCTGCTGACCAGCACTGATGGTGTGGAACTAATTGTGCCTAAAGGCTATGCAGAGAAGATGGCTGACATGGTAGGACTGAAGCCAGTCACCAAGGGGGCAAACGTCACACTCATCGAGCGAGAACCTGCAAGCTTGCTGTATCGCAACAGGCATGCGGGCCATCCAGCATTTTTGGCAAGCGCGTACATCCTGTATTTGGATTTGCTGGATGGCCGAGGCCGCAACAAAGAACTAGCGGAACATATCAGAGAGCATTTGGAGTCATTATGGCAACGGGACTGAAGCCTCGTACAGCGGATGGATACGATCAGGATGTTACCTCGGCATGCGAGAGGACGCTGCTCACGCTGCTGAGCGCCTTCGGGAATCTGAAGGAGACCCTGAGACTTGTCGGAGGTCTTGTTCCTCGCTACCTCACTCCTGCGACTCCTCCAGACGTTCCGATGCATGCAGGCACCTCTGATGTAGACATAGTGTTAAATCTCGAGGTACTGGCTGCTGGCAATGAATACGCCAGCCTCGCGGAACAGCTAAATGCTCGCGGCTTCACCCGCTGGGTCGAAGAGGGACGAGCAGCATCGTGGCGTTGGCGTCGTCGGGTGAGCGAACATATCGAAGTCGTTGTTGAGCTTCTTCGAGACGCAGGTGATGAGGCGCCAGGTAGGTCCATCAGCGTCGACGGAGAACGGGTATCGGCACTGACAATCAAGCACGCGCGAATCGTCCACGACTGGTATCAGGAGAAGGAGATATCTGCCGAACTCCTGGATGGTGATGGAGTGTCAGTAGATGTTGTGCGATTTGCTGATGTACCGGCGTTCGTAATCTTGAAGGCACTGGCTCTGGATCAGCGTCAGGAGAGGAAAGACGCTGCTGACCTGATTCACGTGATCAGATATTCAGGCTCAGTCGAGGAAGTCGCAACACTATTCGTTGAGCGTATTCGTTCAGGTCTGCACCCAGAGGCGGTAGAGGACGGCCTGGCGGCGCTAGCAAGGCGCTTCGGAGATGACCAGCATAGTGAGGGCTTCGAGAAGGTTGGAGCAGTCGCCTACGCGCGTTTTTACGGTGCCGAGGATGAGGATGAGCTTGTGGGGCGGCAGCGCTTTGCCGCTGGGTTGATTCAACATTTGCTGGCCGAGATTGAGACGCAACGGGCAAGAGCCTCATAAGCTGCTCCAAATGGCACAGGGCACTAGGGTAGCCCCGCGTTCCTCAGCTCTTCCAGATCGCAGGTTCCGGGGCGCGGATTCAACGCTAGATACCGCTACGCGGAAGAGGCCAGGGGTATGAAGGCTGCTGAAGGCACAATAATCATCTACCAGGTGAGCAAAGATGCGGACTACTTTCGCTGGCAGCCAAGCTCGGCTTCGACCGCATCGGCTCCTCTGTCTAACCGACCTACAGCCACTGGATTCTTCAGCGCTCGCGCTGCTCCTAGTCGCACCGCGTTTTGTGGGGGTTTGGGGCTGGTCAACCATGCTTCAGGCTTTCAGACTGCCACCACCTGTCTGGCTATCACGGTAGAGCTGCACGGCAGTGTTATAGTGGGAGATTATTTTTGGCTGATTTTTGCAGGACGCATCCGGGAAACGACATATGGCTCTCTACACAGCAGGCTATGAAGGTCTGACCTTTGATGCCTTCTTGGCACACCTCAAGCACGCGCAGATCGACAAGGTACTGGACGTACGGGAATACCCAGTTTCTCGCAAGTCGGGCTTTTCCAAGAAAGCATTTGCTCAGCGCCTGACTGATGCTGGTATTGCCTACGAGCACAGTCCGCCCTTGGGTTGCCCAAAGCCAATTCGTAACCGTTACAAGGTTGACGGGGATTGGGGTCAATACGCTCAGGATTTCAGGGCATACGTCAGAACCCTGAACGACGTGCTGCTGAGCTTGGCTACTGATGCTACGGAGCAGCGTATCTGCATGGTGTGCTATGAGGCAGATCCAAATTACTGCCATCGGAGCTTGATTGCAGAGGCCGTCATGGAACTGGATGCGACCTCTGAAACCCGGCACTTGCCGCTCAAAATAGAGACATTTGCTGATCTGCTTCGTGCGGTTGCTTAGGCGGGTAGATCAGGCTGATGATGAGCCATTGATGGGGAAATCTGTGAATTGTCCCCATCAGGAGCATCAGATCCTTGGAGGGTAACTCTGTCTCCAGCTTATTCCTGAAAGGCGCCTCCCATCCATTCGCACCATGGGCTCGCCTTAGATTCCGATAAAGCTGGCTCGCCTCCCAGTCCACAATCTTATGCGTGCGAACTGTAGGCGCTCCGTCCACTGTACACTCATAGGAGTAGTAAAAATCGAAAGGCACCTTTTCTAGGCGCTTGAGGCTCGACTTTACATCGTCTTGGTCAAACAAACCTGGCTGGCGCTGTAGCTTTTCGAGCTTTTCCAGCTCTTCCTCTGTCCAGGTTTCAGAAGACGCCTTTTTGATATTCAGGCCCAGAATTCTTCCAGGCCGAATCAATCCGAGTGTGACACCAGACTCAAGGCGAGCCTTATCCAAAGACTCGAAGCTGTCGTAGATCGGCAGCTTGTTCAATATCTCGCGACGTTTGCTCCAAGTTTTTTCTGGAGGAACCGTCTCCAGTCCCCTGATCGTATCAACCCCTATCTTGTGGCTTTCTGGCCGATGATCACCGGGGCTTTTCTCAATCGAAGCTTCAATCCACTGCCATTTCGCAAATTTCTGCTCTTCGGTGACCAGGCGAAAAGGGACCGGATAGAGCCGTACCAGAGTGCCGTCCTCGTCTATGCCTGCGACGCACGATGTCTCCGAGTGCGCAGCGCTGGGCGTAGGGTACGTTTTGCACAGAATCAGAATGCGAGCTTTCCTTCTCATGATCGTAAATCCATGTCGTCCATGATGCGAATGTATCGAGATCAGGGCCTAATGGCTACGTGGCATGTGGGAAATTGCATGGTACCTGACCACCTAATTGCGTCTGCACTGACCAGGCATTTGCATTCGATGTGACCACGTGTTTGCATTGCACTTGACCACACGCTCACCTGTTCGATACCTCCTAGAACAACGATGTGGGCGGCATTACCTGCGGCGTGCCGTCGAGAATGCACTCCCAACCCCATGTCCTGAGCGCGGACGTCTTCTTGAATGGGGATTCCATGACCATCCGGACACCCATTCCACCGACATCCGGACACTGATTCCACGCTGATCCGGACACTCATTCCACAAGCATCCGGACACCGATTCCACGGCCATCCGGACACTTTCAGGCAGGCAGCAACGCAGGACTATTCACTACTATCGACCTCTTTTTTCGAAGCGAAGAGGTCGTCGTGGAGCGTTTATCCATGCGTAAAATCCGAGAGGTACTACGCCTAAAGTTCGACGCCGGCCTGTCCGTGCGCAAGATCGCCGCCATCCTCGAACGCCGAATCCACCCTCAGCACGGCTTCCGCGCCTGCCTGGGCATCCTGCGCCTGAGTAAACAGCACGGCGAAGCGCGGCTGGAAGCCGCGTGCCAGCGGGCGCTGGCACTGGGCGCATGCAGCTACAAAAGCCTCGAATCGATCCTGCGCCAAGGGCTGGAGCGCCTGCCGCTGGCCCAGCAAAACCTGCCGCTACTGCCCGACGAGCACATCAACCTGCGTGGCCCGGGCTACTACCACTGACCTGAGAAAGGAGCTTCGAAATGCTACCGAATCCAACGCTCGACAAGCTACAAACCCTGCGCCTGCACGGCATGATCAAGTCGCTGGGCGAGCAACACGCAACGCCCGATATCAATGATTTGAGCTTCGATGAACGCCTCGGCCTGATGGTCGACCGTGAGGTGACCGAGCGCGAAGACGCCCGCCTGACTACTCGCCTCAAAGCGGCGCGGTTGCGCCACAACGCCTGCCTGGAAGACATCGACTACCGCAGCCCGCGTGGCCTGGACAAGGCCATGATCCTGCAACTGGGCGGTGGCCAGTGGCTGCGTGATGGCCTGAACTTGATCATCGGCGGGCCAACTGGCGTAGGCAAAACCTGGCTCGCCTGCGCGCTAGCCCACAAGGCCTGCCGCGACGGCTACAGCGTGCGTTACCTGCGCCTGCCGCGCTTGATGGAGGAGCTGGGCCTGGCCCATGGCGACGGCCGCTTCGCCAAACTGATGGCCGGCTACGCCAAGACCGACCTGCTGATCCTGGACGACTGGGGCCTGGCACCGTTTACTGCCGCGCAACGACGCGACATGCTTGAGCTGCTGGACGACCGCTACGGCAACCGCTCGACGCTGGTCACCAGCCAGATGCCGGTGGACAAATGGCATGCGCTGATCGGCGATCCGACCTTGGGCGACGCGATCCTCGACCGGCTGGTGCACAACGCTTATTGGGCGAGATAATCGATGACATCGTCCCGGCTGGGAGTACCGTCGGCAACGGCTGGCATTGGCCAACCAGCGATTGAACTCCATGCAGAGGGTGAAAACAGCCGGAGTGAATCCCAAGCGTGCCGCCAGGCTCCTCCCGGCGCGGGCTCGGCATCGAGTAACACGTAGGACAGTCCCGTTCGCTTGAGAAAGTACGCGACGCTGAGTGCGGATTGGCCGCCGCCGATAACCACAACATCCAGCTTCCGACTCTGACTCACTGTCGTGCTCCTATAGCCGCTGTAAATCGCCGTGAAGACTCAGACTTTACGTCCATGCTCATCGATAACGACCTGGCCATCCTCTTTGACGAAACTGCCGCGTTGCGGTTGTGGAAGCAAGTCGAGGACAGCTTCCGATGGACGACACAACCGTGTACCCAGCGGTGTCACGACGATAGGGCGGTTGATCAGGATGGGATGCTCCATCATGGCATCAACGAGCTTTTCATCGCTCAGTGATGCGTTGCCCAGTCCCATTTCTTCGTAAGGCGTGCCCTTGATACGCAGCAGGGCTCGCACCTCAATCCCCATGTCCTGGATCAGCCTCACCAGCGTGGCGCGATCAGGTGGAGTTTTCAGGTATTCGATGACGGTCGGTTCTTCTCCGCTGTTCCGGATCAGTTCCAAGGTGTTTCGAGAGGTGCCACATTGTGGGTTGTGATAGATCGTGATCTGGCTCATACAATTCCTTGCCCAGGCATTAAATGGAACGCTGATTGACGCGCTTGGATAACTCTTCGGCGGACTCTTTACGCTCGGAATAGCGATCAACCAAATAGTCCTGACGATCCCGCAACAGCAGCGTGAACTTCATCAGTTCTTCCATCACGTCTACCAGGCGGTCGTAGTACGAGGATGGCTTCATACGGCCTGCCTCATCAAACTCGGTGAATGCCTTGGCGACGGAAGATTGGTTTGGGATGGTGAACATCCTCATCCATCGTCCCAGTACACGCAGCTGATTGACCACGTTGAAAGACTGCGAGCCTCCGCAGACCTGCATTACCGCAAGGGTTTTTCCTTGCGTAGGTCGTACAGCTCCCATTGCTAGCGGAACCCAGTCGATTTGCGCCTTGAACACCGCGCTCATCGAGCCGTGCCGCTCAGGGGAACACCACACTTGTCCCTCTGACCACTGCATCAGCTCACGCAGCTCGGCCACTTTAGGGTGGGTGTCGGGAGCATCATCCGGTAGCGGCAGACCTGACGGATCGAAGATCCTGGTTTCGGCGCCAAACTGCTCCAGAAGACGTGCGGCCTCCTGTGTGACCAATCGGCTGAAAGAGCGCTCTCGTGTCGAGCCGTACAGGAGGAGGATTCGAGGTTTGTGGATCGACAGGGACGCCGGGGTCAGTTGCTCCAACGACGGGATATCGATCAGCTCGGCGTGTACGTTCGGCAATGTGTCTTGCATATAAACTCCTACGGCGGCGCCCAGCGGGGCGCTGCCTCGGTTGATCCTCAAAGCGAACCGATGCGGTTCAGTTCGGCTTTGAGCTGGTCAGTACTCATGGTCTTCAGCGGCAGGGCAAGAAATGCACTGACACGCTCGCGGATCTTGGCGAGCGTGGATTCAAACGCGCCTGTAATCTCGGCTTCCGATCCGGTAGCCTCGGACGGGTCGGCCAAGCCCCAGTGCGCCTTCAAGGCTGGCCCTAAGAAGATGGGGCACACTTCACCCGCTGCCCGATCACAGACGGTGATCACAATGTCTGGAGGCGAGCCTTCAAAAGCCTCCGAAGCCTTGCTGCTCAAGCCCGCCGTCGAAATACCTGCCGCCTCCAGCGTCTGTAATGCCCGTTGATTCACCCGGCCGCTGGGAAAACTTCCAGAGCTGACAGCTTCTACTCCTTCAGGCGCCAGGTGGTTGAAGAGTGCCTCGGACAGAATGCTGCGGCAGCTGTTGTGGGTGCACATGAACAAGACTTTCATCAGACGATTCCTTGATTCAGAAACTAAGGCGCAATGCCAAGGCGGATAAGGTGGCGATGAGGATCGGTAGGGTCAGCACGATGCCGGTCTTGAAGTAGTAACCCCAACTGATCGTTATGTTCTTGCGTGCCAGCACGTGCAGCCACAACAGGGTGGCCAGGCTTCCGATTGGAGTGATCTTCGGGCCCAGGTCGCAGCCGATGATGTTGGCGTACACCATCGCTTGCTGGACGACGCCATCGACCTCGGCGGCATGAATGGACAAGGCGCCTACCAGAACGGTCGGCATGTTGTTCATGATCGAAGACAGCAATGCTGTTAGCAGCCCAGTGCCCAAGGAAGCGCCCCAGACACCGTACCCCGCGAATACGTTCAGGATCTGCGCGATATGGTCAGTCAGGCCGGCGTTCTTCAGGCCATAGACAACCAGGTACATACCCAAAGAAAAAATCACCACCTGCCAGGGCGCCTCTTTGAGCACTTTGCCTGTGTCGATGGCATGTCCACGAGCTGCAAACACGTAGAGAATGAGCGCGCACACCGCCGCAATAGCGCTGATGGGCACTCCCAAAGGTTCAATGACAAAGAAGCCGATCAACAGCAGAGCCAACACCCACCAGCCGGCTACAAAGGTAGCGCGGTCTCGAATGACCTCGCTCGGTTTCTGGAGTTGGTTGAGATCGTAGGTCTTTGGCATGTCTCTGCGGAAAAACCACATGAGCATGGCCAATGTGGCCGCCACGCTGACGATGTTCACAGGCACCATGACGGACGCGTATTCGCTGAACCCGATGCCGAAGTAGTCAGCAGAGACAATGTTGACGAGGTTGGACACCACCAATGGCAGGCTTGCCGTGTCAGCGATAAACCCGGCAGCCATAACGAAGGCCAAGGTAGCAGCGGGTGAAAACCGCAACGCGAACAGCATCGCAATCACAATTGGGGTAAGGATCAGGGCTGCCCCATCATTGGCGAACAGGGCCGAGACGGCAGCGCCCAGCAGAATGATGAAAGCGAAGAGCTTGCGCGTGCTGCCTGCACCCCAACGAGCAACATGCAGCGCGGCCCATTCAAAAAAACCTGCCTCATCAAGCAGAAGGCTGATGATGATGACGGCAATGAAAGTCGCCGTGGCATTCCAGACGATATGCCAGACCTCAGGGATGTCCCCGAGACTGACTACCCCGGTCACTAGGGCGAGCACTGCGCCGAAGGTTGCGCTCCAGCCCACACCAAGACCCTTGGGTTGCCAGATGACCAGCACGATGGTTGCGATGAAAATCAGTACGGCAAGTAGCATTTCAGAAACTCTATTCGGGCGCAGATCAGTTACAGACGGCCTGGTTGATAGGACGGCCATTCATGTCGCACAGACGTTTGGCTTCGGCTTCCAACCATTGCTGGTTCGCGTCCACAACATCTTTCAGGATCGCTGTAACCCACTCGGGCAGCTCGGGATGCAAGCGGTAGTAAACCCATTGGCCCTGGCGACGATCCATCAACAAGCCTGCTGAGCGAAGCAGCGCCAGGTGACGAGATATTTTGGGTTGGCTCTGGTCGAGTGCAGCGGTGAGTTCGCAAACGCACAACTCGCCCTCACTGACGATGAGGAGCGTGATCTTGGTTCGAGTGTCATCGGCCAGACACTTGAACAACGAGGTGGGGGTCATAGGCTCTGTCATAGATCCTCCAGATGTTTGGTCTTGACCAATACGAAAAGCTTGATGCGTTCATGGATGTCATGAAGCGTATGGCGAAAGGCAGCAGGATCAGCGCTGGTGACGGGGTCTGGGAAATCCCAAGCGATGACTTCGCCAGCCCCCGGCATTGCCTGA
The DNA here is from genome assembly GCF_018449655.1 of Pseudomonas sp. dw_358. Taxonomy (GTDB): domain Bacteria; phylum Pseudomonadota; class Gammaproteobacteria; order Pseudomonadales; family Pseudomonadaceae; genus Aquipseudomonas. Next base: position 66,715 of record NZ_JAAVUX010000011.1, read on the forward strand.
CACTCCCGTGCAGACTTGTCACAGAGCGTGATGACGTAATCGAATTTTTCGTCGCTGAACTCATCGATGGATTTACTGCGCAGTCCAGACGCATCCACCTCGACATTCTCCAAGGCTGCGACCGTCCGGGGATCAACACTGGATGGCTTTGAACCGGCGCTGAACGCTGCGAAGCGTGGGTCGGTATGCCGTAGCAACGCCTCTGCTAACTGGGAGCGTGCAGAGTTCGCTACACAGACAAAAAGCACCTTGATTGGGGCGGACATGGCGGTCTCACTCATATTCGGAAAATCGAATATACGTAATTTCGGATATTCGGTAAAGCGTATGTGCTCGATATCGCCGCCTTCCTGCCTGCTCGGGCGTTGTAGCGCTCAGACTGCCGGATGACTTTTCACCGGAAGGCGAAAGCTGATCGCGACGCAAACCGCGAGTAAGCAACAAAACATGATCAACAGCAGCAATGGGCCAAACGTGTCTAGCACCAATGCCGCCAGGATGGGGCCACACGCCTGAGCGATCAGTACCGGTCGGGCAAGCAATCCCATTCGCGATCCGTACCCCAGGGCACCAAACAAGGCCAGGGGCAGCGTGCCACGGGTAATCGTGAGAATGCCGTTCCCGGCTCCGTAGAGTGCAATGGCGACGAACGCGAGCCATGGCTTCCCGCAGGTCAGCAAGCCAAGCCCGAACAGGCAGAGCACAACGCCGATGCGTGCCGACCATGTGGGATGGAGGTTCCTGCCCATTGCGAACTCAGCGATCCGTGCTGCGACCTGGGCGGGGCCGATGACCATGCCTATCGCCAAGGCAACGGCGGTCACAATCCCCAACTGCTTGAGGGCATCCAGAAGATGTACAGAGATTCCCGATACAACCAGCGCGAGGACAGTCAGCATCGTGCCGATTAGCAGGAACAGAACTCGGGACTGACTTGAGTTGTGGGTAGTGGAAGTAGTGCTTCCAGTCACAACCGCTCGTAAAGGCTGTTTAGCGCTGCCAGGAATCATGAGAGCGTGGATAGGCAGTCCGATGAGCAAATGCGCGGCAGCAATGGATAGGCATGTTCCCCTCCAGCCGAGCCATTCCTCCATTGCCGCAATGGCTGGCCAGCCCAACGTACTGGCGAAACCACCCAGCAAGGTCAATCCGGTGATTGATGTTCGAGCCCCCTCACCGAGAAGCCGACCTAGCGTTGAAAAGGCAGCGTCGTAAAGCCCTGCGGCCATTGCCACGCCGATCAAAGTCCATGCGAAGTAGTACGTCGGCAGGTTTTCAGCAACGCCCATGGTGGCTATGCCCACGGATAAAAGCAGTGAGCTACACGCCATTGCCGCCCGGCCACCATAGCGGTCAATGTGCCGCCCCACTGCGGGTGATGTTGCTCCCGCAACCAACATTCCCCAGGACAGTCCCCCAACAACACTGGTGATTGACCAGCCCGCATCCCTCGCGATGGGGGCCGCGAGAACAGCAGGCAAATAATAGGTAGAACCCCATGCAAGAATTTGAGTGAAACCCATGGCCCAAACGAGCCGGGTGCGATGGGTGGCAGGGTGTAACGACTCAGGGAGGCTCACTCGCCACGCTCGATTTTTGGTTGGTAGTGACAACAAGTTAGCGCGAGAGAATTCTTGCCGTCAACCAGCGCGAGATGAGTTGACGGCTCAGCGCCGCCACCCTTACTGTTGCAGCTAACAACAAATTTGTGACGGTTATGTCAAAGCGCAAAAATGAGCAGTTGAACCAGGATGCCGAGGATTTGTACGAAGCGGTAAACCAGCTTGTGCGCGTCTACCAGTTCCGAGATCGAGACCGAATCTGCTGCTACGACGTTTCGGTTACCCAATGCTATGCGGTCGAAACCCTGGTCAAGCAGGGCGCGCTTCGGCTCCAAGTGCTGGCTGAAGAGATGTTCTTGGACAAGAGCACGGCGAGCCGGGTAATCGATGCGCTCGAACGCAAGGGATATGTGTCACGCGTTGAAGATGATGAAGACCGTCGCGCTGTGAAAATCCAGGCAACTCAAGCGGGGAAAGAACTTTATGAAAAAATCAGAAGCGATCTGGTAGCCGAAGAGCGAGCAATGATCGAAAACCTGTCAGTTGAAGCCAGACAAGGTGCTGTGAGCCTGCTGAGACAAATCACAAGAGCGACCGAAATCCGATGCGGTCTGGCGAATGAGCCTTGTTCGGATGCTATGCAGCGGGACTGAACTCCCTCTTTTTTTCGCAAAATGTTGTCACTACCAACAGAATGGAATCACTCATGCAAATTCGCCGAGCAGAACCTAACGACGCACCGCTGATAGCTGCCATTTACAATCAGGGTATCGAGGAACGAAGCTCCACGTTTGAGACGGCACCTCGCATTCCGAATGACATGATCGAACGACTCCAAAACGCTGGTCGCTACCCCGTGCTTGTAGTGCTTGATGAGAGCAACGAGGTTGTTGGATGGGCAGGCCTCAGTAGCTACCGGGCTCGGGCCTGCTACGACGGCATTGCTGACTTTTCGATTTACATGAGCAGGGATGCTCGGGGTCGCGGACTTGGGAAGCAACTGCTTGAGGCTTTGCTCAAGGAAGCAGAGGCCCTTGGGTTCTGGAAAGTCCTCTCGCGGATTTTCGCGTCAAATCACGCCAGCCTTGCCTTGTGCGAAGCAAGTGGTTTTCGCCAGGTAGGCATCTACGAGAAACACGCCTGTCTGGAAGGTCTGTGGATTGACTGCGTCATTGTCGAAAAGCTCTTTCCTGCCAATCAAACAACCGAAGCACTCGCAGCCCCGTCGATAAGGACTGAAGCAGGCGGTTTGAGCGGTTGCTGATGACTTAGGCTGTCTCCCTAAACATCTCATCTACCGCACCACGACCACTCTGGACTTGCTGGTCAATGCGAATGCAAATGACTGGTCAAGTCCAATGCAAATGGGTGGTCAAGTCCGTGCAATTACGCAGCATGATCAGCCGCCACCTGAATTGTGTATTGATCTCTGAGTGGCTGATCTCTATCACCCTCTCCATAGCTTGAGGGTCTCAGCGGTCTTAGCTTCAATCTGGTCAGCCCGCACACCTCTGCTCAGCACAAACTCTTCCGCGCGAACCGACAGTTCCCTCATCAGGGCATTGGTCTCGTTCACCATTGCTTCCAGCCGCAGAAGGAACGCTTCGAAGAATCCGTCATTGATTGATGCCTTGCGGTTTTCTTCCTGGGAGTTGTGTACCAGCCAATTTCTTTCCTTCACCAGCGCCTCGAATCTGCCGGTGACATCATCGGGTAAGCTTCTGGCTGCGATTAGCTTTTTAACGCTTACCCCGAACGTATCGCGCTGAGCCTTCGCTAGAAGCGCGTTCCCTTTCTCTTCACCCATGCCCTGTTCTGCTTTCTCAGTGAGCACAAAAAACTGGGCGGCGGAGCCCTCCAGCAGTTGAAGGTGCCTGAGAGTCATCCCAATCATTTCGTTCAGGATGCTCATTCTTTCGTGTCTTGACGTCATATCGGCCATAGATGCTCTGTAGGTTGAGGGGCTAACGGCAGATCGCCATTACGTTGCGCAGTATCCCACCACATAGCGCAGACCGTGAGCCATAGCGCTAATGGCAATGTGCTCCTATAGTGGTTGGGTCATCAAGAAAGGGAGGTCAAAATGGCAGCGCACAGTGATGCTACAGGTTACCTTTTAAGTCACCGAGATTCGGTCAATGAAGCGTGGTTTCACGCGATCTGTGAAGCCGCGATCAACTCGAGTGGGGGTGTGCTGTCACCAGATGAGCTAGAGCGCATTTGGAAACTGTTCTGTGGGGTGGAAACCTATGCGCCTGCCGCAGCTACGCCTCCTGCGCTGAAACCGAATGCACGGAATGCGATCCAGCCATTTCATCTGGAAAGCCTGTCTGATTTTTCCGGGTTCAAGAAATTGGGTGGTACACTGAGGCTAGATTTATCCAAGCGTATCACCTTAGTTTTTGGTCGAAATGGTGCAGGTAAATCGAGTCTGTGCCAGGCGTTCAAAATCTTGGCCAATCCTGAAAAACCGAAAGAGCCCCTGAACAACGTTCGCTCTTCTAGCAAGGTACTACCGTCCTTTAGCTATAAGCTACGAGGCAGTCCCGCACAAAATTGGACAGAATTAGACGGATTTGGTGGTCAGGCTCAGGCCCTGAAGTATTTCGACTCCGCAGTCGCATACAAACATATCAACAGCTCTATATCGCCAGAGGCGGTGGTAGAGTTGAGCGCGTTCCGATTAGAGTGCTTCGATTACTTTCGAGAGTATCTGAAGCAATTTCAGGCCTACAGTAGCTCAAAGATTTCCGAGTACCGGCAAGAAGCTGATCGGAATATTGCAGGAATTAAACTAGGCGTCCACGCAACCATAGATACCAACAGTGGGATATTTAAGGATTGGGGGGCTACCAATTGCGAGCCTATGCTTTCCTGGATCGCGAGCGTGAGCTTTGGTGAAGAGAAACGCCAACGAAAATCAGAAAAGCAAGCAAGGCTAGAGCAGCTTAGGGGCGCGACGAGCGTGGAGGGTCAACAAGCACTCACACTGAGGAAAAGCCTCCTAGGCCAAGTAAAACAATCACTGGCAACTTTCGTTCAGAAGTGCGGGGGCTTTTCATATAACGCGTACGGTCAAATTTTGTTTTCAATCCAGCAAAAGCAGGCAGCAAGCGTTGAATTAGCTGGCGCTGTGTTCTCCAAAGAGCTGGATGTGGCTGGCCAGCAAAGACTTCTCTCCGCAGCTGCGGCGTTAAGGCCATTTGTTCCTGCTGACAACTGCCCTTTATGTCGTCAGAAGCTGGAGGGAGAGTCCAAGAATCTCTTCCTGGCATTTCATAATCACCTGATTTCAACGATTCAAACAGAGCTGTCTGCTTTAAATACCAAGCAACAGGCAGAGCAGTCTAAAAAAATAGTTATCGATAGCTATGTGGAGTTGAATTACTCGCAATATTCGAGTGTGCTGAGCGTGGATTTTTTACTAGCGCTATCAGAGCTGATCAAGTCAGTAAAATTCGCGTTGCAAGCACCTATAATTGACCAGGCAGCACTCAATGCTTACTCTCGTTACGTCGAGCTAAATTCTTATCTCGAAGCGGTAAATACAGAGTACAACAACGCAGACTCAGCATTGACGCTAGCGTCGAATGGATTGCAAGCGCTCAATGACGAAATTAAAAATCTAACGACGGAAATTGCTCTCCTAAGCATTGATGAAGCAGCCTGGGCTGTTCGGCCTCAAATCGAGACGATATGCCAGAGCGCGAGTTCCTTTGCTGGTATCGCCAAAACAGTGGAGTCCTACAACTTCACATCACGCCTGTCAGCGCTGACTGCGCGCAAGAAGGATGCACATACAGCGCTCGTACTTGGGTCATTTTTGCCGTATTTGGATGGCGAGTATCGCCGCCTCTGTGGTGCCTCGCTGGACCAAATGGGTGTCCGCTTGGCCAACCAGGGGGCTGATGCCATAGTGCTTCCGAAGATTGGAGATGAACTGGTTCATCGCGTACTCAGTGAGGGTGAGCTGAAGGTTCACGCGCTTGCCTTGTTTATGTGTGAAGCAAGCGTCGCGCCGCACCAGGTTCTAGTTCTTGATGATCCAGTGACCAGCTTTGACTACAACTATATTTCCAATTTTTGCGAGCGCCTGCGTGACTACGCAAAAGAAAATACACAGTCCCAACTGATCGTATTGACACACAATTGGGACTTTTTCGCGAACCTACAAGCTACGTTGAATGGCTCAGGCCTCAGCGGTGCCTTCTCCGTGCAGGTGTTGGAGGACTGTGTGACGGTATCCGAATACGTAGAGAAATGGGATGAGCTATGCGGGCAGATCGATGGCTACATTGGCCCGCAAGTCGAAATCAATCCTGATGAGAAATCCAAGCTTTCTGCACTGCTGAGGCGCCTGGTGGAACGGCTAACGAACGCCTATGTGTTCAACGAACAGCGGCACCAGTACAAAATCAGAACCTTGCAGGTCTCCAACTTTAAGGATTTTGTGAAGCTGGTGCCATTGCTTCCGGCAGAAGCGGACAGGCTCAAGGACTTGTACGCTAATCTGAGTCCGCTTGAGCATGATGATGTGCGGAATTACTATTCCACCAAATCCATCTATCAATTTGGCACTTGGTACGATGAGATCAAGTCGATTAAAAATGCAGTTGAGGGGCGGCGTATCTAATCTGGCAAGTCTTCGTCAGTGCGACCTTTCTTCGTATGTGGAAGATCGCCTATATTTGAAGGACTGTGAGCATGAAAGGAGACAGCCTGGCCCATTCCGCGTAGCGGGTTAAGATGTTGAAGGTTGTCCGAGATTTGCTGAAACCTCTGGCGACCGTGGTCACAGAGTTTTAGTCCCCAGCCTCGGGCCAGACCGGCCTCTGAAGCACTCATATTTCCGCACCACTGGCAGGTGGTATTGGACAGGTGTTCAATTTCCTCTACGAGGTTCTCAAGCTCGTCAGGGGTGAACACGGGAAGCTCAATAGCAAGGTAGCCATTTTTTGGCTTTGCATGCACTGTAATACCATATTTGGCACTCCCCGCCTGCATACGCTTAGGCTGCCGTGCTAAGCCAGCATACCTTCAAAACAGATCAGGACCTTCCTCGACGCCACTGAAAGTGATTTCCGGCGGCTCACCAGGTTGCTGCCAACCCAACTGGTAGAGCAGCCATTGATGCTCACCTTCACGGCGATCTGCGACAAGCAGCAATGTCCAGCCAGTCGACAGTAGCCGATTAGCTTTTTCTTCGCTCGTCGTTCGAGTAAGCCGGGTGGTTTTTACGATGTCTAGAGTCATGGTTTCGCTTTCTTCTTCCGTCCAAGGCACAGATCTTCGGCGGGGGACCTCCTCAATGTCTACTCCACCAAGTGATCCGCCGAGCGCGATGAGCCGTTTCCCGGCCTCCGCGCGAATTGCGGCTTGAATATCGATTTCGGAGTCGAGTAGGCTGTAAAGTTTTTCTACTTCATCACGGGATGGCGTCGGCGAGATACCTGCGCGAATTTCCGACACCCGTCGAGCTACTATTTCTACGTCCTCTGTGTTTTGGAGATGCGCAGTAACAGCTTCTAGTAAATAATATGCTACGTCTATACCTAAACTACGTGTTAATTTGTCAAGGCGCCCTTTGACCTCTGCTGTCAATTTTGTTTTAAACATAAGATAAGTCCCAGTGTCGAACATCTCAGGGCCATACAGCGCGCTATAGTTAGGTTGTGAAAATGTTATTGGGAACTGGCTCGTAATTTTTTTGTGGTTGCCAAGAGGATCGCTCGCTGCAAAATTCTTAGCAGCAGTGGTCCTATGAAAAAGTTTGTCATTAGCAACCCTGTGATTGCTAGGCTAACATGGAATTTAGGTGTGTTTGGTATATGCATGCGTAAAAAATTATCCAGGAAAATAAAAGTATGATTTGATAAGCTTGGAAAGAAAAATCGATATGCGACAGTTGTGCTGAATAGAGCAAAACCGGTAACGAACGTTGTTAGCATACCAAAGCCCAAAAATTTCAGCGCCGCGAGTTTTAGGGGGCAACGATGCTGTCGTCGCATTAGCATGTCGCGACTATCTAAAACACTAAAGCCAGTGCAGGCGATCATGTGCAACCAGAATACAATGAGAAATGATGTCGTCACAGGTTCATACCAAAATTGGGTGTGTTAGATTGACCGTAGCATATTATGCCGTATGTGAATAGGTGCCTGCATGTAGGTCATACATCATCGTCAAATACCAGAGGCCTGGATTTTTCGACGAACTCACCGGCAATTTTATCTGCTAGCTCGTTGAAGCGTTGCTGTACTTCATCCTGTGTAATCTCAGACCGAGCGGCAGCCCTCGCTTGCGATTCTAAGCGACGTGCTGTAGCGCGCTTTTGAGCTAAAAGCTTGAGTTTCAACAGATCATCAAATGTATATAATTGGGCGTCAGTACGATAGTTTTTTATCTCATCATCACTCATCTGGGTGTATCCTCAAGCGTGAGATTTTAGGCTTAAGTAGTTTTTTAAGCTAGTTGCCACTTCTGACAGGTTCGACTCAGGTGCGTAATCGATGATGACATAATAGCCAGAATTAAAAGTTTTAATCAGAATCACATAATCGATGATTTTGAAGTCAGTGATCATCGTGATCCTAACCCTCTCACCGTCGTTGAGCTTTCCGAAAAAATCTGGCCTTGAATGACTCAAGACCCTGGCAAATATGTTCATGGCCTGGAATGTCGCTTCGTACAGATAAGCGGTCGGCGCTATATTTTGGTCTACGCACGTCGCTATAGCTCTGCATAGCATTATGTCTACACCGCAGTTCATGTAAATCTGTACCTCACCATTTCAGTGGCCATGGTTAGCGTGATTTTAATCCGTAAATTTCACCAGCTACGTAGCGACTCGTCTTGACCGCTTTTGAACCAAATTTTATATTTTTCAGATACAGCAACGTTTTGAAAAAGCATTTTTCGCATAGGTGTAATTCGTATTGTTCACCGTTGCAGTCTGAGCCATATCCCCACTCTGATGCTAGCGTACCGAATTGCGGACTGCCATACTTTAATGTGGAAGATTCGCATAGATCGCAAATTACATCTTTGAGGGCCTCGGTTAATACATATTCTTTTATTTTCATGCAGTATTTCGCTTGATTTCATCCCGTACAAAAACGGTGATAGCCTTGTCTATATGCCTGGTGCCCCCGTGCTGACTTCAATCGCAAGCGTCGGACGCGGGTGCGCCGTTTTTTTACTTGGCTCACAATGATTGAGCCGTTGGATACTTTAAGATCCAGTACATCACCAGCTCTGAGGTTCAGTGCTTTCAGTAGGCTAGGTGGAAGATTGAGCATCACACTGGCTCTTCGACTTTTTGCAGGATACAGCTTGAGGAGCCACCGCCCCTTGCAATTTCGGTATTTCCGCAGGCTACTCATCTTTCGATCTCAGGAGTACTAGCTGATCGCACTACGAAACACTCCATGTACAACCTGCGGTCCTCACTCATCTCAGCTATCCCACATCAATGCAGACACCACCCTTACGGGGTATATAATTTCAAACTATTTCCCAACCACTCAGCTTGGGTGAAGGGCGCAACCCCTCTGTCGTCTGTGCCCACCAAAGCTGGACGCCGTTCTTGGACTGGGCGGAGGTGATCCCAACGAGGCCAAAACCGCATGAGGAACTATAGTTCCTGTTCGCCGTTCAGCGCAACCGTTCCAATGCTCAATTTTGAGCGTTGAGAGATGGATTACGAACAGGCCTTCGGTTTGGCATTCGCCCGATTGCGTCAGGCGCGCAAGCTCACTCAGGAAGATTTTGGTTCTGTCGTGACGGATCGTTACATCAGAAAGCTCGAAACTGGTAAAGCTTCCCCAACCATTAGCACCCTACGTGGGCTTTGTAGCGTGCTTGGCGTGAGTCCTGTCACGTTTCTCGCTCTTGTTGAAGCCGAGTATTTCGAGGTTTCGCCGGGTCAGGTGATTTCGCTGGTAACCGAACAGCTTGGTGAGATTGAGCAAGCGCGGAGGTGAGGCCACAGAAGAACCCGCTGGCCGATTGCGCGTAGCGCTTTGCGTACTCTGGGCAGCGAGGCACAGATTCAATTTGGTTTGCTGAGGATGTAAGGTCATCACAAGCCTTGCGGTGGTAAGTGGGTGCATCCACCTCTGGCAATGGTTTCTGCTCCGCTCAGTGCTGAAGAGGGTACTAAGGTCCCCAGATTTTTGCTCAAAGGTATTTTGTAAAACACGGCTTTACACGTTTGATCGAAAGCTCCTGTAATTCAGGGCCTTATGTGGTTTTTTAGTCGCGTTCTTTACGTTTTCATTATGGGAAGATTGACAAAGTGGCGTCATGCCTCGTAAAATAAGGACATTATGGCGTTACTAGATGTTTTTTTATCTTCTCTTATGTGAACTACCCTTTTAGGAAATCGACGACTCGCAATATCAAAACCCGTGGCTCTAGCTGCGGGTTTTTTATGCCCCGAATCTGCTCAGTTACCCCTCGTTCAATACGATCGGTTCGTCAGGTAGTGGTCTTGCCATTGTTGCGGGTAGGCAGCTTGTTGAGCAGTAACCATCGGTTGTTACTGGGCTTCGATGTGATGCAGCTGGCCGCACTGTCCCGGCAGGCTCGGCGCGGCACCCCCTTTATGATATAAGTAGCCGTTTAATCCGACTGGACCTGCCGACTCTATGCGAATGCGCCTTATGCTTTTGGGCGGTGGCAATGCCTTGGGCCAAGCGTTGATTCGCCTCGGTGCGGAGGAAGACATTGGCTTCCTCGCCCCGCGTCCCCCGGAAAGCGGCTGGGACGCCACCAGCCTCACCCAACTGCTGGATGACACACGTCCGGATGCGGTGATCAACCTGGCCTACTATTTTGACTGGTTTCAGGCGCAGACCGTCAGCGAACTGCGGCTGGCCCAGCAAGAGCGGGGTGTCGAGCGGCTGGCCGAGTTATGCCAGCATCACGACATGATCCTGGTGCAGCCCTCCAGCTATCGCGTGTTCGATGGCTCCCGGGCGACCGCCTATAGCGAAAAAGACGAGCCGGTACCATTGGGCCTCCGAGGCCAGGCCCTGTGGCGCATGGAAAACAGCGTTCGCGCGACCTGTCCCAAGCATGTGTTGCTGCGATTTGGCTGGTTGCTGGATGACAGCATCGACGGTCTGCTAGGGCGCTTTCTGCAACGAGCCGAAACGCCACAGGAAATCTTCCTGGCCGATGACCGCCGGGGCAATCCCACCCCGGTGGACGATGCTGCACGGGTGATCATATCGGTGCTCAAGCAGCTCGACTGCCAGGCGCCGCTGTGGGGTACTTATCACTATGCAGGCAACGAGGCGACTACACCGCTGGCCTTGGGTCAGGCCGTGATCAGCGAGGCGTCGAACCTGCATGCGCTGGCGGTTCAGGCACCGGTGGCACAGGCCCATGCGGCCAGCCCGGACGCCGCCGAAGAGCCACAGCATGCGGTGTTGGCCTGCAAGAAAATCCTTCATACCTTCGGCATCAAGCCGCGTGCCTGGCGCGCGGGTTTGCCGAGCCTACTCGACAGATATTATCGCCATGGCTGATGCTCCAGTTTTGATCACCGGCGGTGCGGGCTTCATCGGCTCGCACCTGACTGACGCCTTGCTTGCCCGTGGTTATGCGGTGCGTGTTCTCGATGACCTGTCCACCGGCAAGCGCGAGAACCTGCCGCTGAGCGATGCCCGAGTCGAGCTGATCGTCGGTGATGTCGCCGATGCCGAGCTCGTCCTGCATGCGATGCAGGGCTGTCAGGCGGTGGTGCACCTGGCGGCTGTGGCTTCCGTGCAGGCGTCGGTGGATGATCCGGTGAGGACGCACCAAAGCAATTTCATCGGCACGTTGAATGTCTGCGAAGCCATGCGCCAGGCCGGCGTCAAGCGGGTGCTGTTCGCTTCCAGCGCCGCCGTTTACGGCAACAACGGCGAAGGGCAGGCGGTCAGCGAAGAGACCGCTAAATTGCCATTGACGCCGTACGCATCGGACAAGCTGGCCAGCGAGCAATACCTGGATTTCTATCGCCGGCAACATGGGCTTGAACCTGTACTGTTTCGCTTCTTCAACATCTACGGGCCGCGCCAGGATCCATCCTCGCCATACTCCGGTGTCATCAGCATCTTCTGCGAGCGCGCACAGCAAGGAGTGCCGATCACGCTGTACGGAGATGGCGAGCAGACCCGTGATTTCTTCTACGTGGGTGATCTGGCCAGCCTGTTGCTGCAGGCGCTGGAAAAACCACAGGTCGAGGAAGGCGCAGTCAACGTCGGGCTCAATCAGGTGATCAGCCTGAACCAGCTGCTGGAAACCCTGCGGGCTGTACTCGGCGGTTTGCCGGAGATTCGGTATCAGGACGCCCGCGCCGGCGACATTCGTCACTCGCGGGCCAACAACGCGCAGCTGCTTCAGCGCTTTACCCTCGGCGAAACGACACCGCTGGCGGACGGTCTGGCGCGACTCCTGGGGCGTTAGCGGGTGTTCACCCCGGCCCAGTGCCTGGCGCCGACAAAGATGAAGCGCAGTTGCTGGGTGATCTTGACTTGGGGCGACAGATGCCGGGGCAGAGGATGCTCCGGCGGGTCGATCAATTCGGGCAAGGTCGCGAACACACTCTTGACCACCAGATCCGCCAATACGGCAAGTGCTTCGCCGTCCAGGTGTTGCCAGCGCGGCATCAGTGCCATGTCTGCCGCCAGGTCTGAGCTGATGGCTTCGCGCAGACTGGCCAAGGCCTGACGTACCGCCTTGGAGCCGCCGTACTGTTCACGGGCCAGGAACAGGAATTGGGCGCGATTGGCCGAGACACCTTCCAGAAAGATGCGGACCGACGCTTCGGTCAACCCACCTAGTTCAAATTCATTCTGGCGCACCAGTCGGATCGTTTCGCGAAACGCCTGACCGACTTCACTGACCAAGGCCAGGCCCAGTTGGTCCATGTCTGCAAAATGCCGATAGAAGCCTGTCGGGACAATGCCGGCGGCTTTGGTGACTTCCCGCAAGCTTATGTTGCCGAACCCGCGACCAGAGGCCATCAACTGCCGGGCGGCGTCAAGGAGTGCGTGGCGGGTCTGCTGTTTCTGTTCGGCGCGGGGAAGCATGGTGGCTACGATTGTCGTGGGCGGTCAGTGCGCCACTTTAGCAAATCGGCCAGCTTGGCGTCGAACGCCGCAAAGGCAGGAGCTGGGCGGTCCAAAAAAAACGAAAGCCCGGTTCAGGGGGGAACCAGGCTTTTTTCAGGGCACTCAAGACTTAGCTCTGGTGTTGAGCACGCAGGTAATCCGAGCCGTCTTGGGCCAGACGATTCAAGGTACGGTCCGAGCCGTCTTGAGCCAGACGATTCAAGGTGCGATCCGAACCGTCTTGAGCCAGGCGGTTCAAGGTACGATCCGAGCCATCTTGAGCCAGCGCATTCACGGACTGCGACACGGCCGCCGGTGTGGCGGTCAGCGAAGCGGAGTGCTGGGCAGCAGGGCCGGCAAAGGCATTGGCGGCCAGGACGGAAAGGGTAAGGCTAAGCAGCAATTGGCGTTTCATGATGATGGCGCTCCTTGGGAGGGCAGAAAAGTGGGTACAGGAGCAATATTACTCTTGAAAAATAGATACAAAAGTTCATAAAGGTAATGGTAACAATCGATGAAAATGATGTATGTGGAAAATCGCGGTAAATCAGTTGGTTAGCGCATGGAAAAGCGCACCGAAAGCGGGATTGGAGGCTATTTGACGCACGTGATAGGGGCGTAGCCAAAAAGAACCCTCATTGTGGTCGATGCTTTTCGGCGATCTCGACAAATGAAATTTTCGGTAAAACCACACTGGGTTAAACCCCTCGGCCTTTTGCCAGTCCTAGCTTTGAGTCGTTTGAGCTGTCAGCGACATTTGTCTTTATCAAGGAGCACCGTGCATGACGCGCCCGCGCAAGATCCTGTTATGGGTAGTGGCCATTTTTCTGGTGCTGGTTGCCGCGCTGGTGATAGTGATTGCCACGTTCGACTGGAACAGGGTCAAGCCCACCCTCAACGCCAAGGTGTCCGAGGCACTGCACCGTCCGTTTGCAATCAACGGCAACCTGGCTGTGCAGTGGCAACGCGAGCCGGATGAAGGGGGATGGCGGGCGTGGGTACCCTGGCCGCACTTTCTGGCGGACGACATCACGCTGGGCAACCCGGACTGGTCGCAGACTCGGCAGATGGTGAGCCTCAAGCACATCGAGTTTCGCCTGGCACCCTTGCCGCTGCTGGCAGAACGGGTGGTCATCCCGCGTATAGATCTGACCGAGCCCAGTGCCAATCTGGAGCGGCTGAAGGATGGCCGCGCCAACTGGGTGTTTGATTTCGGTCCGAAAGACCCGAATGCAGAGCCGTCGAAATGGAGCATCGATATCGGCGCGATCAAGTTCGACAAGGGGCACGTGACTTATAACGATCCGATCGTGCAGGCCCAGGTCGATGTATTGATCGATCCCTTGGGCAAGCCGATTCCCTACAGCGATATCGTCGGTACCAGTGCCGCGAAGAAGGTCAGTGATGCGGGCGCGACCGCCCAGGACTATGCCTTCGGTTTCAAGGTCAAAGGCCGCTATAAGGATCAACCGCTCGAAGGCGCGGGCAAGATCGGCGGGCTGCTGGCGTTGCAGGATGCTACCCAACCGTTCCCGGTGCAGGTCGATGTTGCCGTGGGCGACACTCATGCAGCAGTGGCCGGCACCCTGACTGACCCGAAAAACCTCGGGGCGCTGGATTTGCGTCTGCGTTTGAGTGGCACCAGCCTGGGCAACCTGTACCCGCTGACGGGGGTGACCCTGCCAGATTCTCCCGCATACGAAACAGACGGTCATTTGCAGGCACGTCTGCATGATGCGGCCGGTGCCAGCTTTCATTACGAGGATTTCAACGGCAAGATCGGTGACAGCGATATCCACGGTGACCTGGCCTTCGTGGCCAGCCAGCCAAGGCCCAAATTGACCGGCAAGCTGGTTTCCAATCAACTGCTGTTCGCCGACCTGGCGCCCCTGATCGGTGCCGACTCAAATGCCAAGCAAAAAGCTCGGGGTGGGGAGAGCAAACAGCCTGAAGGCAAGGTGCTACCCGTCGAAGAGTTCAAGACCGACCGCTGGCGCACCATGGACGCCGATGTCGAGTTCACCGGCAAGCGCATTGTGCATAGCGACAAGCTGCCGCTGAGTGACCTCTACACCCATGTGGTCCTCGATGACGGCCGTCTGCAACTGCAACCGCTGCGCTTCGGCGTGGCCGGAGGCAAGCTGGACACCCAGATCGACCTCAACGGCCGTGACACGCCTTTGCAGGGCTCGGCGCGGCTGACGGCCCGCGGCTTCAAACTCAAGGAGCTGTTCCCGGGGTTCGCCCCGATGAGCACCAGCTTCGGCGAGCTCAATGGTGATGCGGATATCACCGGCACCGGCAACTCGGTGGCAGCTTTGCTCGGCACATCCAATGGCAATCTGAAGATGATCATCAACGACGGTGCCGTGAACCGCAGCCTGATGGAAATTGCCGGGTTGAATGTCGGCAGTTATGTGGTGGACAAGCTGTTTGGCGAAAAGGAGGTGAAAATCAACTGCGCGGCGGCCGATCTAGGGATCAAGGACGGCTTGGCCACCACGCGGCTGTTCGTCTTTGACACCGAGAACGCCATCGTCCACATCAACGGTACGACCAACTTCAAGGATGAGCAGCTGGACCTGAAGATCGTGCCCGAGTCCAAGGGCTTCCGCCTGCTGTCGCTGCGCTCGCCCTTGTATGTGCGTGGAACCTTCGCCAAGCCGAGCGCCGGTGTACAAGCCATTCCGCTGGCCTTGCGCGGAGCGGGGATGGTGGCGTTGGGTGTAGTCGCAGGTCCGGCAGCCGGGTTGCTGGCCTTGATTGCGCCCAGCGGTGGCGAGCCCAATCAATGTGTGCCGTTGTTACAACAGATGAAAGAAGGCAAGGCGCCAAAGACGGTGCCAGGTGCGTAAGGCTCTCAGCCAAAAATGAAAAGCCCGGGCCAATGGCCCGGGCTTTTTTGTGCGCAACGACTTACAGATCTTTCAAGATATCCGCCATGTCATCGGCGTGCTCTTCTTCCTGAGCAAGAATCTCTTCGAACAACCGGCGGGTGGTCGGGTCTTTCTCGCCGATGTACTGAATGATCTCGCGGTAACTGTCCACGGCAATCCGTTCGGCGACCAGGTCTTCGTAGACCATTTCCTTGAGGGTGGCACCGGCAACATACTGAGCGTGGGAGTTCTTGCTCAAGTTGTCCGGGTTGAAGTCGGGTTCGCCACCCAGCTGCATGATGCGCTCGGCCAGCTTGTCGGCGTGCTCGGCTTCCTGCGCGGCATGTTCGGCAAACTCGCCGGCCGCGACGCTGGCTTTGAGGCCGGTGGCCATATAGTAGTGGCGCTTGTAGCGCAGCACGCACACCAGTTCGGTGGCCAGCGAGCTGTTGAGCAGGCGCAGAATTTCTTCGCGGTCACCCATATAGCCTTCGGTAACGGCGCCATTGTCCACATTCATGCGCGCTCTTTCGCGCAGGGTATTCACATCGGTCAGTTGTACGTTGATCATCATCATCTCCAGGCTTACGGTTCGGCCGTCGCACTCTGTCTGCGCCCCCTGAGTGGAGCGCCCGGCGTGATCGGTATACAACTGTGTGAGTGGCAGCTGGCGGAAAAAGTTTTATCTCGAATCAGCCAGGCTGCCCGCCGGGCATTTACATCGCTTTTTCGTTGGTCTTGCGTTGCTCGCAGGTCATGAAGCCTTTGCTGGCGACATGGCCGCCGCTGTCGAAGCTGACGTAATAGGCTTGCTGATGGCTATCCTGGGTCAGGATATAGTTGTTGCAGGTGCCGGCCGACGAGTTGGCCGTACCATTGACCACGCTGGAGGGAGTACCCCCAATGGTGATCACTTGCTGCATGGTCATGCCGGTTTCCACTTGCTTGACCAAGGGCTGGTTGCGATAAGTGACGAAGTCCACCGGGTTTTCCGGCGTCATCGAGCAGCCTGTTACAGCCGCCAGCACGAACAGTGTTGCCAGAGATTGCTTGATCATGGGTGTCGCTCCTTCGAATTGACCATTAGTGGCCATGTACCCATAGGAGTGCTGTTCGATCGCGGGAGTTCGATGGCAGCCGGGCAATTTGCCATGAAGCATAAGTGTCAGAAATGTTGTCTACACTCACGGCGACGCCGTGCCGCTTCGCACGGTCTTGCCGGAGGTACTCCATGAAGATATTTCACCTGTCGCTTGCATTGGCTGCCGCGTTGTTTTGCACTCAGGGCTTCGCCGCCACTGCTCAACAGAACAAGATGACGGCTTGCAACGCAGACGCTACTGCGAAAAGTCTCAAGGGTGATGACCGCAAGGCCTATATGAGCTCCTGCCTGAAAGCGACGCCGGCGGGGACTCCCCAGCAGCAGAAAATGAAAACCTGTAATGCCACAGCCACCAGTCAGTCGCTCAAAGGCGACGCACGCAAGACCTACATGAGCACCTGCCTGAAGAAAAGCTGAGGGGCGCCGATACCCGTGGGTGTAGGACGCCCACTGGTTCTGCCTGGCGAAGGCTGGCAGACTGCCCATCCTTTCTTGTTGTTTGTGCTTGAGGCTGTATGCCCATCTTTTCCCCGCGTCAGATACTGATCGCCAGCTGGATTCTGTTATTCGGCGGTTTGCTGCTCGTCATCCCCCTACGCCTGTTGCCCAGTTTGCTGGCGGGCCTGCTGGTGTTCGAGCTGGTGAACATGTTGACGCCCAAGCTGGAAGGGCTGATTTCCGGTCGTCGCGCGCGCTGGGTGGCGGTGGCCTTGCTGGGTACGCTGGTAGTGAGTGTGCTGGCGCTGATCTTTGCTGGCGCCATCAGCTTTCTGTTGCACGAAGCAGAAAATCCAGGCGCGTCCCTGGATAAATTCATGGGGGTCGTGGATCGCGCGCGCAGCCAATTGCCGCCGTTCATTGATGCCTACCTGCCGGCCAGTGCAGCTGAGTTCCAAGTGGCGATCAGCGCCTGGCTCAGCAAACACCTGGCGGAACTGCAACTGGTGGGCAAGGACGCTGCGCACATGTTTGTGACCCTGCTGATCGGCATGGTACTGGGGGCGATCATCGCGCTGCAGCAGGTCACCGACAGTCTGCAGCGCAAACCCCTGGCAGCAGCGCTGTTCGATCGGTTGCGTCTGCTGGTCCGGGCCTTCCGCAATATCGTCTTCGCGCAAATCAAGATCGCCGCGCTCAACACGTTCTTTACTGCTATTTTCCTGGCGATCATTTTGCCGTTATGCGGGATCAAACTGCCCCTGACCAAGACATTGATTGTCCTGACGTTCCTGCTGGGGCTGTTGCCAGTGATTGGCAACCTGATGTCCAACACCTTGATCACGGTGGTCGGGCTGTCGCTGTCGATCTGGGTGGCGGTGGCGGCGCTGGGTTATCTGATCGTGATCCACAAGGTGGAATATTTTCTGAATGCGCGGATTGTCGGTGGGCAGATCAGTGCCAAGTCGTGGGAGTTGCTCTTGGCGATGCTGATATTCGAGGCGGCGTTTGGCCTGCCGGGGGTGGTGGCAGGACCGGTTTATTATGCTTATTTAAAAAGTGAGCTGAGAGAGCAAGGGCTGGTCTGAGCCTGAAGCCTCGGTCCTGCGGGGGTAGGCCGTTTGGCCTAGACTCCGTAGCGCTTGCGAGCCTCGATGGCCAGACCGGCGCCGATGCTGCCAAAGATGTTACCCTCCACATGCCGAGCGTTGGGCAACATGGCGCCAACGCTCTGGCGCAGGGCAGGAATCCCGCTCGAACCACCGGTAAAGAACACCGTGTCGACTTGCGCGACGGTGACGCCGGCATCGGTCAGCAATTGCGTGACGCTGCCCCGTACCCGCTCCAGCAGCGCATCAATGGCGGCATCGAACAGTGCCCGGGTCAGCTCCACGCTCAGTTCCGGCTGGATGCGGTCCAGCGGCACCTGCCGGCTTTCGGCGTGGGTCAGCTGGATCTTGGTTTCTTCCACTTCCATGGCCAGCCAGTGGCCGGCACGCTGTTCGATCAGCTTGAACAGGCGGTCGATGCCGTCAGTGTCCTGGATGTCATAGCGCATGCTGCCCAGGGCCAGTTGTGATTTCTGCGAGTACACCGAGTTGATGGTGTGCCAGGTGGCCAGGTTCATGTGGTGGCTGGTGGGCATGAAGGCACCGCTCTTCATGCGGCTGCCATAGCCGAACAAAGGCATCACGCCCTGCAGGCTCAACTGTTTGTCGAAGTCAGTCCCGCCGACGTGCACGCCGCCGGTGGCGAGGATGTCGCTCTCGCGGTCGGCGATGTCACGGCGCTCAGGGGCCAGGCGTACCAGAGAGAAGTCCGACGTACCGCCACCGATGTCGACGATCAGCACCAGCTCCTCGCGATCCAGTGTGGACTCGTAGTCGAAGGCGGCGGCGATCGGCTCGTACTGGAAAGACACTTCCTTGAAGCCGATCTTGCGCGCCACTTCCTCCAGTGTGTCCTGTGCTTCCTGATCGGCGGCGGCATCGTCGTCGACAAAGTGCACGGGTCGGCCGAGCACCACTTCGTCAAACGGGCGGCCAGCATTGTTTTCGGCGCGCTTTTTCAGCTCGCCGATGAACATCCCCAGCAAGTCCTTGAATGGCAGTGCCGTGCCCAGCACGCTGGTGTCATGCTTGATCAGCTTGCTGCCCAGAAGGCTCTTGAGCGAGCGCATCAGGCGCCCTTCGTAGCCTTCGAGGTATTCGCTGAGCGCCAGGCGACCGTAGACCGGGCGGCGCTCCTCGAGGTTGAAAAACACCACGGACGGCAGGGTGATCTTGCCGTCTTCCAGCGCGATCAGCGACTCCTCGCCCGGGCGATGCCAGCCGACAGTGGAGTTGGAGGTACCGAAGTCGATGCCGCAAGCGCGGGCCGCAGATGCGTTTTTCATGTGTTTCGCGGTTCTATGTAAAAACGGTCGCGCAGTGTATGCCAGTTGGCCGCAGAATCAAGGCCGACTGTCACCTTGAAAGCGTCGGCATGATCCCCCATCTACAGATTAAACTTGCAGCGTGCCAGCCCGTCTCAACCACTGAGGCGGGCGCAACGCACTCGCTACCCGTATTGGTGATGACTGGATGGATTTCAAAGACTACTACAAGATACTGGGCGTTGAGCCGACCGCGGACGACAAGGCCATCAAGGCCGCGTTTCGCAAGCTCGCGCGCAAATATCACCCCGATGTCAGCAAGGAAAAAGACGCCGAGAACCGTTTCAAGGAGGCCAACGAGGCCTATGAAGCGCTGAGCAACCCGGAAAAGCGCGCCGAGTACGACGAGCTGCGCAAGTACGGCCAGCACGGCCGCCCGTTCCAGGGGCCGCCGGGTTGGCAAGGGCGTGGCGGCGGCGGCGAGGAAAACGTCGACTTTTCCGATTTCTTCAGCTCGATCTTCGGTCAGGGCGGCGGTGGTCGCGGTGCTGGCAGCCCATTCGGTCGTGGTGGTCAGCGCGCTGCGCCGCGCAAGGGTCAGGACGTGGAGATGACCCTGGCGGTGTTTCTCGAAGAAACCCTCTCGGGTGAGTCCAAACAGGTCAGCTATCGCGTGCCTCATACCAGCGGTGGCGAGACCAAGACCCTTAACGTCAAGATCCCCGCCGGTGTGGCCGATGGCGAGCGCATCCGTCTCAAAGGCCAGGGTGCGCCCGGCAGTGCGGGAGGCGGTGCGGGTGATCTGTTCCTGACGATCAAGTTGGCGCCTCATCCGCTATTCGAGGTTGAAGGCCATGATTTGATCATCCATGTGCCGCTGGCGCCTTGGGAACTGGCTTTGGGTACCAAGGTGGCGGTGCCGACGCTCACCGGACGCATCAACTTGACCATCCGTCCCGACAGCCAGAACGGCCAGCGCTTGCGGGTCAAGGGCAACGGGCTGTCCAACCGCCAAGGCGAGCGCGGCGACTTGTATGCGCAGCTCAAGGTGGTCATGCCGGGTATTGCCGACGAGGCGACTCGAGCACTGTGGGAAGGTCTCTCGCAAAAGGCCGCGTTTGACCCTCGTGCCAACTGGGGGCGCTGAACACCCCGACCCAAGGGGTGCAACCCCCTCAGGTTCGAGGCGGGTCTTCAGCGATCGACGTAGTTCGCTAATATATCCTCAAGCGTGCCCATCTCCAGTTTGATATCGCCTTTGACCAAGGCCGGTGGGGACTTGAGGACCTCGCCCAGATCCACGCTAAAGCGCGTTGGCAGCAGGCGATCAATGTCCTTGACCCTCAGGTGCACCGAGCCGGTCAACTCGGCGACGCCCTTTACGCCCAGATGCGCACCGGCGCGTGTCTGGTCGAGCAGTGCTACCCAGCGCGACGGCACCAGCCGGGCCTGGTGGGCCTTGATCCGTTCGCTGGCGTAATAGATTCGCATCCGCTGGGCGACGGCAGGGTCGACGTGTTGCAGCCCATCCGCGCTGATGCTGGCGGCACAGTCTAACGCCCTGATCTTGATCCCCGCACGCCGGGCCTCGGTCAGCAGCCGGTAGTGACTGAAGCGGCCGACATCCAGGCGGGTGGCCTGGTTGTACAGTTCAAGCAGGCGCTTTTCCAGGGAGATGGGCATGTGCCCGGTTCGCCAATACAGGTCGATCCACTTCTGGTCCAGATCCTTGAGCAGGCCCTCGACAAACAGGGTGTCGACACCCAGGTCCTTGAGTTGTGGCATGTACTTGATCAGCAGTTTCTTGCTGGCAACGCTACCGCGTGACTCGCCAATGATCAGGCCGTACGCATCCGAATACACGGTTTCGAGAAAGCGTGCGGGTCTCATGGCGCTGCTCACCTCAGGGACTGCAGGACGCAGGGCGTACACGCGCGGTACCAGTACATCGAGACTGTTGCGGGCCAGGCTCTGACGCAGGCGCAGCAACTCGTCGCGAGCGTCGCGAAAGACGCTGTCCAGTGGCCCGGTCAGCAGTCGGGCGGCGTCGCGTCCGGTCAGGACTTCGATCAAGGGTTCGTAGTCTGGGCGGGTTTCGTATTGGCGCAACGCGGGCGTGGAGGGTGTGGCATCGACCTCGCGTTCCACCCCTTGCGCGGGCGGCAGTTCGATGGCCACGAACGGCACCCAGCGCCCTCGCCAGTCGCGGCTCACGGGCCAGGCGAGCGCCATATTATCGGTGTCCTGAGGATCAATCACGTACCAGCGATCAAGCCTGTCAACGTAGCGCACCTGCAGTACTTGGCCTTTCATGCGGATGTACTGATGACGGGCATCCAGTGTATAGACGGCTTTAGTGGTGCCGCTGCCTTCAGCGAGCCCGCTGATGTCCCGAGACACGGCATAGGCCTGGTAAGGCAAGGACTCAATGTCGACGCTCGAAGTGGTTGGCAGCTCGTGGCTCTCGAACTCCAGATCGGCGAGCCGGCCATGGTTCTTGCCCGCGCCCTTGAGCAAGGGGAGTTCTAACAGCAAGGTCACGGCATCGAGCAGGGCCTTGCGAAACGCGATCTGGCGTTCCTGGCGGTCCTTGCCGGAGATCGACCTTGCCAAATGCGAGCCGAAGCTCAGGGAGGCCGCACCTATGGTCACCAGCGCGATCAGCGGATCACCCGGCGCCAGCCCGCTGGAAAGGCGCACCAGCGCATCCAGGTCCTCCAGGAACAGTTCGCGGCGCAGCTCGTAGTTCGATTGCAGCAGCAACTCGACGTCATGGTCGAGTCGGCGGCGAACATTCCGCAACAGGAAGGTGAAGACGTCCTGGGTGATTTCCACGCTGTGTGCGTTCAGGTCTGCCTGGCCTTGGGCCCAAGGCCGCGCTTGAATCCGGTTCAGGACCTTGCCCAGCGCCTCGCGGGTTTCCTCGTCCAGCGAGTAGTCTCCAAAATGTCTGAGCAATTGCGCCCTCTGCTGCGGGTCGGCGGCTTCATGGCGGAGCCAGGTGTACATGGCCTGTTGCGAATCGAACCGTTTGAACCAGCTGGGGGGCATGTACAGCACTTCGCTGTCATCGGGGCATTTGATCCGCAGGATATCGGCCGCTTGCTCCTGGCCCAGAGTGAAACTGTAGACCTTGGCAAAAGTGCGTTGCGTATTTTCCGTGTACAGGCTCTGCAACGTCGGAGGCAGTGCCGTGGCGCCTGAGAGCGTGTGGACAATGACTTTGAACGGATCGATGTCCAACACACCGTCGGTATGGGCCCTCCAGGCCTGGCCGAAGAATATCGCCTTGAGCAGCGCCCGGCCGTTGAGGGTCTGTTGTTGCCAGAACAGGTCCAGCTTCTGACGATAGACGGCGCTGAAGTCGTTGCTCCAAAAATCCTGCATGATCGTCGAAGGCAGCAGGGGGACCTCGTTGGACTGATCGAAGCGCGGGCTTTTGTAGACGTGATAGAAGCCGCTGGTGCTGTCCAGGTCAATGGCGTTGATTTGGTCATTGAGGTTGAAGCGGCGCATCACCAGTTCGGTGACCGTCATGCTCCGGTCGGGTGGCCCGTAGTGTTGCCAGCCGCTGTGGCACTGGCCGTTGTTTTGCGCGTTGTCGAAGTGATTCCAGTAAATGTGATCGGGGTTCAAGTTCATCCCGGTGTGTCGCTTGAGCACGCTTTTCGCCCATTCCCGGGCCATAGCGCGTACGTCCGGAAAAGCCTGGTAGTAACGGTCGGCTATCTCGCCGATTTCTTCGAGCGTGAGGGGGTGTTGGTCTGACATGTCTGGCTCCTGAGTAAGGGAGCCAGGACATTAGGCGGCCAGGCGCGGGTCAAGGTGGCAGTTATTTAGGCTATGGCCTGAGCGCACTCAGAACAGAAAATACCGCTGGGCCATGGGCAGAATCTCTGCCGGCTCGCACCACAGCAACACGCCATCGGCCTTGACCTGGTAAGTCTGCGGATCGACCTCGATGTCGGGGAGGGCGCCGTTGTGGATCAAGTCGGTTTTTTTCACGGTACGACACCCCTTGACCACACCGATCTGCTTTTTCAGGCCCAGATTCTGCGGCACACCGGCATCGAACGCTGCCTGGCTGATGAAGGTCAGGCTGGTGGCGTGCAGCGAACTGCCATAACTGGCGAACATCGGCCGGTAGTGGACCGGTTGCGGGGTCGGAATCGAGGCGTTGGCATCGCCCATCAGGCTCGCCGCGATAGCGCCACCCTTGAGAATCAAGGTCGGCTTGACCCCGAAAAACGCCGGGCGCCACAACACCAGATCAGCCCATTTGCCCACTTCGATGGAACCCACCTCATGGCTGATGCCGTGGGTGATGGCCGGGTTGATGGTGTACTTGGCGATGTAGCGCTTGACCCGGAAGTTGTCATTGCCCGGGCCGTCGCCTTCCAGCGGTCCGCGCTGTTTCTTCATCTTGTCGGCGGTCTGCCAGGTGCGCAGCACCACTTCGCCGACGCGGCCCATGGCCTGGCTGTCGGAGCTGAGCATGGAAAAGGCGCCCAGGTCATGGAGAATGTCCTCGGCGGCAATGGTCTCGCGACGGATGCGGCTCTCGGCAAATGCCACATCTTCGGCGATGCTCGGGTCCAGGTGATGGCATACCATCAGCATGTCCAGGTGCTCGTCGATGGTGTTGCGGGTGAACGGACGCGTGGGGTTAGTCGAGCTGGGCAGCACATTGTTGAAACCGCAGGCGCGGATAATGTCCGGCGCGTGGCCGCCACCTGCGCCCTCGGTGTGGTAGGTGTGGATGGTGCGGCCCTTGAACGCGGCCAGGGTGGTTTCAACGAAGCCCGACTCGTTGAGGGTGTCGGTATGGATGGCCACCTGCACGTCGTACTGGTCGGCCACGCTCAGGCAGTTGTCGATGGCGGCCGGGGTAGTGCCCCAGTCTTCGTGCAGCTTGAGGCCGATGGCGCCGGCCTTGACCTGCTCGATCAGCGGCTCGGGCAGGCTTACGTTACCCTTGCCGGTGAAGCCGATGTTCATCGGGAAGCTGTCGGCGGCCTGAAGCATGCGTGCCATGTGCCACGGGCCGGGGGTGACCGTGGTGGCATTAGTCCCCGTGGCCGGGCCGGTGCCGCCGCCAATCATGGTGGTGATGCCGCTCATCAAGGCTTCTTCGATCTGCTGGGGGCAAATGAAGTGAATGTGGGTATCGACACCGCCTGCGGTGAGGATCATGCCTTCACCGGCGATCACTTCAGTGCTGGCGCCAATGGCGATGGTGACATCAGGCTGGATATCCGGGTTGCCGGCTTTGCCGATGGCATGGATGCGGCCATCCTTGAGGCCGACGTCGGCCTTGACGATGCCCCAGTGGTCGATGATCAGCGCGTTGGTGATCAAAGTATCGACCACCTCGGCGGCCAGCAACTGGCCTTGGCCCATGCCATCACGGATCACTTTGCCGCCGCCGAATTTCACCTCTTCGCCATAGGTAGTGAAGTCTTTCTCGACCTCGATCCACAGCTCGGTGTCGGCCAGGCGCACCTTGTCGCCGACGGTGGGGCCGAACATGTCGGCGTAGGCTTGTCTGGAGATTTTCATCGATTGCCCTGGAATTTGTTG
The DNA here is from genome assembly GCF_018449655.1 of Pseudomonas sp. dw_358. Lineage (GTDB taxonomy): Bacteria > Pseudomonadota > Gammaproteobacteria > Pseudomonadales > Pseudomonadaceae > Aquipseudomonas. The sequence continues at coordinate 91,749 of NZ_JAAVUX010000011.1, forward strand.
GAAGTCGTTAGGACTGGCGCGTTCAGAGATCACCCATCACTCTGCCGGCAAAGCCGAACACCCGGCGCAGCCCGGCCAGCTCCACCAGTTCCACCTCGCGGCTTTGCCCCGGCTCGAAGCGCACGGCGGTGCCCGCCGCAATGTTCAGGCGCATGCCGCGGGTGGGCGCACGGTCGAAGGTCAGTGCGTCATTGGTTTCAAAAAAGTGATAGTGCGAGCCGACCTGAATCGGCCGGTCGCCACTGTTGGCCACGGTGATGGCAAGGGTCCTGCGGCCGGCGTTGAGTTCGATGTCACCGGGCTGGATCTGATATTGGCCAGGAATCATGCGGGTTGTCCCAGAGTCTTGAAGTAAATGGCGGTCGGCTTGTAGCCGCCCTGCGCAGAGGCGCAATAGTTGGGCAGTTCACCCACCCGGTTGTAGTGCAAGGCGCGATAGAACGCTTCGGCGCCGGAGCCCGCCTCGGTGTCGAGGTACAGTAGCCCGCGCTTGTAATGGCGTGCAGCTTGCTCCAACGCTTCCATCAATTGCTGACCGAGCCCCCGGCGCCGTGCGCTGGTGTGCACCAGCAGCTTCTGCACCTCGGCCCGGTTGAGGCCGTTGGGTTTCTGGCACAAGGCGAGCTGGACACTGGCGACCACCTCTTCCTCGCGCACCACCACCCACAGCAGCAGGCTGCCATCTTCCACGGCGTGTTTCACGTCATCGAAGTAGCGTGCCGCCTGGGGCACGTCCAGGTCCGCCATGAATCCCACGCTGGCGCCGTCGGCCACGGCATCGAGCAACAGCGCGATCAGGCCAGCGCGATAGTGGGCAAAGCTCTCGGTATTGACGCGGCGCAGTTGGGCGGGATTCATTGCGGCTTACTCCTTGGAGGGTTCGGCACCGGGGTTGAGCTGCAGTTGCATGAAGGTCAGGTCGAGCCAGCGGCCGAATTTCACGCCCACCTGGGGCATCTGCCCGGTGACCACGAAACCCAGCCGCTCATGCAGGCGGATCGAAGCAGCGTTGCCACTTTCGATGGCCGCTACCATCACGTGTTTACGCGCCTCGCGGGCGCGTTCGATGAGCAGCGTCATCAACTGCGGGCCGATGCCCTGGCCGCGCTGGTCGCTGCGCACGTACACCGAGTGCTCGACGGTATAGCGGTAGCCCTCGAAGGCGCGCCAGTCGCCGAACGAGGCATAGCCCACCACGGTGCCATCGGCATCCACGGCCACCAGGATCGGGTAGCCCTGCAGATGCCGGGCATCGAACCAGGCACGCCGGTTGGCCAGGTCCACCTGTTTCTCGTTCCAGATCGAGGTGGTGTTGAGCACCGCATCGTTGTAGATGTCGCGAATCGCGGGCAGGTCTTCAGGCTGCGCATTGCGCAATATCACACTCATGACTACGCCTCAGGCGATCGGTTGGTGCACGGTGACCAGTTTGGTCCCGTCTGGGAAAGTCGCTTCCACCTGGATTTCCGGAATCATTTCCGGCACGCCTTCCATCACCTGCTCACGGCTGAGCAGGGTGGTGCCGTAGTGCATCAGTTCGGCCACGGTCTGGCCGTCGCGAGCACCTTCCAACAGGGCGGCAGAGATCAGTGCCATGGCTTCCGGGTAGTTGAGCTTCAGCCCTCGGGCCAGGCGGCGCTCGGCCACCAGGCCGGCGGTGAAAATCAGCATCTTGTCTTTTTCGCGTGGAGTCAGGTCCATGGAGCTTCCAGGTCAATCGGCGGTGAATGGAAAATGAGCAAGGGGTCAGGTGGCCCAGATACGCGGCGCCATGGCCTCGCGGCCCAGCAATGCCGGGCGCAGCAGGGTCCACAAGGCAATCAGCCACTCGCGGGCATGCAGCGCCTCGCCCGCCAGGCAGCGGGCCACCAGCAGGCCCGGCAATTGGCTCAGGTCGCCCCGCACTCGGTTAGGCAGTTCACGGCACTGTTGCAGCAAGGTGTCGTCGATTTCCCCCGTTATCAACAGCGTAGCGAAAACCGGCTGGCCGGCCAGGCCAATAGGCGAGTCGAGCAAGCCATCATTGCCTTCGACGCGCTGGCGCTCGTGCCAGAGCAAGTGGCCGTCGCGGGCGATGTCCAGACGTGACTGAAAGTGCCCGAGGTCGAAGCGTTCGCCGGCAGCCGGACGGCCGAGGGCGACCATGTCCCAGTAGAGCAGACGAGCATCGCCTTGCAGGTCGATGCGGGTGGTCAGCTGGGCCTGGGCTGCGCTGTAGACGATGGTCTCCTGGGGCAGCCACTCCAGCGTCCCGCCGGGTGCCACCCGCAGGTTCAGTTGTTGATAGGCCGGGCCTGCCGCGCGGTACCATTTGGCTGCGCCGGGGCTGGTCAATTGTGCCCAGGCGTCGGGGCCTACACTGACGTCGATGTCCAGGCGATCGCCCCCGGCGATGCCGCCCGGCGGGTGAACAATGATGTGCTGGCACACCTCGGGCCCTTCGGCGTAGAGGTGTTTTTGCACCCGCAGCGGACCCTTGTGGCGGCGCTGGACGGGGCGTGTACAGTCGCTGAAGCGGCTGTAGGCCAATTCCAGCTCGGCGTGCCAGCTGGGGGTGAAGACGGCAGTGGTCAAAGGCAGATTCATGGTTTCATCGCAAGACAGGCTCGGGGCAGTTTAAATGGTGACCAGACCGCGTACACCCTCGGCCTCCATGTTTTCACCGCGGCCTTGCTGAACAATTTCGCCCCGGGACATGACCAGGTACTGGTCAGCCAGCTCGGCGGCGAAGTCGTAGAACTGCTCCACCAGCAGGATGGCCATGTCGCCACGGGCCGCGAGCTTCTTGATCACTGCACCGATTTCCTTGATCACCGAGGGTTGGATGCCCTCGGTGGGCTCGTCGAGAATCAGCAGCCGCGGGCGGCTGGCCAGGGCGCGTCCGATGGCCAGCTGTTGCTGCTGGCCACCGGACAGGTCACCGCCCCGGCGGCTTTTCATCTGCAACAGCACCGGAAACAGCTCGTAGATGAAGGCTGGCACTTCCTTGGCTTCGGCGCCCGGAAAGCGCGACAGGCCCATCAGCAAATTCTCTTCCACCGTCAAGCGGCCGAAGATCTCGCGTCCCTGGGGCACGTAGGCGATCCCGGCATGCACGCGCTGGTGAGGTTTGAAGGCGGTGATGGCCTTGCCGTCCCAGTTGACGTTGCCTTCCTTGGACGGGATCAGCCCCATCAGGCATTTGAGCAGGGTGGTCTTGCCCACGCCGTTGCGCCCGAGCAGGCACGTCACTTCGCCGATCTTCACGTCGAAGGACAGGCCACGCAGGATGTGGCTGCCGCCGTAGTATTGATGAAGCTTGTCGACTTGCAGCATGTCTGAATTCTCCTTGAATCTTGCGGCGAGTCAGCGACCGAGGTAAACCTCGATCACTCGTTCATCAGCCTGCACCTGCTCCAGCGAGCCCTCGGCCAATACACTGCCCTGGTGCAACACCGTCACATGGTCGGCAATGGAGCCGACAAAGCCCATGTCGTGCTCCACCACCATCAGCGAGTGCTTGCCGGCCAGGGTCTTGAACAGCTCGGCGGTGAACTCGGTCTCGGCGTCGGTCATGCCTGCCACCGGTTCGTCCAGCAGCAACAGCTGCGGGTCCTGGACCAGCAACATGCCGATTTCCAGAAACTGTTTCTGGCCATGAGAGAGCAGTCCGGCCGGACGATTGACCGAGCTCGTCAGGCGGATGGTTTCCAGCACGCTGGCGATGCGGTCGTGCTGCTCGCCGCTTAGTTTGGCGCGCAGGCTGGCCCACACGGACTTGTCGGTCTTCTGCGCCAACTCGAGGTTTTCGAACACCGTCAGCGCTTCGAATACCGTCGGCTTCTGAAACTTGCGACCGATGCCTGCCTGGGCGATCTGCACCTCACTCAGGCTGGTGAGGTCGAGGGTCTCGCCGAACCAGGCCTGGCCTTCGGTGGGGCGGGTCTTGCCGGTGATCACGTCCATCATGGTGGTCTTGCCGGCGCCGTTGGGGCCGATGATGCAGCGCAACTCGCCGACACCGATGTACAGATTCAGGTTGTTGAGCGCCTTGAAGCCGTCGAAACTGACGCTGATGTCTTCCAGGGTCAGGATCGTGCCGTGGCGGGTGTTCAGTCCCTCGCCTGCGCTTTGCCCCAGGCCGATGGCATCGCGGCTGGTGCCAGCATCGCTGTTGGGCTCCAATACCGGCTCCAGCATGAATTCGGGCGTTGGTGTGATTCTCATTGCTCACCCCTTTTCTTGATCAGGCCGATCACACCCTTGGGCAGGTACAACGTGACAATGATGAACAGCGCGCCGAGGAAGAACAGCCAATACTCGGGAAACGCCACGGTGAACCAGCTCTTCATACCGTTGACCACGCCGGCCCCCAGCAGCGGCCCGATCAGCGTGCCACGCCCGCCAAGGGCGACCCACACGGCGGCCTCGATGGAGTTGGTCGGCGACATTTCGCTGGGGTTGATGATGCCCACCTGCGGCACATACAACGCACCGGCCAGACCGCACAACACCGCACTCAGCACCCAGACAAACAGCTTGAAGCCGCGCGGGTCGTAGCCGCAGAACATCAGCCGGTTCTCGGCGTCACGCAGGGCGGTCAACACCCGCCCGAACTTGCTCGCGGCCAGACGCCAGCCCAGTAGCAGGCTGCCCACCAGCAAGGCGACAGTGAGGAGGAACAGCACCGCACGGGTGCCTTGGGAGGTGATGCTGAAACCCAGGATGCTGCGAAAGTTGGTAAAACCATTGTTGCCGCCAAAGCCGGTCTCGTTGCGGAAAAACAGCAGCATGCCGGCGAAGGTCAGCGCCTGGGTCATGATGGAAAAGTACACGCCCTTGATCCGCGAGCGAAACGCGAAAAAGCCGAACACCAGTGCCAGCAGACCGGGCGCCAGCACCACCAGGCACATGGCCCAGAGGAAATGGTTGGTGCCCACCCAGTACCACGGCAGCTCGGTCCACGACAGAAAGGTCATGAAGGCTGGCAAACCATCGCCGGCGGCCTCGCGCATCAGGTACATGCCCATGGCATAGCCGCCCAGGGCGAAGAACAGACCGTGGCCCAGGGACAGCAGCCCCGCATAGCCCCAGACCAGGTCCAGGGCCAGGGCAACGATGGCGTAACAGAGAATCTTGCCCACCAGGGTCAAGGTGTAGGCTGATACTTGCAGGCTGTTATCGGCCGGCAACAGCGACAACAAGGCCAGCGCCACCAGCAACACCAGTATCACCGCGCCGATGGCCAGGGTGTATTTGGGGCCGGCCTTTTGCGCGGCCGTGATCATCAGTGGCTGGTTCATCAGTCGATCACCCGTCCTTTCAGTGCGAAGAGGCCTTGCGGGCGTTTCTGGATAAACAGAATGATCAGCGCAAGGATGAGGATCTTGCCCAGCACCGCACCGATCTGCGGTTCGAGAATCTTGTTGGCGATGCCCAGGCCGAAGGCCGCCGAGACGCTACCGGCCAGTTGCCCGACGCCGCCCAGCACCACCACCAGGAAGGAGTCGATGATGTAACTTTGCCCGAGGTCCGGGCCGACGTTGCCGATCTGGCTCAGGGCCACGCCACCGAGCCCGGCAATGCCCGAACCAAGGCCGAACGCGAGCATGTCGACCCGCCCGGTGGGCACGCCACAGCAGGCGGCCATGTTGCGATTCTGGGTGACGGCCCGCACGTTCAGGCCCAGGCGCGTCTTGTTCAGCAGCAGCCAGGTCAGCACTACCACGGCCAGGGCAAAGACGATGATGACGATACGGTTGTACGGCAGCACCAGGTTCGGCATGACTTGAATGCCACCCGACAGCCATTCGGGGTTGGCCACTTCGACGTTCTGCGCGCCGAAAGCCAGACGCACGGCCTGGATCAGCATCAGGCTGATGCCCCAGGTGGCCAGCAGGGTTTCCAGCGGCCGGCCGTAGAGGTGGCGAATAATGGTGCGCTCCAGCGCCATGCCGATGCCAGCGGTGACGAAGAACGCCACGGGCAGAGCGATCAAGGGGTAGTACTCGATGGCGCCCGGCGCGAAACGCTGGAACAGCACCTGCACCACATAGGTGGAGTAGGCGCCGAGCATCAGCATCTCGCCGTGGGCCATATTGATCACCCCCAGCAGGCCGAAGGTGATCGCCAGGCCCAAGGCCGCGAGCAGCAGGATCGAACCCAGCGAGAGACCGCTGAAAGCCTCGCCGAGGATGTCGCCGATCATCAACTGGCGCTTGATCTGCACCACGCTGGTTTCCACGGCGGTGCGCACACCGGCGTCGGTCTCGGCGTCGGGGGCCTGCAAGGTCTGCAGGCGGGTCAGGGCCATGGGGTCGCCGGTTTCACCCAGCAAGCGTACAGCCGCCAGGCGTACGGCCGGGTCGGGGTCGACCAGTTGCAGGTTGGCCAGGGCCAGGCTCAGGGCGGCCTTGACCTTCTTGTTCTTCTCGCCAGCGACCTGATGGTCGAGCAGGCCGAGTTGGTTGGGGCGCGCGCCACGTTGCAGTTGCTGAGCGGCAGCCAGGCGGATCGTGTCGTCGTTGGACAGCAGTTGATGGCTGGCCACGGCGGTGTCGGTCAGGCCGCGCAGGCGGTTGTTCAGGCGCAGCTTGCGCACCGGTTCCACGGCGGCAGCGGGGCCGTCGATGCCGACCATTTTGTCGGCGGTTTCGATGAAGGGGTGCTTGTTGTCATCGACGGCCACGCGGCCGTCCTGCAAGGCCAGGAGAAAGTCCAGACGCTGGGGCACGGGCTCAGCGGACCAGGTTTCCAGCAGTGTGGCTTGCTGGCTGGAATCCGCGGTGACAAAGTCGTCGGCGTCACCTGCATGGGCTACCAGCGGCAGCAGCAAGGTGAGGGACAGGAGGAAGCGGGTGAGGGCGCTGGGCATTGGCGGTGTCCTGTGTGCGTCTCTTGATTGCAGCGGGTACGTCCCTATAGGGCCGAGCTTGCTCGGGAACGGGTGGTCGTTCTTCCCGAGCGAGCTCGGTCCTGCAGGGGCGAGGGTCAGCCCTGCGGACAGTGAACCAGGCTTAGTTGCTCTTCACCGCATAGTCAGGTTTCTTGTCGTTGCCTGGGATGTACGGGCTCCACGGCTGGGCGCGGATCGGTTCCTTGGTCTGCCAGACCACGTTGAACTGACCGTTGTCCTCGATCTCGCCGATCATCACCGGCTTGTGCAGGTGGTGGTTGGTCTTGTCCATGGTCAGGGTAAAGCCCGACGGCGCGGCGAAGGTCTGGCCGGCCATGGCTTCGCGAACCTTGTCGACATCGGTGGACTTGGCCTTCTCGGCCGCCTGGGCCCACATGTGGATGCCCACATAGGTGGCTTCCATCGGGTCGTTGGTCACGACGGTGTCGGCGTTGGGCAGGTTGTGTTTCTTGGCGTAGGCCTTCCAATCGGCGACAAACTTCTTGTTGACCGGGTTTTCCACCGATTCGAAGTAGTTCCAGGCCGCGAGGTTGCCCACCAATGGCTTGGTGTCGATGCCGCGCAGTTCTTCTTCGCCTACCGAGAAGGCCACTACCGGTACGTCGGTTGCTTTCAGGCCTTGGTTGGCCAGTTCCTTGTAGAACGGCACGTTGGAGTCGCCGTTAACCGTGGAGATCACTGCGGTCTTGCCACCGGCCGAGAACTTCTTGATGTTCGCTACGATGGTTTGATAGTCGGCGTGGCCGAACGGGGTGTAGACCTCTTCGATGTCGCTGTCCTTCACGCCTTTGGAGTGCAGGAACGCGCGCAGAATCTTGTTGGTGGTGCGCGGGTAGACGTAGTCGGTGCCCAGCAGGAAGAAGCGCTTGGCCGCGCCGCCGTCTTCGCTCATCAGGTACTCGACGGCAGGGATGGCCTGCTGGTTGGGTGCGGCGCCAGTGTAGAACACGTTAGGCGACATCTCTTCGCCTTCGTACTGCACGGGGTAGAACAACAGGCTGTTGAGCTCCTCGAACACCGGCAGCACCGATTTACGGGATACCGACGTCCAGCAGCCGAACACCACGGCGACCTTGTCCTGGGTGATCAACTGACGGGCTTTCTCCGCGAACAGCGGCCAGTTGGAGGCAGGGTCGACAACGACTGGCTCAAGCATCTTGCCGTTGACGCCGCCCTTGGCGTTGATCTCGTCGATGGTCATCAACGCCATGTCTTTGAGAGAGGTTTCGGAAATTGCCATGGTCCCGGACAGCGAGTGCAGGATACCGACCTTGATGGTCTCGGCCGCCTGTACTGTCCAGCTCATGCCCATCGCGGCGATGGACGCCGTCAGAGTGAAAGCCTTGATCAAGCTGCGACGCTTCATTGTGCAATCTCCATTTACTGTGTTTTTTTAGTGGGGCAGATGGCGAACTCTCCGTGCAGGTGTTTGCAAGGGATGTGCCGAAAGGGGGCAGGGCCCCGGCGCCGTCGCAGGCACCGCCGTCAGCGCGCGCAAGGCGCACCGCCGTGGTGCCTCGAAAGTGTTCCTGTGCACGCGCGTGCGTCAGGCTGGTGCGTTATCTGCGCAAATTGCTAGCACAGCTTTGCCGGTGCGCGCCTGGCCCGGGAAAGTACGGCCCTGTCGGCTGTCCAGACGATCAACATGGAGACGCCGACCAGGGGAAAGGCGAGGCCCAGCCCCAGCATGACCACGACGGCGGTCTTCCAGCGAGGGAGGTCGTGTCGTAAAAGGGGCACACCCAGCCCCCCTTGAGGGCGGCGTTGCCACCAGATCACCAGGCCGCTGGCTGCACTGATCAGGATCAACAGGCACACCAGCGCAATGCCCCACTGGTTGAGGGGCCCCAAGAGTTTGCCTTCGTGCAGCATCACGCCCATTTCCGTGGCGCGGGCGACATTTCCATAGTGCTGCCAGCGCACGTCGGCCAGCACCTGGCCGGTGTATTGGTCGATGTGCAGGGTGGCGTCATGCCGTGGGTCGTCGGCGAACAGTGCGACGGTGAACACTCCGGTCGCGGTGGTGGGCAAGGTGATGCTGTAGCCGGGGCCCACGCCCTGCTGCATCGCGGTGTCCATCACGCTTTGCAGGCTGATCTGCGGCGCGGCGGGGCCGACCGGCGTAGCGGCGTGCTGCATGTGCTCGGCGTGGGCGCCCGCCGGCATCGACATGGGCATCGGGGTGTTTTCCATCGCCCATGGCACGGTCTGTCGCGCAGCCTTGTTGAGGCTCTTGGCTTCCAGGTCGGACGTGGGCACGGCGTTCCACATGGCCGCCGGGAACTGGTTCCAGACGTTGGCGAACTGCTTGCCCCAGAAACCGGTCCAGGTCATGCCGCTGAGCAGCATGAACAGTAACAACAGTGAGCCCCAGAAGCCCGCCACGGCATGCAGGTCCCGCCACAGTGCGCGCCCGCGAGCGCGCCAGCGTGGCCACAGTATGCCGCTGGCGCCGCTGCCCCGAGGCCACCACAGGTACAGGCCCGAGACCACCAGCACGATGCCCCAGCCGGCGGCCAGTTCCACCAGGCGGTCGCCGACGGTGCCGATCATCAATTCGCCGTGCAGTGCTCTCGCCACGGCCTGCAAGTTGAACCGGGCATCCTGCTGGCCGAGCACGTCGCCCCGGTAGGGGTCGACGAACACATTCAGCTCGCGCCCTTGCGCCTTGACCCCGAATTGCCCGCTGCGGTCGGCGGCGGCGGGCGGCAGATACTCGCTGATGCTGTCGTGGGGGTAGGCGCGTTGCACGTTATCCAGCAACTGGTCGGCGCTCAGGCGCTGCTCGGCGACCGGCACGATCAGCAACGGGCGATACATCAAGGGGTCCAGCTGCGGCTTGAACAGGTAGATAAGGCCGGTCACGGCCAGCAGGATCATGAAAGGTGCAACGAACAGGCCGGCATAAAAGTGCCAGCGCCAGGCGAGGTTGTAGAACGAGGTTTTACGCGTGCTCACGGGAGCGCTCCGTCAAGGTCGGTCAGGCGAACGCACACTGGCTACGCCGCTCTGGGGAGCGGCGCAGCAGCGTGGCGGGTTCAAGTGGGTTCAGACGTGACGGAGCGAGGGCGGCGCGCGGGTGCGGGCACCGGGAAAGATGGCCTGGCCAGCGTAGCCGGGCTGCGGTGCATCGGCGGTGACAGGGCTGTGGCCGGGCTGCGCAGCGGCGAAGAACATAGCGGTATGCGGCAGCGCGGGCGTGTGGAAGAACAGGCTGCAGTAACCGCACTTTTCCCACAGTGGGTGCAGGGCATGATCGTGGTCGGCGTGCTGCCCGTTCGCGCGGCTCTCGGCGGCCGGCATCGGCATGGACATGTCCATGCTCATGTCCATCGCCATCGCCATCGCCATGGCCGCGCTCGGCGCCATGGGCAGCGACTGGGAGATCAGCGGGCCGATGAACATCATCAGCATGGCGAACACACCCAGCCAGCTGGCGCGTCGATGCGTCAGGTGCTGGCGGCGAGTTCCCCGGTCAACGGCGTTCATCGATCAGCGAGGGTCCACCGGCGGGACCTTGAGCACATCGACATCGACGCTGATGTCCCCGGCCTTTTCGAAGTGCAGCACCAGCGGGAAGTATTGGCCATCGCGCAACGGGCCGTTCAGCTGCATCAACATGATGTGGTAGCCCATGGGCGCAAAGGCCACGCGGGTGCCGGGCGCAACGATGACACCGTCGTCGACCTTCTGCATTTTCATCATGCCGTCCTGATCGACGTGCGCATGGATCTCCGCTTGCCCGGCAATCGGCGTATCGACCCCGAGCAGGCGGTCGGCCCCCATGCCCTGGTTGTCGAGGGTCAGGTAGACCGCAACGGTGGGCGCGTTGGGCGGCAGCTCCTGGGACCAGGGTTGCAGGATGTGCAGGTTGCCGACCGCAAAATCATTGGCGCGGGCAGGCAGTGCGAGCAGTGAAGCCAGGCAAAGCAGGGCGTTGCAGGCATGCCGAAATCGGGTCATGGGGTATCCATCAGGGTGTCGCCAGTGGGCAGGCTTGGCGTGTGCGCCATTAAGCCAGAGGTGATGCCTGGGTGGAAGCTCTTCAGAACTAAATGGCTGGAATGGATCAATGGCGTACGCCAGTAAGAGGCGAATACGATTGTAGATTTGAACTGTCTTGCTTTTCTATCTGGTAGGAGGCGTACGGCTTGCTCATATTTATATGTAATTGAATGTTGCACGGGATTTTTCTTGAGTGGAATCTCTTTATAATCATCGCTCACCAGACAAGCTTGTCAATAGATAGATCTTTTCCCTGAGCAAAGCGCTGGGCTTTCAGAATGATTCGGCGCGAGAGGGCGGCTCTATATGTTGTTTTTTGGTGATCGTGTGGGCGGTAGATTTAATATCGGGCGATGGAAAGCAATGTTATGAATTACGAAATACCTGTGGCTAACTGGGGGGAAATTGAACGTGACCTCAACCATAATGCTGTGCAAATAGGGCAAATGCTGGCTCGGATTGATGACGATGCAAGCCTGGGATGGCAAGGCGGATGGAGTGGGCTCAGCCATCGTATTCACGACGGTCTGGACCATATCTATAATCGCCTCGGTGGACGCCGAGTGGCTTGTCTTCGCGAAGCGCTGGAAGAATCCTATCCGCTTGCCCGGCATATTCTAATCCAACAACTGAAAGGCATTGAAATCTCGCAGGTTGTGGATGTGCTTTTGGATTTGACCAAGCAAGTGGCGATGGTCATGAGTGCGAGCATCGCTGCCGGAGCGCTTGGGGGCGCTGCGGTCGGCTCACTCGCCGGAGGTGTCGGTGCGCTTCCCGGCGGGGTCGCGGGATCACTGGCAGGCGGGCACTTGGGAGGCTGGATGCTTTCGGCGATGGGTCTGAGCGGCCTTGCAAGCTACTTGGTTGTTGGTGGCACCGCCTGGACAGGATTATTGTTTGAAGGCATCACAATGGCGTGGCGAGCACCCGATAAGGATATGTCCCCGGGTACCGATCCTACGGGTGGCGCGGCAGCTCGAGAACACCGATTCGTCCAACAGGCTGCTCATAAACTGGCGCAGGCACAGGAACAAATGGTGATATGGCTCTTGACGGCCGTGGTCAGCTACCTGAGTCGCGGCTCGATCAAGAATAGTCTGGTTGGTATGGCTGATCAGGTCCAGATGCAGTCAGCATTGTTGCTGGCTGAAGTGAAGAATAAGCAGTTCGCAGCTTGGCTGACTAAAAATCAGCATTCTTTGTTGGAAGTGCGCGCATTAAACGCAACTAAGGCGCCCTATAACATCTCTCCAGAAGAGTGGCGATCTCTGGGTAGTTCGACCCTGAAATCGGCCCCGCCTGCTACCGAAGGGGGCACTGGAGGTGGCCTGGTTTTACCTCGGGCCCAGCTGAGTCAGGGTCAGCTACGGGCGATCAGCAAGATTGATAAGATTTTAAAAGGCTTCAAGGACAGTGATATTGAAGGTGCGCTCAAAGATATGGCTGGCCATCCTGTTCCGAAAGCGAACGGTGGATACTGGGATCATATGAAAGAAATGAGTGATATACTTCGGGGGTTGCGAAATCATGCGCAAACACTTAAGGGCTTGAGTGAACCCGTCGCAGTCAATGCGCGTCATCAAGCACTCGCTACTATCCGACGCATTGAGTCGGCCTTGAATGGTGCAGGGATATGACATTTCGTGAATTAGAAGTAGCGCAGGGCTCCAACTGGCAGCCTGAGGCTAATCCATCGTCTCTGACACAGTGGTACTCCACCGTACGCGATGTTCCGCTCTGTGCTTTGGACGTGGGCGATGTCTGTCGTGCGCTTAGACAAGAACTCTACGTGTTGGAGGTATTGCCCCGCGCAGTGTCCTTGCTCACTGATGATGCTTTAGCAGGTGACAGGTACGATGGAGAGCTGATCGCAGCTTTAGCAACTCTGCAGGCCAAGTACTGGCGAGATAATGCAGAGCTTGCTCGAAAGGCGGCATATGCCTTGAGCGAGATAGACGACGGTATAATTGATACTGACTTGAAAAGCGATATTTTTAAGTTTACTCAAGCCCTCAGCGCATAGACTCCAGCAATTCGGCAACCGAATACCACTCCCGGTCGGCCACCGGCAACGCCGGCCTTGCCAGAATCAGCACCGGCAGGCCGCGCTCGCGGGCCACTTGCAGCTTGGGCTCGGTGGCGCCACTGCCGCTGTTCTTGCTGATCAGCACGTCGATGCGTCGGCGGTCGAACAGGACACGTTCCTCTTCCAGCACAAACGGTCCGCGGGCGCCGATGATTTCGCACTGGTGGTTGCCGGGGTAGCTGTCCAGGGAGCGCAGGGTCCAGAACTGGTGGGGCGGAATCTGGTGAATGTGTTGTAGCGGTTCGCGGCCGAGAGTGAACAGCGGGCGCTCGAACGGCGCCAGTGCTTCTACCAGCTCGGGCCAGTCGGCCACTGCCCGCCAATCATCGCCCGGCTGCGGGTGCCAGGTGGGGCGGCGCAATGCCCAGAGTTCGATACCGGCCGCGCGCGCGGCCAGCGCGGCGTTGTGGCTGATCTGGGCGGCGTACGGGTGGGTCGCGTCCAGCAGCAGGTCGATGCGTTGCTCGCGCAAGTAGGCAGCCAGGCCTTCGGCGCCACCATAGCCGCCTACGCGCAGTTGGCAGCGCAGGTCGGTCGGCACGCGGCCGATACCGGCGAGGCTGTAGATATGTTCCGGGCCCAAGGTGCGGGCGATGGCCAGTGCCTCTGTGACACCGCCCAGCAGCAGGATGCGCTTCATGGGGCCACCGCGCGGCTGTCGGCGTGGCCGACGATGCCGCCTTGGCGGTCGATGGCAAATACCTCGACGCTGACCTGGTCCGGCACCACGCTGCGGGCGAAAGCCAGGGCGTGGGCGCACACGGCGTCACCCAAGCCGATGCCCTCGGCACTGGCCATGGCCAAGGCTTGCTGACTGGTGTTGGCCTGGCGGATCTGCGCCTGCAACTCGATGCTGGCGCCGAGGGCCGCGGCCCAGTCGGCCAACTGCTCCAGATCTATGCTCGAATGACGGCTGTGCAGGTCCATGTGGCCAGCAGCGAGTTTGCTGATCTTGCCGAAGCCGCCGCACAGGCTCAGGCGTGCCACGGGCACCTTGCGCAGGTGTTTGAGCACGGCACCGACGAAGTCGCCCATTTCGATCAGGGCAATGTCGGGCAACGCGTAAACCTGGCGCATGGTGTCCTCGCTGGCGTTGCCGGTGCAAGCAGCGATGTGCTGGTAGCCGTTGGTGCTGGCAACATCGATGCCTTGATGGATAGAGGCGATGTAGGCGGCGCAGGAGAATGGCCGGACGATACCGCTGGTGCCCAGGATCGACAGGCCGCCGAGAATGCCCAGGCGCGGGTTCATGGTTTTCAGGGCCAGGGCTTCACCGTTCTCGACGTTGATCGTGACCTCGAAACCGCCGCTGTAGCCGTGCTCGGCAGCCAGCTGCGTGAGGTGCTCGGTCATCATGCGCCGTGGCACTGGGTTGATCGCCGGTTCGCCCACGGCCAGGACCAGCCCGGGGCGGGTCACCGTGCCCACCCCGGTACCGGCGAAAAAGCACACGCCGGGTTCGGCACTCAGGCGAACCTGGCTGTATAGCAGGGCGCCATGGGTGACGTCGGGGTCGTCACCGGCATCTTTCAACGTACCGGCCTCGGCACCGTCGCCCGTCAGCCGGCAGAACTCCAGCCGCAGGGTCACTTGCTTGCCCTTGGGCAGGACGATCTGCACGGCATCACTGGCCACATTGCCCAGCAGCAGGCGCGCTGCCGCGAGACTCGTGGCAGTGGCGCAGCTGCCGGTGGTCAGGCCGCTGCGTAACGGCGCAGGCTGTTCGCCAGTCTCGTCACGCATCAACAGGTTTCACCAGGTCGAGCAGGGTAATGGGCAGGGCCTGGCGCCAGGTGTCGAATTCGCCCAAGGGCTGCGCCTGAGCGATGTGGATGCGGGTCAGCTCGCCGCCGTGGCGTTCGCGCCAGTGGGCCAGAGTCAGCTCGCTTTGCAGGGTCACCGCGTTGGCCACCAGGCGTCCGCCCGGCTTGAGCCTTTGCCAGCAGGCCTCCAGCACGCCTTCGCGGGTCACGCCGCCGCCAATGAATACCGCATCGGGGGCCTCGAGCCCTTCCAGGGCTTGGGGCGCGCGGCCGCGAACCAGTTGCAGGCCGGGCACACCGAGGGCGTCGCGGTTATGTTCGATCAGGGCCTGGCGGCCGTCATCGGCCTCGATGGCCAGGGCGCGGCAGGCGGGGTGGGTCCGCATCCATTCGATGCCGATCGAGCCGCTACCGGCGCCCACGTCCCATAGCAGTTCCCCCGGCTGCGGGGCCAGGCGTGCCAAGGTAACGGCGCGCACATCGCGCTTGGTGATCTGCCCATCGTGGCGGTAGGCGTGGTCCGGCAGCCCGGCCAGACGCGACAGGCGTGGGGCATCAGGGCTGGCGAGGCAGTCGATGGCCACTAGGTTGAGGTCGGCGCCTGGCGGGTGCGGCCAGGCCTCGGCGCGGCCTTCGAGGCGGCGCTCGGTACTGCCGCCCAGGTGTTCGAGCACGGTCAGGCGGCTGGGGCCGAAGCCCTGGCGGGTCAGCTGGCTGGCCAGTGCCCCAGGGCTGTGGGCGTCGTTGCTCAGCACCAGCAGGCGCACCCCGCTGGCCAGATGAGGTATCACGGCTGCCAGCGGGCGGGCGACCACCGAGAGCGTGGTGACTTCCTGCAAGGGCCAGCCGAGCCGGGCAGCGGCCAAGGAAAAGGAGGACGGTGAAGGCAGTACCGTCATGGCATTGCTGTCGACCTGGCGGGCCAGGCTGGCGCCGACGCCGTAGAGCATAGGATCGCCGCTGGCCAGCACACAGACCGGGTCCCCCTGCAAGGCCAGTACCGGCTCCACGCTGAACGGGCTGGGCCACGGCTGCTGCTCGGCGCTGATGCACGGCGGCAGCAAGGCCAGCTGTCGCGGGCTGCCGAACACCCGGTGGGCGCCCAGCAGCGCACGTCGGGCATTCTTGCCCAGCCCGGCATAGCCGTCCTCACCGATGCCCACCACAGTCAACCAGGGCGACATGAATTCTCCTCATGACAACGCAATCCGACCAGCAGGCTTTTCATGCCGCCGAACAAAGCAGGCATAATACCGCGCCTTGCTCCTTCCAGCTTTTTTTCGACGATCTCTGGTGACCTTTTGAACGAGCCCGCCTCGGCTTTCCCCCCGGCTTCGAGCCCGCGCCCCTCGGCTTGTCCGGGGTTGCTGCGGGTTGTCCGGGCGCGCGATGGCGGGCTGTGCCGGATCAAGCTGCCCGGTGGTGTACTGACGGCGATTCAGGCCGAGGCCATCGCCGCCGCGGCCGAGCGTTACGCCAGCGGCGTGATCGAGGTGACCAATCGCAGCAATCTGCAACTGCGCGGGATCGGTGCCGACGCCGAAAAGCTGGCCGAGCAATTGCTGGCGGCAGGCCTGGGGCCTCGTCATGCGGCCGCCGATGACGTGCGTAACCTGATGCTCAGTCCGATGGCTGATCTCGATCCGCAGCGGCTGGCGGACACCGGGCCGTTGGCCGCGCGAATCCTGCAGAGTCTGGAACAGCGCACCGCCCTGCACCAGCTGTCCGCCAAGTTCGCGGTGCAGCTCGATGGAGGTGAGGCACTGACGATGCTCGGGCATCACCACGACCTGTGGTTGTCGGCCATGACGCTGGAGGGGCGAGTGGTCTGGGCCGTCGGCCTGGCAGGCAGCCCGTTGGACGGCAGTGACGTGGCGGTGGCGTTCGAGGATGGGCACGACCTGGTCATGGCGGTGCTGGAGCGGTTTGTGCACCTGGCGACGCCGGAGCAGGGGCGGATGCGGGATCTGGAACAGGCCAGTCGGGGGCTTCGCGGGCTCCTGCAGGAAAGCCCCGTGACGTTTTTGGCCGCGAACTTCGAACGGACCGCCGCTTGCGCCGAGCCGTTGGCTGTTCATTCGCAATCCGAGTCCGGGTGGGTGGGCGTCGGCGCCGGTGCTCCGTTGGGGCGTGTTGATGTGTCGATGTTGCGTGGTCTGGCACGGCTGGCTCGGCAGTACGGCGATGGGCGTATGCGTATGACGCCCTGGCAGGGAGTGCTGCTGACACACGTCCGCCGCGAGGATGCAGCGTCCCTTGTCGAGAAACTGCGCGACCTGGGCCTGTTGCCGGACCCCGCGGCGCCTCTTGCGCAACTGCGCGCGTGCACCGGTTCGGCCGGCTGCGCCAAAGGCCTGGCCGATACCAAGGCCGACGCCCTGCGTCTGGCTGCACGCCTGCCCGTTGCACAGGAGGTGCATTTGAGCGGTTGCACACGCTCCTGCGCCTGTGCCCACAGCGCCGCCAGCACGCTGCTGGCGGTGGGCGAGGGCTTTTATGATCTGTATGTTCGCGACGCCTCGGGCGAGGGCTTCGGCACCCTGCAGGCGCGCCACCTTTCACTGGATGCGGCCGCAGCAAGGCTCGGCTGCTCACGGAGCGACACCCATGATTGAGTACATCCGCGATGGTCAGGAGATCTATCGCAATTCCTTCGCCATCATCCGCGCCGAAGCGAATCTGGTCGGTATCCCCGCCGACCTCGAAAAGCTGGCTGTGCGGGTGATCCACGCCTGCGGCATGGTCGAGGTGGTGGAGGACCTGCGCTTTTCTCCTGGTGCCGGCAAGGCCGGGCGTGATGCCCTGGCTGCGGGTGCGCCGATCCTCTGCGATGCTCATATGGTGGCCGAGGGCGTGACTCGCGCGCGGCTGCCCGCCAATAACCCGGTGATCTGCACCCTCAAACAAGAAGGCGTGCCGGAGCTGGCGCGGGAACTGGGCAATACCCGCTCGGCTGCGGCGCTCGAACTATGGCGCCCGCATCTGGCGGGCGCGGTGGTGGTGATCGGCAATGCGCCGACGGCGCTGTTCTACCTGCTGGAAATGATCGATGCCGGCGCGCCGAAGCCTGCGCTGATCCTCGGGTTTCCCGTGGGCTTCGTCGGGGCGGCGGAATCCAAGGCGATGTTGGCGGCTGATAGTCGTGGCGTGCCTTTTGTCATCATGCAAGGCCGCCGGGGCGGCAGCGCCATGGCGGCTGCAGCGATCAATGCCCTGGCCACGGAGGTTGAATGATGTCGCCTCGTGGACGTTTGCTGGGGCTCGGCGTCGGTCCCGGCGATCCTGAACTGATCACCGTCAAAGCCTTGCGCCTGCTGCGCGAGTCGCCGGTGGTGGCGTACTTCGTTGCCAAGGGCAAGAAGGGCAATGCCTTCGGCATCATCGAGGCGCATCTGCAGGATGCCCAGCATTTGCTGCCGCTGGTGTACCCAGTGACCACCGAGGCGCTGCCCGCGCCCTTGTCCTATGAACAGGTGATCAGCGACTTCTATGACAGCGCCAGCGTCGAGGTGGCGGCCCATCTGGATGGCGGTCGCGACGTGGCGGTGATCTGTGAAGGGGACCCGATGTTCTACGGCTCCTACATGTACCTGCACGATCGCCTGGCCGAGCGCTATGAAGCTCAAGTGATTCCGGGCGTGTGCTCGATGCTGGGCGGTGCGGCGGTGCTCGGGGCGCCTCTGGTCTATCGCAATCAGAGCCTGTCGGTGTTGTCGGGCGTCTTGCCGGCCGATGAGCTCAAGCGACGGCTGGCCGATGCGGATGCGGCGGTGATCATGAAGCTGGGGCGTAACTTTCCCAAGGTCCGCACGGTCTTGACGGAACTGGGCCTGGCCGAGCGCGCGCTGTATGTCGAGCGGGCTACCATGGCCAATCAGAAAGTGGTGGCCCTGGCGGACGTCGATCCGATGTCGTCGCCCTATTTCTCGCTGATTATCGTACCTGGCCAAAGGTGGCAAGGTTGATGGCCCGTCAGACGCCGGCCATCGTCGTACTGGGCAGCGGCAGCCTGGAAACTGCGCGCCGCCTGCAACAGTGCTATCCGGATGCCATGATCCACGGCCTGACGGGACGGGTCGAGGGTGCGGATCGACTCTATGACGAGTTCGGTACCACCTTGCGCCAGTTGTATCGCAACGACACTCCGATCATCGCCCTCTGTGCCGCCGGTATCGTGATCCGGACCCTGGCCAGCGAATTGCTGGAAAAGGGCGCCGAGCCGCCGGTACTGGCCGTGGCCGAAGACGGCAGCGCCGTGGTACCGCTGTTGGGCGGTCTGGGTGGAGTGAATTTGATGGCGCGGGAGATCGCCGCGACTCTGGGCGTGGCGCCGGCCATCACCACCAGCGGCGAACTGCGTTTCGGCACCTGCCTGCTCAATCCGCCTGACGGTTATGCGCTGGCCGACCTGGAGCAAGGCAAGCGTTTTGTTTCGGACCTGCTGGCGGGCGAGAGCGTGCGCATCGAAGGGGCCGCCCCTTGGCTGGACAGCGCCAACCTGCCCCATGACCATCAGGCGCGCCTGAGCATTCATGTGGGCAGTTCGGAACGCGCGCCGTCGCCCCACGAGTTGTTGATCTACCCGCGTAATGTGTTGGTGGCTGTGGGCGCCGACCTGAACAACGCAGTGACAGCGGTGCGCCAGGCCTTGCAGGACCGGAAGCTTGCCTTGCCGGCGCTGGCTTGCCTGGTGGCGGCTCGTAGTGCGATGGCCCATCCGGCATTGGCGCAGGCGGCGGCCGAACTGGGCGTGCCGTTGCGATTTGTCGACGGGCCGGGCGACGCGGGCGAACTGGCCGTTCGGGCCTTGCCGGACTCACTGCCGGTCGTGGCGAACACGGATCTGGCCTTGGTGGTGGCCTCGCAACCCATTGATGCCCGGACCATCGGCCAGCGTCGTGGGCGTCTGGCGGTCATTGGTCTGGGCCCTGGCGCTGCCGACCTGATGGTGCCGGCGGTCAAGACCGAGTTGGCGCAAGCCGATGATGTGCTGGGCTACGAGACCTATGTGCGTATGGCCGGTCCGTTTCGTCCCGACCAGGTGCTGCACTGCACCGATAACCGCGAAGAAATGCAACGCGCCCGGCATGCTTTCGAGCTTGCCAGCCAAGGGCGCTCGGTGGTGGTGGTGTCGTCTGGCGACCCTGGGGTCTTTGCCATGGCAGCGGCGGTACTCGAAGCCTTGCACGAGTCCCATGAAAGTGACTGGCACAACGTCGATGTGCAGATTTTACCGGGGGTTTCGGCCTCGCTCGCGACGGCTGCTCAGGCGGGCGCACCGTTGGGCCATGACTTCTGCGTGTTGTCGCTGTCGGATAACCTCAAGCCTTGGGCGATCATCGAAAAACGACTGGAACTGGCCTGCCAGGCCGATCTGGCGCTGGCCTTTTACAACCCGATCTCACGCTCGCGGCCCTGGCAGTTGGGGCGGGCGCTGGAGATTGTCGCGGCCCATCGGGATGGCATGACCCCTGTGGTGCTGGGCCGTGATATCGGCCGGCCCGGACAGACCTTGCGCACCACCACCCTTGAGCGGTTGACGCCTGATCAGGTGGACATGCGCACCATGGTCCTGGTGGGTTCTTCCACCACCTGCGTCTTCCCGCGAGCAGACGGCGGGAGCTGGACCTACACCCCGCGCTGGTACGGTCAACGGCCTGATTCCTGACCGTGCGAGGCTACCAGTAGGCGGCTTCCCTGTGCCACGGCGCGGGGTGGCCGCCTAAGGTGGCCTGCCGAACCCACAGGGGGTTCGATCTGCAAGGAATCCTGATCATGATAAATCGCTATCCGCTGGCTGACTTGAGCCAATTGGCCCGCACCCTCGATACTGGCGCCGAGGCCTCCGTTGTCGGTAACGCCCTGCTGTCCTTCGTAGGCGGCATGGATAACCAGGCCAAGGAAGACGTGCGCAACAGCTACCTGTTTGCCAGCCTGGCCGCTACCCATCGCTTCCCCAACAACAAGGATGGCGAGGCCTGGTACAACCTGTTCTGCACCATCATGCAGGAGATGGGCTGGTTGTTCGTGACCCGCTCCTACCGCCAAAGCACCAACAGCGATACCACCTTCAGCATGGACAAGGTCGCCATCGACATCCTGCAGGCATCGCTCGCCAATGCCGTACTGCCCGGCGCCACAGCGCTGAACGTACTGAAGACTGCCACTGCATCGGTGACAGCGCTGAAGACCGATGAAGCCACCTCCAAATTCTTCGATCAGCAGGTGCGTCAATCAGACGGTGGCAACTTCGCCGTAGGCTCGACCACCTACAACGAAGGCGGCGACATCATCATGGCGTTGGGCACCGTGACCTTCAACACTCACGTCAACGTCACCAGCGTGTTGTTCACCCACCTCAACATGGCCGACATCAAGACTCATCACGGCAATGCCACCTTGATCCTGAACCAATCGGTGTACAGCTCCGCCCGTGCTCAAGTGGCCGAGGAACTGGGTTCGCGCGCTCTGAAATCCGTGAAGAAATACAGCCTGGGCAACTGAGGCTATTCCCGCCGCCACACCCTGTGTGGCGGCCACCTGATCAGGGAGAACAGGGCATGACTCAATCCAATCAACCGCTAGCATTGTCTGTGGCAACTTTCGCCGCAGAACTTTCTTCACAGGAGAAACAGGACGTCAGTGATTTGCTGTTACAGGCTGACATTTTTGCCAGTATTACCTGGAACCGGCAGGTGTACTGGAAAAGCTGGGCCGATTATCACCGCAACCGAATGCTCAAGCATGGCTGCAAGGAACACGGCGTCATTGCTACCGAGCCGCAGTTCTTGACCCGGCAGGCCGAACTGGAAAAGCCCATTCGCTTGCGTATCGTGGGCGGCGGAGGCTCTCCCCGGATGCCGCAAATGGCAATCGAGGCACTCAACGCTGCCGGTTTTCTCAAATTTGCCCGGGAGTTTCTGCGCAGCGGCAGCGAGATCAGTCAACTGGGCAGCTTTCAGGTGGTGCCGTGCATTCGCGACACCACCGGAGAAGTGCAGGTGTTTGTGTGCGGGCTGCACGTGGCAGGCAAGGTCGATGACCGCAATCGGGAGCTGGTCCTCAGGTTCAACGGCGGCAGCTACACGTTCAGCACCGAGCGTTTTTCCCAGCACCGTGCCCAGGTACGCAAGGATCTCGAACGCTATGCCATGCAGCGGATCCGGCACCTGGAGCTTTAAGGCAATTGCGCTTCGCGCTCGCCGACCCAATGCTCGATCAGCTCGCGCAGCTGTGACAACTCGATGGGTTTGGCCATGTGTCCATCCATGCCCGCCTGGCGGGCGCGCTCTTTGTGCTCGGCGAGAATGTGCGCGGTCAGGGCGACAACAGGGGTACGAACCCGCTGGTTGCCCACTTCCCAAGCACGCAGTTGCTGCGTGGCGCTGAAACCATCGAGGATCGGCATCTCGCAATCCATCAGCACCAGATCGTACCGATTAGCTTTCATCGCCTTGAGCGCTTCTTCGCCATTGCTGGCCGTATCGGGTTCCAGGTTGAGCTTGCCGAGCATGCCGCGGATGACCTTGGTGGAGATACTGTTGTCTTCTGCCACGAGAATGCGGAAGTCACTGGGCACGTCCACGGCCTGGACCAGCGTCGGCGATGCTGCAGGGAATGTCTCGCCTTTGCCGCGCTGGATCAACTCGTCGGCCAGCGTGGTACGCAAGGTGTATCCGGCCACCGGTTTGGCCAGAATGCGTTTGATGCCGGCGTTGCGGGCGATGACCTTGCTCGGCGCGTTGCTGATGCCGGTGAGCATGATCAGGAGGATGTCGTGATTGAGGCTGGGGTCTTCCTTGATCTTGGCGGCCAGTTGCATGCCGGTCATGCCTGGCATGTTCTGATCGAGCAGGACCACGTCGAAATAATCGCGCAGGTGTGCCTTGGTCCGTAGCAGCGCCAGCGCCTCCTTGCCTGACGGCACAGCACTGACATTCAGGCCCCAGGCGCTGCATTGCTGCACCAATACCTTGCGGCAGGTCTCGTTGTCGTCCACCACCAATACCCGCGCGCCGCGTAGCGGACCATCGAGGTCGGCGGCCGGGAGTTCCAGGCGGTGCGGGTCCAACGGCAGGCTCAGCCAGAAGGTGCTGCCCAGCTCACCTTGCTTGGGGTTACCGCTCTTGATCCCGAACTCGCCCTGCATCAGCAGCACCAGTTGCCGAGCGATGACCAGACCCAGGTGCCCCCCCAGACGATTGCTGGCCAGCAGGTCCTTGCTGTGCAGCTCGGTGTGCAGCAAGGCTTCGCGTTCTCCGGGCGGCAGCGGTTCGCCGCTGTCCTGCACGGAAATACGCAGGCGCGAGGCCCCGGCGCGAGGGTCCAGGGCAACCGACAGCAGGATCTCGCCCTGATCGGTCTTCTTCAGGGCATTGTCCAGCAGGCTCAACAGCGCCTGGCGCAGGCGCGTCGGGTCGCCGCTGATGACCCGTGGCACCTGAGGCTGGGTGAAGCTGATGAGCTCGACGTTCTGCTGTTCGGCCTTGGCCCGGAAGATATTCAGGCAGTCTTCCAGCAGTGCGTTCAAGTCGAACTGCACATCATCGAGTTCAATCTGCCCTGACTCGATCCGGGAGATGTCGAGAATCTCGTTGATCAGACCGAGCAGTTCGTTGCCGGCGCTGTGAATCGTCTGCACGTAGTCACGCTGTTTGACCGACAGCGGCGTGCCCAGAAGCAGCTCGGTCATGCCCAGCACGCCGTTCATGGGAGTGCGGATCTCATGGCTGAGCTTGGCCAGAAACTCCGCCTTGGCGTTGATTTCCGCTGTGCTGGCCGCGAGGTCGCGGCTGGTGCTGAAGCGGTGCTCGCGGATGTCACGCAGGCGCTCGCTGAGGGCCATGTTGAGAATGACGCCGCACAGGGTCAGACAGGCCAGCAGATCGAAAATAAGCCATTGCGCCGGAGTGCGGGTCAGCCAGATGAGAGCGGGCACGATCACCAGGCAGCCGAGGTTGCACAGCAACATGCCCAGACTGAAAAGGCGCGCTGGCCGGTTGCCGTGCTGCCATTGCCAGGCCGAGATCCCCAGCATCGTCAGGGTGGTCAAGGCGATCAGCCCATACGTCATCAGGTTCATCGGCAGGCTGCCGAAAAACAGCATCAACAGACCGCTGACGCCGATCACCCCGATCACGCCATAGAGTACCCGGTCCCTGCGTCGACTGGGGTTGGGGGCAAAGAAGCGTTGAGTGAACACCAGCGCGCACACGGCGGCAATCAGCGCGCTAAGATAGGCGCCGGGTGTCTGCGCGGTATGCAGGGCGGTGATCCAGGCGCCGGAGAGATTCATCAGGATCAGCGCGCAGACCACGACCATCAGTTGCGTTGCGCCCAGCCACAGGCTGCTGCTTGAGTTGGCGGCGGCATAGCGGGTCAGGTTATGGAAGATCAGCATCGCCAGGGCACCGAGCAACAGCCCGAACAGCAAGGGTTGGCGCTGATCGGCCGCAGCGACGATGGCCGGTTGCAGGCTGATGGACGGACGCAGCTGATGTTCGGACATCAGGCGCAGGTAGATATCCAGTGGATGATCACTGATCGGCAGCGCCAGCAGATGTGCGCTGTTGGACAAACGAGGTGTGGAGTCCGGGATGCCGACGCCGCTGCGGACCTGCTGCACGACGCGGTCGCCATCGAGCACGAACAGGTCCAGATGAGAGAGATCGGGGGCGAAGACCTTGAGCAACTGCTCGTGAGCGTCCGGTTGCAGCCGATAGTGCAGCCACAGGGCGCTGCCAGGCTCGGCGGCGTTGACGTTGCCGAGCTGGACCGGGGCAAATTGGTTCAGGAAGCGTTCGGAGCGCAGGTCTTCGAGTTGCAGGTTGGCCTGGTCGTCGACGAGGATCGACCAGCCGCTGCCTTGCTCGGCGTGTGCGGTGAGCACAAACAGCAGGGTCAGCAGCCCGATCAGTGATCCTGTGGCAGTCCTGAGCCAGCCCACGGCGAAATCCCTTCGTAGATGAATGCCTTGAGTATAACGATGCATTCCACTGCCGCGTAGCCCGAAGGCTGAACGGCTGCTGCCGGAAACGCTTATGCCTTGCCGCGTTCGCGGGCAATGGCGCGATAGCCGATGTCGGTGCGGTAAAAGCAGCCCTGCCAGTCGATTTTCTCCACCAGCGCGTAAGCGTGTTGCTGCGCCGCATCGACTGTCTCGCCCAACGCCGTGGCGCAGAGCACCCGACCGCCGGAAGTGACCACTTGGCCATCTTGCAGCGCGGTGCCGGCATGGAAGACCTTGCCGGGCAACTCTGCCGCGTCATCCAGGCCATGGATGGCGTCGCTCTTGCGGTAATCTGCCGGGTAGCCGCCAGCCGCCAGCACGACGCCCAGACTCGGGCGCGGGTCCCATTGCGCTTCGACTTTGTCGAGCGCCTGAGCCAGCGCGGCTTCGACCAGCAATACCAGACTCGATTGCAGGCGCAGCATGACCGGTTGGGTTTCCGGGTCGCCGAAGCGGCAGTTGAACTCGATGACCTTCGGGTTACCGGCCTTGTCGATCATCAAACCGGCATAGAGGAAGCCGGTGTAGACATTGCCTTCGTCGGCCATGCCGCGCACGGTGGGCCAGATCACCAGGTCCATGACCCGCTGATGCACTTCGCTGGTAACCACAGGCGCCGGGGAGTAAGCCCCCATGCCGCCGGTGTTCGGGCCGCTGTCGCCATTGCCAACACGCTTGTGGTCCTGGCTGGTAGCCATGGGCAAGACATTCTTGCCGTCGACCATAACGATGAAGCTGGCTTCTTCGCCGTCGAGGAACTCCTCGATCACCACCCGTGAACCGGCCTCGCCAAAGGCGTTGCCTGCGAGCATGTCGCGCACGGCTTCCTCGGCCTCGGCCAGGGTCATGGCAACGATCACGCCTTTGCCGGCCGCCAGGCCATCGGCCTTGATCACGATGGGTGCGCCTTTTTCACGCAGGTAAGCGAGGGCTGGCTCGATTTCGGTGAAGTTCTGGTAGTCGGCCGTCGGGATCTTGTGACGCGCCAGAAAATCCTTGGTGAAGGCTTTCGAGCCCTCCAGCTGGGCGGCGCCGGCGGTAGGACCGAAGCAGTCCAGGCCGCGGCTGCGGAACAGATCGACCACACCTGCCACCAATGGAACTTCCGGGCCGACAATGGTCAGCGCGACATTCTTTTCGGCAAAGTCGGCCAGTTGCTCAAGGGCCAGCACGTCGATAGCGACGTTCTCGCACTTGGCTTCGATGGCCGTGCCGGCGTTGCCCGGGGCCACGAAGACTTTCTGGACGCGGGGGTCTTGTGCGACTTTCCACGCCAGGGCGTGTTCGCGGCCGCCGCTGCCGATGATCAATACGTTCATGTTCTGTAACCTCGAATTCGCAATGCATGACGGGCCGGGCGCCGATCCTTGTGGGCGCAAGGTTCGCCTGCGGTGACCTCTTCGAGGACGCCATCGCAGGGAAGCCTTGCTCCCACAGGTCCGGGTTACGCCGGCCGTTGTCTATCAGTGACGGAAGTGGCGCATGCCGGTGAATACCATCGCGATACCCGCCTCATCGGCAGCAGCAATCACCTCGGCATCACGCATCGAGCCACCCGGCTGGATCACCGCCGTGATGCCCACCTTGGCCGCGTTGTCGATACCGTCGCGGAACGGGAAGAACGCATCCGACGCCATCACCGAGCCAGCCACCTGCAAGCCTGCGTGTTCCGCCTTGATCGCGGCGATACGGGCCGAATTGACGCGGCTCATCTGGCCCGCGCCGACGCCGATGGTCTGCCGGTTGCGAGCATAGACGATGGCATTGGACTTGACGTACTTGGCCACTTTCCAGGCGAAGATCAGGTCATGGATTTCCTGCTCGCTCGGGGCGCGCTGGGTGACCACTTTCAAGTCATCGGCGCTGATCATGCCGATGTCGCGGCTCTGCACCAGGAGGCCGCCGTTGACCCGCTTGTAATCCCAGGCCGCGGCACGGTCCTGGGACCACTCGCCGCAGACCAGCAGGCGAACGTTGGCCTTGGCCGCCACCACAGCGCGCGCTTCTTCGCTGACGCTCGGGGCGATGATCACCTCGACGAACTGACGCTCGACGATGGCACGGGCCGTTTCGGCGTCCAGCTCGCGGTTGAAGGCGATGATGCCGCCGAACGCCGACTCGGTGTCGGTGGCGTAGGCCAACTCGTAGGCCTGGCGAATCCCGCCTTCGGCATCAGGGCTGACGGCGACGCCGCACGGGTTGGCGTGCTTGACGATGACGCAGGCAGGCTTGACGAAGCTCTTCACGCATTCCAGGGCGGCGTCAGTGTCGGCTACGTTGTTGTAGGACAGCTCCTTGCCCTGCAGTTGGGTGGCGGTGGCGATGCCCACTTCGGCTGGCTTGGCTTCCACGTAGAACGCCGCTTTTTGGTGCGGGTTCTCGCCGTAGCGCATTTCCTGGGCCTTGAAGAACTGGCTATTGAAGGTGCGCGGGAATTCGCTGCGGGCTTCAGTGCTCAAGGTCTCGGCGCTCTGGCTCACGGTGCCGAAATAGTTGGCGATCATGCCGTCGTAGGCGCTGGTGTGTTCGAACGCCTTGAGCATCAGGTCAAACCGCTGGGCGTAGGTCAGGCCGCCGTTCTTCAGGCTTTCCAGAACACCCGTGTAGTCGCTGGCATTGACCACGATGGCCACGTCCTTGTGGTTCTTCGCTGCCGAACGGACCATGGTCGGGCCGCCGATGTCGATGTTCTCGATGGCCGTCGGCAGGTCGCAACCGGGCTTGGCCACGGTGGCTTCGAAGGGGTAGAGGTTGACGGCCACCAGGTCGATCGGCTTGATGCCGTGCTCGCTCATGATGGCATCGTCGATGCCGCGACGACCGAGAATACCGCCGTGGATTTTCGGGTGCAGGGTCTTCACCCGGCCGTCCATCATCTCGGCGAAACCGGTGTAGTCCGCCACTTCGACCGCTGCGATCGAATGGTCACGCAGCAGTTTGAAGGTGCCGCCGGTGGACAGGATCTCGACGCCGAGGGCTTCCAGTTCACGGGCGAATTCAACGATGCCGGTCTTGTCGGAAACGCTGATAAGCGCGCGGCGGATCGGCAGGCGGGTGGTCTGATCGGTCATCTCGATTTCCATCTTGAACAGAAGATTCAACAAAAAAGGCGAACCCTGAGGTCGCCTTTTCTGATTTTAAATGGGTGATGTTTACAGCAGATCGTACTGCTTGAGCTTCTTGCGCAGCGTACCGCGATTCAGGCCGAGCATTTCGCTGGCCTTGGTCTGGTTGCCCTTGACGTAGTTCATCACGCTCTCGAGCAGGGGGGCTTCGACTTCCGATAGCACCAGGTTGTAGACGTCCGTGACGGCCGCGCCCTCAAGGTGCGCGAAGTAGTTGTGCAGCGCCTTCTCGACACTGCCGCGCAGGGTCTGACCCTCTTCGCTCGGCGTGTTCAGGTGCTGTTTCAGGTTGACGTTGTCGCTCACGGGCGTTGTTCCACTCACTAAAGTCTCAGTCATCATCGTCATGCGGCCACACCCTCTGCGTCCCTTGTCACCAGGCTCTCATGGCGTTCGCTGAAAAATTGGCGAACGTTGGCGCATTGCTCTTGCGTATCGATCAAAGCGTTGAAGTGGCTGCGAAACTCCTTGGCGCCCGGCAAGGTCGCCAGGTACCAGCCGACGTGCTTGCGGGCAATACGAACGCCCATCACCTCGCCATAGAAGGCGTGCAATGCGCCAAGGTGCTCCAGCAGGATGCCTTCCACTTCAGTCAACTGCGGCGCCGGCAACAAATCGCCGGTTTGCAGGTAGTGCTGGATCTCGCGAAAGATCCATGGCCGCCCTTGGGCGGCCCGGCCGATCAACAGACCGTCAGCACCCGTGGCATCCAGCACGGCCCGGGCCTTTTGCGGTGAATCGATGTCGCCGTTGGCGAAGACCGGAATCGACACCGCCTGCTTGATGGCGGCGATGGTGTCGTATTCGGCTTCGCCGGTGTACAGGTCCGCGCGGGTCCGGCCATGTACCGCCAAGGCGGTAATGCCGGCCTGCTCGGCAATCTTTGCAACGGTGATGCCATTCTTGTTGCTGCGGTCCCAACCGGTGCGAATCTTCAAGGTCACCGGTACATCCACCGCCCCGACCACGGCGTGAAGAATTTCCTTCACCAGGTCTTCATCCTTCAACAGCGCGGAGCCAGCGGCCTTGTTGCAGACCTTCTTGGCCGGGCAGCCCATGTTGATATCAATGATCTGCGCGCCCATCTCGACGTTGGCACGTGCCGCCGCTGCCAGCATCTGCGCGTCGCCGCCAGCGATCTGTACCGAGCGTGGCTCGGGATCGCCGTCATGCAGCATGCGCAGCCGCGACTTGCGGGTGTTCCACAGGCTCATGTCACTGCTGACCATTTCCGACACCACCAGGCCGGCTCCCAATCGTTTGCACAATTGCCGAAAAGGTTGGTCGGTGACGCCCGCCATCGGGGCGAGGATCAGCGAGTTCTGCAGTGTATACGGGCCGATGCGTACCGCCGACATAGGAGTTCCCTGTTGTGGGGGCCGATCTGGGAGTTCGAAAAAGGGAACGCATAATACCCGCTCTCGATGACCGGATAAAGGTCGATTTGGATAAAATCTGAACAGTTATCGCGTTATAACCGGATGCACAACGGGCCCGAAGGTCATTCGGGCGAGCGGAAGCTCAGGCTGTAATTGACGGCCTTGGGCCCTGGATCGAGGATGTCCAGCGCGATGTGGATAGGCGTTTGTGGCGGCATTTGTGCCTGACCGGTCAGATCACCGCCCAAGTATTCCCCGGGTTTGAAGCGACGACTGGCGATCAGCGCGCCGTTAAGGTCGGCGAAGCGCAACTCCAGCAGTGGAAAAGGCTGTGCGAAGGTTGCCCGATTGTAAATGATGGCATCGACCACCAGCGCGCCGCTGAAGTCGGGGTGGCTGCGCACCACCAGGTTGCTGCTCTTGATCAGTGCGATATCCACCTTGGAAGGCACCGTGCAACCTAAATGCGGGCACACCTGCTCGAACCACGGCCGGTAGTCATCCTGGCGCGCCAGTTCGTCAAAGTGATAGGTGACGTACTGCGCTCCGAGGCCCAGGCCGGCCAGCAATGACAACGCGGCCCACAGCAGGCGTCGACCCGTGCGTGCCTGAGGTTTCTCCCAAACGTACTGGGGCGGGTCCTCCAGCAGATCATCCAGCATGGGGTCATGGCGCAGCGAGGGTTCATTACGCGGGGTGGTCGTACGGGTTTCAGTCAGTGGCGGTTCATGTTCCACCACCAGGGCCATGGGCGGATCGACAGCCTCGGGCTCTGCTTCCAGCGGCTGCTCGAGTTCGTCCGGTGCGCTGTAAAGCGCACCCGGCCAAAGGGCTTCGTCGTGCTGTTCTTCGCGGGTGGCACTCAAGCCGTCATCACGGGGCGAGTGCTGGCGTTCGAGGGGGTCCAGGTCCAGTTCGGCTGCGCCGCGCCAATCACGGGGCGGTGGCGTTGCCGCGATGACCGTGTCGACCGGCATCGCCGCAATGGGCGGGTTCTGGCGTGCGGCGCTTTGCTCCAGCAGTTGGCGCGCTGCATTGAAGACCTGCAGGCACGAGCCGCAACGCACAGCCCCCCGGGCCACACTCAACTGATTGTGGCTGACCCGAAAACTGGTCTGGCAATGAGGGCACTGGGTGACGAAACTGTCGGTCATGCGCGAGTCCGGGTTGTACTGGCAGGTATTCTAGGCCGTCTTAACGACGGCGACCACTGATCCGCACCCAGCCGTCGCGGTTGGCGATGGGGTCCAGGTCAAAGTTGGCTGCGTAGGCGGCGGCCACTTCTTCGCCTTGTTCAGCGAGAATTCCCGACAGTGCCAGCAGGCCGCCCGGGCGCACCAGCCCACTCAGTTGCGGCGCCAACGACACCAGTGGGCCGGCGAGGATGTTGGCCACCAGTACGTCAGCCTGCATGGCCGGCATTTGCTCGGGCAGATACAGCGGGAAGCGTTCGGCCGCGATGCCGTTACGGCCAGCGTTGTCGCGGGAGGCTTCGAGCGCTTGCACGTCGATGTCGGTGCCGACGGCATGACGGGCGCCCAGCAGCAAGGCGGCAATGGCCAGGATCCCGGAGCCGCAACCGAAGTCCAGTACGTTGCAATCCTGCAGGGCCTGGCCGTCCAGCCACTCCAGGCACAGGGCGGTAGTAGGGTGGGTGCCGGTGCCGAAAGCCAGCCCCGGGTCCAGCAACAGATTCACCGCATCGGGCTCCGGCGCCGCATGCCAGCTGGGCACGATCCACAGCCGTTGGCCAAAGCGCATCGGGTGGAAATTGTCCATCCAGCTGCGTTCCCAGTCCTGGTCTTCGATGACCTCGGACTGATGCTCGGGCAATGGACTGCCAGTGAGCAGTTGCAGATGGGCAAAGACGCTGGACGCGTCGGTGTCGGCCTCGAACAGGGCCAGCAGATGAGTGTGCGACCACAGCGGCGTGGTGTTCAGGTCAGGCTCGAAGATCGGCTGGTCTTCGGCGTCCATGAACGTGACCGATACCGCGCCGACTTCCAGCAGCGCGTCTTCGTAGGTTTCAGCCTGTTCCGGGCTGATGGCCAGACGAACTTGAAGCCATGGCATGGCGGGTACCTTTGATGATTTCGAAAGCGCGGCAGTTTACGTGAGTAGGGGAGATTTGGCGATTTTTGCCGCAGGCACAAAAAAACCGGCCGGAGCCGGTTTTTTTAACGCCTGGACACTTACTTCTCGGCAGCCAGCTTGTGCTCCAGGTAGTGAATGTTCACGCCACCCTTGCAGAAGCCTTCATCGCGAACCAGGTCGCGATGCAGCGGGATGTTGGTCTTGATGCCGTCGACCACGATCTCGTCCAGGGCGTTGCGCATACGGGCCAGAGCCTCGTCGCGGTCCTTGCCATAGGTGATCAGCTTGCCGATCAGCGAGTCGTAGTTCGGTGGCACGGCGTAGCCGCTGTACAGGTGCGAATCGACCCGTACACCATTGCCGCCCGGTGCGTGGAAGTGCTTGACCGTGCCTGGGCTCGGAATGAAGTTCTTCGGGTCTTCGGCGTTGATTCGGCATTCCAGCGAGTGACCGCGGATGACGACATCGTCTTGGGTGTACGACAGCTTGTTGCCAGCGGCGATGCTGAGCATCTCCTTGACGATGTCGATGCCAGTGACCATTTCCGATACCGGGTGTTCGACCTGGACGCGGGTGTTCATTTCGATGAAATAGAACGCGCCGTTCTCGTAAAGGAACTCGAAGGTGCCCGCACCACGGTAGCCGATGTCGATGCACGCCTTGACGCAGCGAGCGAACACCAGTTCGCGGGCTTTTTCGTCGATGCCCGGTGCCGGTGCTTCTTCCAGAACCTTCTGGTGGCGGCGTTGCAGCGAGCAGTCACGGTCACCCAGGTGGATGGCGTGGCCTTGTCCATCGGACAGAACCTGCACCTCCACGTGGCGTGGGTTGGTCAGGAATTTTTCCAGATAGACCATCGGGTTGCCGAACGCGGCACCGGCTTCGGTGCGGGTCAGCTTGGCCGAGGCGATCAGGTCTTCTTCCTTGTGCACCACGCGCATACCGCGGCCACCGCCGCCGCCAGCGGCCTTGATGATCACCGGATAGCCGACTTCACGGCCAATGCGCAGCGCTTCTTCCTCGTCTTCGGGCAGCGGGCCGTCGGAACCGGGAACGGTCGGCACGCCGGCTTTCTTCATGGCGTCCTTGGCCGAAACCTTGTCGCCCATCAGGCGGATGGTGTCAGCTTTGGGGCCGATGAAGGCAAACCCGGATTTCTCGACCTGTTCGGCGAAGTCGGCGTTTTCAGCCAGGAAGCCGTAGCCAGGGTGAATGGCGGTTGCGCCGGTCACTTCGGCGGCAGCGATGATCGCCGGGATGTGCAGATAGGACAGGTTGGCAGGTGCCGGGCCGATGCACACCGACTCGTCAGCCAGACCCAGGTGCATCAGTTCCTTGTCCGCCTTGGAGTAGACGGCCACGGTCTTGATGCCCAGCTCTTTGCAAGCGCGCAAGATGCGCAGGGCGATCTCGCCGCGGTTGGCAATCAGGACTTTTTCCAACATCGCAGGCTCTCCGCTGGTCAAACGATGGTGAACAGCGGCTGGTCGTACTCAACCGGCTGGCCGTCCTCAACGAGGATCGATTCAATCACACCGCTTGTTTCAGCTTCGATGTGGTTCATCATTTTCATCGCTTCGACGATGCACAGGGTGTCGCCTTTCTTGACGGCCTGGCCGACTTCAACGAAGGCAGGCGAGGCAGGCGAGGATTTGCGGTAGAAGGTACCGACCATCGGCGAACGGGCCACGGTGCCGTTCAGCTTGGGGGCGGCCGGAGCTTCGGCGGCGGCCGGAGCGGCAGCGACCGGAGCGGCGACTGGCGCGGCCATCGGTGCAGGTGCGTAGTACTGCTGGGCAGGGGTCTTGCTGTGACGGCTGATGCGTACGGACTCTTCGCCTTCACGAATTTCCAGTTCATCGATGCCGGACTCTTCCAGCAGCTCGATCAGCTTCTTGACTTTACGAATATCCATCAATCATCAACTCCCAAGGGTCGGTCAGGGGCGTTTAAGCACATTCATGCGCCGGGCGAGCCTGCGGTCGCCGCAGCTGCGGATCACTCCACCGGCCACGGCCGGACAAGCAGGAGTGACGGCGGAAAATTTGCGTTAGTGCACGGTAGAAAGATGCACGTCGCTGAGTGGGATGCTCAACGGCGCGGGTGCGTCACGTCGTGCATGG
Source organism: Pseudomonas sp. dw_358 (assembly GCF_018449655.1). GTDB lineage: Bacteria > Pseudomonadota > Gammaproteobacteria > Pseudomonadales > Pseudomonadaceae > Aquipseudomonas. The sequence goes on from NZ_JAAVUX010000011.1 coordinate 125,228, forward strand.
CCTCGATTGATAAAATCGATTGGAAGATCGCCATTTCCTCATGCCTCTGCGAACGTGGGTTCGATCCGAGCGGGGCGACTATGCCGTAAACTGCGGTCAGCTGTCCAGTTAACTGCAATAGCCGACACGATGACCGATATTCACGCAAAGTTTGTGACTCGGACGCTCAAGGCGGTCATATGTATATTTTTTATCGCCGGTATCGAGGTTATAGACCTTGTTGGCGGTTCGCGCTTGTGAGCTTGCTGGCGAAATCGACGGCGTTTATCTCGCCAATGACCCTGGACCCCTCAACTTCGCTGCCGTTGCCAGCAAAGACCATCAGTGCCGGGGGGCCGAACAGCTTGTAGCGGTCCAACAGCGCGCGCTGTTCGGTGTTGCTCTGGGTCAGGTCGAGTTTCACCAGCCGGTAGCCTTTGAGCAGGCTGCGTACCTGCGGATCCGGCAGCACTTCATGCTCGATCACCTTGCAGCTGATGCACCAGTCCGCGTACCAGTCCAGCAACAGCGGTTGGTTGGCCGCTTTCGCCTCGGCGAAGACCGTCTGTAACTGGTCGTCGCGGGTGATGGTCTGCCAAGCCCCTGCTTCGGCGCCCGCGCCGGTGCTGGCAATCGGTGCCAAGTGGGCAGCGGCGAGAGGTTTGAAAGGGTCGCTGTTGCCACTCCAGGCGCCGTACCAGCAGGCCAGGCCGTAGAACAGTGCCAGCAGCCCGAGGAGTTGCGCCAGGCGCTGACGCGAACTCTTGGGGGTAAACTCCAGAGCACCGAGAAACACGCCGACGCCGACCCCGATCACCCCCAGCAACAGCAGTGTCACCGGGCCCGGCAGGACGCGGCTGAGCAAGCCGACCGCCAGGGCCAACAGCAGCACGCCAATGGCGTTCTTCACGCCGACCAGCCACGGCCCGCTTTTGGGCAGCAAGGCCGCTCCGCCGGTCCCGACCAGCAGCAGCGGTGCACCCATGCCCAGGCCCAAGGCCAACAACTTCAGCGCGCCGCCCCAGGCGTCGCCGCTGGCACTGATATAAAGCAGCGCACCGGCCAGGGGCGCTGAGACGCACGGCGACACCAGCAGGCTGGAGACCACGCCGAGCACTGCCGCGCCCCACAGCGATCCGCCCTTGGCATTACCGGCCAGCCTGTCCAGCCGTGAGCTGACGGCTTGCGGCAGTTTGAGCTCGAACAGGCCGAACATGGCCAGGGCGAATACCACGAAAAACAAGGCAAACGGGATCAGTACTTCAGGCGATTGCAGGCGCGCCTGCAGGTTCATCTGGGCGCCGAACAGCCCCATCAGCGCCCCAAGGGCGGCAAAGCACAGCGCCATCGGCAGCACATAGGCGAGCGATAGACTCAGGCCGCGCCAGCCACCGACCTGACCGCGCAGGACCACACCGGACAGGATCGGCAGCATCGGCAGCACGCAAGGGGTGAAGGTCAGGCCGATGCCGGCGAGAAAAAACAGCAGCAAGTCGCGCCAACCTGCAGACCGGCTGGCCGCTGGCGCGCCAGAGGCTGCGCCGCTGGCGTCTATGGACACATGCTCGGTTTCCGGGGGGTAGCACAGGCCTTTGTCGGCGCAGCCCTGATAGGTCACTGCCAGGTCGAATGGGCGGGAGTCGTTGGCGGGTCGCGGCAGGTCGACATCGATAATGCCGTGGTACACCTCGACATCACCGAAATATTCGTCGTGTTTTTTCTCCCCTTCGGGCAACTGGGGGGCGCCCAGTTTCAGATCGGCGGGGTTGGTGTGGAACTGGAAACGATGGCGATAGAGGTAATAGCCCTCGGCGGCGACAAAGCGCAGGCGCACGTGCTGGGCATTGGCTTCGACGACGCTGAGCTGGAAGGCTTCACGCACTGGCAGAAAATCGCTGCTGTTGTTCAGCGCCCCGCCCAGCACTGCGTTCGGGCGGCTGTCCATGAATCCGGAAGCAGCGACCGGCAGGGCCAGGACCAGTAACAGAAGACAAAGCAGGCGGCGCATAGGGATCTCGCGAAGAGCAAAGCTGCGCATCATATCCCAGTCAGGTTTCGGGTGCAGGGGGAGGGGCGTTACCTTTTATGTCCCGGCAGGCGGTCCTATAGTGATAACTGAACCCGATTGCGCCCCGCCGCCTTGGCCCGATAAAGCGCGGCATCCGCCCGGGAGGCCATGTTCACACCATCGAAGCCAGCATCCAGTTGGGCCACGCCGGCGCTGAAGGTGCAATTGAAGTCCCGTGGCTGCGCCGGGTAGTGAATGTCGGCGAAGCGTTCGCGAATCTCGTCGAGGACCTGTTGGGCGGCTTCCAGGTCGGTATCGGGCATGACGATGGCGAACTCTTCACCCCCGTAGCGACCGATGAAATCCGTCTTGCGCAGGCGCTGTTTGAGAAACAGCGACAGGCTCTTGATGACCCGGTCGCCCATGGGATGGCCATGGCTGTCGTTGACCTGCTTGAAATAATCGATGTCCAGCATGGCGAAACACAGCGGCTTGCCTTCGCGACGCGCGCGGAAGCTGCAATCTTCGAGTAGTTGCAAGATATGGGTGTGGTTGTACAAGCCGGTCAGGCTGTCGCGCACCATCCGCGCCTTGAGATTGCGCGCACGGGCGGCCCGGTTGCGCACGGTGGTAATCAGGTGGCGGGAGCGAATCGGCTTGGTGAGGAAGTCGTCGCCGCCCTCGCTCATGGCATCCAGTTGCTTGTCCAGGTCGTCTTCGGCTGACAGATAGATGATTGGCACACTGACGTAACGGTCGTTGTGGCGAATCACCTTGGCCAGTTCAGTGCCGGTGCAGCCAGGCATGTACATGTCGAGGATGATCAAATCCGGCTGGAAATCAGCCAGCTCGGCCATGGCCTGGATCGGGTCGGTCAGGCTGCGGGTGACGATGCCGGCGCTGTTGAGCAGCCGTTCGGTGTGCATGGCCTGAGCACGAGAGTCATCGATCACCAGCACCCGAAAGGGCTCGTAATGAGCGGAGCAGGTCAGCACCTCGATTTTTTCCAGCAGGCTCGACGCTTCCAGGGTGCCACTGAGAAATTCCTCGCCGCCGGCTCGAACGGCTGCCAGGCGCGTGGGCGTATCGGTTTCATGGCGGCTGAAGAACAGTAGCGGCAGCTTCTGCTCTCGACCTTCTTGAGCCTGCGCCGCCAGGCTCAGACCCATGCCGACGCCGCCAAAGTCCACGTCCATGACGATGGCCGAGGGCTGGCGTTCGAGCATCGAGGCCTGAAACGTACTGACCGAATCCAGTGCCTGGGCATTGAGGCCAAAGAACTCCAGCTGCGTCGCCAGCCGGCCGGCGCGCTCTGCATCCTGTAGCGCCACATATACCGGTTTGCGCAGAGGTGGCAGGTGAGTCTGGTCCAGTTGATCACCGTGGCGCAGGCCGGTACGGGACAGCCGATGCATCAAGCGGTTGAGCTCGTTGATCGAGTCGCTGGTCAGCCGCCCGTGATTGTCCTCGACCCCTTGCAAGGCCGCGCTGATGCCCCGTGCCAGCATCACATGTTTCGGTTGCTCGAAGCGCTCGGCAAAACGTTGCAGGCGCAGGTTGGCCTCGCTGAGTTCAGCCAGATTGGCCGCTGACCATTCGCTGCGGTGCAGGCGCTGCCAGATCTCGAGGATCTGTCGCGCCTGGTGGATGACCCGCTGGGCGAAGTGGTGTTTCAGGCGTTCACGGCTCGGGTCTTCTGGCTCATTCATGGTTGGGCTACTGAGGGATGCCTGGAGGATCTCCAGTGGTGGCTCCATGCTATCACTTCCTGCGAGGGAACCGAATCTCTGGCGCCAGCAAACTGTACCCGGCGGCATGATTAAGGGATGAGCGGTCGCTCGCATAGGCGCGTGCCTCAGCTTGTTCTATAGTGCGTCCCGGACAAGGTGGCCGACGTACGGTCGCGGGCTCTGGGCCGGTTGTTTCGCCGGTCCGCGCACGATGGGCGCGCGCTGCGGTCCAACCGATGAATTCTGTGACTGAAAGGGACATAGCCATGCTGGATTGGAAGAACCGCACGGGCAAGAGCGACGCGAAAGAGCGCGTCGATACTGTTGGTACCGGCACTCGCTCGCGCAGTTACTTTGGCGCTGTACTGTTCAGTCGCGCTGTACTTTCGGTGCTGGCGCTTTATCTGTTGGTCACCGGTGCGCTGGGTTGGTATTGGAGTGAAGAACCCGCCCTGTTCCCGGTGCAGCAGAACGCCCAGATTTCCGCCGAGCGTGATGGCAAGAAAATGGTGGTTGGCTATACCACCGTCGAGACGCTCAAGACCGTGGCCAGCACTTTGCTGGACAAGCCAGGTGGTTACATTTCCAACGACCGTTTTCCGCCAGGTCTGTGGATGGACAACATGCCGAGTTGGGAATATGGCGTGCTGGTGCAGGTCCGCGATATGACTCGCGCCTTGCGCAAGGACCTCGCCCGGTCGCAATCCCAGTCGGCTGAAGATGCGGATCTGGCCAAGGCCGAGCCATTGTTCAACTTCGACAACCGCAGCTGGATCCTGCCTTCCAGTGAATCCCAGTACCAGGAAGGCATCAATGCCCTGACGCGCTACCAGAACCGTCTGGCTGACCCTAGCCAGAACAACGCCTTGTTCTATGCCCGTGCCGATAACCTCAACAACTGGCTGGGGGATGTGGGCACGCGCCTGGGTTCGTTGTCCCAGCGTCTGTCGGCCAGCGTAGGGCGGGTCAAGCTCAACGCCAGCCTCAAGACCGAGGTGGTGGTGCCGGGCCAGGCGCCGGTGGTGGACGAAGAGATCGTAGAAACGCCGTGGATGCAGATCGACAACGTCTTCTATGAAGCCCGCGGTCAAGCCTGGGCGCTGTCCCATCTGCTGCGTGCCGTGGAGGTGGATTTCGCCGACGTGCTGGCCAAGAAGAACGCCACCGTCAGCGTGCGGCAGATCATTCGCGAGCTGGAGGCTTCGCAGCAGCCGGTCTGGAGCCCGATGATCCTCAACGGCAGCGGCTTCGGTATTCTCGCCAACCACTCGCTCGTGATGGCCAACTATATTTCCCGGGCCAATGCGGCAGTCATCGACCTGCGCCAACTGCTCACTCAAGGCTGACCGATGACCATCACTCCACAAGAGGTCGCGCACCGCGCGGCCTCGGATGCCGAAACCATCGCTTGGGTCGACGAGGAAGACGGGCTGCTGGGGGCCTTGCAGCGCAGCGAACTGCGCGAGCGCGGGCTGATCGGCCGCGGCACCTTCATTCTGCTGTTCAATTCGGCGGGGGAGCTTTGCGTGCATCGACGTACCCTGAGCAAAGCGCTGTACCCCGGCTACTGGGACGTGGCCGCCGGTGGCATGGTTCAGGCCGATGAGAGCTATGAAGAGTCCGCCGCCCGAGAACTGGAAGAAGAGCTGGGGGTCATTGGCGTGCCCTTGACTGCCCACGAGCATTTCTATTTCGACCAGCCGGGCAATCGCCTCTGGTGCGCGGTGTTTTCTGCGGTATGGGACGGGCCGTTGCGTCTGCAACCGGAAGAGGTGCTGGAAGCGAAGTTCATGCCGGTCGCCGAGGTCCTGACCCAGAGCCGGACGCTGTCTTACTGCCCGGATTCGCTGGACGCCCTCAAGCGTTTTCTGCAGCCCTGAGGCCTGCCGAAATCTGCATGAATCCGTCGCCGCTGGCGCTACACAGCACGGTTTTTTGCCGTTAAACTGCGCGCCCTATTCATCCTCCAGAGAGGATCGCCGGTGGCCAAGAAAGCCGCATCCTTCGCCGCACTCGGTGGCCTGGTCTTCTCCACGGACTCGGGCCGGCATTGCCCTGAGTGTCGCCAGCCGATCGACGCCTGCGTTTGCAAAAGCACCGCCATCCCCGAGGGCGACGGCATTGCCCGAGTGCGCCGAGAAAGCAAGGGCCGTGGCGGCAAGACGGTCACCACCATCACCGGGGTGCCGTTGCCCCTCGAGGGGTTGAAGGAATTGGCCGCCACCCTCAAGCGCCGCTGTGGAACGGGCGGGTCCTTGAAGGACGGCGTGATCGAGATCCAGGGCGAGCACGTCGAGCTGTTGCTCGCCGAGCTGATCAAGCTGGGTTACAAAGCGAAAAAGTCCGGCGGCTGAAGCGCATTCCTGCCCCTCGCTAAACTTGGCGCTGCCCCCAGGGTCGAACCCTGCACAGACAGCAATCGTCATATTCATTCTCTAGACTGTGTGGACCCATCCCTTGATTCGGTGAGGATCAAAGGCAGGGCCGCAGTATTCGACTTTTTTCATAGGGGACCTCGATGTCCGTAAGACGCACACGCAAAGACGATGGCAGCCAATGGACCGTGGCCGACAGCCGCAGTGTTTACGGGATCCGCCACTGGGGTGCGGGTTATTTCGCCATTAACGAGGCCGGGCGTGTGGAAGTGCGCCCCAATGGGCCGGGCAGTGCGCCGATCGATCTGTTCGAGCAAGTCGACGAGTTGCGCAAGAGTGGCTTGTCGCTGCCATTGCTGGTGCGTTTTCCCGACATTCTGCAGGACCGTGTGCGTCAGCTGACCGGTGCCTTCGATGCCAACATCGAGCGCCTGGAATACCAGAGCCATTACACCGCGCTGTACCCCATCAAGGTCAACCAGCAGGAGGCGGTGGTAGAAAACATCATCGCCACTCAGAACGTCTCCATTGGCCTGGAAGCCGGGTCCAAGCCCGAGTTGCTGGCGGTGCTGGCTTTGGCGCCCAAGGGCGGGACCATCGTCTGCAACGGTTACAAGGATCGCGAGTTCATCCGCCTGGCGCTGATCGGCCAGAAGCTGGGCCACAACGTCTTCATTGTCATCGAGAAAGAGTCGGAAGTGGCGTTGGTGATCGAGGAGGCGGCCGAGCTCAAAGTCAAGCCGCAGGTGGGCCTGCGCGTGCGCCTGTCCTCGCTGGCCTCCAGCAAGTGGGCCGATACCGGCGGTGAGAAATCCAAGTTCGGCCTGTCGGCCGCGCAGCTGTTGTCGGTGGTCGAACGTTTCCGCGCCGCAGGCCTGGATCAAGGCATCCGCCTGCTGCACTTCCACATGGGCTCGCAGATTGCCAACCTGGCCGATTACCAGCACGGCTTCAAGGAGGCCATTCGCTATTATGGCGAGCTGCGTGCGCTCGGCTTGCCGGTGGACCACATCGACGTGGGCGGTGGGTTGGGTGTGGATTACGACGGCACCCATTCGCGCAATGCCAGCTCCATCAACTACGACATGGACGACTACGCCGGTGTCGTGGTGGGCATGCTCAAGGAGTTCTGCAACGCTCAAGGCCTGCCCCATCCGCACATCTTCTCGGAGAGCGGTCGCTCGCTGACCGCCCACCACGCGATCCTGGTGGTGCAGGTCACCGATGTAGAGCGGCATAACGATGAGGTGCCGGAGATCACCGACAAGGAAAGCCTGCCGGAAACCGTGCAGTGGCTGGTGGACCTGCTGGGCCCGACCGACATCGAGATGGTCACCGAAACCTATTGGCGCGCCACCCACTACATGAGCGACGTGGCTACTCAGTATGCCGATGGCAAGATTACCCTGGCTCAGAAAGCCCTGGCCGAGCAGTGCTACTTCGCGGTCTGCCGTCGCCTGCACAACTCGCTGAAGGCACGCCAGCGCTCGCACCGCATGGTGCTCGATGAGCTCAACGACAAGCTGGCCGACAAGTACATCTGCAATTTTTCGGTGTTCCAAAGCCTGCCCGATACCTGGGCCATCGGCCAGGTGTTGCCGATCCTGCCGTTGCACCGTCTGGATGAAGAACCCATGCGTCGGGCGGTCCTGCAGGACCTGACCTGTGATTCGGACGGCAAGATCAAGCAGTACGTCGACGAACAGAGCATAGAGACCAGCCTGCCGGTGCACGCGGTGAACGAGGGTGAAGACTACCTGCTAGGGGTTTTTCTGGTGGGGGCCTATCAGGAAATTCTCGGTGACATGCATAACCTGTTCGGTGATACCGACTCGGTGAACATCTACCAGAACCCCAACGGCAGCGTGTACCACGCCGGTATCGAGACCCACGACACCATCGAAGACATGCTGCGCTACGTGCATTTGTCGCCGGAAGAGCTGATGACCCATTATCGCGACAAGGTGGCCAGTGCCGACATCAGTGCGCGCGACCGGACCCAGTACCTTGACGCCCTGCGTCTGGGCCTGACCCGCTCTTCGTATCTGTCATAAGGTGCTGCGCCGGGCCATCGCGCTCTGCGTCGTTCTACTGCTCGGCGGCTGCTCGCCGCTGGGCATGGTGGACGGGGTCACGCCGAGCAACGGTTACATCCGGGTCGAGGGCCTCGCTTATGGCGATGGCCCACGCCAGCATCTGGACCTGTACCAGCCCCTGACACCCCTGCCGAAGCATCCGGTGGTGGTGTTTTTCTATGGTGGCAGCTGGACCAGCGGTGAACGTGGCCACTACCGTTTCGTCGCTCGGGCCTTGGCCCAGCGCGGGATTCTGGCGGTGATTGCCGACTACCGGCTGTATCCGCAGGTCCGCTACCCGGACTTCCTTCAGGACAATGCCCTGGCTGTGGCCTGGGTGCATCGTCACGTCGCGGCTTACGGCGGTAATCCGCAAGCGCTGTTTCTGATGGGGCACAGCTCGGGGGCGTACAACGCGGCCATGCTTGCGCTGGATGGCTCGTTGCTGCAAGCCGTGGGGCTTTCACCGGCTGATATCCGCGGCTGGATCGGCCTCGCCGGACCTTACGATTTCTTGCCGGTGGAAAACACCGAGGTACGCCCGGTGTTCTTCTATCCGAACACCCCTGCCGATTCCCAGCCGATCAATCATGTGCAGGCCGGTGCGCCACCCGCGCTGTTGATCGCGGCCAATACCGACAGCTATGTCAACCCGGTGCGCAACACTGGCGGACTGGCCAGGCGCTTGCGTGAGGTCGGGGTGCCGGTGGAGGTGCATTATATGGACCGGGTCAATCACATGACCTTGATCGGTGCCTTCGCCTGGCCGCTTCAATGGCTGGCGCCGGTGGTGGATGAGGTGGTGGGGTTCGTCGGGCGCGGCGGTCCTAGGGTACCAACCAACCATCCCGCTTCTGCAACCGCCAGCCCATCAGCCCCAGCGTCACCGCCCGCAGCGCCATGAACAGCAGAAAGCTTATCCACAGCCCATGGTTGCCCCAGCCCATGCTGGCCCAGGCAACCGGCAGGATCATTGCCACGCTTAGCAGCATGCCGTTACGCATTTCCCGACCGCGAGTGGCGCCGATGAACAGGCCGTCGAGCAGGTAACTCCACACCGCCACCAGCGGTAACACCGCCAGGTAGGGCAGGTACGTATAGGCGGTGCTGCGCACGCTGGCAATGTTGGTCTGCATGTCGATGAACAGCTGGCCTTCGAACAGGAACAGGATCGCGAAACCCAGGCTGGCCAGCAGCGACCAGCCACAGGCCACCACCATCGAGCGGCGCAACGCGTCACGGTCTCGCGCGCCGATGGCGTGACCACACAGCGCTTCCACTGCGTGGGCCAGACCGTCCAGCGCCTGGGCGGTCAGTTGCAGGCCGTTCAGCAGCAGGGCATTGGCCGCCACTGTGGCATCCCCAAGGCGCGCACCTTGCACCGTGATCAGCAAAAATACCCCCTGCAAGGCCAGGCTGCGGATGAAAATATCGCGGTTGACGGTCAGCAATGGCCGCCAGTTGTGCCACTGGCGCAGCGCGTCCCAAGCGACCTGACCCGGATAACGGAGCAGCGCCGGGCGGGTCAGCGCCAGGCCGGTCAGCACGCCGACCCACTCGGCGACCACCGAAGCCCGCGCAGAGCCCAGTACGCCCCAGTCCAGCCCCAGAACGAACCAGAGGTTCAGCACAATGTTCAGCAGGTTGGTGACCAGCAGAATGGTCAGCGGGGCCTTGGCATTCTGAGTGCCGAGAAACCAGCCCACCAAAGCATAGGTACCCAGGGCAGCCGGCAAACCGAGCAGTCGAGTGTGGAAAAAATCACGGGTGGTTTGCGCCAGATCCGTGGAGGGTTGCATCAGGCTCAAGGCAAAGTGACTGAACGGCAGGCCGAGCACCCCCAGCAGCAAGGAAAACAGCAGCGCAAGCATCAGCCCTTGGGCCAGCACCTGACGCAGCGCTGCACCATCGCGGCGGCCGGCGGCCAGGGCGGCAAAGCCGGTGGCCCCCATGCGCAGGAAACTCATGGTCCAGGCGAGGAAGGCATACAGGCTGCCGCCCACCGCCACGGCGCCCAGCTGGTGAGCATGGGGCAGGTGGCCGATGACGGCACTGTCCACGAGTGTCACCAACGGCACGGAAATATTGGAAAGGATCATTGGCGCGGCCAGCGCCCAGACCTTGCGGTGGGTTTGGCGGTCGCGCCAGTCGGCGATCAGTCGGGACATAGGGCGCAGGCTCCGGTTAGCCGGCGATTGTACCCTTGATCAGTGAATGATCCAGCTCAACAACCACAGCCCCAGTAGCGCCCAGATTATCCCCAGGATGATCGAAGCACGCATGAACGCGCGCACGGCCGAGTACAGAAAAATCAGGCCCAGGACCAGCCCGACGATGCTGATCAGCGAGGTGTCCATGCCCAAAGTCCGCGACATGCCCTCGACGAAATTGCCACCGGCGTGGGTCAGCAGGTTGAACAACCACCCCAGGCTGTCGACGATAAAGCGGATGACGGCCCCCAGAGCCTGGCCCAGCCATTCGAAAAAGCCATCTACGTGCATGCGTGCTTCCTGTCAGTCACGGCGTAATGCCGTTGAATTCGTGTGTTGGGCCATCAGCCCCGATGGGAGTTCCGCATTGGGGCATGATGGCCAGCACCGCTGAATAACAGGCGCCGCAGGCTTAAGCAAGCCAGAACAGCGAGAGCAGGAACCCGGCCAGCAAAAAAGGCGAGAAGGGCGGGTTGATACTGGTGGCCGGTTCCAAGGGGTGGAACAGCCGGCGGGTCTTGGGTTTGAGCCTTGCCCAGATGCGTGGGCCGATCAAGGCCCAGACCACCAGGGTCAGAATGGCGCCGACGAAGGTGCCGAGCAAGTGCATGCGGTCAGTGGCCAGCGCGAGGCCGGCCAACAGTTTTACATCGCTGGCATCCAATCTTCCCGACCAGTAGCCGGGAGCCGTGATGGCCATGCACAGTGCCAAGGCAAACCCGCCTTCGGCAACACTGGCGCCGATCCAAGTGTGCCCGGTGCCGAACAGCACCAGCAAAGCCAGGGCCGCGCCGCCTAATGTCAGGGTATTGGTGATCCGCCGCTGGCGGATATCCTGCTCGGCGCACAGGGTAAACCACAGAACCAGAACCATGCTTTGCATCGCGAGACGTCCCTTGTGTCTATCCACATTCGAATGCGATCACTCGCTTCTTTCAGGGTAGACGCGTTAGCGGGAGCGGAGTTGCCTTGGCGACAAAATGTTGCCAGGGCGGGCAACATTTTGCGCCGAACGGCATGAGGTCAGTGCGGAGGGTAGGCGGAAAGCACTTGAGCGACGGTTTTTTGAATGATCTCGGTGCGCTCCTGCGGGCCGGCATCGCCGTTGTTGTCGAGCCGCTCGGCGCTGGCGCGCCAGACCAGCTTGCCATCACGGCCGTCGAGCAGATCGACCTGCAGGGTGGCGACCTTGTAGTCGACCGTGCGCGATTCGCTGTAGATCGGCGCTCCCCAGCCAGGTCCCCATGGACCGCCCCAATATCCCCAGCCGGGGCCCTGGCTGACCACCTGCTGCTGGCGGTTATCAACGATCAGCCAAGTCTGCACATCAAGGTCCGCCTTGGTGCCAGGGGTCGCCGGGCGCAGGCCGCGCTGGTCCAGTTGCTCGGCGATGGCCTGACGTATGCGCGCCTCGGTGAGGTCGCTGCGTATACGCGGATCATCCGGGCGGTATTGCAGGGCGGGGGTTTTCCAGGCCCAGGTGCGATAGCCGGCGAAATCCCGGCTGGCATCATAGTCGGCCACCGGGCGGGTGGTCTGGCAGGCACCGAGCAGGAGGCTCAACGAAACGACAGCAGCACGTGCGTACATGGCAGTTCTCCCAGAAGGAAAGAGGCTCAAGCCGGTGGGTAATTGCCGAGCGCCTTGGCAATGGCTTGGCGCAGGGAATCGGCACGTTGACTTTCGCTGCCGGTGCTGGCGATTTCGGCGGCGGCATTCCACAGCGGTTGACCGCTGATGCCGTCGAACAGGCGAATGTCCACGACCATCACATTTTCCACATAGGTGCGGACGACAGGGGGACGGTAATAGTTGTAGGGGCCATAAGGCCCGTAGCCGGGGCCGCCGTAATAGCCATCATCCTGAACCTGACGCACCCGTTGTTCCATGTGCACATCGGCCGACACCCGCAGGTCGGCTCGCGCCCCGCTGCGCGCCGGACGCAGGCCGCGCTGGTCCAGGCCCTGGCTGAGGGACTCGGCCACCTGGGCCGGGTCGATGAGGGTGTTGCCGATGGGCATGCGGTCATTGAACCAGGCCCAGCTGCGGTAGTGCGCCCAGTCCCGCGGAGCCGCCGGATAAGCGCCGGGGTTGTAACCCGGTGGCTGTGTGGCAACGGCAATGGGCGCCGGCACGGGAGCCGGTTGAGCCAAGGCGGGCGCTGGCGGCAACGGGGCCGAGTCGGCCACGTAGGGGTTCGGCGCCTGGCAGGCGCTGACTCCGAGGCACATCAGGGCGAACAGGACGACACGGCAGTGCATGGTTTTCTCCACGGCGGCAGGCCTATGAGGCTGGGCAACAAATCCAGTGCAGGTAGCGTCCCAGACCGGCGAAGGCCGGATGGCGACGGTGGGCCAGCTCCATTTCGATCAAGTCCGCCATGTCGGCGCGACCCTGGAATGGGGCAGGCATGTAGTCATGGAAAACGCGCACACCACTCTGACTCTGAACATGCCAGTGGCCTTCGAGTTGGGTGGCGAGCTCGCGGGGGTCCAGCGGCATTTGCGGCGTCAGGCTTTGCTTCTCGCCGGCCAGGTCATTGCCGCGCAGCTTGCGAAAGTGCCCCTTGAGCAGGTTGCGGTACACCAGTGCGTCGCGGTTGTAGAACGCCAGTGACAGGTGCCCGTCTGTGGCGGTCAACTGGTGCAGTGCTGGCAAGATGGCATAAGGCTCGGCCAGCCACTCCAGTACCGCATGGCACAGCACCAGGTCGTAAGGCATGTCGAGCAGATCGGGCAGTTGCTGCCAGCTGGCGTGCAGGAAGGTGGCGGTCTGGCCGGCGCTTTCGAAACGCTCTCGAGCGCCGTCCAGCATCGGCCTTGCCGGCTCGGCCAGGGTCACGTCATGACCTTGCTGGGCTAGCCACAAGGCCATGTGACCGAGGCCGGCACCAATGTCCAGCACCCGTAGCCGTCGCTCGGGCAGGCGTTCGAGCAGATCGGCCTGGAGCACGGCGAGGCGAATTGCACCCTTGGCGCCACCATAGATCTTGGCGGCAAAACGGGTGGCCAGTTCATCGAAGTGACGGTCTTTCATTTGGCGAAGCGCCGCTCGCTGTCGGCCAGCTTGGCGCGCACGACTTCGTCCATGTCCAGGCCCAGCTCGTTGCACAGCAGCAGCAGATACAGGACCACGTCGCCGATTTCCTGGCCGGCGTGGGCCAGTTCATCGGGCGGCAGCTGCCGGGATTGGTCTTCGGTCTTCCATTGGAAGATTTCCACCAGCTCGGCCATTTCCACGCTGGCCGCCATGGTCAGGTTTTTCGGGCTATGGAAGCCACGCCATTCGTTGGTGTCGCGGATGCGGTGCAGGCGTGCGGTCAATTCGTCGATATTCATGGGCGCTCCTCAGGCGCCTAGCTTCCCGTCGCGCTGCCCGCTTTGCAAGTAAATCAACGGTTATCCGTGGGGCCGTTCAGCTGGCAGCCAGCAAGCTCGACCAGGCGGCGACCAGCAACAGCAGAGCCATCCCCTGATTGAAGCCGCGCTGTGCCCGTGACGAGCGCAATACACGGGCCGAACCCACCCCCAGTAACGCCCAGCAGATCATGCAGGGCACCGCCACGAGGAAGAACATCAGCGCCAGCTGTGCCACTCGCGTGGTCGGGTCGACGGCGCCGAGACTGAAGACGCCCATGACCGCCAACGCCATCATCCAGGTCTTGGGATTGATCAGTTGCAGCCCGGCAGCGCCGATCCAGCCCAGTCGTGGCCCGGTTTCGGCCTGATCCGGGTTGAAGGCGGGCGCGCGAAACAGTCCCCAGGCCAACCAGGTCAACCACAGCACCCCGGCCCAGGCCATGGCTTGCTGGACTCTCGGCATCTGCAACAGTAACTGGCCAAGCCCCGTACCGACCACCAGCACCAGCCCCGCCGCACCGGCACAGGCGCCCAGCACGATCGGCACGGCCGCACGCAGGCCATACCTGGCGCTGTTGCTCAGCACCAGAATGTTGGTGGGGCCGGGGGTGATCGAAGACACAAAGGCGAACAGCAGAAACGGTAGCATGGCAGGCACCGGAGCTTCAGAAGTAAGACGCCATGGTCGTGGCTGCCGGTCTGTCAGTCTGGAAGGTTTGAGCAGCGCTTGCGATACGCTGCCGGAGTCAGGCCATAGGCGCGGACGAACCAGCGGCCCAGATGGCTTTGGTCGGCAAAACCCAGATCGCTGGCCACGTCCGCCGGCCAGGCGCCGCTGGCCAGCTGTCGACGGGCGCGGGCCAGGCGCAGCTGCACCAGATAGGCATGGGGTGGCAGACCGAAGGCGGCGCGAAAGGCCCGGCTCAGGCGAAAGCGATCCACACCGCAGGCGGCCGCCAACTGATCCAGGCCAATGTCGGCGTGGATGTGGGCATGCAGATAGTCGCGGGCGCGCAACGCCACCAGTGGCAGTCTCGGGTCGCTGTCGTCGCGCTGGCGCCAGTGCAGCTGGCGGGCCAATCGACCGAGGAGGGTGTCCAGCGCTGTCTGGCGGACGATGCGAAACTCGCTGTGGTGCAGGGTGCCGAAAGCATTCTGGATGGCCTGGCCCAGCAGCGGATCGTTGACCAGGTTATGGGCAAAGCTCAAGGGGCATTGCTCGGGTGCCTGTTCGAACACCGCGCTCATCTCTCGCTGTAGCCACAGTGGGTCCAGGTACAGCATCCGATAGGAAAAACCCTCGGCGGTGGGGCCCTCACCGTCATGAATTTCTCCCGGCTCCACGAGAAACACCTGCCCCGGTGTGCTGTCATGGCGCGTGCGGCGACAGTTGAACTGCTGCACGCCCTGATCGGTGACACCCACCAGGTAGCTGTCATGAAAGTGCGGATCGTAGGCGTGCCCCTCGCTGAAGCGCGCGTGCAAGGTCTCGATGCCGGTTTCGGCATCCTGCTTGAGGTCGATCCAGTGTTTTGCAGTCATCGCGGGGCCCGGTTCATTGAGCGCAGGATGAATCACCCCTACGGGAACCGTCTAGACGATTTGTGCACACTCAGTGCAACGGTCGCCATTGCCCGACCAGATGCACCCGGTCGTCTTGGCCTTCCACCGAAAAGCGACCCGAAGCACCGGCTGCGCTGGCGTGCAGCCCCACGTCGCTGGGCAGTTGCAAGGGTTGCTCGAACTGCACGGCGATCTCCACATTGGCCACCGGCACATGCTCGCGCAAGGCTGCCAGGGCACGGGCCTTGGTCCACATGCCGTGGGCGATAGCCTGGGGGAAACCGAACATCCTCGCGCTGGCGGCGCTCAAGTGGATCGGGTTGTAGTCGCCGGACACCTTGGCATATTGCCGGCCGCAGTCACTGAGTGCGGCCCAGCGGGCAATTTCGCTCATCGGCAGTTCGCCGGTCACTGGCGGGTTGCTCACCACGGGTTGCCCGGCAATGTGCACGTCGTGGCAGAGCAGGGTGCTGGTTTCTTCCCAAAGCGGGCCCAACGGATCTTGCACTTGCGTGATCAGGTCGAAAAGCGTGCCTTTTTCGTGAGGCGTCAGATTGGCCACGTGGACGCTGACCTGGACACCGCTGATGCCGCCCAACGGGCGTTGGATACGAATGATATTGCGCAGGTGCAGCAGGCCCCGCAGGGGGAATGGAAAGCTTTTGTCGGTCAACAGCTGCAGCTGCATGGCGAAGGCGAGCACGTGAGGATAAGTGGCCGGCAGCAGATTGCCCGCACCGTAGCCGCATACTTTGCGATAGGCCGCGAGTTTTTCGGGATCGGGACGCAGCCAGCAGCGCAGGGCAAGCGACGGCAGTTGCTCTCCACTGACTTTGCGTTTGAGTGCCGCACGGGCATAAAGACCGGCCAGCTGCGCTGGCTGTTCCAGGGTCTGCCATTGGCGTGACATGGTCAGGCTCCCACCAGGCTCTGGCCGCAGACGCGCAGCACCTGGCCGTTGATTGCGCCGCTGCCGGGCTGGGCCAGCCAGGCGACCACTTCCGCGACATCCTGGGGCAGACCACCTTGACCGAGCGAGCTCAAGCGGCGCCCGGCCTCCCGCAAGGCAAAAGGTATCTGCGCGGTCATGTGTGTCTCGATGAAGCCGGGTGCCACCGCATTGATGCTTGCGCCCCGTGCCGCCAGCCGTGGCGCCCAGGCCTGGGCCAGGCCGATAAGCCCGGCCTTGCTGGCGGCGTAGTTGCATTGTCCGCGGTTGCCAGCAATGGCGCTGGTGGAGGACAGCAGGATCACCCGGCCGTCATTGGCCAGGGTGCCGCTTTCGAACAATGCTTCGGTCAGCCGGCTGGGAGCCTTGAGGTTTACCTCCATGACCGAGTTCCATTGCTCGACGCTCATGTTGATCAGGGTCTTGTCGCGAATGATGCCGGCGTTGTGCACGACGATGTCGATACCGTCCGGCAGTGCCTCGATCAAGCGCGGGACGGCATCTTCGGCACAGATGTCCAGGTCGATGGTCTTGCCGTTCAACCGCGCGGCCAGGGCCTGGAGGTCGCTGCGAGCGCTGGGCACGTCAAGCAGGTGGACGCTGGCGCCGTCGCGGGCAAGGGTTTCGGCAATGGCTGCGCCAATGCCTCGGGCCGCGCCGGTGATCAGCGCTTTGCGCCCGGCCAGCGGGCGGGTCCAGTCCTCGACCTTGGCCGCGCCGGCACCCAGGCGCAGGACCTGGCCGGAAACATAAGCGCTTTTGGGCGACAGGAAAAAACGCAGCAAGCCCTCCAACGCATCGCCGCCCTCGTGATCCACGTACACCAGCTGCAGCGTGGCGCCGTTGCGCAGCTCCTTGGCCAGCGAGCGGCTGAAGCCTTCCAGAGCCCGCTGAGCGATCTGTGCCTCAGGGGCGGCTGTCGGACCGGGCGTACGGCCGAGGATCAACAGATGAGCGCTGGGCTGCAGATGGCGGAGCAAGGGCGCAAAAAAAACCCGAAGCTGGTCGAGGTCTTCGAGGGTGACGATCAGGCTGGCATCGAACACCACGGCCTTGAGCGGGACCGGGCTGTTGGTCGACCAGGTGGGCAGGTCAGTGTCGGCGCCGGTCAGGCCCAAGGGCTGTTGGCTCAGTTTGCTGGCAAAGCGGGCGATCTCTGCGCACAAGGGGCCATTGCCGAGCAACAAGGCGCCTTCTATGACCTGCTGGCGGCCGGCCTGCCAGCGCTCCAGCCGCGCCGGTGTGGGGAGGCCCACCGCGCCGGCGATCCGTCGGCCGATCCCCGAGTTGGCAAAATCGATGTAGGGATCGGACATGGGAGGCACTCCAGCTCAATGGTCTTGAACGGTTGACAGGTTCCCGGTCGACTCGTTCGCGCCGGTCGGTCATCTCACGCTGGCGGTACCCTGGGGCTGACCGGCCATGGCGGTGCGCTGGTTGTGTGCATAACTTTCGGCCATCACCGAGCAGACCACCAGCTGCAGCGGGTGGTAGATCATGATCGGCAACAGAATCAGGCCCACGCCGGGATTGCCGGCAAAAATCAGCGCCGCCATGGGCGCCCCGGCGGCCAAGGATTTCTTGGTGGCGCAGAACACCGCAGCCACCTTGTCGGCATGGTTGAAATGCAAGGCTCGCGCGGTGCGGGTGGTGAGTATCAGGATCACCGCCAGCAGGATTGCGGTACCGACGAAGGCGGTGACGATGACCGAGCTGCCCTGTTTCTGCCACATCCCGGAGACCATCGAGTTGGCGAAGGCCGAATACACCAACAACAGAATCACCAGCTTGTCCATGATGCTGGTGTAGCGCTTGTAACGGGCGAAAAACGTGCCCAGCCATGGTCGTACGACCTGGCCCAGCACCAGCGGCAACAGCAGCATGGCGCACAGGTCCAGCAGGGTCGAACCCAGGTCGATACCGCCGGCGCCCGAGCCGACCACCAAACTGACCAGCCAGGGGGTGATGAAAATGCCGACGACACTGGACAGGCTGGCATTGAGGATGGCAGCGGGGACGTTGCCCCCCGCGCTGCCGGTCAAGGCCACCGAGGATGAAATGGTCGAGGGCAGGGCGCACAGATAGAAGAACCCCAACATCAACAACGGCGGAATATGCGCGCCCAGCACTTTGTCACACACCAGCCAGATCAACGGAAACACCACGAAGGTGAAGCCTTGGACCATCGCGTGCAGTCGCCAGTTTTTCAGGCCATGGGCAATCTGCTCGCTGGAGAGGTTGACCCCGTGGAGGAAGAACACCAGAAACACCCCGACGTTGATCACGATTTCCGCGTGCAACGGCCCGCCCGTCGCGCCGTAGCGGGGGAAAAAGTAAGCCAGCAAAGTTGCCAGTAGCATGCCGCAGAGGAACCAGTCGGTTACGACGCGTTTGAGGTGTTTGAAAGCGTGCATGAGAGAGCCTGCGAAACGATTTGTCATGATTGATTCCACAGCCTAACGTAGCGGCTATCCCTCCGTCTTGCGACACAAGGCCAAGCGATGCCGACTAACGGACAATATCAGTTGCAGCGCGCGATCCCGGAACTGCGGGAACTGCCACGACCGCTCTATGCCCGCGCCGAAAGCCTCAGTGCCGGCAGCTGGACGCCTGCTCATCGGCACGACTGGGTGCAGTTTTCCTATGCCATCAGTGGCGTACTGGGGGTGCATACCGATGACGGCAGTTTCTTTGCGCCGTCCCAGTGGGGGGTGTGGATACCGTCAGGCATGGTGCATGAGGTGGTGACGTCCACTCGCGCGGAGATGCGCAGCCTCTACATCAGCACCGAGGCGGCGGGCTGCGCCGGTCAGCATTGTCGGGTGCTGGAGGTGACACCGCTGGCCCGCGAGTTGATCAAGGGGTTTTGTCAGCTGCCGGTTGAGTATCCTCTGGAAGATGGCCCGCAGTCGCGACTGGTGCAAGTCCTCCTCGATCAGTTGGTCAGCCTGCCCGAGGTGGCCTTCTCCCTGCCATTGCCGCGCCATCCGCGTTTGCTGGCGCTGTGCACCGACTTGATCGAGGTGCCCGATGCGGTGGTCACCCTGACCGATTGGGCCCGGCGCCTGGCCATGTCCGAAAAGACCTTGATGCGCCTGTTCCAGCGCGAAACCGGGCTCAGCTTTCGCGGCTGGCGCCAGCGCATGCGTCTGCTGTCTTCCCTTGACGCTCTGGAGGAAGGGCGCAGCGTGACCGCCACTGCCCTGAGCTGCGGCTACGACTCCACCTCGGCTTTCATTGCGGCCTTCAAGACCCTGTTCGGTGCGACGCCAGGAGAATTGTTTCGCGTCTGAAGGGGCTGTCTTTTTCTGCCTCACCCACTCACCTCTTCCTACACCCGCCGTCCTGGCCATCCCATGGGGCCAGTCGGCGCGCTCCCTTAGCGTGCGTTTGCTTTCGCGAATTCACGATATGGAGCGTTTTGAATATGTTTTCTCACACCACCAATTTGTTTTCCCTCAGCCGGCTAAGGGTGGCTGTCGGGCTGGCCTGTCTAGCGGGAGCGCCCGTGATGGCCGCACCCCTGGCGTCGGGTGATTCAGCCGTGATACAGCCCGGTGATGCGCACCAAAGCGGGTTTCTTGAGTCCGGAGCCGCGCGATCGACCTCGACGCAAACTGTGCTCGGTCTGTACAACGCCGCGCCGGTTATCTGGAATGCCGAGACGGTTGGCCTGCGCAGCCGTTTCGACGAGCTGCGTCGCGAGCCCTCGACCACGGGCCTTTGGCTGCGTGCGCAGGGTGCGCGCTACAACGTCAGCCCGGTGGGTGCGACCGGCTACGAGCTGCGCCATGGCGGCCTGACCCTGGGCGCTGATGCGACCCTCAGCGAGCAGTTCACTGTGGGTGTGCTGGTGGGTACCAGTCAGTCGAACCTGGACTTCTCCAAAGGCACCAAGGGCCGTATCGACAGTGCCTATCTGGGCGCTTATGCCGGTTGGGCCGACGCTGACGGTCTGTACGTCGATGCGCTGATCAAGGCCAACCGGTTCAGCAACCGTGCCGATGTGCAGATGAGCGATAGCGTTCAGGCACGCGGTAAATATCACGACTACGGGATCGGCGGTTCGCTGGAACTGGGCAAGCGCTTTGACCTGGCCGAGGGCTGGTACGCCAAGCCCTACGGGCAAATGGCTGCACTGTCTGTCCAGGGCAAGGATTACCGCCTGAGCAACGGCCTGGAGGCCAGCAACAACTCGGTTCGTTCGCTCACCGGCAAGCTGGGAGGCCAGTTCGGCCGGACCCTGGCTATGGCCGGCGGGGGCACGCTGCAACCCTATGTCAAGATTGCCGCCACCCGGGAGTTTGCCAACGGCAATCAGGTCCGGATCAACGACCAGACCATCGACAACAGTTTGGCAGGTAGCGGTGTCGAACTGGGCACCGGATTTGTCGCACAACTGAGCCCGGCCTGGCAGCTGAACGCTGATTTCGACTACGGTCGCGGTGAGCGAGTAGACCAGGCGTATGGCGTCAGCGCGGGTCTGCGCTACGCTTTCTGACCAAGCTGCATGTCCAGACAGCCCGCCCTTGTTGGCGGGCTGTTTGCATCTGTACGTCGCCAATGGTCGGCAATCGTCTCTCGCTATGAGAGGATGCATGCTGAATTCGCGTGTTTGGCCACGAAGGACCCAGAATAAAAGCTGATGAAGACTCCAAAACGCATTGAGCCCCTGATCGAAGACGGTCTGGTGGACGAGGTGCTGCGCCCACTCATGAGTGGTAAAGAGGCAGCTGTCTATGTGGTACGTTGCGGCAATGAGCTGCGCTGCGCCAAGGTCTACAAGGAGGCGAACAAACGAAGTTTTCGTCAGGCGGCGGAGTACCAGGAGGGCCGCAAGGTCCGCAACAGTCGGCAGGCCCGGGCTATGGCCAAGGGCTCCAAGTTCGGCCGTAAAGAGGCCGAGGAGTCCTGGCAGAACGCCGAAGTTGCCGCGCTGTTTCGCCTGGCCGGTGCCGGGGTGCGCGTGCCCAAGCCCTTCGACTTTCTCGAAGGCGTGCTGCTCATGGAGATGGTCTGCGACGAATACGGTGACGCCGCGCCACGGCTCAACGACGTCTCGCTGGAACCGGATCAGGCGCGGGAATATCACGAGTTTCTGATTCGCCAGATCGTGCTGATGTTGTGCACCGGACTGGTGCACGGCGACCTGTCCGAGTTCAACGTGCTGTTGTCGCCGGCTGGCCCGGTCATTATCGACCTGCCTCAGGCTGTGGATGCGGCGGCCAACAACCATGCCTTCAGCATGCTGGAGCGTGATGTCGGCAACATGGCCAGTTATTTCGGCCAGTTCGCCCCGGAGCTCAAGCACACGCGCTATGCGAAGGAGATGTGGGCGTTGTACGAAGCCGGCAGCCTGCACCCGGCCAGCGTCCTGACTGGCGAGTTCGCCGAAGAAGAGGTCGAAGCCGATGTGGGTGGGGTCATGCGCGAGATCGAAGCAGCGCGCCTGGATGACGCTCGTCGCCGGGCCGCGCGGGAAGCCGACGACAGCCCGCCGGGCAAGTCCGACGAGCCACCGCCGCCGCCCTGGATGCAGTGACTCAGTGACAGCCGACGCCGGATGCCAGGTTCATCAGAATCGGACAGTCCGGCCGGTCGTCACCGTGGCAATGGCCGATCAGGTGCTGCAGGGTATCGCGCAAGGTCTTGAGCTCCTCGATGCGCCGGTCAAGGTCGGCCACGTGCTGCCCGGCCAGCGCCTTGACGTCGGCGCTGGCGCGGCTGCGGTCCTGCCACAGGGCCAGCAGCCGCGCGACTTCCTCCAGGGAAAACCCCAGGTCTCGCGAACGCTTGATGAAGGCCAGCGTATGCAGGTCTTCAGGCTGATAGAGGCGGTAGCCGCTGTCACTGCGGTGAGCAGCTGCCAGCAGTCCGATGGATTCGTAATAGCGAATCATTTTTGCGCTGAGCCCACTCTTGCGGGCCGCCTGGCCGATGTTCATGGCTTTCCTCGAGGCAGAAGGTGGGCGGGTTGCCAGCGGTTCAGCCACAGGGCATTAAGCACCACGCTGACACTGGAGAGTGCCATGGCACAACCGGCCAGTACCGGGCTGAGCCAACCGGCGGCGGCGAGCGGTATGCCCACAAGGTTGTAGAAAAATGCCCAGAACAGGTTCTGGCGAATCTTCCCGTAGGTAAGGCGACAGATATCCAATGCGGCCGGCACCAGTTGCGGATCGCTGCGCATCAAGGTGATACCGGCTGTCTGCATGGCCACGTCGGTGCCGCTGGCCATGGCCAGACCCAGGTCGGCGCTGGCCAGCGCGGGGGCATCGTTGATGCCATCGCCGACCATGGCGACCACGTGCTCGCGTTTCAGCGCGTTGATGACTGCGGCCTTGCCTTCCGGCAAAACCTGAGCGTGAACCTGATCGATCCCCGCGGCCGTGGCCACCTTCGCGGCGCTGCCAGCGTTGTCGCCTGTCAGCAGGTGGCAAGCGATGGCCCGGCTTGACAACTGCGCCACGGCTTGCCTGGCGCCGTGGCGAAGGTCGTCACCAAAGGCGAGTCGACCTAAGACGCGCGCCTGCGGCCCGGTTTCGATCAACCAGGAAACGCTGTAGCCGTCAGCCTCCCAGGCGTCAGCCGAGCGGCCAGCGGCCAGTCCGTGCTCTTCCAGCAAGCGGCGATTGCCCAGCGCCAACGCCTGCGACTCGACCTGCCCGGCAATACCGCGCCCGGCCAGCGCCTGGCTGTGGCTGACGGCGGGCACGGACAAGCCTCGACGCTGGCACAGGCTGGACACGGCGCGTGCCAGCGGGTGCTCGCTGCCTTGCTGCAGGGCGCCGGCCAGCCGCACCAGCGAGTCTTCGCTGCCCACGGCTTCAAGGTGAACCACTTGGGGTGCGCCCAAGGTCAGGGTGCCGGTCTTGTCGAACACGACGCAGTCCACGGCTCGCGCGTGTTCGAGGACATGGCTGTCCTTGATCAGAATCCCATGGCGCGCCGCCGCGCCGGTGCCTGCCATGATGGCAACCGGCGTGGCCAGACCCAGCGCGCATGGACAGGCGATAACCAGTACCGACACGGCATTGATGATCGCCACTTGCGCAGCGGCACCGGCCAGCAGCCAGCCGAACAAGGTCAGCAGGGCCAAGGCCAGTACCACCGGCACGAACACCCGGCTGACGCGATCCACCAGTTGCTGGATTGGCGGTTTTTCCGCCTGAGCGTCCTCCACCAGTCGGACGATCCGCGCCAGGGTGGTTTCGCTGCCCAAGGCCAGGACCTTGACACGCAACCGGCCCTCGCCGTTCAGCGCGCCGCCGGTCACCCGGTCGCCGGGCTGTTTGGGCACTGGCAACGACTCGCCGCTGATCAACGCCTCGTTGGCGTGGCTGCGACCCTCGATGATCTCGCCGTCGGCGGCGAAGCGCGCGCCCGGCTTGACCACCAATATGTCCCCAAGCCGCAGGGCCTTGATGGCCACGGTCTCAAGCTGCCCATCGGCCTCGCGCAGCGCTTCGTCACCGGCCAGGCCTTGCAGGTCGCGCAGTGCGCGAGTGGTCTGCTGCCGGGCCCGGGTCTCGAGGTATTTACCCAAAAGCACCAGCGCGATCACCATGGCCGAGGCTTCAAAATAAAGATGGGGCGGGTGGGCACGGGTCAGCCACAGGTAGAGACTCAGGCCATAAGCGCTGGTCGTGCCCACGACCACCAGCAGGTCCATGTTGCCATCCAGCGTGCGCAACGCGCGCCAGGCGGCGCTGTAGAAGCGAGCGCCGATCACGAACTGCACCGGGGTCGCCAGGGCCAGTTCAACCCACGCTGGCCACATCCAGTGCACCCCAAAGGCTTGCAGCAGCATCGGCACCAGCAACGGCACGGCCAGCAGCAGTGCAAGCGTCAGGCTGAGGCGATCATGATGGCTCTTGCGCACTTGAGTGTCGGCCTGCAGCGTCAGAGTGGCCCCGTAACCGGCCCGTTCGATGGCGGCGATCAGGGCCTCGGTCGGTTGTGGCGCGCTGAGCTGCACGTGGACCCGCTCGCTGGCCAGGTTGACGCTGGCCTGCATGACACCAGGGACTTTTTTCAGCGCTCGCTCCACCCTCCCAGCGCAGTTGGCGCAGGTCATGCCGTCAATGGACAGGTCCAGGCTGGGAAGCTTTTGCATGGGGCAACCTCTTCAAATTAGCCCCTAGTTTCAACCTTCACCCCTTGGCAAGGTCAAGCTCAATAAGTCACAGGGGCGGGCTTGAGGTACAGCCCGGCGGTGCTGACCGCAATCCGGTACTTCTGAATGTCCCCGGCCCGCAGCGTGACCTCGGTGTCGGCCGGTTCCTGCATGCCCGGCGAGCAGCCCGGTGCCTGTCCAGGCAGGTAGCTCAAGCGGATCGAGCTCTTGCCCGGCGGCAGGTTGAACGAGGCGGATTGCTCCTGGAACAGCCGACCGATGAGCTGACCTTGAAGATAGATGCCGATCTCGCAACTGCTGGCCACCTCCAGGCGTTCCCGGGAAATGATCAGAATGCCGTAATCCTGCCTGTCCTCGGCGCCCGCCCCGGGAACGATGCCGGCCAGGCCTAAAATGGCTGCAAGGCACAATGCTGACCAGCGCATGGTTAATCTCCTGCTCAGTGGGGGATGAAGGGTGCAACACACTTCAGCTTGGCCGAGGTGCGTGATGATTTCCAGCCCGGCCGAAGTGGGTAAAACTTGACCTTGACCCGATGGTAAGGTCGATTGTGCATTTTTCCATGTTCAGGAGCGAGTCATCATGCAGGAATTCAAGGTGCAAGGCATGACGTGCGGACACTGTGTACGGGCCATTACCTCGGCGATCACCGAGGCCGATCCCCAGGCTCGGGTCGAGGTCGAACTGGCCGGCGGGCGAGTGGCGGTGGACTCGACGTTGGCGGCGCAGGCCTTGATCGAACTGATC
This sequence comes from Pseudomonas sp. dw_358, assembly GCF_018449655.1. Classification (GTDB taxonomy): domain Bacteria; phylum Pseudomonadota; class Gammaproteobacteria; order Pseudomonadales; family Pseudomonadaceae; genus Aquipseudomonas. The sequence continues at coordinate 150,360 of NZ_JAAVUX010000011.1, forward strand.
GAAGGCGAGGGCTACGCGGCGCATCGGGCATGACGCCGGTCACGCTGCACAGGTAAACTCGGCGGTTTTCCTATCTGCTGTCGCCTGGATACCCGATGAACCTTCGTACCATTCTGATCCTGGGGGCGCTGAGCGCCTTCGGCCCGCTGGCGATTGATTACTACTTGCCGGGTTTTTCCGCCATTGCCCAGGCCTTCGGTACAGACGAACAGCATGTGCAGATCACGCTGGCCGTGTATTTCCTCGGCTTGTCCATTGGCCAGTTGATCTACGGTCCGATTGCCGACCGCTTTGGTCGCCGCGTGCCGTTGCTGGTCGGGGTCACACTGTTCAGCGTGGCGTCCCTGGCCTGTGCGTTCGCGCCAAGCCTGGAGTGGTTGATTGCCGCGCGGTTTATCCAGGCCCTGGGCGGTTGCGCCGGCATGGTGTTGTCGCGGGCCATCGTCAGCGATAAATGCGATGCCGTGGGTTCGGCCAAGGTGTTCTCGCAACTGATGCTGGTCATGGGCCTGGCGCCGATATTGGCGCCCATGTTGGGTGGTCTGCTGGTCAACACCCTGGGCTGGCGCTGGATCTTTGCTTCGCTGACGTTGTTCAGCGCTGGCGCTCTGGTTTGCGTGATTCTCGGGCTGCCGGAAAGCCTGCCTGCCAGCCACCCCCGGCAACCCTTGAGCGGGGCTATCGGGCGCTACGGCCGCTTGTTGGTGCACCCCACCTTTCTGGGCTATGCGCTGACCGGCGCCATCGCCATGGCGGGCATGTTTGCCTACGTGGCGGGTTCACCGTTCGTGTTCATCAAGCTCTATGGCGTGCCGGCCGAGCACTACGGCTGGCTGTTCGGGAGCAATGCCGCCGGTTTCATCATCGTGGCCCAGATCAATGCGCGGCTGTTGGCCAGGCGTGGGCCTGCCTGGCTGCTGGGCAAGGCACTGTTCGTCTATCTCGCGGCCGGGGCCGTGCTGCTGGGCGTCGTGGCGCTGCACACCGCACAGCTATGGCCACTGTTGATCCCGCTGTTTGTCTGCATCGCCAGCCTGGGCTGCATTATCCCCAACGCTTCGGCCTGCGCCATGAGCGGCCAGGGCCGTCACGCGGGCAGTGCGTCGGCCTTGCTCGGTTGCATCCAGTTCAGCGTCGCGGCCGGTGCCGCCAGCCTGGTGGGGGTGCTCTACGACGGCACAGCGCACCCTATGGCGCTGGTCATGACCACCTGCGCGCTGCTGGCGGTCATTATCGGTGTGCTGACAGCGCGCAGGGTGCACCGCGCCCAAGGCTGATATCAGGCGCTGCGTTGTCGGTTGCGTACCGGCAGCGCATGGGGCGCTCGCAGCCGCGCCTGCAAGGTCTCCACGAAGGCGCAGGCCTGCGCTTCGCTGCGGAATGAAACCACGTGCTGGTCCATCCGGACTTGCCACGGGTAGCGGCTGTTCTTGCCGGCGAAGGTTTTGGATTCGGTGATGGCGATTTTCATCGGGCACTTCCTCGGAGTGGGCAAATGTGACCCAGTCTAGCTGCGGATCGAAAAAACGCAGGACCGTATTTTTCCAGGCGATCAACGGTCGTCTTTGGGTCAGACCCTGCCTTGGAAAACCCTTGAATCAAATTCTCCAATGCGCGGCGGTGTAGCTTTCCAGCACCGTTCGTGTAGGCAATAGCCCTGGCGACACGCACTTGTTTTTTTCGTCCCATGCTCTCGAAGCCTTGGCCGTGGGGGCCGCAGCAGATCGCCGCTTTCCTTCGGCACGATTTCCGTGTGGTGAAAAAAGCCGAGGGTTGGCGTAGCGCCGCATGGGCTTGTGAAAACCTCCGCGACCCAGCGAAGCAAACCGTTTGCTCAGCCATATACTGATGCCTGTCTTGTCGATGCAAGCGTTCAACAGGGAGTGAATCCATGCAGTACATACCGAGCATCAGTCAGATCGCCACGTTGCTGGCCGACCCTAAGCGCAGTGCCATGATCTGGGCGTTGATCGACGGCACCGCACGGGGTGCCGATGATCTGGCGCGCCTGGCCGGCCTGAGTCCTTCGTCGGCCAGTGCACACTTGTCGCGTCTGTCTTCCGGGGGCTTGTTGACATTGGAGGCCCGGGGTCGCAAACGCTTCTTTCGCCTGGCCGCTCCCGAAGTGGGCAGGGCCGTGGAAGCGCTCGCCTGTGTCAGTGCCGGACACTCGCCCGCTTCGGTTCCTGCTCAGCCAGGCGCGTCCTTGTCATTGCGTCGAGCCCGCCTCTGCTCGGACCACCTTGGCGGCGAGTTGGCCACCGATCTGTATCAACAGTTGCTGGCGGGAGGCTGGCTGGAGCGGATTGACAACAACCTGATCGTGACGCCCCTGGGGGCTGCCGGATTTGCCCGGCGCGGGATCTTCATCGACGCCTTGGCGACCCGTCAGCGGCAGAGCATGTGCCAGTGCAGCGACTGGAGCGAGGGCCGCCCGCACCTTGGGGGCGCGCTGGGTGCGAGTCTGATGACACTGTTCCAGCAGTCGGGCTGGCTGCGCAGTACGGAATCCAGCCATGTACTGCGTGTCACCGACATCGGGCTGCGAGAGATCGGCCGCCTGGGGCGCTAGGGCCGCCGTCTCGCGGCGGGGTCAACGCACCAGGCGTGCGTCCAGGCTGTTCTGGGCCAGGCGTCGGGCCTGGTCTTGAGTCATCCCCAGGTCGGTGTACAGCGCATGGAAGTTTTCTGTGACGTAGCCGCCGAAATAGGCCGGATCGTCAGAGTTGACCGTCACTTTCACACCGCGCTCGAGCATATCGAGAATGTTGTGCTGGCTCATGTGGTCGAACACGCACAGCTTGGTGTTGGACAGCGGGCAGACTGTCAGCGGGATCTGTTCGTCGATGATGCGTTGCATCAGCCGTTCATCTTCGATGGCCCGCACGCCGTGATCGATCCGCTGGATCTTGAGCAGGTCCAGGGCTTCCCAGATGTATTCCGGCGGCCCTTCCTCACCGGCGTGGGCCACGGTCAACAGGCCCTCTGCGCGAGCACGGTCGAACACCCGCACGAACTTGCTCGGCGGGTGGCCGACTTCGGAGCTGTCCAGGCCCACGGCGACAAAGGCATCGCGAAACGGCAGGGCCTGGTCGAGGGTCTTCTGCGCTTCTTCTTCGCTCAGGTGGCGCAGGAAGCTGAGGATCAGGCCGCTGCCGATGTCCAGTTGCTGTTTGCCATCCTTGAGCGCCTGGCTGATGCCGGTCATGACCACTTCGAAGGGGATGCCGCGGTCGGTGTGGGTCTGGGGGTCGAAGAAGGGCTCGGTGTGGATCACGTTCTGCGCCTTGCAGCGCTGCAGGTAGGCCCAGGTCAGGTCATAGAAGTCCTGCTCGGTGCGCAGCACGTCGGCGCCCTGATAGTACAGGTCGAGGAACTCCTGCAAATTATTGAAGGCGTAAGCGCTGCGCAACCCTTCGACGTCGGCCCAGGGCAGGGCGATCTTGTTGCGTTCGGCCAGGGCGAACAGCAATTCGGGCTCCAGCGAGCCCTCCAGGTGCATGTGCAGTTCTGCCTTGGGCAGCGCGTTGAGCCAATCGTACATAGTCTTTTCTCTTCAGGTGCAAGCGCGGCATTCTACAGGAAGCTGACCGGCAGATCAGTTCGACGGTTCGCCTTGTCGTCGGTAAGCATAGGTATCGGCAAAGCGTGACAACAGAAAATCAGCGCAGGTGGTCGGCGGGTACAAAGGTGGGTGCTCCGGGTCCTGACAACCGGGTAGGCACTGGATCGCAGTGTCCGGGTGCGGCTCGGCGAAAAACGGCATGGAATAGCGATCCACCCCTGACGGGCTGATAACCCGGTGGGGCGTCGACACATACAGGTCGTTGCTCCATCGCGCCATCATGTCACCGAGGTTGACCACGAAGGTGCCTTCGATCGGCGGGGCGTCAATCCACTGGCCGTCGACATTGCGCACTTGCAGGCCGCCCACGCCGTCCTGATAGAGGAGGGTGATGCAGCCATAATCGGTGTGTGCACCAGCACCCCGTTGGGTTTCGGACGTGGCGGTGTGTCGGGGTGGGTAGTGGATCATGCGAAAGACACTGACCGGCTGCTCGAAGCGCTCGTCAAAGAAGGTCTGCGGCACACCCAGGGCGCCGGTCATGGCCCTGAGCAGGGTCTGGGCCAGCGCCTGCATATCCAGATAATGCGCTTGCATCAGCGCTTCCCAGCCCGGCAAGTCGGGATGACGATTGGGTCCGCGCAACGGCTTGCTCACGACGACCTCCGGATGGTCGGCGGGCAGATGCAGGCCCATGTCGAAGGTTTCCTTCAGGTCGCTGGGCAGGGTGGGGTCCAGTTGTTCGGTGGCAATCGCGCCGTAGCCTCGGTGGTGCAGGCTGCGGGTTATGTCGATGTCGAGCTTGCGCGCCAGTGGCAAGGCAAAAAAAGTCTTGGCGGCTGCATTCAGTGCCTCGATGCGCGCGGCGCTGATGGGGTGGCCCTTGATATAGAAAAATCCCCACTGCCGACAGGCTGCGTCGATAGCGCCTGCTACTTGCTGCGCGGCTTGCGGATCGCTCTGGTACAACGGGCCGATGTCGATGATCGGTAAGGCGTTCATGGGCGGTGCATCCTTGGCGATTCGGCTGTCGCGCCGCAGGTGATTGATCCTGCGGCGCCCCAGGTGCTGGCTTATTTCGGCATCTGTGCGGTGATGCCTTCGACGTAGTAGTTCATCGATGCCAGTTCGGCGTTGGTCGCGTTGCTGCCAGCCGGGATTTTTTCGACCCCTGCCTGATCCTTGATCGGTCCGGTGAACGGTTTGAATTCACCGCTCTTGATGCTGGCGATCAGCGTCTCGGCCTCGGCCTTGACGTCCGCAGGCACCACGTTGCTGATCGGTAGCTCGACGGTGCCGTCGTTCAGACCGCCCCAGTAATCCTGAGACTTCCAAGTGCCGTCTAGCACTGCCTGGGTGCTGGCAATGTAGTGCGGAGCCCAGTTATTGACGATCGAGGTCAACACGGACTTGGGCCCGAAGTGCGCCATGTCCGACGCGTAACCCACGGCGTAGACGCCACGGCGCTCGGCGGTCTGAATCGGGGCCGGGCTGTCGGTGTGCTGGAAGATCACGTCCACGCCCTGGTCCACCAGCGCGTTGGCGGCATCGGCCTCTTTGCCCGGGTCGAACCAGGAGTTGACCCAGACCACTTTCATCTCGGTGCCGGGGTTGTACTTGTTCAGGGCCAGTTGAATGGCGTTGATGTCACGGATGACTTCGGGAATCGGGAACGACGCGACGTAGCCGATCTTCTTGGTCTTGGTCATCTTGGCCGCGAGAAAGCCGCCGACGTAACGGCCTTCATAGGTGCGGGCCAGGTAGGTTCCCAGGTTCTTGTCCTGCTTGTAGCCGGTGGCATGCTCGAAGATCACCTTGGGAAACTGCTTGGCGACTTTCACTGTGGGGTTCATGTAACCGAAGGACGTGGTGAAAATCAGGTCGTACTTGTCTTTGGCCATGTCCCGGATGACCCGCTCGGCATCCGCGCCTTCAGCGACGTTTTCCACGTAGCGGGTGGTGATCTTGTCGCCCATCTGCGCTTCCAGCGCCTTGCGGCCTTGCTCGTGCTGATAGGTCCAGCCGTGGTCGCCGATTGGCCCGACGTAGACGAAGCCGACCTTCAGCGGCGCCGCACTGCTGGCCAGGGTGCTCGCCAGACCGATGGCCGCGACCAGTGTCCCGAAGATTTTCTTGAATGGGCGTTTTTGCATGAATCACAAGCTCCGGTTGTTTTTCGAATAATGAGTTGCAGGATGCGGGGCAGGGCGATGCAAAAAACTGACCAACAGGACAGGTCACAGGTTTGTCTGAGCGACCCGTCGCCCAAGATGAAAATAGCGTCAGGTTGCGGTGCAGCCAAAAGGGCAGATGCGATTTCCTGGTGCGAGGGGCGACATTGAACCTCACAAGAGAACGTTTCCCTGCCGTGGCCTGTCTCTACATCATCGCCACCCCCTCGAACTTCACCAGGCCCTCCATGCTCAACACCTTAAAAGAAGAGAAGTTCCTGCTGCTGGCCATTGTCATGACCTGTCTGGCTTATCCGCTCGAGCCGCAGTTGCTGGGCCATGGCCACTCAGTGGCGTTGATCGCCGGCGGGGTGCTGGTGGCGGCCATCATCTGCGCGTCGATGCGGGTGGCCCACCATGCCGAGTTGCTGGCGGAACAGGTCGGTGACCCTTACGGCACCATGATCCTCACCCTGTCGGCGGTGCTGGTGGAAGTGGTGATCCTGGCCATCATGATGAACAACGAACCCTCGCCGACCCTGGTGCGCGACACCATCTACTCGGCGGTGATGCTGGACATCAACGGCATCCTCGGCCTGGCGGCGTTGATGGGCGGGATCAAGCACGGCGAGCAGGCCTACAACGACGATTCGGCCCGCACCTACAGCGTGATGATCCTCACCGCCATGGGCGTGTCCATGGTGGTGCCGGAGTTCATTCCCCAAGGGGACTGGAAGATCTATTCGGCGTTCACCATCGGCGCGATGCTGTTGCTGTATACCCTGTTCTTGCGCATGCAGGTCGGGCCCCACAGTTATTTTTTCAGCTACAGCTATCCACAGAAACGTAAACCCAAGCCCGTCACTGAAGTGGCCGAGCCGCAGACCAGCCGGGTGCAGTCCATCGCGACCCTGGTGTTCGGCCTGGTGGTGATCGGCGCGTTGGCCGAGGTGATGTCCAAGACCGTCGACATGGGTCTGGAAGGCAGCGGCGCCCCGCCGGTGCTGGCGGCAATTCTGGTGGCGGCGATTTCCGCCGCACCGGAAATACTCACCGCGTTGCGCGCAGCCTTGGCCAACCGCATGCAATCGGTGGTCAATGTCGCCCTCGGGGCTTCGCTGTCCACCGTCATCCTGACTGTGCCGGTGATGGAAGCCATGGCCTTGTACAGTGGCCAGCCCTTTCAAATGGCGATGACCCCGGTGCAGACGGTGATGATGTTCATCACCCTGCTGGTGTCGGCGATCAACCTCAACGATGGCGAAACCAACGCCATCGAAGGGATGACTCACTTTGTGCTGTTTGCCACCTTCATCATGCTGTCGCTGCTGGGGCTTTAACCGGCAATCAGTTGCTTGGCCGCCTGGCGGTGATCGGCGATCAACTGGCGCACATCCAGCCCTTCGATCTGGCCATCGACCACACGCCAGCGCCCACCGATCATTACGCGATCGGCGCGGTCGGCTCCACATAGCAGCAGCGCCGACAAGGGGTCATGGCTGCCGGAGAAGCGCAGTTCGTCGAGTTTGAACAGCGCCAGGTCGGCCTGTTTGCCCACGGCCAGTTCACCGACATCACTGCGCCCCAGCAACGCCGCCGAGCCGCGGGTGGCCCAGCCCAGGACCAAGTCCGGGGTGATCTTTTCGGCGCCGTACCGCAGGCGTTGCAGGTACAGCGCCTGACGCACTTCGAGGATCATGTTCGAGCCGTCGTTGGAGGCCGAGCCGTCCACGCCGATGCCCAGCGGCGCCCCGGCGGCGGTCAGTTCCAGGGTCGGACAGATGCCGGAGGCCAGGCGCATGTTCGAGCTGGGGCAATGGCAGATCCCGGTTCGCGCCGCGCCGAGTCGGGCGATTTCGTCCGGGTTGAAGTGAATGCCATGGGCCAGCCAGGTGCGCGGGCCGAGCCAGCCGACACTGTCCAGGTAATCCACCGTGCGCAGGCCGAAGCGCTGCAGGCAGAAGTCTTCTTCATCCAGGGTTTCGGCCAGGTGAGTGTGCAGGCGCACGTCGAAGCGTTCGGCCATGTCGGCCGAGGCGCGCATGATTTCCGGGGTCACGGAAAACGGCGAACACGGCGCCAGGGCAATCTGGATATGGGCGCCGTCGCCACGCTGGTGATAGCGCTCGATCAAGCGCTGGCTGTCTTCGAGTATCACTTCGCCTTGCTGCACGGTCTGTTGCGGCGGCAGGCCGCCGTCGGCTTCGCCCAGGGTCATGGAGCCACGGGTCAACATGGCGCGCATGCCCAGTTCGCCCACGGCTTCGACCTGCACGTCGATGGCATTTTCCAGACCGTCCGGAAACAAGTAATGATGGTCGGCTGCGGTGGTGCAGCCCGACAGCAGCAATTCGGCCAGGGCCACCTTGCTGGCCAATGCCAGTTTTACCGGGGTCAGCCGCGCCCATATCGGATAGAGGGTCTTGAGCCACGGAAACAGCGGTTGATTGACCACCGGCGCCCAGGCGCGGGTCAGGGTCTGATAGAAGTGATGATGGGTGTTGATCAGGCCGGGCAGTACGACGTGCTCGCGTGCATCGAACACCTGATCGCAGGGTTGCGCAGGTGGCTCGCCCAAGGCCAGGACTTGCTCGATTACGCCATCGGCAATCACCAGCCCGCCTCGTGCATCGAGATCGTTGGCCGTGAAGATGGCAAGGGGATTTTTCAACCAGGTACGGATCGCGGGCATGGTGGCCGGCTCCTCTGACAGTGTGTTCAGGTTAGCCAGCTCAGTTTTGCCCTGTCTGCTGATCCAGGGGGCGCCGATCGGAACGGCGCGCCACGTACTCTACCTAATCAATTGCCTGGCTGCCAAGGCTGTCCTAATGACACTGGGGCATACAGGCGGGTACGCAGGGCATCACGGGACAGCAACACCAGCACCACGATGGTCGCCACGTAGGGGAGCATGGCCAACAGGTTGGACGGGATCGCCAGGCCGATGCCCTGTGCTACCAGGTGCAGAATGCTCGCGAGCCCGAACAGGTAGGCCCCCAGCAGCAGCCGCCAGACTCGCCAGCTGGCAAACACCACCAGGGCCAGGGCGATCCAGCCGCGGCCGGCGCTCATGTTCTCGGCCCACATGGGCGTGTAGGCCAGCGACAGATAAGCCCCGGCCAGCCCCGCCATGGCACCGCCGAACAACACTGCCAGGGTCCGCACTCGCAGCACCGGCAGGCCCATGGCGCTGGCCGCTTCGGGGTTTTCGCCGACAGCCTGGATGATCAGCCCCAGTCGGCTCTTGAGCAGCACCCAGGCCACCAGCGCGAAAAGAACAAACGACAGGTACACCAGCAGATCCTGGCCAAAGAGCATGCGCCCGATCAGCGGCAGGCCACTGAGCCACGGGATCATGACCGGCTCGAAACCCAGCAGCGGCTTGCCGACCCAGGCCGCGCCGACGAAGGTCGACAGGCCTACGCCAAAGATGGTCAAGGCCAGACCGGTGGCCACCTGGTTGGCGTTGAACAGCAAGGCCACCACGGCAAACAGGGAGGAGAGCAACATGCCCCCAAGCATGGCCAGCAGCACCCCCAGCCAGAGGTTGCCGGTGCTGAAGGCGACGATAAAGCCGATCACTGCGCCGAACAGCATCATGCCTTCCTGGCCGAGGTTGAGGACGCCGCTTTTTTCGCAGATCAGTTCGCCCATCGCCACCAGCAACAAGGGCGTGCCGGTGCGCACCATGGCGTAGAAAATATTGCTCAGCAGGTCGATATCCATCACAAGGCTCCTACGGTGGCCACCGCATCGCGGCGACGAGCCCAGCGCCGTTTCAGGCGCGGGCGGTAGAGGATCAGCACGTCACAGGCCAGCAGGAAGAACAGCATCATGCCCTGAAACAATTGGGTGATGGCCTGGGGCAGGTTCAGGTCCATTTGGGCGCTCTCGCCACCCAGATAGAGCAGCGCCATCAGCAAGCTGGAGAAGAGGATACCTATTGGGTTCAAGCGCCCGAGAAAGGCCACGGTGATGGCAGCGTAGCCATACCCCGGGCTGACCTGCGGCACCAGTTGGCCGATGGGCCCGGTGACTTCGCAGACCCCAGCCAGACCGGCAAGGGCGCCGCTGATCGACAGCGCTAGCCAGACCAGGCGCTTTTCCCGAAAACCCACGGAAACGGCGGCGCGCTTGTCCAGGCCCAACACCTTGATCTGGAAGCCGATAAAGCTGCGCTGCAACAGCACCCACACGGCTACCAGGGCGAGCAAGGCGAAGTACGCGCCGATGTGAGCGCGCCCGTCTTCGAACAGCAAAGGCAAACGTGCCGAGTCGCCGAACATGGCCGACTCCGGAAAGTTGAAGCCGGCCGGGTCTTTCAGCGGGCCGTGCACGAAGTACAGCAACAGGTTCAGGGCGACATAGTTGAGCATGATGCTGGTGAGGATTTCATTGGCGTTGAAGTGGGTACGCAGCCACGCCGTCAGGCCGGCCCAAAGGGCGCCGCCCAAAGTCCCGGTGATCAGCACCATGATCAGCGCCCAGTGGCTTTGCAGGTCGAGGATGTTGACTGCCAGGGCGCTCCCGGCCAGAGCGCCGATAAGCAGCTGACCCTCGGCACCGATGTTCCAGATGCGCGCCTGATACGCCACCGCCAAACCGAGTGCGCACAGCAGGATCGGCGTCGCCTTGACCAGCAGTTCGGAGAGGCCGTAGAGGTCGCTGACCGGTTTGATCAACAAGGTGTGCAGGGTGATCAGCGGGTCCTGGCCCAGGGCAATGAACAGCAGCGAGCCACAGCACAGGGTCAATACCGCTGCCAGCAGCGGCGAGAACCACAGCATGGTGCGAGATTGCTGGCCGCGGGGTTCGAGAGAAAGCAGCATCGCAGGGCTCCATTATTGGGGTGCAAGGGTAGGGGCGGCGGTGTCGAAGCGACCGGCCATCCAGCCGCCCAGCTCGACCTGATCGGTCTGCGCGGTGGCTTTCAAGGCACTCAGCCGACCGCCACTGAGGGCACCGAGGCGGTCGCAGATCTGGAACAGTTCATCGAGGTCTTCGGAAATCACCAGGATCGCTGCGCCCGCATCACGCAGGGCAATCAAGGCGCGATGAATGGTGGCCGCGGCGCCCACGTCCACACCCCAGGTCGGGTGGGCCGCCACCAGCAGGCGTGGCTGTTGCAGGATTTCCCGGCCCAGAATGAATTTCTGCAAGTTGCCACCGGACAGGCTGCGGGCCGGGCTCAGGGCATCGGGGGTCTTGACTGCGAACCGGCGAATGATTTCGTCGGCCAGTGCGCGGACCTTGCTGCGCTGGATCAGGCCGTGGCTGACCAGGCCCTGTTGAAAGGACGTCAGGAGGGCATTGTCTGCCAGGCTCAATTCCGGCACCGCGCCATGACCCAGGCGCTCGGCCGGGACGAAGGCCAACCCCAGAGCGCGTCGTGCGTCAGGGCGCAGCTGGCCGACGCTCTGGTCGCCGAAGCGAATGCCGTGGGCGGCGCTGGCGCTCAACGTCTGCTCGCCGCTGAGCAGGGCCAGTAATGCCTCCTGGCCATTGCCGGCCACCCCGGCAATACCGACGATCTCGCCGCTGCGCACACTCAGGTCAATCTCCCGCAGCGAGCAGCCGAACGGGTCGGGGTTGGGCCATGACAGCTGACGCACGCTGAGAAAGTCCGCGCTGCCCGTGGCCTTTTCGTACTGCGCCACCAGGCCCTCGGCATCACCCACCATCAACCGCGCCAATTGCAGGTCGCTGCATTCGGCGGGCCGGCAATGGCCTGACACACGCCCACCCCGCAGCACCGTGGCGGTGTGGCAGAGCGCACGCACTTCAGCCAGCTTGTGGCTGATGAACAGGATGCTGCAACCCTCGCTGGCCAGACGGCGCAATGTCACGAACAGCTCATCGGCTTCTTGTGGCGTGAGTACCGAGGTCGGCTCATCGAGGATCAGCAGACGGATGTCCTGCATCAGGCAGCGAATGATTTCCACCCGCTGTCGTTCCCCGATGGACAGGCTGTGGACCAGGCGCTGGGGCTCGACGCTCATGCCGTAGCGTTCGGACACTTCGCGGATTTTCGGGGCCAGTTGGCCGGGTGTCTGTCCGGGCCCCATGGCCAGGGCAATGTTCTGTGCGACGGTGAGGGTTTCGAACAGCGAAAAATGCTGGAAGACCATGCCGATGCCATGGCCGCGAGCTTGTGCCGGGTTGCGCATGCGCACCCTTTCGCCGTGCCAGAGGATCTCGCCGCTGTCCGCTTGGGTCACCCCGTAGATGATCTTCATCAGAGTGCTTTTGCCCGCGCCGTTTTCCCCAAGCAGGGCATGAATTTCCCCGGTGTCGATGCTCAGGTCTATGGCGTCGTTGGCCAGGCAACCGGGATAGCGCTTGCTGATCTGGCGTAATTGCAGGCGCTTTGAGGAAACGGGTGCGGTCATGACGGGCTCGGTCATCAGGGGACTGCGCTGGGTAAAGCAATAACCTGGCCAGAAGGTCAACTTTTGTTGTCGTGCCTCTGTGGAAGCGTATCGAGCCTGCCAAGAGAGTATCGGCCCTTTCGCGGGCGGCGAACGCTCCCGCCGTTTCCGGCGCCGAAACGGGGCAGTCCGCACCAAAAAAAACGCTCAAAAAACAACCAAAGGCTGCGAAGCGGGACTCCCTCTACTGTGCAGCTACACGTGCACGGGTTATCCACAGTTTCGCCCACAGTAAATGTGTGCAAGCCAAAAAAGCAGGTATAAGCAGCGAGACGTTAGTTTCTAGGAGCGATTACAGGCGCCAAGCCGCTGATTGTCGGACACTTTCGGCCTGTGGGTGAACAATTGATCAAATAGTGCACAAACGCCTGAAGGCCCCGTCCTGACTGCGTTGCAGCGTTGTACACAAAGCTTATCCACAGGCAGCTGCACAGTTACCGTGGGCAACTCATGCGTGGGTCTGCAGCCTGATCCGGCCCCGGGACAGGTCCGCCAGTTGCTGCTTCAACGCCTGGATTTTCTCCGCTTCCACAGCGATCAGCAGCTCGACACCGTCGGCAAGGAAGGTTTCCTGTTCAATAACGGCGGCCAGTTCGACAAGACGTTGTTTGACCGGTTGGAACTCTGAAAAAAGGCAGTGGCAGGCGACCTGAACGCGTTGAACAAGCGGTGTCCTTTCCGCGTTCTGCAAGCATTTTGCCGCCCCACCGCCATAGGCTCGGGCCAGGCCGCCGGTGCCCAACTGGATGCCGCCGTACCAGCGAATCACCAGCACCACGACCTGATCGCATTCCTGAGCCTCGATAGCCGCCAGAATCGGCCGGCCCGCTGTCCCGCCAGGCTCGCCATCATCGCTGCTGCGGTACTGTTGGCCGCATTTCCACGCCCAGCAATTGTGGCTGGCGTTCAGGTCGCTGTGCTGGTCGATAAAGGCTTGGGCTTCGGCTGCCGAGGCAATAGGGGCGGCCAAGGTGAGGAAGCGACTCCTGCGAATCTCTTCATGAAATTCGCGGGGGCCGAGCAAAGTAAAAGGCATTCAGGCGCGGTCCGCTGGCAGTGATTTCACAGGGGGGGTGTCAGCCCGCAACCTTTGAGGATGATGCGAATGAGGTTGTCGCCTGCCGTTTCGAAGTCCTGTTTGGTCAGGCGGCTGCGGCCCGTGACCCGGCAGATCTGGGTGGCGAAATCGGCGTAATGCTGGGTGCTGCCCCACAGCAGGAAAATCAGGTGCACGGGATCGACGGGGTCCATCTTGCCCGCCTCGATCCAGTCCTGGAAAACCTGGGCGCGACCGGAGAACCACAGTCGGTAATCCTGGCTGAAATATTCGCTGAGGCATTCGCCGCCGCTGATGATTTCCATGGCAAAAATTCGCGAGGCTTGTGGCTGGCGCCGAGAGAACTCCATCTTGGCGCGGATGTAGCGGGTCAGCGCTTCGGCAGGGTCGTCGTTGGCGTCGAGGTTGTTGAAGGTGCTGTCCCACAGTTCGATGATATTGCTCAACACCGCCACGTACAGGCCCAGCTTGTTGGTGAAATAGTAGTGCAGGTTGGCCTTGGGCAACCCGGCCTTGACCGCGATGGTGTTCATGCTGGTGCCCTTGAAACCATGGCGTGCGAACTCATCTTCTGCCGCCTGAATGATGGTTTCCTCATTCTTCTGGCGGATGCGGCTGGCCGGTTTTCCGGCTGACGTGATGCTGTGGGCGGGGACTTCAAGGGTCATAAGCAGTTCCGAGCGGATCGTGTGGGCGCGACATGTGCGTTCATAACGCACCCATAACGATCTCACAAGGGTTGTCGCAAAAAACTATCAACCGTGGGTTTCGCTCGCGGCAGTTTCCAGGCCCTGCCCATCGGTGGTCGAGCTTTCCCGAGGCTGCGGCAGGATGAGGTTAAGGGCCAGGGCGGTCAGGCCGCCACTGGTAATGGCGGAGTCGAACAGGTTCTGCACCAGCTTGGGCAACAGGTGCAGCAGTTCCGGCTGGGCGGCAATGCCCAGGCCCACGCCGAACGAGGTGGCGATGATCAACATGTTGCGCCGGTCCAGTGAGGTCTGCGCCAGAATGCGCACGCCGGCTGCGGCGACACTGCCGAACATCACCAGGGTGGCGCCGCCGAGTACCGGTTTCGGGATCTGTTGCAGCACCGCGCCAATCGCCGGCACCAGCCCGAGCAGAAACAGTAGCGCGCCGATGTATAGGCCCACGTAGCGGCTGGCCACACCGGTGAGCTGAATCACCCCGTTGTTCTGGGCGAAGGTGGTGTTAGGGAAGGCACTGAAGGTTGCGGCGATCATGCAACTGACCCCGTCACCCAACACACCGCCCTTGAGCCGGGCTATGTAGCTCGGGCCACGGATGGGCTCGCGGGACAGCATGCAGTTGGCGGTGAGGTCACCCACGGTTTCGATGGTGCTGATCAAGTAGATCAAGGCCACCGGCAGAAAGGCGGTCCAGTCGAAGGCGAAGCCGAACTTGAAAGGCACGGGCAGGCTGAGCAGGGGAAGCGCAGGCAGTGCCTGGGGCACTAGCTTGCCACTGAACCAGGCGGCAATGCTGCCGAGCGCCAGGCCTATGATGATGGCTGACAAGCGTATCCAAGGGGTGTTCGAGCGGTTAAGCAGGATGATCACCACCAGCACGAAGGCGCCCAGGCCGAGGTTGGTGGGTGCACCGAAGTCTGCAGCCCCGAAGCCGCCGCCCAGGTCGGTGACCCCGACCTTGATCAGGCTGATCCCGATCAGGGTGATGACGATGCCGGTCACCAGCGGCGTGATGACACGGCGTAACTGACCAATGAAACGGCTGAGCACGATCTGCACCAGGCCGCCAAAGAAGCACACACCGAAGACCATGGCCATGATGTCTTCCGGGCTGCCGCCCCGGGCTTTGACCATGAAGCCGGCGGAAAGCACGGCACCGAGGAAAGCGAAGCTGGTGCCTTGCAGGCAGATCATGCCGGCGCCGATGCCGAACGGCCGTCGTGCCTGAATGAAGGTACCGACACCCGACACCATCAGCGCCATACTGATGAGGTAAGGCATATGAGCGCCCAGGCCCAGGGCGGAGCCGATGATCAGGGGCGGGGTGATGATGCCGACGAAACTGGCCAGCACATGTTGCAGGGCGGCCAGGAGGGCAGCCATGGGTGCTGGCCGGTCGTTGAGGCCGTAGATCAGATCGTTGTTGGTTGAGGGCTCTGGTTGCATGGCTGTCTCGGTGCAGTCTGGATGGCAGATGTCGAAACCATTGCAAAAAGCTGTCCAAGTGATCAGTTACTCTGTGTGTTGTGTCCTCTAAATCTTTTTAAAACAGTCAGTTAAAATTTTCAGTGACGTATCGGTCATCAATCTGGCGTGCTCGCCAGGCTGTCCAGGAAGCTTTCCAGCACCAAATGGGGGCGCCGGCCCTTGCGCGTGACCCAGGACAGACTCAAGTCGTAAAAACGCTCGGTGGCCTTGAGAGCCCGCAGACGGCCCTGTTGTACCCAGAACGTGGCGTAGTGATCAGGCAGGTAGCCGATGTAGCGGCCGGTCAGGATCAGAAAGGCCATGCCCTCGCGGTCCGAAGCGCTGGCGGTGCAATTGAGGGCCTGATAGCGCGCCTGAATGTCCACCGGCAGGCGAAAAGTAGGGGCAATGGCGTCCTGGCTATTGAGCCGCTTGTCGTCGATCTGCCGGTCCTCGGCGTAAAACAGCGGATGGCCTACGGCGCAGTAGAGCAGCGAGCGTTCGCTGTAGAGCGGCTGGTATTCCAGGCCGGATAGCGGACTGGCGGCGGGCACCACGCCCACGTGCAAGCTGCCGTCGAGTACGCCTTGCTCGACCTGGCTGGGGGCGATCATGCGGATCTGGATGCGCACGTCCGGGCCGCGGTCTTTCAACTGGGCCAGGGCGTGGGTGATGCGCATGTGCGGCAGGGTCACCAGGTTGTCGGTCAGGCCGATGTTCAGTTCACCACGCAGGTGCTGGTGCAGGCCGTTGACCTCGGTGCGAAAGTTTTCCAGGGCCCCCAGCAATTGCAACGCGCAGTGGTAGACCTCGCGACCCTCTTCAGTCAGGGAGAAGCCCGCGCGTCCCCGCTGGCACAGGCGCAAGCCCAGGCGCTGTTCCAGGTCGCTCATCTGCTGACTGATGGCCGAGCGGCCGATACCCAGCACGTTCTCGGCGGCGGAAAAGCCCCCGCACTCGACTACGCTGCGGTAGATCTTCAATAGGCGGATGTCGAAGTCGCTGACTTGGGCAAGCGGATCGGGTCTACGGCTCATTGTTTAGTAGGCGCCTGACTAAGGATCGAAAAAGCAGGATTTTCCAGACTTTATCTCCATGACAATTTAGCTGCAACCGACGCTGTCACCACTCTTGAGGGATTGACATGAACATGCCCGAAAACGCCCCGGCCGGAATCACCAGCCAACTCAAGCTGGACGCTCACTGGATGCCCTATACCGCTAACCGCAGCTTCCAGCGTGACCCGCGGATCATCGTCGCCGCGCAGGGCAGCTACCTGACCGACGATCAGGGCCGGCAAATCTACGACAGCCTATCGGGCTTGTGGACCTGCGGCGCCGGGCACACACGCAAGGAAATTCAGGAAGCGGTGTCGCGCCAACTGGGCGTGCTGGACTATTCGCCGGCCTTTCAATATGGCCATCCGCTGTCGTTTCAGCTGGCAGAAA
Organism: Pseudomonas sp. dw_358; assembly: GCF_018449655.1. Lineage (GTDB taxonomy): Bacteria > Pseudomonadota > Gammaproteobacteria > Pseudomonadales > Pseudomonadaceae > Aquipseudomonas. Next base: position 167,203 of record NZ_JAAVUX010000011.1, read on the forward strand.
AAATCACCGAGCTGACACCGGGCAGCCTCAATCACGTCTTCTATACCAACTCCGGTTCGGAGTGCGCCGACACCGCCGTGAAAATGGTCCGCGCCTACTGGCGCCTCAAGGGTCAGGCGACCAAGACCAAGCTGATCGGCCGCGCCCGTGGTTATCACGGGGTGAACATTGCCGGCACCAGCCTGGGTGGGGTGAACGGCAACCGCAAGATGTTCGGTCAGTTGATGGATGTGGATCATTTGCCGCACACCTTGCTGCCGGGCAATGCCTATTCCAAGGGTTCGCCGGAGGAGGGCGGGATTGCCCTGGCAGACGAGATGCTCAAACTGATCGAGTTGCACGATGCCTCCAACATCGCCGCGTTGATCGTCGAGCCTATGGCCGGCTCCGCTGGCGTGCTGCCGCCGCCCAAGGGTTACCTCAAGCGCCTGCGCGAAATCTGCGACCAGCACAACATCCTGCTGATCTTCGATGAAGTGATCACCGGGTTTGGTCGCACCGGCTCGATGTTCGGCGCCGATACTTTCGGCGTGACCCCGGACTTGATGTGCATCGCCAAGCAGGTCACCAACGGTGCGATCCCGATGGGCGCCGTGGTGGCCAGCAGCGAGATCTACCAGACCTTCATGAACCAGGCCACGCCGGATTATGCCGTGGAGTTCCCCCACGGTTACACCTACTCCGCCCATCCGGTGGCGTGCGCGGCCGGCCTGGCGGCGCTGGATCTACTGCAAAAGGAAAACCTGGTCCAGCGTGCGGCCGAGCTGGCGCCGCATTTCGAGCAGGTGCTGCATGGTGTCAAGGGTGCGAAGAATATCGTCGACATCCGCAACTTCGGCCTGGCGGGTGCTATCCAGCTGGCCGCCCGCGATGGCGATGCCATCGTGCGTCCCTACGAGGTGTCGATGAAGTTATGGAAGGCGGGTTTCTACGTGCGTTTTGGTGGCGATACCTTGCAGTTCGGCCCGACCTTCAACGCCCAGCCGCAGGATCTTGAACGCCTGTTCGATGCCGTGGGCGAAGCGCTGAACCAGGTCGATTGAATTCTAAGAGGATTTTTCTGCATGAGCACTATTCAACACCTGATCCACGGCGAAATGGTCAACGGCGGCGACCGTACGGCCGACGTGTTCAACCCATCCACCGGGCAGGTTATCCATCAGGTCTCGCTGGCCACCCGCGACACTGTGCAACTGGCCATTGATTCAGCGAAGAAGGCTTTCCCCGCCTGGCGCAAGACGCCAGCAGCCAAACGCGCCCAGGTGATGTTCCGCTTCAAGCAATTGCTGGAGCAGAACGAAGAGAAAATCTCGCAGATGATCAGCGAGGAGCATGGCAAAACCCTTGAAGATGCGGCTGGCGAATTGAAGCGTGGCATTGAAAACGTCGAGTTTGCTTGCGCGGCTCCCGAAATCCTCAAGGGTGAGTACAGCCGCAACGTCGGGCCGAACATCGATGCCTGGTCCGACTTTCAGCCGCTGGGCGTGGTGGCCGGTATCACGCCGTTCAACTTCCCGGCCATGGTGCCCCTGTGGATGTACCCCTTGGCGATCGTGTGCGGCAACTGCTTCATCCTCAAGCCGTCGGAGCGAGATCCCAGCTCCACTCTTTATATAGCCCAGTTGCTACAGGAAGCCGGGTTGCCGCCCGGTGTGCTGAACGTTGTGCATGGCGACAAGTTGGCGGTGGATGCGCTGATCGAGGCACCTGCGGTCAAGGCGCTGAGCTTTGTCGGCTCTACGCCGATTGCCGAATACATCTATAAGGAGGGCGCGGCACGTGGCAAACGTGTCCAGGCCCTCGGCGGGGCGAAGAACCATGCGGTGCTGATGCCCGATGCCGATCTCGACAATGCGGTGAGCGCCTTGATGGGGGCCGCTTACGGTTCCTGCGGTGAGCGCTGCATGGCGATTTCGGTGGCAGTTTGTGTGGGTGACCAGGTCGCCGATGCCCTGGTGGCCAAACTGGTTCCGCAGATCCAGTCGCTGAAGATCGGCGCCGGTACTACGTGTGGGCTGGACATGGGGCCACTGGTTACCGGGCAGGCGCGGGACAAGGTTAGCGGCTACGTCGAAGACGGCGTACGTGCCGGTGCGCAACTGGTGGTCGATGGTCGGGGTTTGAGTGTGGCGGGCAACGAGGAAGGGTTCTTCCTGGGCGGTTGCCTGTTTGATCGCGTGACGCCGCAGATGCGTATCTATAAAGAAGAGATTTTCGGGCCCGTGCTGTGCATCGTCCGGGTCAATAGCCTGGAAGCGGCCATGCAGTTGATCAACGATCACGAATACGGCAACGGCACCTGTATCTTTACCCGTGACGGTGAAGCGGCCCGTCTGTTCTGCGACGAGATCGAGGTCGGCATGGTCGGCGTCAACGTGCCTTTGCCGGTGCCAGTCGCTTATCACAGCTTCGGCGGGTGGAAGCGTTCTCTGTTTGGCGACCTGCATGCGTATGGGCCGGATGGCGTGCGTTTTTACACCCGACGCAAGGCAATTACCCAGCGCTGGCCACAACGAGCCAGCCATGAGGCGTCGCAGTTCGCCTTCCCGAGCTTGTAACGCTGCCAGGAAGCAGCCCGTGAGGGCTGCTTTTGGCTTTTTTGCCGCCTATGACAGTTTTTTGAATTT